>NZ_BFAQ01000044.1 GCF_002933855.1 Vibrio penaeicida
GCTTATGATTTTCGCCAATTTTTTTCTAATGCCATATTAAGCGCAAACTGTAAGTAGCTGATAATTTACTCAACAGAAGTAATGTTTTAAAGATAAATATTCCGATATAATTAAAATTACCAAAATATAAACCCACTCATTAAACAAATAAAAGTTGATTAGACTATTGTAAATTTTGTGTACTTTTTACATGTTTTATTAGGTAATTCATAAAGTTGAGACAAAATTTGCGAACTTTTGCGATTAGAGACACATCATTTATGAAACAAAAATCAGATAGTTCAAATGCATAGCAACACACAACAATCGGAGCTTGTTGCTGCTTTTTATGGATCAATTTACAAACCAAGTGCCACAATTCGATTTCCGGCTTTAGCCAGTGCGTTCCAAATTAGAAACTCCATTTGACTTGAGCATAAACAGCGGTACCGGATGTTTTACCGAACACGCTATTTGCTCTTCCATCAAAGCGCTGAATCACTCCGATCAGCTGCGCCTCATCTGAAATAGAGTAACTTGTGTTCACACCCAAAAATAGAGAACCATCACCATATAATGTAGAACTGACTGTTAGGCGCATGAGTGGGGATACATCGAACCCTAGGTCTGCATAGGCGGTGTGCTTATCGAAGCTCATGGTTCTCGGTGAAGTTGGCTTGTTAAGATAATTCGGCGCGCTAGTTGGCTCTTGTGGTTCAGAGATATAAAGCGCAGCGACTCTTCCCAACCAGTTTCTTCGCCCACCGAAGCTATAATCCACTTCGACACTGGCTATAATACTATTCGTTAGTTCTAAATCTTCCCATTTGTCTTTAGTCGGGGAAAAATAACTTACCTCACCTCGTACACCAGCGCCTTTAATGTCACTTGCAAAACCTGCTCCTATTACCCAATCCAGCTTGGCTTTGCCTACCATTAATTGGTAATCCCAACCAGAGTCATTTCCTAAATAGCGCGCCGAGTAACTGCTTTGGTCATCGTCTTCGCTGGGTGAATACACTACGTCAAAGCTGCTCGCATAACCCAAACTTCGGCTGAGTTGTAATGCGTCTGCTCCGCCTTTCTCCTCGTAATCAAAATCATATATGGAGTAAGTGTTGTATATATCGTTTGGGTTCCATATCGTCGTCATCGCCCAGTTAACACGAAATCGCCCTGCTCTGGCTCGCCATCCACTTCCGGAATAGTCAAGATAGGCTCGGTCAAATTGTGTGGTTCCAATTTGCCTACCGTTGTCATGCCAGTTGCTCGTTAAATCAAAGAACCCATCATCCTGACCGACTACGCTTCCGTAATTGGGGTTGTTAGTGACGGAATCTCCCCAAATAAAGCGGTTTCTCATGCTAACGTTGGTTCGGAGGGATGAGCTAAAGCGATATTCAAAGTTAAACCTTTGGTGTAAGAGATGATCCGTTAAGTGAGTGCTTGATGAATCAGCCGTATTAAAAGTCGCCATATACTTAATATAGCCCCCCAGATCCCAACTTTTTTCGGGTACTAACCCTGGAATCTGGGCAAAGCTGGAAAACGACGCACAAGTTGCAATTAGATAGCTCGCTGAAAACAGATAACTTACAGATTTCATACCAGTTCCACGTCAACTCGTTCATTTTGTTGCTTGTCTTCTGTCAATTGACCGTCTTCAAAAACGATCACGCGCTTAGCGCGTTTGATGACCCTTGGGTCGTGAGTGGAGAATATGAATGTTGTCCCCTCTTCATTGTTCAAACGCTCCATAATATCTAACAGCTCTGCCGTGCTTTTTGCATCCAAATTTGCCGTTGGTTCATCTGCCATTACAAAGCGAGGTCCGGGAGCAAGCGCTCTCGCCACCGCAACCCGTTGCTGCTGCCCACCAGATAGTTTGGCAGGCACTTTGTGCATCTGATCTTTCAACCCAACGTTTTCGAGTAGTGCTGACGCTCTGCTTTCGCACTCCTGAGCCGGTCGATCTTGCAACTGCATGACAAATTCAACATTTTCTAAAGCGGTCAATACTGGAAGTAAACTGTAGTCTTGGAAGATAAACCCAATATGATCCCGACGAAACGCTATCAGCTCTTTTTCCGGTAAATCACAAATATCGCAACCATCAATGCTGACCTTTCCTGCGGAAGGTGTATCGATTCCACCAAGCATGTTCAAGAGCGTGGTTTTCCCAGAGCCGGATGGCCCCATAACCGCGACGAATTCTCCTTGTTCAATCGTCAAATCTAGCGCTTTAACCGCATGCACGGGAAAGTCACTGTCTTGGTTATAGGTTTTGCGTAGCCCATCTATTTGAATAGTCATAATTAATGCTTCTCCGACATAGCTTGCACTGGTTGTTGCTTAAGAATTTGCCTTGCCGGATACAGTGCAGCAATGACACTGGCAAGAACGACCGTAAACACAATAAGTTGATACTCTGATAGCTGGATGCGTGGATACAACACAGTGTCCACACCATAAGCACCTAACGCATCTGACATGATGCGGAGATCAAGCCCTGTATGATTCAAAATGAGAATCAAGGTTACGCTGGCTAGCACACCCAAACATGCCCCTAACGCGCCTAAGAACGTTGCTTCGCATAGAATGAGCGTGAATATTCGATGTTTTTGCATCCCTACTGCCATGAGCACACCAAACTCTCGTGTACGCTCAAAAACAGACATTAGGAGAATATTGACAATCCCGAAGCCCATCGCGATAACAAACACACCCAAAATTAAGCCGTTACTCGTCGCCATTGAACTTTGCGCCGACGCAAGCATCGGCTGAATTTGACGCCAACCTCGCGCTTCACTCTCATTAGGCAATATGGTGTTTATTGATTCTAAAAATGCTTCTATTGACTCGGCCGATGGATCTTTTAGTAGGATGGCCACTTCATGTGAACCTTCAATGCCGGCTAACTTCGTTAAATCGGATTTCCTTACATAGATGTTGCCGTCGTCAAAACTGCTTGAAGGCGTTTTGAACACACCTCTTACTCGGAACGCTGCACCAGCAACCTCATTATTGGTGTCTGAAAAAGTGAGCACCACCTTTGATCCGACCCTCAAGTTAAGCCTTTGCGCTGTTTTTTCAGAAACGAGAACGGGGTTCCGACCTTCCTTACTTAACCAGTCCCCTTTAATAATGTGAGATGACAACGGCGTTATTTTCCGCTCAGAGTCCAAATCCACTCCATTGATTTTTATGCCTCTATTGCTTCTCGCAGACGCAACCATTCCGTGGACAAGAAACCGAGCTGACATTTGCACCACATCGGAACGACTTTCGATTGCCTTTAACATCGCCTCCGAATCTGGAATGAGCGCATTGAGATCTGGGTTGTCAGAATGAGATTTGTGATGAATTTGAACGTGGCTAGTTTGCCACGAGATGGCGTTACTCAGCATGCTATCCATTAAGCCATTCATAAAGCCCATGATGGAAACCACCCCAAGTAACCCAAATACCATGGCACCCAGCATAATCCCTGTGCGAATTTTATTTCTCCACAAGTTGCGCCAAGCGAGTTTAATCAGCATGTACACCCCCTTTTAGTGCATTCACTAAATCCATCCGATACACCCTAAACATTGGGTAAAGCAGGCATAAAACTAACAGACCAATAATGATGGAAACCTGGTTCACATATAGGCTTGCAGATAATGCAAAGGGAAGAATGGGCTCCATACCCGCTTCCAGCATAAGCGTTGCAGTATCACCGGTTAGCTGGATAGGATTGAAGTAAAAGTAAATTAAGACTGGTGTTGCTAACAACATTCCAATAAAAGCGCCAAGCGCACCAATGAAAATGGACTCTATGCCAATCAATACAAGTAAGCGGCTTCTGAGCAATCCTGTTGCTAGCATGACACCAAACTCACGTTGTCGCTCAAGCGTCATCATTAGAATAGTGGCAAATAGCCCAAAGCCAACAACACCGTAAAGCACTAGCATCATAAAAATGCCCCCTGCTTTATCCATTTGAATGTTCTGGGCGGTTTCAGGAGAAAGGTCTCGCCAATCCCTCACACGCACATCTGAACCAAAGGCGTCTTTTAACTCTTTTACCTTTCGGTCTAAGTCATTAAGATCTTCAACGTGCATAACCCAATTGGTGATTTGATTTTCTGTACTGAACATTAACTTTGCTTGCTCAAGCGGAATGTAAACCAGCTGGCTTTCTAACTGGGGCATAGGAAACGAAATTAGCCCTACCACCTTAAACAGCCCTGCCGCGGTTTGTCCTCTGTAGCCTTGACCGTAGAGCACCAACTCATCGCCTACAGATAAATTCATATACCGTGCTAACGATTCACCCACCAGTACTTCCTGACCTTCTGGGTTCAGATAGTGACCTTGTGTCACTTTTTCACCGAGCTTTGCATAATCATCTTCAAGGTCTGGGGCGATGCCAATAACCATGACACCTTTGGATTTTTCTTTCGCTGCTGCCAATGCAAATGATTCAATACGAGGGAGTACGTGTGTAAATTCAGGGTCTTTTGTTACTGGGGAAATAAACTCAGGGGAACCCGGAATCAAATCATCAATACTGTTGCTCTCACCAAAATTTGGGTGCTGCAACTGAATTAACCCTGTAGAAAAACGAGCGCTGTTTTCGATACTGTTGGTGTAGGTCCCTTCTTGTAACGAGCGCATAACGAGCGAAAGAAATAAAGCTAACGCTAATGCAGAAGCTGTGAGTAGCGTTCTGCGCTTTTGTCGCCATAAGTTACGCCAAGCTAACGTAAATAGCATGATATGTCCTTAAAGGAGTAAAGACTGCCGATTCTGAGTTTAGTCACGTAATGTTTTCATTTGTGATTGTGAGAAAAAGTCGTCACCTATCTCAAAATCAAACTGGGCTTCATGCGTGATCATTTCTGTTTTCTGACCCGGCTTATCTGCCGGAATCATTTCCATTCGGGTCGCGATATTTCGACCACCAAGCTCTTTCACTTCATATGTGCTTAATGTGTTCACTAACTCATCAAACTCGTCATAAAACTCCACCTTTCTTTGAAGGTAAGTGTCTTGTGAAATCCATAATGTCACTTTACTCCAAACAACAGGCGCATCTGGTTTGGCGGTTGCTTCGATCTTCCATGTTGATACCGAGTCAAACGTATCTTCTCCCACCAGTTCATGGGTATAGTCGACAACAATGGAAGACTGATTAATGAGATCATCATTGGTGAAGTCAGACCCCATCCAAGATTGCCCTAACATGGAAGGCGCAATTTTAATCACCCTCTCGATTCCGGGTATCCAGTTCCACATTTCTCGATATCTTTTTAATGAGGTAGACCCTTTGTCCTTTGCAGGCGCCGTGACCAAAACCAAAGAAAGATCTTGCCCTTTGCTCCAAGATTTCATGCTCATAGAACGAGTCCAATCAGGGCGGACAATGTTCATTGTAGAAACGGTGTAACTCGATTCGCCTCTCATTTGCTGATCGGAACGCTCAATAATTTCCGTTGCGTTCAGTGTTTTTTCAGACGAAACACTCGTGAGGGGAAGTGCCAATAAAAGTATCGCTAGCCAACGCTTCATGTTGCCTCCTGTAAAAGATACATATCCAAGTAGCCCCAAGGTATTTGGATATATGAACATGATGATATATTTTGGATTAACGATGCGTTAAGGAAGATCAAATTGCCAGACGATTTACAACTATCTGAATGAAAACGGGATAACAGGTACAAAAAAAGCAGGCTAATTCGCCTGCTTTTTGTCTATTTGGTGAGAATCAACTAGTCACGTAGTGAAGCGCCAAACTTCTCAGAGACGTGAGCGACGATCGCATCAACCGCACCCGCGATGTCTGCATCTTCTAGCGTGCGCTCTACTGATTGTAGTGTTAGCGCGATAGCTAGGCTCTTCTTGCCTTCTTCAACGCCTTTACCTACGTAAACGTCAAATAGCTTAGCACCTTTCAAGAACTCACCACCTTGTGCTAAACATGCAGCAACGATGTCACCAGAAGCGACAGCTTCATCAACAACAACGGCAATGTCACGACGGTTTGATGGGAACTTAGAAAGCTGTACTGCTTCAGGAATCACTTTCGTGTTGATCGCTGACCATTCAACTTCGAATACGATAGTACGACCGTTTAGACCAAACTTACGCTCAAGTTCTGGGTGAACCGTACCGATTACACCTACCTGCTTCCCACCGACAATTAGTGCCGCAGATTGACCAGGGTGAAGCGCTGGGTTCGCTGCTTTATCTTCAGCAGAAAGCACTGCGAAAGAGTAAGCGACTTCGTTTGCAGTTAACTCAAGAACGGCTTCTAGATCGCCTTTAAGGTCGAAGAAGTCCACTGTGTTTGTCTCGATATCCCAGTGCTCTTCACCGCGAGTACCTGCGATAACACCTGCAAGTATCGGCTCTTGACGCATACCGTTTTCAGCTGATTCACACGGAATGAAACGTAAACCGTATTCGAATAGACGAACACGTGGCTGTTGACGTTTCTGGTTATGAACTACTGTGTTTAATAGACCTTGGATAAGACCTAAACGCATCGCTGACATGTCCGCAGAAATTGGGAATGGCAGGATTAACGGTTCAACACCAGGAACAACGAGCTTTTGCTGCTCTGGTTCAACGAAGCTGTACGTAATCGCTTCTTGGTAACCGCGGTCAACAAGTAGGTTACGAACGCGTTTTAGCGGGATATTCGCTTCGACGTGGTTGTGCATCTGAAGTGCAGCAGCTGGACGTTGGTTAGGAATATTATCGTAACCGTAGATACGACCCACTTCTTCAATTAAGTCTTGCTCGATAGCAATATCGAAACGCCAAGTTGGCGCTGTTGCTGTCCAGCCTTCGTTCGTGCTTTCTACCGATAAACCAAGACGCTCTAGAATCTCAGCCACATCGCTATCTGCAATATGGTGACCTAGTAAGCTATCTAGTTTAGTGCGACGCAGTGCAACTGTGTTTGCTTTTGGTAGGTCAGCCTCGGACTCAGCACCCACTACTGGCGCGACTTCACCACCACAGATCTCAACAAGAAGTTCTGTCGCGCGTTCCATTGCGTTTGCTTGTAGTGCGAAGTCCACACCACGCTCAAAACGCATTGAAGAATCAGTGTGTAAGCCATAGCTACGAGCGCGACCACGGATGTGATCCGGTGCGAAGAACGCACACTCAAGTAGAACGTCTTTAGTCTCAGTCGTTACACCAGACTCTTCGCCACCAAAGATACCCGCGATTGCTAGTGCTTTGTTGTGGTCTGCGACAACCAGAGTATCTACGTTTAGCTCTGCTTCATTACCATCTAAAAGAGTCAGCTTCTCGCCTTGCTCTGCTAGACGAACCACGATACCACCTTCGATCTTCGCTAGATCGAATGCATGCATCGGTTGACCTTGCTCTAGAAGAATAAAGTTGGTGATGTCTACCACTGGATCGATAGAGCGAATACCACAACGGCGAAGTTTCTCTTGCATCCAAAGTGGTGTTTCAGCTTGAACGTTAACGCTCTTAACTACGCGACCTAGGTAACGTGGACATGCTGCTGGCGCTTTTACTTCAATCGAAACTGTGTCATCGATAGCTGGAGCAACAGCATTTACTGCTGGCTCTGTAACGTCTGCACGGTTCAAAACGCCAACTTCACGAGCCATACCACGGATGCTGAAACAGTCAGCGCGGTTAGCCGTAAGGTCTACGTCTACTGTTACGTCCTCAAGACCTAGGAATTCGCGGAAATCAGTACCGATAACAGCGTCTTCAGATAACTCTAGAATACCATCAGATTCTACATCGATACCTAGTTCAGAGAATGAACAAAGCATACCGTGAGATGGTTGACCACGTAGTTTTGCTTTTTTGATTTTGAAATCGCCTGGTAGAACAGCACCAACTGTTGCTACAGCAACTTTGATACCTAAGCGGCAGTTAGATGCGCCACAAACGATGTCTAGTAGTTCTTCAGCACCAACATCTACTTTTGTTACACGTAGCTTATCTGCATCTGGGTGTTGACCACACTCAACCACTTTACCTACTTTAACGCCAGTGAAAGAACCAGCAACAGGCAGTACGTCGTCTACTTCTAGACCCGCCATCGTAATTTGGTGTGTAAGTTCGTCAGTCGATACCGCAGGGTTTACCCACTCACGAAGCCATGATTCGCTAAATTTCATTGTGATGTATCCCCTGGATTACTTGAACTGTTTTAGGAAACGAAGGTCGTTCTCGAAGAACGCACGAAGATCGTTTACGCCGTAACGAAGCATAGTTAGACGCTCTACGCCCATACCAAATGCAAAGCCAGAGTACTTCTCAGGGTCGATGCCTACGGCACGCAATACGTTCGGGTGAACCATGCCACAACCTAGAACTTCAAGCCATTTTCCATTCTTACCTTTCACGTCAACTTCTGCTGAAGGCTCTGTGAATGGAAAGTAAGAAGGACGGAAGCGAACTTCTACTTCTTCTTCAAAGAAGTTACATAGGAAATCATGCAGGATGCCTTTTAGCTGTGCGAAGTTTACGTTCTCGTCGACTAGCATGCCTTCCACTTGGTGGAACATTGGCGTGTGCGTTTGGTCGTAATCGTTACGGTAAACACGGCCCGGAGCGATGAAACGGAATGGTGGTTTACCATTTTCCATTGTACGGATCTGAACACCAGACGTATGAGTACGTAGCATAAGGTCTGGGTTAAAGAAGAACGTGTCGTGGTCAGTACGCGCTGGGTGATCTTCTGCGATGTTTAGTGCATCAAAGTTATGGAATGCATCTTCAATCTCAGGACCAGACTCAGTGTTAAAGCCTAGCTCACCAAAAAACTGCTCAATACGCTCAACTGTACGCGTAACTGGGTGCAAACCACCGTTCTCGATACGACGACCTGGTAGTGTTACATCAATAGTTTCAGCAGCTAATTTTTCTTCAAGTTCTGCACGTTGTAGTGCATCTTTACGCGCTGCGATAGCTTGTTGAACTACGCCTTTCGCTTTGTTGATTTCTTGACCAGCAGTACGGCGCTCTTCTGGTGGTAGTTTACCTAGGCTTTGAAGCTGAGCGGTAAGCTCGCCTTTTTTGCCTAGATACTGAACACGCACTTCATCAAGTGCAACTAACGAATCCGCCGCTTCAATCGCTGCGTTCGCATTAGCAATGATCTCTTCTAGATGTTGCATCGTTTCCTCATCTACCTATGTAAAGAACATAAGTGGTAGTGTCTATAAGGTTTCCCTGATGGGATTCTTGGGTATTTTCAAATAGCTTTACATAGTAATCAAAGCGATGGTTAAATCCAAACCCAATTCCACTTTCATGCGCTTTACGGGTGAAAAAACATCAAAAAATTGCGTTTGATACCCATTGTTAGCAAAAAGCGCTGCTTTCACAGGTTTAATCTACTTGGTTTGGGTTTATGAAATTCATATCACCCATCCCCAAAAACCAAGGTGATCAAATATGAGAAAGCGCAACACCTGGAACAAATAAGCTTTAATATGCTCACAAAATTATAAATAAAAATTAAGTCTTTATTTTGGGGCTCAGAAATGAACGGAAATTTACTTATTTTTGTTTGAAATACTGAGGGTTTAAACTAGGATTACTTATGTGGCGCAAGCTACAGTCTTACTCGCAAAACACTTTAAAGCCGGGCATTGCCCGGCTTTGTTTTTTAGGTCGCTTTACGTATTTACAGCATTGAAGCGACTTTTTTGAATTACAGCATTTTAGCCTTAAAAATAATACTCCAGTGACAGCTCTACAAAGTCATCTTGCCGACCAAAATAAAGCAAATCTGTCGGTGTATCATTTTGCAGTAACCAAGCATCTGCTCGCCACTTCCATTGATTATTGATTCGGCTAGATGCTTCCACTCTTCCATTAAAAACATCGCTATTGTCTAAGTCTTGCGTTACTCCAACAAGAAACTCTGTTCCTTCTGCGTCATTAGCGACAAGACGAGCACCAAAAAACACATCATTTTGCCCTATATTTTGTGCATTGTTTCCTCGGGAATCGTAAAGATACTCGGCAATCATTCCTACGTCCCAATCGGATTCAGCAAAACCCACCAGCGTATATTCAAACCCCGCGACAACCCCAGTGTGGTTATCGAAACTGTCACGGTAAATCGTTTCGAGTTTCCATAGCCAATCACCTACAATCCCTTGAAGGTCGAAACCAACTTGAGACATCTGGGCGTAATACGGTTTTACTTCACCATTATCCATTCGAAAATAGGGATCGCGATTCGTACCATTAAAGTAAGAAAGCGCTACATCCCAATCTCCAAGCATTTGGCTGTATCGAAAAGCGAAATCAACGTGTTGTTCTTCTTTTGATGATTCATATAGCGCATCATCAGAAACGGGTAATCTCAGCCTTCCATCCTTTCCAGCAAACGTTCGTTCACGGAAATACGGTAGAACCAAGGCATCAACAATGCCCCACTCACGATCCATTGTTACCTGCACCATGGGCTGACCCAGCTTTTGCTCCCCATCCAAAGACTCAACCGAATCTGATTGGTTTACCACATCCACTAGGTGTGCCGACTCTGTTACTCCCCAGAACACTTTGCCAATACCTGCGCGCACTTCGTAGCTGTCAAACACATGCAAATATTGGAGCTCTCGAATGTCTGCGTGTGTTCTTTCTTTGTCTAAACTATCTAATCGAGCAAATGGCATAAAGCTCCATTCACCATTACCAGACTCAGTCGCCCAATACCATTGAGGCTTTAGTACCAATGAGGATTGCTCTTTTCCCTGCCCATCAAGACCGGATTGGAAAAACTGCCTGTGCTCCAAATTCACCTGACCGCTGAATTCTGCTGCGCTAGGCAATGTGATTAAAGCTGCTAAAACCGTTGCTATTCGTATTGTCATCGCATTTCCTTATCGCACTCGTTTTAACGTATTTTTGCTAAAATCACTGTCGCTTAACCCGTTTTTGAAAGCGAGTTCTTCGGTGCTTAGAACCGTACTTTTTCCTGATTGGTGATTCACCATCTTCATTGTATGAGCACGCCAGTATCTATCCTCATATACGCGATAGTCTGAAAACGTCAGTGTTTTCAATAATGAACGC
This sequence comes from Vibrio penaeicida, assembly GCF_002933855.1. Taxonomy (GTDB): domain Bacteria; phylum Pseudomonadota; class Gammaproteobacteria; order Enterobacterales; family Vibrionaceae; genus Vibrio; species Vibrio penaeicida_A. The sequence goes on from NZ_BFAQ01000044.1 coordinate 11,053, forward strand.
TTTCTATCGTAAAACTCGACTTTCAATGGGCGGTAATGCATTTGATCAAGCCAGACAAGCTGTTTGGTGTAGCCTGAGTTTTTATCCGTCGGGATTTGCTCAAGAAGGAAGACAGGTTCCCCTTCTACGACATCATCTTGAATATAGCTAAATTGATACTTTTCTATTTCAAACGAACTTAGGTCTTCGTAAGCGAACTCACTGCCCATAAAAGGACCAGATTTGTTACGCGAAGATATGCGCTTCACTCGTTTTAATGCTGGAAGGTAAAGCCATTGGTCATCCGGTTCAGTTGCGTGTGAATGGTTAAGAAACGCCGTTCCTTTTACATCGCGGGGTTCGTCAAAAATCGTTAACCCTTTATCACCATCCCCATCGATTTCTAAAGATTTCAATCGCATTAGTCTTGAGCTGCTTTCACCCTGTGCATTTTTTAATACCATGCTCATGGTCGCGATCGAATCTTGCCAGCCTGTATCTCTCGCTTTTCTTTCACTAGCAATTTCAAGCCCTTTGGCACTATCAGCAAAGACCTGTCCAGAGAACAAAACACTAGCCAGTAAAACAGAGGTATATTTAAATTTCATGGTGTAATCCTTTAATTCAAAGCAGGCGGCATCACCACCTGCACAAATGTTATTGAGAGACTGTTCCAGGTTTGTTCAAGGAAACAGTGCGTTCGGTTTTTTCTTCTTCCACTTTGTCTTTATCAAACAGCATCAAAAGTGTCGGTAAGAATAAGAAATCGACAACCAACGCTAGGAATATGACAAGTGCACTCAATTGCCCCATATCAGAGTTCAGACGGAAACTCGACATTGCCAAAATTGAAAATCCAACAACTAAAACGACAGTAGTAATACCTAACGCTCTTCCAACGGTGTTAAACGCATATCGAACCGCTTGCTCAGCGTCTTTACCTTCATTGCGGGCACGTTGATACTTGCTGAGGAAATGAACCGCATCATCCACGACAATTCCCAGCGTTAAAGTAACCACAACAGACAAGCCTAAGTTGATCTCGCCTGAATAAAGCGCCCACATTCCAAACCCGATGACTGCTGGTGCCATATTAGGAACGATACTGATCACTCCTAATCGAACAGAGCGGAGTGCGAATATCATGAGTGCAGAAATCAAAATTAAGGTGATTGGAAGCGTTGCCAGCATGCTTGCCATGTTCGTTTCCCCAATATGGGCAAACATTAAGGTTGGGCTAGAGGCAGAGATTTCATATTGTGGTGCATTCGTTGCGAACCAGTCGTAGATCCGGTTTTCGATATCAACCAGCTCTTTGCTCCCTAGGTTCTGAGTAGTCAGAACCAACTTCACTGAAGATTTGTCCACATTGACTTGGTTGTTGAGATCTAAGCCATAAGGCAACGACATTTCATACATCAACAAATACTGAGCTGCGAGTTCTCTGTCCTGAGGAAGCGTGTAATAGGATTCATTGTCACCATGCATGTTTTTATTCAATCGCTTGTAAACATCAGCAAGAGAAGCAACATGATCGGTTTCTGGCTGAGCACGAAGCCAATCGGTGAAGCTTCCTAACGTTTCTAAGAAGGCTGGTGCTGCGATACCCTGAGATTCTCCGGTTTTAATCGCGATGTTTATGTTCGTCATACCCGAAACGTTCGCTTCCATGAAATCTGCTGCTTGGCGAAACTCGCTGGTATGGTCGAAATACTTCACGGATTCATCGTTGATTTCGTTTTGAGGAATCAAAGCAGCAGACGCAACAATCACAACGACAGATAACGGAAGCAGGACTTTTCTTTGGTTTACAACGAAGCTACCAAATCGATCCATATAGCTCGTTTTACCCTGCTCTTGCGGTTTAACTTTTATTGGAAGTACTTTTAGAAGAGCAGGAAGAAGCGTTACTGATAGCACGCACGCAATCATCACGCCTAAAGCCGCAAGGTTACCGAAATCTCTTAATACTGGAGAGTCAGACATATTCATCATCAGGAACCCAAGAGCGGTCGTTACTGATGTGATCAAAATAGGCGTGAAATTCAACCAAACACTATGCGAAATTGCTTCATTTTTGCTTTTTCCTTCAAGCATTGACTGACGCATAGTTGCAATAACATGAACACAATCCGCGACGGCAAGCGTCAAAACTAGTGTCGGTATATTTACTGTAGCGGTGCTCAGGAACATACCCGCCCAACCTGATAGCCCCATTGTTGCGGCGACAGAACCAATGATAACGACAAGCGTTGCAACCACACTTAGGAATGAACGTAACATGATGGTTAAGAAAACCAAGATGGCACCGAGCATTGCAGGTACGAGGGTTGAACTGTCTTTTTGAGCAGAGACCATAAAGGCATCATTCAGTGCCACAATCCCAGCTTTGTAGAAGTTTACATTCGGGTATTGGGCTTCGTACTTTGCAATCAACTCGTCTGCAAATGCCACTACTTCAATGAGCTCTGCTGTTTCATCTTTTTTAGGCAGCTGAAGCGTTACGTTAACAATCGTTACGTGACCATTCTCTGAAACAGCAGACTTTACAAGTACTGGCTCTGAAAGTGCTATCTCTTTAATTTTATTAATTCTTTCCGGTGTTAATTCATAATCTTCGAACAGAAGATCTTCCACTAAGAGGTCATCTTCAAACGCTTCGGTATGTTGATAATTTGAAAGTGAATCCACGCGGCTTGAGAAAGGAACTTGCCATGCATCTTCAGTCAGCGCTTTAACTAACCCTAAGGTCTCTTCGCTAAAGACATTTCCATCGGCAGGGGCAAGAACAATCGCGAGATTGTCGGTTTTATTGAATGTGGCTTGAATTTCTTCAAAAGCCTGAAGTTGTGGGTTACTACCATCAAAGAAAATGTTGTAGTCGCCACGGAAATAAAGATTTTTACCGCCTATAATAGCTGCAATCAATAAGACGGTGGTTATCAGTAGAACCCATGGCGTATGGCTAATAGGGCTTCTTAATAACCTAGTGAAAAGGTTTTGTTCAACTTTCATCACACTCTCCGTTTGTGACGTTTCGTCATTTATATGTAATTTAAAACCAGCTCATGCTGGTTAAAATTACTCTACTAGATCGATTCGAGGTATTATTCCTCGATACCATGCAAAATATGACGAATCGTCACCAAAGAGCCTAAATAATCCCGCCTAAGCGGGTTTATTAGAAAGCTTACTTAACGCCCTATAGACTCAAGGTAAGCAATTTCTTCAGCAAATATCTCTTGCTCAACCTTTTGACAGGTCTTGCGATAATCCCATTCAGTAGACAGTGGCTTCCATTGAAGCCCATCCAAAACAATATTGGAGTTCTGTAACACTGAGAAAGGGTCTTGCAAGCGATTTATACAGTAACTGTTTGTCGAGTTTTTAGCGAGTGCGTTTGAGCCAAACGCAACAGACCAATTTGCAAATACGATGGCATCGGAGCTTAGACCTGGGCTGTACTTTAAATCCCCAACTTCAACCGCTTGTTGCACCAACTTATCTGCCTGATCAATGACTTGTTCTTCTAAGTCATTCAACTCTTTTACTCTTTCAGGAGAAGCTTTCTCCAAAACCCAAGGCGTTTTCGACGTTATCACGCAATCAGATAAAACAGGCTCTAACCGTACATAAATTCTATATGCGGTATGCATTGCCATTACTTTTTCGCGTGTTGTACCTTCGTAAGCCATTGAACGACTAAACATCATGGCTTCTTTTTTCAAAGAATGAATACAAAGTGCAAGTACAACGTCTTCTTTACTGCAAAAGTGGTTATAGATAGTACCTTTAGAGTATGGGCTGCGAGATGTTAGCTTATCCATAGTGAAATTGGCAAAACCTTGCTCTTTCACTAATTCTTGAGCGAGCTCAATCAGTTCCATTTCTCTGTTTGCAATAGCTTGTTGTTTCTTTGTCATCGACAAAGAGCACTTTTGCTTTGCGTACTTACTGTCTTTGCTACAACCAAATCCGAACATGGGTCGATCACCGTATAAATATAAACTTGCTCCTATCTCATTGTAACACGTCCACTATCTCTGTATAGGATGACACTTTCGTGACGATACGTCATTTTTGACACTTCGTCATAATAGATGATCAATTGAACATATCAAGCAGTTTTTATGATTTAATAATATTTAGTATTAATACCGTGAATGTAAGAGGTCAGCGTAATGTTTCGAAAATCCAGTTTACTTATGTTGTTTTTGTTAGCGGCACTCAGTACTCATTCATTTTCTCAAACCATGTATTCTCTTGATAAAGTGGGTGAAGTGAAAGGTGTACCTTGGGGGCTAACCTTCATTGAAGACGGTTTAGCGTTTGTGACAACTCGTGAAGGGAATGGCTATGTTCTAGATGTTAAAACAGGCGGTTTAACCCGCGTATCTGGGCTCCCCGACGTTTACGCGCAAGGACAAGGGGGATTAATGGATGTCGCAATTTCCCCGCAAAACCTTGAGTCAGGTAACTCGGCTATAACGAACAAGAATGGCAAACAGCTCTATTTCACCTACAGCAAACCTGCTAAAGGAGGCTCTGCCACTGCACTGGCAACCGCAAAGTTGGTGGGCGCAACTCTAAAAGATTGGAAAGATATTATCGTCACCCAATCAATCACTGACACAAGCCGCCACTATGGGAGCAGAATCGCGTTTGATGAAAATGGACACCTGTTTTTCAGTATCGGTGATCGAGGTGAAAGACCCAATGGTCAGGATTTGACGACACATGCGGGTTCCATACTTCGATTAACCCTCGATGGAGCACAACCAGCCAGTAACCCAGATTTAGGTGGGCAGGCACTTCCAGAGATTTGGAGCTACGGTCACCGTAACCCTCAAGGCTTATTTTTTGATAAACAATCTCAGCAACTTTGGTCTGTCGAGCATGGACCTCGCGGTGGAGATGAAATCAACCTCATTTTGAAAGGCAAAAACTATGGTTGGCCTATCACCTCTCATGGAAAAGAGTATTGGGGACCAATTTCTGTCGGTGAGTCTGAAGAAAAAGCAGGAATAGAGCCACCGAAGAAAGTTTATGTACCTTCGATTGCACCTAGTGGCCTAGTGCTTTATCGGGGAAAGCATTACCCAGAGCTAAACGGGAAAATTCTTATCGGTGCTTTGAAGCTGACTCACATAAATGTGGTCGACCCACAGTCATTTGATGAAACTCGATTGTTTACCGATCTTGGTGAGAGAATCCGTTCAATAGCGATATCACCGAGCGAACACCTTTATTTCGGTACAGATAATGGGAATATCTACCAAATATCAACAGCTAAAATGGAATAGAGATCTGATGCTACAGCTATCTTGAGGTGCAGGCTTTATGTAGACTGGCTTGTAACCTCAAGAAAGGAAAATGATGTAAATGAAACAACTGATAGAGTTTATTCCTCTCATTATTTTCTTCGTGCTCTACAAGATGTACGACATCTATGTAGCAACGGGGGCGCTTATTGTCACGACCGCCATTCAAATTGTGTTGACCTTCCTCGTCTATAGAAAATTCGAGAAAATGCAGCTGATCACATTTGTTATGGTCGCGGTGTTTGGCGGTATGACGTTGTTTCTGCAAGATGAAAGCTTCATTAAATGGAAAGTCACTATTGTCTATTTGGTGTTTGCAATTGGTTTGTTTGTCACTCAACTAATGGGTAAACCTCTTGTTAAGGGCATGCTAGCCAAAGAAATCAGCCTACCGGATTCTGCATGGAACAAAATCAATTACGCTTGGATTGGTTTTTTCTCATTTTGTGCCGCTTTAAATGTGTATGTTGCCTTTACAATGTCTTTAGATATTTGGGTAAACTTCAAAGTATTCGGCTTACTAGCAGCCACATTTGGCTTTATGATTCTTACTGGTATCTACATCTATAAGCAGATACCTAAAGACCAGTAGAAAGATAGCCAATAGCCCGTTTGCTCAAAGATTAATTCAGCTTTCTAGTTTCTTATTCTAAGTTCAGGTTATTTAGAAAGCCTCAAACGTTGTTTGAGGCCTTTTGTCTTGGTAGTATCCCCTCCCCCTAATTAACCCGACTTCTTTATGAGGCAATTTGCCTCTGCTGTTTTGGAAAAATAGATGCGTTATTACCTAACAAAAATAATGGGTGGCCATATATGAGCACACCAAAAGGGCAACTCCTTACTCGAACTTTAGCTATGCCAGGCGACTGCAATGCCAATGGCGACATTTTTGGCGGCTGGATTATGTCTCAGCTGGATTTGGCCGGCGGGATTTTAGCTAAAGAAATTTCAGGAGGACGAATTGTTACGGTCTCCGTCTCCAGTATTACTTTCAAAAAACCAGTAAAGGTAGGCGATGTGGTGTGCTGTTATGGGGAATGTACCAAAATCGGGCGCACCTCAATGAGTATTGAGCTGGAGGTATGGGTTAAACCCGTCAAAGAAGATGGTGTTAAAGACCGATTTCAAGTATGTGAGGCGACATTCAATTATGTAGCCATCGACAGTGATGGAAAACCGCGTCCAATCCCAACGAACTAACGAACTAACGAACTAACGAACTAACGAACTAACGAACTAACGAAGCAAGGTGTCAGATGATTCATTTTCGACAAGGACAGTCTCGATTCAACTTCAGGAGTGCAGCCATCATTATTGATGAAGGGCATATCCTCCTGCATACCAGCAAGAACGACGATTTTTGGTCTTTACCCGGTGGTAGGGTTGAATTTTTTGAACACTCTGACGACACCCTTGTTAGGGAAATCGAAGAGGAAACGGGTCTCAAAGCCGTAGTACAAAGGCACCTGTGGTACATCGAAAATTTCTTCGAATACGACGGAAGTAAATACCACGAAATATCCAACTGCTTTCTCATGAACTTGGACACACCGCAAGCGATACCCAAAGATAAAGAGTTCTCTGGTGTTGAGGAAGACAGCCCATTAGTTTTCAAATGGTTTCCAATAGAAGATGCCAAACAGCTCACTATCTATCCAGAGTTTCTGAAAGAACGCTTGAGTGACCTTCCAAATCACTTAGAGTTCATCAAAGAAGATAAACTACAAAAGTGATAAAGCTTTTCTAGTTGAAACTCACATTTTTAAGCCATTTAAAAGTAAATATCTTTTGCAGAACAAGATCTTTGCTTTGAATCGGTTTAGTATCTCTCTAACTAATCAATTTGAACAGGAAGTCTTATCTATGTGGTACGTGATTTTTTCTCAGGATGTTGAGAATTCACTAGAAAAACGCCTAAGTGTTCGTGAGCGACACCTTGCTCGATTGCAAACACTCCAAGATGAAGGTCGTTTACTTACAGCAGGACCAATGCCAGCAGTAGACAGTAACGATCCTGGTGCAGCGGGCTTCACAGGTTCAACTGTGATTGCAGAATTTGATTCTCTAGAAGATGCAAAAAGCTGGGCAGACGCAGACCCATATATAGAAGCTGGTGTATACGAAAACGTCATCGTAAAACCTTTCAAGAAAGTGTTCTAACTTTATGTCGAAATATTCTTTAGCCAAAGTGATTGGCACCACATTGCTTTCTGTTGGGCTACTTGCAGGGTGTGCTTCTTCGGACAGTAAGCAAAAGCAAATAGAGCTTATTGCGCAGCATAGAGCTAGCGTTCTTTCTGCTGGTCTCCCGACTGAAGTTGGTGCTCTTAATATCATGAAAGCAAGAGCCAAGTCTGGCGTGGTTGAACTGCTCATGATTTACAATCAAGATCAGGGAAAAATTGCTCCACAAGAGCTTATGCATAACGCCATCAAATACTACTGTTCAAGCAATGAAGTGAAAGCTGCCTTAGAACAGGGCGTGCGATATCGCTTAATGTTGCGAAATACTCGAGGGCAGTTAATCGTCGATCAGGCAGTTGCTATTGAGCACTGCGACAAAAAATAGATTAACAACAACTATGTGAATTGGCTTAGCCATATCGCTCTATCCGTTCACTTGGCACTGCTCGTAATAAACGACACTGCTCCTGTAAACGCGCCTAACTCGGCGCGTTTTTTATTACTATGACTAGGCTTCACACCTTGCGGTGCGATTAAGAGGTCTAGAACTCGAACAAAATTCGACCATGAAAGTTCAACAGAACCTAAAGAACTTCAGAGAAAGCCCTCCGCATTAGACGATTAATTCACCCAATCAATCAAAAATGACCCTCTTTCATGGTCTTAAAGTTAAATTTTTGAAAAATTAAGCCATAATTGAAAGGAAACAGGCGTGAATGAGGTCTGATATTGCGATGGAATAATTCACTGTCTCGATGTTGTTTTCACTTTTCAGGGGATTCGTTTTACAACGAAATTGGATGTTCGCAGTCACTGCTTTCTTAAAGACGTTTAAGGATTAAAGTCAAATCAGGAACTAAGTGATTGCGCATTGTATTTATACATTTAAAAGGATAATCATGAAAAAGCTCATTTCTTCATTGTGTATTGCATTGCTTTCACTGCCAGCAGCGGCTGCAGAGCAATGGAAAGACATTGAATTAAAAGCCCGAGGTCAAACCGTATTTTTCCATGCTTGGGGTGGCAGCCAACAAATCAACAACTACCTACGCTGGGCCGACAAGGAATTGCAACGCCGCTACGGTGTTGAACTGAAACACGTAAAAGTCACTGATATTGCAGAAACCAGTTCGCGCCTATTAGCCGAAAAAACGGCAGGAAAAAATAGTGACGGCAGCGTCGATATGGTTTGGATTAACGGTGAAAACTTCAAATCGATGAAAACCAATGAGTTGTTACATGGTCCATTTGTGGAAGGGTTACCTAGTTGGCAATATGTCGATAAGTCATTACCTGTCGATAGCGATTTCTCAGAGCCAACACTTGGGCTAGAAGCACCATGGGGCGTTGGACAACTTGTTTTCATCCACGACTCTAAAAAGCTGAATAACCCACCAGCGACATTTACAGAATTATTAAGTTATGCGCAGGCCTACCCTAACCGTATTAGTTACCCTAAGCCACCTCAGTTTCACGGTACAAGCTTTTTAAAGGCACTGCTTATTGAGCTAACAAATAACGACGCTCGCTTGATGAAGCCTGTGTCGGACGCTGAATTTACACAAGTAACTCAACCACTTTGGGCATACTTAGATAAGCTACACCCAAATAGCTGGAAACAAGGTAAGCAATTCCCATCGGGTTCACAGCAAACGATGCAGTTATTGGATGACAGCCAGTTGGATTTAGCCATTACATTCAACCCTAACGCTGTCTTTTCTGCTCAAGCAGATGGGACGTTATCGGAAAGCACCAAAGCTTATGCAATGGACTCTGGCGCACTATCGAATATCCATTTCCTAGCCATCCCGTGGAACGCACGTGCGAAAGAAGGGGCCAAAGTTGCCATCAATTTTTTGCTTAGCCCAGAAGCACAATCTCGCAAAGGCGACTTGGAAATATGGGGCGACCCAGCGGTACTGGAATCTAAGCATTTAACAGGCAGTGCAAAGAACACTAAATTGTTTAAATCCGTTGCCGAGCCACACCCAAGCTGGCAGATCGCGTTAGAGCAAGAATGGCTTAAGCGCTACGGTCAATAAACCTATTCCTCCCTCTTTTTAGGGGGAGGTTCAACACAGAAAGTCATGATGTTAAGACTCCTATATTTTTTGATGATCGCTGTATGTATCGCCCCTACAATCCCTGGGTTTGTAGGTGTGGTTCTGTCATCGATAAATTACATTCCACCGCTTGGCTATACCCAACCATCAACAAACGGTTTTACCGCCGTATTTGCTTGGAGTGGAGTATGGGAGTCTATCTCTCTAACAGTATTTACAACATTAGTGAGTACGTTTTTGGCGTGCATACTGACGTTTTTCATTCTGCAAGCCTGTTGGCGCTCTACGTTTTGGCAAAAGGTCGAACTCACCCTTTCTCCCCTACTCGCTTTGCCTCATGTTGCCTTCGCTATCGGCTTTTCATTTCTGTTTGCTCCAACGGGAATGATCGTAAGAGCGCTGCACCCTATTCTGGACATGATGCCTATTTTTGGCGATACCGTTTGGGATTTTAATATCGTTCACAATCAAGTGGGTTGGGGATTAATCGCGGTACTGACTCTAAAAGAAATCCCTTTTTTGCTGCTCATGAGCATTCCTATTTTACAGCAGCTAAAAATCAACCAAACCACGCAAGTCGCGCATAGCCTTGGATATAACGATGCTCAAATGTGGTGGAAATGTATTTTCCCTCAATGGCTGCCTAAACTCCGGTTTCCGTTGCTCGCCGTATTGGCATACGGTGCCTCAGTCGTTGATTTAGCCTTGATTGTAGGGCCAACTAACCCACCGACGTTTGCGGTTTTGGTTTGGCAATGGTTTAACGATCCCGATCTTTCTTTGCTTCCTCGCGCAGCAGCAGGGGCCGTTATTTTATTCTTCGTCTGCGCTTTGTTAATCGCAGTCTTGCGTGGCGTGGAGACACTTTCAGTTAAAAAATGCAGAGCTTGGCAGGTTGGCGGTCGATTCGGCATCAAAATGCCCGGTAAAACACTGTTCTTGGGCACAACGTTAATTGCATTTCTCACGTTGCCTTTGATGGTCATTTGGAGTTTTGCTCAGCGCTGGCGTTTTCCCGACTTGTTCCCAACACGGTTAAGTGAGCGTTTTTGGTCAAACGAATGGCAAGGCATCATACCAACGGTGCTTGATAGCCTGTCGATAGCCATTATTTCATCAACCATTGCCCTTATTCTCGCTTTGGTTGGTCACGAATACCGTATTCGACATCGTGTGCATGTTCCGGGGTTCATTATTGCGATTCCGATGTTAGTGCCTCAGCTGTCTATTTTATTTGGGCTCCAGATTACCACGCTGCTTTTTTCATCAGACGCTTACTATTTCTGGGTTTGTTGGGCGCATGTATTCTTCGCCTTCCCATACGTATTTCTGTCGCTAGACGGTCCTTGGCGCAGCTACGACAATCGCTTAACTCAAGCCGCACTCAGCTTGGGGAAATCCCCGTTCCGAGCATGGTGGTCGGTTAAAGCACACATTCTCTTCCCTGCCATCATTTATGCTTGGGCCGTGGGTATTAGTGTGAGCTTGGCTCAATACCTACCTACGCTAATGCTTGGTGCAGGAAGGATCGCGACCATAACAACAGAAGCCGTCGCATTAACCAGTGGGCACGACAGACGAGTCACTGCTATTTATGCTCTTTGGCAGGCACTTTTACCACTGATATTCTTCACCTTTGCGATGCTCACCAATCAGTTACAAAACAGACGTTTACGTCGTACACAATTAGTAAGGACAGAAAGCCTTCATGACGCTTCAGCTAAAAAACCTCGTCATCCATGATCGAGAAAACAAAGCCCTTTTCAATCCGATTTCTTTTGAGGTCGGAGACGGCGAAGTCTTTACTTTGATGGGACCCAGTGGATGCGGTAAATCGTCATTACTCAGTACGATTGCAGGGCACCTTTCCGACGACTTCAAATATTCAGGTAATATCTTGATTGAAGATAAAGAGGTCGGCGACATTAGCCCCCACAAACGTAAAGTTGGGTTTCTATTCCAAGATGACTTGCTGTTCCCTCATCTAAATATTTGGGAAAATTTGGCATTTGCTTTGCCTAACTCAGTGAAAGGTCAAGAACGAAACCAACAAGCGATGTTGGCCTTAGAAAAAGTTGGATTAGAAAAACTGGCAAACTCGTTCCCTAATCAAGTATCTGGCGGGCAAAGAGCCCGTGTAAGTTTGCTTCGAATGTTACTTGCTCAACCAAGAGTCGCCTTGCTTGACGAACCATTCAGTAAGTTAGATAAAGATTTACGCGTTCAGTTTAGAGAATGGGTATTCCAACAGTTAAAGGATGCAAACATACCCGCTTTAATGGTCACACACGATGAAGCCGACGTTCCAGCCAATAGTGCTTGCTTGAGCTGGCCATGGGAGAAAGCCCATGCTTGATAGATTCAGTATTAAGGTAATTCGCGCTCCACTCAATTTGGTGGCTCAATCGCTAGATAAGTTAAACGTGACTGCCAATCAGGCGACATTCGTGGGGTTTCTTATCGGCTGTTTGGCATTTCCAGCATTGATTCTTCAAGAATACAGCTGGGCACTGCTATTTATTGTATTAAACAGAATTGGGGATGGCATTGATGGCGCGCTCGCCAGAAGGCACGGCATCACCGATTCTGGCGGTTTTCTCGACATCAGCTTGGATTTTCTCTTCTACTCGTTAATCCCCTTTGGATTCGTTGTTGCCAATCCAGAAGCCAACGCTATCGCAGGTGCTTTTTTGATTTTTTCATTTATCGGTACTGGGTGTAGCTTTTTGGCATTTGCGGTGATGGCGGGCAAACACAATATTGATAACCCGGTTTACACCAACAAATCCCTCTACTACATGAGCGGCATTACCGAAGGAACCGAAACCATAGCGTGTTTTGTGCTGTTCTGCTTGTTCCCGCAATACTTCGCGGTCATTGCCTTTGTGTTTGGCTCTCTATGCTGGATAACCACATTTACTCGAATCTGGTCTGGTTTCCATACTTTGAAGAATATTGAGAAAAAAATCGATAAAGATACTTTTAATGATAGGTCTGAAGAAACTAGCGCTTAAGTCTAATAACCGCAAGCGTCATAAAAACACTTCTTATTGGCGCGTGCCGAACCTAATAATTTTTCCTAGCATATCTATCCATAATACTTTGTTATAGATATCATTTGTGCAAATTGGCGCCCATCCTAAGCCGAAATCAGGTCGCCCAAAACCTTTACATATGTCAAGATTTTGGGTGGTCGTTATTTTAGCCAATCGTTTTTATGTCTTAGATAGCAAATAAATCACTAATATGAATAAAAAATGTATCTTTAGCTCAATTTTAATGGTTATAACTGGTTGTACTGTTAACCAAGAAACACCCCACACAATCTCGTGTACTGAGAATGCAATTGGCGATGTTATTTACCACCAAAATAAGAGCTATTTAGTTGTAGATAATCAAACAATTAGATTTGAAGAAAATCTCGCTAAACTTAAAGCTGGCGAGATTCGGTTCTGTACCTCACATGTAACCGACATGACAGCACTGTTTTATAAAGATCACACATTTAATCAAGATATTAGTGATTGGGATACATCAACCGTCACGCGTATGTCGAATATGTTTTACGAAGCCTTCAAATTCAATCAAAACATAAGTCAATGGAACACTTCAAAAGTAGAAACCATGAAGGGAATGTTCCGTAGTGCCCGAGAATTTAATCAAGATATTGGCAACTGGAATACATCCTCAGTAGAAAATATGCGAATGATGTTTTTTTTGGCCTCTACATTCAACAAACCTATTGGCGAATGGGATACATCACAAGTGACGAGTATGTCCGGAATGTTTGGTGGCAATGAATCATTTAATCAAAGTATTGGTAAATGGAACACTTCTCAAATGAGTAACATGAGCAGTATGTTTGCTGGCGCTATAAAATTTAACCAAGACATAGGTAATTGGGATACCTCACAAGTGACTGATATGTGGGGAATGTTTAGTTATGCCATATCGTTTAATAAGGATATCAGTCGGTGGGATACTTCAAATGTACTTAACATGGCGGATATGTTCATCGGCGCCAAGGCATTCGATCAAAATATCAGTGGATGGAATGTGTCTAAAGTAGATGCTTACCTTCGGTTTTCACACGAAAGTGGGCTCCAAGAAAAGCACCGCCCCGATATCCCTTACTTTTTTGATTTTTCTCGTTAACTTGTGGCTAGCCTAGCATTTAGATTTCGAGGGCGATCGGATGGCGTCTAGCTAAATGGCTGATACCGAATTCCAAAAGTAGCCCTCAAAAACCATTTTCCTGCTAGCCATCAAACCTAAACTGCGACTGGCTTTTTCTCTCGGTTGCTGATCTTCTTCGCTCGGCGAATCGCGGATTTCTTAGAAACCTTCTTCTGAGCAGCCTGAAATGATTGCGCTTGCTTGAGTTCTTTCTTTGCTTTCTTTAATTTGTCTTTTGCAGCAATAGCGGCAACCTCTGCTTTTTCAGCTTGTTCCATGGCGCGCTTAGCTTCTTCTGCAGCTTGTTTGGCAAGTTGAACCGTTTTCTCGACTTCCTTTTCACTCTTCTCAAACAGCTTCTTTAGTTTTTTTAGATCGTTTACTGGCATAGTGTTTTCTCCTTTTCTCATTCAGCCTGCTGGTCTTATCCTGCTTTGGTCATGTCTCTCGGGCTTCCAACAACCTTCGGATCGAGCCTATTAACCACATCGTGATCTTTCCCTGGGTAATCAATCAGGCTCAAGAAGTGGCGCATACAATTGATCCGTCCTCGCTTTTTGTCGTCGGAACGAATTACAGTCCACGGCGCGTCTTTGGTATCGGTGTGGAACATCATTGCGTCTTTCGCACGGCTGTAATCATCCCACTTGGCAAGAGAAGCCATATCCACAGGGCTCAATTTCCATTGCTTAAGAGGATCGTTCTGGCGAGATTTAAAGCGGCGAAATTGCTCAGTTCGACTTACAGAAAACCAATACTTAAATAGGCGGATACCTGAATTGGCGAGCATGCGCTCTAGTTCGGGAGTTTGTCTCAAGAACTCTAAGTACTCGTCGTCTTCGCAAAACCCCATTACCTTTTCAACGCCTGCTCGATTGTACCAAGAACGGTCGAATAAAATGATTTCACCTTTGGTTGGCAAATGCTGAATATAGCGTTGGAAATACCACTGATTTCTTTCTCTTGCATTTGGTTTTTCAAGTGCAATAACATGGGCACCACGAGGATTAAGGTGCTCCATAAAGCGCTTGATGGTTCCACCTTTACCCGCCGCGTCTCGCCCTTCAAAAAGAATGACAATACGCTCGTTGTTTTCTTTAACCCACCCTTGCAACTTAAGTAACTCAATTTGCAGTTCGTGCTTGTGACGTTCGTATTCCACAACATCCATTTTTGTTTTATAAGGATATTTGCCGTCCGCATTCCACGGAATCTTGCCGTTTTTCGCGTTGAGGTCGAATAAGATTTCTGCCGATTTTTGCTTTTTAGCGGTCTGAATTACAGACACAGGATTTGAATTAGTTTGACTCATATACTGCGCTTTCCTTTTCATACGGACTTGCTTTTGGGGCTAAAGCCGGTGAGCTTCACAAAGATGTCTATTTCTTTACCTTAATTATGCTATGGTTATTCATGTAAATTAAATGTTATTATCCTATAACTTCTATAACTTTTAATTATTGCCATGAACTTAATACAGCTTAAGCTTTTCAGTGATTTAGCTCGTGAACAGAGTTTTGTTAAAGTGGCTAAGTTGAACCACATTAGCCAGCCTGCCGTAAGTGTCCATGTTAAAAAACTTGAAGATGCACTTGGTCAGCAGCTACTTTCTCGTACTTCTCAAACGACCCAGTTGACCCCTGAGGGACTGCTTATTTTGGAAGATGTGCGAGAAATTCTGCGCTTATGCGAGAACATCAAAATAAAATCAAATTACAGTACTGGTGTTTTAGAAGGGCACATTCGAATAGCCGCTATACATAGTGTAGGCATGTATGAGCTGGGAGACTTTCTTTCTGGTTTTATGAAGGCATTTCCTAAAGTCTGTGTTCATTTAGAGTACGAACACAGTGAAGCGATTTATGAAGCGGTTCGAAAGGAAAAAATCGACATCGGTATTGTGGCTTACCCAAAGCCAAACCATCTAATCGAGTCCATTCCATTTTCAGAAGATGAGTTGGTGTTGGTCACGGGAAAGAAACACAGGCTCAGCGGTAAAAAATCCATTTCCATTCAGCAGCTAAAAAATGAGCCTTTTGTAGCATTTGGAGAAGGTATTCCAACACGCGTTGTTATAGATAAGCTTTTGCAAGATAGTAACGTCGATGTGAACATCCGAAAGACACACAATAATGTATACACTCTAAAAAAAGCGGTGGAAGCGGAGATTGGGGTTTCTATTTTGCCAAATGAAACCGTTAAAGAAGAAGTTTCAAAAGGTACGCTTCATCGCATCCGTGTAACCGACATCGATTCAAAGCGCCCTCTTTCAATTATCCGCCTTGCAGCTAAAGACATATCCACACCATTAGAAGTATTCATCAAAGAGCTGCTCAATTTTGCCGAAAAAACATAAGATTGGAATAAGGATCTGTTGATCTTTCAAGATAAATTTAGCGGTGATTTAACACTCCCTTTTGAAACCCTCAACCTGTGATATATTGGCGAAACGCGATTCCGCCGATTTTTGTATTGCTTGCTACGCGAGGAATCACGCCAACCAAAATAGATCGAATCTAATAAATACTCGAAAGGTAAACTCATGGTAAAACATGCCATCATCACAGGTGCTAGCCGTGGCATTGGAAAAGCGCTTGCACTATATTTCGCAGGGCAAGGATATTCACTCAGCTTAATTGCAAAAAGCAAAGATAACTTGGTTACTGCCCGCACCGAAATACTAGAGCTGAACCCAAAGATCGATATAGATATTTTCCCAGTGGACTTTGCGCAGCCAGAAAAAGTAGAGCAAACACTGAAGCAGATCTTGAACGTGCACCCACGCGTTGATGTATTGGTAAACAGTGCTGGCATTTTAACCGCTGGCAACATTGATGTTTCTTTGGAAGCACTGTCTACACTGATAAACATCAACCTTGTCTCTACAATTCAAGTGACAAATCAAATTGCGCAGCAAATGAAAAAGCAAGGACACGGGCATATTTTTAACCTCGGCTCAACGGCTGGGTTATCTCCTGTGAGTAAAATTGCTGCCTACTCTGCTTCAAAAGCCGCAATCGTTAGCTACACCGAGTCGCTCTATACAGAAATGTTGCCTTGTGGCGTACAAGTTTGCTGCTTATGCCCGAGCGTGGTCGATACGGATATGACAAACGATGGTCGCATTGATAATGCAGAAAAAATTGAAATCGATGACCTGTCGAAAGCGGTCAACTTTGTTATGAATCTTTCTTCCGGTGCGGCAATGGCAATGCTCCCTATTCGATGCAAAGTCATTGATTTAGAAAAAGCCTAATTGAAATAAGCATAGGTAGAGCTGTTCTAAAGAACATAAAGGTGACATTTTAAAAACGCAAAGGGTGAACAGATTGTCTGTTCACCCTTTTTTGTCTCGTCAATCAAACACGTTAACAAACCACCTTGTTCAGCCCGGTAGCCAGTCGTTTTACGGCTTCGACCAATTCATCTTCATTGGCGTTGGTAAAATTCAGTCGAATTGCGGATTTTTGCCCTTCATTGCTTGGATAAAAAACAGGGCTTGGTACAACCGCTACACCATTTTCTAATAAGCTTTTCGCAAGCTCGTAGCTATCACATTCAGGTAGCGTAACCCAGATGAACATCCCACCCTGAACAGCTTGTGCATCACAACTTGATGGAAGATGCGTATCCAACGCCTTCTTTAAGCATAAGTAACGTTGGCGGTATAAATGTCGAATCGCTGTTAAGTGTTGCTCGAAATCATTGTGCGTTAGTAACCCCAAAAGCACCGCTTGCATGGGGACACTAGAATGCAAATCTGCACCCTGTTTAATTTTGATAAGTGGTTCTAGATATTCTTGTTTTCCGGTCACAACACCCATACGTAAACCTGGAGAGGCAATTTTAGAAAATGATCTTAAAACAATGGAATGTTGCGGACAAAAATCTGAAACCATAGGTAATGCATCACCTTCAAACCTGAGCTCTCGGTATGGCGCATCTTCTATAAACGCCACATTATGTTGCTTACAGAGTTCAGCGACACTTTTGCGTATCTCTAACGACCAGCAAACTCCGGTTGGGTTGTGGAAATCGGGCACCGCATAAAACATTTTGGGTTGCTCAGATACAAAGCACGCTTCAAGCTCTTGAAGGTTTGGCCCATCCGCCCCCTGTGACACCGTCACTATATTAGCTTGCACAAAACCAAAAACTTGCATAGCACCAAGGTAACTAGGCGCTTCCATGACTACTTTATCGCCAGGGTTAACGTAGGCTCTTGCAATCAAATCTAGACCTTGTTGCGAACCTGTGCACACCATTGCTTGGTGTGTCTCTGGCAATTCATAAGCGGAGGATAAGTAATCCAGTAACGGTGGGTAACCGGCCGTTAACCCATATTGAAAAACATTGGGCTGATCAGAAAGCTGCTCCAAGACGGGCTTCATCAATGAAATGGGAAACGTCGATTCGTCGGGCAAACCACCGGCGAGCGATATCACGCTTTTGTCGCTCGCCGCACTTAAAATTTCACGAATATACGATGACTGGACTTGTTTTAACGATTGAGCGACTTCCATTTTTGTTCCGTTTCAGTATTGGGTACTGTCATTGATATTACGCACAGTTGTAAATATTTGTTTGTCCATTTATGCTTATCATTATGTCCATTTATGCTAATTGTTATTTCTGAAGAGAGCACCTAGTTATGAACTCACAGCATGTCTCACGCATCAACGATGTTCTCTTTCATATACACCAAGACATTAGTGAAACTCTAAGTGTCAAAGAGCTTATGTCGATTGCCGCATACTCTGAACAGCACTTTCACCGAGTGTTTAAGAGTGTTGTTGGTGAATCCATTCACCAATATATTCGACGAACGAGAATGGAGTACGCAGCAAACCAATTGATGTTCGATACCAACTCGCCCATTCTGGATATAGCCACACACTGTGGGTTTGCCTCTCTCTCTTCTTTCAGCCGCGCATTTAAAGCGACGTTTGATATGTCACCAGGCGAATGGCGTAAGCATGATTTGAAAATATCCGATAAACCCTATCTAAAGGATGCAGAAATCGCGCGGGGGTATGAACGTGTATCGCAGCGCAAATTACCCGCCCCAAAAATAACGGACGTCCCAGATAGAATGGCCGCTTATGTAAGACACAGTGGTTATAGCCGCTCCATTCGAAATGCGTGGCTGACGCTGCAAGCGTGGGCAAACAGCGAGGATGTGACGTTCACCCATCAATATGGCTTGCACCACTCAAATCCAGCTTGGGTCGAGCTTGATCAATGCCGATACGTCGCCTGTGTTGGTATAACGGAGCCACTAAAATATCGTGGAGTGGTTAACCAAATGGTGATTCCCGGAGGGTTACACGCCGTATTTCGTTTAACGGGGATTTATGGCGAACTGCTTCCTCAAATTAGCGCCGTGTTAGAAAACTGGCTACCAAAATCAGGCTTTAAACTTCGCTCCACACCGGCTTATGTGCATTATCATAAAAACCATTTTCTCAATGATGATGAAGCATTCGAACTCGACTTTTATCTTCCAGTACGTTTCTTTTAGCCCTAAAGATACGCATAAAAATGCATTTACTACGCCTTTAACCTCTCAACCCTTAATGACAATTAGCTCAATTATTAGACATGCGAATCATACTGAGGATCAATTCGTTGCCCTTTTAACAAGAATTGATATCATCGCGAAATAAATAGTCGGGGAGCCTTTGGGCTGAGATCGCATAGCGAGACCCGTTGAACCTGATTCAGTTAACACTGACGTAGGGAACTATACCTCTCACTTTCGATGGATTGATCTCGGCACCGATCCACTCTCAAGTCAGAAAAGTTCTCGCGCGTCTGTATGCGGGAGCGTTATATGACATTTTCTAATCAAGCAAGCACAAGCCATACTGGTGATACGCCCATCGTTTTAACCATTGCGGGTTCGGACAGTGGCGGCGGCGCGGGTATTCAAGCCGATATCAAAGCCATTTCGGCGACAGGCAGCTTCGCTTGTTCCGCAATTACTGCCATTACCTCACAAAATACACGTGGTGTTTCCGCTATTTTCCCTATTCCTTTGGATCATGTAGCAAGCCAGTTAGATGCCGTGTTTTCCGATCTCAATGTGATTTCGGTAAAAGTCGGAATGCTGGCCGATTCTGGCATCATAAAAGTCGTCGCTGACAAGATTAGGCAATATCAACCGAAACATTTGGTCGTCGACCCTGTAATGGTTGCCACCAGCGGAGATTTACTGCTTGAAGAAAGTGCCATCAGCACTCTAAAAACAGAGCTCCTTCCGCTTGCCGATGTCATTACGCCAAACTTACCTGAAGGTGCAACGTTAACGGGATCTCCGGTGCCAACAACATTGTCAGAAATGGATCAAATGGTCGAAAAGCTTAGAGCACTTGGTTGTTCTTCTGTTTTGCTTAAAGGCGGTCATTTGGAAAGCGACAGTAACAGTGATGACTTGCTTATTTTTTCGGAGTCCGTAGAAACGTTATCCGCAAAAAGGGTGGATACGAAAAACACTCATGGCACGGGCTGTACGTTATCTTCTGCGATCGCTTCCTACCTTGCCCAAGGTCACGACCTAATTTCCGCTGCTACCTTAGCAAAGTCTTATATTTCTCAAGCCATCCAGCATTCTGATGAGTTAGATATTGGTATAGGACACGGGCCGGTTCATCACTTCTTTAATGGACACTCAGATGTACGGTGACAAACCGGAGTTTTCCGCCATGACTGGGAAGGGCTTTCACTTAAAAATTGAAGAAGGTCACCTCCAGTATATCGATGCCAAAGCACCGACGCTTTCGGGTTTCAACATGACTATTCCTATAGGGGAATGGACATGCCTTCTCGGTAGAAGCGGTTGTGGAAAAAGTACTTTGTTGCGCTATCTAGCAGGTTTGCTTAATGAGAAAGCAAATTGGGATGGGCAGGTTGTGTTGGAATCGGTGGAGCATCGTAAAGCGGTTGCCATTCATGATCAAATTGCCTATATGGGACAACAAGATTTATTGATGCCTTGGTTATCGGCACTGGATAATGTTTTGATCAGTACTCGTTTTTCTGGTTTTGATACTGTGGGCACTGCGAGTAATTGTAAAAACGAACAAAGAGAAAAAGCACTCCATCTCCTTAATCAAGTTGGATTATTCGATAAACAGTCTCTTCTCCCACAAACGATGTCTGGAGGGATGCGACAACGTGTCGCTATTGCCCGAACTTTAATGCAAGACAAGCCAATCGTGCTTATGGATGAACCCTTCTCCGCTCTCGATGCAGTGAACCGACATAAGTTACAAAACCTAGCTTGCGAATTACTAAAAGATAAAACCGTGTTACTCATTACCCACGATCCTCAAGAAGCCATTCGACTAGCTTCCAAGCTTTACATTATGCACAACACCCCTACTCAAGCACAGTCACTTCCCTTGCCCGTTTCGGCGGTGCCTAGAAAGCTCGACGCCGAATGCGCTGCGCTACAACAAAGCATTATTGAAAGGTTGGAAAAAGATTATGAATAGCTCCAACCAAACAGATACATCACAATCAAAGGCATTATCAAAAGCCCTGTCTTTATCGAAAACCATTAGGCATAGCGATAACGTTACGTATCCGATTATCCGCGCAATCATTAGCGTTGGAGTGATGTTCGGGATTTGGCAGGCGATTGTCGTCATCTTCGCTATGCCATCGTTCATTCTTCCAGCGCCGTTGGACGTATTTGAGCGGCTGATACAAAGGCAAGATGTCCTGTTAAAACACACTTGGGTTACCGCACAAGAAATCTTACTTGGGTTACTGCTCGGGCTTTCAATGGGGCTGGTTTTTGCGCTTCAAATGCTGATGTTCAATCCACTAAAGCGTTGGCTACTTCCCATTCTCGTCGCCAGCCAAGCTGTTCCCGTGTTTGCTATAGCGCCTGTTTTAATGCTTTGGCTCGGCTACGGAATCACATCAAAAGTTGTGATGGCAGCCATCATCATTTTCTTCCCTGTTACCACTTGTTGCTATGACGGTCTGAGAAATACGCCAACAGGGTATTTGGATTTGGCAAAAACCATGGGCGCTTCAAAATGGCAAACACTACGCCACATTCAGCTGCCAGCTTCGTTACCTACCCTCGCATCGGGAATACGTGTGGCCGTTGTGGTTGCGCCAATCGGCGCGGTATGTGGTGAATGGGTTGGGTCTAGCGAAGGTCTGGGTTATCTCATGTTGCAAGCCAATGCTCGAATGATGATCGATGAAATGTTTGCGGCGCTCTTTATTTTGTCTGCTTTGTCTGTGTCTTTGTATTTCATTGCTGACGAAGCACTTAAAAAACTTATCCCTTGGGAAGGGTAAACGTATCCCACGATTTCAATGCCTAATTTGGGTATATCTTATAAGGAAAATATTTTGAAAAAGAACAACATTATCAGTGCAATAGCACTTGCTGCCTCTGCATTCTCATTTAACGTAAGCGCAGAAGAAAAAAAACTCACCTTAATGCTCGATTGGTTTGTAAACCCTAATCATGGCCCTATTGTTATCGCTAAAGAGCGCGGTTACTTTAAAGAAGAAGGCTTAAAAGTGGAGGTTCAAGAACCTGCTGATCCAAGCACACCACCGAAGCTGGTCGCTGCAAACAAAGTTGATCTTGCGATTTCTTACCAACCCAACCTCACGATTGATGTAGCAGCAGGTCTGCCTTTAATTCGCTCCGCAACATTGGTTGCTACACCATTAAATACGCTTACGGTCTTGAATAACAAGAAAATAGATAGCTTGAGCGATCTTAAAGGAAAGAAAATCGGTATCGCGATAGCGGGTAATGAAGAGGTCACAATAGGCACCATGCTCGAAACTGGTAATGTAAAATACAGCGACGTAGAAATCATCAATGTAGGTTGGGCACTCTCTTCCTCTTTAGCTTCTGGAAAAGTTGATGCTATTTGGGGTGGATTCCGCAACTTTGAAAGCAACCAGTTAGCACTTGAAGGCTATGAAGCGAAAGCGTTTTTCCCAGAAGAACATGGCGTACCCACTTACGACGAGCTAGTTTTTGTTGCCAACGCAAAAACGCACGACAAAGAGGCAATCAAGGCATTTAACCGTGCGTTAGAAAAAGCCACCACATACATCGTGAACCACCCTAAACAGTCTTGGAATGAGTTTGTGGCATATTCGCCAGACACACTCAACAACGAACTGAACAAACGCGCTTGGAACGACACGCTAACACGCTTTGCACTGCGCCCATCAGCAGTCGATCACAAACGATACGACGATTACGCCCAGTTCATGTTTGACAAGAAAATCATTCAATCACTACCTAAAGCTGAAGACTACGTCCCAAGCTTCAACTGATTGAGGTATCACTATGAATCATCAAGACTTGATCCAAGCATGCCGCAGTGACTGGGAAGAATACACCAAGCATTCATTTGTTCAGCAATTGGCTAATGGTTCGCTCGAGCAACCTTGCTATATGCACTATTTGAAGCAGGATTTTCTATTCTTAAAACAATATGCTCGCGCATACGCACTTGCTATTTATAAAGCGAGAACCTTGGAAGACATGCGGGACGCGCTACCCAGCGTTCATGCTCTACTAGATTCAGAGATCGGTCATCATGTCTCATATTGTAAGGAATGGGGGCTAAACGAAGCCGACTTGGAAGCCGAAGCGGAAGATTTCGGCACTGTCGCCTACACTCGTTATGTGTTAGACGCAGGAATGACAGGCGATCTCATCGATTTGTATGCAGCTCTTGCACCTTGCTCTATTGGATATGCAGAAATCGGTCGACAACTGTTGAACGACCCTGCAACAAAAATAGAAGGGAACCCCTACGCAAGCTGGATTCAGCTATATGGCGGTGAAGAATTCCAACAAAGTGTCGCACAAGGTACGAAAACCATTGATAAGCTTCTGGCGGAAGTAGAGCTCGATAGCCCTCGTGGTAGAAACCTGATTCAGGTGTTTAAAACCGCAACCCGTATGGAAGTGGCATTCTGGCAACAAGGGCTGAATGCGATCAAGGACGGAAAGATATGAATACTCAAGACATAGCAAAGGCACTCAGTGCCGTTAGAGACAATAAACCTCTCGTCGTAAATATCACTAACTATGTGGTGATGAACAATACAGCGAATGCGCTGCTCGCCATTGGTGCATCGCCAATCATGGCGCATTCCCGTGAAGAGCTAGCAGAAATGATGACGTTCTGTGGTGCACTTGTCATTAATATAGGCACACTAGACAGTGTTTGGATTCCGCGTATGCAGTATGCGGTCGATCAAGCAAACAAAAATGGTAAAGTCGTCATACTTGATCCGGTAGGATGTGGCGCAAGCACCATTCGAACTAAAATCTCGCGCGAACTAGCTCAATCAGCTAATAAACTGATCATTCGTGGTAATGCTTCAGAGATCATCGCCATGGCGGGTGAGCAGGCTCAGAGCAAAGGTGTCGATGCATTGGATAGCAGTGACACTGCCGTTGGTGCAGCAAATCACTTAGCTAAGGCGTTAAACTGCAATGTCGTGGTATCAGGAGAGGTCGACTACGTTGTCACACCATCGAAGATCTACACGCTATCGAATGGTCACGCAATGATGCCGTACGTTACGGGAATGGGCTGTACCATGAGCGCATTAACCGGTGCTTTTGCAGCAATTGGTGATGAAACTGGGTTATCAGCGGCTGCCGTCTTAGGTGTTGCAGGTGAAATCGCGGCAGAAAACGCCACAGGTCCTGGCAGCTTACAAGTCTCCTTGCTTGATACCCTGTATCAACTCGATGAAAAAACCTTGATTGAACGGCTGAAGTTGTCATAGCAATCTGGTGGCAATTCACTAAAGAGCGTTGTATTACAGCGCTTTTTTAACACCTCATTCTACTCACCAAACTCATTGAGGATACGGTATGAGCCCCTACACTCTCTACCTAGTCACAGACGATAAACAGGACATCGATACATTTTCATCAGTGCTAACTGAAGCCGTGAAAGGTGGTGTCACTATGGTACAAGTCCGTGAGAAACATGGAGATGTCCGCGCTTTTATCGAAAGAGCCTTGTGCGCTAAGTCGATACTTACTGGCACGGGAGTTCCACTCATTATTAATGATCGAGTGGATGTGGCACTTGCGGTCGATGCCGACGGTGTTCACCTCGGTCAATCCGATATGCCAGTAACCCTCGCCCGAAAGCTACTCGGTGAAGACAAAATCTTGGGTTTATCAGTGGAAAGCAAATCGCAGCTCGAAGAAGCAAAAATGTTGCCTGTCGATTATCTCGGAATCAGTGCCATTTTTTCAACGCCAACAAAGTCTGACGTAAAGTACGAATGGGGAATAGAAGGATTGGTTCATGCAGTAAAAGAGAGCCCATTTCCAACCGTTGCGATTGGAGGGATCAATGAATCCAATCTAGTGGATGTTGTGACCACTGGGGTCCACGGCATTGCTTTGGTCTCTGCGATATGTCATGCGCCAAGCCCAAAAGTTGCTACTGAGAATCTTCTTTCCAAAATTCTTTCTGCACAAAAATAAGAAGACAGATGAGAATTGAGTCAAATCTGAGCTTCAAGAGAACAATCAATCTAGAGATAACACGCATACCGTTCATAATGTTGTAAGTGCATGGTTGGCATAGTACCATTTGGCAGCCTTGGTACTGCCGGAACTGTTCATCAATGGGAAAACGTGCGTTATATATAACCGCCTTTTTGGGCTTGAGCTTCCTCAGTATTTTAACTGCTTATGTTGTGCTCTTTGAACCCACAATTGAAGATTTGACGGGTGCACAAATCATCGTTTTCCACCCTGAAAACGAATTAAAAGACACGCAAAATGGTCGAGATATTTTGCAAATTAGAAAAACGCTAGATATCTCTACCCTAGAAACGGAACAAGCCCTCCAGGCTTTTGATGCTAAAACCAAACCTTCACTGACTCCTACTGAAGCGGCTTACCGCCTTTTCACTTTACGCAGCTTAGCCAAAGACAAGAAAGAACATCAACTTGCTGAAGAGTACACTCAAAAACTTAATCAGCTTTCAGAACAAGAAGACCTTACATGGCTAACTCTCGTAATGATGATCGACAAAAGTACTAACCTTGGAAGAAGAGGCGAAATTCAACAAGGCACAAAACTTATCAACCAAGCCATTAGGCTTGCTACGGAAAGGCACATTCTCTATCTGTTACCTAAAGCTCATAATACCGCAGGTTTTTTAAGTAACGCTGATAACCAGTTAATGGATGCGCAGCGCCACTTCATGCTTGGAATAGATGTGTCCAAAAAAATCGGAGACGAGAAATTACTCGGCTCGTTTTACAATAACTTGGGGCTACTGTACCTGCACATCGAAAAATGGGACAAAGCTTTGGAGTTTATGGAGAAAGCACGTAAGGTTGCACCTCAACGCAGTCGCGAAAGAAACGGACTTCTTCAACTCATTCATTTGAACGAAGCGTACGTATACTACAAGCTAAACAACGCTGAAAAGCTACGCGAATCTTACTATGCTTCGTTAAAATATTATGATGAGAAAGCGGCCAACCCTAGGCGTAAAATTCTTCAAATAAAAGGGGAAACCCTACTCCATCTTTCGAGCAAGCAATACCTTAAAACCATCGAAGCTTCCAACCGCTGCTTAACCGCACCAGAAATATTTGAGCTACCAATACAACAGGGACAATGCCAGTTAGTTAAATCGAAGGCATTGCAAGAGCTCGGTCATCTTCAAAAAGCGCTTTATAACGTCGATGATTCCATTGCCACCTTTTCTTCTATCAATCACAAGCGCTGGCTAATAAGAGCCTATGAACAAAAAGCGGATATCCTTGAATTACTGGGGAAAGTCGATGATGCACTCGTCATGTACAAACAATACTATGAGCAAGATAAACAGCACTTGTTAAGTAAAGTCTACGATCTGGAACATGCATTTGTAACGCAGCACATTAGACAAGAAAAGGATTTGCTGAACATTCAAAACCAGCTGGGAGCAGCACAATTAGCGAAAGAGAAATTGCGGTTTCAAATCGCCTGCACTTGGATCTTGATCGCTGTAATCGCCATTGTTTACGCCTTTCGCAGAACTTATCATATTAAGAGTGAAAACAAAGAACTGCATGACCTATCGTATATCGACGAACTCACCCAACTCAATAATCGGCGACATTACCAACGTCAATTAACTAGCGACGACATTTTAAGTCGAGAGCAATATTATCAAATCGCCTTATTTGACCTAGACAACTTTAAATCGGTCAATGATACCTTCGGGCATGACGTAGGAGACGAAGTACTTATTGAAACGGCTAAACGCTTGAGCGGTCTTGTATCCAGCGCTGAACTGCTTATCCGCTGGGGAGGTGAAGAGTTTTTGGTATTAATACGATCCGATAATCACTTAGAAACTCGCATCAATGCCATGTTGAAATGCATCAACAGTGAAGCTTTTCTTACGCAAGCTGGAGCGCTCGATATTACTGTCTCCATTGGTATTAGCAAACCGGCTCTTCCAAGTGAGCTTTGCGATAGCGATGATAGCTTTCGCAAAGCGGATCAAAACCTTTATGAAGCTAAACGTTCAGGGAAAAACAGAGCCGTTTTCCCCAAAAGTGAGTAAATCTGAATTCACTATCTAGACGCCCACTTTTCGATGATTTAAGAAAACACCATGGCTTTTAAGCTCGAATTTTCATCTTTATCTTTAAATTCAGGTGGGTTCTCTAATCGGTATTGGTAAGTCAGTGCAGGCGCTTCTCTCTTCATCCCTTCAATTAAGAAGTCGGGGCTTACGCTGGGTGAATTGACGCACGCGAGTACTTCCCCACCCTCTGTGAGTAAATCGGGTAAACGGCGCAAGATCTTTTGATAGTCTTTGGTGAGCGCAAAACTGCCTTTTTGAAATGACGGCGGGTCAATAACGACGATATCATAAGGTCCATACTTCTTTATTTTCCCCCATGATTTAAAAATATCATGCCCCATAAAACTGACGGAATTCAGGTTATGCCCATTTAATTTGTGATTGTCCCTGCCTCGGCTCAAGCTCGATTTCGCCATATCAACGTTAACCACTTGATCGGCTTCACCCTCAATAGCTGCCACTGAAAATCCGCAAGTGTAGGCAAATAGGTTTAGTACCTTTTTGTGCTTTGCGCGCTCACGTACCCAATCCCTGCCAAAGCGCATATCTAGGAATAAGCCAAAATTCTGATTTTTACCCAGCTCCAATTGATACTTTAACCCCGATTCCGTCACTACGGGTTTAAGGTTTGGCTCGCCAAAAATAGCTTCAAATGGCGCACCATCTTGATAACGGTGTTGCAGCAAGATGGCATTCAATCCACGTTGCAGGTATACCTCGTTTTTTGCTAAACCTAGTAACCCAACTTTTAGTTCATTCAGAAATTCGGGATCTACAGATTTGAATAGATGAACAACGAGTTGCCCCTGTAGCCAATCTACGGTGATTTGTTCTAACCCTTCCCAGCATCGCCCGCGGCCATGAAATAAGCGTCTTACCTCATCGGGCGTTTGCTCAATGGCTGAGTCAAGTACAGCCCATAACTGCATAAGAGAGTTCGTTTTCATTTTGTTTTCACTGTTGGCCATATTAGGTTCCAAGGAGTTTTCCACGCCTCTAGGGCTTCTTTTATTACTGGTGACTGCCATTTTTCGCCACAGTGAGCATGTTCGGCAGGGTTACAGAGGAATTCGAAAAGATGGTCATCATACGTAAACCTGAGCGCATACGCATGGAGATACCCGCGGTCCGAGACGGAAGAAGGATGATAAATATCATCGCCAATAATTGGTGAACCTACGGACTTTAATGCCACTCTGATTTGGTGGGTTTTACCTGTGTAAGGCTTACATAAAAATACCCGCTCTCCCGCTTCCCCTGCAGAAGAAAAGAACTGAGTAATAGCAGGGTTAGCTTTACTGCTCATCAACTTCCAACTGGACCGGCGAGAACGTTCCATATCACCGGTAATCGTACCTTGCTTCTTTTTAGGCTTTTTTGCACCAATAGCTAGATAGAATTTTTCTATATCACGCTGCGCAAATAACGATGAGAGCTTACTAGCCGCTTCAGCATGCCTTGCCATTATGAGCATCCCAGATGTCATTTTATCTAAGCGATGGACAAGATAGAGCTGTTCATCCCCTGATACTTTCGCAACCTCAAAAGGCAAGCTAACGTCACCGTCATCTTTGTGCACACTGATACCAAAGTGTTTATTAATAATGAGGAAATCGGAATGGGTATAGAGGATATCAAACATAAATGGCTCCTTCGCAGGCGCTGAATTATAGCGATTCCTACAGAAGAAGCCATTAAATACAGTAAGCTCTTACAAACTTACGTGATTTACAAGCTTAGAAGAATTACCAGCCTAGGTTATTGGAGAACCTCATCTGTTTGAAAACCTAATCTATTTGAAAACCTAAGTTATTGGAGAAACAAAGCTATTGGAAAACCTAAGGCTACTTATGAAATTTTAAACTTCGAGACTAAGCCCTTAAGTTCATTCACACGCTCGCTTAAGCCTGTTACGTCGTGCGTACTGCGATCAACCAGTTGCAATGAGTTCGCAGAAATATCATTTATGGTACTAATGTCGTTAGCAATTTCCTGTGTTACTGCTGTTTGCTCTTCTGTCGCTGTCGCAATAGCAGCAATCATTCCTTGAACTTGGTTTGTACTTGCCACTATCTGATCGAGAGCCGCTCCTGCGCCCGCGCTTTGTTCAACACCCTTCTCAACCAATTCAACGCTATCGGAAGTAGAAGACATCACCTTTTGTGTGCCCTGCTGAATAGCTTGGATAATTTCAGAAACTTCTTGAGTTGCTTGCGTTGTACGCTCGGCAAGAGCGCGAACTTCATCTGCAACGACAGCAAAACCTCTGCCAGACTCACCGGCACGTGCAGCCTCTATAGCCGCATTCAACGCTAGTAAGTTGGTCTGCTCGGCAATGCCTTCAATCACTTTGATAACACTGCCAATTTGCTCACCGTGCTCGTTCAGCTCACGCATACTCACAGACATTTCAGCCATTTGAGTTGATGCTTTCTCGATGCTACCAACCATTCCTAAAATAACATTGCGACCACTTTCCGCTGCATCGCCAGATTGCGAAGCACTGTCTGCGGTTGCGACGCTTTGCTGCGCAACTTCACCAATCGTAAGGGTGAGCTCCTCAGACGCTGTAGAAATCAAGTTCGCCTTATCGGCTTGCTCTGTCGCGCCCTGAGAAATAGAAGTCGTGACCTGAGAGAGATCCGTTGTGACTGTTTCAACTTGCTCACTAACCTGCGAAATA
The DNA here is from genome assembly GCF_002933855.1 of Vibrio penaeicida. Classification (GTDB taxonomy): domain Bacteria; phylum Pseudomonadota; class Gammaproteobacteria; order Enterobacterales; family Vibrionaceae; genus Vibrio; species Vibrio penaeicida_A. Next base: position 41,082 of record NZ_BFAQ01000044.1, read on the forward strand.
GACGTCAACAGCGTTTTCAATGAACGTTGCATCGCATTGATGGATTCAGCAAGATTTGAGAGCTCATCGCCACTGTTGTCTACAATCTCTTCAGACGTTAGATCGCCATTCGCAATATTTTTTGCAACCGCTTCCAGCTTTTCGATTCGCCCTGTTAAAGAAGAAGACAAACGATAGGCAATAACCAAAGCAATAAATGAACCCACTACCAGTAGCGTAATCATCGTATTGCTCATAGAGGCTAATGAATCATTTAGTGTATTAAGACCGTTTTCAACGTCGCTTTTTTCGGCCGCTGATTCGCGGTCTAGAATTTTTTCCATTGGAGCCATGGTTTTTGATTCTATTGCCATTTTCTTGGCGTACAGCTCTTTCATTTGCTCCGCTGTATTCCCTTCACGACTTGCGATAGGAAACAGGGACTCTATTGAGCGTTTATATTCCGAGCCAAAACTCCTAATTTGATTGACGGTATTTTTCGCGTGGGAGCTCGTTTCAATTTGCGCTAGACTGTTCAGCGCACTTTCAAATTGGCTGTAATTATCAACGAAATCTGATTGTGCCGAGCTATCACCTAGAATGATTCTCAAGGCATCGCGCTGCATGTCTCCAGACTCATCTATCAAGGTCAGGTATAGCTCCATACCCGGGACGTCATCTGTACGAATGGCGTTTTCTAAATCATGTGCAGATTTAACCTGAAAAAAGACGACCGTGACGGATATAGCCATTAAAAATATGATGCTGCCAAAAGCGGCCGACAGTTTTTGCTTGACTGAAAGATTCATAGAGCGTCCTTAAAAAAAGCCCAGTGTAGAGCTTAAAAAAATTAAAATAATAAGAATGGTAGAGCTCATATCATATGCAAGAAAAAGTGTTTCAATAAGTGTTGTAGGTGTACAAAAGCCTACCTACGTTTAGAATGAACTTTACTGCATTAACAATATGACATTCGATTTATATTCGAACACAAAAAAGCCCTAGAAACTAGGGCAGGAATGTTTTTTAATAATCTTATTATTAAGCTGTGATCTTCTACGCAAAGAACACCACAAGCATTAATACAGGGCAAACTACTCGTACATAGATAGGCCAGATTTTCCAAAATACCGAGTTCTCTACTTCAGGGTAACCCTGACGTATTTCTTCAAGTACTTTATTTCTATGCCAAATCCAACCGACAAGCAGTGCCCAAACTAGACCCAATATAGGCTGAGCGTATACAGTTGTTGCCTGTACGACTAAACCAAATAACGAGCCAAAGTTCAGAACGATAATCGCTGAGATTAACGTAATCACTCCACCTATCCATATAACGGCAGCAGTACGGGTTTGCTTTAATTCTTCTATCGCACAAGCAACAGGAACTTCCAACATTGAAATGGATGATGTTAGTGCTGCGATCATCATAAGTGCGAAAAACATCATGCTAGCTACGATGCCGAAGCTGCCCATGGTATCGAACATTGCGGGTAGTACGGTGAACACCAATGTGTCAGAACTTAGTAGAGCGCCAGTTTCATCGAAAATTTGAACACCATGCTGTTTTGCTACAAACATCGCAGGCAAAACAAGCAAACCGGCACAAATGGCGATTCCAGTATCAACAAGGGAAACCTGAACGGCTGTTTTAGGAATGTTGGTATCTTTCTTTAGGTAAGAGCCATACACCATCATGGTTGCAACGCCCAAAGAAAGTGAGAAAAACGCTTGTCCCATCGCACTCACCACTAAATCGGAATTAAAGTGTGAGAAATCAGGAACGAGGTACATTTTAAGCCCTTCGGAAGCGCCTTCTTGAGTAAGAATGTATCCTATCATCACTACAAACAAGACAAGTAGCACAGGCATTAATCGGGTAGACCAACGCTCAATACCATTAGCGACACCGCTTCTTACTACATACATAGTGGCAATCATAAACATGATCATTAGAAACAGGTTTCGGCTATCTCCAAAGCTTGTTAGCCATGTAGATGCCTCATTTAGCCCCACAATTTCTAACGCACTTCCAGCAAACTCACCAAATAGCCACCCTGCAATAATGGCGTAAAAACTGAGAATAAGGGACGCCGCCGTCATTGCTACAATACCTAAAAGAGCTGCACCCATTTTACCATTTGGCCAAACTGCTTTAAGAGATTGAATGGGATTAGATTGACCGTACCGGCCAATGGTGAGTTCTGCTATTAGCATTGGACACGCCAACACAAAAACCATCACAAGATAGGTAATTAAAAATACCGCACCACCATTACTGGCCGCTTGAGTAGGAAACCCCCAAATATTACCTAAACCGACAGCACTGCCCGCTGCTGCCATAATGAAGCCCAATTTAGAAGAAAATTGAGCACGAGATGTTGATGCCATAAATACCGCCTGATTGGATTAGCCTGTGTAAAAATATATTTACACAGACTGAATTTCTTATTTTTAACTGATCGATGGCAAGTAAAACAGTTTGAGACTAGAATTGGAAGCGCACGTAGTCTAATTAGTCAATAATAGCCCACAAAAAAGCATCGTTAGCTTCTTTTTTAATCAAATCTAGTGTTATATCTTAAACAAAATAAAATACGAAAAATTAATTACTACAACAAATTTGTACAATTCGTTTACATATAACCAAGTAACCTCAAGATACTTGGATATAATTGCTCGGTATCATTCTCTTCTCTTCGGGCTATTCCACTCATTTCTCATTCTTAATAGGGATATGCGAGTAGTTGTTGTTTCTTCTTAAGCTCCTTCTGCTTATAGTGGTAGAATAAATTCGTTACCATCCTGATTTGTCGAGGAAAATGGAAAAGTTCTATCAGTTTGTCGCTCTGTTCAGCCTGGTTGCTTATTGGGTGCTCGTTGCAGGGGTTACCGTTCGCGTAGTACTTAAGCGCAGAGCTGTCAGCGTTTCTTTGGCTTGGTTGATGATCATCTACATCATCCCAATCCTTGGCGTTGCATGTTACTTTTTGTTTGGCGAACTGAACCTTGGAAGAAAACGAGCTGAACGCGCTCAACGTATGTTTTCCCCCTACGAATATTGGTTTAATCAGTTACACGATTGCCAAGCTCACCTTCCAGAATTAATGGAAGGACAAATTTCCCAAATTCACGATCTGTGTTCAAATCGTACTGGTATCCCTGCTCTTTGTGGCAATACGCTTTCATTGCAAACTTCTCCTGTAAAAATCCTTCAGTCTGTCATTGAAGATATTAAGTCGGCAAAGCACCACATACGAATGGAGTTCTACATCTGGCACCCCGGTGGATTGGCAGACTCCGTTGCATCCGCTTTGATACAAGCGTCAAAGCGAGGAGTTAAAGTTCAAGTACTTCTCGACTCCGCTGGTAGCCATCGTTTTTTTAAAAGCCATTGGAAAGCCATGATGGAAACAGCAGGCATTGAAGTCATTCATGCACTTGCCGTTTCCCCTATGCGTGTATTCCTACGTCGGTTGGATTTACGTCAACACCGAAAAATCATTGTGGTGGATGACGAAGTTGCTTACACCGGTTCAATGAACATGGTCGACCCTGCGCATTTCAAACAAGGTGCAGGTGTCGGGCAATGGATCGACGTCATGGTCCGAATTTCTGGACCAACCGTTAATGTTTTGTCGGCCATTCACGCATGGGATTGGGAAGTAGAAACAGGTAAACGAGAATTTCCCACCTTCCCTCATTGTCCTGTTGATCAAGAAAATGGTCTGCACCCAGTTCAAGTTGTTCCATCGGGTCCTGGGATGCCTGAAAACCTAATTCAACAAGTTATGATTCTTTCCATCAATCAGGCGAAAGAATCCGTCAGAATCACTACACCCTACTTTGTCCCAAGCGATCAGTTACTAGAGACGCTGAAAATGACGGCACAACGCGGTGTTAAAGTGCAACTTATTATTCCCCACCGCAATGATTCCATTATGGTGAAATGGGCATCTAAGGCGTTTTATAGCGAGTTGTTAAATTCAGGTATTGAAATCTATGAATTCCGCGGCGGTTTATTACACACCAAATCGGTCGTCATCGATCAACATCAATGCTTGATTGGTACAGTAAACCTAGATATGCGTAGTCTTTGGCTGAACTTCGAAGTAACTTTAGCTGTAGATGACGCTTCTTTCACAAAAGAGCTTTACTGGCTTCAAGAGTCTTACATCGAAAATGCGCATAAAATCGAGTCGGCTACATGGTCGGAGCGAGGAATTGTCCATCGAATTTTTGAACGTGCCTATTTCTTACTCAGCCCCCTTCTTTAAAGGGAAATAACACTTGCGTTCCCCCCTCTTAAAATGGTTTAAATAGAGTAAATTTTAATGGGACAAGGAAAAAGAATGTCTGAGAAATACCAGACCAAGCTGGTCACAGCAGGACGCAGTAAGAAATGGACAAATGGCGTAGTTAACCCTCCAGTACAGCGTGCATCAACGGTCGTTTTCAATACGGTTGCAGAAAAACATAAAGCCACTTCAGAGCGCCAAGGGCACACCCTTTTTTATGGACGAAGAGGCACTCAGACACATTTTGCTTTCCAAGAAGCTATGGTTGAAATCGAAGGTGGTGCTGGCTGTGCACTGTACCCTTGTGGCACAGCAGCAATTACCAGCGCTATTCTTTCCTTTGTTGAGTCTGGTGATCATATATTAATGGTCGACACCTGCTATGAGCCAACACGTGATTTCTGCAACGTGATGCTAAAAAAAATGGGTGTCGAGACAACCTATTACGACCCAATGATCGGAGAAGGAATTCGCGACCTCATTCAACCAAACACTAAAATTTTATTCACCGAATCCCCTGGCTCTATCACCATGGAAGTGCAGGATTTGCCTACTTTGTCCAAAATTGCTCACGAAAGCGACATTATTGTTATGCTGGACAATACATGGGGAGCGGGCGTTAACCTTTCTCCATTTGAGTACGGTGTGGACATTTCCATTCAAGCAGCCACAAAATACATTGTGGGTCACTCCGACGTTATGCTAGGCACTGCAGTCGCTTCAGAGAAGTACTGGGATCAACTTCGTGAACAAAGCTACTTGCTTGGGCAATGTGTCTCTCCCGATGATGCTTATTTAGGTCTACGAGGTCTGCGTACATTGGATGTTCGTTTGCGCCAACACCACGAGAACAGCTTTAAAGTTGCCAAATGGTTAGAGTCTCGCCCCGAGGTGGACCATGTAAGACATCCGGCTCTAGAATCTTGTCCTGGTCATGAGTTCTATAAACGCGATTTCAAAGGCTCAAATGGCTTGTTTTCATTCGTACTGAAATCCTCTTACCCTCGAGCCACAACAGCACTATTGGATGGCATGAAGCACTTTAGCATGGGCTATTCATGGGGTGGATTTGAAAGCTTGATTTTGGCAAATGAACCTAAGAGCTTTAACTACCTAAGGACAGTCGCCAACCCTAATTTTGAAGGGACATTGATCCGTTTACATATAGGCTTAGAAGATACGGATGATTTGATCGCCGATCTAGAAGCGGGATTAGAGCGCTACAATGCCATTGTTCTAGAAAAAGCAACGTTGGGGCAATGATACCTTTTCCAAATGAAAACCCCAGCACTGCTGCTGGGGTTCTAATACAATATACGCCTTACGGTTGCTAGATCAGATTATTCAGTATTTAGGGCAGTCTACTGTATGATCGTTCACCATCCCAACTGCCTGCATAAACGCATAACAGATGGTTTCACCAACAAACTTAAAGCCACGTTTTTTTAAAAACTTACTCATCTCTTTTGACTGTTCTGTTGACGCTGGCACTTGATCCGCGGACGTCCATTTATTGACCTTTGGTTTACCATCAACAAATTGCCAAAGCGCATTCGATAGAGAACCAAATTCCTTTTGAAGCTCTATGGTTGCACGCGCATTACTGTATACAGAAGCGATTTTTCCTTTGTGTCTAACGACGTCATAGTTTTCTAAAACATGCGCTACTTTAATTTCATCGTACGTAGCCAACTTTTCAATGTCGTAATTTTCGAAGGCGCTTCGATACCCTTCACGCTTTTTCAAAATAGTTATCCAGCTTAAACCAGCTTGCGCGCCTTCAAGCGTGATAAATTCGAATAAAACTTGGTCGTCATAGACAGGCACACCCCATTCAGTATCGTGATATGCCCTTTCCAATTCATGATTAGTCGCCCACGCACACGTCGTATCTGTCATGCCATTTCCTTAAAGTTCAACTTCTGTCTTAACAGTTTAATACCCAAGTAGCATCCATTCCAAGTAACCTAAAAATACAGTTAGCCCACCGTGAGGTGGGCTAACATCTATGGCGTACTATCTACGTGCTGGCTTAGCTTTCAACCTTCACTCTATGGAATAGACGATACAACACTGGTACGACAATAAGTGTCAGTACTGTCGCAAAACCCAATCCAAACATGATCGTTACCGCCATTGGTTTAAAGAAAATGTCTGGCAAGAGTGGAACAAGCCCTAAAATGGTCGTAATTGCCGCCATACATACAGGCCTTACACGGCTCAACGCAGCATCAACCACCGCAATATACGGATCCTTACCCGACTTCATCTCAATCTCAATTTGATCCAGAAGAACAATACCATTCTTCAACAGCATCCCAGACAAACTTAAGAAGCCCAAAAGCGCCATAAAACCAAATGGTGTATCGAACAGCAACAAACCACACGTTACACCAATGACTGCTAATGGAACGGTCAGCCATACGATCAATGGCTCCTTCACTGAATTGAACAAGAACACTGTGATCAAGAACATGAATAGGTAGCCAAGAGGCATCGTCTTAAACAGGGATTCCTGCGCATCACGAGATGACTCGTACTCACCGCCCCATTCTAGATAATAACCTGAAGGCATTTCAATGGCTTCAATCTGGGACATGAGTCGTTTCTGTAGCGTCGAGGCAGTTTCTTCTCCTAATGGATCTGGGTCTGCCATTACCGTAAGCATTCGCTTGCGATCTTTTCTTACAATCAACGGGTCTTCCCAGCGAATGTCGTAGCCCAATGTGACTTGCTGCAACGGAATAAACTCACTTAGAGCTGGGCTCCAAATTTTCATCCCCTCGATGTTTCTCAAATCGACGCGTTCTTCTTCTGGTAGGCGAGATACGATAGGCATTAACGTTGTGCCATCGCGATACACACCTATATTTTTACCAGAAAATGACATCATAAGAAGCTCATCAACATCTGACTTGGTGATACCGTAACGGCGTGCCTGACTTTCGTTAAAGACGGGTTCCAGCACTTTGGTTCTTTCTCGCCAATCATGGCGAATGTTGTGCGTTCCTTTATCGGCATTCATTATGTCGATAACTTCTGCAGCAATACGTCGAAGCACTGTTGGATCGGATCCCACAACTCTCGCTTCAATCTTTGCACCACCGCCAGGACCAAGCTCAATGCGTTTTAGCTTATAGTTAATCTCTGGGAAATTAGCCTCAATGTATTCGCGTAAAGCTCCCATCAATGGATCAAGCTTCTCATGGCTGGTTACTCTAGTAGTAATTTCACCATAAGCCGCGTATGCCTTTTCAGGAGCATAGGTCAACATAAAGCGCTGTAAGCCTTGACCAGCTGTAGTGGTTATATGTTCTACACCCTCTTCTTGCTCTAGCCAATCCGCGATCACTTTCAACTTGGTGTTTGTCGCTCTTATATCCGTTCCTTCGGGCATCCAAACGTCAACCATAAACATCGGCGTTGTCGATGATGGGAAGAACGATTGCTTGATTTTAGTGAATCCGTATAGCGAGACGATCAAAGCAACGACAAGTACAACAACAGTCAACCATGCGCGCTTCATACAAAATTCTAAGAAACCGCGGTAAAGCACAAATACCATACCGTTATACGGGTCTGAAGGCTCTTTACTCTTGTCAGTTTTCTGCTCTTTAAAGAACATATCTGCGAAGAAAGGCGTCAGTGAAATCGCGGTAAACCAACTCAGCATCAGTGAAATCAACAGAACCGTAAACAAGGTCCCACAATATTCACCCGTCGCATCGTCAGACAAACCGATTGGAGCAAAAGCCGTAACAGCAATAACCGTAGCACCAAGAAGTGGCCATTTGGTTTGGGTTACAATATCTGTCGCAGCCTGTAACCTCGTTCGACCTTTTTGGGTGCCGATGAGTATCCCTTCCACAACCACAATCGCATTATCCACCAGCATCCCTAGTGCGATGACCAAAGCACCCAGTGAAATACGTTGTAAATCTATGGCTAGATACTTCATAAATATGAAGGTACCAAATACCGTCAATAACAGAATCAAGCCGATTAACAAGCCAGATCGCAGCCCCATAAAGAACAGAAGCACAACAATAACAATCGCTACAGCTTGCCCTAAGCTGACCACAAATCCGCTAACCGATTTATCTACCTCTTTCGGCTGGCTGTATATTTCTGATATTTCAATTCCGATGGGTTGCTGGTATTTCAGCTCGGCTAACCGACGGTCAAACCTTTCGCCTACTTCAACAACATTTACACCTTGGCTAAACGACACGCCTAAATTCAGCGCAACATGACCATTGTAAGTAATGATATTTTTAGGAACATCTACGTATCCACGCTTTATCTCGGCGACATCTCGTAAAAAGATTAGCCCTTGAGCGCCCCCTTCCGTCAGAATCAAATCACCAAGCTTATCGACGTTTTCGAACTCACCTGTTGGCTGAATACGGATATATTCATCGCCGATTCGAATCGCTCCGGCATCACTGACGGTGTTCTGGGTGGATAGAAGATTGAATACCGTGCTTGGCGCAATTCCTAATGTACTCATTCTCTTCATTGAAATCTCAATGAACACTTGCTCTTGCTGTTGCCCCGATACATTCACTTTACCGACGCCATCAACAAGCTCTAAATCTCGGCGAAGGTAGTCGACATAATCCAGCAACTCCTTGTATGTGTAACCATCCCCTGTAACAGCAAGCAGAATTCCGTAAACATCCCCAAAGTCATCAATAACTTGAGTAGGGTTAACACCAGGAGGCAGTTGAGACTGGGTATCGTTCACTTTACGACGAAGTTCATCCCATATTTGTGGCAAATCGTCGGGACCATAATTACTTTTCATCGTCACACTGATTTGCGATAACCCACGTGAAGATGTCGAATTAACTTCATCTACATAAGTTAACTGCTGGATGGCTTTTTCTAGCGGGTAAGTGACTTCCTCTTCAACCTGAAGTGGAGTAGCACCCGGGTAAGACGTTATGATCATGGCATCTTTAATGGTGAATGCCGGATCTTCCAAACGACCTAACCCAAAGAACGCCGATACACCACCAATCAAAAAGATAAGTGCTACCATCCAGCTGATCACGCGGTTTTTAATGAAATACGCAGCGACGCCTTTCTCTTCAGGATTTAGTGGCTGGTTTGCATTACTCATTGACCTGCCCCCTGCTTGACTAATTCTACTTTCATACCATTACGCAATCTCGCAACACCAGCGGTTACAATCCGCTGCCCCTGCTCTAATCCCTCGATTATTTGAACTTCGCTCAGGTTTACTTTCCCAGTTACGATCGGTGTTTTTTGCGCAATATTGTTTTCGTCTATTACCCAAACAAACTTATTGTTCCGGTCCAAATTATCACCGTCGCTATTGAATATCGCTTCAATGGGAGCGCTAATTCCTAGACGGAAATTAAGCCCCTGGTTTTGACCTTGTGCCGCTACTTCAACAGCCATACCATCCAGAATAATGGTGTCGTCCGGCATTGGCATAGTAAGCGTTACGTTGTAAGTCGCGGTTTTAGGGTCAGGCTCGGTGGTGTATTCCTTAATTACCGCAGGGTATTCCACCCCTTCTTTCAAACGCACGACAACTTGAATGTTTTCAATATCCAAATCTTTAGGCTGTGCAACAAACAATCTGTCTGGTATCTGCACTAACACATCCACTTGCTCTGTGCTGTGTATATTCACGATGTGCTGACCAACTTGAATATTTTCAAACTGATCAACGTTAACGCGAGAAATGATCCCCGACATCGGAGCAAGTAGTTTGGTAAAAGAAAGATGAAGTTTGGCGAGTTCAAGTTCAGCTAATGCTATTTCTCTTTGAGCAGCAAGTTCATCAAATTGCGATTGCGCTAGAAGCCCCTTTTTAACCAAAGGCTCTGACCGACGATATTGACTATCCGCAACAGAGAACTTTGCCTGAGCGTTATTAACTTTCAATTGGTAGTCGGTAGGATCAAGCTGCGCGATAACTTGCCCTTTTTTAACGCGATCACCTTCCTTTGCAGTTAATTTACTGATTTCGCCAGACACTCGAAAACTCAGCGCGGATTTGTCGGCCGCCTCAGCGACGGCTGGGAAAAACATTTGTTCTTTTTGAATGGACTCTCCGAGTTCAACGACTTTCACTCTGGGCAAAGGCTTATCTTCCACCGCAGTAACTTGACCGCAACCCGACAATATAGATACCGCAAGTAATGTTAAAGGTACTTTAATATTCATATTACAGACCTCGCTCCTTAATCCACTCGCGCACTTTCATGCCTTCTTTCAATTTTGAAACGCCGGAAATAACAATCTGATCGCCATCTTCGAGGCCACTGATAATGTGATAGCTATCATCCAAGCTCACAGAAGTGTTCTCAACAGAGCCATCGCTGTTTCTTTTCCATACGTAGGATTGCCCTTCACTCATCATTACAGCGCTTGAAGGAATCGTTGTTTCTCTCCCCTCAGGAATTTCTACACGTACAATGCCCGACATACCTGGCAGTAAACCGACGTCTTCTGGTCTTTCCATCACCATGGTCACTTTATAACTGTTGGTTTTTGGATCCGCTTCCGTGTCTATTTCTTGGAAAGTAAGAGGGAATGTACGATCAAGGTACGTATCAAATTTCATTTCTGCAGAAACAACGTCACCAATGGAAAAACGACGGAATATGTGTTCTGGAAGCTGGAATACAACTTTCAAAATCCGATCAGTTTGGATGTTCATTACCCCTTGTTGTGCGCCTACAAATTCAAAATTTTGGGCATTAACGATGGAAATGGTTCCACTGTAAGGCGCTTTAAGCGAGGCATAACTTACATTTGCTTTCGCTTGATCTAAACTCGCCAGCGCTGAGCTATGATTCGCAGCAGCTTTATCGAAGTCTTGCTCTGAAACTACCTTGTCTTTACGAAGTTTCTTGAATCGTAAATATTGCACTTCAGCCAAGTTAAAATTCGCTTGCGCTTGTTTCAACAGTTGTTGGTATTCATCAGGATTAAGCGTGGCAAGAATATCGCCTTTGTTGACTTGCTTACCCGCTGTTGCAGGAATCGATTGAAGTTGACCTGGCACACGAAACGCCAACACAGCTTTATCTCCAGCTTCAGAAGTAGCAGGGAACTCGCGGAAAAGTTGCTTTTCACTAAGGGAAATGGTGAGGAGTTTTGCAGGTCGGGATTCTGGTTCGGGTACAGGGGGTAACTCTCGACCACAACCAGCTAAAGTTACGACGGATAGAGCAAGTATATGAAATTTGAAACGCATAGCGTGTTCATCCATGTTTTGAAACTTCGTAATAACATAGATGAAAACGGATATGCGTTCCAGTGCAATTCAGAGATAAATGTATGAAATCTAACTTCTTGTTTCATGCTCCCTGAAACACGTACAGAATGTTAGAGATTCTTAAACTCTCGATTAACTTTGAAAGCGTCTGACGTTACGTACGCTTCCATGTTTTGTATCGAAGCTTCGAGATCAGACAGTTCACGTTCTAGGTTATGAATCACTTGGCTAGGAGTACCTCCTGACTGCCAAGGCTTGCTTTTCAACTTGTGCTCAAATTGAGGTGCACTACTTTGTTTAATACTTTTCGGTTTCTTCTCTAGCATTAATGCTAACGCGATGTAAGCGACAATAACAAAAAAGCCAAAACCTAGTAACGCTGCTGACACGACCAAAATCCTAACTAACCAGATTTCGGCACCAAAGTACTGTGCTACGCCGGCACAAATGCCGGCGATTTTTCCATTTTCAGGGTCTTTATATAAGCTCTTCTTTTGGCTCATTGATTTTGCCTCCAGTTTGGCGATTCAGCATCGAGAATACGCTCTAGCGTTTGAACTCGTTGCTGCATCGACTCTGCGTGGCGAGTGATGGATTGCAGCTTTTCAAAGTCTTCGTCTGACAATCCCTGCGCCGTTTTACGTTTACTGCGATAGTGCAGCACTAGCCATATTGGTGCCACAAAGATTAGAAATACAATCAATGGGGCTGTGATAAACGCTGCTGACATACAGAGACTCCGTTAGTTAATTACTTGTCTTCTTTATTTTGACTCATTTGCTCTTTCATTTTTGCGAGCTCTTTTTCAATCTCGTCTTGTGCTTGCAACTCTGCGAACTCTTGATCCAGAGAGCGTCCTGTCGATGTAAAGCTATCTGCTTCCGCTTCTAGTTCATCTATTTTACGCTCGTACTGCTCAAATTTGGACATCGCTTCTGCGGTGCGACTAGTGTGCAGGTGCTTTTGCACATCACGGCGGTTACCAGCAGCTTGGCGACGAATCACAAGCGCTTGTTGTTTGGCGCGAGTTTCGTTGATCTTGGCTTCAAGCTTACCAATCTCACCGGTTAACTTAGTAATGGTTTCATCAACTAGCGTTTGCTCTGTGTGTAAGCCACGCGCCATTTCTTCCAGTTTTTGCTTTTCAATTAGCGCAGAGCGAGCCAAGTCTTCACGCTGTTTGGTAAGTGCAAGTGTTGCCTTCTCTTGCCATTCTTCGATTTGACGCTCTACTGTATCAACACGGCGAGACAATTCTTTTTTGTCCGCAATGGCGCGAGCAGAGTTTGTGCGTACTTCAACCAACGTGTCTTCCATTTCCTGAATGATAAGACGAATCATTTTTTCAGGATCTTCAGCTTTGTCGAGAAGTGAGCTGATGTTTGAATTCACGATGTCCGCAAAGCGAGAAAAAATACCCATAATTGATCTCCTGTTTATGACTGTTCAACTTGGTATGGTTTCTATAATACACAATGCGTGCCAACTTTTATTTACCATACAATACAACGAGATAGATAAAAATATGATTTTTTATTTTCTATGTTATGATTAATTGCACCAACACTTGGTAAATTTCGCCACCAGCTTAAGGAACGTATCGTGAAACAGCAAAATCTTATAGGGGAATCCCCTTCTTTTCTCTCTGTTCTCGATAAAGTATCAAGGCTAGCGCCTATTGAAAGACCTGTTCTCGTCATTGGAGAACGGGGGACGGGTAAAGAACTGATCGCCCAGCGTTTACATTACCTTTCAAAGCGATGGGATCAACCACTTGTCTCAATGAACTGCTCAACATTAAGTGAAGGGTTAATCGACTCAGAGCTATTTGGGCATGAGGCTGGGTCATTTACCGGTTCAAAAGGCAAACACCAAGGTCGTTTCGAGCGTGCAGAAAATGGTTCACTTTTTATGGATGAACTCGCTACTGCTCCCCTATCTGTGCAAGAAAAGCTCTTGAGGGTAATCGAATATGGCGAATATGAGCGAGTGGGTGGTAGCCGAACGCTTTCTGCCGATGTGAGATTGATTTGTGCAACCAATGCTGATCTACCAGAAATGGCAGAAAATGGAGAATTCAGAGCAGACTTACTTGATCGCTTAGCGTTCGACGTCATTCACATCCCACCGCTGCGCCATAGAAAAGAAGACATCCTTTTACTCGCCGAGCAATACGCCATTAAAATGTGCCGTGAGCTGTCTCTGCCCGTCTTTGTCGGTTTCACGGATCATGCAATACAATCTCTGCTTGATTATCAGTGGCCTGGCAACGTGCGTGAATTAAAAAACGTCATAGAGCGCGCCATTTATCAGCAAGGCGCGGGGGAATACCCTATTGATGAACTGGTATTCAATCCCTTTGGCACAGATTGGCAAACTGAACTGGTTCAAAACGAAGATGAACCTTCGACCGACGACACGATGAGCGATATTTCTCGCATGCAATTCCCTATCGACTACAAAAGATGGCAAGAGGACCAAGATCTCGCCTTACTGCACAAAGTCCTCGACGAATCCAAACATAATCAAAGACAAGCAGCGAAAATGCTCGGTTTGAGCTACCATCAGTTAAGGGGCATGTTGAGAAAATACAATCTCGTTGGTCAACAATCTGAGTAAAGTTTCATTTCAGCTTTATCCTTTATGAAAAAGGGTGTGCGATGATTCTCATTTGCCCATTCGAAATCAGACTAATCGTTTGGTCTGTCAGGTAAAAAATGTTAAATTAGCCAGATCGAGAGGTACTAATGAGCAGATACATTATTACCTCGTTAAGTGCCAGAATTCTCGTCTCTATGAAAGCGTTCATACAATTGTCTTTAACCGTCGCCAGTGCATGGATTCTCAGTGCATGCAGCGATGATATTGATCACAGCATCGTAAAAAAACAAGGCTTTGTTTATTGTGGTCAAAGTTCACCTGTTTCATTTAACCCTCAACAAGTAGACAGCGGATTAACTTCTGAGGCACTTAGCCAGCAAGTATTTAATACACTTTTAACGCTTGAGCCTGAAACTCACGAACCAATATCGAGCTTAGCCAAAAGTTGGGACGTCAATGAAGATGGAACCGAATACCTTTTCAATCTAAGAGAAAATGTGGAGTTTCAAACCGCGCCTTGGTTTACTCCATCCCGACCTTTTTCAGCTCATGATGTCGTCTTCAGTTTCGAACGCATTCTTAAAAGTTCACACCCATTTCACTATTTAGGGCAAGGTCGCTACCCTTGGTTTGAGGGTATCGATTTTAGAGGGTTGGTAAAATCGGTCGAAGCGATTAGCGACAATCAAGTTAAGTTTACTCTCACCCGAGCAGACAATACTTTTCTCCCTAACATTGCGACACCCTATGCGGTTATTCACTCCAGTGAATACGCAAGTAAATTGATCGAGCAAGGCAACAAACATCACATTGATACCCAACCAATAGGAACCGGTCCCTTCTACTTGGATGAATACCAAACGGGTGATTTGATTCGAGTGAAGAAGCACGCAAAATATTGGCAAGGTGAACCCGCAATGGAGCAAGTGGTATTTGATATATCAACGCGCGGAACCGGTACGTTGGCAAAATTGCTACGCAATGAATGCGATGTATTATCTTCGCCTGTCTCTAGCCAGTTGCCTATTATTATTGAAGATGAAGAATTAGTTTTGCATGCAAAGCCAGCGATGAATGTGGCGTTTATTGCTTTGAACACGTCACACCCTGCATTAAAAGATCGCCGCGTACGTAAGGCTCTTAACCTTGCCATTAACCGACAAGTAATCTTAGATTCCGTCTATTACGGTACAGGCTCAATTGCTTATACTCTTTTGCCACCAAGCTCATGGGCTTATCAAAAAGACAGTATTCAGATTCGCTATGATCGCAACTATGCATTGGCGTTATTAGAAGAAGCTGGGCTATCCAAAGGGCTCACTCTATCCATGTGGGTTCCGTTGGAGCCTCGTCCGTACAACCCTAGCCCACGTAAAACAGCGGAGCAAATACAAGCAAGCTTTGCTGATATTGGGGTAACGTTGAATTTGCTGACTGACGATAGGTTTAGCCGTGCGGAGCTAAATAAAAATTTACCTAATGTCGATATGTTACTTACAGGCTGGACAGCTAGCACGGGCGACCCAGATAACTTCCTGCGTCCGCTTTTATCTTGTAACGCTGAAAAAGCAGGGTTGAATGTCTCTATGTGGTGTAACCCAGATTTCGATTTTTTGTTGGATTTATCCCGAGAAACCAACCAACCAAGGTATCGACTAAACCTATATCGTCAGGCACAAAATCTGTTGAATCAAGAAATGCCTGTCATTCCACTTGCACATGGTATTCAGTATCAAGCCAACCACAATTCGCTGAGCGGGTTTCAAATGAGCCCGTTTAATGTTCGCTCATTTCATACCGTTGAAAGGAGCGAATAATGTTTCTGTATACCATTCGACGACTGAACTTATTCATCATCACTTTGCTGATCCTTACATTTGTAGGGTTCAGTATTCTTAGGCTTGACCCAAATTCACCTGCGGCACTGGATGATCTGATTCCTGGTTGGTTTCAATACATCGGTGAAATCAGTCAACTTGATTTCGGTCTAAACGCTCAAGGGACACCTATTTGGGACGACCTTATGATAGTGTTCCCTGCTACGTTGGAATTGTGCTTTTTTGCCTTTCTTATTGCGCTATTGATCGGATTGCCTATTGGTACCGTTGCCGGAACTCGACAAGGCAAATGGATTGATACGGTTATCTCATTTACCTCTATGTCTGGCTTTGCTGCCCCACTATTTTGGGTAGCACTGATGCTGATTCTCGTGTTCTCGTTAAATTGGGAGCTTTTTCCAGTGGAAGGACGTTATGACCTACTCTACGAGATCGACCACGTCACTGGGTTTGCTATTATTGATGCCATGCTATCGGAAAGCCCGCTGAGAGCGCACGCGCTTCATAGCGTACTGCAACATCTAATATTACCGTGTATCGTTCTCGCTCTCGCACCTACCACACAAATCATCAGTTTAATGAGGGCTTCGGTAGCGGAAGTAATGCAGCAGAACTATATACGCGCAGCCAAAATAAACGGTCTTTCTAAATACGAAATTGTTATTGAACACGTAATTCGAAATGCGCTTCCACCTATTATCCCAAAATTTGGCGTTCAGCTTTCTAGCATGCTGACTTTTGCAATTATTACCGAGTCTATATTCAACTGGCCTGGCATTGGGCGTTGGTTGCTTGATGCGCTCTCAAATCAAGATTACGTCGCGATTTCTGCGGGCGTTATGGTTGTAGCAACCTTTGTTTTGATTGCGAATATTCTATCGGATTTGATCGGAGCGTTTGCGAATCCTCTGGTAAGAAAGGAATGGTATGCTGACAAATAATGTTTATCAGGAAGAACGCGTTCCTACACAGTTTGAGCATTTCTGGAATAGCTACCGGAGTAACACCTTGGCGATGTTCGGGCTGTGGTGTTTTGTCATTCTTCTGGTTATTACGCTGCTGTCACCGTGGTTGACACCTCATGATCCACAAGCCCAAACCGCAAACTTAAGGCTGCCTCCCTCTTGGAATGCTGAAGGCACTGTCGAGTTTTTCTTAGGAACGGATGATTTAGGAAGAGATATTCTTTCCCGATTGATTGAAGGATCTCAGCTCACATTAGGTGCTGGGATTTTGATTACGTTAATCGCGGGTCTTATTGGTTGTGCTATTGGCATTTTGGCAGGCATGACCAAAGGGCTAATATCAAGTACGTTAAACCACCTGCTCGACACCGTCATGTCTATTCCCTCACTATTATTAGCGATCATTTTCGTTGCCTTCTTAGGGTTTGGGGAATTCAATATTTTACTGGCTATTTGTTTAGCGTTAATCCCCCGCTTTATTCGCTCCGTTTATGTGGCAGTTCACAATGAAGTGGAAAAAGATTACGTCATTGCAGCACGTTTGGATGGGGCGAAAAATGTTCACCTGCTTTGGAACTCCATTTTTCCAAATGTGCTACCAGTGATCGCCGCTGAATTTACTATGGCGTTATCTGTCGCCATACTCGACATTACCGCATTAGGGTTCTTAGGACTTGGCGCACAAGCACCGAGTACCGAATGGGGCGCGATTCTTGGTGATTCAGTAGAACTGATTTATTCCGCACCATGGACAGTAACTCTACCCGGTTTAGTGATCATGTTTACTATTGTTGTAATTAATCTAGTTGGTGAAGGAACCCGACGCGCATTAAATGCGGGGACAGAATAATGCCATTACTCGACATTAGACATCTAACAATAGAAATTGAAACGCCGCAAGGTAAGGTAAAAGCAGTGGATCGCATGAGCCTAACCATGAACGAAGGTGAAATTCGTGGGCTGGTAGGGGAATCTGGTTCTGGTAAAAGTTTGGTGGCGAAAGCGGTGCTTGGTATAGCCAAAGACAACATGACTGTTACCGCAGACAGGCTACGTTTAGGCAGCATTGATTTGCTGCAACTGACACCACGTGAAAGAAGGCGCGTTATCGCTCGCGACATCGCCATGATTTTTCAGGAGCCTTCAACGTGTCTAGATCCTTCTGAACGGGTTGGACGTCAGTTAGCCGAGTCCATTCCACGTGACTCTTTCGAAGGTCGATGGTGGCAATCTTGGAAATGGCGAAAAAAACAAGCCATGGCACTGCTCCACAAAGTGGGTATTAAAGATCATAGACGCATCATGCGCAGTTACCCCTACGAACTAACCGATGGGGAATGCCAGAAAATCATGATAGCAATGGCGATCGCAACCAAGCCCAGAGTCTTGATAGCTGATGAACCGACTAACGATTTAGATCCCATTACACAATCCCAAATTCTAAGACTGCTCAGCCGAATGAATCAGGTAAATAACACCACGATTCTCCTCATTGGGCATGATCTCACGACCATTACGCAATGGGCCGACAGAATCACCGTAATGTACTGTGGTCAGTCCGTGGAATCTGCAGCAACAAAACAAATACTAAATGCTCCAAAGCATCCTTATACCGTTGCTCTTTTGCAAGCCATGCCAGATTTTAACGATTGGATCCCACACAAGTCCAAATTACAATCTTTGCCGGGCTCTATTCCACCACTTCAACATTTACCCATTGGATGTCGTCTTGGTCCGCGCTGCCCTCACGCCCAGCGCCAATGCGTTGAAATTCCGCGAACTCAAAAAGTCAAAAACCATAAGTTTAGCTGTCATTTCCCTCTGAATATGGAGAAACGCACATGAGCGCGTTGTTAGAAGTTCGCGACCTCAGAAAAACCTTTATCAGTCGCTCTGGTTTATTCACTAAAAAAGAGCAAGAGGCTGTAAAACCCGTTAGCTTCACCTTGGAAGCAGGTCAAACACTGGGTTTTATAGGTCAAAATGGTTCAGGGAAATCAACATTGGCCAAGATGTTAGCGGGCGTGATAGAACCGACTTCAGGAGAAATTCGTGTAATGGGGGAAAGATTGGAGCACCGTGATTACGCCACGCGTTGCAAACTCATTCGCATGATTTTCCAAGATCCAAACACCTCTCTCAACCCTAGATTACAGATCGGGACTATTCTCGAAGGCCCTTTGAAGCGAAATACGAACATGTCGTCAGAAGCTCGAAAAATGAGAGTGAAAGACACATTGATCCGTGTTGGCCTACTGCCTGAACATGCTTATTTTTACCCTCAAATGCTGGCTACAGGTCAGAAACAGCGAATCAACCTTGCCCGTGCACTTATTCTTCAACCGTCTATAATTGTTGCTGATGAAGCTCTAAATGGTCTTGATATGGCCATGCGGTCTCAGATAATAAACTTACTATTAGAGTTGCAAGACGAAATGGGCGTGTCTTTTGTTTATGTGTCGCAGCATATTGGCATAATCAAACACATCACCGATAAAATAATGGTGATGCATGAAGGGGATGTAGTCGAATCGGGATCGACTCACGACGTGATTGCCAACCCATCTCACCAAATTACGCAACGTTTGATAGAAAGCCATTTCAATAAAGCTCCCGCACATTAGGGTTCGTTATGTCGAAAAGCACAAAATTTGCGTCTTATCTTATCGGCTACTTGGTGCTTTTCTTTTACCCAATTTATTCTTATTCGCAAGCCAGTCATCGCTGGTTAGATACCGCTTACCTAGAAGAAGCGTTTTACGAAGTTGCACTAAAAAACGAATACGAATCTGAAAAACAGAACGTTAGGAAATGGCGCGAGCCTATTAAGATTTTTATTGAGCATAAAGTACCGGATGAAGACATTCATACGGAGCTTGCACAAATGCATATAAAGCACCTCTCCTATCTCACGAATCACCCAATAAGCCTGACGAATAACTTAGAAGAAGCCAATATTATTTGGGTTTATACGCGATTAAGTATTTGGGAAGACGATATCGTCAGAGTTCTGGGAAAGTCTTCGTTACAGCATTCAGGCAAAGCCATCTGTATGGCGAATTTTAAAACCGATGTAGGCGGAGAGCTGATTAGAGGTGGAATAATCATTCCCGTTGATCAAGCGCGTTCTAAAGGGAAACTGCTCGGTTGCGTGGTCGAAGAGATCACTCAGCTGTTGGGGTTACCAAACGACTCCGATAAGGTATACCCATCAATTTTTAACGATGCGTCGCCAGAGGATTTGCTTTCCCCCCTTGATGGATTACTGCTAAAAATTCTCTACCACCCTTCGCTAAAAGTAGGTATGAGCAGAGAAGAAGCTGAGCCTGTCGTGAAACAGATTATTGCGGATTTCAAAAACGACGGTACGTTAGAAAGCGCTATTAGCGAAGTTAGAAAAGGAGAATTATACCCGCTTATGGGGTTTTAATTTGATCCACTAATACGTCTCGCCGCAACATTGAATTTATGAGAGTGATGAGATGAAAAATATACCCAAGCATTTTCAAAACGCTTGGGTACCGTTTTTTTACATAGTCGCGTTTTGAGTTACTATGTTTTAGATAGAACTGTTTTGCAGGGCTCTATTTTTTATTCGCTTGTTTCTTCAATTCAAAATCAAATTCATCAGGGAATAAAATCACCCCTTCTTCATTTTCATTTGGAAAAACAACCACAGATAGTTCGTCATCCGCCAAGCCATGTGTCCATCTGCTGTGCCATTTATTCAAAGAAATAGGCTCCGGCTTACATTCTTCCCAATCACCGTTCGCCCATGCTTGAGCAAACTCTTTGTTTGGCCAAACTGGTACACAATCTTCATCCTCAGTGTTTAGCATGACACAACCATGCTCATCGGTGAGGATCCAGATCTCTCTATTTGCTACGACCTCTTTCACACAGTATTTCAGGCGCTTTTCAGTATCGTAACGATTAATGGTGTCAATTTGTTCTTGGTCAAGTTGCTTAGACATGAAGGGTGCTCATTCAGGACTGGAATGCGGGAATTCTTTAGTATTCTCCCCATCGAGTCAAACAAAATTCATCGGGTCATACAAACTTTTTAAATAATTTAGCTTTATCCAACAAAACTTCCAAATCTTTCATTCGGTTACTGGTTTCAGACCACGTTGCAGACTGTATAGCCTCGACAATGGCTTCCACCAAAAACGTAATAGCAACGGTCGAATCCCAAGCAGATGGCGCTTCAATTCGAGCATGGAATACATGCTGCGCCAATTTAACCACAGGTGAACCCCATTGATCGGTAAACAGAATCAATTCTACGTCTCGACTTCGCGCGATTTCTGCCAACGTTAAAATGTCGTTCTCATAACGCCTAATATCAAACACCACCAAGGTATCGCCCGGTTTCATGTTGATCACATAATGCGACCAACTGTTTGCGTTAGGTTCAATCATGGTGACATTGGCCCGAATGACCTGCATGTGCGTGAACATGTATTCGGCAATGGAGTGGCTAATACGCCCTCCAACAATGTACAACGGACAATCCGGCTTACTTAGCAGTTCCACCACTTTGCTAAAAGTGGCTTCATCCACCTGTGCAACTGTCTGCCTGATGTTGTTCATCACGGTGTCTGCGAACCTATCCAGAAGGTGCGATTTTTCGTCCATGCTTGGAATAGAGGCGTGCTTTTCAATTGGGCTTTTCAGCGTATCCCCAATTTCCTCATGAATGCTACGCTGCATGTCAGGAAACCCAGTAAAGTCGAGCTTTTTCGCTAGTCGTACCACTGTCGGCGTCGAGACTTTTGCAGCTTCCGACAGTGAAACAACCGTTCCGAGGCTCGAAGCAGGGTAGTTTTCTAGCATCACATTAGCAAGTTGCCTTTCTGCTCGCGTTAACTTAGCGAATCTTGCTTTTATCCTTTCTGCAACGGTCAAATCTTACTCCATGAAGTAGAGGCTCTACCAACGGTATCAGCCCACCTAATTGATAACATTGTAACAAACATAACATGAGATCAAAAACTGAAAAGATAATTTCTGTAATTATATTGACAGAATATTATTTTCTGTAAATATAGATACAAATAGATCAATATTTAAACAAATTTAACAATTTAATTATCTCTTGAAGATTGAAACGGAATTCATATCTTCTGGTGATACCCGTTAATTTTCAAAAAGTTAATGGATATTAGCAGTAAGACCATATGGAACAATGGAGTCATTAATGGATCAGGATCCAGTCGCATCTTTACCTACACCCATTCGGTCATTTGTCCGCATAGTGGAAACAATAAATCGAAGAATTGGTCGGTTCGCTATGTACCTCGTCTTTGTGATGATTGGTATTTTGCTTTACTCATCTATTTCAAAGACCTTCTTCTTTCCTTCCCTTTGGACATTGGAAATGGCTCAGTTTGTTATGGTGGCTTTCTATATGCTTGGCGGTCCATACTCCATGCAACTCAATAGCCACGTAAGAATGGATTTGATCTACGGTAGCTGGAGTCCGAAAAAGAAAGCCATTATTGATAGCATCACTATCATCATGCTGCTGGTCTACCTTTCTATACTGTTGTACGGCGGAATATCGAGCACGAGTTACGCACTTGAATACGGTGAACGAAGCTATTCCGCTTGGCGACCCTATATGTCTCCAATAAAGATCATCATGTGTCTCAGTATCGTGTTAATGCTTTTACAAGCCATTGCGGTCTGGTTCAGAGACATCGCCACCATTATGTATGGTGACAACTCTGAAAGTGCGGAGGCACAATCATGAGTTACGAAATGATCGCCCTGCTGATGTTCTCCGCCATGATGTTAATGCTACTGACTGGTCAACGTGTTTTTGCCGTTATCGGATCCATTGCGGTTATCGCTGCCCTTCTCCTTTGGGGAGATGGAGGATCTGAAATAGCCTTTAGCTCTGCCATTAAACTGATGAAATGGTACCCATTGTTGACCCTTCCGCTTTTCATATACATGGGTTACATGCTGTCAGAGTCTGGAATTGCGGAAGATCTATATCGAATGTTCCATGTATGGATGGGGCCACTCAATGGCGGTTTAGCCATCGGCACGATTGGCTTAATGGTCGTGATATCTGCTATGAACGGGTTGAGCGTAGCGGGGATGGCAATTGGCGCAAGTATTGCTCTGCCAGAACTGCTAAGGCGTGGTTACGACAAGATCATGGTCACTGGCGTCATTCAAGCTGGGAGCTCTTTGGGCATTCTTGTCCCCCCAAGCGTCGTTCTGGTTCTCTATGGCATGATCGCTCGGCAACCAGTAGGGCAACTTTGGCTGGCAGGCGTTTTTCCTGGGCTCCTGATGGCCACGCTGTTCATCGTTTATATTGTCATTCGTTGCAAAATTCAGCCCAACCTCGGTCCGGCGCTACCCGAAGAAGAACGTAACGTCAGCTTTAAAGAGAAACTGCTTTTGCTGCGCGCAGGTATTACACCACTTTTGATTTTTGTCTCCATGACTGGGCTGTTTTTGATGGGCGTAACGAGCTTAGTCGAAAGCTCCGCCGTTGGGGCAACCGCAGCGACGATTGCCGCGATTGCGAAAAAACGGTTAAACCGTTCTGTAATGGAAGAAACACTGCGCAAAACGCTCGCTATTAGCTGCATGTTTATGTGGATCATTCTTGCAGCACTTTGCTTTGGCGCAGTATTTGACGGGATCGGCGCAGTAAAAGCGATTGAAGGTTTCTTTATTGATCGACTAAACCTGACACCCTGGCAGGTGCTGATTCTGATGCAGCTTTCCTATCTACTAATGGGAACATTCCTTGACGACACTGCCATGTTGGTGATTGTTGCACCGCTTTATGTACCTCTAGTCGGCGCACTGGGATTCGATTTGCTCTGGTATGGTGTGCTCTACACCATCACGTGCCAAATTGCGTACATGACACCCCCCTTTGGCTACAACTTATTCTTAATGCGAGCCATGGCTCCACCTGAAGTTTCCTTGAAGGATATCTACCTTTCAATCATTCCTTTTGTCCTGATTATGATTTTTGGATTGATTTTGGTGATGGCCTTCCCCCAACTGGCTTTGTGGCTACCTGAGTACCACTACAGCCGATGAAACATAACCTTAAGTGACACCCTTACACTTGGACAAGGACACCCATTCCATGGAGGAATAAAACATGTCTAGTAGAAGAGATTTCCTTAAAAAAGCAGGTGCGGTATCTGCTGCGGGTGCGACGGCGATTGTCGGCGCTCCTGCCATCGCAAACAGCAAAAAAACCATTAAATGGCGTTTGCAAACCTACGCTGGACCAGCATTGGGCGAGCACGTCATCAAACCAGCCGTCGATGCTTTTAACAAAGCCGCAAATGGCGAAATGGTTATCGAGCTGTTTTATGCCGATCAGTTGGTGCCTACTGGTGAGCTTTTCCGCGCGATGCAAAGAGGAACCATCGACGCAGTACAAAGTGATGATGACTCTATCGCTGCGCCTGTGGATGTGTCCGTATTTGGGGGTTACTTCCCATTTGCTACCCGTTACAGCTTGGATGTACCTGTACTCTTTGAGCAGTACGGGTTGAAAGAAATATGGCAAGAGGCGTATGGCGAGGTAAAAGGCGTGACATGGCTATCTGCTGGCGCATGGGATCCTTGTCATTTCGCGACTGTAGAACCCATTAATAGCCTCGCTGACTTAAAAGGTAAACGCGTATTTACTTTCCCTACCGCTGGACGATTCTTGTCTCGCTTCGGTGTCATTCCCGTCACTCTCCCTTGGGAAGACGTTGAAGTGGCGATTCAAACAGGCGAGCTTGATGGCATTGCTTGGTCAGGAATTACAGAAGACTACACCGTAGGTTGGGCAGACGTGACCAAGTACTTCTTAACCAACAACATCTCTGGCGCGTGGTGCGGATCCTTCTTTGCCAATAGCGAACGCTGGGACGCCTTACCTGAACACCTCAAAACACTGTGGAGACTTTGCATGGACAGCTCCCACTACTACCGACAGCACTGGTATTGGGGTGGAGAAGCTAAACTTCGTGTAGAAGGCGACAAACTTGCGCTCACCACCATTCCAGATGAAGAGTGGAAAACCGTCGAGCAGGAAGCGCTGAAATTCTGGGATGAAATCGCGAAAACCAGCCCTAGAACTAAGCGTGTGGTGGAGATATTTAAGAAATACGCCGCAGATATGGAGAAAGCAGGAAAGCCATATCGCTACAGCTAACAGGGTATAGCACCGGCTTGATTTAGCCGGTGCTTAGAGGATTATAAAATGGATGCAAGATCAGTTAAAACCATCGAAGACGCCAAAAAAATTGTTGAAGAACGTGGTCTTACCCACGTCAAAGTTGGGCTGTTCGATAACGATGGGATTATGCGTGGGAAGTACATGTCAAAAGGCAAGTTCTTTTCATCTCTTGATAAAGGCTTTGCTTTTTGCGATGTCGTTCTGGGTTGGGATTCAAAAGACCAACTTTACGACAACACCACATTTACTGGATGGCACACAGGATACCCAGATGCACCCGTAAAAATTCTGCCAGAGACGTGCCGAGACGTATTGGATGAAGACGGCATGCTTCTATTTATCGCAGAGTTCGACGAGAAAGCTGCCAACGTATGCCCTAGAGGCACACTGAAACGCATCCTTAAAAAGTTCGATGATTTAGGTTTAAACGCCTTTGCCGCGTTTGAATATGAGTTTTTCGTTTTTAACGAAACGCCCAAATCTGTCCGAGAAAAAAACTACTACGATCTGGAACCTATAACACCAGATTGGTTCGGTTACTCCATGATCCGAAACTCCACCTATCTAGAGTTATACCAGCAATTGATCGACCTTGGTGAAACTATGGATTTTCCGATTGAAGGGATCCATTCAGAAACGGGGCCTGGAGTATTGGAAGCAGCGCTTGAAGTCGATAAGGCGATGGAATCCGCTGACAAAGCAGCGTTATTTAAGACTTACACAAAAGTTCTCGCCCAGAGAAATGACCTAATGGCGACCTTTATGGCGAAATGGAGCAACGACTACCCTGGTCAAAGTGGACATATCCACATTTCGCTGCAAAACAAAGACGGCAGTTCCGCTTTTTACGACCCAAAAGGCGAACACAATATGAGTACGCTACAACGTCACTTCGTCGCGGGTTTACAGCGCTTAATGCCTGACTTTTTATGCATGGTCGCCCCCACGATCAACAGCTATCGCAGAATGATTCCCGGCTTTTGGGCACCCACCCACTCCACATGGGCAGTAGAAAACCGAACCACGTCTTTACGCGTTATTCCCGGCTCGCCGAGCAGTCAAAGAGTGGAATACCGAATCGGAGCCGCCGACGGTAACCCGTACCTCGCGCTGGCTGCTGCTTTGGCTTCCGGCCTGTGTGGAATCATGAACAAATGGGAACCCGGTGAACCCATCGTTGGAAACGCTTACGAGCAGGATATTCCTGAAGACTTAAAGCTCCCTGCAACACTCTGGGATGCTGCTCAACGCTTGAAAGGTTCTCAGCACGCGCGGGATATGTTTGGCGATGAGTTTGTGGACCACTTTGCCGCTTCGCGTGAATGGGAAGAGCGAGAATTCAGAAAAGCGGTAACGGATTGGGAAATGAAGCGCTACTTCGAAATTATTTAAGCATTATCCCGTCGATATTGAAAAGAGCGAACACAAAAGAAGGTATAGGAAAGCATGGAACAGAAAACCCTATCGCCGATCAATGGCAATGTCTGCGTCACACGCACATTAGCATGCGAAGAAGACATCGCACTCGCCATTGATAAAGCCAATAAAGCTCAAAAGGAATGGCAGGCAACACCTCTAAAGACAAGAAAAGCGATTTGCAAGCAAGCCATCGAAAATTTTGTTGCAAACAAAGCGGTCCTTGCGGAAGAAATTACCATGATGATGGGCAGACCCATTTCGTACACGCAAGGCGAGATCATGGGCGTTGAAGAACGTGCGCTCTCTATGATCGAGCAATCCGATAAAGCCCTTGAAACCGTCACGCTTCCAGAGAAAAAAGGATTCACTCGCTACATCAAGCGCGTCCCTGTTGGAAACGTTTTGATCATCGCACCATGGAATTATCCCTATTTGACAGCCATCAACGCTGTGATTCCAGCCCTGCTTGCTGGGAATACCGTAATCTTGAAACATTCTGCTCAAACCCCGTTGTGCTCAGAACGGTTAGTGGAAGCATTTAAAGGCACGGGTTTACCTCTTGGCACCTTTCAATATTTACATACAGACCATGCTTCCACTGAAAAACTCATTCAAAACCCCAGTATTCATTACGTCGCGTTCACGGGTTCTGTAGCTGGTGGCGAAATGGTGGAGCGCAATGCTGCAGGTCGGTTCATTGGTGTCGGGTTAGAACTAGGCGGTAAAGACCCAGCGTATGTAAGATCTGATGCCAACCTAGACCACGCGGCTGAAACCTTGGTCGACGGTGCATTTTTTAATTCAGGACAGTCTTGTTGCGGAATAGAGCGAATCTATGTTCATGAATCGGTTCACGATGCCTTCGTTGAAAAAGCCGCCACTCTGACCAAGTCGTATCAGCTCGGTGATCCTAATCATTCAGATACAACACTTGGTCCAATGGTGCGTACTGCGGCTGCCGATTTTGTGCGAGAACAAATTAGTGATGCTTTAGCTAAAGGGGCGGCCACACATATTGATGAATCTCTGTTCCCTATGAGTCAAGAAGGGACGCCCTACCTCGCCCCTCAGATTTTAACCAATGTCGACCATTCTATGAGTGTTATGACGGAAGAATCCTTCGGACCCGTTGTCGGTATTCAATCGGTAAACAGCGATGAAGAAGCCATCCAATTGATGAATGACAGTGACTTTGGGCTCACCGCTTCCATATTTTCAACTGATGAAGAAACCGCGATCCGGCTCGGTGAAGACGTTCAAACTGGCACTTTTTTTGTCAATCGCTGTGACTATCTTGATCCACAGTTGGCATGGACGGGTGTTAAAAATTCCGGTCGGGGGTGCACATTATCTCCAATAGGTTTTGAAATGCTCACGAGACCGAAATCTTTCCACATTAAATCCTTGGGAGAGAAATAATGACACATGCAAACTGGAATTACCCAACAGCAATTAGTGTTGGAGAAGGCTGTTTGGAATCGCTGACCGAACACTGTAAGCGCCTTAACATGTCGTCTCCCCTGTTGGTCACCGACCCATTCTTAGCAGATTTAGACATCGTGAGTAATGCGCTATCAAACTGCCAATCACACGGTGTTTCAGTGGGTTTATTTGCCGACATTCAAAGCAACCCAACCGATACCAATGTCAATCGTGGAATTGAGGCTTTCAATAACGGAGAACACGATGGCATTGTTGCGTTTGGAGGCGGTTCTAGCCTAGACGCAGCCAAAGCTATCGCACTTTGCGCCAAACAAAGTCTCCCATTGTGGAGCTTTGAAGATGTCGGTGACAATTGGATGCAAGCCGATGAAAGCAAAATAGTCCCAGTAATTGCGATTCCTACCACGGCGGGTACAGGGTCAGAAGTGGGCAGAGCATCTGTTATTACCGACTCTCAAACCCACGTAAAAAAAATCATCTTTCACCCGAAAATGATGCCTGTTCAGGTGTTGCTCGATCCTAACGTCACGGTAGGGTTACCAAACCACATTACTGCCGCAACAGGTATGGATGCGCTCTCGCACAGCTTAGAAGCTTATTGCGCGCCCGGTTATCACCCAATGGCTGATGGCATTGCGGTTGAGTCGATAAAACTCGTGAAGCACTACTTATATCGAGCGTATCTAGACGGAGCAGATATCGAAGCAAGAACTCAACTTCTCGTCGCCTCAAGCATGGGAGCGACGGCGTTTCAAAAAGGGTTAGGAGCAATGCATGCCTTAGCGCATACCCTAGGCGGGCTATACGATAAACATCATGGGTTATTAAACGCCATTCTGATGCCCTACGTTTTGGAAGCCAATCGCGACAAGATCGAAGATAAAATGTTGGTGCTCGCAAGATCGCTTTCTCTTCAATCCCCCAGCTTCGACGCGGTACTTGAGTGGGTTTTGGGAATGCGTGAAACGCTAAACATCCCACATACTTTGGCGGAAATAGGGCTAGACGGAAACGACGCGAAGCGAATTGGTGAACTCGCCGTCCTTGATGCCGCAGCAGGTGGAAATCCGATTTTATTCAGCGCTGAAGAGTATTCGAATCTGTTTATGCACGCTCTAACAGGTCAACCCATGAATCAACCAACCTCGTAGCGGTGAAGACTATGAAAATCGGTATACTGATCTGTGACGACGTCAATCCTAAGCTAGAGCCAGATCATGGCAGCTATAAAGATATGTTTACGCGGCTCCTTCATGCTGTAGATGAAGCACTTGAGCTTCGGTTCTATTGGGTTAATCATTCCGAATTTCCTGACGATATTTCAGAATGTGATGCCTATATTACTTCCGGTAGTAAGTCTGGTGTCATGGATAGCGACCAATGGATCCAAGAGCTAGAGAATCTGGTTCGTCAGATCCACCAGAATCATATTCCTTTCATTGGTATTTGTTTTGGTCATCAGTTATTGGCTAAAGCGCTGGGAGGACAAGTTGACAGGGCAGATGTTGGCTGGGGAGTGGGTACAGCGATTGCTAAAATCGTCACCCCTTCCCCTTGGATGCACCCATTCCAAAACAAAGTGAATCTGTTGGTCAGCCACCAAGATCAGGTCATATCTATGCCGGACGATGGTCAGGTTGTCGCGGGGAACGATTTCTGCCCCGTATCCATTATGGTGGTGGGGAAAAGCTCACTTGGGATTCAGGCGCACCCAGAATTTTGTGCACCCTATTCAAAAGCCTTAATAGAAGTACGAAAAGACGCGATTCCAAAGTCTGTTCAAGACAAAGGTTTAGCATCCTTAAAACTGCCGACAGACGGCTTGCTGGTTACTCAGTGGATGCTGAATTTCATTAAGCATGCCCGCCCTAAGTGAGGATGTTTTGGCGAAGAATACTGGAGATGCACGCTATCAGGTTAATGAGTGTTTTCTAGAAAAGATTGCAAAATAGTCAGCTCCGACTGCGCTAAGAAATCTTCGCTATCCACATTTAGCTTACTTATTAGCTCTTTGGCATCAGAATGTTGACCTGATTGAATCTGCCAGTAAATCAAATCGAGAAGAATACTCGTCTCTGCGCGGCGCGACCCTACCATTTCATTGATCGCCAAGGCTTCTTCCAAAGCAGTGATACGCACCTTGATCTCTAGATTTTGACTTCGACTGAAGCGAAGCAATGCCATCATCTTTTGAGGGAAACTGGTTTGATTTGTATAGTTGCTTGCTGTTAACTCCGCTTCCGCGAATGGCGTGTGCCAAGGCGGTACTCCAATGCTCGGAATTGCATCAGAACCTAACGGAGAGCGCTCAAGACGCTGCCGATTCAACAAATAACCCAAGTAGTATTCGATCTCTTTGCCCTGCTCTAACCAAAAGTAGTTCGCGCCTATCACTTCAGAATAATGACTTTGGGATAAATGCATCGCCGCTTTATCTAGCTCACCTTTTCTCATCCACATTTCCGCTAACCACAAATGCGACATTGCAACAACAATGGGATCGGGTGAGCTCTCTAATAGAGACTGCAGGTTTATTTGTGCTTCTTCTCTATTCCCGAGTTCCAATTGGCAAATGGCGTATTGAAGCACACTCCACTCGTGAGACAAATCAATCGTATATGAGGCAGCGAAATAGTGCTGAGCAAGTTTACATCCTCGTTGACTTAACGCGTGCTGCCCTTTCGCATACTCGTGCATCGCATTCACTTCAAACTCATATTCGGGTAACACATCTACGTTCTTTGCAGGACGTAGCAAATGCACAATGCTAGACGCTATGCTCGGCATGCTGAGTGCCAAGTCTTGTTTTTCTATTTCACCAGATGTTTGATTTAACTGCTCATCCAAAATGGTATAGGAAATTATCTGTCTTCCTTGCTTTAACGATACGGAAGCAAAGATCGCAACATTTACGCTGGCAGAGGAAAAATCGTGACTTCGCCAGTCTTCAAGAGCTTTACTCTTTACTTTGAATTGGTTAGGTGGGTAAACCTGCACATCGGGATACAGCATAAGATCAGTGGCAAGCATGTCGCTCATGCCATATTCAATCCAATGATAGGAATCAAGCTGGGTGGCATTTTCAAAAGGCAACACCGCTACTCTGATCTTCCTGTCAGAGAAATCCATCGATCCCTCTTGGTTAAACACCCAAAGTAGCGTCACAAGAATTAAGAGTACAGCAGACAGTGCGGCGAAACGGTTTCTTCGCGTGTGTGTCGGTTGTTCATTCACTTGCGTAATGGGAGCAATCCATTTGTAGCCTTGATTGGGAATAGTTCGAACAAACCTTGGGTTAGAAGCTGAATCACCTAATAGCTTTCTCAGCTCTAACACGCTCTGAGATAAGGACCGTTCTCGATAATCTCCATTGGTCCAAAGCGCAGCTAAGAGCTCTTCTTTAGAGATAATACGTTCAGGGTTTTCAAGAAAATAGCAGAGAAGTTGGTGGACTTTATTGCGAACAGCTACTGGTTCACCATTAAGTATTAGGCACTCTTTCTCAGCATCAAATCTGTATTCCCCAAACTGAATCATAAATCCCTTTCTATATTTCATCGAATAGCTCAGAAGGTAAGAAGACTATCGCGAGCGAACTGTTCTTTCAATCAAGAATCAACGAATAAGCTGATCGCTCTAATTGACAATCAATACACCTTATTTTGAAGAAGATAAATCTAAATTTGACATCTTTTGTAATCTCTTGCTTTTGAATTGATATCATTTTTAGTCATTTTAATTGAACAAGAAGCCTAGGCAATGCACCTTGAAAATCACATAACACAAGGAGTTTAAAATGAAAAAGACGGTTTTTATATGCACTGGATTATTGTTCTCAGCAGCCACTTTTACCACCAAAGTATTCGCAACGGAGAACTTGGTTTTTGTGCATGGAGCTCACTTCAATGCCGAATCTTGGAAACAGGTATCGGATTCATTATCTTCTAATATCCAACCAGTCTTCGTGAACCTGCCAGGACGAATGGAATCGGAAAATGCCGAAATCATCACACTCAGCTCATCTGCAAAATCGCTGTGTAGGGAAATCAAAGCACTAGAGGGTAACATCCATTTTGCTGCACATAGCCAAGGGGGAGCAATCGTCAACCAAGCCGTGGGGTTATGCCCTTCGAATCAATTCCAATCCATCACCTACGTAACGGCAGTTGCTCCTCAAAAGGGGGAAACTGCATTCGGTTCGTTGAGTAAGCAAGATGAAACAAATTATTTTGAAGGCGTTCGCTATAACGAAACAAGCCACCGAATGATCATCGGGGATAGCGCCAAGTTTGCAGAAACCTTCGCGCAGGATGCGAATAGAAAACAAAAGGACCTACTGCAACGTCTTTCCCTTTCTGAACCTGCTCATATCGCAGAAGAAAAGGTGACATTTGAATCCTCGAATATGGAACGAATCAAGAAGCACTACATCTTTGCTAATAACGACAAAATCATTTCGCTGGCATCTCAACTTAAAATCGCTAAAAACGCACAAATCAAAAGTGTGTATGCAATGCATACGGGTCATCTACCCATGCTTACAGACAGTGAAGGACTAGCCCACATTTTGAATTCGATTGTTCTATACCCAAGTCAAAAATAATCGAGACAGTTTATAGCGAACGTAACGTTAGCTCGGAGCTAAAAGTAAATCGAGGATAAAAGTAAAAGGAGATAGCAGTACATCGGTCATAAAAAAAAAACCGAGCGTAAAGCACGCTCGGTTTTAAAAAGGTTTTGTTCGGCAAACGGTGACTAATCGTAATTCAAGTAACTTAGGGGGAACTCTAGCCGAACAAAATTCTTATGCGTTTAGGTTTTTCATTGCCGCGGCAACTTTATCAACCTTGCCAACACCAACGATAACTTGGATAGATGTTTTACCCAGTTTAACCACACCGGCTGCACCTAGTGCTTTCAATGCGTCGTCGTTGATATTTTCTGTGCTCTTCACTTCAAGACGTAGACGTGTAATACAGTTATCGATCGTCACTAGGTTTTCTTTACCACCTAGTTCTGCAATGTATTTAGCCGCCAATTGATCGATGTTCTCTTCGCCTTCTTCCGCCATTTCTTCACCACGACCAAGCGTCTTAAGGTTGAACTTGGCGATAGCAACTCTGAATAGCACGTAGTAAAGCAAACCAAAGACCAAACCTTGAGGAATCAGCATGTACCACTGTGTCGCTAGTGGGTTTTGGCTGCTAAGAACAAAGTCGACAAGACCAGCAGAGAAACCGAATCCAGCCATCCACTCCATTGATGCCGCGATGAACAAGCTGATACCCGTTAGGACAGCGTGAATCAAAAACAGTACGGGCGCAAGGAACATGAATGAGAATTCAAGCGGTTCGGTAATACCTGTGAAGAAAGAAGCAGCACCTGCTGCCAGCATAACAGAGAATACTTTGCCTTTGTTTTTCTTATCTGCGCTGTGGTAAATCGCCAACGCTGCAGCAGGTAGACCAAACATCATGATTGGGAAGAAGCCCGCTTGATACATGCCGGTTACACCAGGAGTCGCTGTACCATTTGCAATGGACTGAGCACCACCTAGGAAATTAGGAATATCATTGATGCCAACTACGTCAAACCAAAATACTGGGTACAACGCGTGGTGCATACCAACTGAAAGGAAAAGACGGTTTAGGAAGCCAAACAAGCCGGCGCCTAGAGGACCGAGATCTTGCAATGCCGTGCCAAGAGAAAGTAGCGCATTAAAAATTACAGGCCACACAGTCATTAAAATAAACGACAAAACCATACCAGCGATAGACGTTAGGATAGGAACTAAACGCTTACCACTAAAGAACGCAAGGAACTTAGGCAATTCTACGTGTGAGAATCGGTTGTATATTTCAGCTGAGATAATACCGACAACAATACCCACAAACTGGTTTGCAACACGATCAAATGCCATGTTGACTTCGTCAGCAGAGATACCTTGAAGCTGGGACAATGTCGCAGGAGAAAGCAACGTTGTGACCACCAACCACATAACAAAGCCCGACAAAGCTGCCGAGCCATCTTTATCTTTAGACAAACCGAACGCAACACCAACTGCAAATAACACCGCCATGTTGTCAATAATGGCGGCACCCGATTTAATTAAAAAAGCAGCAAGTACACTTTCGCTTCCCCAACCTACAGGGTCTAACCAGTAACCCACACCCATCAAAATTGCTGCGGCAGGCAACGTAGCCACGGGCACCATAAGTGCCTTACCGACTTTCTGCATATAACCTAGTACGCTCATTTAAATCCTCATGAAGTATTTCAAAAACTTCGGCGGATTTTACAAACGTAATTTTACGACGCAAAAAAACTCCTCACTAATGTGTTCAGGTTCACTAATATGAGTAAAAACAACATTAAAAGAAAGGTTACTATTGATATAACTATCTGAATACTGTACTGTTCTCACGAAGTTCGTCGCACAAGCTTTTCTATATATTGCTAAGGTTATAAATCAATCAAAACCATTACGTATTTTCGACAACTTGTTTTATATGCTACTTAAAGAATCCTAGAATGCCGAAGCTATCCGCTTCGGCATTTTTGTTTCAGGTTTTTTTAGATTTATTACGCTAACTTAAAGCGATTTATCATCCTCATCATATCTTCAGAAACTTGGCTTAACTCTTCACTTGCTGCCGCCATCTGAGTCGATTCGCTGGCTAATGAATTTGAACCGTCGTTTAAGCTAGAAACATTCTGGTTAATGCTGTTTACCGTAACGGTTTGTTCTTCTGTTGCCGCGGATATTTGTTGATTCATTCCTTGAATGGCATGAACTTCTTGCGCAATTTCATTCAATGCATCCCCTGCAGAAGAAGAAATCTCAGACGTATTGGTGGCTTTTTCAGCCCCTTTACTCATCACACCGACCGCTTGCTCCGCACCTTCTTGAAGCTTCTCTATGATGGTTTGAATTTCAATTGTGGATTCTTGAGTTCGAAGAGACAGCGTTCTCACTTCATCAGCCACTACAGCAAAACCTCTACCAGCTTCACCCGCACGAGCCGCTTCTATTGCTGCGTTCAATGCAAGTAAGTTGGTTTGCTCTGCAATACCTCTGATGACTTCTAAAACGGTATCGACATTTCGGCTGTCGGTTGCAAGTTGAGTAATAACCTGGCTGGCCTCCCCGATGTCTTCCGCTAATAGCTGAGATTCACGTATGTTTCGCTGAATAATCACTAAGCTCTGTTCAGTTTGCTTGGCTGCCTTCACGCTGTAATCTGAAGCATCGACGGTACGGCCCGCCACCTCTTCAACGGCTGTTAACATTTCACTCATCGCACCCGCCAGTTGTGAAGTATCACTTTGCTGTTGATTGAGGTTGACATCAACGGATGAAACCGACGAAGAAAGCTGATTGGCAGAAGCAGCCAACTGGGTGCCCGCATCACTCACACTTCTCATGATCTCCTGAATTGAGCCAACAAAACGGTTAAAGTACTGTGCAAGCTCAATAAGCTCCTGACTACCCTCTTCTTTCAAACGTTGCGTTAGGTCACCTTCACCACTAGATAAATCGCGCATTGCAGCGACGGTTTTATTGATTGGGTTGGTAATGGTCTTCACGAAATACGCGATCAACGCAGAAAGCACAATCAGAATCATACCGGCATTGGTCATGGATATGATTTGCGACTGTTGAATGTCTCGCTCAAGTGAACTCATATTAATGCCTGTACCAATCATCCACCCCCACTCGTGAAAATAGTCGGCATAACTGGTTTTTGGGGAAAGCTCTGTCGCATCTGGCGATGTTTTCCACATATAATCGACAAACCCGCCCCCTTGTTTACCTGTCGCATAGAGCTCTTCCACGAACAGTTTGCCATTCCCGTCTTTCAGTGGAAGGATATTGGTACCAAGCAATCGCTTCAGTCCAGACGCCAACTGGATGCCATCTTTGTCCGCAACAAAAATATAGTTTCCGTTATCAAATCGCATTGCAGATATCGACTCTAACGACAACCTCTGCGCTTCTTCTTTCGACATTGAGCCGTTCAGGCTTTGTGCATGGTAATAGTTAAGAACGCCTACCGCCCCTTCGACTATTTGCTGAACACCACGCTCGTAGTTTGCGCGCATGTGCTTTTTCGTTGCTGATGCATCTAAGAGTGAATTTGCGATTAACCCAACAGCAAACAGAACCAGTATCATCCATGCCCGCATGCTTATGGGTGCGTTTTTTAGAGAAAAGTTCATAGCGCCTCCTCGTTACTCATGCGGACCAGTGACATTCTCACTGGCGTAGCAAAATTCATGGCTTTCATACAGCTCACGTAATGCATCTCTGCATTTTTTTTCATCTTTCGCATTGTCTTCAAAATGCTGAATGACCGTTTGAAACTGCTGTAAAATCTGCCGAGAACTTTCTTCCGATTTTTGGCAGACACCATGAGCGTCTTGTAACTTTTTATGCGACAGCTTTTTACCCTGCGCACGTTTAAAAACACTATTCATACCTAACCCCTGACGTTGTTTCTGTACGGTTCACTATGTGTATACCCAACCCATGGTCCAGTCATAGCGGTATACAGGTGACGTTAACTATTAAATTTATAAACATTGACTCTGTTCAGCGCACAATCGGGTAAATAGACTTTGCTATTTTTCACATGGAGCAAGTAAGGCAGCCATAATTGACCTTTTTCTCTATCGGCTCCAAAACCACTGAATGATTCGACATACTCTCCAGAACATTTGAAGATTTTTATTGCTCGGTTCACGAGATCGGAAACGAACAGGTATCCGTTTTCGTGATCAATACTGGTAGGAAGTAAGAAATTATCGTTGTTCGTTCCATACCCTTCTTTACCGAAGCTACGCACCCACTTTCCACTCTGATCGTATACTTCGATTCGGTTGTTATTCTGATCGGTTATAAAACTAATTCCGTTTGCATCGACAGTGATGTCAGATGGCGTATGGAATTCTCCATGCTCATCCCCAAGCTGCCCATAGGTATGAACTAAACCAGCTGCACCGGTTTCCGATAACCTCCAACGGCAAATTCGGTTATTGCCAGAATCCGCAATCAGGATGTCATTGTTCGTTGGATCAACGGCAATACCCTGCGGTTTGTTTAATTGCTCAGGGTTAGAACCTAATCCGCCAAAGACGGTATAAGGAACCAATTCGCCTATCACATCGTTATATTGCAGCACGGTGACAATACCACTCAGGTAATTGCTCACGACAAGCAGCGGCACCTCTGGATCCAATTGACCAGGTAACGGTTCGCTAGGCGTTAACGCAGCGATGCCAAGCGAGCCCGGCAGCATGGGTAAGCTTATCGGTCTCGCGGAATTGCTCTTACCATCTTCAGTGGCTTGCAGTTGGTAATTACCTGCATCAACCATCCAAAGTAAATCCTCTGGATCATCAAATTTATCGTTTAAGAAAATTCGGATCATCGTTTGCTGCCATCGCTGAACCCATTCAGTTTGAGCAGACAACGCAATACTTAACCATGATGGAATACCAGCAGGCTGCATGGCTTTAAGCACCTGATCTTGTATCGAAAGCTGATGCTCCAACCAGTTTTGAATCGCCGGAGCGTCTCCTGTTTGCCCGCCGCTTTGCGCGGATGTCACGTCTCCAACAACAGAAGTTACAAAGTGAAGTTGCCCAGGATTGTCTCGTTCATCACCAACAGACTTCAGAACTTTTGTTGCCCGCGTTTTGCCTCCTTTTAAAGTGGCAAGATTGACTTTGTGTTTTTGGAGAGACGCAAGGAATGGTTCGGTAATCAGCATGGTTTGAGGTTCAGTCGATTCGGTGATCTGAACGGGTGCGAAAAATCCGTCCAGTTGCCCCATAAATTGACCATCGAGGTTATATATTGAAATAACGTTTGGTCCGCCACCGGGAATCAATACGCGATTCTGAATGACTGAAACGCCACGAGATAAATCAAGACCATCGATATAACATTTTCCGCGTTCACTAAAGACAATACCTTTGCCTTGCCAATCACAGCGCACGACGGTTGCAAACCCTGTATTAGCAATATAAATATTGCCCTGCTTATCCAAGCTTAACCCTTGAGGCCAGAGTAAGTGAACGGGATCTCCTCCGTTTTCTGGGGTAATTTCATCGATCGTGTATTCAAAATTGCCATCTTCGCTAAAAACCACAAGGCGAGACTGGCTATCTGGTCCCTCATAAAACTCATCAGCGACACAGACTTTACCTTCATGGACGACAATGCCATTCGGCCCCTTTAAGTCCACCTCGGGCTCATCACCGAATACTTTGATGGATTGAATATCGAGTTCTTCATTGTATTCAAGAATATGGACACGGAAGTTTCCTATGTCCGTAACGTATACCCAATTCTTATCGGGGTGTGATAACAGCCTAAATGGCATGTTAAATTGCTGTGAGCCTTTACCTACGGTCCCAAAGCTGGCGAGAATTTGATCCATTTCTGAATCAAACACAAAAACGCGATTGTGCGCGGTATCGGCTAACCAAATCCGACCAAAACGGTCTACGCAACTACCGACAGGTGTGTTAAGCGAAAGGTGCCCAGCAGATGAACACGGCAGTTCCGGCAACTGATCGACTGTTGTGCCGATATAACTGTGATATGCAATTCCCATAATACCTAGCCTATTTTTTAATATATTTTGTTCATGCTCTACCTAAAATGAAGAATTCTCAGGTATACAATGATTTATATTTTTATGTGTACTGACACATAAAAAAGTAGCAGGTGATAGGTAACTCGCCAGTCGATGAAGTGTGAAATTTCGAAATTATTATAGATTTAATACATATGTCATAGTTTGCACTTAAAAAATGACATTAAAAAAGCCGGAGCAACTGCCCCGGCTTCTAATAATACTTTAATAAATAAAGAGTTAAGCAAGCTCACCTTGAAGCCAAGGCCAACCTTGTTTCTTACGGCTTAATGTGTTTTCCATCATTAACATACCGCCTTTTTCATGCTTAACGAGCTTCTCTGCCCACTCACCTTTGTAAAGAAGACGAGTTTGAGAAGTCGTGATGTCAGTTAGCATAACAGCAGCGAACGCTAGACCTTCTTCAGAGCAGCGACGCTCTAGATCAGCTTCTAGACCTTCAATCATGCCATCTACTTGCTCTAGGGTCGCAAGTTCAACCTGACCAACAACCACATCACGACCGTTAAATGGGTAAGCTTTTAAGTCTTTCTCTACGAGTTCTGCTGCAGACAAACCTTCGATGTTTGTTTTTGCAATCAGAAGATCTTTGATGAACGAGTCTACGTCTTCTACACCAGCAATTTCAGCTAGTGCGTATACCGCGTCTTTGTCTTTCTGAGTACAAGTAGGAGAAGCAAATCCAACCGTATCGGACAAAATTGCAGACATCATCATAATTGCTAATGGCTTAGTGATTTCAGTCTCTTCCATCTTGAAAAGTGCAAATAGGATTGTACAAGTACAACCTACTGGCCAAATCCAAGCTTCTAGAGGGTTAACAGTCATCACATCACCCAGACGATGGTGATCCACAATACCTAGAATTTCAGCATCACCAATATCATCAGGAGCTTGAGCTAAGTCTGTGTAGTCAACCAACCAAATGTTTTCACCTGCTACAGAAGTTCGTAGCTCTGGTTGATCTGCGCCAGCAACTTCAAGAACGTGCTGAGTTTCACGGTTAATTTCGCCTTGGCGAATGCCTTTTGCT
Source organism: Vibrio penaeicida (assembly GCF_002933855.1). GTDB lineage: Bacteria > Pseudomonadota > Gammaproteobacteria > Enterobacterales > Vibrionaceae > Vibrio > Vibrio penaeicida_A. Next base: position 80,795 of record NZ_BFAQ01000044.1, read on the forward strand.
TCAAGTCCACGCGCTTTCAATAGCTCAGCGGTAACGATCGCACTACAGATACTGTCTGTGTCTGGGTTCTTATGACCAACTACTAGAATCATTTTGCTTCCTAATTACTTTCAAATTTTGCCGACAATCACACAAAAAATCGCAAAAGAGTTTCGGTGCCTGTGACGGTAGCTTTTTCAAAAGTCGTTACTTTACCTGATTTCAAAAAAAAGTCATTCCTGATCCGAGTGAAAAGTGCAGTTTAATCTTCATTAATTGAGTACAACCAACACCATTATAAATGATAATCGTTTGCATTCGCATTATCATTTAATTAAAGTTAGCAACATACCAAGTCAATCTTGGTTACAAAAGAAAATACCCTCTTTGTGTCGGGATTATTGCGATATTTAATGGTTAATATTTTATTTAAAGTATTAACAGGATAGAAACCACCATTGCTTCTCGTAGTGAGCTCGGCCAATTGAAGGGACATAAAAAGTCAACCAATAACAAGGATAGAAAGTCATGAGCTTCCTAATCGGCGTAAGAAACCTCGTTCTGAGAGTGCTCTATCGCATCGTTCGCCCACTAATATTTCTTATGGAACCAGAACAAGCCCACTCTGTTTTGAAAAAGATGGGCGTTGCATTGGGTTCAAATGCCCTTACCCGCGGGCTAACTAGCTTACTCTTCAACTACGAAAATCAGGCACTGAATACAAAGGTAGATGGTGTAACTTACCGTAACCCTGTCGGTTTATCCGCTGGTTTCGATAAAGATGGTGAGCTAACAAAAATATACCCTTCACTAGGGTTTGGGCTCGCAGAGCTGGGATCATTTACTGGCGAAGTTTGCCCCGGCAACCCTGGTAGAAGGCTTTTCCGTATGGTGAAATCTAAAGCCATTGTCGTTTGGTATGGTTTAAACAACCAAGGTGCTGAAAAAATCGCAAAACGATTGGCTAACGTTGATTTTGGTTCACTAAGAGTGGGAATCAATGCAGCAAAATCAAATATCACACCTGAATTTGTTTTAGAGGACTCCATTCAGGATTACCTAAAAACGATGCACGCCTTCAAGGACATTGGTGATTACTTCACAATCAACATCAGCTGCCCTAACACACAAGATGGCGAACCGTTTGTCGATAGAGCTAACTTAGACGCATTGCTCAATGCCGTAAACGATGAAATCCGCCCTCTCACCGACCGTCCGATCTACGTTAAGTTGGCAGCCGACATTACATTGGATGAAATTAACGTCATCGTTGACGCGTGTGTGGAACACAAAATGGATGGTGTTGTGCTAACCAACCTTGCTAAGCCTGACGGAAATGAAGAACACGTGCCTGATGAGTACCCATCAGCACAAGGTAAACTTCCCAAAGGTAAAGGAGCGATGAGCGGATTGCCACTTCAACGTATCTCTACTAACGTTATTCGTCATGTTTACCGCCGTACTCGTGGTGAGCTGACCATAATCGGTGTTGGTGGTGTATTCAGTGCAAAAGATGCTTACGAGAAGATCACTTCTGGTGCCAATTTGCTACATATGATCACAACAATGATTTTCGACGGACCGCAAAATATCAATGAGATTAACCGCGGATTAGTGCAGCTTCTTAAACAAGATGGCTTTAATTCAATTGAAGAGGCCGTTGGTTCAAGAAACCCACTGCCAGCTTTAAAACCAACCGAATTGCAAAATCAGGAAGACAAGGCAGCATAAAACATGAACGGCAATAGCTTTAATCTTATTGTACACGGTCTACCTGACGAACTTTATTCTGAATTTAAACGTGCCTTAAGAAAAGGCTATTGGCGTAATGGAGTGCTAATGACGGAAAAGCAACGTCAGGCGTGCCAGCGAGCTATTTTGGTTCGTGAAACCCGCCCTCCTGTTGCACTGCAGTAATTAGATCCTAATGAAAGGCTGTAAGGTTCGGCAACAATGCCGAACCTTTTGTTTTCTTCATGAGTAGCACTTCAACACCCTGATATAAGGATGATAAATGTGCTGTCATTTAAATCACCTCAATAGGTCCACCAAAGGATGTCACTGGCGGTACTTTTCCTGAGAACTTCTCAAAATCCACAATACATGTATTCGCGGAGGTTGCTTGTGCCAGTTCAGACGTTGGAATGTCTTGAGTTAACGTATTTGGATCGCCATAAGTACAAATCGCGCCTTCTTTTTCGTTCAGCGGTCCATACCATGCACCCTCTTCAATACGAATAACCCCTTGCGGATAGCTATCTGTTACCACTGCTCCCGCCATCAATTGGCCACGATCGTTGAATACACGTACTAAATCGCCATCTTTAATGCCTTTTGCTTTAGCATCAACAGGGTTGATGTAAACTGGCTCACGACCTTGTACCGCATACGTTGAACGAAATTCTTCGGACTCACACATTTGAGAGTGTAAACGCTTATCTGGGTGGCAAGATTGCAGCCAGTACGGGTGCTTCTCTGAACCCGGGCCACCATGAGAACGCTCTGTTTTCTCAAACCACATTGGGTGGTCTTGGCAATGCTCGTAACCCATACGACCAATGGTGCGGCTCGAAATTTCAATGAAACCAGATGGTGTCCCCAATGCATTGATTTCAGGGTCTTTACGGAAATCAGCGTGGCGAACCCAAGGTTTACCTGTACCGAAGTCCAGAACACCTTTCTCCCAGAATTCATCAAACTCTGGCATGTCGAACTTAGCTTTGTTTGCGTTACGACAGTCTTCATAAAGCGAGCGTACCCACTCCATCTCATCCATACCACGGGTGTATTCTTTATGGCGACCAAAACGACGAGTTAGCTCTGTGAAGATGTCAAAGTCAGTACGCGACTGGAACAATGGATCCACCAGCTTCTGCATCGCCACTAAACCGCGACCAGAATACGAACCGTACACGTCGATATCGTTACGCTCCCATTGCGTACAAGCTGGCAGTACGATATCGGAGAAACGACACGTTGCTGTCCACGCAAACTCGATAGTGACAACGGTCTGAAGTTTACGGAACGCTTTCTTCATACGGTTGCGATCCTGATGGTGATGCCAAGGGTTGTTCCCTGAGATCACCATCATTTTGTAATCTGGCAATTTCACTTTAGAGCCGTTATAGCGAATCTCTTTCCCCGGCTCCAACAAACAGTCGATCCAGCGGGCAACAGGAATGGTGCGGCTGTAGCCGTTGTAATCTTTGTTGTCCCATTTTGGCTTCATGCCTTGGTCAAGGTTACGCGGGAAGCCACCCGGAGCAGCAAAGCCAGTAGAAGGCACACCGATACCAGAGTAATGGTGACCATAAGAAACCCCACCGCCAGGAAGGCCAATTTGCCCAACCATGGCAGCAACAACGGCTCCAGCCCAGTAAGGCTGTTCACCGTGTTCTTGGCGCTGAATACACCAGCCAAATAGAATCTGTGTGCGACCGCTAACCAGCATACGGGCAAACTCGCGAATCTTATCCGCTTCTACTCCGCAAATCTCTGCCGCCCATTCTGGTGTTTTTTCTACTTTGTCTTTGGTTTCTCCAAGTACATATTGGATGAATGGGTCAAAGCCCAAGCAGTAGGTTTTAATGAACTCTTTATCGTGCAGGTCTTCTTTATACAATGTGTGTGCGACGGCCAACATAAACGCAACGTCTGTCATTGGGTTGATGTATAAGTGATCGTTTTGAAGATAGCGCTGTGTCTTGTTCTTCACAGGATCCACTGAGAGAACGTTGATTTCGCCTTTCGCGACCTTTTCTTTCAATTGTTCCAAGTACGGGAACGATTCGTGCGTTTCACAGTTCCAACCAACCTGAAGGTTTTTCACTGGATCGTTCGCCCACAGAATAATGTTGTCGCTGTGCTCTAAGATTTCAGACCAAGACGTGCCTTGAGCATATACTTCGGTCGATCCCAATACGTAAGGCATAATGGTTTGACCCGCCCCCGTAGAGTAATCCCCTACTTTGGTAATGAAGTTACCGTGCATGCCCACCGCGCGTTGCATGTGGCTGGTACAACTATGGAATTGACCCGTTTGACGCCAGCCAGTTTGCCCAGCGTGTAGCGCCCAAGGACCATAATCTTTTTGTACTCGTTCCAACTCTCGGTAGAAAAGATCCAGAGCTTCATCCCAAGTTACACGGATAAAACGATTGTTACCGCGTGTATCTGCGCTGTATTTGTGCTTCTTGAGCCAGTCTAGGCGAACCATCGGATAACGAACGCGGGATGGGCTGTAAATAATGCCCTTAATGCCGTTCAGCATATCCGTTGGGTGCGAATCCATCTCTAGTGGTTTGATTTCTTGAACTTTGCCACCGTAGATATGGGCGCGAAATGCGCCCCAGTGAGAACCGGATACTTTCCATGTCCCAGTCGTTTCCGCTGCATTTGCTGAAGCCGATGCCAATAAGCTAGGGCCAATGACAGACGCTGCGCTCGTTGTCGCTACACCTTTAAGAAAACTTCTTCGTGTAATTGCCATTTCTTTTACTCCGTCTGACGCTTAGTGGTGACCTTCAGCAAAATCTGAAGAGTGTTTCTGTAGGTATTTCAATACTAGGGCTTCGCTGTCTTTATCAAAGTTCACGAATGCAAGCATGCCATTGAACATGCCCGGCCAACCGTTTGCGGTGAAGTGCGCTTCGTCTGGCTGTGTATGACACACTGAACAGTTGGTTTGATAAGCTTCTTTTGCTTTGTCCCAGATTGGTGTTACGTCACCCAGCATGGCGGTTTTTTCCATCCACAGTTTCGTTTCTACACGTTGCCATGGTAGACCCGTCAGCTCGTCTTCTTTGGTTTCAAATGTTTTCACTAGATCTTCATTAACAGCGGTCTCTTTAAGAAGAGAACCAATAGCGATGTTCAGGCCAAAGTCTTCCTGAATAACACGCCCAAAGCCTTTCGCTTTACGCCAACCAGAAATTTCAACCAGCACCGCATCGCCTTTATCATCAACGACTTTTACCGTCGATGCTGGGTTCAGTAATCCTGCTTCTTTGGTCATTCCAGCGTCTTCATACATAGGTAAATGGCGAACACTTGTTACGCTGTTACCTGCGGAGTAATCGGTATTAGAAGCCAGTTGCTCCAATTCACCAATCATGCCACCTGAGCTGTCCATGTTTTTAGGCAAGTTGTGAGCGATGCCTTTGTGGCAATCGATACAGCTTTGGTCTCGCTCCGCCGCATTTTTCATTTGGATACGTGCGGCTGGCTTCATCTTCTCGAAGTCCATGGAGTCGTAGTTGTGGCAGTTTTTACATTCCAGAGACTTGTTCGCAGAGAAACGGTCCCATTCGTGTTTAGCAAGCTCAATACGGCGCTCTTCAAATTTCTCGGGGGTACCTAAGTCGCCAAAGATCTGTGCAAACACTTCTTTTGAAGCCTGCATTTTACGGGCAATTTTTGCTGTCCATTCATGTGGAACGTGGCAGTCAGGACAAGTCGCTCGGACACCTGAACGGTTTTGCCAGTGGATGGTTTCTTGCAGTTCCTGATACACATTGTCGCGCATGGTGTGACAGCTAACGCAGAACTCTTCTGTATTCGTCGCTTCCAATGCGGTGTTAAAGCCACCCCAAAAGATAACACCTGCAATAAACCCGCCCATTGTCAGCACACCCAAGCTGATGTGAACGGCAGGGCGAGTCATCGTGTGCCAGATTTTTACGATAAACGATTTCATGATCTGTTCTCTTTAAAAAATTCGTTCAAAAAATGGAGAGGGATTTAACCGTGTACGCCTGGAGGACCTAAGAAAAAGACCTGCAGCATCCACACGATAAACCCGTACCCACCAACAAACATGACGCTTAATACGGGAAAGAGAACGACGGTAATCAGGAGAAAAGACTTCCACTCAAATGAGCGAGCTTCTTTTGGCTCCACTTTATTAACATTACTCATACATTGCCTGCTTATAGTATTGATAATTTCATCTGTACCAAGTCCGGAGACCAAGTACACCTACAACTTATAATGAGAAATTTTAGAACAATCGAATCTTATGATTCAATGGTTTGGTTCCTTATATAGCAAGCTATTCGACACTTTTTTGAGCTCATACAGAGATGTGTTTAATTAACATTTTATGTGAAAATTAATGAACAGATATGACAATTTAATATTGTTTCATATATGTTTAATTTGATTGTTTTTTGTTACAAAACACTCTTTATTAGCGTTCAAGAAACCGAGGAAAGCCGCTTCATTTCCTAACCTACTCAGAAATAAATGTAGAATATTTGTTAAATCTAAAAGCTTCATTTGTGAGAATTTGAAGCGAATTAAAACTTTCTAACTAAAGGTATTTGCTTTAGATAAAAACTCGGATCAACAGACCTAACAAGATGTGGTGGTTTGGGTATAAAATAGGGGAAAAACAATCGAGGTTTCTATGCAGGAATCAATTGATATTGGCTGGGTTTTCCTACTGCTTTTCTCTCTCACTCTTTGCATTCCGCTTTACATTAATCACCACTTTCAGCTTGGGCTGGCAAAAGACACATTTATCAGCGTAACAAGAATGTGTATTCAGTTGATTTTGGTGGGTGCTTATTTGGAGTTTGTTTTTGATCTCAATAGCCTAGTATTGAACGTTGTTTGGGTTTTGATCATGGCAGGCATAGGGACAAGTGCAATCATCGATAAAGCCAAGCTCCCATTGAAACCGCTATTTTTGCCTGTGATATCGGGGCTATTGATTGGTCTTGCCCCCATCATTATTGTGCTATGTGTTGTGGTTGTTCAGCCAACACCTGTGTATAGCTCACAATACGTTATCCCACTTTGTGGAATGCTCATTGGTAATAGCATGAATGCCAATATCATCATGCTACAAAACTTATTCAGCGCGTTCAAAGAACGGGAAGGCGAATACCATGCCGCGCTTTCACTGGGTGCCTCTCCGACCTATGCTTCATTGCCTTTTGTTCGAACCGCTATGCAAAAAGCGTGGTCACCTATTCTTGCCTCAATGGCAACAATAGGTTTAGTTACCCTACCCGGCATGATGACAGGGCAGATTTTAGGTGGAACATCCCCCTTGGTCGCAATCAAATATCAGTTAATCATTATGATTGCGATTTTTGTCATGATGACCATATCTTTGTCGCTTTCGACCAAACTGGGGTTACGTAAAGTTCTTTCAAAAGAAGGGCGGATTTTGGTTTCAACCAAAGAGGAGAGCTAACGATTAACCTTGAATAACTTGCGATTGAAACGGGAACTGAGAATTCGAATGTAGCTGGCTAATGATGGTGGTTTTTAACCGAACAGGAGAAACGGGCTTATTGACCAATAAGTAGCCACTCTCTCTTACTTGTTGCTTGAGTGTTTCGCTTCGATTTGCACTTAGCACAATGGTTGGCACTGAATGAGGACGATTAAGGTGCACATGTTCAGCAACTTCCAAACCTGTTTTACCTTCATCTAAATGGTAATCCACTATCAGCAGTTCAACCGAATCCGATGAAACATCGCATTGCACCTGCAATGCAGCTAAAGACTCTGCCGTCACCACGTCACATCCCCACTGACTAAGTAACTCCTTCATCGCCATGCAAATATTATTATCGTTATCCACAACCCAAATTCGACAGCCTTGTAAAACAGCACTTGCATCTAACTCTTTTGGCTTCAGAACTGGCATGGCGGTTGTTTTCACCGTGCCATAAGGCACTAAAACCGAAAAGCGCGATCCTTTGTGAAGTTCTGACTCCAATGAAATATGGTGCCCTAATACCCCTGAAATCTTATCAACAATGGCTAACCCCAGCCCCAGTTGCGTTCTGTTTTCTGCTTTTCTAGGACTCAGACGTTTGAATTCTTGAAACACCTCTTTTTGCTTATCTTTAGGAATGCCGTCTCCTGTATCCAAAACATCAATTCTCACCCCGCTTTCAGTGCGCCGACAGCCCAGTAAAACCTTACCCGACTCGGTATACCTTAAGGCGTTGGTCATCAGGTTCCTGATGATTCTGGCAAGCAATACGGAATCACTGTAAATCACAACTTTACTGGGGACGTATCTCACTTCTGTTTCAGACTCAAAGGCTAATTGATGGAACTCATTGGCGATGTTGTCTAACAACTCGTTTAGAGCGAAAGGCTGCTTGTCTGCGCGAATGGTTCCAGCATCCAATTTTGAAATATCAACCAGCATGGTAATTAAAGATTCGACATCGGAAAGGGAGTGATCCAACGAATCCACCAGCCTACGGGCGGGCGGTCCTAGCCTTTGTGCACGCAACGATCCCAAAAATAGCTGCGCAGCATTCAAGGGCTGCAATAAGTCGTGGCTGATAGCCGCAAGGAATTTCGTTTTTGATAGATTAGCCAATTCCGCCTCTTGCTTGGCGTCTAGTAGCCTGCCTTGGATCTCTCGCCGTTCATCGACTTCTTTACTTAACTGATTGTTCAGGTCTTCCAACTGAGCCGTTCTAAGCTGTACGCGCTTTTCTAGCGTTTGATAAGACTGGCGTAATTTTTCACTAATGGCTGCCTCATACCTTGCCGATTCCGCTTCTTTAAGAAGGGTAATATCGGTGTACAGCATCACCAACCCACCATCCACTGTTCGGCGTTCACTCACTTGCACCCAGCGATTATCTCGCTGCTGAAAAACCCTTCCTCCATGTAAGTCGGAATACGGTAACTCTTTGACGATAAGACCTTTGGTGTGCGCGAGCCTTTTCACTTCAGCCAGCGTGATGCTCGACATATCAAGTGAAATATCATGATCAAGCCAATATTGTTGAAATCGACTATTGGAATGTACGAGGTGCCGGTCTTTGTCATACAAAGCAAAACCGTCAGAAATAGATTCAATCGCATCAACAAAACGTTGCTGTGCACGCTCTACTTTTTGATTGGCGTGCGAAAGTGCTCTGTTGATACTTTCTAATTCATGCAGAGTGTTATTGAGCTCTTCTGTTTTTTCACGAACCTGATCAGCCAACACAACGGAATGCTGAAAAGCGGCATAAGGATCAACACGGTGGCTGTTGTCTTGCTCTACACGACGAACCAAAGAATCGATGATTTTTTTCTGGCGTTCATTTTCTAATAACGCCTCTTCAAGTTGGCGCTTCAACGCTTCATCCGACATTTAGCCCACCTTTTCACGCACTTCTGTCATATCAGAAGAGAGTGGATAAACATTGGGCTGACGACCTATTGCGACACCTGTTAGCGTCTGATTCATATGTACGCCACCGAGCTGTTCTCCATAGGTATTAAACCCAACCATGCGGAAGTCACTGAAAATGGCTTTGATGGTTTCTAACCCGTTAGTTTGTTCTATTTCCTTACGCCGCAAAAAACAATCGCACCCGATAATGATTTCTAAATCTCCTACCCTTTCAGACACTTCGCTAAGCTTTTGTTTTGCATTGGCGTAAATGTCGCCCGGTTTCATCGCGGTAACGACAATGCCATCATCAACCGCGCAGTAAAAATCCAAACTCAGATCATCATTCACTTTCTGAATAGACCGAATGTAAAACTCTCCTCCCACTTTCACCGCTAATGGGTGCAGAGCGTATATTTCTGGTCTGAGATCGTCGAGTAAAATACCTACTTCTCTCGCATACACTTGCGCAGCAGGCTCAGCGTTGAATTCATAGACTCGGCGGCATTCACTGTCGGCTTTCGTCACCACCAACTTACTGCCTAAACTTTGAATATGATGCGTCGTGAAGACTTCAAATGGGCAAGTAGTATTGAACATCACCACAATGGCGGAATCGGCATAGAATTTACCGTCGAAATACACATGAGTATTTGCCAAGTTTTCATCGTCTCCGGCCGACCCTCCAAAATGCGGAATTCGACCCAGAGCCGTATCTAAAGTGACAAGGAAATTTTCTTCTTGCGGCGACAACCCATCTATTAAGGTAAGCACAAAACTACTGTGCTTTATGGGCGCTTTTAGGTGGCTTCGGCAATTTTCAAAAAGGGTTTCGACGCACTGCTGCGCAACACTTAACTCAAAATTTTCTAGCGGTATCACCATGCCAGATACCGTAAACGCGCTTTGGGTAAAGCCAATCGCACTGATACTGCTTTTCGCATAACCGCTGCTGGTAATTTCCCCCGCCGAAGTGCACCCCATCACTTTGCAATGAGTAAATGCGCGATCCATTTCTGATTCAAGTTCTTTTAAATCGTAGGCAGCGGAGCAGAAGAATAAAACAAACCCAATGTTTGGGGTGTTCAAACGTGCAGCAAGCTCTCTTACCGCCTTAACGGCTTCAAGCTGATAGGATTCAGCCGTCACCACGGCAGCTTGGTCTGGTATTGGACTGGCAGAAAACATCCCTCTTCCTTAGTCGATATCTTTGGATCTATCTTTGATTAAAGAAACATGTATACATTCAGTCTAGCTTGGTCTGAGGCAACGTTAATCCTACTTAAGGAGGATATTTGTCGTTCATCTTCTCCTCATATAGTCGATGTCTCATTATTAGAACAAGCATTATAAATTGAGCTGATTACACTAAAAGGAACTACTAAGAATAGGGTTATTTACTTCAATATCCGTAACCCAATGAAAGTTAAACATAACGTCAGTAGGTACGAAGAATGATAAGAAAACCTTAAGGAAGAGGGATTCGCATGTACAAATTCTTGATTGCCGATGATCATCCGCTGTTTCGAGACGCCTTGGTCTCCGTCATTAGAGGACGATTTTTAGACTGCTCCATCCATCAAACGGAAGATGTTGCTACAACGTTGGAATACGTAAATGAGCATTCTGATACCGACCTAATCCTGCTAGACCTAAACATGCCTGGCATGGGGGGACTTAACGGGCTACTTGAGCTAAGAAATCAAGCACCTTCAGTGCCTGTCGCCATCATATCGGCTGAAACAAATAAACAAACCATTCTTCAAACCATCGCCTATGGCGCCATTGGTTTTATCTCAAAATCCTCTTCTCGCGAAGAAATGACGAACGCATTTTCTCAAATAATTAATGGGAATGTGTATTTACCAGCCAATATCATTCGAGCAACAGACGATACGAAATTTTCTGGGCAACGAAACAAAGAGCCCGCCTTTTCTGCTGATATGTTAAGCACCCTAACCCGTCGGCAATTACTAGTGTTGAAATCGATGTCGCAAGGCAGCGCGAATAAACAAATCGCTTACGACCTTAATATCTCTGAAACCACGGTGAAATCTCATGTTTCAGCGATATTGAAAAAGCTTGGGGTTCATAACCGGATCCAAGCCGTAGTTGGTGTCACCAATATCGACTTTGATCGCTACTTAAGGCGTTAAACGGAATCGGCTATTTTTTCTTTTTCGCCTTTAAGTACGGAACGAGTGCGGTTTTCCACATAGCAAATGTGAATGCGAGCCCCGACGAGCCCACTGCCTCTGGCATTTCTAGTGATATACCCAGTAACCGATATGCCGTTTTGTAGAATTCTGGCTGATGCTTGCACAGTTGCGATGCCATTAAGCCGCGAGCGCCATGAAAAACACCCTGTAATTCGGAAGGTGAAAGGTGTTTAAGGTTAAAGGCTTGAATTTCTTCACACAGTATTCTGCGCGTATGGTGAGGGTTTTTATCGAAATGACTGCAAATTTCCAATGCGTTCAATTCCGGTTTTATTGAGCTACTGATGCTGTATAGCTGCCCATTGAGTCTCATTTCTATCACTGACCTTCGCTGCATTATCCATTGCACCGCAGCGCACTGATGAAAAGTCGACACGGATCTGGGTAATCGAAACTCCATTCTAACGCTGTCATGGTTTTGCTCAATACGAACAAAAGGTTCACGCTGTGCGCGGTCTGCATCGCTATGTGGCATATCTACAGGCATAAAGATCACCTGTTCAGACTTTAGCAAATTAAGCATAAAACCCGGTGGCTCATGCTGGCGAAAGTGGTCATCAAAATGTTGCCAGAAGATGAGTGCAGAACAAGATAAATGAATGGACAGGCCATGAATATCGCTGTGAACCCCAGAAATAGTTTGTTCATGGTATGCCACAGAATGTGGTGTCGTTTTAAAATGTTGGGTCACATAATGGATGAGCTCTTGAATCCACGTTTCATAGGCACAGTATAGGTTCGTATCCGCTTTAGGCAGCCGAGCGAAAATCGTCACCGTTTGATGGTAAACCGGCTCAGGTAACCAGTCTCCTATTGGTTCCGTTTGGCTTTTGGGCATGTGCATTTCATGAGTTAATGGTTGGTTAGAAAGATAAAGCGCCGTCAGGCTCTCTCCCCACTTTTTCATCGTATCTCGATGCCGCTCCATACAATACTGAAACCAAATGTTTTTTGCTTCTTGGCATTGCGTCCACTGGCTAGCCAACATGCTGAGGTAACGTGTAATCAGTTCGTCGTATTCCCCATTTGCACTTTTCATCCTAATTGTTGGCTTTGGGTCAAGCATTGTCGTCAGAGGCAATAATTGATAACCAAGTGTATCCAAGGTCGATTTGATATGCCCTTCACTAAGCATTTTGTATATCTGAACCGCTTTTTTGTCTGACATTTTCAATGTTAGCTTACAGTCACATGAACCAGTTTGTGCGCTCTTTATCCAGCGAGTCGTTAACGGGATCTTTTCAGGCTCCTCGCTTTTTCGGTAGGCCAGTGCAGTAACAATACTTTGCCAAATATGCGTTAGATTCCAGTTCCCCGCCGTTACAATACAAAAGTACTCTGGACGGTAGTGATACCAATAATATTGGCGAATTTCTGGTAGCGACAAGCGAGATATGTTTTTTGCACTCCCCGAATACAGAGGATAATTGAATTCCTTTGCGACTGCGCACGCCTGTTGGAAGTGTTCATTGTTTTCATATCCTTGCAGCTCTTGATACAAAGCGCTTAGCTCTCCCCTTTGAACATAAGTACCATCATGGTTATCGGCTTGCCATTCCCTTTCTGTTAATAGCGGGCAAAGCGTGGAGTGGACAAAATAATCCAGCCCTAAAAAGGCATTGTCTTTGTGGCTGCCAGACAGATGGAATCGCGTATTACCTCGGCGAGTGGTGGCATTAAACTCCACCAATCCTAGGCTCGAACGCAGTTGCCAAAAGCGGTGAGAGTCTGGGTATTTGTAACACCCCCGTAAAACCATATGCTCTACAGCATGGGTAACACCACAGTCGTCATACGAAGGCGTTTTGACCATAACAGAGGCAGAAAACTGCGGTTCTGGATTACTTCGATATAAGTTCGAGCAGTGCCAATGCCTCAGGCCTGAAGGGTGCTCCCAACAAAGCCATACGTCTCCTTTGGGTGTAACCCTTTCTTTAGTTTGCTTAAATGGAGGAAAACTCAAATTACTCATGGCAATATCGGCTCAAAACCTAGGGCTTTGACATCAATATGGTTTGGCTGTTTCTCATGTGCCGCATAACCAGTTCATTGTGATAGCCAGAAGAAGCTTGGAAAATAGCATCGGTTATCTTGTGATGATGAGGCGATTTACTGCACACGGGATCCGTTGCAGTAGCACTGCCCGTGAGTAACATTGCCTGACAACGGCATCCACCGAAATCCGATTCTTTTTCATCGCAGCTTTTACAGGGCTCTTCCATCCACTCAAACCCTCTAAAAGCATTGAAGCTCTCAGATTCATACCAAATGTGTTTTAAGCTTCGATCTTTAACATTGAGGAAAGGCAGATCCAGCACCGCTGCGCTGTGGCAGGGTAAAACTTTCCCATCAGGGGCGACACAGGTAAAGATACTCCCCCAGCCGCTCATGCAAGGTTTGGGGCGTTCTTCATAGTAATCTGGGGTAACAAATATAAACTTGGGTGCATTCCTATCACAGGCATCTCTGAACGCATTCACTTCGTATTCCGCTTGCTCAATTTCGGCTTTGGACGGCAGCAACGATGCGCGATTTTCGAGTGCCCAACCATAATATTGCGATGTGGCCAGCTCGACGTAATCGGCGTTCAGCTCACAGCTCAATGCCATAATGCTTTCTATATTGTGAATATTCTGGCGAGTGATAACCGCATTCAGCACCATTGGAAATCCAGCTTCCTTTACGGCTTTTGCCATGTTCACTTTGTGCTGAAACGCATTTTTCTTCCCTGCTATGGCATCGCTCATTTCTGGGTCTGCAGCTTGAAGGCTTATCTGAATATGATCCAATCCCGCTTGTTTTAAGCCATCAATGCGCGATTGGGTCAAACCAATCCCTGAGGTTATTAAGTTAATGTAATAACCAAGATCGTGGGCATGTGCAACGATATCGGTGAGGTCTTTACGCATTAATGGCTCACCACCAGAAAGACCCAACTGGACAGCACCCAGCTCCCTTCCCTGCTCTAAAACATCAAACCATTGTTCAGTGGAAAGTTCTTGCTCTTTACTGCCCAAATCTATGGGGTTGGAGCAATATGGGCAATGGAGCGGACATTGGTACGTCAACTCAAGCAGTAACCAGAACGGTGGTTTAATAGGGTTGGAGCCATTGTTTGTCATACGCTACATCCAGAAATTCAATGATGTCACTCTCAATATCTTCGTTCGGGTACCGAGCACATAGTCGAGTGATGGCAATACTCGGCGTCGTTTCCTGTTCGAACATCGCAAGTACTTCCGCTGCGCTGTCGCTTAACGTGACCATCCCCTCAGGAAACAGCAGCACATGGCTTTTCTGAGCTTGCTCATACTGCATTCTAAAGGTTGGGTTTCGTTTCCATTTTTCGTTGAAGTTTTTCTTGGTATGCATGGCTTCTCCTTATTCCTGAAATAGGCTTCGGTGCCAGACAGCTTCGCTAGCGGTAAGGTTTTGATATGGCGCTCGATGAAATTCATGCGCCATGCTGATGGCATCAAGCATCGACCACAAAATATCGAGTTTAAACTGCAAAATATTCAGTGCATGCTGCTGATTCTCTGTTGTATCAAAATGCTCCAGAGTAATCGCCAAACCCTGTTCGACATCTCGACGAGCCTGAGACAACCGTTGCTGAAAGTAAGTTAAGCCCTGATGTTCGATCCACGGATAATGTTGTGGCCAAGAATCCAAACGGGATTGGTGTATCTCTGGTGCAAATAGCTCCGTTAACGATGAACAAGCGGCCTCTTGCCACGTTGCTCTGCGCGCAAAGTTGACATAGGCATCCACCGCAAATCTGACCCCGGGGAGTACCCATTTTTCGGCTAACACCTCTTCGCGTGTAAGCCCCACCGCTACAGCAAGTTGTAGCCAAGCCTCAATCCCGCCCCATTTTTCTTCCTGTTCAGCATGACCATCATGATCCAAAATGCGCTGCACCCATTGCCGACGAATCTCTGGATGTCGACAGTTTGAGAGTATCGCTGCGTCTTTTATTGGTATCGAAATCTGGTAATAAAACCGATTCGCAACCCAAGCTCGTATTTGCTCTGGGCTGCATTTCCCTTGGTACATGGCTTTGTGAAATGGATGATGAATATGGTAAAGCGCTCCTTTGCTCAACAATGCTTCACGGAATTGCTCTGGCGTCATCGCAGCCGCAGCTTTGTCTCGATGACGCATAGCTTTATCTTGGTAACGCATGGCTCTATCTTGATGGTTCATCCCTTCACTTCTCCAAGTTTTCTCACGCTTCCGAGTTCACCCGTGTTGAGATTGAGTGAACCCTAAACCTCAAATTTCATTCCATCAAAGCCGACTTCAACTCCTGACCTGACCACTTGTAATCGCTCGAAGCCACGTTCATCTAAGATCGGGTTGGTATTGTTGATATGAACTAGGATTTTCCGAGGCTTGAGGAACTGGCTAAGAAGCGCCAGCATGCCGTGTTTCCCACTTATGGGAAGGTGTCCCATTGATGTGCCCAAATCGCTCCCGACCCCTTCTAGGATCATTTCGTCATCTGTCCATAATGTGCCATCGGCTAAAATGCAGTCGGCATTGCTCATCGCCATTTCAATATGCGAACTTGGCTTTTCAAGCCCTGGTGCATACACCAGATTTCGACGCGTCTTTGTATCGGTCACGCGAATAGCAATATTGTCGCCAGAGTGAGGGTCATTTCGATGAGAGGAATAAGGTGGCGCTTTCGACTCCAAGTTTATGGCTTCAAACCTTAAATGAGGGACCGTAGGGATATGCCAAGACTGCTCGTTTATCGTGTGCTGCTGGTAACCACCATGCCAATGTGAAAGCACATTTAATAAAGGGAAAGAGTCGGTTAATTCTGAACGGACTTGCTCTGTACAGTACAAATCCATGGGTAACCCTTCACGGAGGATCAACAACCCACTGGTGTGATCGACCTGAGCATCCGTTAAGACCACGGCTGCAATAGACGAACCACGCTTGCCAGTACACTCATGAATATCCGGATTTTGATTGATTTGCTGGCGAATATCAGGCGACGCATTAATGATGACCCAATGTTCACCATCGTCACTGACTGCTATAGAGGATTGGCTACGAGGTTCTGCTACGATCTTTCCGTTTCTTAAACCGCTACACATGGTGCAATGGCAATTCCATTGCGGATACCCACCTCCTGCTGCGCTGCCCAGTATGATGACATGCATACCACTCTCCTTGCCCCTGGATTTTAACCGTGTTGCTCGCCGACCTTGTTCAAAGTAAGAAAACACAGGACATGCCCAAGGTCTGTTGACCTTAACTACTCATCCATAGAAGCAAGCCCTGTCTTCTCATATCGCGTCTAGAATCTGTCGACCTAGCGGTTACTGATGTATAACGTCACTTCCATACCCAAGCGAAGTTCCTTGTAAGCGGGTTTTTTCCACATGTGCACTGCTCCTTTGCTGTTATTCCTGAACTCCAGATTACGGGTTAGCCATAAAGTGGACTATCCTACTTTGTGATGATTTCTTTCCTACTTTTCAGAGCTAAGCTTTCTTGTGGGTAAGGTCCGTATGCCATGAAAACATTGGGGATGGAGGCGATTAGAATAAGAGGCCTCTATGTCCAATCGGATGTTCGTGTTGGCGCAAGTGCCGACTCATTGACTGTGACTCGACTACACGTTTTTCCGTAGCCCATCGTATATTTAAACGCTGGATAAACCCGGCTGGAACTGATGCCAAAACCAATAGCGATAAGCCCTTTCTTGCCCCACAGCGCCACTATTTTTTCGCGTAAGTCATCTGCCTCAGGGTTATGAGCCAACACAAAGTCAGTAAATTCCACAACCAAAGCGATGTCCTCTGGCAAACTGTCCAAATCTCTATCGACAATTGCTCGCACCATGTCTGATGGCACTTCAGACTCTAAAGCCATATTCACAATAAGTTGTGTGCAAGGTCCGCAATCATCCCAAATGATCGCTCGCAACCGTGCCGCAAATAGCGGTGCGGCGGGTAAATCTCCTGAGTGGGATGACATGGTTTGAAACCCCATGAACTTTAAGAACGCCTTAAAATCCGTGTTTAAAATATCCTGCATATAACGAACGTCATAATCGTAACGGTTTTTCATTGATAGCAGCATTTTGTTGAGTACATACTTGATCATAATAAGACCCTTAAGCTGTTGAATAATTGATAAAAGTAAATTAACGCTAGGTTCGACAATACAGTTAAGGCTGTGAAGACAAAGTGGCTGGTCGAGTGCGCTCTGTGGTTCTCAATGGGTTGTATAGGCAAACAAAACTCAGCAAGAAGGTTGCAACGCAGGTGTAGAGCATTACTGAAAAACTTCCATTATTCAGTAAGCTAGATGCAAGCAAAGGACCCGTTGCTAACCCAATTGAAGAGACGACCGCAGCAATAGTCGAAAGTTGCCCACTGCTGTCCATATCCGCCGTTACCGCCAGCAAGTAAGACTGAACCGCAGGCCAAGAAAAAAATAGCAGTGACATAGCCGTGATGTAGAGTACGACCGAGTCTGAATAGTTAAGAAGCACCGCTGAGATCATCGATAAAGTGACACCCGCCGCCACCCAATTCAGGCGACCAAATCGATTGCCACTGAAGGCAGGCAACATAGCGCCCAATAGCCCAAGCAATCCGGTCACAGCGATGTAAAAGCTGACTTCTTCAGCCGAGATACTCGCCGCCTGACCTATAAGCCCTACATAGACCCAAATCGCACTGGCCGCAATTTGATAAGAGATAATCGCCGTCAACAATAGGAGTACATTTCGCCGCTTTGCCGACAACTTCATGCGAAGTTGAACTGGCGCGCTATTTAAGGATATCGCAGGTAAACTAAGCAAAAGGATCATGCTTATGAGTGCGAAGCTGGTCATTAAATAAAACACAGCATGTGTGCTTAATATCTTTTCCAGCTCAGGCAAAGCGTAGATAACGAGCGAACCTACACTGAACTGAACAAACAACAAAGTACCGAAAGCGCGGTCAGGGCTGTCTAGCCTGGCAAGTACTGAAAACGCCACACCAAGACTCAACCCTCCAAATAATCCTCCTAAAAATCGCCAGCCTAGCATCAAATGATAGCCTTCTACCCAAACGGTGCTGACATCAATCACAGCCAGCACAGCCAAAAACACAAACATGGAGAAACGCCAAGAGATCCGGCGCACCAGCATAATTGCGATACTGCTCCCCAATAAACCACCATAGCCATTAAGTGCAACTATTTGGCCTGCCTCAACATCGCTATAACCAATTTCGCCAGCTAACGCGTTAACAACACTCGGCAAGAAATTGATGTAAGAGAGCCCAGACATAGCAATGAACGCCAAGAAAAAATAGATAGGAGCACCGTGAGAGCGAGATGCTTTGGATTTTTCCCGTTTTGAAAACTGGTGCTTTGGAAATAAGCGCTTTAGCAAAAGCGGCTTCGATAAAAAATGATCAGACATAATTCCTCAAATAGGTAAATTCAACTCTTTGTTGAGGTGATTTTATGTCCATGAAATTACGAGAAAAACTGGCAAACCCCCTTTTGAATAGTGAATATTATTCACGAATATTCATGCTATAGTCCGTAGCTGAATCAGCCTATTGAGCTTAAAGAAATGGATAAATTTCGGTCATTAGAAATGTTTTTGGCAACTTGTGATGCGGGTAGTTTTGCCGCAGCTGCAAAAGCATGTAATACAGACCCTTCCACTATTAGTAAAGCGATTGGACGCTTGGAGGCGCAACTGCAATTAACGCTGTTTCAACGTTCAACTCGACAACTGCGTATCACGTCAGTAGGTAAAAAATACGCAGATACCGTACGAAAAATGATTCAAGATCTCAGTAAGTGTGAAGAAGAATTAAAGCAATCAAATGACTCCCCATCTGGCACTCTACGAATCAATTCAGCCGTGTGTTACGGTCATTTGTACTTACGTCCTTTGCTACAGGCTTTTTGCCAGAGTTACCCAGAAATTAAACTGGAGCTAGAAATCAATGATTTACATATAGATATTATTGAGAAAAACATTGATATCGCACTACGCACTGGTTACATCAAAGACAGCCGTTTAGTGGCTCGATGCCTTAGCCCAATGGACTTTCTTACCTGTGTGTCCCCTCGTTACTTAGCGGAGAACGGCACACCAAATTGCCGAGAGGATTTTCATCTACATGAATGGATTGGGTTTCGTGTAAAAGAAACACAACAGTTACAGCCAATTTTTTTGCCCAACAACGAAGGGACATACCTGCCATACGACTTAGAACGGAGCCATGTCACCGACGATGGCGAAACTATGGCGTATCTGTGCGCGGATGGTTTGGGGTTTGCTCAGTTGCCTCATTTTCTTGCCAAAAAAGGCTTAGAAAGTGGTGAATTGGTATCGCTTTACCCTTATTTCAGACCACCACAACCCGACAGCGGCGTGTTTGCGATTTACCCCAAGCGAGAATATTTGCCCGCCAAGGTCCGAGTGTTCATTGAGTTTATGACGGCTTCATTAGCCGAGATGGGAGATGGACCTAATCGCACATGGGCAGAGGGTTGGGAGCCTGTAATCCAATTTTATTCATAGACAATAGGCAGGTTAGCGATGCTCGCTAGTTGCTTTTAATTGGAATGCGATCCGGCACGTTTCTTTGCTTACGGCGTTTCTTAGCCCCGTATTTTTCTACTACACAACGATCTTTGTCTGCAGCAATAACCACACACTCCAAACACTGCACACATTCGTCGTAGTCGATACTCCCATTGAGCTTGATGGCATCTATATCACAGGCTTTATGGCATAGCTGGCAAGGGCTGCCACACTCCTTTTTCCGATTGAGCCAACTGAATGCTCTAAACTTCCCTAGAACAGCCAACCCAGCCCCGAGTGGGCACAAATAACGGCAGTACACCTTGTTGATCTTGAGAGCAATAAACAGAAGCAAAAGCGCGTAGACAACGAAATACCAATCACGAACAAACCATAAGGTGATCGCTGTTTTGAACGGTTCTAGCTCCGCTAGGTTTTCTGCCAACGTCAGTGAGGAAAAGCTTGTTAGCACCAGTATCGCCAAAATCGGGTACTTAATGCCTTGGAGTCGGCTGTGCATTTGTGGCTGAATTTTCCACTGCTTAACTTTCAGCTTTTTCGCTGCCAGCCCAGTCAGTTCTTGCATAGCGCCAAACGGGCAAAGCCAGCCACAAAACACACCTCTTCCCCACAGGAAAAGAGAGGCAAACACAAACAGCCAAAGAATAAAGATGACGGGATCAAGCAAGAAAACGGTAATTTCAAACCCATTCCAAACCGAAAGCAGCAAGGTGTAAATATTCACGACTGAAAGCTGTCCCTGTGCATAGAAGCCAAGAAAAAACAACGTAAACATCAAACACACAAAACGAAATTGATGGAATCGCTCAGGAAATGTTACCCAGTAACTTTGCCTTACAAACAGACACGTCACCGTTGCTAGGTACAGAATAACCATTGCGGTTTCGAACCGACGCTGCTGCCAAATCTGTTGCCACAAAGGCATTGGTGTATCTTCTACAACGTCTGGGTAGCGCCATAAAGCGTTGGGGATGTGATAGCTTTTCGTCACCTGCTTGATATCGTATTCCAAAAAGCTTTTTTTTACGGGCACATTGAGTTGAAACGTAACGGGAAGCGCCGGATCAAATCCACTGCTGCTTTTTAAGCGGAATACTTTGATCAGATCAAAGTCTGGAAAGCCTTCTTCCAACTTGGGCTCGTAAAAGCTATAGAAATCCTGATCTCGAATGTCGATGCTCACGTTCTGCTGGGTCACACTGAACCTTGCAGGTGTAGTGCCCGACACAAAATCAGCGGCTAAAGGTGAAAAGCCACCACTAGACGATAACAATAAGGCAATTTCTCCAGGCTCCAGTTCTTCCATAAGCCGCTGGTATTCATCATCGCCCAACAGGCTTTTGCCAATTTGAGGCGGGTTAAGAAACGCCAAATGATAATTTAACGCAAAGTGTGCATTTGGGTTTTCTAGCAAATCCGTGGTTCTGTTTTCTTGCAACGCTAATTGCTGAGCAAATTCACTCAACGTCGCTTGCCAATTTAACACCAAGTTTTCGCTTATTAACTGCTGAAACTCATATCGATTAGGCGAATCCATTTCAAACTGAGCAACTGACTTAGCGCTGCCAAATCCGTCCAATTTATGACGTGCCACTTTACGAGCAGAGCTAAGAATCGTGTCATTTATCACCATCACCGACACCGTGGCTTTGGTTACACCATCAAAATATTGGGTGTTCCCGTCATTCGTGCGGATTTGTTTGCTGCCCACCAAAAAGCGATGCTGAATATTGTGGTTGAGGTATTGGGCAATAAACGCCAGCATAGGCTCTTCGCCTAACCCATGAAGGAAGATTGGCTCGTGATGCCGTTGCACCTTAATACCACGAATAACCCCTTGAACATCCAACCCAACTTTTAAATTAACCGTTTCACCAGAAAAACCGAGAAAATGCGTTAAGTCATCAGATTCAAATACGTAGCCCAACAGTGAATTGAGTTGGTACACAGGCGTAATAGCGAGCTCTTGTTCTTCTGGCAACGTACGAGTAGCAGTAGGGAAAAAGGTGAGAATATCTTGGCTTGGCTCCTGCCAGTCGTTCGCTAGACTATTAAAGCTGGAAGCCCACAAAAACAGAGCCACCAGCCATATTTGAAGGAAAAGCGATAAGCGCTTTTCCTTCATTTCTTTAGATGAGCCTGAGTACTCAGAAGAGCTCAAGCTTTTAGAAAAAACCGAGAGGATTAACATCATAGCTGACCAAAAGGTTTTTGGTTTGCTGATAATGTTCAAGCATCATCTTATGGGTTTCACGCCCGATGCCCGACTTCTTATAGCCGCCAAACGCAGCATGCGCTGGGTATAAGTGGTAGCAGTTTGTCCAGACTCGACCTGCCTGAATCGCACGCCCGACTCGATAAGCTTTGTTCACATCACGCGTCCAAACCCCTGCCCCTAATCCGTACTCAGTGTCGTTGGCAATCGCAACTGCCTCGGCTTCATCTTTAAACGTGGTTACGCCAATAACCGGACCAAAGATTTCTTCTTGGAAGACTCGCATTGAGTTCTCACCTTTAAAAATCGTTGGCTGGATGTAGTAACCGCCGCCAAAATCTTCCGCGCTGCCGCCCATGACCACTTGAGCCCCTTCCGTACGACCAATCTCTAGATACTTCTTGATCTTGTCGAACTGCTCGTCGGATGCCTGCGCGCCGACTTGGGTATCGGTGTCTAGTGGATTGCCATGTTTGATCGCTTTCGCTTTCGCCAAGACTCGATCCATAAATGCATCGTAAATGCTTTCTTGGATAAGCAATCTGGAAGGGCACGTACACACTTCACCCTGATTGAAAAACGCTAGTACAGCGCCTTCAGCCGCTTTCTCAATAAACGCTTCTTCTTGCTCCATGATGTCGGCGAAGTAGACGTTTGGTGACTTGCCTCCTAATTCAACTGTCGAAGGAATCAAGTTATCTGCCGCACAGCGAAGCACATGGTTACCAATGGCGGTGGACCCCGTAAACGCGATTTTTGCAATTCGCTTAGACGTTGCCAGTGCTTGCCCTGCTTCTGGTCCCATGCCGTTAACTATGTTCAACACACCAGGTGGTAACAAATCGCCAACCAATTCCATCAATAACAGGATTGTTGTCGGTGTTTGTTCTGCGGGTTTCAAGACAATGCAATTACCCGCAGCTAGAGCAGGTGCCAATTTCCAAGTTGCCATTAATAACGGGAAATTCCACGGAATGATTTGCCCTACAACTCCGAGCGGCTCATGAATGTGGTAAGCAACGGTTTTTGAATCGATCTCTGCCGCGCTGCCCTCTTGCGCTCGAATACAGCCTGCAAAGTAGCGAAAGTGATCAACACACAGCGGAATATCTGCATTCAATGTCTCGCGTACCGCTTTACCATTTTCCCATGTTTCAGCCACCGCGAGCATTTCGAGGTTGGCTTCAATGCGATCGGCAATTTGAAGCAAAATATTCGAGCGCTCTGTAGCCGAAGTGGCACCCCAAGCATCTTTCACTTTATGCGCCGCATCCAGTGCGAGTTCTATATCCGCTGCATCTGAACGCGGAATTTCTGCAATCACATCGCCTGTACAAGGCGAGGTATTTGTAAAGTACTGCCCTTTCGCTGGCTCGACCCATTGACCGCCAATGTAATTCTGATAACGGGATTTGAAGCTAACAACCGCACCTTCCGTCCCTGGTTTTGCGTAAATCATAAGCACCTCTCTATTGGTATATGTCAAGACTGCAATGGGGGCTTTAGATTGTGAATGCCGCACCAATCAGCAGATAGACTTATCTTCTCAACACACCGCAATGGGCTCTATCCGCTGTTGGTTGGCAAAAGATCATCCTTTGGGATGAAGGAATGTTTGCGAGATAAAAAAGCGCGCTACTCAGAAAGCAGCGCGCATGGTTAAATAGCTTGAACTCGGGATAAGACGTTAGGTTCTGTTTAAAAACATCGCTATTTTTTGGCAATTTCCATGGACTTAGGCAATTTGAACGTCCACACCATGCCACCTTGATTGAAGTTTTTCACCCGTTTGGCGACGTCGCCGCCCCACAATGGCACTGCGCCACCCCAACCAGAGAGTACGGATATATATTGTTCGCCATCCATTTCCCACGTAACTGGGCTACCGACAATCCCTGAACCGGTGTTGAACTTGTACAGCATTTCACCCGTTTTATCATCAAACGCCATCAAGTAGCCCTCTGGGTTGCCAGTAAAGACCAACCCACCAGCGGTAGTCAGCACGCCGCCCCACAGTGGCGCATAGTTTTTGAATTCCCAAACAATATCTCCCGATTTAGGATCCACCGCTCGTAACACGCCAATGTACTCTTCATGATGTGCTTGAATAGTGAAACCAGCACCTAAATATGCCGCCCCTTTTTTGTAAGCTGTGGGCTCATTCCAAATATCCATTTTCCATTCGTTCGCTGGTACATAAAACAACCCTGTATTTTGGCTGTATGCCATTGGCATCCAGTTTTTACCGCCGAGGAACGAAGGTGCTGAAACCACGGTTTCCCCTTGTTTGCCATCTGCTGACTCTTGAGGATTACCCGGCCTGTTTTCGTCGACATATATTGGTCGACCGTTTTCATCTAACCCTTTCGCCCAAGAGATGGTTTCGACGAAAGGAAAACCTCGAATAAACTCGCCATTGGTGCGGTTTAATACGTAAAAGAATCCATTTCTGTCTGCGGTAGCGGCGGCTTTTATGGTGTTTCCACTGTTTTGGTAATCAAACGAAATGAGCTCGTTAACACCGTCAAAATCCCAGCCATCGTGAGGTGTCGTTTGAAAATGCCACACTATCTTTCCATCATCTGGATCTATCGCCAATCGTGACGAAGAGAAAAGATTATCTCCAGGTCTCATGTGGGAGTTCCAAGGCGCGGGGTTACCTGTACCGAAGAAGAGTAAATCCGTATCTTGATCGTAAGTTCCACCTAGCCACGGTGCCGCACCACCGGATTTCCAGAGATCGGCTGGCCATGTTTTTCCTGCCTGCCCTCCTGAGATGCCATTTTCAACTTTCTTTCCATCTTTCCAGACATACCCCATGTGCCCTTCAACGGTAGGGCGTTCCCAAACGATAGCACCGGTTTTTGCATCATACGCTCTGACTTTTCCTACAATCCCAAACTCACCGCCAGATACCCCAGTAATCACATTCCCTCTCACAATAATGGGGGCTGCGGTAATAGAGTAACCTGCGCGGTAATCTTCTACCGTTTTCTTCCAACGTACTTTCCCTGTTTTGGCGTCCAACGCCACCAACTTGGCATCGAGCGTTCCGAAGATGACCAAATCACCGTACAAGGCAACACCACGATTGATCACGTCACAGCAAGGCATAATGCCGTCGGGCAATCGGGCATCATACTGCCAAATCTCGTCGCCTGTTCTTGCGTTGATGGCATACACCCGCGAATACGATCCAGTCACGAACATCACCCCATCTTTGATCATGGGTTGGGATTCTTGCCCGCGCTGTTTCTCTCCACCAAGTGAAAACGCCCATACCGGTCTGATTTCTTCAACGGTTTCTCTATTAACTTTATTGAGTGAACTGAATCGTTGAGCGCGAAGCCCTAACCCATAACTCACAATATCTTCAGGTGTTTCCTGATCTTTTAGGATATCTGCATCGGTTACACCTTGAGCGACGCTGCTCGTAGATATCAACCCAGACATACCTAAAGCAAGCGACCAAATGCACCACTTCCCTTTCGATAACATCGTATTGCTCCTTTGCTTACTTTCCTTAGCTGATCGTGTAGAACGGATGATCATGTAGAACACACTTTCTTGAAGAACTGAATCTTTGCTAGGTCAAAGCTTTCCAAGGTAATAGCTTTGCGAGATTACAGCCTCGAAGATCATTTGCTCTTATTCAGTGTGCTTGTGTTTAAAAGTGGGGGAAATTGGACTCTGGATGAGGTTTTCTCATCCCTTAGTTGGAGGGAAAGTCTCCACCCTAGGGTGGAGGGGGATTAGGTTAATCAGACCCTACCTCTTTGTATAGCTCTGGAATGGGGCAATCGATGGCCATCGCGAGACACCAAGCTTGCATTCGCCCATCTGAAAGCGTAGCAATAACCACATCTTCTAAAGCATACGAAAGCTGACGATAATCCGCCTGAACGGCCATTCCAATGTCCCACCGTGGGATACCTAGGGTTGGAAAATGCGTATCCGAAAGTGCGATCGACTCGCCGGACTGGTTCTTCATCCACTGCACCTGCCCACCTAACCCCATCACAGCGTGCACCTCTCCCGCGCTCATCGCAGTAAACGCTCCTTGAAGGCTATGGTAGGTTTTGGTGTTTTGGCGAAAGCGTCCGCCAAATGCCGTGGCGAGATAAAACTGAGGAACCGTATCAATTTCCACTCCAACAGGGATGTACTGGAACATAGCAACCGTTTCAATCTCTGCATTTTTTGTTGCATCAAATGCCACTCGCCATCGCTCTGTTTGGTACGGGGCAAACATGTAAACGCGTTCATGAGCAGGTAAGCCTAAATCGTCCCGCTTAAGTTGCCATTTCCTGTCATAGGGGACACGCATCATGACATCGGCTTTTACTCGCGTTCCGTCGTTGGTATGCAGGTTTAACCCTTTCCATAAGTAATTACGCATATCATCTTCGGCGGTTTCGTCTGCCGTCATCCATAAGATTCTCAGCTCGACATCGAGTGCCTCTGCAAAAGCGCGAGCAAGTTCAGTATCGATACCTTTTTCCTTTTCACCTTCAATGAATGAGTACGGTGGAAAATCACGATAAAGCGCCACTTTGATGTAACCGCTATCGACAATGTCGTCCATTGAACGGGCAGAAGCGACTATGATGGGTAGCCATAAAATCACCACCAATAAACAAAAAGAAATGATCGCTTTCATATCAACTTTCTGGAGCTACAGATTCAAGCCAAGTCCGTATTGCCCATAACGCTTCTTGGTTTAGATGTTCCGTCATTTTTGGCATGTAAACCGCGCCGTTTCTTACTGCCCCATTCTGAACACGGTATACATACCATTCATCACCATCAAAGTCAGGCTCAAGAAAACGAAGATCTGGGGCGATACCACCAGAAATGCCTTCTAAGCCATGGCATCGAGCACAATTTTGATTGTAAGCAGATGCGCCAATTCGTTCTATTTCTGTGCGTTCACTGGCTTGCAACTCTCGATATGGATTGGTGTCTTTCCAATCTTCCCCTAACTGAGGAATAGACGAAGTGTCTATTGATTGAGGGGTGACATTTCCGTGCGCCGCTACTGGCTCGGATAAGAAAATCAGGCTTGGAACGACAGCGGCAATTGGCACCAAAAAGCTACCTAAAATGGTTAACGCTACTTTTCTTGGTTGCCATTTTTTACGTAGCTTCCATATGAGATTTTTCATGATTAGTACTCCTTCACTTCACTATTTTTCTAGTTTCAGTGTATGGGTACATGGCATTGAACAAAATCATCCAAAAGCTTCGTATTTTGTCATCCTTTAGGAGGAAATCGCCTGTTTTACTGGGTTGCAGCGTGGTCAAAACCAAACTTTGTTGATTAGAGTAGTCAGCAATAGGTAATGGAATCGGAGGCAGGATGCTTCATTTTTTTAGGCGAAGACCACTAATAAATCTGAATTGGATGAAGATTGTTTTGATGGGTATTTCTCTGTCAACTTGTGCGCATTACTCCTTTGCTCTGGACGTTAAGGTAGCGTATTTGAAGCTGGTTCAAGACGCGATAACAGCGACTCCAATTTACCTAAGACCTCACTCCGACAGTGGCATAGCTGGAGCCGAATTGTCCATTGAAGACAGCAACGGAGCCGGCAAATTTTTGGGACATCAATACACACTGTCTTCAGTGAGTGAAACCAGCCAAGACGCACTCGTATCACATGCAGAATCGTTTTATCAATCAGGAACGAAACTGTACTTAGTGGATAGCGACGCCGCGACGTTGAAACGCGTTCAAGCGGCTTTACCTTCTGAAGCACTGATATTTAATGTCAACTCAGCCAATCAAACATTGCGAACCAATACCTGCCTCACCAATGTTTTACATACTTCGCCAAGCTATCGCATGTTGTCCGATGCCATTGCCCAATGGCTCAGGTATAAAAAGCTTACAAAGGTTCTGCTGATTACAGGTTCAACAGAGCAAGATTTGGAAATGGCAGAAAGTGTTCGAGCCAGCATCAAACGCTTAGGATTACAGATAATCGCAGACAAGCCATGGACATTTGATGCCGATTTAAGGCGCAGCACCGCCAAAGAAATCCCACTATTCACTCAATTCAAAAACTACGACGCCGTTTGGGTGGTGGATGTGCACAATGTGTTTGGTCAGTACCTCCCTTTTAATACTTGGCTACCAAGACCCGTTGTGGGAACCCACGGGTTACGAGCAGACAATTGGCATAAAGCGATAGAGCAATGGGCCGCTATACAACTTCAGCATCGATTTTTTGAGCAATCGAATCGATTTATGAACGCTCAAGACTACTCGGCTTGGGTCGCCATTCGCGCCCTCAACGCGGCAGTCACTCAAACAAATTCAGTGGAACCTCATTTAATTCATGAACACTTGCTCAGCTCAACGTTTGAATTTGGTGCTTACAAAGGCAGAAAACTGAGTTTCAGACCATGGAGTGGGCAACTACGTCAACCCATTCCACTTGCTCACCCAAGTGCGCTTGTAGCTTCCGCCCCATTAGAAGGCTACTTACACCCTTTTAATGACTTAGACACGTTGGGCGCTGACAAGCAGGATTCGAAATGCGATTTAACAGATTAAAAAGGTTACTTGGGTAAATTCAAAATTCAAAATTCAAAATTCAAAATTCAAAAGGATAGGAATATGAACCGTTATTTAATGCACCTCCCTCTTTGCATGCTATGCACATTACCGTGGTTATCTATGGCTTCTTTTGCGTCAGAAGTTGCCTATGTTTCTAATGAAAAAGACGACTCGATCAGTTTGATTGATATGGGCAGCTTGAACGTACTCAAAACGATCCCCGTAGGCGATCGACCACGAGGTATTTTGCTGAGCAAAGACAAGACACAACTCTATATCTGTGCCAGTGAATCGGATACCGTTCAGATATTGGATTTAGCCACGCAAGACATCATCGGAGAACTGCCCTCTGGGGAGGACCCAGAGCAATTTGCTTTGCATCCGAATGGCGACGTTTTGTATGTGGCCAATGAAGATGACGCCCTTCTTACTGTTATCGATATTCCATCAAAAAGCGTGATTACCCAAATTGATGTCGGCGTAGAACCAGAAGGTGTTGCTGTGAGCCCAGATGGTTCGACAGTTATCGTCACGTCTGAAACCTCAAACATGGCGCACTGGATAGATTCTAAAACGAACCAAGTCGTTCATAATACGTTGGTTGATGAACGCCCAAGACACGCTGAATTTACCAAAAGTGGTGAAAGGCTTTGGATCAGTTCTGAAATTGGTGGCACCGTAAAAGTGATTGATACCCAATCAAGACAAGTGTTAAAAACGCTCAGCTTTAAACCGAAAGGCATTCATTCTCACAAAATTCAGCCAGTGGGTATTCAGCTTTCGAGCGATGGAAAATTTGCATTTGTTGCCCTTGGACCCGCAAACCATATCGCGATTGTTGATCAGCAATCTTTGGAAATTCTCGATTATCTTTTGGTTGGAAGACGTGTTTGGCACATGGCATTTAACGCGGCAGAAGACAAACTTCTTACTACAAATGGAGTCAGTGGCGATGTATCGATCATTGATGTCCCCAATCTAAAGGTTCTGAAATCCATCAAAGTTGGTCGCTACCCTTGGGGTGCCGTCATAAAAGAGACGCCACAATGATTCCAGTTAGTGTTAAGAACCTAACGTTTCAACGTGGCAATAGAATCACGCTCAAAGATGTTTCTTTCGAACTCTCTAGTGGTATCACAATATTGCTTGGTCCTAATGGCTCTGGCAAAACCACCCTATTTTCATTGCTTACTCGCCTTCTTCCTCAGCAGCAGGGTGAGATTTTGATGTTTGGCCAGTCTTTGATTGAACAGCCTCAGCAAAGTGCAAAGAATACAGGTGTGGTTTTTCAACAAAGTGCTTTGGATTTAGATTTAACCGGAGAACAAAACCTTTTTTATTACGGAGGGTTACGGGGATTAAGCAGAACAGAAACAGCCGCCGCTTTTTTACCTTTGGTCCAAGAATTTGGATTAGAGAACACCTTAAAAAACAAAGTAAGAGAACTGAATGGCGGGCACCGACGAAGATTGGAAATTGTTCGGGCTATGTTGCACTCTCCACGTCTACTGCTTTTAGACGAACCAAGCTCTGGGTTAGACCCCGAAGTAAGAAAAGTGCTCGTACGTTTAATACGAAAAACGGCCTCACAAAGTGGAGCATGCGTGCTTTGGGCAACGCACCTGATTGATGAAGTAGAGCCCGACGATAACGTATTGATGCTATTAAAGGGAAACTTGGTAGAGCAAGGCAGCGTTAGCCAACTGTGCCAGAAATTCCGCTGTGATTCTGTTCAGCAGTTGTATCAAACGTGCCTAGGGTCTGTTGAACCCAAGTAAGGATACAACGTGAACTATTGGTTTGGTTTTTCTAGCATTGTATATCGAGAATTTTTAAAGTTTACTCAGCAAAAAACGCGCTTCGCCAGCAGCTTAGTGCGTCCCCTGCTCTGGTTAGTCGTATTTGCTGCTGGTTTTAGAGCCGCATTAGGGATTTCGATAATAGAGCCGTACGCCACGTACATAAATTATGAAGAGTACATATTGCCGGGGCTGTGCGCGATGGTGTTACTTTTCAATAGTATGCAAAGCGCACTCTCCATCGTGTATGACCGAGAAATGGGTTCGATAAAACTGCTTCTGACTAGCCCGCTCCCACGCTGGTTTCTTATCTTATCTAAGCAAATTGCCAGTTCGTTAGTTTCATTACTTCAGGTTTATGCCTTCTTAGGTATTGCTTATTTATATGGGATTGAGCCACCAACCGTGGGTTTCTTCTACGCGTTACCTGCTTGCTTCATAACGGCGATGATGCTCTCGGGTCTCGGCATCGTAATCGCATCCTACATTCATCAGTTAGAAAACTTCGCTGGGGTAATGAACTTCGTCATTTTCCCTATGTTTTTTATGTCGTCAGCCCTTTATCCTTTATGGAAAATGCAGGAATCCAGTGAATGGTTATACCAAATCTGCCGCTTTAACCCATTTACCTATTGTGTCGAGCTGATTCGGTACGCTCTCTATTCCCAATTTAATCAAATGGGAACAATAATAGTGGTGACTCTTGCTCTATTATTTTCTTTATTAGCTTCCTCTCAATTTAATTTAAAAAAACAGTAGCCACGAGTTTTTATTATGATATAACATACCAATATTAAAAATAATTAAATCTACCTTGGTTCAAAAATTACGTAATATTAGTAATCTCAATTTCAAAACCATAGCACTGTAATCAAAATTCACAGATCAATGTTAAATATTCTCTTTTCTTATTTACGAAACTTCTTTTAATTACTTGTCAGTAATTGATAAATAAGCTCATTGCATAAACAATTAAACTAATCTTTTGTTTCAATCTCATTTCAACGGTAGATTTATTATAGCTTGCCGATAAGCTTTAGATTGTTTAGCGTTTAGACACCAAGCTCAGAATAATATTCTATCGATGCCTTTTTTGAAGCAACACCACACTTTATACTGATTATTTATTTTACAAAAAGTGTGAAAACTAGAATTTTTATGCATTTAGACAAGGTGAAATGCAAGCTTTTGATTTTCATTGCATTTCAATCCACTTTCACACTTTATTTATTTTCTCTGTGAAAGATTATAATTATATTTGATATGCCTATTTTTCAATTACTACCATGGGTTGTTTTCCCTATATCCGAAAAACCTAGTAAGTGTGCAGCGCTCATCGCACTTTAAGTTAGATAAAGGCGTTATTTAGAAAAATAGCTTTCTGGATATAGAAATGGAAATACTCAAAGTCAACTTCAAAGGAAATGAATAATGAAAATGGCGAACACTAAATTATCTTTGATCGCGATCTCGGTCGCTTCAGTCATGCTCTCTGGCTGTACTCCTGAATTATACGCAAAATATGTCAGCGACCAGATAGAGAAAGACGCGGTAGTAAAGCATCTCGATAAATTAGAAAAGCGTGCGGTGCCCACTCCGGATGGTAGCGCTCTTACTCGTGCTGCAGGCACAAAAGGCTATAAACGTTCACTAAAATATATCGCTAAGAAATTAAGAAAAGCCGGATATAAGGTGACTAAGCAAGGGTTTGATTTTAGGAGCTGGCAAGAATTACCAAACACCTCTGTTATGGTTGATGGTAAAACTCTACTCTCAACTAAAGATGCGGGAGAAGGCGAAGTCGCTGATTACGCAACCATGTCATACTCCGGATCATCGAATGGGACAGTTGACGGTAACATCGTTTTTGTCACACCTGACTTCCGTTTTGATCAACCAGACTATGATGATACTGATGGCTGTGAGGCGACAGACTTTGATGGTAAAGATGTCACTGGCAAAGTGGCGGTGATTCAACGTGGTGGTTGCTCGTTCAACGCGAAAGCGACAAATGCTCAAGCAGCCGGAGCTACTGGTGTGATCATCTTTAACCAAGGTAACTCAGAAGGACGTAAAGGTGTCGTAGGAGGTACGTTAAGCCGCGACAGCACCGTCACTATCCCGACATTTGGTTTGCGTTATGACCTAGGTAAACAATGGTTCGACGAACTTGGTAATGGTGCGATCAACGCTTCGTTAAATGTTACCGTCATGAACAGAATCGTGAAAACACATAACTTGATTGCAGAAACTCGCCGTGGCGATGATGATCAGGTTGTTATGCTAGGTGCTCACTTAGATTCCGTTCCTGAAGGCCCAGGCATCAACGATAATGGCTCTGGTTCCGCAGGCTTACTTGAGTACGCAATAACCCTTGCCGACACTGGCATCAAGCCAAAAAACAAAATCCGCTTTGCGTGGTGGGCAGCGGAAGAAGCTGGATTAATCGGTTCAAACTACTACACCGAAGAACTGTTCAAACCTATTCTTGATGAAGCACGTAAGCAAATCATGGAAGAACTAGGCATTGAAGATCCAGCCGATCTTACCGAAGAACAAAATAAACTGGTTGAAGCTCGTTACAACGAAATGAATAACGTGAAGCTGTATCTAAACTTCGACATGATCGGCTCGCCTAACTACATTTACGGTGTTATGGATGGCGATTTGTCGGACACGAAAGACAGCCCAGATAACGCATATACTGGCGATTTCGAACCGCCATTTGGCACATCAGACATTGAAACTCAGTTTATCAATTTCTTTGGTGACAATGGCGAGACAACTGTCCCTCAAGCTCTTTCTAAACGTTCTGATTACGCAGGCTTTGCAGATTGGGGAGTCGCATTCGGCGGGTTATTTACTGGTGCAGAGAAACTTAAGTCGGCAGAAGAAGTCGGTGAATTTGGTGGCGATATCGATGTCGCATACGACAAGTGTTATCACCGAGCTTGTGACGATTCAACTAACGTCAGTCACAAAGCACTGTTCATGAACACCAAAGCTCTGACCTATGTCACTACTTACTATGCGATGAGTGAAGACTTATTCCCAGAGCCTGCTGAACCTAAAGCATCAGCACGACAAGCTCGTAGCTTCTCAGTGGCATCAACTCCAAAAGAAACATTGCGAATTGGTGAACGTCTGAAAGCAGCAGACAGCGTATCTGACCACGATCACTTCCACGGTGATTTCGACCAAGACTTCGAATAACGCGCTCTGAATCCCAGCCATTTTATTGGCTGGGATTGTTTTGCTTATTCTAGCGTCTAAGCCCGCTCTCTTTTGGAGGTTTGGGGATTTAAGGAGTTAAGGTCGATTTATCTTACAGGAAGGTTTATGCATCAATTGTGAGCCCTTATGATGTAAACGCCACTTAACTCTTATTGATAATCTTGTGGAAAAATGCGTGCTACGACGTATTTTTTTGAAGGTTTTCCACAAGCCCAAAACCCACCAACCCAGTTAAAACAAGACACCTTCATTGTATTGGTCATTTCTACACCACCAAATTTACGTGTAAAACTATCGGCTAATCTACTTGGAATTGAGAGGGTGATTGATAAAGATTCAGTGCAACAAGACAAAGATTAAACAACAAAATCCGAAGGTATTTACAGATATCTAAAAAAGATTAAAAATCATTTATAATCAACAGTTAAGGATTGTTCACTTACTTATTCCACATCTTAATCTATACAGATTCCATCAACGACTTTCCTAAAGGTCATTACGCGTGCAGAGTGCATTCATTTACCCTATTTGCACGAACTTACGCTCTCGAAAACCAAAATCATAGAAATATCATACGCTGGTAACGAGTGTTAACTGAGTTATCCACAGAAAATGTGGATAACATTTTGAATACGTTGCCAGATCACAAAACAGTAATAAAAAAACATGGTATTCAGATTTTTTACTACTGTCATTAAAGTGAAAACTGTATGAGCCATATTCCATAGCAGTAAACTGAAATGGTTTTATACCCAAGTGACGTCAATGTGTTTGGCTCAACGGGAAGTTACTTGGGTATAAGATACAAGGATTGAACTTGGCATATGGAAATTCAAAATCATCTGGCTAGACCATCAGTAAAAAGTAATTTGGGCTCAGAGCCCTCTATTGATAACAAAAATTGGCTTAAAGAGCCCGTAAAAGCGATTGTCAAACCAGCTTTGCGCGTTAATCCCGAAGAAGGGGTTGCAACAGGCTTTGTTGGCAGCCCAACAGAAACAATTGCTGGCGTCATGACGCCGGAAAGTATTGTCTGGTACTAGAACCACAGCAATATAAAATCTAACTGCAGTTGATTTGCTATCTATAATCTGGCGTTTCCTTGGTAACACCAGAGGTCAAGGGCTCCTCAGAGAGCTCTCCTTTTCGCTCGTTGCTAACCCTACCAAATTTGAACAATACTGATTCTTCCATATACTCAAGTAGCCGTAAGATGCTTGGTTCAGCGGCTTCTCTACCAAGGAATAGCTAACAGGCTTTCAGGCATCAGTTCAGTCGGAACAAACTGTCTGACTAGCAAAACAAGCACAAAGAATGTGTCTACATTGCGACCAATTTGATTCAACCTAACAGATCTTTATTCCCGTGGTTGTACATGCCTAAACAGCGTTTTAAGGTGAGAACAGATTAAACGCTAAGAGGTAGTTCCATGAAATACACACAAGATCATCTCGACGAATTGAACCTTCTTCTTCAATTCGATATCAGTAGCTCAGCCACTGGCATTAAAGTTCATCAAGACGCATCAGAGTCGGTACAAGGAGCGGTCCAGCGATTGTTTGAGAAAGGTCTATGTACACAAGCCGATGGTGGCTATTTAACGGATGAAGGTATCGAAGTGGCTGAACACGCCGACAAAGTCCTTCGCGTTTTAAGCACTGCAGGTGCTTAAACATGAGAAAAATCGCCATTGTAGGCGCAGGCTGGCTAGGACTTCCCCTAGCCAAATTGCTGAAAGAAGCCGGTCACGAGGTTATTGCAAGTAAAACAACCCTTGAGGGTTGTGAGCAACTTAAACAAGAAGGCATTGAAGCGTTTCTGTTCCGTTTGTCTGAAAATGAACAGGAATGCGCTAACCAGCTCACCCAACACTTGAAAAGCCATGCCGTTGACGTTTTGATAGGCGCATTTCCACCTGGTTTTCGCAAAGGAAACGGTCAGCATTATTTGAATTACTGGCAAGCAATGGCTAAAGCCGCAACCGACGCCGGTGTTAAGAAAATAATAAAAGTCAGCTCCACGACAGTTTACCCTGAACAAGCGAGCAAAATGGATGAAACACGCGCGTCACTATCTATCGCTTTAGAAAATAATTCATTTTCTGAAAAAGCTGTCATCATGTTGAAAGCTGAGCAAGTCATTATCGATTCTGGCTTGGACTACGTTGTGGTTCGATGCAGTGGGTTAGTTGGCGCAGACAGACACCCATCCCGGTTTGCCGCTAGGCTGAAATCGGTCAGTTCTTCTGCTCCCGCAAATATGCTGCACCAGGATGATGCTGTAGGCGTCGTCGCTTTCGCTGTGACCAATCTCCAAAATACCGTTGTCAACGCAACCAGCCCGTCAACCGTGAGTAAAGCGGAATACTATCAACGAGCCATTGAATCCGTGAGTTCAGATAGTGTCCTTTCATTACCACCCGTGGTAGACCAACCCGGTAAAATGATCGTGACGGACAAACTGATTTCTTTGGGCTAT
Source organism: Vibrio penaeicida (assembly GCF_002933855.1). Classification (GTDB taxonomy): domain Bacteria; phylum Pseudomonadota; class Gammaproteobacteria; order Enterobacterales; family Vibrionaceae; genus Vibrio; species Vibrio penaeicida_A. Next base: position 117,001 of record NZ_BFAQ01000044.1, read on the forward strand.
CAGTACCTCTATCCGAGTACTTTAGACGCGCTATAGGAGAGTTTATGGCAACCCGGTTATATCAAGACATAGAAACTGTTTGGTATTACATGCAAATGCACCAACGTATTGAAAATGCAGATTGCATATTTTGTATGTGTAGCAATGATGAAAGAGTGGCGGAATACGCCGCTAGCCTCTATTTAAAAGGCATCGCTCCAAAATTGGTGTTTTCCGGTGCACAAGGTCGTCTAACTGAAGGCTTGTTTGACCTAAGTGAAGCGGAACATTTTGCAGAAATCGCCAAGCAAATGGGCGTTCCCTCCGAACATATATTGCTAGAAACACACGCGACCAATTCAGGTGAGAATGTGGTCTTTACTGCTAACTTGTTTAGAGAAATTGATTTTTCCCCAGACCGGGTTTTATTGGTTCAAAAGCCTTACATGGAAAGGCGCGCATACGCCACGTTCAAAAAACAATGGAACTTGCCATACGTAGAGGTGAATGTCACATCGTCTGGAGGTAAGTTTTCAGACTACTTTACAGATACGATACCCTCCAATTTAGTTATCGAAACCATGCTCGGAGATTTTGAGCGTTTGCAAACTTACCCTGAAAAGGGATACCAGATCGAACAAGACATCCCAGATGGGGTGATGCTTGCGTATAAAAATATAAAAGCGCGACCTTCTTTTTCTTAATGCAAAAGTGATAATCACAATTCTGCCCAAACCTCGTTTGAGGTTTGGGCAGAGTATAAAAGAAGTGAAGTCATACAGAAGGCGCATAGCAGGAGAAATTTAATGGAAGTCTTGAATCAAGCTGTCGGCTTTCTTGCAGAAAATAAACTCATATCTAGTGCACTGCTGATTCTGCTCATTGTATTGGTTAGAAGAATCATCATTTCTTTGATCCGAGGTGACGTCAACTTCCTCACCGAGGACCAAAGAAAATGGATTTCTCGTACTAAAAACAGTGCCTTTTCAGTCATTATTATTACGCTGTTTTTATTATGGCAATCTGAAATCAGTGAATTTGCACTGTCACTTACCGCAATTGCCGTTGCAGTTGTTGTCGCATCTAAAGAAATTATTCTGTGTTTCACAGGATCGATTCAAAGGGCAAGCTCTCGTTCATTTAGAATTGGTGATTGGATTGAGGTTGGTAACCTTTGCGGGGAAGTGATTGAGCACAACTTAATGGCAACGGTGATTCAAGAAATCGATTTGCACCACGGTAACTATAACTACACAGGAAAAACGGCAACACTACCAAACAGCATGTTTTTCAGTGTTCCCGTGAAAAACCTAAATTTCATGAAACGCTATGTTTACCACAGTTTTAATATTGTGGTTGGCGAGTTTCGCAATCTTTACCCTATGTTCCCTAGCCTATTGGCAAAAATTGATGACCACTGCGAAGACTTTATAGACGTCGCTAAACGATACAACGTTGTCATCGAACGTCATGCTGGCGTCGATTTACCCGGTGCGGAGCCACATATCTCCATATCTAGCGCGAATACTGGCGAACAAATTGTTCATTTCATGCTTTTTTGCCCAACAGATCGTGCATTTGAAATTGAGCAACTGATTCGTGAAGATTTTATGGCCATGTACCAACGCCATTTCGGTCAGAAAAACACTGCGTAACTCGGGCTAAAACATTAGCGATACTTCGATTGGAATACCGCGTGCTACATATAAGAAACCAAGCCAGTCGCTTGGTTTTTTTGTTGTACTGATGTTTAATTTTTTGGATAGTTCAAAACAAAAAAACCTCGACATTTCTGTCGAGGTTTCAAAACTTTGGAACAATACACATGGTGTATGTTCTTCAAGGTATAAGAATGACTTTAACCTTGGAAAAGATACGCTCTACTAGCCAAGCTAGTGTCGCAAATATTCAAGAGATGGTGCCCCGGGCCGGACTTGAACCGGCACAGCGCGAACGCCGAGGGATTTTAAATCCCTTGTGTCTACCAATTCCACCACCAGGGCACACAATATTCATTGTGATGGAGACACCATCTTGATATCGCAGTAAAGCCATATCATTTTAATTTGATGAAACATCATCAAACAAAAATTTGGAGCGACACACGAGGTTCGAACTCGTGACCTCAACCTTGGCAAGGTTGCGCTCTACCAGCTGAGCTAGTGTCGCAAATGGAGGCGCGTCCCGGAGTCGAACCGAGGTCCACGGATTTGCAATCCGCTGCATAGCCACTCTGCCAACACGCCTTCAACTCAATTCGAAGAACTTGAATCAGTTCCTCTTGAGTACGGGGAGGCATTCTACGCATTCCCGCGAGAGCGTCAACTGTATTTTTTAGTTTTTTGATTCGTTTGGCTATTTTCCAGTCAAAACACGCAAAACAATCATTTTAATCATCGCATGGCTAGGCTCTGTTGACCTTACGAGAGTACTCCTCAGGCATTTTGCATCACAGTATAGAAGGCAAAGAGATAAGCTTTGTACCGGGTATAGATTACTCAGTGAAGCTGCGGAGTACCAACAATCGATAACACCGAAATTTAGAACCTTTTCGCCGTTAACAATGTCGATTTCATCAATCAGCTCATTAGCCAAGTATTAATTGTGAGTTTTTCGACCAATCTTATATTTTTAAAAGTACGAGGTGCTATAATCTGCGCCTTATTATGATAGGGACCGTCAATGAATAACTCGCAATGGCAAACGGATCTTCTGCAACGTGTACGCAATGTTTTCACCTCTGCCTCAGCAGAAGAAGTGATAGAACGGCAGCAAAAAATTCGCGAGTTATCAGAAAAGTACGGTCATTCTATTCCTGTAGAGTTTCAATCTTTCTTTAGTGCCTACGCTCTTTATCGAGGCGGTAAGTTAATTCCCGCACTAAAGGAATTCTTTGATTGTGTATCCCTTTGCCAAACCCACCAACAGCATTACCTTCTTCTTATTGCCTACTTCAATATTGGGACCATATTTGGGTTACTCGGCGATCACTCTCATGCCAGCGAATTTCTAACTAAGGCTGAGAGGATTCATAAGTACGGTGACAAGCGCCTAGTATCTCTAGTTAAAAACAATATTGGCGATCTATTTGCTGCGGTAGGGCAACACCAGAATGCGATTAAATACTTTACTGAGGCCATTAAAGGCCTGAAAGAGGACGAGTTCCAATTTTCACTGATTTCCTACATAAATTTAGCGGGATCTCATATCGAATTGAATCAATACGAAGAAGCGAAATCCATTTTCGATATCATTGAAACTCATGCTTCTGGAAATGTTCGATATCTCAGCTTTTACTATCAAAGAAAAGCAAAGTACTACATCTCAATTAAAGAAATTGAATTGGCGAAGCAACAGCTCGACTTTGCATTAGAAGCCATTAAACAATGCAAAAACGATTACTATTTATCAGAAATGACGCTCGATTATTGTGAGCTTTTACTTGCACAATCCAATTGGGACGAGCTAGACAATCATCTAGAAGACGGGCTTTCATTAGCACGAGAGATTGGTGCCAACAAGCTGATTGATAAATTCAATCATATCCTGTTATCTCGAGTTGAACAGATGCCATCTGGCGAAGAGCGAGATCAGCACTATCAATTGATGTTTGCATCGCTTCAAAAATCTCGCGAGTCGGCGATAACACGAGAGCGTGACTATTTAAGCCAGATATACCAGTTAAATATGGACAGGCTGGCATTAGAATCAGCGCAAGACATCAATAAGAACCTTCGTTTAATCAATAAAATCGGGCAATACCTCAGCACATGCGACAATTTTAAAGATGTTATCTTTCAACTAGTAGCAGACTTAAAAGGCTTGTTTAAAGTCGGCACTTTGGCCATCGGTTTTTATCAACCAAAACGCAATCGTATTTTTGTTGAGCATTACTATGAAGACAGCGAAATAAAAGACTCGCATTACATCGACTTCTCAGAGCAAGCAACATTTTTCGAATACTGCGGGAAAAACAAGTGCCCTCTCTACTTCAACGACATGACCATAGATAAAAAAGTAGCCATGTTAGGCAGCTCTGCAAAACACGGAAACAAAAACTCGTTGTTATTCGCCCCTATTACAATAAGTGGTGAGGTAAACGCAATATTTACCATCCAAGCTGGTGATTGTTATGCGTATCAAACTTATCAGTATGAACTTTTTCTCCAGCTAACAAATTACCTTTCCATTGCACTTGAGAACCAGATAAACCGAAAGAAGTTGACACTGCTTTCTCAAACCGATCACTTAACAAGGCTTTGGAATCGCCAATCGCTTGACGCCCATTATCTCGATCTGCAAAAACAGAGTGTTGCTGAGTACAGCATCGTAATGATCGACATTGATTGTTATAAACAATTAAATGATTACTACGGGCATGTGGAAGGAGATAAGGTATTAGTGGCGCTAACACAGTTGATAAAGGGAAATTTTGAGCTGTTAGATGCCAAATGTTATCGCTATGGCGGCGATGAGTTTGTTGTGGTTATTCCGAATCAGAACGTAGCATCTGTGACTCAAACGGTCCAGAACATACAACACTCTTTGTTTGAATTGAAAATACCGAATAAACATTCTTACTGCGCTGATCGTGTTTCGCTCTCTATTGGTGTAGCACACTTTTTTCACAGCGCATTAGACGTTAGTCTTTCTGATTCGTTACATCACGCCGACACGGCTCTCTATCACGCCAAGCGTAGTGGAAGAAATCAGTTTGCAGTATCACAAATTAAAAAAGCGGATTAATCATCCGCTTTTTTTGAATCTTTTTAGAGACCGACTTTCGACCACCAATAATTCAATTGAACTCTATTGATGCTTCTCGTCCAGTAAGTCATCTTTTGCCGCAACTAAATACTGCATCATTGACCAATAGGTTAGGATCGTCGCGAAGTACAGAGCAGCGTAGCCTAGCCATACCATCCAGTCGTCATAGCGCCAAATAAGAACCCATAGAGCAAACATTTGCGCTAACGTTTTCACTTTACCTACCCAAGAGACAGCAACACTAGAACGTTTGCCTATCTCAGCCATCCACTCGCGTAGCGCTGAAATGATAATTTCTCGGGCAATCATGGTAATGGCCGGAATAGTAATCCACCACGTAGCGTAATGTTCTGTTATGAGAATGAGTGCTGTCGCCACCATCACTTTGTCGGCAACAGGATCTAAGAACGCACCAAAACGTGAAGTTTGCCCTAGCTTACGTGCCAGCATGCCATCAAGCCAATCGGTGAATCCAGCAACCCAAAACACCATTGCCGCAGCAAAAGGAGCCCACGATGCGGGGATATAAAACACAATGACAAATACAGGAATCAGTACTAATCGAAGTAAGGTAAGGATGTTCGGTATGGTAAAACGCATATATTTTTTAGGCTCTTAGACATTGCGCGCTTAATGGTGCGTCAAAACGGTTATTGTTTCAATGCTTGATGAATGTTTTCTGCCAAAGAAAGGCTAATACCGGGAACTTTGGCTATTTCTTCAACACTTGCACGTTTAAGCTCCTGTAATCCACCCATGTATTTGAGTAATGCTTGGCGTCGTTTGGGTCCAACACCTTCAATTCCTTCAAGTGCACTGGTTCTTCTGGTTTTTCCACGCTTGGCTCTGTGCCCAGCAATGGCATGGTTGTGGCTTTCGTCTCGTATGTGTTGAATAAGGTGTAGCGCTGGCTCATCTGTCGCCATGTTAAATTCATCACCATCGGTCGTAATCATGGTCTCTAAACCTGGTTTACGCGTTATCCCCTTTGCTATGCCAATGAGTCTTGGTCGCTTTGGCCAATCACCCCAATGTTGTGAAATGATCTCGTGAGCACGATTAAGCTGCCCTTTACCGCCATCAATAAAGACAATATCGGGAATTTTTTCCACATCCAATTGCTTTGAGTAACGTCTCTCAAGTACTTGCCCCATTGCTGCGTAGTCATCTCCGCCAGTAATCCCTTCAATGTTATAACGGCGGTATTCTTGCTTCACGGGTCCTTCTCGGTTAAATACGACACAAGATGCAATGGTACTCTCCCCCATTGTATGGCTGATATCAAAACACTCCATACGTTGAATAGAATCCATACCGAGATGTTCTTGCAGCGCTTTAACGCGCTGGTTAATGGTCATCTTGTGGTTGATTTTGGTCGTAATTGCCGTTAGTGCATTGGTATTCGCCAACTTAAGGTAACGAGATCTCGTCCCTTTAGGGTTAGTTTGAATCGTGATTTTCCTACCGGCAATCTCGGAAAGTATGTCTTGGAAAGGCTCTGCATCTTCAAACAAGTCTTGCTCTAAGATAAGCCGTGAAGGGATGGTTCTCGCCTCGTTATGGCTTAAGTAATATTGGCTCAAAAAGCTATGGAAGACTTCATGCCTATCAGTATTGTTTGGAATTTTTGGAAAATGGCTACGACTTCCCAACACCTTACCTTGGCGAACCATGAGAATATGGATGCAAGCTACGCCATTCTCTTGCGCAAAGCCAAGAACATCTAAGTCATCCATCGAATCTTCAGACACAAATTGTTGCTCTTGCACGCGCCGTATAGCTTGAATTTGATCACGAAGTGAAGCGGCATCTTCAAACCGCAGTTCCATGCTGGCTTTTTCCATTTTGGAAACAAGGGTTTCGACAACCTGCTTATCTTTCCCATGTAAGAACAGACGCACGTAATTGACGATCTCTGCGTATTCTTCGTCGGAAATGATGCTTGATACACAAGGCGCAGCACAACGACCGATTTGGTACATCAAGCACGGTCTTGTTCGGTTGCTGTATACCGTGTCTTCACATTGCCTAACGGGGAAAATCTTTTGGATCAGGTGTAATGTTTCTCGAACGGCACCAGAATCTGGATAAGGACCAAAATATTCGCCTTTACGCTTTTTAGATCCTCTGTGCATTGATATCCGAGGGTGCTTATGACCACTCAAAAAGATGTATGGGTAGGACTTATCATCCCTAAGCAGTACGTTGTACTTGGGAAGATACTGTTTTATATAGTTGTGCTCTAAGATGAGCGCTTCTGTCTCGGTGTGAGTAACCGTGACGTCTATTTTGTCAATGTGGCTGACTAGCGCACGCGTCTTTTCGTTATCGACTTTTTTGCGAAAATAACTTGAGAGGCGTTTCTTAAGATCTTTAGCTTTACCGACATAAATTACCGTCGACTCGGCGTTATACATTCTGTATACGCCGGGTTGACTGGTAACGGTATTAAGAAAGGAACCGGAATCGAACGTCTGAGACACTACAACGTCTCAGTGTCGATCATTCCGTGACGAATGGCTAAGTGGGTCAATTCAACATCGCCGCTAATATCCAGCTTGCTGAAAAGACGGTATCGGTAACTGTTCACCGTTTTAGGACTCAGACTTAATTGCTCTGAAATGTCAGTTACTTTTTGCCCCTTAGTAATCATCATCATGATTTGAAGCTCTCGTTCCGAAAGGTCTTTAAAAGGATTTTCAGATGCGGAAGAGAACTGGCTTAACGCCATTTGTTGCGCTATTTCAGGTGAAATATAACGCTGTCCAGAATGCACCATTCGAATGGCGTTCACCATTTCGTCTGGTCCTGCTCCTTTTGTCAGATACCCTGCCGCTCCCGCCTGCATTACTTTGGTTGGGAAAGGGTTCTCTGTATGCACTGTTAGTACAATGATTTTTACATCGGGGTTAAATCGAAGCACTTTCTTTGTGGCTTCTAAACCGCCAATGCCTGGCATGTTCATATCCATTAAAACAACGTCAGCATGGTTACTTCTGCACCACTTGACGGCTTCTTCACCGCTGTCAGCTTCCCCTGCTACGTTCATACCACGGACGTCTTCAATAATACGTCGTATCCCTGTGCGAACCAGCTCGTGATCATCTACAAGGAAAACATTAATCAAACTTGTATCTCCACACTAATTTTTTTGGTTCTAGCTATGTTTTTAATTCACCATCCAGTGAACCAATCACATAAATATCAGATGAACTCATCATATCGCAATTCTGGCTTAAAAATTACAACGAATATGCGTCCTAACGCAAACTTTAGTCATAACTTATAATCAGAGGCGTTAAGTCGCCCTCCATTTGAATCAAATTCCACCGTTTGTTGTAGGAATTTTAGTCACCTATGGAAGAGAATGCGAATTAACACTTTATTGATGTTTCAGTAATACCAAGTTAACGTCTTAAATTCCATTAAATAATCCGACGCAGACCTCATAAATTAAAATTCTAATTTATAACCAAACTACAAAAACCAGATGGCACAGATGTTATGTCTGCTAAATAAATGCAACCATGCTCTTACCTGTCGCGCGGACAAAATCTCATGGGTAGCACACCTTTAGTGGACTCAGGTATACTTCTTCAGTATCTGTATAGCCCATTTACAAAGGCACAAAGTTTGACCGTTCAAGATGGATTTGTTTTAACAAGACAAGCACGTGATGTGTCTGGAAAGGCGCAAGTCGATTTATGGCTAAATACAGATACTGGTCCCGTTCATGTTGTCATCCCCAACCAGAAGCCTGTCTTTTTTATTGAGACTGAACAGAGCATATTAGCCTCCGACCTAATCAGCGATGCTCATATTGAACATCAAATTAAGCCATTGCCACTCAAAACATTCGACCAAATACCCACATCTGGCGTTTACTTTTCTTCTATCAAAAATGCCAATGCCGCTTCTCAAATTCTTGCTAGTAATGAGCTGATTACGTACGAATCGGATGTACGACTTGCTGACCGATACCTCATGGAGCGCTTCATACAAGGTAGTATTCAGTTTCAAGGGAAATTAGTACCGAAGCGAGATCACAACCAATACCTGAGTGCTCAGTGTAAAAACGGCACCTATCACCCTACTCTGACTCAAGTATCGCTCGATCTAGAATGCAGCGAGAAAGGCATTCTCTATTCCGTTGGATTGGACAGTGTCATGGATAGCCGTGTAATCATGATTGGAACGCCCGAACCCTGTGACACTGCGGTTCAATGGGTAGAAAATGAATTTCAGCTTCTGCAAGCTATGTGTGAATGGTTTACCCAATTTGATCCAGACATCATTGTTGGTTGGAGTGTCATCGATTTTGATTTTCGATTACTGCATAAACGTTGTGAATGGCACAACCTCCCATTAAGAATCGGGCGCGGTGGGCAAACGGCACATTTCCGTCAATCGAATACCACAAACCAAAGCTTCATCCGCATACCCGGTCGCGTCGTTCTCGATGGAATCGACACTCTAAAAACGGCAACGTATCACTTTCGTTCTTGGTCGTTAGAGTCCGTATCACAAGAATTGCTTGGAGAAGGGAAAGACATTCATAACGTCCATGATCGTATGGATGAAATCAACAGAATGTTTAGAGAAGATAAGCCGTCGCTAGCCAAATACAATTTGCAAGACTGTAAGCTGGTTAATCGAATTTTTGAACATACCCATTTGCTCGAATTCGCTATAGAACGCTCAAAACTAACGGGTGTCGAGCTAGATAGGGTTGGCGGTTCGGTAGCAGCGTTTACCAACTTATACTTACCTCGACTTCATCGTGCTAACTATACAGCCCCAAACCTTCAGGCAGAGAATTGGCTCGCAAGCCCTGGCGGTTATGTCATGGACTCGGTTCCAGGACTATACGACTCTGTACTCGTTCTCGATTTCAAAAGTCTATACCCTTCCATTATTCGTAGCTTTCTTATCGACCCATTGGGATTAATTGAAGGGCTTAAACTCGATATTGGTAATACTCAAGATTCCGCCGTTGAAGGGTTTCGCGGTGGGCAGTTTCATCGTGAAAAACACTTTTTACCTAAAATGATCGAACAGCTATGGGCGGCAAGAGACGTAGCAAAAAAGAATAATGAGAAAGCATTCTCGCAAGCCATTAAAATTATTATGAACTCCTTTTACGGAGTGCTCGGTTCTTCTGGCTGTCGTTTTTTTGATACACGTCTTGCTTCCTCTATCACTATGCGCGGTCATGAGATCATGAAGCAAACTCGTACCCTAATTGAAGAAAAAGGTTACCAAGTTATCTATGGTGACACAGACTCCACATTTGTAGCCTTAAACAAACCGCACTCTCAAAAAGATGCCGACGTCATTGGGCATACTCTCGTTAACCATATTAATGAATGGTGGACATCTCATCTCACGTCAGAATTCGGTGTAACCTCTCATTTAGAACTGGAATACGAAACGCATTATCGGAAATTCTTGATGCCCACGATTCGGGGGTCGGAAGCCGGATCCAAAAAACGTTATGCTGGTTTGATTGGTGAGGGGCTCGACGAGAAAATCATCTTCAAAGGTCTAGAAAGTGCCAGAACCGACTGGACGCCACTTTCTCAAGAATTCCAGCAAACCTTGTACGATATGGTGTTCCATGACAAGGATCCGGAAGATTACATTCGTGAGTACGTTGAAAAAACTCAAAATGGATCGTTCGACCATCAACTTGTTTACCAAAAAAGATTGCGTCGAAAACTGGCGGATTATCAAAAAAACATTCCTCCTCAAGTTCGAGCTGCACGGTTAGCCGATGAAAAAAACGCTGCCCTTGGTCGACCACTGCAATATCAAAACAAAGGTAGAATTGAATACGTCATTACATTGAATGGTCCTGAGCCAAACGAGTATTTACAAAGCCCTATCGACTATCAGCACTACATAGACAAGCAGCTAAAACCTGTAGCAGACGCTATTCTCCCATTTATTGGTTTAGACTTTGAAAGCATGAATGCGCCGCAGCTTGGACTTTTCTAGGGGCCAGCCTCAAAAGAGCTATAGCCATAAGAGTGCGAAAGCCAAAAAATACAAGTAGAAGAGCCAGACAATGTCTGGCTCTTCTACACTTAATCGAAAAACTAACTCAGCGTAAATGCGTTAAAATTAAGCACCTACTTTAAACTGTGCCACCAGCGTTTTCAGCTTATCAGTTTGAGAAGACAAATCTCTCGCCGAAGACGCCGCTTGATTCGCTTGGCTGTTGGCATTTTTAGACACTTCGGAAACCGTTTCAACGCTTTCACGTACTGCTGCACTTGCATTGGCTTGTTCTTCCGACGCCGCCGCGATGCTGTCTATCATCGTGGCAACCGCTTCGGCACCTGCAACAATATCTTCTAAGCTTGTTCCTGCTTTACCTGCCAGTTCCACCCCTTCTTCAACATGGCTTGTGCCAGCATTCATTCTGTCAACTGCTAGCTTAGTTTCACTTTGAATTGCTTCGATTGAGCCTGCAATTTCTTCCGTCGCTGTCGTGGTTCTATCAGCCAACGTTCTCACTTCATCCGCAACCACAGCAAAACCTCGCCCTGCTTCGCCTGCACGTGCCGCCTCGATAGCCGCATTCAAAGCAAGCAAGTTGGTTTGCTCGGCAATGTCATTGATTACGTTAATAATATCGCCAATTTCGGAACCGCGTTTACCCAATTCAGCCACGCTTTTCGAAGACGCCATTACCGCTTCGTTAATGGAGCTCATACCCTGTATGGTATTTCGAACAATATCACCACCTGAATTTGCGGTAACCCCAGCTTCTTTTGCGCTGCTTGTTGCGTCAGTCGATTGCTTAGCGACTTCGGCAACGCTTTGCATCATTTCATCGATCGACGTTGAAATATGTTCCACTTGTTCAGCTTGAAGGTCGAGGTCTCGTGCCATTTGCTCACTTGTCTGCGCAATTTCATGCGTCCCTTCAGCCACTTGATTTGTCGTTGAAAGGACTTCTTGCATGGCTTGTTTGGTTTTAGAAACCGCTTGATTGAAGTTTTCTGACATTTTGCCCAACTCATCTTGAGAGTCCACGGCAATATTCACGGTTAAATCCCCACCTGCAAGTTTACGCAACCCGTTTGCGACCTCCTCAACAGGTTGAACAATGTTTCTTAGCACAACCCAAGATACGACCCCACCAATAAGCACCGCTGCCAACGTACCGATGACAATTGTGTATGTCGTATTTGCTGTCGCTGTTTCTGCGGCTGCTTGTCTTTGAATCATCAAACTTTCTTCTATTTGAATAAACTCAGCAATTTGCCCTCTAAACTTATCAAAATAGACTTTGCCGCGAGCCTCTCCAACCAACTTCGCAATGTCATTCATTGTTTTGGCATCACCAATTCGAGAGCGAAGCGCAATTGCGGGCTCGGTGACATTCAACCTCCACTCTGAAATCGTTGTTCTGATTTCTTCAAGCAATTTAACTTGTGCCGGGTTATCTCTCACCGTTTTCTTTTGTAAATCTATGCCTTTGTTGAAATTCTGAAAACCCTGCTCATAGGGTGCTAAGAATTCCACCTTTCCGGCTAATAGATAGCCGCGCATACCTGTTTCCATATCCACGGCTGCTGCTTGAATATCGAGTGCTTGCTCTATAACCGTGTGAGTATGCTCTACCCATTTAGCCGATTCATTCAACTCATTAATCGCCGTATTCATTCCTTCGAAACTTTGTGCTGATTCTTTGCTTCTTTCGATAATGAGCTTTTCTTCCTCGGCAATAATCTCGCCAATTTGCGCTCGGAATTTATCAAAATATTGCTTGCCTCGCGCTTGCCCGACCAAATTGGCAATGTAATCCATTGATAGCGCCCCAGAGACCACTCGCTTTCTATCTGCAATGGCGGGCTCTGTGATATTCTCATTCCAGCTTCTGATGTTTTTTTCAATAGCACTGATTCTGGAAACTTGTATTGGGTTATCGCTTACCTTTTCTTTCAGTGCTTTACTGATGTCGAAAAAGCGACTTTTCCCACTGTTGTACGGTTCTAAAAATTCAGTTTTTCCTGCAAGCAAGTACCCGCGCATCCCTGTTTCCATATCAACGGCAGCAGCGGTAAGGTCTAAGGAAAGTCGAATCACCTCATGGGTGTGGTTCACCCATGAATTGTTTGTTTCTAAATCTGAAATGGTTTGATAGGCATTGGCTGAAACCTCTCGTGTCGATTCTTGTCGTGCCTGCAACAACTTATTTTCACGGCTGATAAAGGTAGCAATTTGTTCTCTAAACTTGTCGAAAAATACCTTGCCTCTCGCTTCTCCAACCAAGTCGGCCATGTCATCCATCGTTTTGGCACTGCCAATATCCCGACGTAGTGATATAGCCGGTTCTGTCACATTGGAAATCCACCCATTGATGTTGCTTTGTATCTCGGAAAGGCGTTGAACCTGCGCAGGGTTGTCACTAACGGTTTGTTGCAATTCAGAAACTAAATTGCCGAAGCGAGTTCGTCCATTAACATAGGGCTCTAAAAATGCTTCCTGACCCGCAAGCAGAAAACCTCGCATCCCGGTTTCCATATCCACCGCAGCCCCTTCAATTTTCATGGCTTGCTGTATGACTTTATGCGTGTGGTCCACCATATGACCTGATTCATCTTGGTTATTTGAACTATTAAGTGCAACAACAGAAAGAAAAACCAGCAACACAAGTGGGATACCTGTACCCAGCGATATTTTCCAAGTAAGTGGTAAGTTCTTAAACATAATGAATCCTTAGCCTTGCCGTTGAGCGCTTCGCAGATGTTGTTTTATCAATAAGGTGATGTAGCAACTGCCCTATGCCTGTTAATAGTCGTTGAAATAATCCATGCAAACACTATGGGCAATTGAGCTACCCAATAAAGATATAGACCATGAATCGTGTTTTAGACAATGCTTAAGTGGCTTAATTAAGCTGTCATCTGACCACTAAAGATTGATGTATCAGCTAACTTGCTGAGCTCAATGTAATAGAAACAAAATCGACTTTCCGTTAGCCATCATTTTTTTTAATCCTGAAGACAAAAATGTTTGTATGACGCGTGGAATATTCCTTGTTACATTCGCCACCACTGAGTACCCAAGAGGACAATCATTCTCCTCTACTCAGATTAGTTAGCCGTACTATAAAGGTCTACCGACTAAGTACATCGCTTCATGGCTGTTCCCAGCCCTTACATTAAGTAATCGAAATGAATAAGAAGATCATCGTAGGGTGGCGAGAAGTGCTGAGCCTACCTGAGCTTCGCCTAGATCGTATCAAAGCGAAAATAGACACAGGTGCGCGGACTTCATGCTTGCACGCATATAAGTTGGAAACGTTCATTCAGAACAGCACGCTTTGGGTACGATTTTGGATGCACCCAGTGCAAGGCAACACGGAGCTTAGCCAGGTTTGTGAAGCCAAAGTCATCGATGAACGGATTGTACGGGATTCTGGCGGCCATGAAGAGAAACGATACGTCGTGGAAACTCTACTTTCACTTGGTGGGAAGCAATGGCCCATCGAAATTACATTAACAAACAGAGAAAACATGCGATTCAGAATGTTGCTCGGCAGAACTGCCATGCAAGACCGAATCATTGTTGACCCAACCGAATCATTTTTAGTGCCACTTGAGGAGAAAAAATAGTGAAAATTGGCATCCTTTCTCGTAACGCGTCTTTGTACTCTACTCGCCGTTTAATTGAGGCGGCAAAGGAGCGTGGTCATGAAGTTAAGGTTATTGATGCCCTGCGTTGTTACATGAATATCAACTCAGATAAGCCTGAAGTGCACTTTAAAGGTGAGGAACTGACTGGGTTCGACGCTGTTATCCCAAGAATAGGCGCATCTGTAACGTTTTACGGTACAGCAGTGTTGCGCCAATTCGAAATGATGGGTGTGTTTCCTGTAAACGAGTCAGTGGCAATTACTCGCTCACGCGACAAGTTACGCTCGCTGCAGCTGCTTTCTCGCAAAGGCATTGGTATGCCTGTAACGGGTTTTGCAAGCAAGCCCGATGACGTAAAAGATTTATTAGACATGGTGGGCGGTGCGCCTGTTGTGATCAAACTGCTTGAAGGAACTCAAGGTATTGGTGTGGTTTTGGCAGAAACCAAAAAAGCAGCGGAAAGTGTTATCGAAGCTTTTATGGGGCTGAAAGCCAACATCATGGTTCAAGAGTTTGTAAAGGAAGCTGGCGGTGCAGACATCCGTTGCTTTGTCATCGGTGACAAAGTGATCGCGGCTATGAAGCGTCAAGGCGCTGAAGGTGAATTTCGCTCTAACTTGCATCGTGGGGGAACGGCATCGTTGGTGAAGATCACCCCTGAAGAACGTAAAACAGCCGTCGCAGCGGCTAAAGCGATGGGCTTAAATGTTGCAGGTGTAGATTTGCTGCGCTCTGAGCGTGGCCCTTTAGTAATGGAAGTTAACTCGTCTCCTGGTCTTGAAGGCATTGAAAAAGCAACAGGCAAAGACGTGGCTGGAATGATCATTGATTTCATTGAAAAAAATGCAGCAATTAAAGGAACCAAGACACGTGGCAAAGGCTAAAAGAAATCAGAGCTTTGAATTGCTCAATCACATTACGGAACCAGGTGAACGATCCACGTTTGAACTGGAAGCGGCGAAACTGTATACCCATTCACCGCTCTCGATTCAAATAGAGGTGATCAATGGTAAATACGCGGGTCCCGTTATGATGGTGAATGCTGCTATCCATGGTGATGAGCTCAATGGTGTAGAAATGGTGCGCCAGCTATCGAAGACGATAGATCCCGCTAAACTCAAAGGCACGGTAATCGCTGTGCCTATTGTGAACGTATTCGGGTTTATTCATAAGTCTCGCTATTTGCCTGATCGCCGTGACTTGAATCGCTGTTTTCCGGGTTCAGAAAAAGGGTCGCTCGCTTCTAGAATGGCGTATTCGTTCTTTAGTAAGGTGGCGACTCGCTGCGATATCATTTTGGATCTTCACACGGGTGCCATACACAGAACCAATTTACCTCAAATTAGAGCGAACTTGGACAATGAAGAAACGCTAAGGCTTGCTAAAGCGTTTAATACACCCGTTGTTGTCGATGCAGCACTGCGCGATGGCTCGCTTCGTAGTGAAGCGGAGCGGCTTGGTATTCCAACTTTAACTTACGAGGCTGGCGAAGCGCTCCGATTTGAGCCTATATCTATCAGCGCAGGTTTGCTTGGTATAAAGCGAGTTATGCAAGCAGCAGGCATGTTAAGAGAAAGCCGGAAGAAATACTCAGAGCCTGTGATTGCGAAATCAACAAACTGGATCAGAGCGAATAGCGATGGCATGTTACGCACAGTTGTTACTTTGGGTGAAAAAGTAGCGAAAGATCAGGTACTGGCATACATAAGTTCGCCTCTTGGTGATACAGAAACATGCATCATTGCCCCCAAAGAAGGCATTGTTATCGGGCAACAAACCTTACCATTAGTCAATGAAGGTGATGCCGTATTCCATCTTGCGTTCTTTACTCAAGATACTGAATTAGTTGAACAAGCTGTTGAAAGTTACATTGACGAAATAAGCGATGTTGAAAGCGATATCATCACAACGGGTCAGTTAGCGTTAACTTGAGATTTAACACACTTCCAGATAGGCCTTAATTATGATACCCAGTCAATATGACTGGGTATTTTTTGGCTCTAGCTCCCGATCTAAACCATTGCTCTGCCTCTAACTTTGAATATACGCAAACTCAAAATTACAATTATAGTTAACATATTAATAACAATTACAGTGAGTAATGTATGCTTTCTATATTCGATATCTTCAAAATAGGTGTAGGACCATCTAGCTCGCACACAAATGGTCCTATGATTGCGGGTTATCAATTTGGTCAGAAGTTGATACCGGTTTTACACAAGATATCTCGAATACAAGTTGACCTGTTTGGTTCTCTTTCTCTCACGGGAGTTGGGCATCACACAGACAGAGCGGTATTGTTGGGTTTAATGGGAAATGAACCTTCTAATATCAACATTTCTGACGCAAACCAGCTACTCGTAGAATGCTCGAAAAAGAACAAGCTCTTGCTTTGCGGCAAGCACTCTATCAAGTTTATTCGAGATGAAGATCTCCTGTTTCATAAAAGCGCTTTACCCCTCCATGAGAATGGCATGTCCATTACCGCGTACGATATTGATAATAACGAATGTACCAAAGAAACGTATTACTCTATTGGTGGTGGATTCATCGCCACAGAAGCGCAATTAAATAACCCCAACAGCGACGAAAAGCATGACGTCCCCTACCCTTTTTCGAGTGCAGAAGAATTATTAACCCAAGCGGAGAAAAATGGCTTAAGTCTTGGTGGGCTGATACAAAAAAATGAGCTGGCATATCGCTCCGAAGTCGATTTAGAAAATAAAGCTGAACAAATCTGGGAAGTAATGAGCCAGTGCATGGATAAAGGTTTTGAAACCGAGGGAATATTGGATGGCGGGCTCAACGTAACCCGACGTGCCCCTGCGTTGCTCAAAAAGCTGGAAGCCAATGCGTCGATAGAAACGGATCCAATGGAAGTCATGGACTGGATAAACCTATTCGCTTTCGCCGTCAGTGAAGAGAACGCAGCTGGCGGACAAGTGGTGACTTCCCCTACCAACGGTGCGGCTGGTGTTATACCGGCCGTATTAATGTATTACCACCAATTTTTGCGCCCATTAGACAATAAGCAGATCCGAGACTTTTTAGCCGTTTCTGGCGCAATTGGTATGCTCTACAAAATGAACGCTTCCATCTCCGGTGCCGAGGTCGGCTGCCAAGGCGAGATAGGCGTCTCATCTTCTATGGCGGCCGCTGGATTAACAGCCCTAAGAGGTGGCAGTAATGAACAAATTTGCATTGCAGCAGAAATTGCAATGGAACATTCTCTAGGAATGACCTGCGACCCAATTGGAGGGCTCGTTCAAGTTCCCTGTATTGAAAGAAACGCTATGGGTGCGGTTAAAGCGATCAACGCGTCCAGAATGGCACTCAAACGAACCAGTAAATGTTTAATATCTTTGGATAAAGTTATCGATACCATGTACCGCACTGGTAAAGATATGAATAAAAAATACCGCGAAACATCACTGGGTGGTCTGGCGATGATTCATCTCGCGCCCCCGTGTGAATAACGAAATTCGGGTAACTAAGATGGATTCGGTTAGCTGGTAGCGAAACAACACACGAAAACGAATGGCGTTAAACACGAATTTTTATTTTGCTCTCTTGGTAGTAACGGACAAACTCTTTCCGAGAGAGTGATTTACTGAAATACCAACCTTGTACTGAAATATCGGAATTTAAGGGTACCGCTTCGAGTTGATTGTCTTTCTCTACGCCTTCTACCACTACATTGAGATCCAGTTCCGCTGCTATTCCCAATAAGCTATTAAACACTTTCTTTCCTTTATCACTGTCTAGCGCGATGACAAAACTGCGATCAATTTTAATGGCGTCTATCTCAAATTTATTGAGGTAACTTAAAGAAGAGAATCCTGTACCAAAATCATCGATGTAAATCTTAACCCCTAAAAGGTGTAGTCGATTCAAAGCCATCGTCATTTTACGTTGATCAGAAAGGAGGGTTTGTTCTGTAATTTCAAAATGAATGTTACCTGCATAAGGTGTAACGAGGCGCTCGATTTCTTGTAGCGTCTTTTCGTCCATCAGTGATTGAGGTGTAATGTTAATACTTACCTCTACGTTCACATCTTTTCGGATCCAGTAATCTAAATCGTCAACCACCTTTTTAACAACCCACATATCCAGTTCTTTCATCATTCCGGCTTGCTCTAGCCATGGAATAAATCGATTAGGGTATTCGACATTTCCATGCTTATCTTTAGCTCTAACAAGTGCTTCACACCCACCAATTTCCAAGGTTTCAATATCTATCTGAGGCTGATATTCAAGGCAAAACTCTTTGGTACTGATATTTTCGAGGTGGCTTTCTAAGTGAACTTCATTTCTCACACGGGACTGCATGGTTGATATAGGGTCATCGTTCAATGTCAGTGCTTCTTCTTGTCTCCTTGTGTAGCTTGTATCAAGCGCAGAAAAGTAAATTGCATGCTGTGAATACGAACGTTCTAAGCCCAGAACAAATGGTAGATAGATTAAAGCACCTAGAATGATGTTGAAAACTTGTAAGAAAACAGCTGCGATATCACCATGAGTAGCAATCCATGCGTTCACAATAATGGGGCTATTGAAAGGCAAGGAGACACTTGGCGAAGACACCCAGCCGCTTTCAATAGCAAACATACTCACGGCGACATTCATCATAGGAACCAAGATAAAAGGTACGATTAGTCTTGGATTGAAAATAATCGGGAGCCCAAAGAGCAAAAGCTCGTTCACGTTAATGGCGGCAATAGGAATACTGGCTAACGCGATCACTTTTAAAGACTGTTGTTTGGCGACCATCAGCAAAGCGATAATCAGCGAAAATGTTGCGCCACTTCCACCAATAAACACGAAGCTTCCCATAAACGACAGGTTCATATGATAGAAAGCTTCTCCACCAGAAATCACAACCGAATAATTGAGGTTAATCGCCTCGGTTAGCATTTCAACCATTGGTAACAGCGCGTAATATCCATGAATACCAAAAAACCAAAAAATTGAATTCAAGAAACTAAAAATTAACCCAAATGCATAGGGTTCATTGGCATAGTCGAGCAAGCTCATATCTAAAGATATGATGTTGGATACAAAGGCAATAAAGCCCGTGTTGATAAGAATGGTACAGCCTCCAACCACGATGGCTGGTAATACTAGATTTAGTGACTCTTTCACTATCTGGCCCGCACTGTCTAAGTTGGTTAACGCTAGCCACTTCTGTTTTACTAACCAACTCAATATGGGGACAAAATACAAAGGCGTCGCAACCGCCATGATGACGCTGTACATCAACATGACTTGCTCACTGGGGACAAGTTCTCTAACAACCACCAAATACACCATGGACAGTAGAGATACTGGCGGTCTTGGTAAGCGGTATTGCATCGCAAGAATGTAAGATATTGCGGCGGTGAGAAGAAACGGGAATATTGCGGTAAGCTCGGAGTAAACCGTAAAACTAGCGTCAACCCAAGCGGGTCTGTCATCGTATAAAAAGTCGCCTATCGAGGCAATAAATAAGACGAAGGACGACAGCATTAGGCAAGGAACCATCCATAGCAATCCTTCACGCAGCGCAAGCAACGAAGACCACAAATGCTTAGTGAAGGACTCCTGATTCCCCCAAAGTATCAGCATTTTTAGCTTGTCTGCTCGATTCCATATCTGCATGTCAAATCTCGACAAAATCACCCTAACTAACATTAGCACAAGGTCATTATGAGCCTCTTCCCGAAAATGAGACAGTTCTTTGTTTCGTTCTATACCCTTTTGATTTCAAGGAGAAAAATTCAAACCAATCAAAAAAAACGCCACATCCAGTGGCGTTTTCTACTCAACTTTTCCGACGCTTTACCCAATTCGAAACTCGGTTTTTTCATACGCTTTCACTAGCCACTTTCCGTAGCCATCGAGTATCCCAACGATAGAACGCTTAGGTACTGGTTTACCTTGCAATAGAATAACAAGGCGTTGAATTTCAACTTTTTTCTTTGGGTAATAACGCAGAAATTGTTTCCCGCATTCTACTGGGTTCTCTATCCATTGTTTATCTTTGTACATAATCAACGAATAACTGGCTCTAAGCAGCTTCTTTGCAATCACTTTTTGAAGGTAACGCACTTCAATATCGGCATTCGCTTTTGCAATTTTTTCTCTGTAAAGCGTTACCCAGTCACCTACATCCATGTTCCAATGTTTAGCAATTTCCCAGCTAGGTTCAAAATCCCCAAAGCTTTGTGAAAGGTCTTCACCATGTACGCATACGCAGCAATGCCTAAGCATAAAGCCCCATGTAAAGATGCCATCTAAACTCAGAATTTCTGGCATCATGCCAAACTGGAATTGAATTCCGGTAATCAAATGGTTGTATTGCTTAGAGAATCGCCATTTAATGGTTTTTACTATGGTGTGTTCTTTATCGGAGAGTGGTCTTTGGGTCACGATAACAATATCGAGATTGGAATGCCCTACTTTTGCCGTCTTACGAGCAACACTGCCGAAAATATAAACACTGTGAAGGTTAGAGGTTAACCCTCTGGTTAGGAAAGCAAGGACTTCATTAATAACCGACTGAAAGTCGGGTTGGAAAGGCTGTTTAGGGTCGATAACCGGCAGTGAAGTGGCTGTGTTCAAAAGAGTATTCCGCATTTTTGACTGGAGTATGTAAACTCAATCATATTCGCCCAGCATTCGCATTCGATCAAGTCTACTCGTAGAAATAATACCAACTTATACCCCCATCCTCTTACACCGGGTAGCTTGAGTATGCTCCCACCCTCTTAAACTGGTGCGTTGAACCTAGCATATTGAAGTTACTTGAGTATAATTTCAGGTTGTAGAAATATTTAGGAATCTTATATGCCAAGGGCTAGCGAGTTAAAAAAAGGTTTTGCCATCATCTCAAATGGTAAAACATTGCTAATTAAAGACATTGAAGTGACAACACCAGGTGGACGTGGCGGCGCAAAAATCTACAAGCTACGTTGTACTGACCTATCAAATGGCTCACGTGTTGATGAGCGCTTTAAATCTGACGATGTTGTTGATACGACCGACATGGCAAAACGCAATGTTGTCTTCTCTTACATCGACGGCGATGAGTACATCTTCATGGACAACGAAGACTACACTCAGTTTAACTTCAAGCAAGACGAAATTGCCGACGAGCTATTGTTTATTAATGAAGAAACTCAAGGCTTACAAGTATTGGTTGTAAATGACCAACCCGTTGGTCTGGAGCTACCATCTACCGTTGAACTAGTGATTGAAGAAACCGATCCTTCAATTAAAGGCGCTTCAGCGTCTGCCCGTACCAAGCCTGCTCGTTTTGCTACAGGCTTGACGGTACAAGTCCCTGAATACATTTCCACAGGCGATCGCATCGTTGTGCATACAACCGAACGCAAATACATGAACCGAGCTTAATAATATGACCGATTTAATTTCTTTTGATGATGTCATCGATGCCGCATACGATATTTTCCTCGAAATGGCACCCGACAATTTAGAGCCAGCCGATGTCATCATCTTTACGGCTCAATTCGAAGATCGTGGCGCTGCAGAGTTAGTCGAAACAGGCGACGACTGGGTTGGTCATGTTGGATTCGATGTAGATAAAGAAGTTTACGCTGAAGTGAGAATTGGCTTGGTCAACGAAGAAAGCGACGAGCTCGACGATGTGTTTGCTCGCCTACTGGTTAGCCGAGACCCAGATAACAAATTCTGCCATATACTTTGGAAAAGAGACTGATTTTTTCCTTTAGCAACACGCTCTAACAAAAAAGCCCACCAACATTATGTCGGTGGGCTTTTTAATCGCTAATGAGCTTTTTAATTGCTACAGAGCCATTACATCGCTAAGTTACCAAAGCTTCATTAGATTAACCGTTGCCGTACTGCCATCTTCTGCTTGTTCCGCAACCTGAAGTACAATTCCATAGTGTGGGGTCAACCTACCCGTCGCTGGGCGAATTGGGTTCGAGTAATCTTCCCAGTCTGCAAACATTGGGTTTGCGACAATATATGGGTCGTCTAATGTTAGCCCCTTCTTATCCACAAGGTGAATTTGCTTACCCGTTTTGGTGTTAAACGCAGCATCACGTACTTGATAGCGAGAAGTCGCTGGCGTACCGTCACTCCAGAACTGCGGGTTGCGATCCGCATCTATCACTCCTAACCAACCTTCACCTGGGTGAGAAGCAACACCATTGTCTGTGTGAGAAGTGTCCACGTACCAAAGCACTAATCCCTCATCAAACGTCATAATGTGGTTATTGCGGTTGATGTGCGCAAGACCTTTATCGACACCTTTATGTTGACGCCACTCAGCAAGATAGTAGTGCTCGTGTTCAAAGCTACCGTCATTCAGTGCCATGCCGTCAAGGGTTAGTTCAGGTGCGTTAGACTCCGCGTTGAAGTAAGCCAAAGTTTGAGAATCCGCGCTAACGGTGACTTCATCAAACCAATACCCATTCTTCACGTATCCGCCATCAGTTAGATAGTTGAATGAAATGGTTACTGTCTGACCTGCGTATGCGGTTAAGTCAAACGTCGCATCTACCCAACCATTTGAAACACCTGTAAAGCCGATACCATAACCAATTTCGTGCGGATCGTAAGTGGTTGTAATGTTACCTGCAATTGGGGAGCCATTAACCAAAACCCGACCAAAATCGTATTCGTCTTCTATGTCGTAGTTCACCTTAAACGTCAACGCTGCCGATGCTGCGTTTGGAATAGCTACATCAAAGTGAACATTGGTGTTTAGGTTATCCCCTCGCTGAGAGTAAAACGATTGAGCCCCTACAACATCCATTAACTTCACGATTTTCGCTGGAAGATTAATCCGCAAATAGTCATGGTTTGCACCTTTCGAATTCGCCTGATCAAGCGTGATCAATTGAGGCACAGTATTCAGCTGGTTAAACTCGACTGTTTTACCATGTAGCCAATTTCCACCCAAAGAGTTTTGCAAGAACTGTCTAGCCCATGGGCTAAAGCCTGTTGGCTCAGTACCAGGGATCAGCCCAGCCCAAGAACCAGATGACATGATAGACCAGTAAGAAACAGGTTCCCCTGGTGTGCTTCCCCATTCATCCTGACCATAAACCGTGTCGTATTCGTCTGGTAGACCAAGATCGTGACCATACTCGTGCGCCGCAACACCTGCAGCCGCGTCAATTGGTTGAATAGTGTAATCGTATGCGGCCATCAAACCGCCCCAGTTAGGAATTGACGATGATGTGCCTTCAAGTTCAAAGACTTTACCCAAATTCCATCGATGCGACCATATCGCGTCGGAGCCCAAATTACCGCCCCCTGCTTCTTGCCCAACACCGGAATGGAAAATCATGATGTGATCGACCAAGCCATCGGGTTCGCGGTAGTTGCCATCACCATCAAGATCATAACGGTCTTCAAGATCATAATCGCTCAGGTTTACATTTGGATCTGCGGCAGCAGCCACTAATGCTTCCCTAACCAAATCACGAGCGTTTACATCATTCGTGCTTCCTTGTTGAGCACCGTAATATGCGGCGGGATGCTGTGCTTTGTACCATCCTGCGACCCCTCCGATTTGCGTATATGAACCACCAGATTGCTGTTCATAAAACTGCACCATAGAAATGAGGTTTTTGCCATTGCTTCCCACGTAACCACTTTGACCAAATAACATATCTTGGTAGTGTGAAGGTGTGTAATCGTCGTAGTAATTTGACGTTTCGTCTGGAGTAACCATATTGGCTGGATAGTCTGGGAACTCAATTAAAATAGCGAGAACTTTGTCTTGGGTAATAGGACCAGCCCATTCACTTTCAGGCATCGCTCTCGCAATTGATGCCGGTATATTGTCTGAAATATCAGAAGACATTAGCCCCAATAAGCGCTTATTTCTTTTTTCCTCGTAGGTGACTAACTCCCCTTCTTCAGGCTTTTGAACATGAATAGAAGAAAGGTATGCATAAAGCGCCCTTTCAGATTCAGTTTCATTTGCTTCTTTTGAAATAACACCGGTCTTTTTCAGCATTGTGATCAATCTATCCTGATTAACCACACCAAAATCTACGCCGTGAGACGAAGGCGCGCTATGCGCGATAGTAGAAAATCCAAGCAGTGAGCATAAAATGCCTACCGCTGCTTTACTTTTTATTGGTAATACATGTGAACTCATTACAAGCCTTTTTTCCCTGATTATTTAATACATATTTGCCAACTGAATTGGTCAAAATTCCATTTATTAAAAAAGGCGATATATAGCAAACAATTCCATATCGTTAATTTTATAGATTATCTCTAAACCTATATATCTAAATTCTAAAAGTTAAATGCATTAATATTCCCTTAGAATCTGACTCTATTAAGTAATACAAAGATAGAAATCTGTCCACTTTGAATAAAACAAAAGAAATTAAAATAAACCTGTTATTAATCTAAATGTAATTACTTAGTTCAGAGTTTATGATTGAAAAAACTCACATTTATAGACCAAAAGAATGCTCAACATAAAAGGTTAACAAGACTAAAATAAAACTAATATTCATTAAAATCATGGTATTGAGATGAATGGCTGCTTGTAATGATAAACTTAAATATAATAAAGAGAAAAACTTAACACTAGAGTGTTATTTTTTATTCACTTTTTATCAATAAAAATATAACAGAAGTACAATTATTAAATATTGAATAATGATCTCATTCAGTTGAAATTAATAAAGTAGTAATTCAAAATTATTAAGACTATAAACTTTATTCTTATTCAATTTAGAATAGCACAATATTGGTATGTTATTACATAACATTTAATGTAATGCTATTTTTGTAATCAGAGAAGAAAAGAATTTATTAGCACTCACTTCAACTCCTGTCTCATTTCTTAAAATCCTAGCTCTAATTCTGTTTTTTCAAAAACGCTTATTGATCATTTTTTGTACAAATGTTTAATATATTGTTAACAGTATTACTTAATCACCATTAAGTAATACTTATAGATATGAATCAGCCTGAATAGTATGGTGATTTGGCAGATGTAAGGAAAATGAGTTAACAAAAGGAAGATTGAAATGGACCGTTCAAACAGCAAACTGAACCCTTACCCTAAAGGTATGGACCGCAGAACTTTTTTAAAAACCTCTACAGCCGCCAGTGTTGCTTTGGCGTTTGGGTTGCCTGGAATGTCATGGGCAGATGCGCATGACCACATGCTGAGTACATTCCTTGCCGCAGATGTGGATTGGAAAGCTTATGCTGGTGAAACCATCGTTCTGGGCGCTATGGAGCACCCTTGGGCACAAGCCATTGCTCCAACCCTCCCTCTCTTCGAAAAACTAACAGGCATTAAAGTCAAACTTCAAAAGCAATCGGAAACAGAATACGTGGGTGAGATGCCCGTAAAACTCGGTGCAGGGTCGCCAGAGCCGGATGTCATGATGGTACACGCTCTGGGGCAATTCATCAGTTCTGGCTGGTTAGAGCCACTTGAAGATTACTACGCAAACACCGCGCTATTTGATGCAAATTGGTATGACGCCAGCGATATCTTTTCAATGGCAAATGAATTTCCAGTTTGGTCTGATAAAGTTCGCTACAGTATGGCCGTCACCGCAGAAGCACAGACATTATTCTGCAACACCAGCGCCTTTGCAAAAGCGGGAATAGACATCCCCAAAACATACGACCAATTGTACAACGCGGCCACCAAACTCAAATCCAACCAAATGGCGGGGATCGTCCTACGTTCAAAATCTGATGGCACAGCAGGAACTTGGCCTTGTGGAGGGTTCTTGTTCTCCTATGGCGGCGAAGTCATCAAAGACGGTCACTGTGTACTCGATAGCGACGAAGCCATTGCAGCAATTGATATGTATGGGCGATTGCTTAAAGATGCGGGACCATTAGGTGTGGGAAATTACCACTGGTACGAAGTGTTGAATGACTTCTCTGCGGGCGCTGCCGCCATTGCGATGGATTCTTCCAATTTTGCCACCGACTTCCAAAACCCAGAAAAGAGTCTGGTGCACGATTCTACCACCTATGCTGCCATGCCTACCCATCAAAACCATGCAGCGAAAGCCAACATATGGACGTGGCAAGCGGGCATCAATCGTCATTCTAAGAAGAAACAAGCGGCATTCTTACTCTTAACGTTCCTGAACTCTAAGCCAGGTTGCGCGCTGACCTCTGCCAATGGGTTGGCCACTATTCGTAATTCCGCTTGGGATTCTAAAGCGTTTAAAGATCGTTTTGGTGCCGATGCCGCAAAAGCCGCGCTGGCCAATCTTAATTCTGGTGATGCAGAAGTGTTCAAAGCGTGTTGGTTCCACCCAAAAGCCGCGCAGATTCTTGATGCGTGGGGTATCGCCATTAATGAAGTGTCAACTGGGGCGAAAACGTCGAAATCCGCTATGACTCTCGCGACCAACAAAATCAACGACATTTTGTAGTACGCACAAATCGCCTCAATTGGGTACGGAAACCCAAAATACAAATAAAGGAAGGAATGGAAATGAAGGCAATGTTGTCAAAGGATATGGCGGTTACCAAGCCCCCAGCACCGTTACGTTCAGCAAAAAAGCACCGTAGAAACTTCATTTTGGCGATGCTTTTGCCTGCTACTGCGGTTCTACTTTTAACAACATTGTTTCCTTTCTTACTCAGTTTGTACTTGTCTTTTACCGACTACTCGCTACTGAATGCCGGTGAAAAAAGCTTTATTGGCTTTGGAAACTACAGCAAATTGTTCCAATCCGATGAGTTCTGGTCTGCCACCAAAGTCACATTAGTTTTCACCATCGTGGCCGTTTCTTTGCAAACCGTTTTAGGTGTAGGCATGGCAGCCCTTCTACACCACGAATCCAAACAAGCACCTTGGCTTCGGTTATTGTTTTTGCTACCGATTGCCATTACTCCCGTAGCTGCTACGTTTACCTTTCGATTGATGTTCAACCCCTCCTTAGGCGTGTTTAATTACATGCTCACATCAATTGGGCTCGAACCCAGCGCTTGGACGGCAGCACCTGAGTCGGCGCTACTTTCTCTTATCTTGGTGGACACATGGCAATGGACTCCCTTCATCTTGCTGATCACCGCAGGAGGATTAGCCTCACTGCCCTCCGAACCCGAAGAAGCAAGCGAAGTCGATGGCGCAAATGGCTGGCAAACGTTCTTTTATGTCACGCTGCCGCAGTTAAAGCCATACATTGCGCTCGCTTTGCTATTTCGAGTGATCGACGCTTTCAAAACCTTCGACATCATCTTTGTTTTAACCGGAGGCGGACCCGGGATCACCACTCGTACGCTGAATATTTTGGCGTACAAGCAAGGCATCGAATTTCTTGAAATGGGTTACGCGTCTGCTATTGCCATTGTCATGCTGCTCTTCACCTTAATCGTCAGTCAGGTTTTTCTCCGAAAGCTTGGGCTATTCGACTTGAAAACGGGGAGCACATCATGAAAGGACACAAAATGACCCTCAGTTCCATCATAGTTCGCCTTTTCGGCTCCATATGGGCTCGCCGCGTTTTACTGTATTTATTTGCCATTTGGTGCCTATTTCCGCTCTATTGGATTTTTTTAACGTCGTTGAAAACCCCAATCCAAGCCATGTCTCGCCCACCGAGTTTTTGGTTTGACGCCACCCTGCAAAATTTTGAAAAAGTATTGAGCAATCCAGCCATATTGGATTTCTTCATCGACAGCGCCATCGTCGCCGCAGGCTCAACCATGCTGAGCTTACTTATTGGTGCACCAACGGCTTACATCCTTGCTCGTTTCCATTTCAAAGGGCGTGGGGATTTTGGTTTTTGGATTCTGAGCACTCGGATGACGCCTCCCGTCGCCATGCTGATCCCTTTCTTCGTATTATTTTTTCAGCTCGGGCTTTTGGATACTCATTTTGGATTGATCATTGCCCATGTCGTGCTCAATTTGGCAATTGTCGTATGGTTGCTTCGAGGTTTTTTCTCTGAATTGCCAGTGGAACTTGAAGAAGCCGCCTACCTAGACGGCGACACCTATTTCAGTGCATTTTTCCGTATCACCTTACCCCTTGCCTTGCCGGGGCTCGCTTCAGTCGGCATCTTAATTTTCTTGCTGTCGTGGAATGAATTTCTGTTTGCTCTTGTGCTCGGCGACAGCGAAGTAAGAACCGTGCCGATTGGTTTATACGGGTTCATTGGGTATCAAACCATTCGCTGGGCTGAATTGTCGGCGTCTGCGGCACTGATGATTGTTCCAATTATTGTTTTCATTGTTATTTTCCAACGTCACCTTCTAAGAGGCTTGACGATGGGCTCATATCGTTAGTGTTTTAGGAGTAACCGATGACACAAGTTTCATTAAATGCCGTCAAAAAAGAGTGGTCTGGGGTCAAAGCCGTCAATCAGTTTGACTTAGATATTGAGGACGGTGAGTTCATTGTTCTGCTTGGTCCTTCTGGGTGCGGAAAAACCACGACCATGCGGATGATCGCTGGGCTGGAAACACCAACATCAGGTGAAATCCGCTTTGACGATACCGATATGACTGATCGCCTCCCACGAGACAGAAACATCGCGATGGTGTTTCAGAATTACGCACTTTACCCTCACATGACGGTAAGAGATAACATCGCCTACCCACATAAAATTGCGGGTGTAGATAAATCGACTCGTTATCAAAAGTCTCTCTACGCCGCTGAAAAAGTGGGGTTGCTGGATTTCCTAGACCGCAAGCCTAAAGCCTTATCAGGAGGTCAGCGCCAGCGAGTTGCGCTTGCCCGAGCCATTGTTCGCAACCCGTCGGTATTTTTGATGGACGAGCCTTTGTCTAACTTAGATGCAAGACTAAGAGTCGATATGCGAGCCGAAATCAAGCGGTTGCAACGTGAAATGGCAGTAACCATGATTTATGTAACCCATGACCAAATCGAAGCCATGACCTTGGCGGATAGAGTGGTCATTATGTCTTCTGGCGAAATTCAACAAATCGGCACACCAGACGAGGTCTATGACAACCCTGCCAACCTATTTGTAGCTGGTTTTTTAGGCTCCCCTTCGATGAACAAAGTCCAAGGTCAGATTCAAAACCAATCTTTCCAAACAAATGCAGGAAACCTGCCGGCACAAGGCATCGAAGATAACAACGCAGTCGTGCTAGGTATAAGGCCAGAAGATTGCTCCTTATCTGTCGAACCCGCTCACCTCACAGGAAAAGTGTACGCAGTCGAGCCCACCGGAGATTCCACGCTAGTGGTGTGTAAAGTCGACGGGCAATCCATCACCTTAAAAGCCGACAAGCATTTCCGACCAGAGTTGGATTCAGACATTCATATTCAATTAAATCCTGAACGCATTCTCTACTTCGACAACCAAACAGGATTGCGGCTGCGTGGTACTTGTAACGCCAGTAATGTGGGAGCCAAAACATGAAGAAAAGACGATCCCAAGCTTGGTTTGGACCAATGGACAAAGACGGATTCATTCATCGCAGTTGGATGAAGAATCGCGGTGCACCAGATGACATGTTTGATGGGCGACCTGTCATCGGTATCTGCAATACTTTTTCTGAACTCACTCCATGCAACGCGCATTTTCGAGAGCTGGTTCAGGAAGTGAAAAATGGCGTGCTCGAAGCCGGCGGTTATCCGCTGGAATTCCCCGTATTTTCATGTGGGGAGTCGAATCTTCGGCCGACCGCAATGCTGTTTCGCAATCTTGCTTCTATGGATGTTGAAGAATCCATCCGTGGTAACCCAATAGACGGTGTGGTGCTCATGGCGGGCTGCGACAAAACCACTCCGGCGTTACTAATGGGGGCAGCCAGTGCCAATTTGCCTACAATTCTTGTCTCTGGCGGCCCTATGCTAAATGGGCGATTTCGAGGAGAAACGCTTGGTTCAGGCACCGATGTATGGCGATTCTCAGAAGAGGTTAGAGCAGGAAAAATAGACGTTAAAACCTTTATGGACGCCGAGTCTGCCATGTCTCGATCCGCTGGGCATTGCAATACGGTTGGCACCGCATCAACTATGGCCGTTATGTCTGAATCCCTTGGCGTCACCTTGCCCTACAATGCTACTTATCCTGCTGTTGATGCGAACCGAGCCCGGATTGCGAGGTTATCAGGCAGGCGCATTGTCGACATGGTCGAAGAAAACTTATGCCTAAATCAGGTGTTAGTCCGAGACGCTTTCTTAAACGCCATTCGAGTCAATGGAGCCATTGGCGGTTCCACCAATGCCGTTGTGCATCTCCTCGCAATTGCTGGGCGTGCAGAAGTTTCGCTAACTTTGCAAGATTGGGACGAATATGGACGTGAGATCCCTACCCTTGTTGACTGCTTGCCCAGTGGCCGTTTTCTGATGGAAGAATTTTGTTACGCCGGTGGTGTCCCAGCGGTAATGAAACGTATAGAAGAGTCATTAAATTTAGATGTTACGACCGTAACGGGCGACTCATTGAAACACAATATTAAATCGGCGCAATGCTACAACGATGAAGTCATTCGCCCATTACATAATCCTCTTGTTGAGCAAGGGGGCATTGCCATTTTAGAAGGCAACCTCGCTCCTCGAGGTGCTGTGCTAAAACCGTCTGCCGCCACACCAGAATTAATGAATCATCGCGGTAAAGCCGTCACTTTTTCTAGTATTGAAGATTTCAAAGCTCGAATTGACTCACCTGAGCTCGATATCGATAAAGACTCCGTTCTGGTACTAAAAGGCGCAGGGCCAAAAGGCTACCCCGGAATGGCAGAAGTGGGCAATTTGCCTCTACCTAAGAAACTTCTGGAGCAAGGAGTGCGAGACATGGTTCGGATTTCGGATGCCAGAATGAGCGGCACGGCGTTTGGCACCGTGGTGCTGCATGTTGCCCCAGAATCCGCGGCAGGTGGCGCTATCGGGTTAGTGGAAGATGGAGATGTCATCGAACTGAACGTAGAGCAACGAAAACTGCACCTTGAGGTATCGAGCGAAGAGCTACAAAAACGTCGAGAACGTCAGGTTATCACGCATAGCCCAATCACCAGCGGCTATCAAAAATTGTATATCGACCATGTTTTGCAAGCGAATCAGGGGGCGGATTTGGATTTTTTATTGGGATGTCGCGGCGCGGATGTGCCACGAGAAAGCCATTAGGAGGAAAACGTGACGGATTACATTATTGTGGGCGGTGGCAGCTCGGCTTGCGTGGCGGCAAATCGTCTAGTGAAAAAGTACGGTGCAAGTGTATTGATGCTTGAAGCAGGCTATCCGGATCATCACCCGCTCTTTAGCATGCCCGCCGGATTTATAAAAATGTTAGCAGGATCTAAATATCTTACTTTTCACCATACCAAGCCCCAATCTCAACTCGACCAACGCGTACATGACATTCCACAAGGCAATGTACTTGGTGGGGGGAGCACAGTAAATGCCATGGTCTACATGCGTGGGTGTGAAGAGGACTACCAAAACTGGCATCAGGCTGTTGAAGGCGATGGCTGGGGCTACCAAGATGTTTTACCCTTTTACATGCAACAAGAGGGAAACCAAAGCCTAAATAACGACGTACATGGTATTGATGGTCCACTAAAAGTGTCGGATCCCGTTCAAGTATGTGACATGAGTTACTTATACCTACAAACCATGCAAGCCATGGATGTTCCCCTTACACTCGATTTCAATAGAGGTGAGCAGTTTGGTACTGGTCTTATGCAGACCACAACTTACAAAGGTCGCCGTTGCTCTGCTTCAAAAGCGTTTCTTTCTGAAATTAAACATGAGGAAAAATTTGAATTACGCCTTGGTGCTAAGGTGACGCGGGTTCTCTTCTTAAACAAGACCGCCATCGGTGTGGAATATCAATATAAGGGACACAACTATACGGTAAAAGCCAACAAAGAGGTGTTATTGGCTGCTGGGGCAATAGTGACGCCACAACTGTTAATGCTATCTGGTGTAGGAGACGAGAAACATCTAGCCGAGCACGACATTGACGTTGTCCACCATCTTCCAGGGGTTGGGCAAAACCTTCAAGATCACCATGAAGTTCCGGTTGTCGTTTCGACCAAAGAAAAACTGGGTTATTTCGGTGAAGACAAAGGGTTAAGAATGCTCAAAAATGGTCTTCAGTTTTTCCTGCTGGGAAATGGCCCTGTCGCCAGCAACGGATGCGAAACGTGTTCGTTCATCAACCCTATCGATCCAAAAGCGAGACCGACCATTCAACATTACTGTGTACCAACCGTGTACTTAGACAGAGACGTTATGGATGTAGAACCCACCCACGGTGCCACTTTCAATGCCTGTGTTATTCAGCCCAAATCCCGCGGTAGCGTACACCTCGCTTCCAAACACCCTGAAGACAAACCCATCGTAAATTCCAATTATTTAAAGCACCCTGATGATATGGCGGTGCAAGTTGCTGGCTTTAAATATTCACGGGAGCTACTAAAAATACCGCCTCTTTGTGACGTAGTGAAAGAGGAAATTTTTCCCGGTCCAAAGTGCGTATCGGATGAGGACATCATCGCACATTGCAAACGAACCGTGAAAACTAACTACCACCCAGTGGGCACGTGCAAAATGGGAGTAGAAGCGGACGACATGGCTGTGGTAGACAGCCATCTTCGCGTTTTCGGTATAAAAAACTTACGAGTGATCGACGCATCAATTATGCCAATAATCATTAGCGCTAATACCAATGCGCCTGCCATGATGATAGCGGATTATGCGATAGACAGAATGATGAGCGAGCCTGAAAGGAGTTCACCATGACCGTCGAATACCCTGATCTAAAAGGCAAGCACGTTTTGATCACCGGAGGAGCAACAGGGATCGGACGCGCATTGTCATTAGCTTTTGATCAGCAAGGCTGCAATGTCAGCTATTTGGACATCAATGTCGAAGCAGGTAAAGCGCTACAGCACGAACTCAAAAATGGTCGGTTTGTTTCAGTCGATATTTGCGATGTGTACGCGTTGCAGCAAGCGATGTCCAAACTGGAAACCACGTTTGGTCCTGTCGATGTGCTCATCAACAATGCGGCCAATGATCAACGACATTCTTTAGCTGATTTGACCGTCTCTGATTGGGACAACCTAATGAATGTTAACCTTCGTTCCTACTTCTACAGTGCACAGCACGTACAAAAAGGAATGGAAATAGCCGGAGGCAGCATTATTAACCTGTCATCAGTCAGCCACTTACTTGGGATTTCCGGTTATCCTGCCTATTCAACTGCCAAGGCGGCGATCCACGGACTAACAAAATCCCTTGCGCGTGAGCTTGGAGAATGGAATATCCGAGTCAATACCCTTACCCTAGGCTGGGTGGCGACGGAAAAGCAAAAGCAACTCTGGCTAACCGAAGAGTTGGAAACCGAGTGGTTGAAAAATCAGTGCATAAAACAAATGGTGGAACCGCAAGACATTGCCAATGCGGCTTTGTTCTTGGCATCAACCACTTCTTCAATGGTCACTGGGCAGTCTCTGGTGATAGATGGTGGGAGAACTTAGGATGAAAAGAATTTGACCAAGAAGCAGTTTTTACATGAACACGTCGCCACAGAAATTGGTCAGCGTGTTGTAAGTGGTCGTTACCCTCCGGGTGTAATGTTTGGAAATGAGCAAGACCTTATTGAAGAATTCAATGTATCGCGCACAGCCGTCCGAGAAGCTATTAAGGTATTGAATGGCAAAGGGATGGTGGAATCGGTGCCGCGCCTAGGTTTAAGAGTTCGCCCCACCTCGGAATGGCACATGCTCGACAGTGAAGTACTCTCTTGGGTGGTAAAAAGCTCTCTGAATAGTGATTTGATTGTTGAACTTTACGATTTGAGGTTGGCATTTGAACCTAGAGCCGCTTATTTAGCTGCAAGCCGATTTTCAAAAGACGACGACATTGCGATGCGTCGTACATTACAGGGCATGACTTTGTACTTGGACGAAGAAGACAGAGTTCGACATGACTTAGCCTTTCATTGCGCCATTCTCGATGCGACGGGAAATCGGTTTTATCGCTCTCTTGGTGACATGATATCTGTGGTTTTGCAGCATACGTTTCGACTTGCTCAAAAAGATCTGGATGACGAGTCATGGGTAGAGGAACATAAAAAAGTCTACGACGCGATTGTGGCCGGTAATGGTCAACTTGCAAGTGACTTGATGTCGTCTCTGCTGGAAAATGCCTTAAGTGATCTCAAGCAAGCAACGGCTAATCAGGTAGAACAAAGCTAGAAAAACAAAAAGCCTCACACATTGGCGAGGCTCTGAATAGATAACTGTGAGGTTTGGACTTAACCTTGTCGACGAGTCGATTTGGTTGGTTTCGCAGGCTTTCCGGGCTTACGTCGCTGGTTGCTTCGTCCTGCTGGCTTGCTCACACGCTCTTCGTGGCGCTTAACTGCGCGTCGGATTTTCTGGCTACGTGAACGATCACGGTTGCGAGACGAGTTGTGTGGGTCAATCATTGAAGTCTTTTCTGGTTGAAGCTCTACCATCTCTCTCAAGTAGTTCACTTCTTTTAGCTCAAGCTCCATCCAACCACCGCGAGGCAACTTCTTGTCTAAGAAGATATCACCGTAACGAACACGCTTAAGTCGGCTTACAGTCGGCCCTTGAGATTCCCACAAACGGCGAACTTCACGATTACGACCTTCATTGATTACGACGTAGAAAGTATGGTTCATACCTTCACCGCCAGCGTAAACAACGTCTTCAAAGCGAGCCATGCCATCTTCAAGCTTAACGCCACGAACCAAGTTCTGGATCATTTTTTCGGTTACTTCACCGAACACTCGAACAAGGTACTCACGATCAACCTGACGAGATGGGTGCATCAATCTATTTGCCAGCTCACCATCTGTGGTAAATAGCAATAAGCCAGAGGTATTCGCATCAAGACGACCAACTGATACCCAGCGAGCACCTTGAATTTTAGGCAAACGGTCAAATACCGTGCGGCGACCTTCAGGGTCGTGGCGAGTACAAAGCTCACCTTCCGGTTTGTAGTAGGCTAGTACACGACAAACCACTTCTTCCGATGCTTTTACGGATACGTTATGTCCGTCAATACGAACAACTGCATTCTCATCTTCCAAGCGTTCGCCAAGCTTAGCAACGATACCGTTCACGCTAACACGCCCAGCTTTGATTAACGCCTCAATCTCACGGCGTGAACCGTGACCAGCACGCGCTAAAATTTTCTGTAACTTTTCGCTCATTTATTTACCTATGTGTCGCCTTCACAGACGTCGAGTGCAAAATTTGATGCCACCAGTTTGATGGGCGCGTATTATCGCAGATATCTACCATAAAAATCTAGGGTCTGTTTCTCTTTCGAGATGATTTCTTACTCAAATGCAGCCGGATCGCCAGCACCAAGACGAGCAATAACAGGGTCGCCTTCGCTAAAGTCAACCACCGTCGTTGGTTGCTCGCCTAGATAACCACCATTTAGAATCACATCAACCGCGTGTTCTAGCTTATCGCGGATGTCTTCAGGATCCGATTCCGCTACGTCACTGCCCGGTAAAATTAATGTCGTAGACATCAAAGGTTCACCTAGCGCTTCTAACAGCTCTAATGCAATCACATTATCAGGAACACGAATACCGATGGTTTTTTTCTTTGAGTTCATCAAACGACGAGGTACTTCTTTGGTGCCCTTGAAGATAAATGTGAAAGGCCCGGGAGTATTGCTCTTCAAAAGCCGGAATGCTGTATTGTCGACTCTGGCGTAAAGCGAAAGCTCCGATAAA
Source organism: Vibrio penaeicida (assembly GCF_002933855.1). Taxonomy (GTDB): domain Bacteria; phylum Pseudomonadota; class Gammaproteobacteria; order Enterobacterales; family Vibrionaceae; genus Vibrio; species Vibrio penaeicida_A. The sequence goes on from NZ_BFAQ01000044.1 coordinate 153,080, forward strand.
TCACGGCACAGCAACGTAAAATTATGTTTATCGTCCAGTTTTCGAATTCGACAGATGCGATCTAGCGCTTGTTTGTTTTCAAGCTGACAGCCGAGGGCATAACCAGAATCGGTTGGGTACACGACGACGCCACCATTGCGAATAATCGCAACAGATTGGGTAATTAAACGTGCTTGCGGGTTTTCAGGATGAATGTAAAAAAACTGGCTCATTAATCTTCCTCGCTTACGAGCTCTTCGTCTCTTGAGTGTGGGGTGAGGCCCCAATCTTTCCATACTGGCTCAACGCCAGAGGGCAGCCATAGATTTCTTCCCAGCTCCATCCACGGTGAAGGATAATGGAAGTCAGAACCTTGGGAAGCTAATAGTTTGTATTGTATAGCATAATCGGCAAGAGTGCGTCGTTCTTGTTGCGCTTGTTGTGGCTGAGCCACTTCCATAGCATCTCCACCCGCTTCACAAAACGCAGTAATAAGGCGCTTTATCCATTTCGCCGTTAACTGATATCGACCCGGATGTGCCAGTACCGCCTGCCCTCCTGCCTGATGAATTGCATCTACAGCTTCAGGAATAGAACACCATGCAGGTGGGACATAGCCAGGGTTGTTGCGTGTAAGGTATTTCTTAAATACTTGTTGCATGGTTTTCGCGTAGCCATTATCCACTAACCATTTGGCAAAATGCGCTCGGGTAAGCGAAGCTTCTCCAGCTATGGCTCTTACACCTTCTAGCACGCCTTCTTGTGTGACCTTTTCCAGCCTCTGCGCCATAAGTTCTGAGCGCTCAGTCCTTCTTTGTTTTTGTTCTTTGATCAACGTTTGGAGTGCTGGATGATCCGTATCCACACCGAGTCCAACAATATGAATGTCTTTGTTTTGCCAAACCGTTGATATCTCAATCCCATCAATCAACGTGAGTGGCAGATCATTTTCTCGAATGTACTCATGCGCAATAGGTAAGCCGTCAACTGTATCGTGATCGGTAATCGCAAGGGTATGCAACCCAAATTCGAGGGCTCTGTCTATTAATTGTGATGGTGTCAGCCGTCCATCCGATGCGGTGGTATGGCTGTGAAGATCTATTTTCATATTTATGCTTGACTTTTTTTCCTTGCACTAGTTAACTAGTACACAGTTTCAGATTACGCACTAAGGTTGCTCATGTTACAGGAATTTAACTCACAACATAACGACAAAGTAACAGCAGACAATGTTGTAGCAAGCTTAGTGGCTGTAGCAAACATAGTTGTTGCTTCGTGGTGGCGTGTTTGGTTAAAACCTACGCGGGCTATTGCGTTAACCTGATTTATAGAATCTTGAAGAAATAGCCCGCTCACTGAGCGGGCTTTTTCGTTTTGTCGACTTACTCACATTCAACCGAACAACAATGCAGCAAAACAACGCTTTCCGAGATTGGGGCGAAGAGTTGAATATGCGAGTATGTATTTTGAGAAACGTGTTTAATCAAAAGGAGGTCTTGTGAATAAGGCCATAATGATAAAAGAGAAAGGGCAAGTAACACTTCACCCAATGTCCGTGCCTTACAGCGAAGATCCTACACGCCTTTTTCAGGTGCTTTGCTCAGAAAAAACCAACAGCCTCTTACTTGAGTCTGCTGAGATCGATTCCAAAGAAAACCTAAGCAGTTGGTTGCTCGTTGATGCGGCTGTTCGAATTGTCTGTCGCGGTCACCAAGTGGTGTACGAAGCCCTAACAGAAAACGGTCGTCACCTGATTAAACGCCTTTCGACCAATTTACATCACGATGTTGAATATTCCCTAAGTGGCGATAGCTTAGTTTTGGATTTCGAAGAACCTGATGCCAATTTAGATGAAGACAGCCGCCTACGTGAAGCCTCAAGCTTTGACGCGCTTCGTCTTGTGCAACACAGCTACGACCTTAAAAATAAGGATAAGCACACTATATTTATGGGCGGGTTGTTTGCGTATGATCACGTGGCCAACTTCGAACCACTCGGTGATGCAGAAGCCACGAACGCATGTCCTGACTACGTATTCTACGTTGCGGAAACCCTTATGGTGGTGGATCACCAGACTCGCCAGTGCACGGTTCAAGCGACGCAATTTGATGGTGACAGCTCGACTGAACAAACGTTAAAAGCACGTTTAGCGGATATAGCCGAAAAAAGTCATGAGCCAGCACCGCTAAAAGATGCCCAAAAGCTGGGTGACGTAAAAGCCGTTCCAAGTATCTCTGATGAGGTATTCTGCCAAACCGTTACCGACTTGAAAGAATACGTGGTAAGAGGTGACGTTTTCCAAGTTGTTCCATCACGACGCTTTACGCTACCTTGCCCTTCGCCATTAGCAGCATACAAAGAACTAAAGCGCAGCAATCCAAGCCCATACATGTTCTACATGCACGATGAGCTTTTCACTTTATTTGGCGCCTCTCCAGAAAGTGCTCTGAAATACGAGACCACCACCAACCAAGTCGAGATTTACCCTATTGCAGGAACACGCCCTCGTGGAAAACGAGCTGATGGTGGCATCGACTTCGACCTAGATAGCCGCATTGAATTAGAACTGCGTGCAGACATGAAAGAAAACGCAGAACACATGATGCTTGTTGATTTAGCACGTAATGACGTCGCCCGTATCTCCGAAGCTGGCACCAGACATGTTGCCGATTTACTAAAAGTCGACCGTTATAGCCATGTTATGCATTTGGTGTCTCGCGTGGTGGGCCAACTGCGTGAAGATTTAGACGCACTGCATGCTTATCAAGCGTGCATGAATATGGGCACATTAACTGGTGCTCCAAAAATCCGCGCAATGCAACTGATACGTGATGTAGAGAAAGCGCGTCGGGGCAGTTATGGCGGTGCTGTTGGATACCTGACTGGTGAAGGGGATTTAGATACCTGTATCGTTATTCGTTCCGCTTACATCGAAGATGGTATTGCACAAGTACAAGCAGGTGCAGGTGTGGTTTACGATTCTAACCCTCAAGCAGAAGCCGACGAAACTCGCGGTAAAGCGCAGGCGGTTATTTCAGCAATCCAAACAGCGCATAAGGAGTAAAGAAGATGGCGAACTTAGTATTTGTAGATAACTTTGACTCCTTCACCTACAACTTGGTGGATCAATTTCGATCGCTTGGTCATCACGTCATTATTTATCGTAACCATATTGCCGCTGCTGTCATTGAAGAAGCCATTAGCAAATTAGAAAGCCCTGTTGTTGTGTTATCACCGGGCCCGGGCGCACCTTCTGAAGCGGGATGCATGCCGGAATTGATCCAACGCCTGAAAGGTAAAGTACCAATGATAGGTATTTGCCTTGGTCATCAAGCCATCGTTGAGGCATATGGCGGTACGGTCGCTGGCGCGGGTGACATCGTTCATGGAAAGGTGTCCATGATGGCGCATCAAAATCATGCGGCTTACCAAGGATTACCCTCTCCTATTGCGATTGCGAGATACCATTCTTTAGTCGCGACATCGGTACCAGAATCACTGGAAATCACCGCGGAAGTCGACGGGATTGTCATGTCCGTGGTAAATGAAGAAAATAAAGTCATTGGTTTTCAGTTCCACCCAGAATCGATCATGACCACGCAAGGCGCAAACTTGTTAGCAAACACCATTCACTGGGCACTGGCGTAGTAAGAACAAAAACAAATTACGGATACTCAGCCTTGCCATCAAAGTCAGGGCAAAATGAAGGAAGAATTTATGGAACACATTATAAACAAGCTCTACGACCAGCAATCTCTGACCAAAGACGAAAGTCAGCAGCTTTTTGATGCCATCATCAAAGGTGAAATGGACCCTATTCTGTTAGCTGCTGTACTTACGGCTTTGAAAATCAAAGGCGAAACACCTAACGAAATTGCAGGGGCGGCTTCAGCATTACTGGAAAATGCCAACCCTTTCCCACGCCCAGATTATGACTTCGCTGATATCGTTGGCACGGGCGGTGACGGCTCTAATACCATAAACATCTCAACGACAGCGGCGTTTGTTGCTGCCGCGTGTGGTGTAAAAATCGCAAAACATGGTAACCGAGGCGTTTCCAGCAAATCTGGCTCGTCTGACTTGCTAGACTCTTTCGGCATTAATCTCGCCATGAGTCCTGAAGATACGCGTAAAGCGGTGGATGATTTAGGTGTCGCGTTCCTATTTGCGCCCCAATATCACGGTGGTGTGCGACACGCGATGCCTGTTCGCCAAACCATGAAGACTCGTACCATCTTCAATATTCTTGGCCCTTTGATCAACCCTGCTCGTCCAAACATCGAACTAATGGGTGTGTACGATGCAGCACTGGTACGCCCTATCGCAGAAACGATGTTGCAAATGGGTATGAAGCGTGCAGCTGTCGTTCATGGCAGTGGCTTAGATGAAGTGGCGATCCACGGCGATACATTAGTTGCAGAAATCAAAGACGGTAAGATTGAAGAATATACGCTGTCCCCTGCTGATTTCGGAGTCAATACTCACCCATTGGAAGCCATTAAGGGTGGAGAGCCAGCCGAAAACCGTGCGATTATTACCGATATTTTGACGGGTAAAGGGACAGAAGCTCAGCTGTCGGCGGTTGCGGTTAACGTTTCTTTGCTACTGAAGCTGTTTGGAAACGAAGATCTGAAAGCCAACACCCAGAAGGCCATAGATGCGATGAATTCTGGCAAAGCGTATGAACTCGTAAAACAATTGGCAGAGAGAGGCTAACCACAATGTCTGAACACATTACCAAGCACAACCGAGATATGGCGCAAGTGCTAGCAAAAATTGTTGATGACAAACACGTTTGGGTTGCCGAGCGTAAGAAATCTCAGCCTCTAGAGACATATCAGTCTGCGCTAGTGCCTTCTGATAGAAGCTTTTACGATGCGTTATCGCAAGATAAATCCGCGTTCATTTTAGAATGTAAAAAGGCATCCCCTTCCAAAGGGCTCATTCGGGATGATTTCGATTTGGATTACATTGCCTCGGTTTACAACAACCATGCCAGCGCAATCTCTGTCTTAACGGATGAAAAGTACTTTCAAGGTAACTTTGATTTCTTGCCCCAAGTAAAAAAACAAGTTTCTCAGCCAGTACTGTGCAAAGACTTTATGATAGATGTCTATCAAGTGTATCTCGCTCGTCATTATCAAGCGGATGCCATTTTGTTGATGCTTTCTGTGCTGGATGACGACCAATACAAAGCGCTTGCAGAGGTCGCAGACAGTTTGAACCTCGGTATTCTTACAGAAGTCAGTAACGACGAAGAACTTGAAAGAGCCATTGCATTAAAAGCGAAAGTTGTCGGGATCAATAACCGAAACTTGCGGGATTTATCCATCGATTTGAATCGAACAAAAGAACTGGCACCTAAGTTACCTGAGGGTACGATTGTTATCTCTGAATCCGGTATTTATAACAACCAACAAGTCCGCGATCTTGCAAAATACGCTGACGGTTTCTTGATCGGCAGTTCACTCATGTCTGAAGACAATCTTGAACTTGCTGTTCGTCGAGTTTTACTGGGTGAAAACAAAGTATGTGGGCTTACTCAAGCGGATGACGCTGTAAAAGCTTACCAATCTGGAGCGGTTTATGGCGGCCTGATCTTTGTTGAAAAATCCAAGCGATTCGTTGATGCAGACAAAGCTCGCAGAGTCATGAGCGGCGCACCGCTTCATTATGTGGGCGTTTTTCAAAATCATTCCGTACAAGATATAGCTTCTATTGCCAATGACTTGGGGCTGGCGGCTGTCCAGCTTCATGGCGACGAAGACCAAACATTTGTAAATACACTGAAAACAGCCCTACCTGAGCAATGCCAAATCTGGAAGGCTTACGGTGTGACCGATAAAGCACCTCAGCTTTTAGACCAACACATCAATCGACACCTATTAGATTCCAAAGTTGGGAATCAGTCTGGCGGTACAGGAGTCACATTTGATTGGTCGCTCATTGGTGAAGAAAAGAACATCATGCTTGCTGGTGGGCTCTCGCCAGAAAATGTAAGAGACGCCGCGAATCTTGGTTGCCTCGGGTTGGATCTAAACTCTGGAGTAGAAAGTTCTCCGGGCCATAAAGATCAAGCCAAGCTAACCGAAGCATTTAAAGAAATTAGACACTACTGATCACAAACGAAAAACTCGTTTAAAGTTAAGGAATTATCATGGCAAAACTTGATGCCTACTTTGGAGAATATGGTGGTCAGTATGTACCACAAATCTTGGTGCCAGCGCTTGAACAATTAGAACAAGCGTTTATTGATGCCCAAGAAGATCCCGATTTTCATGCCGAGTTTATGGGCTTACTGCAAGAGTACGCTGGTCGCCCAACTGCTCTAACGCTGACTCGCAATTTGACTAAAGGGACAAAAACAAAACTGTACCTTAAGCGCGAAGACTTGCTTCACGGCGGTGCACATAAAACCAACCAAGTACTTGGTCAAGCATTACTTGCCAAACGCATGGGCAAAAACGAGATCATTGCAGAAACGGGCGCAGGTCAGCACGGCGTGGCAACTGCACTGGCTTGTGCGCTCCTTGGCTTGAAGTGCCGCGTATACATGGGTGCAAAAGACGTCGAGCGTCAAAGCCCCAACGTGTTCCGTATGAAACTTATGGGCGCGGAAGTGATTCCTGTGCATTCAGGCAGCTCCACGCTGAAAGATGCGTGTAACGAAGCGCTGCGTGACTGGTCTGCTTCTTACGAGACAGCGCACTACCTTTTAGGTACGGCAGCGGGTCCTCACCCATTCCCAACCATTGTTCGTGAATTCCAACGCATGATTGGTGAAGAAACCAAGAACCAGATCCTTGCTCGAGAAGGTCGACTACCAGACTCCGTCATTGCGTGTGTTGGCGGTGGCTCGAACGCCATTGGTATGTTTGCCGATTTCATAGAAGAAACCGATGTAGCACTTATTGGTGTAGAGCCGGCTGGTTTGGGTATTGATACTGACCAACACGGCGCGCCACTTAAACACGGTAAAACGGGTATCTTCTTTGGTATGAAAGCTCCGTTAATGCAAGACAGCCATGGACAAGTGGAAGAGTCTTACTCTGTCTCGGCAGGTTTGGATTTCCCTTCAGTTGGTCCTCAGCATGCACATTTGAACGCAACAGGCCGAGCGGAGTACGTGGCGATAAGCGATGATGAAGCATTGGAAGCCTTCCAAACTCTCGCTCGAAACGAAGGTATTATTCCTGCGTTAGAGTCTTCTCACGCACTGGCTTATGCCTTGAAAATGGCACATGACAACCCAGAAAAAGAACAAATTTTGATTGTGAACTTATCCGGTCGTGGTGATAAGGATATATTCACTGTTCACGATATTCTTGAGAAAAAAGGAGCGCTGTAATGGATCGTTATCAAGCTATGTTCGCCCGCTTGGCTGAAAAAAACCAAGGCGCATTTGTTCCTTTTGTTACTGTTGGCGATCCAAACCCAACGCAATCTCTGAAAATAATGGAAACGCTGGTCGAAGCAGGTGCCGATGCACTTGAACTGGGCTTCCCGTTCTCCGATCCGTTGGCGGATGGTCCAACGATTCAAGGTGCGAATATCCGCGCTTTGGATTCCGGAACAACACCCGATATTTGTTTTGAAAGCATTGCAGCAATTCGTAAGCAATACCCAGACTTGCCAATTGGATTACTAATGTACGCCAACTTGGTTTACGCCAACGGTATCGAGAGTTTCTACAAGCGTTGCTCAGATGCTGGAATTGACTCTGTACTGATCGCTGATGTACCAACAAACGAAAGCAAAGAGTTTGTAGAAGCTGCGCACAAATATGGTATTCACCCTATCTTTATCGCACCACCAACCGCATCCGATGAAACGCTTCAACAAGTGTCTGAATTGGGCGGTGGCTACACCTACTTACTCTCTCGTGCAGGCGTAACAGGTGCAGAAACAAAAGCGAATATGCCTGTTGGTGACATGTTGAGCAAACTGTCTCAGTTTAACGCACCACCAGCATTACTTGGTTTTGGTATTTCCGAGCCAGCACAAGTTAAAGAGGCGCTAGAATCAGGAGCGGCTGGCGCTATTTCCGGTTCTGCTGTCGTGAAAATCATTGAGGCGAACGTTAATGATGAACCAGCGATGCTTTCAGCTCTTGCTCGCTTCGTGGAACCAATGAAAGCGGCAACAGAAAAATAGTCGAGCGAGCTCAAACCAATAGGTTCGGCTCACCTCGACTGTTACACCCTCTACTAAACAAAAACGCAACATTTGTGCTAAATGTTGCGTTTATTTTACGTTCTGTTTAATCGTTTTTGTTTCACTCGCTTGAACTCGAATAAACAACCTCTCTCATATCCTTAGCAAACGTTTGCCCTGCATGTTTATTCAAAAAACCACAGATCACCTATTTTTTCTAACTTATTCGCCTAGGTTATATTGATCACATTTCCAATTCGGTGTAAAAAGCCAAGCAAGATTTTCATCTGCTTTTTATTATCCATGCAGATTCAAAATCCAACATCGGCAACATATACAGCACAGAGGTTATGGAAGTGTTAAAAAATAAGGGTTTATTAAGCAATATCGGCGTTCAAGTTGTTATTGCCATGGTTTTAGGTACCGTTGTCGGCGCCTATATGGGAAGCTCTGCATCATTGTTTGCACCTTTGGGCTCGATCTTTATTGCATTAATTAAAATGCTAGTGATCCCATTGGTTGCAGTAGCGCTGATTTCAGGAGCTGCAGGGCTAGGTGACAGCCATTCTGCGGGTAAAGTGGGCGTATTCACACTGGGCTTTTTTGCTGTCACTTCTGCACTAGCGGTGGCACTAGCATTGATAATGGGCTCCGTTTTTCAACCGGGCGTCGGTATTGATGTGTCTGGTGTCGAAAGTATGTTTTCAAACCAGTACGCCTCTAAAGGTGAGCTCCCTACTTTCTGGGCGACCGTTATCGGCATGATCCCTACCAACGTTTTCCAATCTTTGAATGAAGCGAACATTCTTCAAATATTGGTCTTTTGCCTTTTCTTCGGGATCGCGGTTTCAAAATTAGAGAAAGAAAAACGCACACCACTTATCAATGGCGTAAACGCAATTGTTGATGCCATGGTTTGGATGATCAATTGCGTTATGAAAATTGCACCAATTGGTGTATTTGGCTTAATGGCAGACGCTGTGGGTACTTTCGGGTTCAGTGCTCTAACCGTTGTGATTAAACTCTTCTTTGTATACGTTGCTGCCATTCTGATTTTTGGTTTTGTTGTATACCCAGCATTGGTTCATGTCTTTACAAAAACCTCGGCGAAGAAATTTATCTCTGCAATGAAGAAGCCTCAAGCCGTCGCGCTTTCTACGGCATCTTCAATGGCTACGTTGCCGGTAACACTAGATACTGTAGAGCACGAGCTTAAGGTACGAAACTCCACTGCCTCGTTCGCATTGCCGCTAGGTGCAACCATCAACATGAGCGGTAACGCCATTTACTACGGTCTGGTCGCCATTTTCTTTGCACAGTTGTTCAATGTGGATCTTAGCCTTGCTTCGTACGCTGCCATTATCGTAACGGCAACGTTGGGGGCAGTAGGTCAAGCTGGTGTACCTGGTCCGTCTTTCCTTGTTGTTGCTGTTCTATTGGCTGCCGGTATCCCTATTGAAGGCTTGCCCCTGCTGTTTGCACTAGACCGCATCTTCGACATGATTCGAACGGCTCTGAACATTACAGGTGATGCAGCCTGTGCTGTTATCGTGGATTCGCTTATCGATGAAGACGAGACCAATGCACAACATAAAGTGCAAAACACCTAATTAAACATTCAAAAAAGTTGACTGAAAGCAAAAAGAAGGAAGCTGATTGGCTTCCTTCTTCTTAAATATTTTTCCACCTGCGTATTGTCTACTTCTTCATTCGCTTTTCGATTTCTCTTTTTTCCCAGTCATCGCCGAAAAAGTTAAACAATTCAAATGCTCGGACCCCTTGCGAAACAATGCCGATTCCCCAACCAAACACGACCCACCATACCCACATATATTCAGGGCTAGTTACTAAATTTACGATAAACAAAAGTCCAATTGTCACACCATAAGACAATAAGCTTGAGTAAAAGCTTTTCAAACGCTTCACTTTTCTCGCTACTCGCGCTTCTTCTACATTAACGTTTTCGTTTATTACTGTTTCTACGTTTGTCATGGGTGTATCCTGCTGTAAAGTTTTAATGTCTACTTCAAACACCGCTGCTAGCGACTTAAGGGATTCCAGTCCGGGCTTACTCCCCTGCTCTATTCTTTGAATGGTTCTAACACTCAACCCGCTCATTTGAGAAAGTTGTTCTTGCGACCATCCTCGATCATTTCTTAGAGCTTTCAAATTCATAGCAACGCCTTGTTGATGTGACTAACTTTATCCGATTTCAGACCCGACATTGAACGACACTTTGCTGACATTCAGGTGACAGTCTTTGTTTTTCAACCAGTTAGATTAACGTAAAGTAACACCCGTGCATATTACGAACTTCTCAATTTCAAACGATAACATCAGAATTTCGACTAGACGTCGAATTGAATAATACGAAAATTGAACTTGAGCTTGGCTCGATATTTCGACGGTATGCGATTTACACATCGCTAACCGTCACAAGTTCTCTGTTCTTCCTAAAGCGTTTAGAGAACCAGAGGTTTTCAATTTTTGTCACTGACTTTCCTAAACAGAGCAAGCGGGTAATGTTTGTCCCTAGCAACAATTTTTCAGCGACAATTGGTCCCACGATTCCGGCAAGCAATGACGCGGTAAAAAGCAGGTGAGTATTCTCAACACCAGCTTTGTTGAGGATGATTCGGAAAGCGGCAGTAAAGAAAACATGAAAGAGATAAATTGAGTAGGAATACGCCCCTACTCTTGTGAGCAACTTGTTCCTTCCGCGAACAGACAATGCACCAATGCAAAATACTGCTCCTACGAATAACCCATAGACAGTTCGTTTGTCATGCACATGAAGGTAACCAAGCGCATTCAGTATAAGTAACGCAAAAACCAGCGCTAGTAACATCCAGCCATGCCATATCGAAAGATGCCGAATTAAGTTAAACCTGTGTATCGCTACGCCAAGTAAGAAAAATGGGAGCAAATAAACAGCACCAGACAAAGCAAAATAAGGCATATCAAAGCTAGAGGTATAGACAAAGGTTACCAGTCCAAAAATGGCTGAAAACAGCAGCAAGCTACTCAGACATTTCAGGGTTTCAAATATTGCTACACACGCAAATATGATGAATAGCGCCTCTACGAACCAAAAATGTGCCACAGGTAAAACATGCAACATCGACCAATTGTATTGCTCAGCATTGGCGCTAGGGGTCAACGATTGCAAAACCGCAAAGCTCGTTCCGACAACCAGCATTGGCAAGAGCAACCTTCGCGCTTTTCCAGAGAAAAATTTTCGATAATCACCGTTAAAAGGCCGATATGCGTAAACCAACCCCGATAAGAAGGTAAAGATGGGCATCCTAACGTAACCTAGAAGATCATTAACTTCCCGATACACACCCTCTTCAAGTCTCAATCCGTTAAAAGGTGTGTTACCAACTACATGGTATGCCACAAGTAAAATACACGCGAAGCCACGAAGCGTGTCGATTTCCTGTCTGTCGTTATTCATTTTTTGTTCTTCAGTAAAGAAGCCCTGTGGGGCAAAAAGGGAAATAAGTTGGAAGGGAAGATCTCAAGAGCGTGATCTGGCTAAGGAAGCTGCTCAGAAAATAAGAGCAAGAACATAAACCTGATACCAATCACAGTAAGTAAGTGATTATAAATAGCGAAGGAAAAACGCTTGAGAACAAGGCAAAAAATTTCGATAA
>NZ_BFAQ01000045.1 GCF_002933855.1 Vibrio penaeicida
AAGGTCAACAGACCCTAGTTACTACCTAGACGAATCGCTTCTCTATTGAGGGACACTTTTTTCGAACTATTTTTAGATTTTTTAAAACGTCACTATTTATCATAGAGTTAGAGTGATAATAAATTCGGGCATGACTTTTTAACCTAAATCCGTAAAATTCATCGCTCACTTACTACTTGAGTATATAAGCCAATATGTCGAAGGTGCCGCTTTGTTTCACTTCTTTTGAATCGTCTACCAAGGCTTACTCGCTTCCAGAGCGTTTTACTTTTCCGTTTTACTACCAGCCACACCCTCTTTGTGTACTGGCCGCAGAACAGTTGCAACGACACCTGCAAACTCAAAGCGAATGGCAACATAACTTTGGGTTAGAGGGAGAAGAAGCACCCGGAAAAGGGAAAATGTTTGGTGTGCTTCTGGTTGAAACAGAGCAGTCGGAGATCGGCTTTCTTTCTGCCTTTTCGGGCAAAATTGCGGACCAAAATTTATTACCTGGGTTTGTACCTCCCGTATTCGATATGCTCTCTGAAGACAGCTTCTATCAAGATGAATTGGAAGAAGTCACATTGATCAATAGTCAAGTTACGGAACTAAAGTCGAGCCCAGAGATTGCTTCACTTAAAGCATCCATCAACGTACTACAACGCCAGCGAGATGAGGAAATAGAGGCGCATCGCCAACTCATGATTGCGGGTAGAGCGAGTAGAAAAATACAACGACAAGAAGCAGAATTGGCCGCTTCAGAAAACACACTAGATCAAAATGCCTTCACCTTGTTGATCGAACAATTAGGCAAACAAAGCGTTGCAGAGAAGAACAAACAAAAACACTTGAAGCTGCAATGGCAACAACGCATCAACCAAGTTCAAGCAAAACTTAATGGTTTCACCCTTCAGCTTGAATCTCTGATGGAAAAACGCAAAGTGTTGTCTGCTAAGCTGCAAAACAAACTGTTCGACCAGTACCGATTCTTGAATCAATCCGGAGACATGAAATCGCTACTGGATATCTTTGCAGCAACAAGTAACCCGATTCCACCAGCGGGTTCTGGCGAATGTGCAGCCCCTAAACTGTTGCATTACGCGTTTGCCCATGGCTTAAAACCACTCGCTATGGCGGAATTTTGGTGGGGCGTTTCGCCCAAATCTGAAGTGCGTCAGCACAAAAAATATTACCCTGCGTGCCAAAACAAATGCCATCCCATTCTTGGGCATATGCTGGAAGGCATGGAATTGGACGATAACCCATTGCTTGAAAACCCAGCAGAAGGCAAAGAGATCGATATTCTCTATCAAGATGATGCCATCGTTGTGGTTCACAAGCCTGCTGAGTTTCTTTCCGTACCCGGTCGATTTATTCAGGACTCGGTTTACCATAGATTGCAACAGCAATTCCCTGACGTAGAAGGACCTTTTGTTATTCATAGGCTTGATATGTCGACTTCGGGTATTTTAGTGTTTGCCCTTACCAGACGTGCCAATAAGAGCCTTCAAAAGCAGTTTATTACACGTCACGTGCAAAAACGTTATGTGGCTATGATTGAAGGCGAGTTGACATCTTCCACAGGTGATATTCACCTGCCTTTGAGAGGCGATCCAGACGACAGACCAAGACAACTCGTGTGCTACGAGCACGGAAAAGCGGCAGAGACGAAATGGGAAGTGGTTTCGGTAACATCGGGCAAAACCAAAGTTCGGCTTTATCCTAAAACAGGCAGAACCCATCAATTGAGAGTGCATTGTGCCCACCATCTTGGTTTGGATATGCCTATAGTTGGCGACGATTTGTATGGCACAAAAGCCAACCGCTTACATCTGCATGCGGAGTGGTTGTCGTTTGATCACCCTTACACGAAAGAGCCGATGTCATTTCAAATAGATGCCGATTTTTGATTCTGTAAGAATAATAGAGCCTACTGATTTAAAGGAATGACATTCTCAACTTTGTTAAAAATTAGGTATTTGAGATCAAGGCGCTACTTGATTGTGCAATGAAGTGATTATAATCCCCTTCACTCTAGGGTCTGCAGACCCAATTTTATTGCAGGGAAGGTCAAGTGTCGTCAAACGAAGAAGTTGAAGGTCGTCGCCCATTAAAAGTGCGCCAAGCTGGATTCAGTAAAAGAATTGCCGCTTGGTTAGCCGGGAAATCCATTACTCCGAACCAAATCTCCATAGCCAGTGTCGTCTTTTCCGCCTTAGCCGCCATCTGCTTAAGTGCCTACCCGTTCGCTTACGAATACGCAGAAACGGTTAGTGTATTCATCCCAAACACTTTGCTTGTTTTAACCGCTCTGTTTATTCAGTGCAGACTGCTATGTAATTTGTTTGATGGCATGGTTGCGGTAGAAGGTGGAAAAAGTACGCCTTCTGGTGAACTGTTCAATGACATTCCAGACCGCGTTGCGGATTCCCTGATTTTTATCGCGCTTGGATTCCACCTAAGTGCCTTCTTTCCTTATGCTATGCATTTAGGTTGGGCAGCGGCGTTACTGGCTGTATTTACTGCTTACGTTCGAACGCTCGCCACCAGTATTGGTAGCAAAAGTGATTTTCGCGGCCCTATGGCAAAACAGCACCGTATGGCGTTAGTGACTCTGGCTTCAATTGCGACGATCTGGGAGCACCTTTGGTTCCCACAGGGTAGCATTCTACTCGGCACACTCATTATGATTGTTTTAGGCTGCGTGATTACCATTGCAAGACGAGCACGCGCGGCTTATGTTTTCTTAGAATCAAGTGCAGAGAGCTAGTATGTTCGGAATTCCGCAATATTCGTTTTATGTCATGGTTCTGGTTTTGGCATTATTGTGCTTGGGCAGTGCCGTTTGTTGGTTCAAAAAACTCAAACACCCAGAAAAAGACTACACAGAACTGAGCCAAAGAATTACCTCTTGGTGGTGGATCATAGGCTTGGTCTTTTTCGTTTTAATACTCAGCAAAAATGCCGCCATCGCCTTTTTTGGGTTTGTGAGCTTTCTCGCCTTGAAAGAGTTCCTTTCTATCATCCCTACCCGTCTAACCGATAGACGCGTCATTTTGTGGGCGTACATTGCGATTCCACTGCAATACTTATGGGTCGGGTATGAATGGTATGGGATGTTCCTCATCTTTATTCCCGTCTACGTCTTTTTGTTCTTACCGATGCGCATGGTGTTACTGGGCGAAACCAAAGGGTTTATCCATTCTGCTGGCGTGCTCCACTGGGCAATGATGTTAACGGTGCTGTGTATCAGCCACATCGCTTACTTGTTAGTGCTACCGGTTAAGAATGTCGACGCTGGACATATTGGTCCGATTCTGTTTTTACTGTTTATGACGCAGTTAAACGATGTTTCGCAATACGTTTGGGGTAAGTCGTTTGGCAAACGGAAAATTGTGCCAAAAGTTAGCCCGAATAAAACATGGGAAGGGTTCATTGGTGGCGTTGCAACCATTTCATTAATGAGCGCCGCTATCGCCCCTTTTCTTACCCCGTTCTCCCATGCACAGGGCTTATTGGCTGGCGCATTGATTGCGCTTTCGGGCTTTGTTGGCGATCTGGTTATCTCCTCGGTAAAACGCGATCTTCAGATCAAAGACAGTGGCACCCTCATTCCAGGGCACGGCGGTATTCTTGATAGGCTAGATAGCCTTACCTTTACCTCGCCGCTCTTTTTCCATTTACTGTATTACTTGCACTATTAAGAGGGCACACACATGAATCGATTCGTTAAAGTGCTCTTTTTTGCCTTGGTCGTGAAGCCTTTTGTGCTCATCGTGATTGGGCTAAACGTACGTGGGCGCGACAATTTCCCTAAAACCGAAGGCTGTGTGGTTATCGCTAATCACAATAGCCATCTTGATACGCTGGTATTGATGAGCTTATTCCCTCTCAATCGAATACATAAGATTCGCCCAGTCGCAGCCGCCGACTACTTTTTAGAACAAGGTGGGTTTAAAGCTTGGTTTGCCAGTGTATGTATCGGAATTTTAGCGTTAGATAGAAAAGGTAATACCGATAAAAATGCCCTTTTTGATGAATGCCATAAAGCACTCGACAATGGCGACACCTTAGTTCTCTTTCCTGAAGGCAGCCGCGGGAGCCCTGAAGAATTCAGCGAATTAAAGAAAGGGATTTACTATTTGGTTGAGCAACATGCCCATATCAAGGTGATACCGGTTTTGATGCACGGGCTCGGAAAAGCCATGCCGAAAGGCAGTAAAATCCCTGTTCCATTCAATTGCGATTGCATTATTGGAGAAGCTTTACCTACCAGTCATTCTGCAGATGAGTTTCTTGATAATGTCATTGTGTCTTTCACCGACCTTTCTGAGCATTGTTTAACTCGCGACAAATCCAAAGATCTTGAATTCAATCAGCCGGACATCAAGCTTGCCACCGAAAGGTTAACCATTCGTCGAATCAAGCTTGCTGATAAACAGGATGTATCTCATTACATCACCAACCCAAACGTTGCACACTACCTTCCTGAAGGCGTATTGGACGAACAAAAAATTGATGAATGGCTAGAACAAGAAGTCAACGGCACGCCCACAACCTATTCGGTTGAATTAAAAGGAAGTGGTAAGGTGGTTGGTCATATGATCTTTCACCCATGTTTTAACGAATACACCTTTGAGATTGGCTGGGTTATCCATTGCGACCACCAAAGGAACGGATACGCCTTTGAAGCCGCTCAAGCGCTGATCGACTATGGGTTTTCTAAAGGGAACGTACACAGAGTGATAGCAACGTGCCAGCCGCAGAATACCTCCTCGTATCGATTAATGGAGAAACTGGGTATGCGACGCGAAGGCCACTTTAAAGAATGTGTTCACCGAGAAGACGGCGAGTGGTGGGATGAATACCTGTATGCGATTTTAAAAACTGAGCTTTGAATGACAAAGCTTCAAATCTCTTGCCACGATTAAACAGCTTTTAATTCGCACAAAATATAACTAAAAAAAGGGCAACAACTTCTAAATTCCATAACGTTGATCTAAACATGTTAGGCGTAAAATTAAACTCCGCCTCTTTCTTTTTTCAAATAGGTTTCGAGCGCTGAGCGTGTTTTTTCTCTGAGTTTTTCGAACTTTCGAATACATATTGACGCAGACTCAAATTCTTGATCTTTTATCTTTTGTTCTGCGTCTTTGCATAGTTGCGATAAAGCATCAGCACCCGCAGTGGCACTGGTACCAGCTAAATCATGTAACATATCCGCAATGAGATCTGGCTGTTGTTCCACATGTTTGATTCGAATAGATATTTCATTAAGATCCAATAGGTACTGTTGTATTAGTTTTATATAGACACGCTTGTTGCCCCCCATACGCGCGATAGCATGGTCTGGGGAAAATAGCCGACCTTTAAGCGGCACATCTTGCCATTCTTGACTATGTCTGACTGTTCTTCTTTGAGATAGCCCCTTAGATAGAACACTGGTCAAATGTGTAAGATCGATAGGTTTAGGGACGAAGTCATTCATTCCTGCGGCGCGGCTCTGTTTCTGTATTTCAATGGTGGTATTTGCTGATAATCCAACAATATAAAGCCCGTTTCCATACGTAAGGCTCCGGAGTTTACGGGTTGTTTCCAGCCCATTCAGACCTTCCATTCTGATGTCCATCAGGATTACGTCAAAACGTTCTTTATGAACTTTGTCTAACGCTTCTTCACCACTTCGGGCGATGCTGACAACCATTTCAAAACTTTCAAGTAATGCTGAAATCATGTCGAGATTCATGTTGTTGTCATCAACCGCCAATACTCTTCTACCACGCAATACTTGATTACGCTCCTGAGCTTTTTCACTATCTAAAGCTGTTTCATGCGGATACTGACACTTCTCTACTTCTAATATCGCGGTAAATCGACATTGGGTTCCCTTTCCAAATTCACTGCTAATTTCTATCTGCCCTTGCATCAATTTTGCAAGCTGTTGGCTAATCACTAATCCTAATCCCGTACCACCATATTTTCGCGTTGTGGCGATATCGGCCTGCTGGTATTGGTTAAAGAGTGTCGATAGTTGTTCCTCTGTCATACCAATACCGGTATCGTTAACAATGAAATTCAGAGTAACTATCGTATCCGAATGATTGGTTGCAATCACATCTAAGCTCACTTCACCGCAATTCGTAAACTTTACAGCGTTCCCGACTAAATTGACCAACACTTGTTGCAGCCGCAATGCATCTCCGATGAGAAAGGGGGGAACATTGCCATCAATATGAATGCGAAAAGCAATTTGACGTTGAGCAACTTCTAAATTGAGCACATGACTGACGTTATCAACCACTTGCTTTAGGTTAAAGGATGTGTTTTCAAGCTCCAGTTTCCCCGCTTCTATCTTAGATAGATCGAGTACATCACTAATGAGGTGAGCCAATGAATGAGATGCGACATCCACCTTATAAAGGTAGTCACTCTGTTCCTCACTGAGGTTATCCCTCAAGCAGAGAGTGGTAAAACCGATGATGGCATTGAGTGGTGTGCGAATTTCGTGGCTCATATTCGCTAGAAACTGTCCTTTAGCTTGGTTGGCTGCTTCAGCCTCTTGTTTGGCATGTTGTAACGCTTCTTCACTTTTCTGAAGAGCCAATTCGCGTTGACGTAATTCAGAAACATCCGTTGCTGTCAGTAGTACACCTTGCAACTTCCCTTGATGGCTGTAGAACTGCTCTCCCTTAATCAGATAGACCGCGACAGTTAACGTTCCATCACTGCGAAATAACCGACTTTCTATCTCTAAATGGCTGAGACGATTAATGGTGTATACAAGGCTAGAGGTGTTGGTGCTATTAGGCTCTATTTGTCCGATATTCTCAAACGCGTCGGTGGGTACAATCTCATCAACATTCAATGTCCCTAAACTTCTTTCCCCCCAACCAAGGTGCTCCGAAAATACACGATTAATTTGAGTAACAATGCCATTTCGATCCGCAACAATTAACAAGCTGTCCATCGTATCATTGATGCTGCGAATGTAAGCATTCAACTCCAAGAGTTGTTTGTTTTTCTTTTTCAGCGCATTCTGCTGGTATTCCATTTCCAGCAGCATTTCATCCATCGCTTTTGTTACAGCCAGTAACTGTTGCTCTTTGGCTGTCCCGGCAGCGTAAAGTGCATCAATTTCTTGCTTTAACTGCTTCAGCTCCTGTTCAGCATCTTTATTCACACCAATACTCACGTTGCCCTGAGAGTCATTCATGATTTCTTGCTGTTTGTGATCTACAATACGCTACCCGAAGTACCTCTTTTTTCACTGTATCGATTGCACTTTCAACGGAGGCAGATAACTCAGGGTGAAAACTTCTGACACTTTCTATTTGCACTCCTATTAGCGCCAACTCAGGACATGGTTCAACTAGTACTTTCACAGCATTTAGTAAGTAACTCAGCCCACCATTATGGTCTTCAACTTGGTTGTCTATATTGATGACTTCATTGACGTCAAGGTATCTCCAGCTACCAGCAGCATCTCCTAAATCATAAGCATCTATCATGAGTACATAGCTACAACCTGAAAAAAATGGGAGGGCATTTAAACCTACCACTCCACAATCAAATACTTTCATCTGAGTAGGCAGATTTTCGTCTAGTAGATGAGAAGCCACCATTGGTCCGACACCATCATCACCATGTAATCGATTTCCAAAACAAAGAACATGCAACATATTGCTCCTCACATCCCAAAGTGAATCTTACGTCTATCTGGTAACATATGAACCGTACACACCAAACACGGGTCATGAGATCGAATAACATGCCCAATCAATACGGGTGATTTGGTATCCTCAACTGGCAGCCCAAGCAAGCTTTGTTCCCAATGTCCATGCTGACCCTGAGTATCTTTAGGGGACGCATTCCATGCAGTGGGGGTGATAATTTGATATCGATTCACAACGCCGTCCTTGATGCTTACCCAATGACCTAACCCACCTCTGGCTGCTTGAACTAGACCATAGCCCTGACCATCCGTTTCTGATTGCGGATTGGGGGGAATGAAATGATCGCCTGCAAGGTTATCAATCAGAGAGTCAACTAGCTGCAGCATTTGATTGAGGCTGTGCCCTATACGACGTAGGCGCGAAAACTGACGTAACCACGTGGATGCCCCTTCCTCATGGAACAGCGACTGAATGAGCTTATCATCACCAATGAAAAGTTCTGCCATTGGACCAGTTTGGACAACTTCGTTTCCGTACCGAGGTGCTTTCGCCCAAGTATATCGGTCGCTATCTGGCTGGAAGTCAGGAAGAGTCTCCCCATTTGATGGATGCTTACCGTTTTTATAGGGTTTGAACCAAGAGTGACGAACATGCTCGTTAATCAGACTCTGATCAAAGTCGCGAATTTCGCCATTTGTCGTACTATAATACCCGGAAGGAAATACCACATGTTGAGGGCTATCAGCGTCGCAAACCGCTCCATAACTAAGCATATTCTCCACTCCAATACCTAATTGGTGCAAGTTCAGCTCTCTGGCGAAGCGAGTAAACAACCCCGTCGCTGATTGACGAAAATTGTTTGATTCATCTAACAACTGAAACAGTCCTTGACGATCCGTTAGCGTAAGCCACTTATCCAACGCCATTCCCGTTACACTGCGTTCGTACCAACGAACAAGATTGACAACGGTGTCTTTTGCCTCAATCAGTTTGCGTATAGTAGGCTTACTGACCACGCCCTCGGGTAAAATAAATGAAGAGTGCGGCCATTGTCCTCCAAATAGCGCGACGACACCGATAATGTCGCGAGAATACGCCAATGCCTCTAAATGATGCTCCCCTTTAAACGGTTCGAATTTAGACATAATATCTGCGTACAGTGCATGGTGTTGATATGACGGATGACAAAAATCGACTAAAAACATAAGAAAAGACTGACGAATATCATTTTGAACACTTTCAGCCAGTAAACATAAGCTACGAATGCGCATAGCGTTATCTGGCACTGGGGTTTGCCAAATCTGTTCTAATGCCAGTGTGGCGGCATAAAGATGGGCGGTACCACAAATACCGCAAACTCTTGGAGTGATCACCGCTGCATCACGAGGCGTTCGACCTATCATTATTTGCTCGAACCCCCGATACATCACACCAACGCACCTGGCATCGACCACTACGTTATCTTCAATATCTAACTCAAGCTCTAAATCGCCTTCGACTCTGTTGAGATCAATATTCAATGTGCGTCTGACCATCAGGGCTCCATTTCTCTTTTTTTGACGCGCGTTGGCGCAGCCGCTTTAGCTAAATTCTTATATGCCATATAATTAGCTCGCTCGACACCAACAGGAAGCTTAACAGGGATCGGTCCTAGCTTTTCGGTATTAAACATATCTTCATCGCTAGGAAATTGAGGAGAAGTACAACCAAAACAGGGCACGCCAGCTCTAGTTTTGCTGCTTTTTCCATTCCAGAGGTCAGTATTACAAGTGGCTTGGGTATACGGTCCCTTACAGCCAAGATTAAAATACATACAACCATTTGATCCGAGTTCTTCGTCTTCTACATCATATTCATGATACTCGTTTCTGGTACATCCTTGATGTACCAGAGTACTAAAAAACTCTCGGGGTCGATTCAGCTCATCAAGCTGAAGTACGATGCCACTAGCAATCATCGCTAACGTTTTCGTAATCGTATTAGGATGCGCTGGGCAGCCTGCAATGTTAATTACCGGAAAATAGGCTCCTGAACGCCACTCTGGTGGTAATAGCCCTCCCATACTATCCTTAGTAAATTGTAAACCGACACAGTCTGAGGGGTTAGGGGGAGCAGCATGTACGCCTCCAAATGCTGCGCACGTTCCCATGGCAACAACATATCTCGCTTTTTCGACCAAACGAGTCACCCACTCTTTTTTGGACTTTTTACGATATTGATCAAACATTCCTGTCCCATCAGGTGCGGTAATGATGCTACCTTCGACACACAAGATATCTAGAGCTAATCTATCGCTCAAAATATCTTCAATCACTTCATCCAGATCTTGTTCTATAGAAAGAGAGAGTGAAGGTTGCCAGAGCAAGCGCAGTTGATACGTTTCCAAGAGATTGACGAATGAAGGACGATCAGCGTTTAACAGCGCCATGGTATCTCCGCCACAGCTTCCTGTTTGAAACCACAGAATGGTCATTTCCTTATTTTTCATACGGTTTCTCCTTGCCCATTTCCCTGAGCTTATCCCAAGCCATTTTTATCCCATTTAATCCATGAAGAAGCGAATAGAAATACGTTATTCTCAGCCATTTCTTAATTTATGAGCAGCAGCAACAAATGCCTGACCTAAAGCTATACCCCCATCATTAGCTGGCACGTTTTGGTGGGTAAGTACCGTGAATCTATGAGTTGTGAGTAAAGTGTAGGTACATTCAAGCAAGAGTTTATTCTGAAATACGCCACCGGTAAGAACAATGCATGGCGTCTGGTCAAATTGCTCACAAAGTTTAAGAACCGTTGCGAGCACAGCATGAGCTAATCCAATATGAAATCTTTTCGCGATATCCGCTTTGCTTGTGCCGGAATACAAGTCATCAATCAATGCTCTCCACATTGGCTCCGAGCTAACGATCAGGTTGTTATCACTTCGCCATTCAAACGGATACGCAATATCCTCAGATTCACCTTGTAAGGCACAGGCTTCCAGTAGCATTGCAGCTTCCCCTTCGTAACTTATCGATACCGGGGTGAGTGACAACGCAGCAGCAACAGCATCAAACAAACGCCCTGCAGAGCTGGTTTGTGGGCAGTTGAGTTGGTTAGCGACCATACTCCGTAGTGTTTTGAGTGGTTGCTCATTGAGTGACGCAGCAGCTTCCCAATCATTGATACAGGTAAAGTCTATCGAGTATCGGTCAAGCCACGCTAACAAATTTCGCCATGGTTGAGTGATCGCCTGGGTACCACCAATTAAGGGGATCGTATCTAAGTGCGCTATACGCGAATATCCAACATAATCTGCCTTGATAAATTCCCCGCCCCAAAGCGTTCCGTCATCTCCATAACCTATCCCATCAAAAACCACCCCCATTACTGCAGGGTGCTGCAATGGAATTCGATTTTCCGCTAAGCAACTCACAATATGGGCATGATGGTGCTGTACCGAAACAATGTTGAGCGGTTTCAGACCGCTGGCGATATTTTCGTTTAGGCTATTTGCATATTTTGATGCGATATATTCCGGATGTGAATCATGAGCCAAAATCGTCGGCGAGAACTGAAACAATCTTTTATAATGCTCAATCATGAAAAGAAAATCCTGCCAAACACGATGACATTCTAAATCACCAATGTACTGACTGAGTACTGCCCCTTTTGACGTCAACATGCAGAACGTATTTTTTACTTGCCCGCCAACGGCCAACACTGAATCAGTGTTTTCGAATCCTTCAGGAACTTGGATTGGTAACGGAGCGTACCCCCTCGCTCGGCGTAAGAGTTGTACTCCTAAATGGGTTTGACGTGCAACGGAATCATCCACGCGAGTAACGATGTCTCGATCATGCATCAACCACACATCCGCAATATCCGAGAGGTCACTCAACGCCTGCGCGTTATCTGTACACTGAGGATTTCCGCTGATATTGGCAGATGTCATGATTAATGGGCGTTCAACGTGGTGCATCAACATTAAATGCAACGGAGTATTAGGTAGCATCACTCCAATTTCATTCAAGTTAGGAGCAACGTGAGCACTAATTTTCTTCAACCCTGCCCTCTCGTATGAAGGAGAACGTTTTTGAGGAAGTAAAACAATCGGAGCGGCACTGCTTTTCACAAGACGTTCACTTTCTAGCGTGATGTGACAATAGTGGCGAACCATATTCAGCTCGCTCATCATGATCGCAAAAGGTTTAGCGGGTCGAAATTTGCGAGCTCTTAATGTCTCAACCACGGTGTTGTTGGTTGCATCGCAAACCAGATGAAACCCACCTACCCCTTTTACAGCAGCAATCTGACCTTCAATAATCCGCTTGCCTAATTCTTCAATAACATCACTGCTTTCGAATACCAAGGAATCTCCGGACTGATCGCATAACCACACACTCGGACCACATTCTGGACAGGCGACAGGCTGAGCATGAAAGCGTCTATCTACGGGATCCATGTATTCATTATGGCAAGCTTCACAAAGCGGAAAGACCGCCATGCTTGTCAGTGGACGATCGTACGGCATGGATTTGATAATAGAGAAGCGAGGACCGCAATGGGTGCAGTTGGTAAATGGATAACGATACCGTCGTTGGCTTGGGGCTGATATTTCTTTGGCACAGGCTTCACACGTAGCCGCATCAGCAGGAACTCCAGCGGTGATGTTGGCGCTAGACTGGCTCGTAGAGATACTAAAACCGACGAGACCATTTTCCTGTTCGATGATAATACGCTCTATGCTTTCTATGTTTGCCAAAGGAGGACATTGACGATGAAGTTCAGCAATAAACGTATCGTGGCTAGCTTTGCTATTCCACAGTTCAATAAGCACGCCTTCACCGTCATTAAACACTTGTCCGTTAAGCCGCATGTTATTAGCAATGCGCCAGACCGTAGGACGAAACCCTACCCCTTGCACTACACCACTCACTCGCAAGCGTTCACCCTTCATGCACTCCCCTTTCCGTTATGTCGCGAGAATACAACGCACATCGACACGTCCGACACAGTAAATGAATACCACTTACTACACAGAGAGTGAATAAACACCACTTAATGATATAGCCACACCAATAATCTTGCTAAAATGCCCTAAATGACGGTTTTTTGCTTGTCTTGGAAGCATGAAACTAAACAAAATTGCCCCCATTGCATGCAATAGAGCCGTCGAGAAAATAAAGCCTAAGCTATAACCTATTACTCCTGCTTCAAACGGAATTTCCGCACCATGAGCAAGACCATGAAACACCGCAAACCCCGCTACGATAAATGCTCCAAATCTAGCACTGACATTGAGGCCAGCGGTCAACAACAACCCAATCAGTACAGCTGACAATCCAATTCCGGGCTCTACAATACTTGCTGAGATCCCAGCACCGACCATGGCAAAAATTGCTGAAACGGTCATTGCAAGAACAAAGACCACTGGCACCTTCCAGAGCACACTGGCATTGTGCTGTTGATAAGCGAGTTGAGCTGCCCACCCACCAACGGCTATCATCACGAGTGCGTGATCGAGTCCGGTTAAAGGATGAAGTACTCCCGCAGTAACACTGCCCATATTACCCGTTGCATCGTGTGCAAAGACCATTCCCGAGAAAAGAACGGTGAACACCGCGCCTAGTTTAACTACCAGTTGATTCCACTTCATTGTGATAACTCCTTGTTAGGTATATATATTGATGACTACACTCTGCGTTCAGCAAATCCTTGGGAGCTGATCACCAATCAGCATATCAAGCAGACGTTCACTGCCCAGTGATGTTGTCGTTGTCACCGCAGGTTTAGGTTGATGTTGAGCAACTGCTTCGATTTTGCCAATAATGGCCGATTGCTCTGCACCTTCTATTCGTTTCAGCACCGCTACACATTCGTCGGCGTATGCTTGGGGAACAACAGCCACAAACTTGCCTTCATTAGCGAGATACAAAGGATCTAAACCAAGTAATTCACACAACCCTCTGACTTCTGGGCGAACCGGAATAGCGGATTGTTCAAGTACAATTCGCACCTGACTACTTTGAGCAAATTCATTAAGAACTGTCGCCAAACCTCCCCTTGTCGCATCCCGTAGACAATGAATATCCGGACATACTTCCTGAAGCGCTTGAACTTCACGAGTGAGTGGACGGCAATCAGAAGTAATGGAGGCTTTAATAGCTAGATCGTTTCTTTCTGTCATAATGGCAGCAGCATGATCACCGACCCAACCATTGACAATGACGACATCCCCTGGTTTCGCACGATCAGCTCGAATGTCTACATCAGATGCTATGACACCCACGCCACTAGTGTTGATAAATATTTTATCTGCTGTTCCGCGATGCACTACTTTGGTGTCACCGCTGACAATGGCGACGTTTGCCTTATCTGCCGCTCTTCGCATACTCGCAACAATCTGGCGAAAAGTTTCGAGAGGTAGACCCTCTTCAATGATAAAACCGCAAGTAAGATATAGGGGTTGAGCGCCTCCCATGGCCAGATCATTGACCGTACCATTCACCGCTAGAGAGCCTATATCACCGCCGGGGAAAAAAATGGGATCAACGACGAAAGAGTCTGTCGTAAATGCAAGCCTGTCACCATAATCTGCTAACAAGCTCAACGGAATACGTGCTTGATCTTCCAGAGGCGTCAATAGTGGGTTTTCAAAAGCTGCAACGATCTCTTTTTCCACTAAGTCCCGCATCGCTTTACCACCACTACCATGAGACAACGTGATCGCGCCAGTAACCCGCGTGCCATTCATTGAACCTTGTTGCTGCTTCATTCCTACCTCACATACCCGTTCGTCCGACACTGTCACTTTCTATGCGCTAATTTTGTCTGGGGATCTGATACCATGATTGTAATATGCCGCGCATGCGCCTTCTGATGAAACCATCAACGCACCTGTTGGGTACTGAGGCGTACAGCTTTTTCCGTAGAGCTCGCACTGCCAAGGCTTTATCAGGCCCTTTATGACTTCCCCACATTGGCAAGCTTCCGGGTCGGTGACTTTTGTTTGAACGAGCGAAAACTTACGCTCCGCATCCCACAAGGCGTACTTATCACTTAATCTGACGCCCGCTTCACCAATATCACCTAGACCTCTCAACTCCGTGACATTATGTGCTTGATAGACTTCTGCCATCGCTGCTAGCCCTGAATAGTTGCCACTGTCATGCACAACACGGGTGTATTGGTTTTCAACCTCACATCGCCCTTCAGAAATTTGTGTTATGACCATGAGCAGTGAATGGAGAACATCAAGCGGTTCAAACCCAGTGATAACGATAGGCTTCGAGTAATCCTGTGCAATGAACTGAAATGGTTCAGTGCCTACTACCATGCTGACATGACCGGGGGCTAAAAAACCGTCTAGGTGTAAGTCTGGTTCTCTTAATACTGCTTCTATTGTTGGTGCCGTCGTAATGTGATTACAAAACAAAGAGAAATTAGTGACCCCTTCACGTTCAGCCTGCTTCACTGTCAGAGCTGTACTAGGCATTGTCGTTTCAAACCCGAGTGCAAAAAAAACCACTTCACGACTCGGGTTTTGTTTGGCGAGTGTCAGTGCATCTAACGGTGAGTAAACCATTCGGATATCATACCCAGCCGATTTTGCATCAAGTAGGCTTCCTTTTGAGCCAGGCACACGCATCGCATCACCGAAAGTCGTAAATATAACGTTTGGCAAGCTCGCAATCTTTATGCAGTCATCAACACGCCCCATCGGCAAAACGCACACAGGACATCCGGGACCATGCACCATTTCTACCCCTTCAGGTAGCAACGATTCGATACCATATCTAAACAGGGTATGAGTGTGTCCCCCGCAAAACTCCATCAGTTGTAAAGGCTTAAACGCGTCTCCTCTAGAAAGGGTATGGCGCTCTATATCGGCAACTTTTGCATGAATCGCGTTAATGATCGCTTTTGCTTTATCTGGATCTCGGAACTCATCGACATATTTCATCTCACTTCTCCACAGGTAATCAGTTTCGCTGCATTACCTTCATTTCTTCTTCCAGTTCACCAAGTTCGGCAAGCAACGATAATGTTTTCTGTGCTTCTAATTCATCGATGATGCTCATCGCAAAACCCACGTGAACTAAGACCCAACTTCCTACATAGTTTGATAAGGCGTGAGAATTTTCGACGACACATGCGATATTTACAGAACGCTCAATACCTGATATATCAACGGTAGCAATCAAATTCTTCTCGTCCACGATAGCGACAATTTGACCTGGAATTCCAAGGCACATATTCATTTCTCCTCAACACACTTGGCTTGTCACGACTAGGGTCTGGTAATTCACTTATCACAATCAAAGTATGATTAACTACTGAGTTTATTTGGCTCCAGACCGTAGCGGTCTAGTTTGGCTCTCAGACCAACCCGCGATAAACCAAGCTCTAATGCAGCCTTACTTTTATTCCATTTAAGCCTTATCAAGGTTTCACGTAAGATTTTGGCTTCCAACATTTCTACTCTGTCTTTGAGATTACCTTCCATCCCTAGCAAAGGTCCTTCATCGGATTCAATGTTCCGAGTACCTCGAATAACATGAGGAGACAATAAATCGGCGTCCAACCAATCATTTTTTGCTAAAACCAAAATACGTCGCACCTCATTTTCCAGCTCACGCACATTCCCAGGCCAGTGATAATCCGTCATGCACTCTATCGTCTGCTGCGTAAATCCTTTTACCGGTTTGTTATATACTTTCATGGTGTTGCGTAATACGGCGTCTGCGATAACAGCAATATCCATTGGTCTATCCCGCAACGACGGGATATGAATTGGCATAGCAGACAATCGATAGTAGAGGTCTTCTCGAAAGCGCCCTTCTTTGACATCTTTTTTGAGATTCCGATTGGTCGCCGAAATGACACGCACGTTTACCTGCCTACTACGATTACTTCCAAGAGGTCTCAACTCCCCCTCCTGTAAAAAACGCAGTAACTTAACTTGAAACTCCAAGGACGTATCCGCAATTTCATCCAACAGCACAGAACCACCATTCGCCTGTTCAAGTAATCCGGTACGTTCAGAAGCCGCTCCTGTAAATGCCCCCTTGGCGTGACCAAAAAGTTCACTTTCTAGCAATTGAACGGGCAACGCCCCGCAGTTTTCCGTGAGAAACGGACGATCAGAACGATGGCTAGCATAATGAAGGCAGCGCGTGATCAGCTCCTTGCCCGTTCCTGACTCTCCAGTGATGAGCACGGGGATATCAAATGGTGCAACTTGTTCTACCTGATCGAAAATAGCCATCATGGGGCTTTCTGGTGAACAGACAATCTGTTCAAAACTATGATGTCGTTTGAGTCGTTGGCGCTTTTCTCGATTAATTTTATGAACCGAATCGAGTGAGCGACGCAATTCCAGATTCAATAATCCATTTTCTTTTTCCAGTGCATACAGCCAGCAAGCATTTCTCACCGTAAGTAGCAACTGCTCTGGTTGCCAAGGCTTTGGAATAAACTGGTAAATCCCTGCTTCGTTGATACTTTGAATGAGCTCATTGGGCTCAGTGTAAGCAGATATTATCATTCGTACGACGTCTGGCCATTTTTCTCTAACCTGTGTGAGAAACTCACTACCACTGGTATTGGGCATTCTCTGATCGGCTAAGACGACTTGCACAGGCATCTCCAATAATGCCTTTTCCGCCTCTTCAACGCTCTCCGCAGTGATCACGGCAAACTCGTCCTGAAGATTTCGCCTTAGTGCTTGTAGTGACAGGCGTTCATCATCCACCACCAATACAACAGGGCGTTCTGTCTGATTAAAATGTTCACTGTCACGCGGCTCGTTTAAGTCGTTCATGTATGCCTTGCTTACTAAATCTTCGGTACGGAGCCCAATTGACGCTCGAGTTCCTCGAGTTGTTCACTGAGCACATCTTTACGCTCTATTAATAGAGTGTTTCGACGCTGATGAATCCAATTCAACCAGCGATCCATTCCTACTCCTGATGTGGCAGACACTTGAATAACCTCTGCGCTAGGATTAACTCTGCTGATACACTGTATACATTCATCCAGATCAAAATTAAGGTGCGGTAGAAGATCAATCTTATTGATCAGTATTAGATCAGAGGCCGCAAACATATCGGGGTATTTCAGCGGTTTGTCCTCACCTTCCGTAATAGAGAGAATCGCGACTTTGTGAGCCTCTCCTAAATCAAATGAAGCCGGACAAACTAGGTTTCCCACGTTTTCAATAAAGAGTACACCGTAATCCGGTAGCTTTAACGTTTCCAATGCGTGACCCACCATATGTGCATCCAGATGGCAACCTTTCCCGGTATTGACCTGAACCGCTTTGACACCAGTTGACCGAATACGCTCTGCATCATTTGTCGTTTGTTGATCGCCTTCAATAACAGCTGTAGGAATAAGAGAGGCGATACTTTCTAACGTTGCTGTGAGTAAGCTGGTTTTACCTGAACCGGGACTGGATACCAGATTTAGAACAAACTGGCTCTTCTGAGTAAAAAGGCGGCGATTTAACGAAGCATATTGGTTATTTTTCCCTAGAATATCCTGCTCGATTTGCACCATTCTAGACTGACTTAGCCCAGGTACATGCGCGCCTGCTGGTCCATGACCAAAATGAATGTCGCCATCATGCGTTTGATCATCATGTGAATGATGATGTTCATGTGAGTGTGTGGGCGGATATTGAATATCATCGTCCGTGGATTTCTCAATCGACACTTCACCGTCGGAGCATCCGCATACAGTACACATTAGTTCACCTCCACTTCTTTTATTCGCATCTCATCGCCTCCGGTAAGCTGTAATCCAAAAGAGCCGCAATATTGACAAGGCGAATAACGAGCTTCCAGAGCTACTTTCCTCTGACAGGACTCACACCAAGCACTTCCTGCAACTCGCTCGATGACTAATTCCGCACCATGCGCAATAGTGTCGTTGGCAACAACGTCAAAGCAAAACGTTAATGCATCGATCTCCACACTGGCTAACTGACCAATTTCTAAGCAAACGGTTTTCACTCTCGAAAATGATTGCTGGTGAGCCTGTTGATCCAATGCCTGAACAATGCTTTCACAAATCGACATTTCATGCATAGGTACACCTTTCAGAATTGCTGGACCGCGGATTGATGTCGTTAAAGCCCCTTTGTCGACAAATCTTCCTTGACCAGCAAGATAGTTATGACTAAAGAGCTAATACAAAGACCATGCCATATCCGGTAGATCCATGGTACACATATGTTTAACCAATAAATAACACTCACTTAACAATTATGAGGTTTATTGACCCATGTCCCTTCGAGAATAATACTTATTCCAACTGAACAGTTTCTTT
>NZ_BFAQ01000046.1:0-248 GCF_002933855.1 Vibrio penaeicida
CGATTGGTGAGCGCACCGAACAGCACACGATCCCCCAACGCCCCCACTGTACTGCCCGCTATCGCCACCGGATCCGACAATACCGCCGCACTGACGCGTTGGGCGGTCGCTTCCTTCGCTTGTTTTAAGATCTGCGTCGCGTTTTTGACCTGCGCTTGCCGCGCCAGTGCGTTGACTTGATGGCGAAAATACGGCGAATGGGCTGCCAGCCAAGCGGTGTCCATATCTTTGACCTGCGTAGCCACGTC
>NZ_BFAQ01000046.1:335-18814 GCF_002933855.1 Vibrio penaeicida
TGACCTGCGTAGCCACGTCCATTGCGGTTGCCCCCAAAGATCCCGTCAGCCCCGTCCCTATGGCGGTGGCGCTCGCCATATGTCGCACGGCCTTTTCAGCCACCTGCTGGGCCACGTTAAGACTTGCCCCGCGTTTGAGCATACTGCGTGTGATGGCTTGACCCAATGTGATCCTAGCCGCTTGCCCTACCGCGCCTCCGGGGATCAGCATTCCCGCCATGCTTCCCAGTCCATTGGCAATCTTCATTGCCCAAACATCGAGGTCGCCTGCGCCTTCCCCCCACGTCAAACTCCCCCCATCGGTCTCAGTGAACAACGGCGTGCGCAGTGCGGTTTGTCCATCGTCCGTCATGCTGCGGCGAAGTGCTTGACTGCCAGAATGCGCTAACTCGCGAAGACTGCCTCCCAAACCTAAGGTTTGCTCCGCCACCTCCCCGACACCCGCCGCCAGATCCGCCGCACCCACACCAAAGGCTTTAAGTGCATCGGTCACGGTCACGTCTGTATCGGGTCGGGGCTCAGGAGGGGGAAGCAGTTGGAAATCTTCAGGTAACTGAAAAGATGTCATCACATCGGTTTGCTCAGCCATGGCTGTTCACCGTGAGCGTGGGCTCATTGCCACGTATGTATCTCATCCAACATCGCTTCCTGACGCGGTGTATTGGCTCTTGGTTTGGCACTGGGTAGCGTGCCTCCTGCTGGCACCTCATCGCGCAATCCCATGGAGGTCGCCACGTCTTTGGCGTTTAAGCCTTTGGCAATGCCAGCTGGTATGGTGGGCTCATCTTTGATCAACAGCTGTTGGACCAAGGCTTCGTCACGTTGACGCTGCTGATCAGCCAGTGCCCGCTGGTAATTGAACGCCAGTACGTCTGGGGTGAGACGCGCCACATCCCACCCTTTGCGTTGCAAAGCCTCTAAGAAGCGTTGCTTGGTCTCATCCCCTTGAGCCCACGCTGCTGCGCGGTTGCTTTGTTCAGCATTCGGCACTTTCAAATACATCGCGCGCAACTTCTCTTGCTGGGCATCAAATTGCTCGTTGAGGGTCTGAATGTGCTCGGGTGTCGGATCCAACATTGCCGCTAGGGCTTTCGAGCGTTCTTTTTCCAACGCCAAATACGCTTGCCGATATTCTCGACGGACACCACGCGTGTCTCTGGACGGTGCAAAGAGGGTTTGATACGCCGACGAAGCCTGAGCCTGACGGCGCAGAGCGAGCTGTCCCGTCAGATCGCGAATGGCATCTTCCAGTGGGAGGATGTGCACTGGATCGCCCGCGTCCGTGGTTCGGTTCCGTGTGATGGGTCTCGGATGCCAACGCCCTGAACCATCCTCCACCTCCGCGGTCAAAACTAACCCGGGCTGGTTCCCGGGCAGGTCCGGCTGGATGTCTTTGGCCAACACGGGAATGCCCATTCTTGCCGCCCGGATCCGACGCCCCGTATTGGGATCCCTTTGCCCGACGACCGCCTCCAAATTTTTCTGATACACCGTACCTAGGGCGTGAACAAATGTCTCATCGTCAAGCGGAATGTCCCCTTTTATCACCTTTGGCAGCGCGGTTTCCAATGTGGCAAAGGCGTCCTCGACATCCGGACGCAAATACCGCCTAGGATCATAAGCGCCGCCTTTCACTTCACGGGAGTCGAACACGGCATCGACGTCACCGCCCTGCAACCAACGCCCCCAACCGGCTTGGATCAGAGGCTGGTTTTCTTGCAAGAATGCCCGTTTTTTTTCCTGACCCAATCGGTATTGACTGAGTTTTCGTTGGGCTTGATGCGCGGCTAGCTGCGCCTCCTGAGTTCGGCGAGTCCGCTCATCTTGCGCTCTCAATCGACCGCTTTTGCCGTCTTTCCCGTACTGGTACTGATGCCGTTCGGCTTGTTGCTGAGCCTGTTGTTCACGTCGTTTCTCTTCCCGTTCACTTTCGGCAAACCTGAGTGCCAGCGCGTTATCCGCTCTTGCTTGGTTGGCTTCACGCGCACGATGTCGCTGCATAACATCATAGCCACGTAAAAACCCATCCATTAAACCACGGGTATCAAGCCTCATGCCCTCATCCTCTTAAAACAGTTCACCGAGGATCCACCCCGACACAGCCCCCAATACGGCGCCTGAGGGACCGCCTGCCAACAACCCGATGCCTGCGCCAGTCCCGGTTGCCTGTAGGGTTTGTGCGGATTTGGCTTGTCGAAGACTGCGATCCATCATCGTTCGTCGAGTGTCTCGTTCTGACGCGTCCCGCAGCCCACTGAGCGCCATCTGCTTGGTCCGTCCCGCCTGACTGAGTAAGCTGTAGCCCATAGTTGCCTCCTTAGTGTCCTCGGATACCCATCCCTGCTCCGGACAGCATGTGCATGGCTCGTTGACGTTCGTGATCGCGCAACGCGTTTTTGGCCCCGACCGCCGACAACGCCATGCGAGCGTCATCCGCATGCCCTGCTGTCTCAACCGATAACCCATATCTGCCCATGCGGTTTTGTTGTCCCTGTCTGGCCGAGCGCAGCGTCGCTTGGCTATGGTCATCCGCGCGCCTCAATTGCGCTTTTAGCAACGCCCCACTTTGGGACGCCTCAAGCCATTGTCTTTGAATAGGGTAAAATCGAGCTTTCCAGTCTTCGTATTGCTCACGGGTGATCTTGGCGTAGCGATCGGCAGCCATGCCCATTACGTCTCCTTAGGAATACAGCGATCCCTTGGGGTTCATCGTTGGGTGGTACGGTCTGGGTGACTGGGTGCTGATCCCGTCGGTCACCGTCCCCCCCGTGTCTTGGTAGAGCGCGTGACTCAACCCCATGCCAGCGGCGGTACCCGCGCCATAGAGCAACGCGCTTTTTTGATTAAAGGCGGTCGCGGCATCCTGACCGGCTCGTCTCAATGACAATTCCGCCACCTCCCCCATACGAGTGAGGTTTTGTGCCTGTTGCCCCATCCCGATCGCGTTTACATCGCTCAACCCTGCAACATAGCGGTCTTGCTCCGATGCCTGAGCCCGATTGATGGTGTCGGTCTGTCCTTGAGCCTGCGCCAAAGTGAGCTCGCCCAACTGTCCAGCAAATCGCCCACTGTTGGGGTTGGTGCCTGCCGCCGCCAGTCGCTGCGCGGCATGACCACGGGCGCGACTGAACGCTTGGTTGTAGCCCAGCTCAGCTGACGATTTCGCTCGCTGCATGCCTGCGTCGTTTCCCAATGCCTGCACACGCTGGATAAAAGTGTCTTCAAATCCTTTGAGTTCATTCTGGTACAGATCCCAATATCGATTCGCGATCTCGGCTGCCGCTTTCTCTTGTTCCGTTTCCTTCACTTGTGGCACTGAACGTCGTCCGCCCATGACACCCTCCGCTGCCAAATATGGAGCCGGCCTCGCTGTCCAACCCGTTGAAAACCCGCTGACTCAAGGTTGGGGGCTAACGCGGATACCACTGTCTGGCATTCGATGCCCTCGGCACCAATCTGTCGAGCCAGCTCTGTCACGCACTCGTGGTAACAAGCCACCGCCTCGTCACACCACCCCATTGCAAAAAGCACCACAACCCACGTCCCGTCTTTGCGCGCACAGGGCTCTAAAACCACAAAGCCATCCAAATTAAAAAACAAACTGGCACGCCCAGATGTCAAGGCTTGGTCGATTTGTCGAGCAAAGCGATGCGCATTGCGTTTTTCCGTGGCCTGGATCTGCGGGAGTAAATGCGCTCTGTGGGTGCACCAACTTCCCTTGTATAATTCAGAGCAGCTCATACACTTTCCAGATGGCGCGTGTTTGCGCGCGTGCTCGACATCGCGCGGTACCAAAACTCAATTGAAAAAATAACGTTGCAGGCGTTGTCCAACGCGTCACTATGTAAGGGCGATCCGCTTTGACCGACCACCAGATGGTGGCAGGATAACTGATGGCCACCCAGTTATGCGCTTCAACACCGCCTGTAATGTGGCACTCCACCACGTAAGTCCGTCGACTATCGCCCCACGCCGACGCCACAAACCCCGTATCAATTGGCTGTGCATAGTCCCACTGGAACCCATACCGATCCATGTCTCCGGTACGAGATGGGATATCCGTGCTCCCCTGTGCCACCAAGACTTTTGAACCCACCACCTTGCTCGCATTAACCGTACCGTGGAACGTCCCGCTGGCAGCTTCTAGCCGACCTTTGAACACACAGTCACGCCCCACCGTTAACCGATCCACCTCCCCACCGGACGCAATCAAATGATCGGTATACACGCGCCCATCGTGGGTAATACGGGTGTGGTAACCTTGGTACGGTCCCCCCGACCCGACATTGAGCTCCGCCCCGTTAATGACAGCACCAGTTAAAGTGGGCGCGGTCATCGCAATGCCCGCTTTGACTTCATCCGCCACAATGGTCTGAGCGTTCAGCACTTGAACCGTGGCCGTCTCAATCAGGGCTTTGGGAATGACCACTTGCCCGTTGTCGATGGCGAATGCAGGCTGCAATGCCGGCGATCGGCGGTTGGGATCAAACACAAACACTTGCGTCGCGGCAATGGCCACTTGTGAGAGACCGTTGGTGCCCGCCACCAATCCGATCCCTGCAGTGATGTCACCCGCACTGACTTTGTGCGCCCAGAGGGAACGATAGGCTTGACTGCCCTGTCTATCGAGTTGATTGAGCGCATGACTATGGCTCTCATCAGCCTGACTTAACTGTGCAATCAGTGGTGAGCTGCGCATCTGCTCCGTGAGTTCATCGATGATGGGCTGCACGTCGGATGAGGTTTGCCCACGTTTCCCCATCACATGATGAAAAGGTCCCACAATGCCCCGAATGTTAACGTGCCGTATCCAGTAATAGTAGACGCTGCCGGGTCGGACAATGTCACCCAAAGTCGTGGCAGGCGTTGTGGCGATCCGCTGTGCCAACCCAAGGCTGTTGCTGCTTGCGCGCCAAATCTCAGTGTGCGCATGCCCAGCGTATAGAGCGGGTGCCCAATGCAATAGGATCGCACCAAACCCACCACTGACAGACAGAGAGCGAGGCACCGAGGGACGCTCGACGACCTCTTGCTTTGGCTTTTCCCTTTGATGGGGGATAGCAACGTAGTGACCCCGCGCTCGCCGATTGAGCTGCACCATGCCTAATTGCGAGAGATCGCGCAGTGTCAGCGCTTTATCTAAGCCATCGCCTCGCTGCCCAGTCAACAGCTCCACGTTTTCATACAAGGATTGCGCATTGCGCCCTGCTCGATATGGGCTCGACGTCATTGGAGCGCTCGCATATCACTGGCAATTTGAATGCGCTCGACGGCGGAAGTGCCAGTAATCGCAATTTGCCAGCGGGCTGCCCGCACGGCGGGAAGACGAAAAGGACGCGTGGTTACCTGCCCTATACTCAGTTGCAAAATCTCCACCCCATCCGCATAAAACGTAACGCTGAGTCGCTCCGGTGCGGGGCTGTCGATTTGAGCGCAGCTCATTAACGCGCCAGAAGACAACACAAATGGTTTCGAGCGCCAAGTGTACGACTGGAATGTCTCAGCGCTTCGCCAACGTCGGATTTGATGTCCACTGGCAAGATAAAGCTGATCGGTCACGCCGTGATAATACGCCGCATCCCAACGTTCAGACACACGAGTCAACGATTGAGACACGGGATCGAATAAGAAGCTGCCACCTTGGTGTGTCGCAAAATACTGACCTTCTATTGACACCGCTCGAATGGTGTCAGGCGATAGCGCCTGCCACGTTTGGCGGTCAATCACCGCTTCACTCAGCAATTCGCCTCCCTCACTGGACACACTGACCAATCCATCAGGGCTGGCGTACACGACCGTGCCCCGTAATACCACCATCGAGTCAGCGCTGACACAAGCTTGATGGATATTGAGCTTGGTGGCGGTCATGGCGCTTGGTGTGACGCCGGAAAAAACATAGGGCTGTCCCGTGGTGCCAACCACCAGTGAGGTGCCCACGGGTGACATCGCCACAATGTCATTCTGCGTCGTCAGACGGTAATTAGTTGGCCATGCGTAGGGAAGATACGCTTCGCTGAACATGACTTCGTTGCCAGCAAATCCCGCACAGATCCCGTTGGCCATCAGGCACAACCCGCTCAGGTTGGCGTCGGGTAATGCAAATGTATCCGTTTCTAAAACCGCGCCGCTGACGGTCGCGTGAGTGTCTGAAAACGTGGAGACTGAAATGGGCAATTGAGCAACGAGTACGTATTCGCTTATCCCCGCACTGGTGACAGATCGATAGAGACGCGTGTGCGTGAGATTGTGCCTATTGGTACCCGGTGTCGTCAGGCGCAACGTCACGGTTGAGCCCGGTTGTTCTATCAGTACTGGCGTAGAGGGTGGTCCCGGTGCCCCTTCTTCCCCAAACTGCGTGACGTACGTTTGCAGATACACCCTGTCTTCGTCATCCACCATCGCCGGTTCGCCCGCGGGAGGCGGTAAGCCCGTCGATGAATCAACCGCGGTGATCACCGGAGCCGTCTCCGGCGCTGGTACCCCCAAGTCATACCAGGCCTGCGGTCCCACCCCTTGTGCATTCAATGCCCGCTCTTGAGACGTCACTTTGGGTTTCCCTTGTCCCGTCCAGTAGATACGTTGGTGGGGATCTTGCGCGATTGGGCTGGGGATGGCGTGTACTCGTGTTGCCCAAGCGAGCCAGCCTGAATCTTGATACCGAACGAAAGTGCTGGCGGCGATGGGCAGGGTCAACGCCAGCGCATCTTGACGGACAGGCTCGACGACGCCCGAACCGAACTGGCAGTCCAAAGCGTGTGTTGCCGCTTCATTGGGCAAAAGGTGTGGAGCCAGTCTGGGGATCTCTCCTCTCATCATCGGAACGTCAATTCTCATGGGTTCCCCTTTTTCTCAGTAGCCAACACAAAGATACATAGCACTGATGTTGCTTTGATAATTGGATTTGATCCACACCCTGTGCTTTTCGGTACGAGTAATTATCATATTGGTCATACTGCTTTGTGTGCCTACATGAATTGCAGTTGCGAACACTAAAGCATTGGGGCAGGCGATAGGTAAGGTATTCGCAGTACCTTCCGTACTGGACGCTCCGGAAGCACTGCCTCGCCCCCACTGTAGAATCAAGCCACCAAGCCAGCCAGGAAGTCGTAGATAGCCATTGGTACCTTTACTCACGCTCACACCACCAATCACATAATCTTTCAATTTGCGTACCGCATTAATGCTGGCGTAAACCGAATCAGATCGATTGTTGTAGTCACTTGAAACATTGCGATTGTTCGGACTGAACACCCTATGACCAAAATCGTACAATTGACCCTCTTTTCTTACCGGCCAGCGTAAGAAAAGTTCAAAATTAAGGTTGGAATTATCAGTGCGAGGCGAGAACATTTCATCGTTATGTGCGGTAAACCCATTCAAGTACACCTGCGCCTCTTGGAGAATGCCTTTCTCGGTATGCAGTCGATATCGAGCCCCTCCCCCGCGCAGCCAAACGACCATCCCTTCGACACTCCATCGTATGCCGGCCACCATGGAGCTGTACATTTCAGAAAACTCCTGAATACGAAACGGAGGGTAATAGTTCTCCCAAGTTGCGTAGCCAGACCATAACCAAGTCAAGGTCAAGCGTCCCCTGTGTGTGGCATTGTTCCAAGTATTTGGCGCTGGCCAGTCAGAATCGCGACTAACACTGTAGTTGTGAAACCCAAATACCGCCGCCCCGTTCAACAAAACTGGATAGTAGGTGTTTGCATCCCCTCCAACCGTAATGTCTTTAAAGCATACCTCTTTTCCAATTTTGTATTGGGCGTTTGCCTGCTCAATACTCGCGGTGGAAAGCCAACTGCGCACAGCAGACGGTGAATTGCAAAATCGAGTGTAGTTGTCAGTGCCATCGTTAACCCTAAAAGCCAGCGCTCCCCGCATATATGCATCATCCCTATATGTCGCGCGAAACAAACGCGCAGTGATGTCTCCGCGACTGTCTCTCCGAGCTGCAGTATTTGACGCAGGTGTGGTTACTAGCAGAGCTCCATCCAATTTTTCAGCGTTCTTAGCGGTTTCTGTTTTTCCAAGTGCGCCAACTTCTGCCGCCGTCGGTTTGATACGAGAATTGTAGCCACGTCGCCAGCCCGGGGCGTACCCAGAGCCGTGATCCACGTACAGGTAGTCTGCATTCGCCACAGCCCCGCCCGTGGTCGTAGAGGGTGTGGTCACTCGGATCATGTAGTGGGCAGCACTGCCAAGCACTTCAATCACACATCCAGCAAGGTGAATGTGCCCTAAGGCGCTCCCGAGATCGGTAATGCGCTTGTTATTGGCGTAGCTCCAAGAACATTTGGTGAACCAGTAGGGCGAATCAAAACACCCCTGCCCTTGTAGGTAGGTGACGAACTGCGCCGTTGTCCAATCGCCCGCCCCTGTGGTTAAACTCGCGCTATAAGCGCGACCAAATCCAGTGGCATCAATCCCATCCAGTCGTTGAGCGTCGGAGGCTTTTTCCGCTTTTGATAAATACCGATTGTCCGACGTTTGACGACCATAGAATTCATCGGTAAACGCCAGCGATTTGGTGCTCCAATTCGCCTGCCCAGCAGCGCGGGAGGTAGCAAATTGCAATCGACTGGGGGAAGCATGACTCACAAATAAGGCGTGGTAATAGTTAGCACCACCACGATGACCCCACGTGAGGTAATCACAATAATCCGCATTTGGGGCAAACGTTCCGGCACTGGTACTGTTGCAACGCAGTCCACCGTCCGCCGGTTTCCAACTGGTGTCGGTATTTTGTGCTACAGCGACCGCAGGTCCTTGTTTCGGCAAATAGCGTTCATCATGATCATGGGCGACCACGACCCCTTTATCCTGCTTACCATCCAGAGCCAATCCCGTGGTGTACCTTACCCAATCTAGCCCGCTTTTTAGTGCGAATGGGGTGACCGCTTTATACTGAATGTCGCTGTCATAATCGTGGCTAAGAACCGTCGCCCCATATCGATTGGTCTTGGCTAATGTAAAGGTCCATTTGGTGTCCAACCCCGCCGACAGGGCTTTTTCCGACACCGCCAAATCGGTGCTGGCTCCATCAAAGCGTTGACTCAGGAAGGCACGAAATGCGCGCCAAAATTGCGGTAAACGAACGAATTTCGAAAACACCGCTTTCTGATCAATGTCGCTGTCCGTCGCGGCATTGTTTTTCAATTCAAACCGGTCCACCGCGCCATCCAGCGCCACTTTAGCTTCCTGAGCCAGTCGCGCGCTGTCGGACGCCGCCGACGCTTACGTTTGTGCACGTGTCGCCTGTTGAGTGGCAAGGGTTGATTGCTCTGAGGCAAGATTTGCGTGCCCCAGCGCTCGATCCGCTTGTGTATGAGTTTGTTGCGCCCATACGGACACTTGATCGGCGTGTTGCCCTACCGTACCAAGACTCCGTTGCACCGTATCATGTTGACTCTGTACCTGAGACGACAAGCGTTGGATATTCGCCAGGTGCTGGCGCACTTCCAGCACGGATTCCGGTAATATGGGCGCGGTCAGTGCTAACGCCTGTTCAATGGTTAGCTCACCTGTCACATCCGCGTTGAGGATTATCCTACCCAGATATTCAACATCGCGTCGCTGATTGACCTGAGCATACACATCGTACTCCCCCGTTTTCACGGAAAACTCATAGTCCCCATGCTGGTCGGTCTTGATTTGCGTGCCGGAAAACACCAAGGCTTGCCCTGCATTTTGGCTGGATACCAACTCCACCACAGCATAAGCCAGCGTATGACCACCGGCGTCTGAGAGTGTGCCTTTAAAACGGATCATCTTGGCGTCTCACTCAAGCGGATCCGCTCATCGTCTGTTGTGTCGGTCTGGCTTTTGCCTGTTAATAGCAATTGGAACGACTGCAAGTGATGCAGGGCTTTATTGTGTTCACTCTCGTTCTGGCCGTCTTTGGAATACGCCCGGTACATCATGAAATCAAACACCATCACCTCATAGATGACAGGCAGAGGAAAAGCCTCGGTTTCACTCTGGATCCGAGTTTGACGAGCATACTCGTGCTCAACAGAGACTGGTACACTGGGCGTGGGAAACAAGAAATACGACAGGTCATCATGATCGTTGCGAGTCCAGTTGGTGGGCTGGGGATCTTTGAGCGTGCGCCAATTGGGGTAATTCTGATTCAGACGATACAGATCCACGTATTGCAGTGCGTAGCCATTCACGTGATTAACAGACAGCAATTTGTACGCATTGACTGGCAACTGAACGCGTCCGGTATCGGCTAACACTTGAGTCGTGTCCGTCACGCGACCCAGATCGGGACGGAGCAAAAGTATCGAGGCAATGGCGTCGTTCAAATTGCTGATATGGGTGGGTTTACTCCATCTGGTATAGCGCTCATCCACCAATTCTCGGGATACGCGCCCAATCAGTTCAGACACAAGAGCCATCAGTAAAACTCCCGTTGATGCCTGACGGGCGGCAATGAGAGCGAGGGATGATTCTCCAACCGCCAACGACGGGCTCGGCGCTTACCTTCGGTAAAAGCCTGTTCGTGAAACCTCACTCGTTCTGGATGGAGTGCACCGGGCACCGCATACAATCGGCTTGCCGCACCGTGACAAATCGCTTCTTGCCAATCTTCCCACAAGGCAGCAGGAAAAAAGTGCGTGGTGAGTGCTGGCTCCACGGCGATCACCAGATGAACTCGCTTCCACGGCTGCAACGCGTAAATCTGATCCAAACTGAGGACTTCATAATCACGCTCCGCCATTAACGGCTGACCGTCTGCACTGACGGAGATCAAACCGGCGGACTTAATGTCCCCTAATGTGCGGTGGTTGAGACCCGAACTTTCAATCAGGTTTAACGTGGTGCCCGCTCGCACCCAATCCAACGCTCGTGTATGGACAATCACTTGACTGTCTCGACAAAATTCCGATGCCGAACGGATCAAGGCCACGTCCATGTCCGCATTGAGCGGAACGTCAGTCATGTGTCGGAGTACTGGGTAAAAATCCGAGACAGGCACCATCTCCATCAGATGTTACCTTAGGGCATCCCGCACACGCTGCTTGTACTGCTCCGCCGTCTCTTTCCCCTCTTTCGGTGCGATAGCCAAATCTGCCGCTTCTATCAATGTGGCGATTCGACCGCAGGCTAACTTGCTCAGGTCGACGCTTTTTTCG
Source organism: Vibrio penaeicida (assembly GCF_002933855.1). Lineage (GTDB taxonomy): Bacteria > Pseudomonadota > Gammaproteobacteria > Enterobacterales > Vibrionaceae > Vibrio > Vibrio penaeicida_A. The sequence goes on from NZ_BFAQ01000046.1 coordinate 11,480, forward strand.
TTGATCGTCACCACCATAGATTGTTCGGCTTGTTGCACGTCATGTTGCGCCTGTTGCTCCACCGCCTCTTGTTCCCGCTTCGCTTGCTCACGCGCCATTCGTTGGATAGCCTCATCAACCGCATCGGCTTCCACAAACACTTGGTCAAATCGAAGTAATATGGCGGCGTTTTCCGCCGGGACTTTGATGGCTTGAAATTGAGGGAACACCAAACGCGTTCCAGTGACCGTGTCACGCTTAACCGCTTTGGGGCCCACATACGCAATACTGACTTCACTCATTGGTTCATCCTCTAGGTTGTCAATACCCGACTGCCACGTATTGTGGGGTCACCGCCAACTCACCATTGGCGACCCCACCCGTGATGGTGGCACGTAACACAGATTTGCGTTCGGTGTACGCTTCACACGGCAGTGTCTGCACGCCAGCCGTCGCAACATCCACTTGCGAAAGCAGTGGCGTGTCACCAAGCGCAAGATCCAATTTGACGTTCAGCCCCAAACCGGAACTTCGGATCTGAACCCCCATGACCTTGATGCCAATGGGCACTTCAATCAAATCGACGACATCATTGACCGCGACATTCTGCAGTAAGGCACCGGCGAAGGCCACCGAGACATTACCGTGGGTGCCGACATACATGCGATCGTGCATGGACGGCGCTGTGATGGTTGCCATGATCTTCTCCTTCTTTATCCACTTACCGCGGTATCGAGAGCAATAACGCCATGGTCATTGACTCGGCCTTGTTTGTCCGCAAAACGAATTTTCTTCAGCCCATTCATCCAACCGATGGTGATTTCAGTGCGGTTGCCCGCATCCACTTTCTCTTCATGAATGGAAAACTGACTGCCGTGTTGCGTTTTCCCCCACGCCGTCGCGACGGCTTGCCCACCGATGAGCATGCCTCGATCAATGGTGGTGCCCGCCACTTTGTCCGAGACACTGGCGTGGTCGGTGTTATCCGACACTTTCACACGGGAACCTGCATTGAATCGCACGGGGATCCCTTTGTATTTACGCACTAAGATGTTACCGCGCATCGCACACTCACCAGAGAAAACGGGGTGCTTGAAGTTCCTCGCGCGATTCAAGGCGTTCGCCGCCAGTTGCTGCCAATCTTTGTAACTGGTGGTTTGCTTCCAATCGTGCCACTGCCTTGGCGTCACCATTAGCAGGTAAAACGGTTCATCCCCAGACAATTCATCCCCGTGGTATCGGATCGGCTGCAATGGATGCGCCATTTCTTCCAGATACAAACACAGATTGTCGACCGTGCCCAAACTGAACTGGTCTGCCTGATCCAACAGCTCAAATGCGGTGGCATCCCCCCCAAAGAAATGACGGTCATAGGTAGGCGGCATCAGATCATTGACCATGATTTCTCGAAATTCATCATGCCCTTCTAGCGGCACAATGACATCGTCATGGAGGTAATCTCCTCTCGCACCCGCAAATTGAAACGTGGCAACCTGATCTTGCAGGTTATTGAAATAAGGTCCCAGCAGAGTTCTCGCGGTTTGACGCAGGTCGTGAACCGTACGTTGCTGCGACATTTTACCGCCCGCATCCACTTGATGACGCCCTTGATTGATGCTGAGCTCAAAGCTGGTGAAATCCAATGATTCACCTCGTCCAGCAATCTTGCGATCCCCCATGGTTGGCCGTTTGGACAGGTTATGGACAATCTGCATGTCCACGGTGTCCCCTGCACTCTTGCTGAGATCGGTGACCCGGACAATAGGGGCATGGGGAGAGGTTTGCCTCTCCCGTTTTTTCTTGTCGCCCTTGGCCCTTTTGGGCGACGCTTCGGTCAACATGTTGACAAAGCTTCGGTGACGCAGACTCGCGGTGTACAGCGCAACTTGCTGTATCTTTCGCGCCTGCTCCTTAGTGATGGTGGTCATGGTGCTCGTCCTCAAACGAAAACACCCACCAGAATGGGGCGGGTGCTTTGCGATTGGCGTCTACACGCCGTTACAAACTGGCGAGGAGGTGCTCCATGTCTTCGTCACTCATTGCCCCCATCATCGCCATCAGTTCGTCTTCATTGGCTGTCGCCATCCGCTCTCGAACAGAAGGTTCGTGAGTGGTGGGCGAGCCGACCTCACTGGGTGAGACGGGCAACGAATCAGATACGACAGACAGTTGCTCCTCGACATTGGCTTGAACGGATTGTTGAGAAGGACGTGGCGTCGACGGCGTGACAAACGCAGCATGAGTCTGACGCACGACCTCCTCAAAACGTTCCGTGAGCGGTTTATTCGCCCACTCAGGAGAGACACGCAATGCATCATCGATGTCGAGCGCCTTTTGCCATTGCTCTCCGCCTACCCGTTGCCATTGAGTCAGCTCCGCGCTCTGCGCAATGGCTTCCGATACAGGATCGGAGGCTTGCGCAGAATCCACTTTGCTGTCCACATGGTTGACTTTGGCAACCAAGTGCCTCAGCACATACGCCAAATCGGGGTAGTCTTCGGTGAGCGCATCCAGCTGCTCGTCTGAGATGTTGACCTTTTCCGGTAACTCATCTGGCGGGATCCCCAGCTTCTCCAACTGCTTATTTCTCAGTTCCAATCGCCGTTGGGTTTCCTCCCAATCCAACTGTTGGCTCTGATACTCGTCCAGTTGAGCTTTCAACGCTTTGTTGGTTGCCCGCTCCTGCTCAAGGACGTGATAGGGAATGATATTTTTCCCATCTTTTGCCTCGATGGCATCGTGAGAGGGTAACGCCTGAGTGCGTGGCTCATCCTCGCCAGCAGATGCCGAGTCTGCTTGCTCACTGTCGACAGGGGGCGAAGGGTTGGGCTCACTTTGGTCGTCATTCGATGGTGGCTCAGATTTTGATAAGACGCCCTGTTCATCAGGTGCATCCGTCTCATGCTCAATCTTATCCAATATGGCGTCCAGTTCTTCAGGGGTTTGAGTATCGGTTAGATCTAAATCGTCAATGTCCATTGGGCTCTCCTATGGCAGACGTATCGCTGTCTGTGCGGCTAAAGTCACTGCGAGAATGACTTTAGCGGCGCAGACAAAAAAGGCCCCGAGGGGGATCGGGACCAAGTACGACAGGATAAGGAAACATCATGGTCTCTTAGGTAGCCTAAATACCAAACCACAAGCGCCTCACCAGGGAGGAAGGTGAGGTGAAATGGGACAGACCATGATGATAAAAATATAAATAATTTTTTATTCATTATCAACACTCAAATTGTGGTTATTGAGCGACAGTACGAACAAAATAAAGGGGCAATGACAAAAAGCACATTAACAAAAAAGGTCCCGATAGGTTTCGGGACCAAGAGATAGGATTAAGAATCATCATGACCGTTATGTGGGTTGGTCGTCCATCCAAACCGCATACGCCTTACTTGAGTAGGCGTCAGAAGCAAGACCAGTCATGATGGATAAAATTTAACCAATCTCTGGGCAAATTTCAACACAAAATATGTGGTTAATGTCAAGATAATGCAATATCGTCAATCTGCCTTTGCAGGTGCTCAGAAAACTGCTGTTGGAGCAGGGCGATGTCTTGGCTGAGTTTGTCAATCTCTTTAAGGAGTTTCGCTGTCTCTGCTTGCGTTTTGGCATTCGCATAGTGCTGACTTTGGGTGGACATGGTCTCTCTGCCCGCTGTGGCGCGGGTTTTTAATGCCTCCGCTTCCAATTTATCGACGTTCGCCTTCATTTCTCGCATTTGCAGATCAAGCTGTGCTTGGCGAGCGACCTGATCCGCGAGAAATTGCGCTCGTTCGTCTGGCGTCATATCCTGCTCGGCTTTCGGCACATTGAGTGCTCCTCTCACCCGTTCCATGAATTCCGATTTGTTCGGGATATCCGACAGCTCCGCCACCAAATCGATAACCGCCGCTTGCACGTCTGGCGGCAATTGAGCCGTGAGTTGCATCATCCTATCCGCCAGTTGCGCCTTATACGCTGTGGTTTGTTGAATGGGGGCAAGCGCAACGTGTGACCTGAGCCGGGAAATGTCATTGCTCAGCCCCTCTGGCGTTTCTTCATTGATGATCACCGTTTTGCGTTTGTGTTTGTCATCTCGATTGATCACAACACGGTGATTTCGGACGCCTTTGAGATCTTCAATCAAATACCCCAACAGCAATTCCCCCACCAACTGGCAGCCAAACCGATAATTGTCATTGATTTCCGCCAACGTCGTCGCCCCCTGCTCCACCAAATTGGCGATGGCCACGCCAGACTCTGCCGCGCCCTCCTGCCCGAGAAACGCGGAGTATATCCCCATGGTGTCTTGTATGAGCTTCATTGACTCTTGCATCACTTGAAACTGTTGCGACGCAACCGCAAAGTCTTGTTCCACTTGAAAGGTATCACTGAGGCTTTTTCGATGACGGCGATCAGAATTTAATGTGATCAAGCCGTCTGGCTTTTCGACTTCCTCCAAGACTTGAACCCGACTCATGTTCGTCGCATCTTCATCCATAATGACCCGTTTAGCTTGCAGCAACCAAGTTAGCTTAATGCGTCTAAGGTTGACCTCATTTTGGGCGGGGATCGCACGTGAAATTAAGCCATAAGGCTCGCCTGAGCCGTCTTTTCGGTAGCCAAAAAACGGCACAATCGGGAACATCCCTTGCGGGGCATGGCTTGGGCGACTGCCTAAGAAGTGCGGTCCGGCGTACCAGTATTCTTTGATATGACTGATCTGCCCCGATTCCAGTTGAGCTTTACCCAGCGCCAGTGCACTTTTATGTATCGGGTTGTCTTTGCTGAACACGATGCGTCGACCGCTAGGCAAACGCAGAATGGGCGCCCGTTCAATGTGTCTGCGATAGATGATTTGCAAGCGAATTCGCTGTCTATCTTGGCTCAGGTATTCGGTATGGCTTCGGCTCCACCCTTGATACTCTTCCCACGCACTCATCAGATCCGGCTCGATGCCTTCGGTCAAGTCGGTCTCAATGAATCCTTCCCAGCCATTGATGGCGTGTTTGATGATCGGTGCTTTGCTTGGCAGCAGCGACATCAAATCATCCACATCAATCCAGCGTTGACGCATGATCCAACGACAATCGGACCAATCGCATTCGGTAGATAGCCAATCCCAATACACTTCATCTCGAGGGACATACTTGATTTTGTACCGCGCCCCTAACGGGTTAGGGTTGCGATACACTTCCACCAATCCGATACCACACTTGATTTGACCCGCGTACGCTTCGGATCGGGCTTTATCGAGTCGACCGAGCCGCGCTGCATCCGCAAACAACGAATTCAACCCTTCCGCCAACGCTTCAATCTGGTCATCGGGTTCATCCGCCGTAACCATCAAATCCGTTCGTGTTTTGGCTTCCATTCCCAGTACACCGTCGACCGCCGGAGCAATCAGATTGTGTAAGGTTTCTGGCTGACCGCGCTCTCGCAATTTTTCCATCACGGCTTGAGGCAACTGATCACCCTCATAATACGCATGGGCGATGTTGGCGTTGCTGCGCCAAGGAGGCTGGGCATCAATGTCCGCCATGAACGCCAGTAAGTGACGATGGCGAGATGAGGACGTGTCCGACATACTCATCAGTGGGTCATCCAATGGGCTTTCCGTGTTGGCAGTTCGTCGCTAGGGCGACGCACTGGCATCCGGACTCGCATTTCCTGAGCAATCATGTAGCTCATCAACTGGTCGTCATAGCACCCTTCCTGTGCATTCATACTGCCTCTGGCGTCGTACACAAAGGTGTGAATTTCGGAGACCGTACCCACCCAACGGATCCCACTTTGTTGGTCGGACAGTAATGACTTCAAACCTTCCGTCAGTATGGGCTTGCTGTGACGCGTAGTCAGCCAACCAAGACGCTCGGTCTCGTCTTCGCTATCACGGTCAATCAGCTGCTCAGCATAGATCCGAGAGGGAGGATAGAGCTCCTTAAGCTTAAGAATAAAGGCATGCCCATGATTGTTGCGCTCCGGTCCCACAAACGCATTTCGGTACCACTGAGCGATATGCGCCGTCAACATCGCCAGCCTTTCCACATCTAAATACCCAAACCAATGAGCCACTTGCTCTCCCGTACTCCGCTTTACCACGTCAATCGAACTGCGATCACCGTGCTCCAGACCTTCCGCGATATCGATCCCCATGGCGTAATCCTCATCGTCGGGCAACTCCCAAATCAGCAGTCGATTCATCAGCGTCTGCTGACCTTGCGCATCCAACCTTGTTGGCAAATGGGACTTAGTGCGCCGACCGGTCTGTGGCTCCATGTCGTACAGCAAGATGGGAGCTTCGCAATGGGCTTCAGCGTGCATCGTATCCGTCGCACTGAACACTCGACGCCCCGACACCAGAAACGCTTCGATGGGCGTGGAAGGAAACTCCTGTTTCATTTCCTCTCTTTGTTCCGCCTCTTTTTGGATGTACCACTGCTTTTGTTCGTCGCTCAATGTGGTGTTGGCGGCACGCTCGATGGCAATAAAATAATCCATATGGTGACGACTGAGCACCAACCCCGATGTTGGCACTGGCAACTGATATTTGGGCTCCTGCCACCACGGGAAAAAATGAAACTTCCAGTCCATTCGAGATAACGCCGCATCATGGTGGCTCAGTGCCAACGCACGCATCGTCATAGAGTGAAAGTCCCCGCCCACCCCTTCGGCCGTACTTTCAATAAAAGCAATGCAATCTGGGTGAATGGTATTGAGTGTTCCGGTGCGAACTTCCCGAGCTTTTTCTGGGTACTTTGCACAGATTTTACCGTGCTCCGAAATATGAAGTCGCTGCACGGTCCCAGAGCGAAACGACGTCCCCACTTGGATGCTCGACTGATGCCCAAACAGAATGTATCCCCCAGAAGCACCACTGCGTCTGGACAGAACACGAAATCGACGTTTAAGCCAGGAAGGCAAATTATCAAAGGGAACCTCGACTTTGGTGCGGAAGATCTCCCCAGCCGACGTTTTGTCTTGCGCGATGATCCCACATTTGAGGTTTGCGTTGAACAGCGCCTCATCCAGCAAAAAGATGTCAATGCCCGTCGAGAAGCCCATTTGGCGTGCTTTAAGGATCAGGTTCAGCCACCACATTTGGGTCAGTAAACGCTGTTGAGCCGGTCGAAGCACAAACGGCACCAACTCCCCTTTCTCATTTTCAATCTTGTACAAGTGGTTCAAACGCCACCAACGGTCACCGAGTCGCGCCTTGATGTCCTCCACCACACTCATGAGGGTAAGCCTCCGGTCCCCATGGCTTGCAGCTCCGTTAACATCTCATCCAAAGGCGTACCATCCCCTTCCCCTTCTTGAGCCAGCTTGTCGCTCTCCAGCCGAAGTTTGCGTGCCGCTTCTCGGGCTTTCTCAGTT
>NZ_BFAQ01000046.1:18936-24081 GCF_002933855.1 Vibrio penaeicida
TCTGCGCACTTTTACATGGCGCAGATTTGCGCACTTTGATGTACCGTCTGGCGCTGTGGTAGTTGAGCCCATGTTGCTCACACCATTCTCGCGCTCCAACCCCGTTTTCCCGATTCTCGCGTTCAAATTGTGTCTGCAGCTGTGCCCAGTCGGTCTTTGCCATCACCAACCATCACGATGGCGACTGCCCTTTTTGGCGTCGCATTCTTAACCCAGCCCATTTAATTATCCGCATGATGTCACTCCTCCGTATCGGATGCTTGTTGGGCGGCACGCCATTTCAAGTAGGATTCCGCTTGAAACGCACACTCTTTCAACGCCCGTTTTAGGTTAGGAATATCCGTTGAGAGCGTTTGTATTGGCGTTCGTCCCACGAGAGATGGCTTGTCACAAGGAACGATGAGCCCTTCTGGCGGCAAAATGCGGATCATCTGAACCGATACGGGTTCAATAGGGCTGGTGCAAGCGCTCAATAACAGCATCGGGCCAAGGGCGCTGATAACAGGTTTCATCTGCGAGGGCGTTCTGATAAAAGAGCCGTTCGGCTTTCAGCGCTTTGCGCTTTGCCTTCTCTCGTTGTAAGCGCTCAGCATAAAGTCGGGTGCTCTCTGCATTGTGTTTTTTGAGTTGTTCGATCACGGAGCGTTGCTGATCTACTGACGTTTGGCTCTGTATCAAGTGCGATTTGAGTTGTTCTATTTCCACCTGGTAACTCCGATTCTGGAGCCACAAGAGCCCACTAGGCACCAAGGTGATCAAGGCGAGCCCTAACCACTTCATCAGTGGTGACAGCATCAGCATTTAACTGCTCCAGAATATCGGCGTCTAAAGGAGATTGCCCTAACGCCTTAAGTGCGTCATTGATGGACATGTCACCCAAACACACTTGTGAAGTGATCTGCCTTCTGACCACAATGCCTCGGCAGCGGTTTTCAGCTATGCGGCAGTCTTTACTATTTACGAACCGCCAACGCAACGGCTCAAGACAAGCTCGCGGGTAGTCTTGCTGCTCCAGTAGCTGATACATCGTAGAACGCTGGAACGCATGAGTTCCAATGTTGTACGCCAGATCCAGTGACGCCATGTGGACATGAGCAGGTAATTCATGGGAGAGCGACTCCAAAGGGGTGTTGTGACGACTGAGAGATGCCCCAAACATGGCGTCACACTCTTCGGGTGAGAATCGTGCGTCAGGCTGGATCCCTAACGTTTCACCATAACAAGCGGTCCATACACCACCGCTGTCTTGATAAGCAATCAATCGGTACCCTTCAAATCCACCCGTGAGTGCGATCACCGCAATGAGTAAAGGTTTGGTGAGCTGATTGAGTTGAGGTCCCGCTCTCATTGCAGCTTGATCCCTTTTTCTCGGGCAATTTTTCGCATCGCTCTTTTATGACGAATGTTGATGATCAGCATGGCGAGTCCAAGCACCAGCGAACAGAGAAACTGCCACCACTCCAAACTCAGCGTACTGAAGAAGGCACCGGTTGCACTGAATAAATACACCAGCCAAGCGGTCACACGATCGAACACATCCGTCATGTTTCTATCCTCGAAGAGCGGAAACGAAAAAGCCCCACCCATGAGGGTGAGGCTTGTGATGATGGGATAATAATGAACCAGATTTAGGCCAAGTTCAAGTCACACGACCTGTTTCTCCTTCACCAAGCGCTCTTCCAAATAACGCACAGCCTCGTCATGCTCAAGGTGTAAACGCGAACTGACATGATAAAAGAACGGTTTCAGTTCATCTCGCCACACCGATTCCGTCACTCTGGCTACCCCAAGTGCACGAAGGTGCTGTCGTATCTTATTTGGATCGGGGGCGATCCGCCCATGACCGCCACATTCATGACACGTTTTCCCCGGTTGACTCACTCCGGTACCTCGACATTTTGGGCAGTGTGTACTTTGTGTGGCTTGCGCAGTCGCGTAGGCATCAATGCGTGTTTTTTCCCGAGCGATGAGCTGTTCATAGTGTTCCACTTCCTTTTGGCGTTCGTCCAGCCGATGCGGCGTCGTCCCATCAGAGAGTTGAGTTTGAAGGCGTTTGCTCTGAATTCGCCATTGTTTGATCAAACGTTTGCTTCGACGCCCTTGTTCACTGTGCTTTCGCCATAGTGACGTCAACTTTCGGCGTTGCGGCAAAATAGGTTTACCACAAAAGACTTCAAAGGCAATGTAGGCGACGTGATTGGCAAGATCTTTTCGCTGTAAAGGGGCGTCGTTCACCCATTGGTGCAAGGAGTCAGTCACACGTGAAATTGCGGGGTGGTCATCCAGCCAGCGAGCCATAATGAGATCGCTCCCTAAGGGATGTTGTCTTTGCATCAACCCCAATATGCCGATGATCACATCCCCAGTCAGGACGGCTTTCCCCCGCTCAACGGTGGGTGTTTTTTCCAGATGCATTCGCATCAAAAGTTCAAGCGCTCTGCTCATGGTGCCTCCTATCCGCGTTTATTCAGACGGGGCACTGCCGCATGCCAAGAACGCGTTTCGATGAAAAGCGACCTTTGATAGCCCATGCATCTCGTCATGAAAAATTCACGTTAGAGCACCATTATACACTGTATATAAAAACAGTTACATCAAATTCAAAGATAAACAATCGTAGTTATGACTGCATACTCCCTTACCATTCTTGATTTTTACCGTATCCGAGATACTTTCAGTATGGTTCTATTAAATCAATTAGAAAAAACGTTTAACGAACTAGTTTATCTTATGTCTATAGCTTTTATTCTAAAATTCGTTAAGCAAATCTGAATCAAACCGAAGCCCAGACAAATTAGCATTGGTGCAAAGATCTTCAAAACTTTGACTGGCAAACAAGCGGTTGCTTCCTTCAATTTGTGATTTGAAAAGATACCGATTGGCTGTTGAACCTTTATCAAATGCTAAGCTTTTTAGCCCGTCTTCATAGCCGTCTAGGTACTGTTTTTCTGTTAGGGATTCATCTTCTTTAGCATAACTTAAGCAATTGAATACATGGTATTGATCACCATTTGCTGTGATAGCAAGGAATTCACCCTCGCCCTGAACAGCTGGTGCGAGTGCGTCGTAGGCTTTTTGGTTTAGTACCAAGAAGTTACTCCCCCAAAGAGAGACGTCTGGAATTGCCGTTACGCTCGCCAATGGCGAGCCGAAATGATGAGAAATCTTCCCCCAATAAGATGCCAATGGTTCACACGAAAATTTGGCATTGAGCATTCTTGCCATTAATTCGTCGCTGCCTAGTTGGTCACATAACTCGAGTAAATCAAGATCAAACGTTTGATATTGTTCTGGCAGATTTTTCAGTTGATAAACGTTCATTCGTTACCTCTCCATGTTGCATCTTTAGGCTGAAGGATTTTCTGTGGGTGGGTACCTGTTTTCAATTTCATCTTTACGTTTCTTAATCGGTTTTTCAAAATATGCTCGGACGTGATGGTTTTACCAATTGCTGAAACTATCCAGGATTCATAATTGAATCTGTGGATCTCTTTATGGGCAGGCGCATTTGGTGTAGCCCAGTGCCCTTTGTCTTTCTTGTTTCTTGGCAACCAAACGCCGTTTGTTGGATCGTTAATCCCTAGCCCGTGCGCATGCATACTAAGTCGAACATTCATCATATCGAACGCTCGCCATCTGCCTTTTCCCATCACTATGTGGTGTGGGTCGTGATTTGGACTTGGCTTAGGCTCCGCTATCGCGGTTAGGTTTTTGGCTAGAATACGTGTCGGGTGATGCGGCTCCATAGCGAGTTCACGAGGAGATTTGTCTAGCGCATCAGCACGGTAACTTTCTAAGTCTTTTTGCAGTTCTGCTTGAATGGAAATTCGGGTCCTCTCTCGCTGTAGATGTTCCCAATCCTTTATGAGCTCTGCACGCTTTTCTGCTTTAAATTGCTTTTGCTTTTTCTTGTATTCAAGCACTTGTTTCTCATAGTTGTAGATCGCCAGCTCCAAAGGTGTTGGATTACTGGGTCGTTTCGGTAACGCCATCACTGGGGATGACGTAGATACTACTGCCGCCATAGTGAACCACTCTTTCTTATTGATATCTATAGAAATAAAATATTTCGCCTAAGCTTATTATCGCATAAGCAAGCTGACACATAAGTGTGATTCATTGGATTATTTGCGATGTGTGTCGAGGTTTTAGGTGGAGCTCTGTCTATGCAATTACCTTAGGCTACATTTACTTCTTTAAACACTAGAGTGCTCATTTTTGACCCCATTGAATTCGCTGAAAGTTGCTCAAATATCAACGACGGACTTTAGGATAGAATACAAGAGTAACACGTTTATTGGGGTTAGCTTCTATGGCATGGAAAACACAGATTAAAACCAATAGTACAAGTATGACGACATTTAGCCGAGTTTTTTATTGTTACTGCTAACACCAATGAATTTGCAATTCTTCAGGAAAGTGAACTGGAAATGTCACTTCAGGCAACCACTCAAGAATTTCCAGATTTGAATGGTGAATCTTTAGCTTCCGACTAGCACCCTATCAGTGTTGACTGGCTAAAAGTAGACGGTGAGTCTGAAGTATCTAAGCCCGACATTGCTGTGTGGGGAGCTACTGCCCTTGCAGCCTCAGAACAGATAGTGAAAAAGCTCGATGGATTAAAAACATACTACGAGTTCCTGCCGTTAAATCTTAATGGGGAACGCTGGTTAACATTGAACTTCACTAGATCCCTTGAAGAAAGAACTATCATGAACCTTCGCAATAATGGTAAGCCAAGTCGAGTGCGTCCATTCAAAAAGCTGGTGGTGGCAAAAGATCCTACTTCAGATGGGGGCATTTTTAGGGTACAAGGAGCAGGTTTACTTACGTTCTGCACTGACCAACTCGATGGTCTCTATGACGTGGTCACCTCGAATCACTTATCGGGACTCAACTTTAAAGAAATTGAAATCGGCTAGGGTAACGTTACTGCTAGTTGAAGTGTTTTTATATTTCAGGAAACATTATAAAATAGGACATCACATAAACTCAGCTCTTCCCCAAAAAGTACCTTTAAATTCCACGACATCGGCAGAATTAGCATAAAACTTTATGACACTCTGCCTACCTTCGATATCAAAATTGCTCAGTGTTGGTTTACCATTGACGGCGCTAAATTTGATATAGGTCTCAGGGTAGGTT
>NZ_BFAQ01000047.1 GCF_002933855.1 Vibrio penaeicida
ATTTTAAAGAGCGTCAAAATTTAGGTTTTGAAACAAATATAAATACTTAAATAACAATGAGATATGGTTTTTTAAGAAGAAATGTAAAAATAAAAAAATGACCAATGTTTGAGCGGGAATATGCGGAGTGCTGTTTAGGAGTGGCCTGGGTTTTGGCGAGGTTTGCTGTGACTTTTTTAGAAATTTATTTGCTTTGAGGTATTTGATATAAAAAACATGATGTGCATCGCGTTGCTTTGTTCGTAGAAACGGAACTTTCCTTTTTTACACTTCGATTCCAATGCACAACAGGCTTAGCGTGGAACCTGAAGTGCATATATATTTAAAATGATTCAAGCTTATTTTATTTATGAAAATTAGCTGCAACCTGATTTTGAAACGGCAGCCCCCATTGTTGTTGATATATTTTGTTCCGTATCTTGCCCTATGTTGAGCAAGGTGCCTGCTGCTTGTTCTCCGGATACATATTTAGCGCCACAGAGAAATGCGTTTACGCCCATTGCGGCATCCACGTTCGCTCGCTCTATTTTGAGATCGGATTCCTTTTCATTGAAATTTGCCCCCATTGAAAATTCGGCATCTAGATATTGGACTGTACCTTCTATTTTCACATCTGCACCCATACCGGCGACAACATGAAGGTTTTTATCTGTGATCGCGCAGGGTTGAGCGTGAAGCTGGCTACCCATGATCGCTTGGATATCACTAATTGGCTTGTTGGTAATAACACTAATATCAAGATGTTTACTTGAAAATATACCGGGGTCTTCACCATCATTAGAAATGGAAAGTGTTCCGTTAGATTGGTCAACATCCAGATCATCGAGTACATCTTTATGACCTTTAGCGATAACCATTGGAGCAGAGCCGCAAATCACAGACACGCTGACATCTTTAGCGACGGAGAGGGAATGAAAATCGTCGACTGGAAAAGCGCGCTCTTCGTCTGCCAGTGCAGAGTCGGCGACAATCAATGAAATGATAACAATGGTGAACAGTAATGCATTTACTCCTTTATATGGAGAGAACATTTTTGTAGAAGAAAGCCCTTTGGTAGAAGAAAGCTCGTTGATAGAAGAAAGTAATTTGCGTAGAGAGAACCTTTTAGACACTGAAGACATAATCAAATCCATTCAAATCAAATTAAAAAGCACACATAATTGAATATATCTATTTCAATATGTGTGCCAATTTTAACTTATTGATTTTTATAGACTGAAATGATTAGGTAGGTGAAATAAACTAACTTAATTAGCTAATTTCGCCATTATTTCCCAGCAAATTTGTATGTTAGACCCAGTTCAAAAGACCAACCAAAGCTACGTTGAACAATGGGACTATCATCATCGTGGCTTTCCATTCGAGCTTTACTGATGATTACCAGCTTCTTAGAAAAATCGTACAAGCCAATTACACCTGCTTGATACACATAGCTGCTTGAAGCGTCGTACTTCATCAAGCCTGAAGCGCTTGATTCTGACGCGCTTACACCATAAAGATGCTGAGACAGTTTTCCGTCTCTCCAGTCCAGTTCTACATAAGGTGTTAACGTGAAGCGACGCATGGGGGTATCGAACGTTTTACCAAGATGAACCTGAATCTCTTTTCCTCCGTGCACAGACATCACGTCTTGCAAGTAGGTGATCCTAGCGCCTGGTGTACCCAGTGTTATACCAAGCTCCAGGTTTCCATCTCGCTCATCAATACCGTCTGGAATCGTGTCGAATGTGTTAGAAACTTGGGCAAAACGCCAATTTCCAGAAACGCCTACATACGGCAAGAGGTTGAAGTTTGCCAGGCTACCATCAATAAACCCGCGATTGCCGTAATAAAACAGATTGGGTGTGACACCAAACTGCGCTGAATCTTCTGTTGAATAGATCGACTGCCCAAACGTCCCGCTTGCGCCAATAATTCCATATTCCTCAACTGGTTCCATTGAAAGTGCTGAACCAGATACCAATGCTAATGAGAGTGCGACAATATTTTTCATAATTTACATCCATGACCTTTTAATAGGCATATAGAACCGTTCTTTGCCCATTTTCTTTCACAAGCGGCAAATAAATAGTGTGTCCAAGTAATGTTAAGCAAAAAAAATGCCTAGATTTCTAAAGTTTAACCGAGAAAGATCAACAGACCTTAAAAATCTAGGGGCAGTTTGAGTATAGGCAGAAAAACCATTCACTCCTCATATCGACCGTTTGTCGCATTCAACAGAAACGATTGCCCGAGAGCATTACAGTAACCTCGTCAACTACAGAATGGATATCGGTTATGAAAGTCTTAAAAAATGCACTCGTTATGTCGTCACTTCTTATTGCTGGAATGTCACAAGTTATCGCTAATCCATCCAATGAGTTAATTAACGAATACAATCAAGCCGCGCAAGGTGATACAGACAAAGTAGAACTTGTTTATAAGCGGTTAAATCAATTGATCCAAAGTGAAGGTGCAAAACCTTTAAGCCTTGTTTACTTAGGCAGTACACAAACCTTGCAGGGGCGTGATGCGTGGATGCCTTGGAACAAAATGAAATATGTCGAGCAAGGATTGGTAACGATAGATAAAGGATTGAATTTAATCGCTTCGCAATCTATCCCGTTAGCATCCCAGCAAGTAGTACAAGGCTTGCCGGATACCTATTTGGCTCGTGCACTGTCTGCGGCAACCTATAGCCAACTTCCCGATATGTTTAATCACTTCGATCGTGGCTACGACTTGTTTATTGATTTACTGGATGAACCTCAATTTCAGCAAGCACCGTTTGAAGCCACTTCTTGGGTATATATGTTCGCCATTGAAACCGCCATTCGCGCCCAAGATATCGACCGCGCCAATGCATGGTTGGCGCTGATGAAAGAGAAAAATGCTTCTCACCCAGAAACCCAAAAAGCCGAATCTCTGTTAGAGAAAGTGTAAGGGGGGAATATGATTCGATTCAATCATATAAAGAAGAACTACCAACTTGGAATGATTGATGTTCCGGCGTTGAAAGGTGCAACGGGCAACATTAACAAAGGTGAAATGCTCGCGCTTTGTGGCCCTTCTGGTTCAGGGAAAAGCACACTGCTTAATATTTTAGGATTGCTCGATACCGATTACTCCGGCGAGATCGAATTTGGTGGTGAACCGTTGCCAAAAGCGATGCAAGAAGCCGCACGTATTCGACGTTTTGAAATGGGGTTCATTTTCCAGCGTTTTAACTTGGTACCCGTTATGACCGCATTGGAAAACGTCATGTACCCATTAAGGCTGGTGGGCTACTCCAAGCACGAACAAAATGAATTGGCAGCGAGTATGTTAGAAAAAGTAGGGTTGGCTGAGTTCATTCATCATAGACCCGATCATTTGTCTGGAGGGCAACAACAGCGTGTAGCGATTGCCCGTGCACTTGTGAACAAACCCAAACTCGTTATCGCGGATGAACCAACCGCCAGTTTAGACAGCGAAAGTGCCACGTTAGTGATCGACATCATGAAGTCTTTAGGTCAGGAATTCGGCACCACCTTTGTTATTGCGACGCACGATCAAAGAATGGCGGATCGCTGCGACAGGGTTATTGCACTGTTTGATGGAAACATCGAGGAGGAGGCACTTAAATGGGTAAGTTAATCACATCCCTTTCAGCATGGAGTGTATTTGAAGGGCTCCGTCATGCGATTTTAAACCTTCGTCGTAATGGTCGTCGTAGCGCGCTCTCTGTTTTTATTGTTGCTATTGCTGTTTTTGCCATGGTAAGTGCAGGTGGTTTCGGTCTCTTTACTTATCAATCGCTTAAAGAGTCAACTGCAAGGGACACTGGGCATTTAACACTAAGTCTGCCAGGCTATTTTGAAGAAGATGAAGAGATGCCGCTCTCCAATGGGCTATCAAATACTCAGGCGCTTGTCGGAAAGATAATGTCTTTGGATGACGTGCGTTCGGTGCAACCGCGAATTTACTTTACTGGTTTGATTTCCAATGGAAACAAATCAACCATCTTTGTTGGCAATGGTGTCAATGAGAAAGAGTTCGACCTAAAAGGACCTTTTCTCAATGTTCGACAGGGGAGAACGCTGTCTAGCCCCCAATCTAGTCGCTATAACCCTGAAGAACCTCAAATAATGCTGGCTTATGAATTGGCACGAAACCTAAAAGTAGAAGTTGGCGACTGGGTAACTCTTCTTGCTACCACAAGTGATGGTGCGCTTAATGCTCTGGATTTTATGGTTCGCGGTATTTACTCAACAGGTATACCAGAATTAGACAAGCGTCAGCTGTATCTTCATATCAATTCTGCTCAAGAGCTTTTGGTGTCTGAAAAGATAAGCACTTTATCGGTTTTTCTGTTTGAAACAGAGCAAACCTCATCGGTGCAAGTACAGGTGCAATCCTTGATAGATAACACGTCTTCCGAGCAAGCCTACCAATTGACTCCTTGGCAAGAACGCGCTTTTTTCTACAAGAAAGTCAAAGACCTGTACGATCGTATATTTGGCATCATGGGATTGGTGATGGGTTTAGTTGTCTTCGTGTCTCTGTTCAACACCATGACGATGTCGGTGACTGAAAGAACACGTGAAATCGGCACGTTATCCGCTCTTGGGACGTATTCTAGCGAAATTATCTCTGGCTTCATAAAAGAAGCTGGGCTGTTGGCACTCTTTGGAAGCATTTTAGGGGTGATTGGCAGTATTGGTATTTGGCTATTGTTGCTTGTTGTCGACATCGATATGCCGCCACCTCCCGGTCATAGTGAAGGTTATCCGCTTCAAATCAATTTCTCCCCAGAACTTGCGGCGTATTCGACACTCGGTGTCATGATCATTTGCATCATTGCCGCTTATCTTTCTGCTCGTAAGGGCGCAAACAAACCTATTACAGAGGCTTTGGCATATGTTTAAGTTTATTTCCAGAATTGTATTGCTTGGCATGATGAGTGGGGCTGGGTTGGTGCTAACGACTGGTCAAGTACATGCAACTTCCGACGTGGCAACGCTTGACGTAAATGCAATGCTCAAAAAAGCGGATGAATATCGAATGGAGGAAGCGTCGTCCAAAGTCGTGTCTGTTGTTCATCTTTTCAAAAATAATGAAAGGGAAAAAACGCATCAATACCACGTATACACGCGTCCTCAAAGACAGTCTCTTGTGATTTTTAAATCCAAGGTAGAAGCGGGACAAAAAATGCTAATGCTGGAAGATAACTACTGGTTAGTGATGCCAAAGAGTCGCCGCCCTATTCGAATTACGCCTATGCAAAAGCTACTTGGAGAAGCATCTGTTGGTGATATTTCAACCCTGACATGGAGTGATGACTATCAAGGAGTATTTGAAAAAGTTGAAAGCTTGATCAAACCAGATGGCACTGCAGTAGAGAGTAATAAGTTGTTTTTGACCGCAAAAACCAAAGGGGCGAGTTACCATACTATCGAGCTTTGGCTTGCACCTGAAACAGACTTTCCAATTAAAGCCAACTTGATTTTGAAATCTGGAAAGGTTGCGAAAGAGGCTTGGTTTACTAAGGGCGAACGCAATGGTTTGGGAGCGGTTGTAGCCATGACCTTACTGGATAAGATTCAGCCAAACAAAAAAACACGGATAGAATACAAAGAAATCTCACCGTTTGAGCTGGAAGAAAAATATTATAATCCATCGTATTTAGTGCGAAATAGTGTGTCGGAGTTGTAACGTGACTCGTTTAAATCTCGTCTCGATCGCTTTTTTGCTATCCAGTTCTTTGAACGCGTCCGAGCTTGGTGCAAATTGGGATTGGACTGTGAGTGCGGGCTCCATTTCGCCAAGATCAAACTCTCCACTTTTTTCAAGCGGTGCGGTTAAAGAACAAAGCGTAGATGCCTTACTGGAATTGGAATTAAGTGGATTTTCAGTATCAGGGACATTTGCTTTACTAGCTAACGACCTCTATCAATCACAAAACGATGTAAACAATGAAAATCAAATCATTGTGCGTGAGCTTTTTTGGCAAGGAGAGTTAGAGCTAGGCAGTGAATATTGGGATTTTACAATAGGAAAAATTCGCCAAGATTACGGTGTGGCCTATGGCTACCGTCCATTAGATGTATTTCAACCTTATCGACGGAATCCTATTGGTATTCAAGTAGAGGAAGGTGTTGGACTATTGAGTCTTTCTCATTATGGTGCGAAAGGAGAATGGACACTTCTTGCAACCACTTCCTCGATGACTCAGCAAGAAGGCAGCGAGTTACAAGAAGCGTCAGAGCAAAATGGTCTAGGGCTTCGATATTACGGTTTGGAAGGCGATAGCGAATATCAGTTACTCGCTTATTATGACAATGTGCGCCAAGGTCTGGTTGGTGCCAGTTGGGTGACAGTTTTTGGGCATGAATGGGAGTGGCATTCTTCAGCAGTTATTCAACGTAAACACATAACGTACGTACAACCAGAGACACACTTTTCACCGGTAGAAATTGGAAAGGAAGGCAGTGCTTATCAAGCGATAACAGGCGTGACCTGGAGTAGTTATTCAGGTCATAGCGTGATTGCAGAGTATTGGTTTGACAACCGAGCATGGAGTGATGGTGAATGGAGAAATGCCTTCGAAAGCGCCACCTCTTTGCGAAACGACTATCTCCAAGATGGGTTAGCCAATTCCTATGCTTTTGGGCTTTCGGGTGCAAACTTAGTCCGACATAACATGATGCTTCACTGGACATTGGATACTCAGAACTGGCAGGGCTCAAATTGGGAAAGTGCTCCCTCATGGTTTGAAAAGGTCACACCTACCGTCGATGTCATTGTTGCACCGGAAGACGGAGGAGTAATAGCCACACCTAGAATTGGAATGGAGTGGTATGACGATGGTAATGCTCGTTTTGAGACGGAGCTTGCCGCACATTTTTATGGTGGAAAATCAGGCTCAGTCTATAAAAATCTACAAACTAGCCGTATGATTTTGTTAAATTTTAAGGGAAAATTTTAATGGTTACAGAATTTGGTGTGCTCCGAAATGAGTGGGTTAAGAGCATCACTTTTACGTCGCTATTTTGTGTGATGATCGCGATGGTAACATCCTATGTTTGGGAAGCACCTTATTACAAACATTTACTGATAAGTTTTGGATATGGTTACAGCGCAATACTTGGTGAAAGAATAATCACTTTACTCGCGCCAGAACTTTCACCTAGGATCGTGAATGTTTTGTCGTTAATACTGTCCGTGCTTGGTGGAAGCGTCAATGCACACTATTGGGTCAGTGAATATTCAAATTTTTCCACTTATGAAGACATGAAACCCATTGTCATATTGGGTTTTATTTTCAGCGCATTTTGTTTCTATTATTTCTACTCCTACGAGCAAAATATTCAAGCTAAACATGAGCTTGAAAAAGCTCGAAGAATTCAGGCTGATCAAGAGAAAGCACTTGTGTTAGGAGAGCTCAAGCAGCTTCAAAGCCAAATTGAGCCACACTTCCTATTCAACACGCTAGCAAACATCAACGTATTGATTGAGAGCGATCCTGAGCGTGCAAGAGAAATGCTTTCTCGTTTAACCGATTTGCTTCGTGCTACATTGCGAAAGAATCGAACGCAGTTCGTACCGCTAGAGCATGAACTGGATTTGCTTTCTGCTTATCTAGGCATTCAGCAGATTAGGCTGGGTGAACTTATGAGTTACAATGTCACAAAAGACGAGTATGCTGAAGCGTTGATGGTGCCCCCATTTTTATTACAGCCATTGGTTGAGAACGCCGTTGTGCACGGGTTGGAACCCAGCATGAACCGCGGGCATATTAATGTGAGTGTTACACAAAGCCAGTTTGATATTATTTTTGAAGTCAGTGATAACGGAGTAGGGTTAGTGAGTAATAACGCATCGGGTGGGCATGGGATTGGATTGCAAAACATTCGTGCTCGTTTGAAAACCTTGTTTAGCGATGATGCGAAACTCGCCGTTATACAGAACGATAGTCGCGGTGTAACCTCTCGAATCACTATCAATAAGCTGGCACTCCAAGTGCTCCTTAAATCGTAGTTTGGTGTTAGGACATAGAATGGTAAAACAAGTGAAAGCTTTAATTGCAGATGATGAGCCTCTGTTACTTCATCATATGCAAAAAATGTTGTCCGAAGTGTGGTTAGAGCTCGATGTCGTCGCGAAAGTCCAAGATGGAAAGAGTGCCCTTGAGGCCATACTGGAACACGATCCAGATGTGGTTTTCTTGGATATCAGAATGCCCGAGCTTGATGGGATATCGCTGGCAACCAAATTGAATAAACTGCAACGACCTCCTCTTATAGTATTTACCACCGCTTACGATGAATATGCCGTTAAGGCGTTTGATTTAAGTGCTTCAGATTATTTATTAAAACCCTTAAATGAAGAGCGATTACTCAAAGCCTGCCAAAAAGTGCAAGCAAAACTTGAGGAAAGCCAGCCTTCACAACCCGATTTACAATCCTTGTTTGAACAACTCAAAGGACAATCCAGTACCACACAGAGTTATCTTCATTGGATAAAAGCATCACTAGGAGATGAGATCCACCTCGTATCTATTGATGATGTTGCTTACTTTAAGTCGGAAGACAAATACGTTTCTGTATATTGTAAGAAGGAAGGTGATGCGTTTGATGAATATGTCATTCGGATGTCGCTCAAGGAGCTGCTCGAGCAATTGGATCCTAATCGGTTTTGGCAAATACACCGTTCCACAATCATTTCAGTTTCAGCGATAGATAAAGTGAAGAAAGATATGGCTGGGAGAATGTTTGCCAGAATTGGTCGTTGTGAACTTCCTATAAGTCGAGCATCTCAGCACTTGTTTAAGGGAATGTAAACTTTTCTCTATATACAGCCGAGCCTGTAGTGGCAGACTTTAAGGCAAACAGAAATTGCGTCAACACTGCAATGTTCCCTCTATCCGATCTCTTTCCAGATGCATTAGTGGAGTAACACTTTAACCTGCGTGTTATTCCCTACGTAAATCTTCTATCTTTACACATTAATATTTTAAATTGTTTTACATAATACCATTGTTTGGTTGGCATTAGTAATCATTGGTTTGCGATGGTTTTATTTTGCAATAATTTGACACACTATTACGTGAAATATTTGAAGCAATCTAACAAAATAAGTTGTCATCATAGAGTGAGAACAAGTTTTTGTTCTGCCTAAAATTGAACAGTGAGAATCACAGAACCAAACAGTTTAGTGATAAAAGATCAATAGACTCCAATAATCTGCATTTCAAAAAATGGTAAATACATGAAAAAGAAATTACTTAGCTTGGCAATTGTCAGCTCATTAATCTTGGTTGGATGTGGTGAAGTAGAAAATGGAAATCAACAAGCCGTTGCGCCAAATGTCGTCGCAGTGGAATCAACCACAATAATGCACCAGCAAAGTAAGACGTATGTAGGGAGAGTTGAAGCAGCAGAAGATGCAAGCATTAGTGCACAAGTTTCCGGTTATCTAAAAGAACGTTTGTTTATTGAAGGGCAATTTGTCGAAAAAGGGGACGTGTTGTACCAAATTGATCCTTTGTCTTTTGAAGCTCAGGTTGCGACCGCAAAAGCCTCTTTATCTCAGGCACACGCTGCGCTTAAAAAAGCAGAGCTGGACTTCAAACGAGGCAAGAACCTTCTCCCTAAAGGGAATATTTCACAGTCAGAATTCGATTCATTAACCTCCACAAAGCTTGGCGCTCAGGCGCAAGTTGAAGCGGCAGAAGCACAGCTAAAATTAGCCAATGTGAACTTATCTCACTCCCAAATTGTCGCGCCATTCTCGGGAAGAATTAGCAGCAGCAACGTTAGTATCGGTGATCTCGTTTCCCCATCTTCTGGCCCCCTTACCACGATTGTTAGCCTTGATCCTATCCAAACCAGCTTTAACGTTAGCGAACGAGAACGTTTAGATTTTGGTATGGATAAAGTGAGCGGCGATGGTGCGGGTGCAGCCAACGCATTAGATGTTGTGATTGAGCTAGAGAACGGAGATGTTTACGAACACAAAGGAAAGCTCGATTTTATTGGCAACCGTATTAATTTGAATACCGGAACAATCTCTCTTCGAGCAAGTGTCGATAACCCGGAACATGCCTTGTTACCTGGCCAACACGTTCGAGTTGCGATTCAGGAACGAAGTGCTGAAGAAGTTATCGTGATCCCGAGAAAATCTGTGCAAACGGATCTTGAAGGTAACTTCGTTATGGTTGTTACGGAAGGAAATATCGCTGAACGACGAAATATTGAAATGGGTCGCCAAACGGCTGAAGGCGTTATCGTTACCGAAGGCTTATCGAAAGATGAGCGTGTGATAACGCAAGGCTTACAACGTGTCAGAAATGGAATGCCTGTCAATGTAACAAACTCTGATACTGCCAATACTGGAGCCTAACTATGCTGAGTCGCTTTTTTATCCAGCGCCCTAAGTTTGCACTGGTCATTTCTATTATTCTGACACTCGCAGGGGCGATGTCCTTAATGGTGCTCCCCGTTTCGGAATACCCTGAGATAAGCCCGCCATCCGTGAATGTTACGGCTTACTACACAGGCGCTAGTGCAGAAGTTGTAGAGCAAGCCATCGCCGATCCGATAGAAACGTCAGTCAATGGTGTGGAAGATATGATCTACATGTCTTCCAAAAGTGCGAATGACGGTTCGTATTCTTTAAATGTGACCTTCGATATTGGCACCGATCCGGATATGGCACAGGTGAATGTGCAAAACCGAGTGACGCAAATCGAGTCAAAACTCCCTCCAGAAGTTCGAATGGTTGGAGTAACGGTGAAGAAAAACTCACCGGATCTTCTCATGGTACTGAATTTCTTCTCACCTGAAGATAAGTACGACGATCAGTTTTTGATTAACTACATTAACCTTAACGTCAAAGACCAGCTTGCTCGCGTAAAAGGAATCAGTAATGTCAGCGTTATCGGTGGTGGCGAATACGCTATGCGCGTATGGCTCGACCCTGAAAAACTCGCAAGCTTAGGCATGACGACTTCGGATGTGCATGCCGCTTTAGCTGAACAGAATGTGCAGGTTGCTGCGGGTAATATTGGTGCCGCGCCTTACGCGAACCCTCAAGATGTTCAGTTTAATTTGGTTACAAAAGGGCGCTTAGAAACGGTAGAAGAGTTTGAAAGTGTCATGCTTCGCGCGAATCCTGATGGTTCCGCTGTGTACTTGAAAGACGTTGCAAGAGTTGAACTTGGCAAAAACTTCTACAACGGAACGGGTTTATTCCGTGGGCATGATGCATCAATCGTTGTCTTGACTCTGCAATCGGGTGCTAACGCATTAGAAAGCGGCGGTTTAGTGATGGATCGCTTAGGGGAATTGTCAGGAACCTTCCCCGAAGGTATGGCTTATGAAACCAGCTACGACACAACACTGTTTGTTGAAGAGTCGATAAAAGGGGTAGTGAAAACACTCATCGAAGCCATTCTCTTGGTCATCGCTGTTACTTACCTGTTCCTTGGTAGTGCGCGCGCCACGCTCATTCCGGTTATTGCCATTCCGGTATCACTTATCGGTACGTTTGCCATTATGTTGGCGACGGGCTTTACGATTAACACCGTTACGTTATTCGGTTTGATTTTGGCTATCGGTATCGTGGTGGATGACGCCATTTTGGTTATCGAAAACGTCGATACAATAATGAAGCGCGATCCAAGCTTATCGCCGAAACAAGCGACGTTAAGAGCAATGAAAGAAGTAACAGGTCCAATCGTTACATCAACATTGGTTCTTTTGGCTGTATTTATCCCCGTAGCGATGCTTCCTGGTATCACGGGTATCATGTATCGCCAATTTGCCCTGACCATTTGTATTTCAGTGGTGATTTCGTCCATTAATGCGCTGACTCTTTCGCCGGCAGTGTGTTCGTTGGTATTGAAACAGGGAGGCGGCAATACCGCCAAATGGTTTGAAAGGTTTAATCGCGGCTTAGATAAAATCACTCAGCAGTACGGAAAAGCAGCGGGCTTTTTAGTTAAAAAAGCGATTTTAGCGTTGGTGTTCTTCGGTGTCGCGGTGGGTGCCGTTTCTTACTTAGCGAAAACAACGTCGACTGCGTTTGTTCCTCAAGAAGACAAAGGCATCATGCTGGTTAACGTTCAGTTGCCTGATTCGGCTTCATTGTCTCGAACCGAAGCGGCAACAGAAAAACTGATGAACCTAATCAATGAAGAACCGAGTATAGAAGGTGTAACGGTAGCAAATGGTTACGCTTTCCTTACTGGCGCTGCAGCTTCGAACGGCGCATCGTTGTTCGTAAAGTTAAAAGACTGGAACCACAGAAACAGTATGGAAGGTGATCATTCTTCCTTTGCTGTGACTGCACGGATTAATGCTCGTGCCGCGCAAGAAATCCCTGAAGCAGTCGTATTTGCTATGGGTGCGCCTGCCGTACCAGGTATGGGAGCAGGATCGGGTTTCGAATTTGTGTTGGAAGATGCATTGGGCCGTGACCGAGGCGATTTGGCTCAGGTTATGGGCGAGGTGATGGCAAAAGCCAACGCGCAGCCTGAAATTCTTTATACCTACAGTACATTCCGTGCAAACGTCCCGCACTACTATCTTGATATCGATCGTCAAAAAGCGAAGCAACTTGGTATTCCATTGGGAGAGATTTTCCAAACACTGCAAGGTAACTTGGGTTCGATCTACGTCAATGATTTCACCATGTTTGGTAAAAACTTCCGCGTCACCATGCAAGCCGATGCGGAGCATCGTACTGACATGGAAGATCTCGGGCGTTTTCATGTTCGTAGCCAAAAAGGCGAAATGATTCCACTGAGCACTTTAGTCACCTATGAGCAAGTGTTTGAGCCAGATGTAGCGTGGCGTTATAACATGTACCGTTCTGCGGTTATTCAAGGGGAAGCGGCACCAGGGTATTCAAGTGGTGATGCGATTGCGGCAATGGAGCGTGTTGCGGCAGAGGTGTTGCCTCATGGTTATCAATACGAATGGACAGGTTTGGCGTATCAAGAAAAGTTAGCGGGTAATCAAGCGATTTATGCTTTCGCCCTTGCGCTGATTTTTATCTACCTGTTTATGGTTGCTCAGTACGAAAGCTGGACGATCCCACTGGCGATTATTTTAGTGGTTCCGGTTGCAACCTTAGGTTCTTTCATTGCACTGAATCTAACGGGTATACCGCTTAACTTATACGCACAGATAGGTTTGGTTCTGCTTATTGCGCTCGCCGCCAAGAACGCCATTTTGATTGTGGAGTTTGCGAAATTAGAGCGAGAAAATAAAGAAGTTGCCATTGAAAAAGCGGCGGTTAAAGGCGGTGAGCTGCGTTTCCGCGCCGTCAACATGACGTCTTGGTCGTTCATACTGGGTATCACCCCTCTGATTTTTGCATCCGGAGCGGGCTACATCAGCCAAAATTCACTGGGTGTTTCTTTGGTGGGCGGTCTACTTTGTGTGCTTCTTGCTGGTACGTTCTTGATCCCAAGCTTCTACGCCATGGTGCAGAGAAAACGCGAGAAGTTCCACGGCGGCAGCACTAAGCTGGTAGAGCTAAAAGATGAATAGCACGAAAAGTTACAAATCATAAAACCCAATACCCCAGACGTGTTCTGGGGTATTTTTTTAGGTATTGTTTTTGCCAGCTCTATCCCCAAGAGAATCTCAAGATGCTGGTTATAGGTTAATTACTGCTGGCGATGGAAACGATACGCGTGATGACGGTATCAACTGAGATACTGGTGTCTTTGAAGAAGCGGAACAACTCACTATTGATGGCGTGTTGTTCTATTGGATTGACCGCCATGGAATCCGTCATACTCGGTACCGCGAGGTTATTGATGCTCGCTCTAATGAAATCGCGCTGAGATTGCTGCTGGCAAGGGTTAAAGTTGCTGAGTGAAATGTCTTTTCGAACGGGAATGGAGCCTTTTAGCTGATTGAAGGAAGACTGAAAGTCTTTATCTGCCATTACATTAGCGAGTTTATTGGCTTGTTGCTGATCAAAAGATTTTCGCGACATAAAAATGAAGCTATCCATATTGTACAAAAACACCGACTGGGTCTGCGGCGCGGCATAACACCCGATGTCTTCTGGAACCTGTACACCGCGTGCCATGAGATCGCCCAGTATCCAGTCTCCCCCTAATTGAAAGAGCGCTCGATTCTCGGCAAGAGATTGCGTTGCGGTGTCCCACTTTGAATCCGGCTGTGTTTTGTGAACAAACTGACTGAGTTTACGAAAATCACGCAAAATCGCTTTCATCGTGTCGGACTTTAAACTGGTGGAATCAAGCTGCACAAGCGTTTGGTAGTAAAAATCGACGCCTCCTTTTGCTAAAAGCAAGTTTTCAAAAAGCTGAACTACTTGCCAAGGCTGCATGCCAATAGCGAGCGGGGTAATGCCCTGCTGGTTTGCTTTGTCCATGGCATTGAATAATTCATCCCAATTAGACGGCACTTCAAGGTTTAATGCGCGAAGATTTTTATGGTTAACCCAAAGCCAGTTCATTCTGTGCAATGTAATAGGAAGTGCGACGTACCCGTTATCGGTGTGATTGATGGACTGTGCGAGCGGGTACAAGTGCTGATCCCACTCTTGAGCTTTGGCGGTGGTATTTAAGTTATGCAAAATCCCAATGGCATCCCATGAACGGATAGCAAGCCCTTCTATTTGGGCAAAGTGAGGAGTGTTTCCTGCCAATGCTCTTGCTTGCAGAACCGTCATCGCGCTGTCTCCACCGCCGCCAACAACGGAGGCGCTACGCAGCTTGATGTTGTGTGAATCCAGCTGTTTATTGAGTACATTGAGTGCTTTTGTTTCGCCTTGCGATGTCCACCAATGTAGGAACTCTATTTCCGTTGTGCTTGTGCTTGTGCTTGTGGTTGAGGCTGAAAATGTAGCGGCGACTGAAAATGTGGCTGAGACTGAACATGCGAATAGCGTTGCCGCTAAAACCATACGAATCATCTTGTTAACCTCTTGGGAATGTCAGTGTTGCGCATAAGCCACCGGTTGTTGCGGGTTGAAAAGAAAGATGACCGCCGTGCGCTTTAACGATGCTTTGTGTGATAGTGAGGCCAAGACCATTTCCTTCTTTATCGGAGGTATTTTCGATACGAAAGTAAGGCTCACAGATCTTGTCTATGAGCGCGGGCTCCACCCCATTTCCGTGGTCCCAAATGCTGATAACCAATGATTCTTCTGAGTCGTTGACATCGATTTCGACTTTCTGACCGTATTTAATGCCGTTATCAATTAGGTTTTGCAGGCAACGCTTCATGGCTAAAGGTTTGCCCGCATAGGGTTGCGCATTGTGTGAGTGAACTAAGATTGTCGAACTACCATTTTGTGTGGCGCTAATGATGTGTTCTAGCAGAGCAGGGATATTGATGAGTTCGATCTCTTCATGAATGTCTGTGGCTTTTATACATTGCAGCGCGCCTTTTACCATCAAGTCCAGATCATTGGCGATTCTGGAAAAACGCTCTCTGTCTTCAGCGTTATCGAGCATTTCAGAGCGTAACTTTAAACACGCAATAGGGGTTTTTAAATCATGAGAAATAGCGCTGAATAGCATTTCACGATCGTTTATGTGGCTATCAATTCTACGATTCATCTTATTGAATGCATGGATGGCGGCGCGAAACTCAGAGCTGCCTTCTTCGCTGACATCTGGGACCTTTAGCTTGCTAGACATCAAAGTTGCTGCCTTTGCCAGTGCTCGGATTGGGCGTAATTCTTTGCGAACGACCAGCCAAGTACAACCGAGCAATAAAAATGCTGATAAAAACATGGTAAGCCACTCTCTGATGTCGAAAAAACTCGTTTCCAAATTGACATAAGGAGCAGGCAAGACAGCAGCGAGGTAAAACCATTCACCCGGCGCAACTTCAATTTGCATCACTAATATAGGCGGATTAATGTCGCCGTAAGACAGAGTGTAATGTGCCCACAATAAGGGGAGCTCATCGATAGGCAGTTCGTTGTTAAAGACTTTAAGGTGTTCTCGTAACGTGAAATCGATGCTCATGCTGCGGATATTATCCAGCTCGCTTCCGAGTACCGCTTTTACTTCATCAATAACCAGTGATTTTCTCTCGCTTTCTGCAATCGGCGTGAGTGGGATTTGATGATTATTGAGTGAAACAAAAAAGCGTGTACCGCCCATATTGCGCAGTTGGTTGAGCACGAGGTGGCGATATTCCGAGGGAAGCGTTTGAAAGAAAGACACCGTCGATGATGCACTGAGCGTTAAACTTCTTATTGTATTGAGTAATCCTTGTTTGTCTTTGTTGGCAGAATGTTGATACCAAATCGCACCAGACAGCAATTGGGCGAGCACGATCACGACAAGAAGAAACAGAGAAGTCCGCGAAGCAAGGGATCGTGGAATGAGGTTAATGTTCATAGCTTACGCCTGACGTGAGCATATAACCTTTGCTGCGGACGGTCAGAATGAGTGAACGATCTTTATCATCCAAATGGTGGCGAAGTCGGCTGATTTGAACATCAATGCCTCTTTCTAGTGGGTCGGCATCTCGCCCCCAAATCTCCCTAGCAATGTCGTCTCGGGTTAATATCGATTCGGGGTTTCTGATGAATAGAGAGAGAAGAGAAAGATCCGCACCAGACATCTGTTTGGTGGCTTGAGTAGATAAATGGATCAATTGCCTAGTCACCGTATTGAGTTCCCATTGAGCAAAACGAATACACTTGGGAATCGCATTATCGGAGGAGATTTGGCTTCTACGGAGAATGGTTTTTATCCTTGCAAGCAACTCTCGTGGGCTAAATGATTTTGTAATGTAATCGTCCGCGCCCATTTCCAAGCCTGCGACTCTATCGGCTTCTTCCGTGACCGCAGTGAGCATAATGATGGGGATATCTGAGGTTTTTCTTAGCTTTTGACACAGTGTGAACCCATCTTCGCCTGGCATCATGATATCTAGGATGATTAAGTCTGGTGTGTGATCAGCTAAAAATTGCCACATTTGGGTACCGTTCTCAGCACTGACGACAGTAAATCCAGAGCGTCCTAAATAGTCAGTTAAAGCCTCTCGGAGCTCCAAATTATCATCAACGACTAGAATTTGTTTGCTGTCCATACTGTGCTCCTTTCATTCCGTGCTTGGTATGATGCATGGATTACGGAGCCAAAACAATTCGTAGAAATCACATTTATATCATGTATTTGTAAGTGTTCTCTTACAATGCGCCAGTACCATTTAACCAGAGTGCAAACTCACCGTTAAGTCAGCGCATTCCGTTTGGATTCTAAGAATCGAATAGTGGGTGTATCGGTAGCAAGAGAGATGGCTTTCTCGTAGCTAGTGAGGGCTTTTTCTTTGTTACCTGTTTGAGCATAGAACTCGGCACGGGCTGCCCATAAAGGTTGAAAGCCAGACCCAATGTGCACTTCGACTTTGTCCAGTTGTTCGAGTGCTTCATTAAATCCTAATACATGAGCTAGCACCACAATGTTTGCAACAATGGCACCTGCAGACGGTGCGTATTTCAGTAAAGCAGGGTAGAGTTGGCTTAACGCTCTCCAATCGGTCTTATTGGTCTGTTTTCTTGCCTGATGAATGGACTGAATAGCGGCTTCAATCTGGAAGCGCCCAACTTCATCCAAATGATAGGCATCTTTCAGCTTTCGATGAGCGTATTGAGAGAGTGTATCATCCCATAACGTCATATCTTGCTGATCAACAGGGACAAGAACGTCGTTTACAATTCTGGCTTTACAACGCGATTGACTCAATGCAATGAGGGCTGCCAACCCTTTCGCTTCAGGGTTCTCTGGCATTAATCCTGTTAACATATCGGCTAGATAAAGAGCCTCCTCTCCAAAGTTGTCGTTTGGGTCTAGCCAATCGTATGTGTGTAGTGCATAAATGGCTTCAAATATCGCATTTTGACGTTCCCCCAAATGGGAGGGATCTGGGATCGCAAAGGGTATGCCTGAATGTCGGATTTTGGCTTTTGCGCGTACCAGCTTTTTGGTTAACGCAGCCGGTGAATACATAAAGAGTCGGGCTATGACTTTTGCCTCAATCCCCAGTACCGTTTGCAGCATGAGAAGTGTATGCAGTTCTGGTGATATGGCGGGGTGCGCACACACCATCATTAGCTCTAATCGTTTGTCGGGTAACATATTTTCATGTTGATCCATTTCGCATCCCTCTTGTATTTCCGATTCCTCAGGGAATTTAGCAAGTTGACGTTGCCTATCGGTAATGCGATTTTTTGCCACGGTCATTAGCCACGCTTCAGGGCTTTTAGGGATACCGTTCTCCACCCAATGAGTGAGCGCTTTTTCAAGCGCACCTGCCAAAGCATCTTCTGCCAAGGCAATATCGTGTGTTCTGGCGGAAAGAAAAGCCAAAAGCTTACCGTATGATTCACGTGCCGCCATTTCGACGGCACGGTATTCGTTATTCATAACACCTCATTGTTCTAAAAATACAGCGTTAATAGGTGCCCATAGCAGAAGCACGGATTTCGACTTTACCCACTTTGGCGGCTGGGCATTTTTCTGCCCAAGCTAACGCAGCATCTAGGTCCGCCACGTCAACAACGAAGAATCCACCTAATGTCTCTTTTGTTTCTGCAAATGGGCCATCTTGTACATGTTTCTTCCCACCTTTCACGCTCAACGTTGTGGCTGTCTCTACAGGTTGGAGCCAATCTGTATCAACAAATACGCCCGCTTTCTGAAGCGATTCTATGTATGCACCGTAAACCTCTTTTTCGGCCGCCCAGTCTTCAGGTGTCATGTGAGCAATATCAGCGGGATCGGTGTAGAGTAAAAATGTATAGCGCATAATGTTCTCCTTAGATGTTTTGTAATGAATATAATCTGGTTTTGAGTTAAACGACCCGAGCTAAATTGGTCAGCCCTTTTTCAAAGGTTTTGCCTACCATTTCGTCCATAAATAACCCGAACACTCGTGAAATTGGGTTCATCCCTAAATCCATTTTCATTTGCCATGTAACCAAAACGCCATTTTTGTTTGGTTCTGCTTTAATCATTTGTGTAGGTTGTCCCATGGCTCCTAAGTTAATGTTGTACTGAACAGAGGTATCCGATATCGACGCCACGGTTTGACTTCCCTTGCCGTCTTTTCCGTTAAAGTGGAAACCAGAGCCAACACCTGTTTCAGGTCCAAAATGAGTGATTTTCAAATTGGGATCTTCTGACTTATAAGGGTTGAATTGCTGATAGCCACGATTGGAAGACGCTAGTTCCAGTACTTTTTTGGCACCAGAAGGAAGAAGCGTGTTTCTTTCAACTTTAATATGCCTTGGCAGTAAAAGCGCGCCGACAGACAACAAAATTAAAATGCCTATAATCGACATAAAAATAGTAGTAAACGTCATGTTGTTTCTCCTTTAATTAACAAACTGTGCGTTAGGTAAAGCAATATTGCTTTCACTCATATGACGAACCAGTTTTTCTTCAATGGACATTTTCAAAATAAAAATATTCAACATGCCGTTTATTTTTTCTCGATGGTGGAAACCTTCACGCGTTAAGGCGTGGATCATTTGAAGCAAACGTTTGTATTTAACAGTGAATCTTAAAATTGCTTAAGTATTAGTCGCGCGAACGTTTGCGTATAAAAATGTGATGAATATCTCAATTTGATCTCTATACTTTTCGATCGGTTATAAGCCGAGGCTGATAAATTCATCGTTTTTTCGTTCAAAGCGATGAATTATAAATAACCAATACAAGCCGTCACAAGGAGTGCTCGATAGGGCAGGTGAATGACCCCAAGGACCGGACCAGCTATTTTTAACTGCTTGTAAAGGTGAACATTCAATGACTTTTATGTCCTATTCTCCCTTGGGTTGGTTTCATACCATGCCCAGTCAAACTTGTTTTCTGTATTCCGCTCTGCAATTTAATGCTTCCACTTTTTACTGCCGATAACAGGAAATCTGATGACGATTCTATTTAGCCTTTTGGGTGTTTTTACCCTGTTACTTTGTGCGTTTCTTTTTTCTGAAAACCGTAAAGCCATAAACTGGAAAACCGTGTCGCGAGCTTTGATGCTTCAGGTTGGGTTTGCTGCATTAGTGCTTTATTTCCCATGGGGACAAGCGGCCTTAACAACTTTGAGCAGTGGAGTGTCGAGTTTGCTCGGTTTTGCCGATGAGGGGATTGCCTTTCTGTTCGGTGACCTTGCCAGTACGGGTTTTATATTTGCGGTTCGAGTTCTGCCGATCATCATTTTCTTCAGTGCGTTAATCTCGGCGCTGTATTACCTTGGCATTATGCAAAAAGTCATCGAATTTATAGGTGGTGGGATCCAAAAGTTTCTTGGAACAAGCAAAGCAGAATCGCTCGTTGCGACGGGCAATATCTTCTTGTCTCAAGGAGAATCTCCACTCCTAGTCCGTCCGTTTCTTTCCAAGATGACACGATCAGAATTGTTCGCGGTAATGGCGGGCGGTATGGCTTCTGTTGCGGGCAGCGTTTTAGGCGGCTATGCAGGGTTAGGCGTGGAATTGAAATACCTGATCGCGGCGAGTTTCATGGCGGCACCGGGCAGCTTACTGATGGCAAAGGTTTTGGTGCCAGAGCAAGGAACACCTGCGCAGAACCTTGATGTAGAAATGGACAAAGCTGAGCAAAGTAATGTGATTGATGCATTGGCGAGTGGCGCTATGAACGGAATGAAAGTCGCCGTTGCGGTAGGAACCATGCTCATCGCTTTTGTCAGTGTGATTGCTATGGTGAACACAGGATTGGAATCGTTAGGAGATTTAGTTGGCTTTGGAGGCATTACCCTCCAAGCTATCTTTGGCTATATCTTTGCGCCGTTAGCATGGGTAATCGGTGTTCCGGGCAGTGAAGTGCTTGCCGCTGGTTCATATATTGGTCAAAAGGTGGTCATGAATGAATTTGTCGCCTTTATCGACTTTGTAGCAAACAAAGATGCGCTTTCAGAACATACACAAGTGATTGTCACTTTTGCTTTGTGTGGTTTTGCGAATATTGGTTCAATTGCCATTCAGCTGGGTTCTATTGGTGTTATTGCGCCAGAGAGACGTTCCGAAGTGGCGAATTTGGGCTTTAAAGCGGTATTGGCTGGTACGTTGGCAAACCTAATGAGTGCGTGTTTAGCGGGTTTCTTTATATTGCTTTAGTAGAGCCAGAGGGACAAAGGGTACTTAAGTACGCAATTTGTTGATTTTTAAAGGGCTGGGGTTTTCTCAGCCCTTTTATTTTTGTACCTTGAGATACTATACCCAAGTAACCTCAAGATGCTCGGTTCAGCGGCTCTGAATCCTGCATCTTGAGGTCACTTGGGTATATGAATAGCATTATTAGCAGAATAAAGGACAAAAATGAAAATACGGACATTTAAGGATTCTGATAAACAGAGAGTCATTGAATTATGGAATGCCTGTGGATTGGTTGTACCGTGGAATGATCCCAGTAAAGACATAGACATAAAAGTTGCTCATGACCGCGAGTTATTTTTGGTGTTAGAGCAAGATGGTCAAATTACCGCAAGTGTGATGGGCGGGTATGAAGGGCATCGAGGTTGGGCTAATTACTTAGCGGTGGACCCAATTTTTCAGGGCAGTGGGGCAGGAAAAGCGCTAATGGATGCGCTGGAAGAAAAGCTTTTAGCGAAAGGTTGCCCTAAAATTAACCTCCAAATCAGAAGCACCAATGAGAAGGTGATCGCCTTTTACAAACACTTGGGTTATGCGGTGGATGAGTCAGTGAGTATGGGTAAAAGGCTGGATGGCGTTGTGGTAAACAAATCGCCTAGTTAGCTTTTGGTTTACCGTAACTGGCGCTAACAAATTCACGTTCTTCAACGGCTTTTTCTTTGTTTTCATACGCAGCCAACGCGTAAAGCGTATTGGCAAGCAAGTTGGCGTAGCGAAATAAAATCGGAGCAGGAGAGCGTTTCCCGTGATGCTCAATTGCGACTAAAGCACGTACCGTTTTCTTCGCTTGGCACCTTGCCAAATGAAGTTCAGCGGACGTGTTTGAACCCCCAGGTAAAACGAACCCTTTGAAACCGCCGTCTAATTGATCTCTTAAGTGATGATAGTCGGTTTTCAGTTCATCAATTTGGGATTCGTGTATGGCTATTTTGCCTCTAACCGATCCATTTAAATGGTAGATATTGGGCTGCATTCGTTCAAGAATCTCCCTTGTAACGGGCTCAATATCCATCGTTAAAAGCAACCCAACCCGACAACACAGATCGTCGGCAGCTATCTCAAAGTCGCAAGTGGGATTGTCTTCGTAAATAAAGGGGTAACAGAATTCATCCCAGTCTTTGCTGATCGGCTTCATGGTGTTTCCAGTGCTTAAAGTCTACAAATCTTAGGATCGGAAGACCCTGTAACAAGCGCTCTAAAGTATCATCAAATTTGTTTAACGTCAGGTTATTGGGAGGTAGAAGTTACTTCGTTAAGATCTTTCGGTTCAAGCCCATAGGGAAGTGAAGAGAAAACCGAGCTGTGTTGCTGATATTTGGGGGCAGCGTTAGTGCCTTTCCAGTCTAGCAACATAATGGCTAGTACATTTCGATGTTCACCACCAGAAAGTGAGACGCTACCTGAAACCGATGGAACCAACCCGGCTTCCAAATTGATGGAAGCTTTGATGGCTTTCCTTGTCTTTTCAACAACGGGATCATTGTCCAAACCCGCGAGCAAGAATGAAATCCCCACTTCGGCTATCACATCCTCTTTTGCTCTTTCAAGAATAAGCGAGATATTGCTTCTAAAGTAATCGTAGATCCACTGATGTTCTTTTTCCGAAACTGGATATTGGTAATAGCCTGAGTCTGCAAGGATAATATGAGTCATTCCATAAAGCTTGTTGCCAAATTGCTGCCGAGTGAGCTCTGAATCCTTTTCATCTGGATAAGTTTCACGGAAGCTCTTAATGAATTCTGCAACCACATCTTGTTCACCAAGCTGACGAAGCCAATACACCTGATTCGCAAGTTGTGCTGCCCACGCCTCAATCATGGTCGAATTGGTCGCGTATTTCTTAAAATCAAAACGGCGAATAATAGATCTAAGCTTGGCGTCTGCTTTATGTTGCAGCCCATATTCATTTGCCCGTGCCATAGAACCAAGAAGACCGACGCCAAGGTACATATATTCTGGCATCATTTTGGTAGCGTTAAACCTGCGTAAACTGCGTTCATCGCTATCATCGAGGTAACGAGAAAGCCTCTGAATAGAGTACTCGTGAATTTGCTCTGGCGTATGTACCTCTTCACTAAAGCGATTGAGTTTACTGGCTACGCGCGCGAGGTCGCTCCAAATGGCATATTTGTATTGTGGGTCCAATGTTTGGCGGTACATTCGTAACCCAAAATGCCCTTCTTTGAACGGCGACAAGGTATAGAGTTGCTTCTGATAGGTCGTCTTAATCAATCCAGCAGAGGCGGAATAGCTTAAGTCGTCGAGTGCGCTTTGCTTTGTGATATCACTTTGAGCTTCAGTGTGATTAGACAAATCGAAAGCATCTGCTGAGTGCGACTGAGTTGCGAAAATGAACGATGTTATCAAGAGGGTGGGAGCAAGTAATTTCATGTCGCATTTTTATAGTGTTATTTATATTGGAGCGAATATACCGCTGCTGTGATTGGTATAAGTCCGGTGAATGTTAGTTTTATCTATTAGTTTTCATTTCTATGCACCTCGGAAATTGCTCTTTTGGGTATAAAAGATATCGCGGTATTAACTTGGTGCTATTACAAGGTTTGTTAGCCTGAAAGCAGAGAGATTAGGAAGGAGTTTTCTATGACAAGTTTTCAGGTTCATCCGTCTTTACATGAAGTATTGGGAGAAGAGCAAACCTACTTTGAAGTGGCTTGTATCGCCTTGTTTGCCACATTGGGGACTTGGCTAATTTACACGTCGTACTATTTTCCGAATATTGCCGAGGGTAGGGGACTCATTGCGACTATCGTTGGCTTCATCATCGTGGCTGATGTTCTAGCTGGCTGTATTGCTAATTTTAGCCGAGGAACAAACAATTACTATGCGAGCAAACCTAAAGCGCGGATAGTTTTCATTATTAGCCACGTTCACATCCTACTTATTGCTTGGTTGTTGGAAGGCCCCCTTATAGAAGCGGGCATCGTCTGGGCATTTACTATCGGTTTCGCCACAGTTGTGAATCGCTTTGCTGGAAGCTCGTATCAAACATTTATTGGTGCCACCGTCATGTGTGTGGGGTTATTGTTGCTACCACTTCTTCAACTTCCAAATTGGATGGCGATTGTCAGTGCCTTATTTATGTTAAAAGTGGTGTATAGCTTTGGTGTGAACCATTACACGAGATTTAATCAGAGCACTTGATCTGAACTCTGTGACAACGGTCTAAGAAAAGATAGGACACTTGTCCTATTTTATTTCTTTGCAATTAGGTCAACTGTCCTATTTTAGAAAAAATAGAGCGGGTTAAGGTGAAATATGAACCGCAGTAAACGAGACAAAATAGTAGAAGCCGCGGATTTACTGTTTTATCAAAAGGGGTACGAACTCACCTCTTTTGCAGATATCGCTTCTTCTGTAAGTATTTCGAGAGGTAATTTTTATTATCACTTTAAAACGAAGGACGACATTCTAACTGCTGTGATAAACCGACGTTTAGATATGACGGAAGACATGCTTAATGGTTGGGATATCAAAAGCCAAAATCCTAAAGAGAGGATCATGAGTTTTATTCACATCCTCATAAGCAACAAGTCTAAAATTGAGCGCTATGGATGCCCTGTAGGAACGCTCACTACAGAGTTAAGTAAGTTACGACACCCTGCTTTAGAGGACGCGACTCGTCTATTCTCTTTGTTTAAAACTTGGTTGATGCAGCAGTTTGTAGCGCTAGGTTTTGAAGAACAGTCCGAGCCAATGGCAATGCACATTTTGGGTCGCAGTCAAGGCGTAGCGACGCTATTAAATGCGTTTAAAGACGATGACTTTCTGCAGAATGAGATAAGTCAAATGCAGGATTGGCTTGAAGATCAAATAGAAAAAATACAGTAATCAGATAAAACGAACACAGTAAGGAGAATGGCATGTTTGTTGTTTCAATGACAATGACAATGACTGGGCAAATGGATAAAGCTAAGGCGCATATGGCAGAGCACAATGCGTGGGTGAAGCAAGGCGTTGACGATGGTGTATTTGTTTTAGTTGGTAATTTAAAGCCAGGACCTGGTGGGTGCCTCTTCGCTGTAGACGTTGATAGAGAAGCTCTGGACGCAAGAATTGCAACCGATCCTTTTGTTTGTGAGGGAGTTGTTGCTGTTGAAGTTACTGAAACGGTGATTCATACAGCAGATAAAAAATTGCAATTTTTAGAAGGGAAATAGTATGGCAGATACGGTAACGGGACCAGATGGATTACCTCGCTGTGGTTGGTGCAGTGCAGCTCCTGATTTCTTTGAGTATCACGATAAAGAATGGGGCTTTCCGGTTTCTGACGATAAAAGATTATTTGAAAAGCTTTGCTTAGAGAGTTTTCAATCGGGTTTAAGCTGGCGCACCATTTTGTCTAAAAGAGAGAATTTGAGAGCAGCCTTTGCGCATTTCGATTTTTACAAAGTGGCTGAATTTGATGAAGAAGATGTTGAGCGCTTATTACAAGATGCAGGCATTATAAGGCATCGTGGAAAAATAGAAGCGGTGATCAATAACGCGAAACGAGCAAAAAAGTTGGTTGTAGAAGAGGGATCACTTGCAGCATTTTTGTGGCGATATGAAGCAAAACCATCCGCTGATTTTAAACCGCAAACGGCATCCACTTCTTCGGAGTCGATCGCTTTATCGAAAGAACTAAAAAAGCGAGGGTGGAAGTTTGTAGGGCCAACAACCGCCTATGCTTTTATGCAGGCAATGGGGCTAATTAATGATCACGCTTCAGAATGTTCGAAGCGTCTAGAAGTCGACAAAGCGCGAGCGAGCTTTCAAGTTCCACAAAGCAAATAAAAGAAAGAAGACTTGTTGGCGGTGATGGTTTTGCCAGCATTGATATGCCTTAATCAAACCAGTGCATAATTAAGTGGAGCCGCGACGCGTTTCTCAATTATGAGCCTATAACGGGTTACCATTATAGGTATAGTGAGTCCCTCAAATTGCAGAGGGATTCAATGGAATGAAAGTACTGGTGGCATTGGTTTTAACGTTAGTAATAGGGTGGTATGGCAACGATGTGTATTCCCAACTCGCAGTGAGAAATGTCGCCAACACAACCCCTCAATTATCGAAAGTACTCCAATTCGCTCAAGTGCCTTTAAGACAAGATCAACGCAGTTGTTATTTGGATAGCAACACGGTTGGAGACGTTATCGCCAGTTTAATCGGTAACAACATGCAAAATCATATAAACCGCTTAGATGCAGGCTGCTTTGAACAAACTTGTACTATTTCACTATCTAGCTGCTTACCATGGGAAAGCAGCGAATGTGATCAGACATTTCTAAAATACGACACTTCTATAACCGGTGAAATCAAGCCAAATTCATTTGCTTGTGTATCAGTGCCCTAATGTAAAAAGCAATTTATAGCTTTACTGGATACATGAACCCTAACCCTACTGCCGAGTAGACTAGCTTGCGATATAGACCGCTTGCCTAACAAATTTTGTATCTTCAACTTGATCCAAAAGGAATTGAGCAATGTGGGTTGTACTGATCTTTACTCCTTGAAAAGTAGTGCTGCTGGTTTTTAACGTAGTGGTGGGTTCTTCGTCTTGGAAGCCACCACACCGCGCAATTGTCCAGTCGATATCGGATTGAGCGAGTAACTCATGTTCTTTTTTTCTGTCGACAGCGAGTACACCAAGGAATAGAGGCGACAGCTTTGTTAGCGCAAAATTTATGAATAGAGTGTTTTTATCTTCTGGCAAAGAAAGACTTGCTCCACCAGTTAAAGCGAAACGTGTGATCTCGTGCTTTTTCATCAGTGGAATGAGCAGCTTAGTGCTTTGGTAGCACAACAAGTCCTTTGCCGATTGCTTTGCAGATCGCAGGCTCCGATTGATTCCCGCTGGCCCTAGTGTGGAGACAACAGCATCAGCGTTTTCTAGCAACAAATCTAAGCTGTTTTTATCTAACGCGTTACCTTGGATCACAGTGATTCGGTCGTCCTCCATAACGGCTTTCGGGTTACGCGCTAACACTCTTAACTTATATCCGCGTTTTAGCGCTTCTCTTACAACCTTTTTTCCTGAGCGACCAGTTGCTCCAATAAGAGCGATAGTTTTTGTATTCATATTCTTCTCCTTAGTGACGAGAAGAGTATGTCAGTTATATACTGATCCAAAAATAGCAATTATCATCTCAAACTGTTCCTAAAACGGTATCAATTATGTTGTTAAATTATTTAAAACCCATGGCGATTTTTGCAACGGTCGTGGAATCTCAAAGCTTTACAAAAGCTGGAGAGAAGCTAGATATGCCTCGGGGAAAAGTGAGTGAACAAGTTAGCCGATTAGAAACATATCTAGGGGTTAAACTTTTTAACCGAAGCACTCGCAAAGTTTCGATTACCGCGGAAGGCGTTGCATTGTATCAACATGCGCAGTTTCTTCTTAGAAATGGCGTATCGGGTGTCGACGAAGTAAAGAGTTTGTCTGAAAAAGTGAAGGGTAATATTCGCATTACTGTTACGGATGACTTTAATGAAGCCCTGCTTTTACCGTTGCTTCAACCTTTTTGTGAAAAATACCCCGAGGTAACGTTCGACATTGTTACCGATGACAGTACATTATCGGTTATCGATGATTCTATTGATTTGGCAATTCGTTCAGGCGAGTTGGCTGACTCTTCTTTAGTTTCTATGCCTCTTTCTAAAACCAAACTCAAACTTTATGGTGGAGAAAAGTTTGTCGATTACGTTTCAGACTCGCTGGATAGTGTCGAGGGGCTGAGTTGGATTTCGCTCAATAATGAAAAGCCAAATTTAGATTTGGTTACGTCCAATAAAAGTGGGGACAGCCATTCGTTTTCTCCTCAATACAAACATTCTGCAAACTCAATATCTAGCTATGTGGCGATGATTGAGAATAATCTTGGTGTTGGTTTAATGACGGAGCTTTCAGCTCAGGAATGGGTTAAAAAAGGGAAACTAGTCGACCTTTTACCCAGTTGGGACTTTGGCGAGCTGCCAATATCCATCTTGTACCCTTCGAGGCGACATATGGCTTATCGCACGCGTTTACTTCTAGATGAACTAAAAAAGATAAATAAAATCTAATTTAATACATTGAATTTTAACAATAATTTGATAGTTTATATCACAGAGAATGAGCAAATCTTTGCAAGGAGCTAAATGCGTATAATTCAGCTGTACCCACATCATGATGGTGTGCCGGAGATCATTGAAGAAATCGATCATTTAATGAACTCACTTTATTCAGAAGATTCCAATGATTTGCTTCCACTCGACGCACTGAACTCAGAAAATGTGTACTTTTCTGGTGTTTACATACGCGAGGAACTGGCTGCCTGTGGTGCGGTTGTATTTAAGAAAGCAGACAAAATCTACGGCGAGTTCAAACGTATTTATGTTAAGCCGAAATTCCGTGGACAAAACTTATCTAAAAGTATATTGGACCATTTGATCACTGAGACCAATGCGCGAAGTGTAAGAACGATTCGCCTTGAGACGGGCAATAAACAAGTCGCGGCGATAAAGTTGTATGAAACTTTTGGCTTTAAACACCGAGACGTATATGGCGACTACGAACATGACCCCACTTCGGTTTACATGGAGCTAAACTGCAGCTGATTTTTTCGTTATTGCACCCTGTAAACTCGCCAGATATTTCATTTAATTCTTTGAATATACGAGCACATTCTTATTGATTGTTTGACGATTAGTTCCGTGCTCATTACCTTCAAGCTTTGCAAATCAAATAAAGGATTCAGAGTGAGCACACAGCGCTATGGTGAAATTAATGATGGGGTGAGTTCGGTTTGGTATGTTGAACGAATTTGGGCGTTGGCTGAATCGCTTCCGGTTGAAGACATCGCTATCAGCGACATACGTGGTCCCGATGAGGTCACATGGTTTAGCTTAGAAGGACCATTGCCAACTTGCCGAAATGTGGCGGAACACTGCAAACGAATCCTGAATGCAGATATGTCTTACCCTGTTATTTTAACCGAGGATTTTCGCGTATTTGATGGTATGCATCGCATAGCGAAGTGTATTATGGAAGGGAAAGAAACTATAAAGGTCAGACGTTTTCTGAGTAACCCTGAACCAGACGAAGTTAATGGTGTTAAGACGGCTGTTTAATACCTTCAAAAGGAATGACGATGTACAGACTTTACTATTACCCGAACAATGCCAGTTTAGCGCCGCACTTTTTGCTGCATCACATGCAATTGCCTTATGAGCTGGTTTTGGTTGATAAAAAATCCAATTATCAAAAGTCAGCGGACTATTTAAAGTTAAACCCTGCTGGGCGAATTCCAACTCTAATTGACGATGGACAACCTATTTTTGAAAGCCCAGCTATTTGCATGCACATCGCCGAAAGTCACCCAGAACATCAGCTAATTCCGCCTGTCGGAGATAAAGCCCGCCCAGTCTTTCTTCAATGGCTTGCTTACTTGAACAACACGTTGCAAGCAGAGCTTATGGTTTACTATTACCCGCATCGTCACACTAATGATGAAAGTACAATCAAACATGTACGTGCTGCGCAAGAGGCTCAAATAACCAATGCATTGTCAGTGATTAATGATCAATTATCGAAGCACGAATACCTGATCGGCGAGAGTATATCGGTTTGTGATTACTTCTTGTTTATGTTGGCTGAATGGTCGCTGCCAGTTGAGAAAAATCCC
This sequence comes from Vibrio penaeicida, assembly GCF_002933855.1. Taxonomy (GTDB): domain Bacteria; phylum Pseudomonadota; class Gammaproteobacteria; order Enterobacterales; family Vibrionaceae; genus Vibrio; species Vibrio penaeicida_A. The sequence continues at coordinate 29,808 of NZ_BFAQ01000047.1, forward strand.
ATGACATTTCCTCATCTCGCAGCGTATCTTCAAGCATTAAGCCACCACCCTACGATTAAAGCGGTGTGTGAGATAGAAAAGATAGACCTAACGCCTTTCCGCCTAGTTAAAACTCAATAGTCATGTCGTACCACAGTGCACCACCATGCGAGGAATCAGACTGACCTTGAGAAGTAAATCCATGGCTTTGGTAAAAAGGAATGAGGTGCTCTTTACAAGTCAGAACCATGCCAGTGAGGTTGCGCTGTTTACATACCTCTATTAAATGCTTTGTGAGTTTGGACGCGTAACCCTTACGCTGGTGGGAAGGAGCGACTGCCAAGCCAAAAACGGTTTGGTACATGCCATTTGGATTGTGAAGATTGGCGTTTTCAAAAAGTTCGTCGGGCAATTCGGCTTTGTGGTATCGACATCCATTGATGTGCCCAGCGATTTCGCCATTAACTTCTAATACAAAAAAGCATTCAGGAAAAACCTGGAATCGTTCGGTAAAGCTCTTGAGAGAAGCGGCTTCACTTTCCGGAAAGCAAAGGGATTCGATTTCAGCGATTTTCTTTATGTCTTCTGATTTTGCTGGTCTGATGTTGGGCATGAATGTTCCGTTATTCTATAAAATTTCAGTTACTTATATTGGGTAAGTTTTAAGGGAAAGCAATGAGTGCGAGTCATTATATTAAAGAAATTCGATCTCTTATAGGTAATAAGCCGCTGTTGATTCCTAGTGTCGCAGCTGTCATTTTAGATGAGCGCAAACGCCTACTGCTTCAACAAAAACAAGACGGGTCTTGGAGCTTACCCGCAGGGATGATAGAGCCAGGTGAGTCGCCAAGCGCAGCGATAAAGCGTGAAGTATTGGAAGAGACAGGGTATACGGTCTCGGCAATGAAAATCTTAGGTGCATTCGGTGGCGAAGGGTTCTCTTTTACTTACCCAAATGGAGACCGAGTCGATTACACCGTTATACTGTATCGATGTCATGTTACTGGGTTACCGTGCGAAGAGTTGGACGAAGAAACAAAAGCACTGCAATATTTTAGCAAAGATAAAATGCCCGACTTGGCGTTACCTTACCCTAAAGATTGTTTGTTTGATGAACTAGATGAACCTTATATTGAATCAGCTTCTGAATATTGATTGTAAACTGGTTAAAAGGACTTTGATTGGAAACGGCTAAAATCTGGAAGAGTGATGACATTTCAGGAATTGAATTGTTATCCGCTAACTACAGTACATTTGAGTTTGCGAAACATTGGCATGATGAATTGGCTATCGGACTCATTGAAGAAGGGGCAGAGGGTTTGCTCTATCGGGGTCAGAATATCGTTGTGCCCAAAAGCCATATTGTTGCGATCAACCCATCTGAAATTCATACAGGCTACGCGAGTTGTGCTCAAGGTTGGCAATATCGAATGTTTTACTTCGATATCCCACTCATTCAGCAACAATTTGAACAGTCTGGTCTCCCTATCGACCCAGTCGTCGATTTTCCCGTGATTGATGATCCTAATCTTTTCCAAGAGCTTAGGCAGTTACACCTTGCTCTTGAACATGCCAGTTTCGCACTCACACGCGAATCGCTATTGGTGACAGCCTTAGAAAAACTGTTCAAGCGCTATGGCTCTTTCACTGCATCAGAAGGGAAGTGCCATGATAGTACCGTTGCCATTAAGGTTAGAGAGTACCTGCTGGATAATTGGTTCCAGAATGTCGCTTTAGAGGAGTTAGAAGATGCGACGGGCAAGTCGAAGTTTCAACTTATTCGTGCTTTTAAAGCAGCCTACGGTATTACCCCTCATCAATTTTTATTGTTGGTTAAAGCACACAAAGCGAAAAAGCTGCTTTTTGAAGGGAACAGTTGCGTAGAAACATCGCTCGCTTGCGGGTTTTACGATCAAAGCCATTTCAATCGCAATTTCAAACGTGCCTTTGGCATCTCGCCTAAAAACTACCTTTTCCGCTAACTGCAATTTTGTACAAGAGAAGCCTTCGCGGCTTGATTATGCTCCTTATTAAGATAAGAAAAGCAGAGGTATCTTAATGAGTTTATTTATTATTTGGTTAGGCGTGATGTTCCCATTGGTGTTTAGCCCCGGTCCCGCGAATATTATATTTGCTGCGTCTGGTGCTCAAGTCGGAGTCAAACGATCGGTGCCACTTCTTATTGGGGTGGACTTGGTCTTTTTTGTTAAATCCATATTGATTGGATTCGGGCTCGGGCAGGCAGTTCAAAGCTACCCCACAGTGATGAATGTCGTGCAATTGATGGGCGCGTGTTACCTCATCTACCTGGCGGTCTCATTTATTCAGAACAGCGGAAGCACCAGTACAGAAGGGCAAAAAGTTTTGGGTTTCGTTGATGGGTTATTGGTTCAGCTATTGAACAGTAAAGGCTGGTTGATGGTGTTCCTCATGTTTTCTCTGTTTGGTGAGCAAGCTCAGACTGCTTTTGGTGACCAAGGTATATGGGTATTGGTCATTTGGTTGGCGATTCTGAATGTTTCAATGCATTTGGTATGGGTGAAAGTGGGCTATTGGCTTTCAAAGGTATCCAGCAGCAGTGGGTATGCAAAAGGATTAAATTGGTTCTATGCACTTTGCTTACTGTTCGTCTCTTTATGGTTGATTATAGATAACCCGATTTGGTGATAGAAAAGCGCAGATTAGTCTGCGCTTTCATCTTGTGAGCCATCGTTAAGCAATCTTTTTGTTGAGTGATTGGTCTAGTGCTAGTTTTCCTGAACCAGATATGACCAAAGAAACAGAGGCAGCAAGTAACGCCAAACCAAACTCATAACCATTGTTTGATAAGAACAAGCCGTTTTCAAAATGCACCGAGAATATCGCGATCACCATTGTAAACGCGGTAACCAATGCGGCGGGGCGTGTAAGCAAACCCAATACTAAAAATAACCCTCCGAAGAACTCCGCACTACCGGCAAGAAATGCCATTAAAACGCCGGGTGCTAAGCCTATTGAAGCCATCCATTGTCCAGTACCTTCTAATCCATAACCGCCAAACCACCCAAACAGTTTTTGCGCACCATGAGCGATAAGGATGATTCCAATAGGGATTCGTAAAGCCAAAGTTGCGAAACCTGCATTGCTAGCGGTGATCTTCTTTAGGATATTTTTCATGGCTACCTCAATATAATTGAATAAGTTATTAAGTGGCTAACTTCTTTTATTAGCTGTTGAAAGTGATCATATTGGGAAAGAGATGGATGAAAAATACGTCTTTATTGACTATTTTGTTCGAAAAATTTGAATATATGTAAAGCCAACATTACCGCATAAAGGATTGGTGATTATATACTCAGGTATCTTGAGGTGACTTGGGTATAAAGGGAAGAAGGAGTGGATATGGAAATCAGATATGTAAATTCACAGGATATTGAGGCGATAACAAACATCTACAATGACTTTGTTGTAAACAGCACTGCAACGTTTGAAGAAAAGCCAGTTTCAACTGAAGAAATGAACCAAAGAGTGGGTAAGATCCACAGTTATTCTTTGCCTTGGATTGTGATGGTAGAGGATGAAAAGGTTCTCGGGTATGCCTATGCAGGGTTATGGAACAACCGAAGTGCTTACCGACACACAACTGAGTCTTCGGTTTATGTTTCTCCTAATGCTTTAGGAAAAGGCATCGGGAAAGCGCTCTATTCTAACTTAATTTCTATTCTCGCAAAGCGTCGTATCCGTAACGTGTTAGGTGTGGTGAGTTTACCGAATGACGCGAGCATCGCGTTACATCAATCTCTAGGATTTCAAAAAGTAGGGGAATTTAAGAAGGTTGGATTGAAATTTGGGGAGCTGATCGATGTGAGCTATTGGCAACTGGAGTTAAGAGATTGATTTTAGATGAACAAGCCGAACTGGAAAGTCGCATTCTGAAAGTTTGCCCAGTGGTGGTTAGGCAAAAAACAGGGAAGTGGGAGCTGTTACTGTTCAAGCATCCACTTGCTGGGATACAGATTGTTAAAGGTACCGTTGAACTCCAAGATACCTCTTATGAACAAGCGGCTATGCGAGAACTGTCCGAAGAATCTGGTTTACACCATGTTTTGAATACTCAATATTTGGGTCGATGGGAATCAGGTTATAGAGGTCATATTTGGCACTTGGTACACTGCGAGGTTAACCCGCAACCAGACCGATGGACATTTCATACGTTAGATGACGGCGGGCACGATTTTCAATTTTTCTGGCATGATTTGGAAGGAAAAAAGTTACAGGATTGTCATCCGGTTTTTTTAAGAGCGATGGAAAAAATCAAACGTCTGTTGCCGATTAACATCGCATAAATAAACCCTTGATAGGATATCTTAATTTTAATTGAAGGAACGCACTATGGCTTTTGAAATGTTAATAGGGATAGAGGTCTCTGACGAACAAGGTTACCGCCAATACAGGGAAGCGATGATGCCCATCTTAAAAAGTTACGGGGGAAAATTTGGCTATGACTTTGTTGTATCTGAAGTTTTAATGTCGCCAACGCCTGAGCCAGTAAACCGAGTGTTTACTCTGATTTTTTCTGATGAGAAGACAAAAGAGGCTTTTTTTGCTGATGTTGAATACGCCAAAGTAAAAGAGCGCTATTTCAAACCTTCAGTCTCGTCTGTTACGCGCATATCCGAGTACGTTAAACAGATTAACTAGATGTGTGAGGAGTTGTGATGAAAGTAGGAATAGTCACTTTAGAAGGGTTCAATGAAATTGACTCTCTAACCGTATTTTCGATGTTGAATCGTTTGAAAGGTATAGGGCTTTCCGCACACATCGTATCGATGTCGAAATCAGTCACATCAATGAATGGATTGAAGATCGAATCTCATGATCATGTCAAAAACCTTAACTTATACGATGGTGTCGTTTTGGGTAGTGGTATTCACACTCAAATGTATTCAAAAAATGACGATTTTCTCGCTCAAATGGCGCTCGCCCCTGAGCAATTGATTGCAAGTCAATGTTCGGGGGTATTGTTGTTGGATGCGTTAAAAAGTTTGCCTCAAGATAACATTGCTGCGACAGATGATATTACGGCGAATAAGCTTAAAGAAAGTAACATTATTATTTCCAATACTTCTTTCCACTCCTATGGAAATGTTGCTACTGCAGGCGGGTGTTTAGCGTCGGAGTATTTAGCAACGTGGTTAGCAGGAAAGTTACTGAATGTTGGTGCTGCCAGGCAAATGCTAGAAAGCGTTGTCCCCGTTGGTGAAAAGAGCGCCCGTATCAAGAATGCGTTATCAATAACAGGAATCAAATAAATGATCATTGGAATTTATCTAAGCATCTTGAGCATAATATTTATTATCCTTTCAGCTCAAACAATTGTTACACGGCGTAAAGAAAAAGTGGCTGTTGGGGCTGGTGACAGTAAAAAACTGTTAAGAGTCTCGCGTGCGCATGCAAATTTTGCCGAATACGTCCCCATTACCGTTATATTGCTGCTCACTATAGAATATCTTGGCGGGCTGGATATGTACTTGCACTTTGCAGGCACAATTTTAGTGATAGGACGAATGGTTCACGCGTATGGCATTTCTCAAGTTAGGGAAAACTTTAATTACCGAGTTTTCGGTATGGTAAGCACATTAACCTGTATTGGCTTGAGCGCGCTTTACCTTTTGTTTCTTTCAATTACAAATTCAGTATCCTGAGCCCATCCAAGAAAAGTTGGCTAGATAAAAAAATAAAATCAGGATAAAAAATGACGGAATCAGAATTACTTCGTTCCCCAGAAATACCTTTAAAAGAAACCAAACCTCAGTTCTACCAGTTAAAAGGCAGGTTAAATCGAACAGAGTTTGCCTGTTGGGCTACTGCCTGTTTGCTATTGCCCAATTTGTTGGGTCAGTTTGGATTCCTTGTTGTGCCCATTACCTTCTTTTTCTACGTTCTTTTCATTGTAAAAAGGCTTAGGGATATCGGCTTTTCCCCTTGGTTGGTATTGATTGCGTGGATACCAGTGCTCAATTTCCCCCTCTGTCTTGTTCCCGGTGATGCAGTAGATAATCGCTTTGGCGAAGTTCCATTTTCATCAAGCTCGATAATTAAAGTACTGTCTGTGTTGCTGCCTATTGTTTATGGCTCACTCATGTTTGTTTCTTTTATTTCTGTGTTACCAGAATACGCAGAAACGTATCAGCAGTATGAAGCAAAGGCAGAAAACAAGCTCACCGACCCAAGTGCAAAGAAGGAGTAACAAATGGAATGGATCATTGGTGAAGAATACATGCGGTATTGCGAATTTATGAACGACATGAAACCTTGCGTTCAACAAGCAGTCAGTGAAATCACTCGCCAAATTATGCAGTTTTACGCAATGTTGGGTTCTCTAGTTACACTTTATGTGTTGGGCTTTTTTATTGGTACAGGCGTCACAGTATTTGACGACGGTGTGAAGCAAGAGATGTCATGGCGATTAAAAATCAGTTACGTGATAGTGATGGCTTGCCTATTTCCAATCTTTTACGCACCATTTTTAAAAGATGTTCGTTTAATGAAAAGTCGCTATGCGGAAAGCTTTTTAGAGCGTACCGTTATTGTAGAAGGTAAGTATTAGGGGCTCATACTCAAGAGCAATAAACGTCAGTTAAATTGATGTTGAAGGAAAAAATGCCGACACTAAGTCGGCATTTTTAATGCAATCTATACCCAGTTCATAGCAAGAATTATAGGTATTTAGAATCTTAGCTGGAATTCAGCGTACATTGATGAAAGTTCAGACTTCGCATCATAGATCTTGTAACCGGTATTCACGGCAATATTTTGCGTTAGCCGTAATCCTATTTCGGCACCGTACGAAATACCAAATTTGTTGTCTTTATCAGTACTGCTTTCCTGGAAATAGTAGTTAGTGCCAAATACGCCTGCGATGTGCATTGTTTCGCTAAGCGGCAATGAAGGTTTTAAGTTCCATGCAATACTGGAAAGTTCGTAGTCATTGTGTTTGCCTAAATCGGTATAGAGCCATTCTGAAGACATCATGAAGGTGCTTCCAAGCGGAAATGTATGACCGAAGCTTGCACTTAACCCTGTTTTACTGTCGTTTTGATCTGAAGTTGAAATGTTGTAGCCCAGCCCGAAGTAGTAACCTTCTTCTGCTTGAGAGTTACAAGAAATAGCCAGCAGAGCCAATGGTAATAGGGATTTTTTCATGAGTATTGATAATCTAGATGGTCAGGAGGGGCGTATTTTGGCGATGAATGAACAAAAAGGCGAGCGATTTTGTTAAATCCCTCGCACTTTTTATTTTAAGTTGCTTCCTATAGTGCTTGCTTGTTCAGATCAACCAATAAGTCAGAGGAAATATCGGAGATGCTTTTAGCGCCTGTTAATGTCATAGCGACGCGCATTTCTTTTTCATACAAATCAAGCAAGTTTTCTACGCCCGCACCGCCTTGTGCTGCCAACGCATACACAAAAGAACGACCAAGTAATGTAAAATCAGCGCCGAGTGCCAGCATGCGAACAACGTCTAAGCCCGTTCGAATGCCAGAATCGACCATGATCTTTAAATCCCCTTTTACTGCATCTGCAATATTAGGAAGGGCGCGAACCGTTGATAGAACACCATCTAACTGTCGACCGCCGTGGTTAGAGACTACAATGCCATCCGCGCCAAATCGAACCGCATCTTTGGCGTCTTCTTCATCCAGAATGCCTTTAATAACCATCGGACCATCCCAAAAATCTCGGATCCACTCTAAGTCCTTCCAGCTGATTGATGGGTCGAAGTTTGCACCTAACCAGCCAATGTAATCTTCAAGTTTGGTTGGTTCACCACGATAGGTCGAAATGTTACCCAAATCGTGTGGTTTTCCTAGAACACCCACGTCAAGCGCCCAACTCGGGTGAAGCATCGATTGGATTACTCTGCGCATCGCAGCATTAGGACCACTCATTCCAGAATGCATGTCGCGGTAACGAGCACCAGGAACGGGCATGTCCACGGTAAAGACCAATGTCGTTACGCCTGCCGCTTTGGCTCGTTCAAGTACATTTTGCATAAAGCCGCGATCTTTTAATACATATAACTGGAACCACATTGGTCGTTCTATGGCTGGAGCGACTTCTTCAATCGGGCAAACCGACACGGTAGACATGGTGAAAGGGATGCCTTTCTTATCAGCGGCTTTGGCGGCTTGAACCTCACCACGGCGAGCATACATGCCTGTTAAACCGACAGGAGCAAGCCCGATAGGAAGTGACATTTTCTCGCCAAACAATTCAGTGTCTAGATTGAGATCAGACATATCCCGTAGAACGCGTTGACGTAATGCGACGTCGGAAAGGTCGTCGGTATTATGTCTTAAGGTATGCTCGTTGTAAGAGCCGCCATCAATGTAATGGAACAAAAAGGGTGGCAGTTTTGCTTTTGCTGCAGCGCGATAATCAGTCGATGCGGAGATAATCATAATTTCTATCCTGATTTCTATATCTAACTCTTAGGTTCGTGGGCGTTGAGCAAGTTAAGAGTTAAAAAAATAAATGGCATTAGCGCCGAATATTGGGCGTCTTTGCGCCCATTAATCTACTTTTAGAACAATTTCTTATTTCATTAAGGCATCCGTGACTTGGAAGCCGTAAATCACCACCATGCCTATCACACCGGTAGCAACAAGGTAGTAGAAAGTTGGGATAACTGTTTTGCGAAGTGTCGCACCTTCACGGCCAAGTAAGCCTACCGTAGCAGAAGCAGCGACCACGTTGTGGATGGCGATCATATTACCGGCAGCGGCACCAACCGCTTGAAGCGCGACTACAACCGCACTAGAAATAGAAAGAGTTTGCGCCACTTCATATTGGAATTGGCTGAACATCATGTTCGAAACGGTGTTGGACCCTGCAATGAACGCACCCAAAGCACCGACAGTAGCGCTTAACGCTGGGAAAGCATCACCAACCAGCCCAGCAGCAAAGTTTGCGGTAGTAACTGGCATACTCGCAAGGTCGGCACCATTAATACCCGAGTTGATAAAAATCCGTACCATTGGAATGGTAAACACCAAGACAAAACCTGCGCCAATCAACGTTTTACTGGATTCACCAAACGCTTTTACAAGAGGCGTTGCGCTGCGAGCCTGAATGAGCGTGGCAAGTAGCGCAACAAACACTAAGATCCCACCAGGCAGGTAGAGGGGCTGAATAGCAGCGCTTATGCCTGTTTCGCCAAGAATATTGCCGAATGATAGGCTGACACTCTTGAGCATATCTTTCAAATCAACGCTTACGCGGCTTGCAACAAGAATAACGGCAAGCAACACATACGGAAGCCACGCAATCGCAAGGCTCATTGGCTTACTCTTGCTATCTTCTAGATCGATTTTTAACGTACCAAGCCATTCTGCTTGCCATTTATCTTCTTTTTCAAAATCCCACTTGGACTTTGGAATGAGGAAGCCATTTTTTGCTGCGAGTACAACGATAGACAAGCCGACCAAACCACCGATAAGTGATGGGAATTCAGCGCCTAGGAAGACACCAGTTAATGCGTAAGGAATGGTAAAAGAGAGACCAGCAAATACCGCAAATGGAAGAATATCCAACCCTTCAGTCCAGCTACGATTTTTTCCAAAGAATCGAGTTAACATCATTGCCATTAATACAGGCATTAATGTACCGACAACCGCGTGAATTAGGGAAACACTGGAGGTGATCTGTTGTAGATACGCATCCCACGTTGAACCATTCGCAACCAGCGCTTCGCTGATATTGTGTGTATCCAATCCTTTGTTTACGCCAACGATAATAGGTGTACCGACAGCGCCGAATGAAACCGGAGTTGATTGGATCATCATCCCCATCAAGACTGCGGCTAACGCTGGAAAGCCAATGGCAACCATAAGAGGGGCGGCAATGGCAGCAGGTGTACCAAACCCAGATGCGCCTTCAATAAACGATCCAAAACACCAAGCAATGATGATCGCTTGTACTCGTCTGTCGGGAGAGATGTTGGTAAACCCATTGCGGATAACCGAAATAGCGCCGGTATGTTTTAAGGTGTTAAGCAAGAAGATGGCACCAAACACTATCCACAAAACAGAAACGGTAATCCCCAATCCTTGGAAAATCGAAGCAAGCACTCGGTTGGTAGACATGTCCCAGAACAAAAGGGCAATAACGACGGTTAACCCAAAGGCAACGGGCATGGCTTTCTTTGCTGGCCAATTTAGACCAACCAGCAAAATCGCAGCCACCACAATGGGCGAGAATGCGATTAAGGCTAATAGTGTTTCACTCATATGTAGGACCTCTAAAAGGCTTTAAGCCATCCGATGTTTAGCGGAAAAAGCTAAAGCTAAGTAATTTTTATACTTGTGTTATTTATGTTAAATCGGCGTGAATGTAGCGCTTTCGTTTTTATTGATATAGGGAATAAATGAAAATGATTAATTCCAAAAGTGACATAATCTTCCCGTTTTACACGTGAGGAAGTAGTAGTCATATGTGACAGAAAAATAGGAATGGCGTATTGTTTTATTGTAATAATTTCATATATAACAACGATATAAAATGATGACTGATGCGTAAAATGAACAAGAACTTATCGATTTGATTGTTGCTTTGTATGCTGAAATTCTAGGTGTAGCAAGCTGATAACAACCCGTTACCTATCTTTCATAGTGTGAAGTTGGTCGCCTCGTCTTACCCATCTAATTCTCACTTTTCTAACTTGGCAATTCATTTACTGAACCAATACAGAGGAACGTGTAATTGAAATATTGAAATACCTTTATCTATCTCTTTTCTCAAGCCTAGGCTATTTATGTAAGATTTAAGCGTATCTAATTGAAAGTAATGGATTACTGTGCTTTTCTGTTTGGACGTTTCTAATATGGATAACTCGAAATGAAATACCCAGCCCCTTTAATCGCAGGTAGCACGATTGGTGTCACGGCGTTTTCTTCTGGAATTGGAGAAGCGCATGAAGCGCGGTATCAATTTGTTCTCGAATATTTAAACTCGTTACAATTTAGAGTGATAGAAGGGAATTGCTTAAGAGGGCAGAGTAAACACGTTAGTGCTTCTGTTGAAGAGAGAGCTTCTGAACTGATGCAGTTTTTAATGGACGATGAGATAGATGCTATTGCGCCACCTTGGGGTGGCGAGTTAGCGATGGAGCTGCTTCCATATCTTGATTTCGAAAAACTCGCTAACGCGAAACCCAAATGGATACTGGGTTTTTCCGATATTAGTACAATCACATCGGTGCTCGCTTCTAGATTGGGCTGGGCTACTGTGCACTGCTCAAACTTGATGGATCTAACTCAAAATGCGACAGATCCTTTGGTATCAACTACTTTATCGCACCTTTCACAAAATGAGGGGGAGAGCTTTACCCAGTTCGCTTCCGAAAAGCATACAAAGACTTGGCCACCAATTACTGAGAACCCACAAGCTATATTGGAATGTAACATCAATACCAAGTGGAAATGGCTCGTAAAGCCCGAATCAGGATACAGCATAGAAGGCCGATTACTCGGTGGATGCTGGGACACTCTTCATCATTTGTTTAATACTGAATATCTCGATCTCAATGCTTTTACAAAGGAAGCACCAAAGGGTATTTTGTTGTATCTAGAAAATGCTGAGATGCCGCCGGTTGAACTTGCTCGTGTGATTTTAAATATGAAGTTTAGGCAGGTATTTAGTTCTGTTAACGGTATCCTCATTGGGCGAAATTGTGCCAAAGATGCAGCCGATCAAAATGAGCTCAGTTATCTAGAAGTATTAGAAAGGCATTTGGGTAACCTAGGTATTCCCGTAATTTACGATATGGATATTGGGCATGTTCCTCCTAATTTAACCCTAATCAATGGTGCGGTAACCAAAGTCACTTTAGATGAGCATGGGGCTGGCGCTATCGACCAGACGTTAATCTAGTTCGAGTCAATGTTGATCTACCAACAGACATCCCATGGTGCGGTGTAAGCTATAAGAATGAATCGCCACAGTGGAGACTAGTGTGGGTGCAGGAGCATATATTGATAAGGACCTGCTCCCTACTTGAGATATTGCGCACTTACTCGTTTCCAATTGCGATGATTTAGCTTTTGTCCGCGCTGGTTTGTGGATATAAGTGTGCCGAAATCAAAGCGAATAAAGCGCCAAATGCAGACTCGATGGTCAGATAAATTGTATTCAGCTCGTTAGACGAAATCTGTTTACTTTCAGCGTAGAGTATAGGGGAGATAACCAATCCTCCAATAAAGGAAACAAAAATCAAAACAATGAGTAATGCGAAAGGCAGTCCAATCATTTCTTGGCTTTTTATCAATCCGTCATGCGATGTAAACCACTTAACAACACCTGTGGCATAAGCAAGTGTAATAGGCAAAGACACCTCCTTAATTACAACGCCATCAGAGATGTCATAGTCGAATGCGAACCATAGCCCTATTGTTACCAATATATGACCTAAAACTATAAATAATCCAAGCCACATTGAAAAATTTTGTTTATTCAGAGTCATTTAACAATATCCCGACTGTATCTAACAGTGGAAAAAGCATCGTAATACCCGTTCAACTCTGTCACCCGTGACGCCTGGTCGGGACCGTATATTCGGGTTGCTCTTCTTGGTAGTACTGATTCGATACTTTCGTAGAGAGATATATACGCAGAAATTGCAAGTTTTCCCAACTCCGTGTTTTCCTGAAACTTGGCCGCGTCAATCTTACCATTTGAGCCATTGTCAGACTTTTCCCTAAAGTCTTTTTGTATACATTCTGTAAAAGCCTGCATTGCTGACAATACATCGTTTCTTGTCTTTTTGTCGTCTAGTATTATCTTCGTAAATTTCTCATTAGATACGATATTCTTTGACATACTATTTCCGAGTAAAATACAGTCATGATATCTTTTTTCATCTCTTAGAGTGCGAAGAATAGAGCCCATATATGGAATGACGCTAGATGTTTGTGTTGTTAATAAAGTGTTCAGTTGTTCAAAAATATGCTGGCTTAACGTTTGGTTAGGGTATATTTCGGTATGATCAATATTAAGCTTTTCCAATTTTCTTAATAGTTCAACGTAGTACTCATATAGTTTATGGGAATTCTTTAATTTTGCATATGTGCTCATAAACTCTAAAATTCGTCGAATATGGTTCTTATCTTTTTTAAGGAAATGAATATTCTGCTGAAATGCCGTGAACAATTCTTGCCATTTGCTTTCAGTAACGTAGCCATTCTCTATTAAAATACGAGTTGCGGCAAAAACCTTCTCTATATTTTTAGAGTTTATGTATCCTTTTGAAAAACCTTCACTAAAAGGATAGCTGTTATTAAATGCTTTCTGGGGGTCAGAGTAGGCTCTTACCTCTTGTGTGTGACCAATTCGAAGTCTTTTAATGTCTTTAGACGTATCAATTACCCGAAGGGGTATATAAGCAAATGGCTCACCATCTTCTTCACTTTCGTCAAGGTTGCCCGTTCGCTCTAGTTGACCAAAAATAAAAATAGTATTTGCTTGTTCTTTTGTATATTCCGTTTCTACTTCGTCTAAAAAGTGCCCATATTTGTTTCTATCTGAGTGTGGAATAATTCTACTGGAAGCATGAGGAAGTTTATCGGTTTGTGTATGAATAATAGCATTTAAAAATACTTTATTCGTATATCCAGTTACTTTTACCTTGAATTCATAAGTATCAGTCGCGTATAAAAATGGAGAGTTTAAGGCAATGACCAACCAAAAAATATGTTTCAAATACTTCATGAACTTATCTCCCTATAAGCAATGCATTCTCAACTTATGCGTCCTATTCCTTTAGCTATTACGACTTACCTTAAATTGATTTTTAACATCTAAACTTTAAGGCTTTATATTGTAGTAATTGTAGTGTGTGTTTAACAGTATGCATGTAACAGCGTTCATTCAAATTCATATAAGATTGTTGTTAGCCTATTGTAATATAAAGAATTCTTAAATTTGATAAAATGAAGTGTTTTTTATTTTTCAGCTCTTATTAGATTAAGTGGAAACCAGATACATCTAGAGTGTCTAGCTAAACGTATTGTTATGGATATTGCGACTTAACTTGCTCACAAATGAAATCGACAGCAGCTTTGATTTTAGGAATTGAGTATTCGAGTTTTTGATAAAGTAGGAAAATGGCAAAATCTCTACCGTGGCTTATTTGCAAGGGTTGATCGAAGGTTAACTCTTGCAATACGCCGGATTCAAAACTGGGCTGAAGTACCCATTTAGGCAGCATTAATATGCCTTCACCTTGTATGGCTTTGTTTAGTAACCAGTGTCCGTTATTACTTACCAGTTTCACCTTTCCAGATACGTCTTGCCATTGCCCGTCAATTTCACTTAACCAAGGTGTTGGACCGACAGGCGTTTTAAAAAATAAACCTTGATGATGAACGAGATCGGAAGTGCAAGTAGGCTTACCATTTTGCTGGATATAGGTTGGAGCAGCAGCGGCAACGAAATCATTATTCATTAACTTTTTGGCGACGACGCGTTCGTCTGGCGCGTAGCCACCTCGTATGGCGATATCCACGTCATCCTTTTCCAGCTTTGAAAGCTCATCACTTAACACGACATCAAGAATAACTTCGGGGTAATGCTTAGAAAAGTCGTCGAGAATAGGCAAAAGAATGCTTTCACCGAAACCAACCATAGCACTGATTTTCAATACACCTGTCGGTTCACTTTGATAATGCTTAACAAGCTGATCAGAAAAGTTTACTTGCTCGATAATGTGCTGAGCCTGTTGGTAATATTGCTTGCCCACCTCCGTCAGCGAGATAGATCGAGTGCTTCGGACAAGTAACTGTGCACCAAGCTCGGCTTCGAGATCGGCAATTCGCCTTGAAATGGAAGAGGCAGGAACGTGGCAATGGCTTGCTGCCGCTGAGAAACTCCCTTTTTCTACTGTTTCTACGAAGTAGGATAGTGCTTTTAGTTTGTCCATATTATTGCCTTTAAAGCAAAGGTGATTCGCTTTATGCAGCCTATTTGTAAATGAATCATTGTGCAATACTGCTTACACGATCTAAGGAGAAAACAATGACGCTAAATAAAGAAATTTTGCTTACCGCACGTCCAGATGGCAACCCTATCGGACCTCACATGTTTAAGGTTGTTGAGAATGAAATCCCAGTACTTTCCGAAGGTCAGTTTCTTATTAAACAAACTCATATGTCGATGGACCCTGCCATGATTGGTTGGATGATGGCCGATGAGGAAAGCTACATTCCGCCAGTGGCATTGAATTCTCGTATGCGATCTAGCGGTTTTGGTGAAGTTGTAGCGTCTGAAAACTCTGAGTTTGCCGTCGGCGACAAAGTGATGGGGATGATGGGCTGGACTGAATACGCAATAACAAATGGTCAGGGTATCAACAAGGTGTCGAATAATGTTGATGCAGAAACGGCACTTTCCGTTTTCGCCTTGCCAGGTTTAACCGCCACTCAAGGGCTACTTAATATAGGTAAACCCAAGTTGGGCGAAACGCTTGTGGTAACGGGTGCTGCGGGTTCGGTAGGTTCCATCGTTGGCCAGCTTGCAAAAGCAGAAGGTTTACGTGTTATTGGTGTGGTTGGAAGCGACGAAAAAGCAGATTGGATAGTCAATGAACTAGGCTTTGATGGGGCAATCAATTACAAAAAAGATGACTTGAAATCTCAACTAGAATCACTAACTCCAGATGGTGTGGATCTGTTTTTTGAAAACACAGGCGGTCCTATTCAGCACCATATATTTGACCGAATGAATGCTCACGGAAGAATTGTTGTGTGCGGTATGATCGCCGACTATACAGCCTCGGAACCTTCAGCAGGACCTAACTGGATACCATTAATCAAAAAGCGAATCACGGTACAAGGTTTTGCTATGCCGGATCACCTTAATCAGATTCCTCAGTTGTTAGAAAAGCTCACACCTTATGTCATGAATGGACAAGTTCAGTACAGAACACATGTATTGAACGGGCTTGAAAGTGCCATGTCTGCAATGAATCTTTTCTTTACGGGCGAGAATAAAGGCAAGCTTCTGATCAAGCTTTAATTTATTAAGAGATTCACTTTTCATGTCGACCGGTTGAAATAGGCGAATACTGAGCTCGACATGAAACTCACTCTTAAAGGTATATCTTTCTTTAAGGTATATCATTTCAAAAGTTAATATTTATTAGATAGTTAGATTAACATAGTAATCATTGTCTCATGAATGTAACATTTCTTTACCTGCTCATCCCCCCAAGTATAATCGCGCCGAATTAACGATAATGATAATTATTACTATTGGCGGCGCTCATGAAAATGTTTACCGCTTCTGCGTCTTTATTCTCGTTAGGTTTGATGACCTCGGGAAATCTACTCGCAGAAGAAAAACCAGAAGACTTAGTTCTCAAACTTGGTGTCTCTAAGCACATTGAATTGAGTATTGAAGCACGTAAGACAACTCGTATTTCTCTTACTTCAAACCGTCCTCAGTATATACGAGGAACATTTTCCTACGATGGTGATCTCGCCAGTATCAAAGTTTATCGCAGCGACCAGTCATTATCTAAGTCGTTGTTTAATCGTGCACAAGCTAGAGATACACAGACAAGAGATATACAAACTAGTGAGCCGCAAGTAGGAGATACACAAGATTTAACGACCCATTCTTATCAGCAGAGATTCGAAGAAGAAATCTATCTTTACCTTCAACACGCAGATACGTATTCGATTGAGGTTCAGGCAGGGAATAATGCAGCCAACGTTCAGTTTACGCTTCGTGATGTTCCACTAAAAGAAGATAGAGTTGTTAACCCATCAGAACCAATTCTAAGCCCAAGGTTAAAGAGGTTGCAAAGTGCAATTAATGACAATGAAATCTCGGCAGAAGAAAGATTCTGGACAGAGTTAAAAGCGCAGGGCACACCACTTATAGAACCCATATCCGACCATGAAGATCTTCTTACTTTTCTATGGGAAGGTGACGTAAACAATGTCCGTTTATTGGGTGCGCCGTACGATGGGCACGCGCATTTGTCACGTATGGAAAACAGCAACACTTGGTACAAATCTTACCGAGTGCCTAAAGATTTTCGATTATCTTACCAAGTTGCGCCAAACATGCCTCGGTTAGAAAGCCCACAAGGGTGGGAGCAACGTAGGGCAATCTTGGCAACTCTACAGCCCGACCCAAGTAACCTTAACCCTTGGTCTATTCCTGAAGAAGGGCGAGTGTACTCTACAATTGAAAGTGGAAATCCGCCGAGTGCACATTGGTTAGAGGGTGCCATCTCCCAAAAAGGCAAATTGACTCATCATACCTTTTCTAGCGAGCTGTTAGGTAACTCTAGAAAGATATCGATTTACCGTCCTTTTAACGATCAAGAATTGAATGCGGATACGCCACTTCTCATCCTTTTTGATGGTGATGCCTTTTTAGATAAAGGGCTAACCCCATCCGTATTAGACGCCCTGATAGAAGCGGGCGAGCTTGCGCCAATGAGAGCCGTGTTTGTTAACAACCCTTCACGAAAGCTTCGAGGGATCGAGCTGCCACCTAACCCTGTGTTTGCAAAAATGATGGCAACCGAGCTTATGCCTTGGTTGGCGAAACATCACGAAATATCACCAAACTCAGATCAGACCGTCCTTTCTGGCGCGAGTTATGGCGGGTTAGCATCGCTTTATATTGCGCATCAGTATCCGCATGTTTTCGGTAAGGTACTTAGCCAATCAGGATCGTTCTGGTGGTCTCACGAAGACGCTGAATGGTTAACAAAGCAAATCTCGGAAAGCCCTCAAAAACCTATTCAAGTTTATCTGAACGCTGGTCTTTTCGAAGTCAAACCAGACTTCGCCAATATTTTGGGGACCAATCGAAACATGCATCAAGTGCTTATAGATAAAGGCTATCAGGTGATGTTCAAAGAATTTGCCAGCGGACACGATTATTTCAGTTGGCGTATTACGTTGGTGGATGGGCTTAAACGCTTGTTTCCAATGCCAGTAAAGTAGTAAATCATAAAGGACGAATAATGAAACTGTTGAAGTTAAGCTGCGCGGTCGCGGCAGCGCTATCAGTTGTACCTGCCATCGCTCAAGAAAATGCTCAAGATGAGGTTATGGTTGTTACAGCAACGACAAATCAGGTATCCATTGAGCAAGCACCTGCGTCAGTCAGTGTGATCACTTCAGAAGAAATCAGCAAAATTCCTGCAACGGACATTACTAAAGCGCTAGGTAAAATCGCCGGTCTGCAGCTCGATTCGCTTGGCGGAGATGAGCCTTCTATTAAAATCCGCGGTTTAGATTCGGACTATACGTTGATCTTAGTGAATGGAAGGAAAGTAAACTCAAAAGATGCCATTGTGCGTGGCGCGTTTGACATGTCGAGTATTCCAATGAGCGCGATTGATCGTGTTGAAGTGGTTCGTGGCCCTATGTCTACGCTATACGGAAGTGAAGCCATTGGTGGGGTAGTAAACATTATTCTGAAACAGCCAACGGACGAAACGTTTGTTGCTGGTAGCTTAGCGTTTTCAAAACCTCAAAAAGATGGTGGCGAATTAGCGAGCTATAACTTGTTTGCTAGCGGTTCTGTGATTCCTGATAAGTTACTTTTCAATACATCGATAGACGTGAGTGATCGCAAGGTATGGCAAGCCAGTGACGAACGCACTGCAACTTCAGCGGTTCAAGAAGGGCAAGAAAGAACAAGTTTTGATACCACGCTAACGTGGCTCGCGACTGAAAAAGATACCGTTTTGTTTGATCTCGGTTACGTGAAAGACGACCGTGTTGCTCCATGGCCAGGCTCTGGGACCAGTTACTACGAAAGTCAGCGGTCAGATCTGGGGGCAGGTTACGAGCGCGTATCGGATTGGGGTGTTTCCAACCTGAACTACTATTTCGAAAAAGCAGAAATCATTGAAGATAACGCTCACCCAGCGCTTCCAGATGTTATGACGGGCACGCAAACCAACCATAACGTTGATGGCAAAACCGTTTTAGCTTTGGGTAGCCACACACTAACCGCTGGGTTTGATTTCAGCCACACTGAAATTACCCACACCAAGTTTTACACCGACAGCGAGAAAAACCATCAGGCGGCGGTATATTTGCAAGATGAATTTGCAATAAACGACGAACTAACGTTAACGGCGAGTGGTCGTTACACCAAGCATAACGAGTTTGGTAGTCACTTTAGCCCACGAGCGTACCTTGTGTATTCAGCGACAGAAAACCTGACGATCAAAGGTGGTTACGGTGAGGGCTTTAAAGCGCCTGCCATCTGGCGTTCTTCAGATAAGTTCTTCATGATCAGCTGTCGTGGTGGTTGTTACCTAACAGGTAATCCAGATCTCAAGCCAGAAACCTCTAAGTCTCTAGAATTGACAGCGGTATACACTCAGCCAACATGGTTTGTGCAAGGTACGGTGTATCAAACCAAGCTGAAAGACATGATTGATCGTGACATGGATTCAAACAAAGGAACCTCGCCAGACGGTAAGAAGATCATTACCAACATCAACCGTAATGAAGTGGAAACCAAAGGCTTTGAAATTGAAGGGGAGATCGATCTTTCCGATACGGTATACCTAACAACCAACGCAACGTACACAGACAGCAAAGATACCAAAGCTGATAAAGAGCTACCATTTACACCAAAGTGGGCAGCGAATGCGGGCTTGAATTGGGCAACGTCTGATGAATTATCATTGTTTACAGACGTGAAATACACGGGTAAACAGCTTAACTGGGATCGCGAAGATTTGGCCGGTTTTACTACCGTTGATTTGGGTGGTCGTTACCAAGTGAGTGGTAATTTCGCTGTTAAAGCAGGTATTACCAATCTAACGGATTACCGTTTCGACGAGCAAGATGTTGATTACGGCTACGTAGATACAGGTCGTACTTTCTACGCTGCTGTCGATTTTGAGTTTTAATCCTTAAACTTTGTTTTAGTTCTGTTAAGCCCTGAATGTTCAATATTCGGGGCTTTTTACTTTAATACCCCATTTCATTCCTAACTAAGATAATAATTTGTCACGATATGGCAGGATTAATAGGGTGGTATACCCACCCGATTTATTGCCACTTTGGGGTTAAAAGGAGCTCGAAATGGACAAATTAGACGAAAAGCAGCGTAAATTCAGCAAAATAGTCATCTTCTATCCGCTTGGTGTATTCATCGCTTCGCTGCTAATTAATTGGCTAGTCCTAGATGTTAACGCTTTTAACGCGAGCATCCCTGATAAATCCATCATCGGTTCAATGGCTGTCTCTGGTGTGATTATGTTGATTAATCACGTTTGGCTGATGACAGCGACAGAGCTGGTGAGAGTGAAGTATAGAATCTACGCCACTCCGGAAGAGTGGAAAGCGAGCGATTCAAATATCGAAGATGTTTCGGACGTTGGTTGGCAAGAGCTTGAGCGCGTTCAAAATGCTCATCGTAATACCAATGAGAATACCATTTATTTCCTTGCTTTAGCATTGCCCTTTGCGCTTTTGGACCCACCTTCGGTTACCGCTTATCTTTGGATTGTTGCTTATGCGTTAGCTCGGTTAGGGTATACATACAGTTATTTGAGTGGGCAAGATAACTTACGTGGCTTGTTTATGACGCTAGGGCTTTTGTCTTCGTTTGGAATCGCGAGTTACTTTTTCATGTCTGTGCTGCTTTAGCCTTTGTAACCAAGCATTTCGGGGTTACTTGGGTATAGATGAAAAATGACTCAAAACCTCTGATGCCGTCATTGTGGGCGTACTGTTTGAAAAGCAATAGTAGCTTGGCTTAAGGTCGATGAAATACTGCATTGCCATATCCAACGTTTCCAATTGGGAAAACAGCCCAGCAGGAACATTGAATTGATTTGTTTGTTTGAATCGGCTGTACAAATGCGTACCACAATTCAAGCAAAATGCGCGTACCGCCCACTCTGAAGAGTCGTACTCCTTAACGTATTCTCTCCCAGTAATATCGACGTCTTCCCCACACGGTACCATGAGCGAAGGTCCACCATTCCATGTTTGACATGAATGGCAATGGCACACATTAAATTTGGGGCTAGGAGAGGTCACGGTGAGCGATACTTTGCCACACAGGCATTGGGTTGAGGAGGACATAATGGGATCCATAAAGTTGACCGAACCATTAAAATACTCCGTTTTGCTGACAAAACGTGTCAGGACACGGGTCATTTAAACAGCCAGTGAGACTGTTTTTGTGAATACCACCGGAATATAGAGGGAGACAGACATCCCCCCTATATTCATCTATTCACATCGTTATTAATGAAACAGTAGCAATGTCCCCAAACTGGATAAAGCGATGGCTAATAAACTCGCCGACAATCCATGCTGCACCGAGGACTTAGAGACGAATTGTTGCACCACCGTTGAAGTCGCAAACTGGCGACCTCCCCAATCCATTGACTTAAAATCAAAGCAAAGCGCTAAGAACAGTAAGTGGCTAGCCGTAATTATGCGAGCGTGAAAAAAATCATCTGCATGAATGGCAATAATGTAGGAAGCAATGTGGCAAGACATAAGCGTGAGTTTAGGAAGTACGTGCTTATACTCCACAAACAACAACTGAACTAACCATGCGCCATATATCACTTTAACTTGCCATGGTACAGCATGACCAAACAGAAGCATTGCGCCGTCACCTTTTAGCTGAGTTTGAGCACTTTCAACGGTCCAATAAGCAATAGCAGCGGCTAAACATAATGAAATTAATGCCGACATGGTTGCCTGTTTCTTTAACTGAACGAATATAAAACCGCCAGCTTGAAAAAGAAAAAATACAACTAACCCTTTATCGATGAAACCAACTTGGATCCAATGGCTTATCGCTAAAAAACACAGCAAGTTAAACCCTGTTTCTAGAAACAGGATACGTTTGATTTCTTCGTCGTTACCGACTTTTTTTATTAGCGGCCAAAAAACGATAGGAAATATCAAGGTTAACAATAATGTTATGAATACCGAGCTTTGTACAAGCTGATAGAAACCACTGCCATAAATAAAACAAATCGCTAAGAATAGTACTGAGGAAAGTGGTGCATAAACGCGGTTGTTCATGCGACGTCCTCTTTTGCACTCAGCTGTTCAGCACTTAAACGCACCGTTTCAATACAGCGCTCTAGAGTTACGGGGACATGCCAAGTTTGCTTAGAGTCTGAAAGGTACTCTCCAACCAAAAATAAATTGTGAAAGGCATCAACCGATAAGGATTGCATGCTTTTTGCTGTCGGGTGGGTCAGAGCGTGTTGAATAACCCAGCGTTGCTTGTTTCCCTGCTCGTCTCTTACAGTGCCGCCCTTAAACCATGTTTTGTAGCTTGTTTCTAACTCTTCCTCTGGAACCAGTTTCGCTCCTAGCCCAACATGAAAACTCATAAAAGCCTCTTCTTCGGCTAAAGAGGTATTTCCGAAGAGTTGCGTTAGCAATTCAGTTCGCACTTCGTGCTCGTTACATTCCAGCATAGGGCGCTGGTATACATCCCCCAAGGCATGGTTTAAATCCGTCGCAGTAACGGACAGGCAAATTCGTTCAACTTGGCCCACTTTTCTACTGGTAATGTGGTAACTCAGCCCCCACGGCGAGTCGACCGCTATACCCACGGTTTTCCTCTTTAAACTGGCGGGCATTTGAGAAAAATGAAATTGGAAGCCGTGACTAAATACATAATTGTAGTCCAGTGCTTTACTGTGATTACCGAGCAGTGCTTCAGTAACATGAGCAGGCAAAGCCAGCACAAAGAAATCGGCTTCGATAGTTTCCCCCTCTTTTGTGAGAGCACTAGAAATCGATGTGGCAGATTCATTCTGTTTCAACGACGTGACTTCGCATCCGAGATAAAAATGAACACCACTTTGTATAAGATGCTCGGTAAGAGGAGTAATAAAGGCATCGCCTATAGGTTCTCGAATTCCTAGGCTGTAAGCGTTTGGAGAGTCAGGGTGAAACGTGCCCGTTTTATTGTTAAGCAGATCTAACACGGATAGCGCTGGTGTACTGTCTGTTGCACCAATCCAACCTAGTAGTACGGGTTTTAGGAATTGAGATAGCCTAGGTCTTTGCTGATATTCAAAATATTCGCTGACGGGTGTTTTCAGCAATTTTTCCGCAGATAAGGTTTGCTCTAACCGTTTTTTAAACCAAAGCACGTCTTGAACAGGGACCTTTGAGTAGAGCATCGCGTAGGCAGATTTGGCATCATCCATGAGCTTTTCGACATGACGAAAGTAGCGACGTTGAAATTGCATGGTTTTGCCTTTTTTGCCCCACACAAACTGCACTTGCTCTTGGGGGTATAGAGAATCAAAGCAGCTTCCTGTCTCCGTTGGTATTTCCTTTAAAAAATTAAGTAAATTATGGTTTTTTGCAAACAGTTGTCTGTGAGTGAGTTCGTGTACACACCCATGAACAACCGTACCAAGGCACTTCCCCCCAGTTTGCTGTTCCTTATCGTAAATGGACACATTGTATCCACGCTTACGGCATTCATGGGCCATGGCTAAGCCTGAAATCCCTGCACCTAATATGGCGACATGAGGGCGATTTAAGCTATTTTTGTGAGAGCTTGTCATTTGTTGTTTTCTTCTTATGTAGGTACGTTCAAATAGGGTATGAGCGTTGTCGGTGTGCTTTGATTGGGCTTCCATTAACTGTTAAATCAATAACAACTACCGCATAAGACACGTGCGGTTAACGCATGATTTTTTCGTTTAGGCAGCAAAAATATTGGAATCTCAATCGCTTCAAGAACGGGAATGTTCCCAAAAGAATTTAACTCATTGGGCCTGATTGCCTCAATCCGCTGAATTCCTACAATTTTGTGAGAAATCAGCTAGCTAGAGCCAGTGGGCTATACAGATGGGTGACTAAAACTCTTTTTAATCAACAGGTTGAGTATAAAGAATTTTAATATGACTAAAGTTGCTATTCATGTTGTTTTTATGTGAAAACATGCACTTAATTCCAGATTAACAAAATAGAAAAATTTGTTTTACGGAAAGGGTGAATTAACTTATGTATATTTAAGTAATTAATATCAATGAATTAAGGGTATTTGGGCGATTTTATAGACAGCGAGAACAATCAAATTCGAAAAGGAGGTATACCACTACTAAAGCCAGCTAAAATGGTTGATATCTTACAAAGTAATAAGAGCTTTGATACTTATTGGATTGGTATCGTCAATTTTGGGCAATAACGTCAAATATCCGCCATCGTGATTACTATTCTACTGCTTCAAATAAAAAGGCGAGCCGCAATACTCGCCTTAAAATTAATCAATATTAGCCTTGGTTCAATAAAGGCTTTGGTTAAAAAACGCTTCCAACTCGCCTTTACGGTTGAATCTGGCTCAATGCCGCTTCAATGGCGGTATCCAGTTGCGTGTCTTTACCAACAACAATTTCAGAAGGTCGGTTAAAGGCTTGAATATCAGGGATGAGTTCAAGGTTCTCGTAGTAACGACCATCGGATGTTTTTAATGGAAGGTAAGGGAAGCTAAAGAAAATATCAGGATAAACTGAAGAGAACGCGCCCATTACCGCCGTTCCTGTCCCTGGAACAGGCTCACCAACAATAGGTCCGACGTTTAGATCTTGATAATATTGGCTAAACGCAGAGCCTTCTGAATAGGACGCGGAGTTCGCTATCACCACCGAAGGTTTCAACCAGCTACGTCGGCTAGCATCCGATGCGGGTTTGCCTTTTTGCGGAACGATAACCGCCGCTTTTTGGGCTGTTAGGAACTCAATCAAGGTATCAGCTAAGAAGCCACCGCGGTTAAAGCGTACATCAATGATCAGTGATTCTGTGTTTCTTAAGCGGCCAAGCGCTTCTGCTCGAAGGTGCTCAAAACTGTTAGCTGACATGTCTGGCAAGTAAACATAACCGACTTTGCCTTCACTTGTTTTAAGAACGTGGTCACGCCTTGCCAGTTCCCAACGTTTGCTAACCAGCCCATATTGCTCTCCATCGCTCATTGGGGTGATTTCTTGCTGCCAAGTGTTCTTTTCTCCTCTCATTAAAGTAACGGAGACAGGCGTGTCTACTTTGTTGTTTAATGCCTGAGAAAGTTCAGCGAGGTTAGAAACGGGTTTTCCATTTATAGCAGTAACGCGATCGCCTGTTTTAAGCACGACGTCTTCAATGTCGGCAGGGCCGCCGGGCAACACTTCTTCAATGATGAGGTTGGACAATGTCTTTTCTTCAGTCGTTTTTTCGGCAGTTTCGTCTGCATTTTCGCCGGCAGTTTCTTCGGCATCGGATTTTGCATCCGTATTCGAAGATTCTGTGCGCGCAAACGAGGGGGCAATGTTTTCGGCAAATACTAACCCAAGCGATGCCGTCTCGTCGTAACGCATAGGCGCTTTCGGATAGCCATATCCCCCAGTGTGAGAAGAATTCAGTTCGCCACTGAGCTCACTTAAAATGGTGGCAAAGTCGAGGTCATTGTTAATGTGTGGTAGAAACTTTCGGTAGTTGTTGCTATAGAAGTCCCAATCCACATTGTCCATATCACGGCGGTAGTATTGTTCTTTTGTTTGGGTAACGATTTGGTCAAATGCGGCTTTTCTTCTCGGTGCCACATCAAAATCGACTGGAAGATCAATGGCGTGATATATCGGTTCACCTGAATTCGTCTCTACTTCAATCACATCATACTCGGTGAGCAAGTAAGCGAATTCTTGGGTCGATGATATGTAAACGCTCTTGGCTTCTGGCAGACCAGAAAACAGTAATGAAGACTCATTGGTTCTGATGTTGTAACTAAACCCGCGAGTACTGTAATCGCCCGATGGGTCTGAATACATATCGATGACAAGCAAGTGATCACCCATTAAGTGCGCACCAATTACTGTGGTAGAGAAGGGGAGATGGAATGCCTCGCGATATTCAATATTGTTAGCGTTGAAAGCATAACTCGGTGCGCTTTCATTTTCCTCGGGCAGTTCGACGTCGTCTCTAAAATCTTTCTTAGCGCGATTATTCACAAATACGCCGTTAAGGGTATATCCGGTGTCTTCACCATCCGCCGATTTTGTACCGTACTTTGAGGTTTTCCAAAATAGAATTCTGCCGTTTGCGCTCCACTGTGGCATGCCATTGTAAAAGCCACTTTGAGATACATTAATTGAAGACTGGCTTCCATCGGCTTGAACAACATGAACCTGCTCTACATAAGGGCTAGGCGATAAGTGCACAGCAAGTTGTGAAGAATCGGGAGACCAAGAAAATTCCAATTGGTTTGATTCACTGACTGTTTCCGCAGAAATAAGCTCCACGCCCAAATTTGTGGCTTCTTCATTTTTGGAAGTAAGTGCGTCTTCGATTTTGTCTAATACAGAGCTTTCATTGCTGTCACTGAGATCAAGTACGTGAAGTGCTCTTCCATCCACAACGAACGCGAGCTTGCTCCCATCCGGAGAGTATTTTGGTTGAGTGACATTATGTTCTTCAGAAACAAGGAAGGGGGTTTCTTCAGTAATGATTGCTTTCGACAGGAGTTCTTCTTCTTTAACGGAATATGCCGCGTATAACCCCCATTTTCCATCCCGCAGTGCACTATAAATGGCACCATAGCCGTCTGTGGTGAAGTCGACGTGTTTTTCCGCACCAATCGTATTGGTTATATTTTTTACCGTTGTTTTTTCTGCATTGAAAGCATAAACATCACCGTACGAACTCAGTAACATTTCACCTACGTCGAGTTCTGATGGGACAAAGCTGGTGGCATTATTGGTGAAGTGGTATTGGCTAGGTTTTGGAGTGAAATTTTGAATAGTAATATTTACTTTTTTTGCCGCTTTATCGTTTTGCTTCTTAGTGTATAACTCACCATTATATGAGAACGCGAGGTTGTCATTTTCATCAAGAGACAGGTGTCGAACAGGGTGGCTAGACAAACGCGTAATTTGAGTTTTTTCTGCGGTTGCTAATTCGTAAAACCACACATTGAAATTCCCATCGCGTTCACTGAGGTAATAAAAACCGGATTCATCTTTGTTCCAAATAGGTTGTTGTGCCGAAATACGATCTTCAGTGAGCTGGTTGTGTTTACCTGTGACGGCGTCATAAAGCCAGATGTTTGGAACCGCAAAAGAACGTTGATGCTTGCGATATTCTTGGTCTTTGTGTGGAGAGTTGTACAACAACTTCGTTTCATCGGAATTCCAAACCGCATGTTTCGCCGGTACGCTCAGAACCGCGGAGGATTGATTAGAATGAAGTGCGACTCGATAGAGCTGATTCCCGAGAGGGTACAAGGATCCTTCTGGCAAGCTGTAAAAATCTTGCGTTTTATTGGTTAGCCTTGAAGTACTAAACAACAAAGCATCACCATTTTCGCTGAACCCAGTGGGAATATCTGAGCCAGAATGATACGTATGCCTAGCCATCTGGCCAGTTTCAAGGTTTATAGTGAATACATCATCGTTACCATAAGGGTTTGCTGCGAATGCGAGTGTTTGACTGTCGGGTGACCACATCAAATTATGCGGGTAAAAGTCTCCATTGGTGATAGCCCTAGCATCGCCCCCCTTACTTGAAACCAGAAATATCTTACTTTGATAGGTAAAAGCTAAGGTTTTGCCATCTGGAGACAAAGCGGTATTTCGCAGCCAGAGTGGTGCATTTGAAGCACCTGTTTCTGGAACCGTTTCATCCGCCGAATCTAGTACGGCTTTTTGTACTGCTGTATCGTTAGGTTTGGTGATTTGCGTTGCATGGGCTGGGGAAAGTACACCTGAAATTAAAGCAGCAAGTAGCGAAAAGCGCATGGTATGGCTCATGTCCATTTTCCTTATTTTTTATTATGAACTGCAGATAATTTGAACAAAACTCAAGCGAAAATGTTCACTAATTATTTAAGCATCTGATTGTTATTATCTATATCATTTGTTTGGTCAAGATTAGAAGTCAGTTTATTAATAAGGTTCGCTTTTTGTAAAGAAAAAGGCGAGCTACGTTGCTCGCCTTAGTTTCTGGATACTCTTTACTTGTTGCTCATATTATAGTTCAACGTTGTGCTCGCTCCTGTAGGGAAAGTGAGCAATAGCTCCAAACTGTCTGGCAGAACGTCGCCATCATGGTTATGGTATTGGTAACTGTAGTTCG
This sequence comes from Vibrio penaeicida, assembly GCF_002933855.1. Taxonomy (GTDB): domain Bacteria; phylum Pseudomonadota; class Gammaproteobacteria; order Enterobacterales; family Vibrionaceae; genus Vibrio; species Vibrio penaeicida_A. Next base: position 57,911 of record NZ_BFAQ01000047.1, read on the forward strand.
TCACGCTCCCTTCTACAGTTTGTTTAAGATTGCGAATTGGGTGAAATGCCAACCCAAAGAAGTCTACGTCCACTTTCCATTCTTTGACTGGATCGGCGTAATACACACCATAAACGAGAGAGCCATCATCGACGTATTCCATTTCAACGGTTTTTGTTGGCTTACCAAATAGCTTTTGAGTCGCTTTTTTAATCTCTCCATTCGGGTGGTACTGAAGGAGCAACGTGTTCTTTTCTTTTGGTGTAGAGAATCGAGTTTCTCGAATTTTTCTTAGCTTTCCGTCTTCATGGTAGTAATAGTGAAACTCTCTAACGGCGGTATCTTCCCCAGTAATTGGGGCTTGTCTACGTTGAAGCAACTTACCATCTGCCCCGTACGTGTATTGAATTCGATATGACGCGATAGGTGTGCCGTCTAAATTCGTTGCTTCGTCATGAAACACTTTTTTGTTTTCGAACGTAACTTGCCCTAGAGCGTTGTAGCTGTAGTCGGAAACGAAATTCTCTTTTGTGTGTCGTACGTAGCTATTGATTGATCCGTGCTTCATCAATGCGCGAGCAGACTGCAATAAGCCTTGTTCGTTGTATGCATAATCAAAAGTGCTGTCTGCGTAATTTCGTTGAGTCACTCTACCTAGATGGTCGTAAGAATACGCCCCCGCTACTGTCGTTTCGCCACTGGCTTCTTTCGCGACTTGAGTCAAGCGAGCTGTGGTTGCTTGTACGCTATTGGAGTCCACATAATCTTCAAATACGGAGTAGTGTTCGTAAGCGGAGACGTTAAAAGCCGTTAAAATGGCGAGGGCAGCGAAGCTTCTTTTTAAAATCATATTTAATTACCTGTTTTTATTGATTTATTACCTTCTCCATACACTCGGTTATTGAACAGATGTGTATGAAGATAGGGCTCTCTGTATCATTTCTGAGAGCAATGCGAACTTATCAGGCAATATTTGTAAAGTAAGCAGCTTGGTGCATTATTTTAGAGTTAATTACTATGTTTGTGATATTTATTCAGATTAATAATCTAAATAAATGGATATTTGTGGATTTTAAAATTAGCCTGTTCGGTTCTTGATGTAAGAAGCGACAAAGCGCCTCACAAGATCAAGCTTTCTTGGTTTGGGAAGGGGGAAAACCAAAGGCTGCTTTATACGCCCGACTAAAAGCGGCTTCAGATTGATAACCAACGCTCATCGCAATACTTATAATGGATTCGTTCCCTTTGGTGAGCTTATCTTTGGCGAGATTCAATCTCCAATCGGTGACGTACTTTTTGGGTGTTGAACCTACTACTTGTTTGAAATGATCAATAAACGCCGTCCGAGACATTCCGGCAATCTTGGCAAGTGTATTGACATCAAGATTTGAATCAGGGGAGTGGTGAATGGTCGCCATTACCTTTGCTAAGCGTTTATCTGTGTGAGCGTTAATCCAAGATTGGTCATTTGCAGGAAGTTCTGAAATCCAAGATCGGATACTCTGGAGAATCAAGATGTCAGCTAATTTGGTGATGACGATACTGGATGCAAACTCTTCGTGGGCGAGCTCTTTCTGAATCAAAGATACGGTTTGGGAAAGGGTGGAGTAGAGGTGCGAATCAGAACCAATGAAAACGAAATCAGGCATCGAATTGGTAATGGAATGAGCAAGCTCGCTGTCGAACACAACCGTACCGCATAATGCTTGAGTTTTGGGACCAGAACCTTGAATAACAAGCTGCTCGTGATGATCCCCAATTTTCTCTATTTCCAAATCTAAAAGATTGACCGCCTCAGACCCTTTGCTATCCACAAAACTGTGCCCCATTCCTTTGGGTAGGAGGATAAAATCACCTTCTTGGAGCTCTATGCTTTTCTCCCCAATATTTAAGGTAGCGCTTCCGCTCGTAATAAGATGAAACATACAGCATGAGGGGATACTAGGCATCAATATTCCCCAAGGTTCTTCTAACAGAGAGTGCGTGTAAAAGACGCTTCTCATTGTTAAATACGCCAGTGGGGAAATATTTTCTGTTTGATGGGTGATTTTGTCCCGTAGACGATCTTGAGCGCTTAGGTTGCTGTTAGGCATTTTTTGTACTTCCTGCAAAGAATTACGAACTTTATGCAAATCAAATGATTGCCCATTTCTATTAAATACACAATTACCGATTCAACAGCTTGGTTATCTAACCAAGTGAAAGGAGAATAGTGTGTTTGATTCATTTTTGATGGTGCTGGAAATTGTCGCCTTTGTTACAACATCGCTACTTGCTGGGCTTTATTTCATTTTCAACAACACAGTAATGCCAGTATTGAAAGAGCTAAAAACACCAGAAGTTATGGTGAGAATTAATGAGGTCATTTTGAATAAGGCATTTTTGACGGTATTTTTCTGCTCGCCAGTTAGTAGCTTTCTTTGCATTTTGATCTTCTTGTACCAAGCACAAGCACCAACAATGCCATTCTTTCTACTAGGCTCAGGGCTCGCCATATCCGGTTTTCTTATAACGTTATTCTTTAATGTTCCACTCAATAATCGGTTAAAAGATTCAGGCACCCAACTGAATCAAACATGGCAACATTATCTTCAAAAATGGGGGCGCTGGAACGCGATAAGAGGGTATTTAAGTCTTGTTTCGATAACGCTTATGGCTTGCCATTTTGTCATTCAATAAACCGTATTTATGAAATCAGTGTGCAAATCCTATTCAGAATATTACAGGCCAACGCAAAGAGCCTGCGGTTTAACTGCAGGCTCTTTTTGGTGCGTACTGTTTGGAGTTTTATATTCTAGAGTAAGTTTTCAATTGTTTAACTATAGGCCTCAAGCCGCTTTAGCCTAGGCTATTGCTTGTCTTACTGCTCGATACAACCTAGCAACGGTTACTTCTTTCACCACTTTCAATATCATATACATTACTTGCGAAGTCTAATCTGCACTTAGGTGATAGAGGCGTCATTAATGTTTCCCCTTATATTCAAGGTATTCAAGATGACAAATACTGTATAAATCCTGAGGTATCTTCCCACCATTATCATAACTAAATGAAAAAACGCCCAGCTCGGTTTTTATGTTGCATACCATGTTTGATAGCGAACGGGTGATACTTTCAACTGGATTCAAAGTACTTATTGGCGAATAAAGTATCTTTACGTCTTTGTCATTGATTCTGGCTGATAAGTACCTGACCACTCTGGTTTCTGCAATTGGAATGAGCGGCTTTCTTGTCTCGTATTCATGCAAAGGAAATGAAAAATACCCATCTTCATCTGTGATGACTTCATCTTCATAAAGCTCACCATAGGCAACTCCTCTTTCGATAGTGATACCGCTAAGAGGTTTATCTCCATCCATCAATCGACCATTGATTTCTGGGCATAAGTGCACGACTCTTTTCTTAAACAAATCAACAGACTCCGCAATAGCTAAAATGGGTAATGTGGTTAAAACAAGCAACAAGCCTTTCAACAAAAACTTTGCCATTTTGTCCTTACCTTTGAATAGTGAGGGTCTGTAATTTACAGTAACGGGTACTCTTTATTAAACTCCACTTATAATTAGCTAGAACCTACTCGGAAAATACGTAATTGATAAGTATGTGATTTTCACGTATGTAAATGGAAAAAGCTCAATTTGAATCGTAGCTTTGTGGCATTGTATCGGTTAGTGATCAAATGAATGCCTATATTCTTAATGCAACCCCAACAAACACCTCCGAAGCTGATAAAAGGAATAACTCAACATGGACTATCAAACTTTTCAGCCCCATCAAGATTTGGAATCGCTCATTAGTCGTTATTGGACTTTGGAAGTTCCTGCAACCGCGGAGCAGCAAAGACAGCGAATCGTTCCTGATGGCGCAATAGAAATGGTGTTCATACTTGGAGACGATATCAAGCGATATACGTCTGAAGAGGATTTTATTATACAACCTCGCTCTATGGTGCTAGGGCAGATCACAACGCCTTTTTTTGTCGAACCTACAGGATATGTAAACTCATTTGCAATTAGCTTTTATCCTTATGGTTTCGCTAATTTTGTGAGTACATCGATCAGCACATTGGCAAACAAAGAAACGCCTTTAGATACGCTGTTTGACAAAGAATCTGCAAAAAAGTTGGAAGAGCAGATCATCCTAGCAACGGATACAAAACATAGAATAGAGATAGTCGAATCCTTTCTTCTGAATAAACTCAGTGATCAGCTGGTGGTCGACAACATTGTTACGTCAACAATAGATACGCTTTTATCAACAAACGGAAGTACATCGATTAGTGAGATTATGAAAGAAGAGCCATCAAAAAGAAGGCAACTAGAGAGAGCGTTTGTTAAGCAAATCGGTGTTAGTCCAAAGCAGCTAAGCAAATTAATTCGATTGCAGAGCGCTTTAAAAATGTTGCTCACTGAAGAAGGCGAAAGCTTTACAAATATCGCCTATAAAAACGACTACTACGACCAAGCGCACTTTATCAAAGATTTCAAAGAGTTTACTGGTGTTACTCCAAAAGAGTTTTTAGGTCATGAAAACATGGTGCTATCTTCCAAACTCTACAAATGAATCACTTTGTCGTATTTTTACAATTTTGCCTCCCGTCATCCGTTTAATGTTGCCTCATCGTTTCTACTCTTAGATGTGGGCAGTATGAAGAAAGCTACTTTTCGATTTATTCTTACCATTGCAGTGCTCATTTTTGGTAACACTGTTTGTTATAGCGAAGATAGAGTCGAATTGAATAAACACAAAAGCGAACCTGTAACGAATCAAAAGGGAGAAAGTATGAACAGTTACGTTTCAATATTTGAAATTCCAGCGACCGATATTTCACGCGCCATCGAATTTTATGAAGCTATTCTGGACGTTAAAATTGAAAAAGTAGAAATGCCAGGCATGGAAATGGGCGTACTTCCTTATGAGGAGCAGGCAGTTATTGGTGTTATCGTAAAAGGGGAAGGTTCCGTACCTTCGGCAAGTGGTGTCACTATCTACCTGAATGGTGGAGACGACCTTCAAGGTATTCTTGATAGAGTAAAGGTGAGTGGTGGAAAAGTCGTTATTCCTAAATCACCTCATGCCGACGACAGTGGATACTTTGCAATCTTCCATGATTCAGAAGGAAATAGGTTAGGGCTGCACTCCCCAAATTGAGTTTTGAAGAATGGTTAAAACAGCAAAAGGCGAACCAATCGGTTCGCTTTTAACGTTTTACTTAAGCTGAAATAGCCTTACTGATTCCCATTGAACCAAATATCTGGACGATACTTGGAGTTAGACCTAACAGGACCGAAAAATTAAAAGTTCCACTTGATGTCAATGGCGACTTTTTCAACGTTATTGTTACTTAAAATAGTATTGGCTTTTACCGCCAAATCCTCGGCATGCGCTTGTGCTAAGCCATGATCGTCTGGAAGCCAAGAAGGTTGCTCTGGAATCGGCTCAGGGTTGAATTTAAAGACCGCTTCGGTTTTGCTCTGAGCGCTTACATAACTTAGGTTGTATTGCTCAGCAAACGCAGACATGTTTTGGTCTGCTACGAAGTCTATCTTGAAGGTATCGAGCAACACGCCAGTTGTTTCATTCGCGTTGCATACCGTGTCGCCTTTGTACAAACCATCGTTTCGTCTATATAAAGGCGCTAATACTTCCCAGGTTCCACCGACGTAAAATATCGAAGTATCGATAGCTTTTTGGTACGCATCTTGGCCAATGGTAATATCTTTTGTGAACTGGCAATTCACTTCTGTTGGGAAAAAAGCAGAGCCTGGAACCTCAAAGTTCGCTTGGGCTGAAATCGCAAACAGAGACAAAGCGGCAATAGAGATTGGCGTTACAAGTTTACTCATCTCAAAAATTCCTTTTAAGTTAAAACTAAAAAATTTCATTAAAAAACAAAGCAATATTCTTAATTGATTGTTCTATCTGCAACCTATCAACCTAACATTAACGCAACAATATCGATGATCTGTATTTTATAAATGACTCGCAAAGCTTCGTAACTTATTGACGAGTCAATAAATACTTGAGTGAAGTGTGTTTGAATTGACGATCTTTTTAATTGAAGAATAATGAAGAGAGGTAATTTTGAGAGTATCGCCCTCCAGTTGACTAAGTGATCACGAGCGGTAATTCTTTCTGAGTGTATACTTTTTATGGCGAGACTTAGAAATCCTATTTCTTAGAGGCAACTCTCATTTCTAAGTGGTTTGATTAACCTCTGGTTAACATTTTAACCCGTTATTGTTGATAAATCTCACAATAATATTGTAATAAAATAATATTCTTTGACGCTATTCTCAATATTTTCGCATAAGTTCAAAAAAACATTCGTTGCAAACCTATAATTAGGGGCTGTGAAAAAGCCAGTCTTTTAATAATCAAATTGTAGGGACGACAAATGAAAACTAAACCATTGGCATTAGCCATCCTGTCGGCAGTGGTAGCTTCAGGGTGTGCAACAACCAAGCCAGATCCTTCTCCATTCGATCTGACCATCTTACACGTTAACGATCACCACTCGCATTTAGAGCCTTCACGTCAAAAGCTCAAGTTAGCAGGTCAATCGACGTATGCTCAAGTTGGTGGTTTCCCGGCACTGGTTACAGCGCTGAACGAACGTGCTGAAGCAAACGAGAACGTGCTAAAACTTCACGCAGGTGATGCTATTTCTGGAACGCTTTATTACGCGCTGTTCAAAGGTGAAGCTGATGCAGCTCTAATGAACCACGCGTGTTTCGATGCTTTCGCTCTTGGTAACCACGAATTTGATGACGGTGATGCAGGTCTTGCGCGCTTCCTCGACTGGTTAAATGCGGGCAACTGTCCTCCTGAAGTACTTGCTGCAAACGTTATTCCTAAGCAAGGCGTATCTCCACTTGCTCAAAATTCGGCTAATGATTACTTCAAGCCATACACGATCAAGCAATACGGCGACCACAAAATCGGTATTGTTGGCATTGATATCGCTAACAAAACAATGAACTCATCAAACCCTGATGAAACAACACAGTTCTTGAACGAAGTGGAAACCGCCCAGAAATACATTGATGAGTTGGTTTCAAAAGATGTCTCTAAGATCGTTCTTCTAACGCACTACCAATACTCAAACGATCTACAACTTGCAGAAGCGTTGACAGACGTCGACGTTATCATCGGTGGTGACTCACACACGTTGCTTGGTGACTTTGACGCAGTAGGTCTTAAGAGTGACGGTCCTTACCCGACACTGAGAACCAACAAAGACGGCGATCAAGTTTGTGTCGCTCAAGCTTGGCAATACAGCCAAATTTTGGGTGAACTAACTGTTTCGTTTGATGGCAACAAAGTCGCGTCTTGTTCTGGTACACCTCACCTACTAATGGGTAAAGACTTTAAGCGTAAAGACTCAAACGGTAAACGTCAGCCAGTGACGGGTGCAGAGCTTGAAGCAATCGTTGCAGACATCAACGCTCAACCAAACCTAGTTCAGGTTACGCCAGATGCGGCAACACAAAAAACGCTGTCTTCTTACTCCAAAAAATTGGATGAGTTGAAAGACAAAGAAATCGCTCAGTCAACAGAGCTTCTATGTTACGAGCGCGTTCCTGGCCAACAAAAGCACAACGGAGCAGACGGCTGTGACACTCACACTATTAAACACGGTTCTCAAGTGGCTGACTTAGTCGCACAAGCGTTCCTTGCAGAAACGAAGCGTGCAGATGTCGCTATCCAGAACGGTGGTGGTGCTCGTGCAAACATCACTCAAGGTAAGTTCACCGTTGCTGGTGCAACGAAAGTACTTCCTTTCAACAACACCATGGTTAACCTAACGATGACGGGTGCTCAGGTTAAGAAAGTCCTTAACCAAGCGGTAGACAAAGCGTACCTAGAGTTTGTAGACAACAGCGCAGACGGTTCTGACGGTGCATACCCATACTCTGCTGGTATTCGATACGACGTGGACTTCAACCGACCTGCTGGTCAGCGTGTTCACAACTTCGAGGTGAAAGCGAAGGGTGATGGCACTTGGTCTACGCTAAGTGATGACAGAGAGCTTGTAGTCGTAACGAACAACTACATCGCTGGTGGTAAAGATGGATACCTAGCCTTTGGTGAAATCTCGGCAGATAAGTCTAAGTACGAAGATACGTTGAAGCTCTACACTGAAACCTTCATCGATTATGTTCGTGGTCTAACGGCGAACGGAGAGAAAATCAAACCTGTTGCTGACGAAGATCGCAGTACTCAGACATTCACTCCAAAAGCAAAATAATTGCTAGCAAAGCCGGCCAAGTTAAATAGCTTGGTCGGCTTTAATTAGCCACCTCTTTTCAATCCAGCCTCAGTGATTTTCCCTTCATTCTTTTTGTTTTGAAGCCTACCCAAATACAATGATCCCCCGCGTTATACGAAAGCCTTAAAACCCGAAATAGACACTGCTCGAACAAGGCAGACATAGTCTTTGTGTCTTTACGTGCAACTTACTGTAATTGGTGAACTTTGTATTACTTCAGGGATAGAGCCCCTTTAACTCTTCGTGTGAAATGTGCGAGACTGACGATTCAAGATAGGAAGGTGACCAGCTATGGTCGTTTTTCACGCAGTTACTTGGGAATGTGGCGTAATTTTATCAATATGAGAACTTACTAACACGCCGCATGTGACACTTAATGTATCCTAAGCCCAAGCGAAGAAGAGGATTTTATCAATGGCAAAAAGCTCCAAGCTTCATAATGAAGATAAACTGGTTAAAAAGGCACTTGAGATTGCTGGGAAGATGGCAAAAATGCAAGGCTTTGATCTTCCTCAGTCACCACAGCCCATAAGAGTTAAAGCGATTTACCTATTCTTGGTCGATGCCAAGCAAATCACGCCACTACCAGAAAGCAAGCTCGACGGCGCAAACATCAAACACAGGCTGGCACTTTGGATTCACAGCGCATTGCCAGACAACGACCCTCTAAAATAAAATCATGATGAAGAAGTAACAAGGCGAACCAAGTGGTTCGCCTTTTTGATCTTGGCATGTGTTGTTTAGAAGTGTTCTGTTTCTGGTTTCTTATAGTCTATTTCCTTTTTTATATTGGATTATCTAGGAGGTGATTACACGTTCAGTTTTACATTTATAATCTGGACTTTAGGATATTAAGATCCTGTCTATGACTTTCTTTATCGATTAATGGATATATTGACATGAATACTATTAGACATTGATTCTAAATCTGACATTAGATAATTGAATTCAATATCTAAAAGATTGTATCAGTGTATAGCTTGATAAAAACTGTATGCGATTTATACCTTTTTAAGGTGTGTCTTGTGGGTTATTACATCTATATAGCGAGTGTTTCTATGAAGTTTTTAGACAAATTTAAAATGATCATTTTCCTGCTAGCAGCAGTTTATTTCATACCCAGTTCTTATGCTTTTACGAGCCCACCTAAAACACCAACAGAATCGGCTCAAAAGGTGCGAGTAACATTCACAGCAGATAAAAACCCTTCTTCTATCATGCCTGTACGGTTATTAGAAGGAATAGAAATTTGGCCAGCACCTGATGAATCGAATGTCACCCATTACAATGTATATTGGGGAGATGTTCTGAAAAATAAATTAGGTTTAGCACTTGCCCCAACTTTAGCAAAAATAGAGGCTAAGAAAGATGGCGCTGTATTGGTTCATGAGTTCCCTTCAGACTTTAAAATGGAAGTAGGAGCCATTTATATTTTAGTGTGTACCGCGAATCAATTTGGTGAATTTTGTGGCAAAGAAAACAATTTTGAAAAAATTACCGACCCTTTACTTAGCATTGCCTCAAAACTTAGTCACGTAAAAAAAACAGTGAAAAAGAATCAGCACCTTCCTGGTGTTTCTTTGATGGCAACCTGCTCAGATTTGATTTGTAATGGAAACGAAACCGCAGAAAGCTGCCCTTCAGACTGCGGCGAGTATGCTCAGGCTTCGTTTAACTTTATGGTGTTATGTGACGAATCATCATTACAATCTGTCTATCACCCAACCAGCGTAGAAGAAATTCAATCCATTGTGGCTCTCGCGAAACGTAATGGCATTAGAATCAAAGTCTCCAGTGGGCAAACCAAAAATAATACTGCGGGTTCTGCATCGGGAATTATTTGCACTGATGGCATAACAATGATCATGAATAAATTTGATCACTCCCAAGCTGAACTTGGTATGGCACTGGAAATGTTCGAAGGGATAGAGGTGGTTAATGTTGCTTCTGGAACCAATCTGCATGAGCTAGGTGAGTGGTTATACGAACGAGGTAAGGGGCTGGGGTACGTACACCTAGGCTGGCGTCATGCTTCAGTCGCTGGTGCGATTGGAACCTCAGCGCATGGTAGCTCTCCAATTAATCGAAATATTCTTAGTCATTCTGTTGTATCAATGGACATTGTAGGCGCAGATGGCAAGCTCAAAACATATAGCCGAGGAACAACAGGAGAAACCGATCCTGACCTTTGGAAATCTCTGTTAACCCATATGGGGTATTTCGGCATCATCACTCGCTTAAAATTAGAAGTTCAACCAGCGACCAATACTCATGTGAAAATCACATTCCACGATGAAAAAGAGCTGTTTGAAGAGAATAAAAAAGGCAGTGTGATTGCAGACATAAAAGAGTGCGATTATGGGCAATATAATTGGTTCCCAAGCCTAAAGCAGTACTTGAGAACTTGTGGTAAAACAACGGCATTAGAAGCAGAAAAAAACGCGAACAACCGCCTTATTTTCCCTTATGTTGACACATCGGCCCTTAGTATTGAGGAAACCATGCAGGCGTTCCAAATTGGTGGAGCAGAGCCTTCCATTGATACCCACCAAAGCATGGCATACTTGCGTAAAACGGGTTGGCACATCACCCCACCACTAGTAAAAACGGTTAATGGCGAACTCCGATACACCACCAATGCAGTGGGTCCAACACACCGTATTACATCCAGCAAATTGATTGATAATGTTGGTCGTGAAATGCGCCAAATGGATTGGGAAGTGGCCGTCCCAGAAGAGAATGCTCAAGCCGCGATCGAGGATATTCGTAAGTGGGCGAACGGCCTTAACAGTGCCAATCGCAGTATGCCTGTTCCTTTGATTGGTATCTTCCTTCGTTTCTCTAAAATTGAAGACGCTGCGCTTATGGCTTACACCGGTGCCGGTAATGGGTTTACTAACGGTACAACTGCGATGCACATTGAATTCCCCATTTTTGTCCCAGCAGGATTACCACCAGAAGATTTCAACCAGTATATGTCACCGTATGAAGAAGCCATGAATATGCTGGTTACGAAGTATGGTGCAAGAGCGCATTGGGGTAAAAATACTCATTCGAATAATTCGTGGATATTTGAACTTCAGCGTGACAACAAGTCTTATGGTGATTACCTAAACCGATACAGTGAAAAAATTGGTCAAGTTGATCCTAACGGTATGTTTGCCAATAAATTCGCGAAGTCCATTGGTATAAAGTACCCGAACTTCACCTACCCGAAAGACTGGTAGCCGGTCTTCACGGTCGAAATCTGGCTGAAAACTTATTAGATAAGGTTAACTTGAGCCCGTATTAGAGCTGATTGATCTTTCTGAAGCAGCAATCTGGAGACATGAACAAGAAACCATGACTTCCAACGCCAGATTTCGATTCAGAGGTAAGAGATATAACAGGGACAGGCAGGAGGGTATTATTGTCTGTCCCTTTAGATTCACGCAGATGGGAAGCACGCCTGTCCCTTCTAGTTCTCTTAGTTCTCTTGTTTCCTTTGAACTTTAATCTTATGCATTCATACAATATTGTTGCATATAAATGTGTGATAATATTTCCACCATCGAACTCATAAATTCATTCGAAAATAGTCATTAAAGGAGTATGAATTGTGCTGAATGATCTGTCATCTGAGCTAAGTAAGCTCAATAAAAGCATCACAAAAGCTAATACGTTACTATCTTATGCAACTAAGCTTCGACCTACTCATATTTCTTCAAAATCGAAGATTAACGATTTGTTTTATGACGATCTATCCCGAGAAGATACACATTCATACTTGCTTAGATCAAAGCCCGTCACTATTCAGTTAAAGGAACAGAGATTTGTTGCTAAATTAGAAATTACTTTATTTGATAGGAAGCCAATTAAGCTAAGCTATATCGATACTTTTGGAAAAAAACATGAGAAAGTATCTAGAAAATTTTACACAACAGAAGCTGAAGGCATTTATGCCATGGTCTTCAACATCAGTGCTCCTATAAAGGAAGTCGCCATCTCCACTGTAACTGGTGAAGTATCATTAAAAAAATGGTAGGCTTTTTGTTCAACGAGACAACAACGCCACAATCTAGCGCAGTAGCATTAAGTAATCACATAGAGCGTTTACACAATATTCAAAAAATAGCATGTTCACTTTATGAAGAACTTTACGAAGGAAATGATAAGGTTGAACAGAAGCTCAATGAACTCACTCGCCAAGAAAAAGCTTTTGACAAGCACCAGATCAGCATTCGAGAAGAGCTTGAAGAAATACAGCAAGAGCTAGATGATGCTACTCAAGAGCTCTCGATTACAGCCGAAAGTTTAAGCGATCGACAATCAAAACTAGCTAAAGCAGAAGCAACGCTTGATTTCACTAGAACAGAAACTGAAAGCTTAGCTTCTGCGAATGAAGCATATAAAGAAGAGCTAGAAGATAAACGTGCACTAGTACGAATTGAGAACAGCAAGCTTCAGCAGTTACAAAATGATGTTGACGTATTTAGTGAAGACCTAAAGTCATTTACCAGCGAAACAAGGAAACAGCAATGGTTTTATGGGGTGTTTTTCGTACTTCTGTTTAGCTTGCTATTTTTTATAACACAGCACGTATTTGTTAGAGCCGGTGATTTGATTGTGTCCTTCGATAAAGGAAGTATAAAAAATGTTTGGGATGTACTTATAAGTCGAATACCTTTTACCTTAACTGTGTTAGGAATCTTAACACTTATAGCTGAAGGAATGAGAAGGTGTATTAACCAAATCGTTCAAATACATGACCAAAGATTGACCTTTTTAAGACTATCAATTTTAGCTAGGGAAATAGTTGACACATCAACACACGAAACTGAGGTTAGTAAAGAAGATCTTGTTAAACTCCGAACCAAGCTCAAACTAGCTATGCTTCGCAAACATATGGAAAGAGATTTAGGGAGCAAACCAACTGATATTGAAAATGAACCAAAAAACGTAGTCTCTATTAAAAGTGATGATGAAGCTGCTTAAGATTGTTGTGGAGAGTGTCTAGAATTCTATGCTGAAATAATTGGGACAGACACTTTTAGAAAAATCTTGAAGTGTCTTCTTGCCGCTTCCAACAACAAGCTAGTAAGCTTTCATCACCACAAAACAAAAAGGCGAACCATCCGGTTCGCCTTTAAAGTTCTTACTGAAGCCATGATCACAGATAATTAAGATGGAAACTCGCTAGCTTTCTAAATCAGCCATCTGGAATACTCCTCAAAAATAACCAAGTTGCAAACTCCACCGCTCAATGGCAAATGAAGCCATCAGGTTTGGTTAACTAAGTTGAAAACTCTCTCCTCGATAGAACTCTCTCATTTAGAGTGATTGCTCAGTTCGTAAAACCCGAACCGTACTTTGCGAACTGGAGATTGTCGAGTGAATGATAATGTTGTTTTGTCTCGTACTAGTAAAAGCAAACTTAACGAACAATGCATAAATTTGTCATAGTGCGTTGTTTTGCTTACTTTCATCTATGTCACCATCACTCTGGGAGCCTTCTGCTTGACCTGATGAACAATAGTTTTCCATATATGTAGTTACTTTACTGAGATGGCTGGGTGTTGCTAAGTAGATTAGCATTGAGGATATAGCGATAACGATAGCTACTCTTAAGCTAAGTGGAAATTTGTCCCTCCATGTTAGGTCAAGTTCATTACAAAGCCATTTGCTATTGTGTTCAGAAAACAATTTGTAATGGGCAAACCAAGTTGCGAGTAAGACTGGTGATGGTTGTTTTACTTCTTTATGCAATTCTTGTGTTTGAATTAGGGACTTTCTGGCGCTTTCGACGGAAGTAAGATCGTTTTCATCAACCTCTGAGTGGATGATTTCTAACTTTTTACTCAATTGTGTGAGTTCTACCCCAGCGGTGTAATATTGTTCCTTTATAGCTTCCCTTGGCTTTAGCAATAAGCCAACAAGCCCAACAATAAGGAGTGACGCTGCTAGCGTTTTAGAGTTGAACTCGGCAAATGCTAACCCAAGTATACCAAGGGAGAGCGAGAAAAAGCTTATAAGGCTTGGTATTTTTTCGCAGAAATCAAAGGAAGAAAAGTTAAGCTTTGCTCCATAGATCACATTGTAATATTCTCTAGCTATCTGCTTTTTTATGCTTTGCTCAGTCATCAGGATTAGGTTCTTCCTTTAAAGCTAATAAAATTATTTGGTTATGTTTTGGTAAAGGCTAACTCACTTTGTTAATTGTAAGCTCTGACCCAATCCATCGTTGCCTTTTCTAGCATAGAAGACTCCTCACCCACAAGTGATTGCCAAAGTTCGACTTCTGACTTTGGGAGGATTTCTACGGCTCTCAATATAGCTCTTTTATCCCATCCACCAACTGTACTGTATTTTGCTTTCATCCCTCTAACCCAAGATACATCTTTGGAGGTTATTGCAGCAGTGGACTGTGCATTAATACTACCTTTTTCCATCAAAAACCTTTTTAAGGGTTTTACTTTTAAAGTTGCGATATTGTTTGCTATATACCATTCAAACCAGTACTTAACGACACCTGTACGAATGACTTCTGATTTCAATAGAGCAGTTAGAGCATTTTTGGATTCAGCAACAAAGTCGTCGTCTGTTATAGAGCTTAGGTATAGGCAAACATCATTGATTGCTGGTGCAAAGAATTCAAATTTTTCGAATAGGATTGGAGCTAGAACCTTAGTTTTGAATGTTCGTGCTTTTCGTAATAATGCTCTCGCCATACCAAGATCAAGAGTTTTCCTCTCTATGATTGTTTGGGCGAGCTCTAGCAATTGTTCTTCATCGGAGACCGCAATCTCAGCTTGATCTTCTACATGGATTGCGACCTCACCAACTTGCCCCGAATAGGGTTCTAGTTCGTCTAGAGAATCGAGTACTTGGTTTCGTTGTAACTCGTAGTAACTATTTAATTTCTCTACAACAAAATCTGAGGATTTTCCTATCGTTGTTTTTTCAGACGATAATGTGAGTCGATGGGTTTCGTATAAGTACAGAGTCAAAGATTCTAGTACATTTAAGAGTTCCTCTTTTGAGTCAGAGAAAATTCTAAAGTCATCGACATATCTAGTGTGTTCAATGCCTTTGTTTTGCAGAAACAAATCAATGTCAGACAAAACAGCTTCAGCCATTATAATGCTAGGTGCTGGCCCAACGGGTACGCCTTGAGATGTGTTATTGTTCAATCCAGAAAGAAAGCGATGTATGTTGTTGGCTATTGAATCTAGGCTAGGATCAGCAAACGTGATCGCATGGATGAGCTTTTGAAGATAGAGCTGGTTATAGCAATCAGTAACATCTGTTGAAAGCAGATAATCATGCTCTTCTGCTAACTTTTCAGTTTGCTCAATAAAAGTCTTGTAGCCGCCGCCTTTGAAGAAAAAACTTCCTTCACTTAGCGATATGCGGTAGGCGCAAGCTATATTTTCTTCAATCGGAACTCTTACGGATTCAATCTTTTCTGCAATCAAATGAGTTAGGGCTACATAGACAAGAGTATCTAAAGGATCTAGTTGTTGTACAACTCTAAAACCTCCTTTGGGCTTATAAGATACAGCTGTTCTTGGAGCCGTTGACTGGTAACTTGACAGTGGAGTTTCAATAAGGGCTGTCTTAATGCTGTCCCAGGAATGCCATATGGCGACAAACTCGTCAGCTTTTGGGAAAAAATCTGAGTCATAATATGACTGAATATGCGTACGAGCGAATTCTAATGATTCGTTATCAAGGTATGTCATAACGTATGTTTCTTCTTACTGATTGTTTTTCTTAATGATGTTGGCAAAAACATATCTATTTCTTCATCACTAAAAGTGAGCTCTTCGTTCTTCTTCAGTGCCTTGGATGCCTTTTCATAAGCTTTCCCTACATTAGTACTTGGGGAACCTTTATAGAGGTCGTGTAAGCTTGCTTGTAAGACGTCTCGTTTCTTCCTTATCTCATCATCTTTGATAGCGTTAGAGTGTATATCTGTTATCAGTGAAAGATAAGATTCTCGAATATTCCAGAGCGTGCTTGCAGCATCAGAGTGTTTTTGCGAAAGACCGCCAAGATCATACTTTTTAACATACGCATTTATGATTGTTAGTAGTAGTGATACCAAAGCTGAAATATAACCAATAGGGGGGCTATTTCCGAAAACAGCGACAAAGACACCTGTTGTTGTTACAGCAGATAGAATAATCTGTAATAGCTTGATTTGGTTATGTTTATTGTCCAGAATATCCGCACACTTTTCATGCGTCTTATGTGTCCAAACAACGCGACCGTAACACTCGCGAATTTGGTCAAGTAGTACAATATTTGGTTGATTGCTATGTTCTGTCACAATTATCTTCTCGATATACCTTTGATGTAAGGATGGTTCTTTAAGCGATTTGAAAGTCTATGTCTTTAACTAATTGGAACTGTGATCCGATCTCGAGCTATGACGGTGTTGTTTACAATTGCGTAACATTCAACATAGTGTTCTCCCTCAAACGTAGTAGATTCCTTACGGCTTAGAGTTCCATCATCATCTAAGATTTGCCCTCTTAAACAATTCTTCTTTATCGCCTGAGCTCCCTCATTTTTCACCTTCCATTTTAAATCGAAATCCACTGGAATATCATGGTATTCAACGCGAAAACTCAAATCATAACCTTTGTTTAGTGAAGAAGTAGAACCAAGCAGTTGTGATAATTTGTGTGTGATAGTTTCTTTTTTAACGTCACACTCGATAGTTATCTCGTACAACGGGTTGTTATTGTACATATCCTCAATAAACTGTTCTCCACTTGGGTGCGATGTAGCTTTCTGGACAGTTGACTGCCTAGGAAATGGACGACCATAAAGCTTCTTCCATTCCTTCCTTTCTTCTGATTCCGTAGTCGCACTAATGGCAGCTTCGCAGGTCTCACGTGCAAGTTTAGCCGCTCTATGAAAGGACTGTTTTACGGGGATTTTAGAGAGGCTACCAAATGCACGATAGGAATTAGGCTCCCCTTCATTTTCAAGATAGGTAAAGAAATCTAAAGACAGTTGGTCAAAACTACCAAAACTGCACATATCATAATCAGAATTGTTTTGAAGAAAACGATAGCATAGTGTGTCAATCAGGAAGCCACTCATTGAAACATCGTTCCTGTTTTTCCACGCTCGTACCATCTTAGATAGATATCGGAGGTGTCCCTTTCTAGTTTCGTTTAGCTCTTTAAATGCATTCAATTCAGCGTTAGGGTTACACTTTCGCCAAGTGCCGCCGTCGTTAGAGTCAGGGTATTTATAACGACCATCACTTTCTAGAAATACAGGGCAGACTTCAAACTCGGCATAATCTTTAAACTTTACGACTACAACTTGGCCATCACCACGGATATCCGTGTTTTTATATACTTCACGAATCGTGTTTCGAACAACTTGTAGAAGATAAGAGGGATTGTTTTTGAAACGTTGTCGCTCACTGTCAGGAAGTACGTATAACATATCCAAGTCTGATATGCCGTTGATGCCACTCTTTCGACCATATGACCCGACTTGCTTCGAGTTGGCGGTTTTAGACTCATTATCTCGAAACTCACGGTTTAGAGCGCGAGTAATGCTCCTATATCGCTTTCCAATTTGCCCTTTGTTTTTTATCTGAAGGTTACTTAGTAAAGCTTCAAAGTTTGATGAAACGGTCATATATCCCTTACTGTTTGATAGCTACCTATTGAATAGGTGAATTGATTCATATTAATGAAATAGGTTGGTTCAAGTCAAAGAGGGATGTATAGATATGTTGTGAGCATCAATATAACAAGACTGGGAACATAACCACACTAAACCTCTTTTTTCATTTTTTAATATGCTCATGTCTTTAGAACTTGTTTATAGTTGACCTCCAGAGAGCCTCTAAGTTGTGTTTGTTAACTGTCAGCGCCAACTAAACTACAAAAGAGTTTCCACTAAAAAAGCGAACCAATTGGTTCGCCTTTGCCAGTAAGTACATTGTGTCACTAAGTTATGCTGCTATCTCATTTAGCTCGTAGTTACCTTCGTAGTTTTTCATTTCTTCCAGGACTTCATCTGCGGAAACAAAGAAGAACTCTTTCCTACCATTAACAAGGTTTACTCTTTGTTCGGCAAACCTTGTGTGCAAGAATCGCTCAAATGTTGGTGCATCTTCAGTAAATGCGAATGCGTGGACATCAAATAGTTCAGGTACTGAAGCATCACCTAGCTCTTTTACGCGGTCATTTGGGTCTGCACGTCGTGTCATTCCTATCTTGACGATGCTATCGCCAAACGACAATTTATTTGATATCACATACACATACCCAGCTCTTGTTTGCTGAGCTAGAGAAACTGCTCTTTTCTCTTTTTCACGAAGCTTTTCCAGTTCTTGCTTATGCAATTCATACAAAGCCTTTTGCTCTGAACTGCTCGACTCAAGTTTACTAAGTTCTTCAGCAACCAAGCGCTCCATAACTTGTCGTTCTTTCTCTGCTTTCTCCGCAGCAGCTTTTATTCGTTTTTCCTCACGTTCAGCTTCTCTTTGAATCTGAAGCTCTTGGCGTTCTTCATCCTTGAGTTCTTGCTTGAGCTGGGCGATCTCGTAACCCAACCTTAGTTCCTTAATTTTCAGCTGCAAATATTCATTTTTTAGGTGTGTTTTAAC
The DNA here is from genome assembly GCF_002933855.1 of Vibrio penaeicida. Classification (GTDB taxonomy): domain Bacteria; phylum Pseudomonadota; class Gammaproteobacteria; order Enterobacterales; family Vibrionaceae; genus Vibrio; species Vibrio penaeicida_A. The sequence continues at coordinate 76,783 of NZ_BFAQ01000047.1, forward strand.
TAAGTCTGCTGAAGAATTAATCTCCTCAAAGGTTTTTTGAGTGCGCTCTATAAGTCGGTTGATATTGTTCCAATCGACCAAGGCTGAAGCCGCTTTAAACTCGTTATCTAGGCATCGTAATCTTAATTTGATTTCTCTGTTAAACAGCTTTTTAGCCTCTGACTTTTTACCATTAACAGCGACGTTTTTGCCCATAGAGCAGATACATGCCCGTTTATCGCTAACGAGTTGTTTTATTGCCAACTTAGTCTCAGAGTATCTGCTCTCAAGACTTACTAGGTCACGTGACTGGGATAGGTTGGTGTAAGATATTGAGTCAGTCGTGCCGACACCAAGGTAGTAATGAGAGAGTTGTTTTTCACCTTCTCTCAGTAGGAACAGCTCTTTTTTATAACTCTCTTGTAGAGCTTGGTAGTTCTTTGCAATATCTGAGAGTAGTTGTTCTTTCTCAGTTACTGGGGCATAAACTTTCTCAATATCTTCATCTTGCAGTTGCAGTTCTTTCAGTGAAGAACGAGACCTTATTAATAAAATCAGTGAGAGCACAGTAAACGCAGCTAAGGCGATAGTAACGAACATAGACACTCCTTAAATTGACTGTGGTAACTGGTTAGAAGCGGAAGCTGTTTCCACTGTTTCTCGTTTGCGAGCTTCTCTGATTAGGTGGCTCTCACGATATTCTTTGGCTTCTACGTCGAAGTACCAATCGCATTCAACACCAAGTTCTTCCATTGCTGTTGCAACTTCTTGAGGAGTCACTCTGAAGAACTCTTTGCGATGATTTTCAATGTTCACCCGTGCCTTATTAAACTTGCGGTGAAGCTCTTTCTCTATTTTCGGCGCATTCTCTACAAAGGTTAAGGCATGCACATCAAATTTGAATGGTACACTGGCATCACCTAGCTCGTTGACTCGATCCATAGGCTCTAATCGGCGCGTCATTCCGATTTTCAAGACACCTTCCCCAAAGCTACCGATGTTAGAGATTACATATATATAACCAGCTTTCGTAATTTGAGCTTGAGAGGTTGCGCGTTCAAACTTACTTTCTAGCTTTTCGATCTCTTTTTGCATTTTGGCGATCTTTTCTTCCATACCTAGAGCATCGGTACCGTGAAGTTCTTTCGCGAGTTTTTGTGCTTTCACAAGATCTGATTTTTTATAGTAAATCTCGTCTTCCAGCTCGTCCGTATCACCTCCAGATTGCTTAGCCTGTTTAGCTTGCTCTCGCAGGAGTGCTTGTTGTTTCTTCTTTTCTTGTTTAATTTTCTCTTTGTGAAGCATCTCCTTATGCCAGATGGAGAGTTCTTCTACCTTTAAATTGAAGTATTCTTCTGAAATGGCGACGTTTGCTGTTTCACCGAGCTTCTCCAATTGTTGTTCTAATCTGTCTAGTTTATTTAAGGCGGTGTTGAAGCTCGAATGGCGCATTTTCTTTCGAATCATATCGAACTCAGCATTAAATGCTTTGAGAAGAAGGCGTCGGTATGAAGTGACCATCTGCGCTCCTTTTGCTTTACTACCAAACCAATCCCAGTCTGAATAGGCACTTGTAGCTCGACCCGATTCAATGACCTGATACTGATGTTCAATGCAAGTGGCAATTTTATCTTTTAGTGACTGGCTGTCATCAAACTTGTAAGCGGGTGGAAAGAGGCCGACGTTAATGTATTTCATTTGCTCTTTGTTTTTAGTTGCTTCGTCTTTAAGCCTTGAGTAGATAGGCCTTCCATACTCAATTTTTGTTTCAACGTCGCTAATTTGATTATTCAAATCTTGAACCAATTCCTCGACGGACTTTTCAGTTAGAGCTTTCTGCTTTTTATCAATATCTTCCAGAAGACTTTTATGCTTTTTCTTTGTAGAGCGAGTGGATAACAAGAAGGTAAGCGTCAGCAATGCTAGTACGATCCATACTAACTGGTAGGATTCAGCAGTTTCAGGCATTGATATTCCTTTTGTAAATGTTAAAGCGTGCAGATGCAATGATACCCATTGCATGATTATGGTTAATCATACTTTATATTATGAGAAGGATCTAAGGAACCTGTATGTGGCTCATTGTACAGGTTTAGGTCGGAAGGGAATTGTGCTTACGTTTGCATTTGGAAGCCTAGCAAAGCGTAAAAGTTGTTTATTCTCTAGGAAGTTGCACTAGCTTGGCTTTGATCATTCTTTCATCTGAGTTCAACCAGTCCCCAAGGAACACCTCAAACAAAGGGTCATCAATCAAGTCACAGGGTTTGGCGGTTACGTATTTATGACTTCCCGCTTCTGCTGAGACCAATCTCTCGTAGCCCTCTAAGTCGCCGTTATCTAGGTACTTGGAAACTAATGCTGGTGGAGCAACTGCTCGCTCCACCAATACCGATTTCTCGGAGACCATCCAAAGTAGAATATCAGTGTCGTCTCGGCCTTCTCGCATGAGACTAAGATTGTTTCTGAGGTTATCTATAAGGTTAAAATGCTCATCGAACTGAAAGGACGGGTAGTACCTCCAGCCGTTCACATTGATACAAAGGGCGTCGTGCTGCTCTTTGGGTAACTCCTCATGAGAAATTAGTTCTAGGTCGTTGAGAAGCGAGACAATAGCTCGTGATCGCTTAGTTGCGGGCCATGAAATGGGTGTATCCATCAAACATTTAAGCTTCTTCAAGAAAAGTTGATAGATGTAGATGATGTATCTGTGGAGGATATTAGTCTTGCAATCTAAACAGCTTAGCCCTAAATCGAGTCTTTCAGCCCGGTAGGTAGATACTTCACTAAGGCAGCTAAGTTGTAGGAAAGGCAGAGCAAAAATTTGGTTTAGAGACGACCTGAGTATGCGCTTTTTAACTAAATACCCGCTAAAAGTAAGGCGAACCATCCGGTTCGCCTTTAAAGTTCTTACTGAAGCTAAAAACTAGTCTTCGTAATTCTCAATGCTTGGGCAAGAGCAAATTAGGTTACGGTCGCCGTAAACGTTGTCTACGCGGTTAACCGTTGGCCAGTATTTCGATGCTTTTGCTTGCGCAGATGGGAAGCACGCCAGCTCACGTGAGTAAGGGCGGTTCCACTCGTCTTCAGACAAGTCAGCTTGAGTGTGAGGGGCATTAACCAATGGGTTGTTGTCCAGTGGCCATTCGCCGTCTTTCACTTTTGCCATTTCTTCACGGATGGCGATCATCGCGTTACAGAAACGGTCTAGCTCAGCCAAATCTTCAGATTCAGTTGGTTCAACCATCAGCGTACCCGCAACTGGGAACGACATGGTTGGCGCGTGGAAGCCGTAATCCATCAAACGTTTTGCGATGTCTTCTTCACTGATGCCGGTTTCTTCTTTCAGCGGACGAATATCAATAATACATTCGTGCGCTACGCGGCCGTTGGTGCCACGGTAAAGAACAGGGTAGTGAGAACGCAGGCGTTCCATGATGTAGTTTGCGTTTAGAATCGCCAGTTTCGTTGCTTCCGTTAAACCTTGTGTGCCCATCATCGCGATGTAAGCCCAAGAAATTGGAAGAATCGAAGCACTGCCTAAATCGGCTGCGGCTACTGCGTAATCTTCGCCTTGTACACCGTTTTCGATGTGACCCGGCAAGAAAGGCGCTAGGTGCGATTTCACACCGATAGGACCCATACCCGGACCGCCACCACCGTGTGGAATACAGAACGTTTTGTGTAGGTTCAAGTGAGAAACGTCTGAACCAATAAAGCCAGGAGAGGTTAAGCCTACCTGCGCATTCATGTTTGCGCCATCTAGGTAAACTTGGCCGCCAGCCTCGTGAACCATTTCGCACACTTCTTTCACTTGCTCTTCGTATACGCCGTGCGTAGAAGGGTAGGTGATCATAATGCTTGAAAGGTTGTCTCTGTGTTTCTCGATCTTAGCAGCTAGGTCGTCCATTGCGATGTTGCCATCGTCATCACACTTAACGATCACGACTTTCATCGACATCATTGAAGCAGTGGCTGGGTTAGTACCGTGTGCTGAGCTTGGGATCAAACAGATGTTACGGTGACCTTCACCACGGCTTGCGTGGTAGCGCTGAATCGCGATAAGACCCGCGTATTCACCTGATGCACCCGAGTTCGGTTGCAGAGAGAAGTCATCGTAGCCAGTGATTTCACATAGCTTCTGTTTTAGGTCTTGAGCAAGTGCTGTGTAACCAGCCGCTTGGTCTAGTGGTGCGAATGGGTGAATCGCGCCAAATTCTGGCCAAGTAACAGGGATCATTTCTGCGGCTGCGTTCAATTTCATTGTGCAGCTGCCTAGTGGGATCATACCGTGAGTCAGCGAGAAATCTTTGTTCTCAAGCTGCTTCAGGTAACGCATCATTTGCGTTTCGCTGTGGTGCGTATTGAATACAGGGTGAGTCAGGTACTCAGATTCGCGACGGCACGCTTCTGGAATTGCAGCAAATTCATTGCCTTCAATTTCAGCAGACAGCGTTTCCACGTTTTGCTCTGCACCGAATACGCCAAATAGCGCTTCTAGGTCTTGAGTTGTGGTGGTTTCATCAAGGCTGATACCGATTTGGCCATCAAGTTGACGCAGGTTAATGTCGGCTTGCTGTGCTTTTTCAAGCAATGCTGCCGTTTTGTCGCCTGTGTTTAGCGTGATGGTATCGAAGAAGCTGTTATGAGCTAGCTCGTAACCTGCTTTCGTTAAACCCGCCGCCAAAATAGCCGTTAGGTGATGCGTTCGGCGAGCGATGGTGCGTAAGCCTTCTGCACCGTGATACACAGCAAAGAAAGACGCCATGTTCGCAAGCAGTGCTTGAGCGGTACAGATGTTCGATGTCGCTTTCTCGCGGCGGATGTGCTGCTCACGAGTTTGCATCGCCATACGAAGCGCTTGGTTGCCTTTTGTATCGATGGAAACACCGATAACACGGCCAGGCATGGTACGTTTGTGCTTGTCACGAGTGGCCATAAATGCCGCGTGAGGACCGCCGTATCCCATTGGAACACCAAAGCGTTGTGCACTACCGATAGCCACATCAGCGCCCATTTCTCCAGCTGGTTTCAATAGGGCACAAGCGAGTAGATCCGTTGCAACCGTAACAAGCGTTTTGTTTGCTTGTGCTTTAGCGATGATATCGCTTAGGTCACGAACTTCACCCGTTGTACCCGGATATTGAATCAGAGCACCAAATACATCGTGCTCTGGCAGAGATTCTGCTGTGCCAGTGATCACTTCAAAACCAATAAACTCGGCGCGAGTTTTCACTACCGCAAGAGTTTGAGGGTGCACGTCGTCCGCGACGAAGAACACGTTGCTTTTGCTTTTACCTGCACGCTTACACAAGGTCATGGCTTCAGCGGCTGCTGTTGCTTCGTCCAGTAGGGATGCGTTGGCAATTTCCAAACCCGTCAAATCCATCACCATTTGCTGGTAATTCAGCAATGCTTCAAGACGACCCTGAGAAATCTCAGGTTGGTATGGTGTATAAGCTGTGTACCAACCAGGGTTTTCCAGCACGTTACGTAAAATCACGTTTGGCGTGAAGGTGTTGTAATAACCTTGGCCAATGAAAGTACGCTTGATTTGGTTTTGGTTAGCAAATTTTTTCATCGCCAGAAGCATGTCTGCTTCGCTCAAAGGAGCTTCATCACTCATTGGTGACTCTAGGCGAATTTGTGCAGGTACGGTTTCTTGAATCAGAGCATCCAAGCTAGATGCGTTAACCGCACCTAGCATGTGTTTTTGTTCTGATTTATTTGGGCCGTTGTGGCGCGCAATAAACTCGTTGTCCGTGCTTAGGTTGTGAAGTAACTCTGTCATAATCTCTATCTACCGCGACTCGTCGATTATTTATTCGTCTTCAAGACCGTTATGGTACTCTTCCGAATCTTTCAGGTTGTCCAGTTCTGAAGCATCTTCTAGCTTCACTTTAACGATCCAACCACCTTCGTACGATTCTTCGTTAATCAGTTCTGGGCTGTCTTCTAGCTCTTCATTGATTTCAACAATTTCACCAGTAATAGGCGCGTAAATGTCTGACGCTGCTTTTACTGATTCAACTAATGAGAAGCTTTCGCCCGCTTCAATGCTGTCGCCCGCGTCTGGCAGGTCTACGAATACGACATCGCCAAGCATCTGCTGAGCGTGCTCTGAGATACCGATAGTAACGGTGCCGTCACCATTGTCTTTAACCCATTCGTGGCTATCAGCAAACTTCAGTGTATTGTCCATTGATTTGTCTCCAAAAATTCCCAGGTGATGTTTAGTTTTTTATAGGTAAAGTGGGAAGCGACTGCAGAGGTCTTTCACTTGCTTTTTAACGCGTTGCTCGACTTCTGCGTTGCCTTCTGGGCTTTCTACTAAGCCATCCAGCACATCGCCAATCCACTCTCCAATCAGTTTAAATTCTTCATTTCCGAAACCGCGGCTTGTTCCGGCAGGCGTACCTAAGCGAATGCCTGATGTAATCATAGGCTTCTCTGAATCAAATGGTATGCCGTTTTTGTTACATGTGATGCCGGCACGTTCCAGCGCTTCTTCTGTTTGGTTTCCTTTCAATCCTTTCGGGCGAAGGTCAACCAACATCAGGTGCGTGTCGGTACCGTTGGTCACGATGTCACAGCCACGATTTTGCAATACTTCGGCTAAAACTTTTGCGTTACTTACCACAGTATCAATGTAAGTCTTGAATTCTGGACCCAATGCTTCGCCGAACGCGACGGCTTTGGCGGCGATCACATGCATTAAAGGACCGCCTTGTAATCCAGGAAATACTGCGGAGTTAATTTTTTTGATGATGTCTTCGTGATTGGTAAGAATCATGCCACCACGTGGTCCACGAAGTGTTTTGTGCGTTGTTGTCGTTACAACGTGTGCGTGAGGTAGCGGGCTAGGATGAGCGCCTGTTGCGATAAGGCCGGCAATGTGCGCCATATCGACCATCAGGATAGCGCCAACTTCGTCTGCAATCTCGCGAAATTTAGCGAAATCGATAACACGTGGGATAGCACTGCCACCCGCGATGATCATTTTAGGTTGGTGCTCTTTTGCTAGAGCGCGAACATCATCGTAGTTAATTTCTAGGGTTTCTTTGTCTACGCCATATTGAACTGCGTTAAACCATTTACCTGAAAGCGCAGGGCGAGCACCATGTGTTAGGTGACCACCGGCATCAAGAGACATCCCCATAATGGTGTCTCCAGGCTGAAGTAATGCCAGCTTAACCGCGCCATTTGCTTGCGCACCAGAGTGAGGTTGAACATTCACGTATTCACAGTCGAATAATTTCTTTGCACGTTCAATGGCAATGGCTTCAACGGTGTCTACGTGTTCACAACCACCGTAGTAACGGCGACCTGGGTAACCTTCTGCGTATTTGTTTGTTAGGCATGTGCCTTGGGCTTGCATTACCGCTTTCGATACGATGTTTTCAGAAGCGATAAGCTCAATTTGTTCGTTCTGACGTGCGCTTTCTGCTTGGATTCCAGCGAAAACGGCGTCGTCTGTGGCAGCGAGGTTAGTAGAGAAGAAGTTCTCAAGGCTGTGATTTTGGTAAGATTTGTTGTTCATGGCAGATAACCTTCCATTTGTCTGGCTAGTATGGCTCTAAATTGGCCGTGTTCTTTAATTAAGCCAGGCTTCCTTTGTTTCTCTGAAATGACTTACGTTTTGAAGCCATTCCAGCGCGAGTCTGTGAACTTCTCATTTCTGCCGTTTACTACGTAAAGGGTTTAGCAAATTCAATCTAAAACGATGTTTTAGCCAAACGTTTGCTTTTTCGGTGCGGATTGTAGGGTAAGTTGCACTCGAATGGCAGTGTTTTTTGTATGTAAATGACCTATTACGTAATACGTTAGAAATGTGCGAGAAAGTTCCCCATCTAACAAGGTCGTAACATAACGTTAGTTGAGTAGACAATCAATCAAAAATTTCCTATTGGAAACATGTTTTCCTATTTTGCTACATGGCGCACTGTTTAATTTCATCCGACTACTTTCATGTTCACGCGTCTCTGTGCACAATAAAAGAACAGCATTAGGAAGTACGAAAATAAGAGGGATGCATGTCTGAAGACATCTACGATGAGTACCCATCAGTAACGCTTGCAAAAGAGCCTCAAGACGAGAATATCGAACCGTTAAAGCTTGGGAAGCGCTTAAAAGAAATCCGAATGAAGCTTGGCTTAACTTTGGAAGATGCAAGCAAGCGTACTGGGCTTGCTCGATCCACGCTTTCTAAGATAGAAAATGAACAAATTTCGCCTACGTTCCAAGCCATGCAAAAATTGGCGAACGGTTTGCGAATAGATATGCCTCAACTCTTTGAACCACCAAGAAAAAAGGTGGCAACGGGTAGGAGAGATCTTACGCGCTCTGGAGAAGGTAAACCCCACCCAACCCCCACCTATGAACACGAGCTACTGGCCACTCAACTTTCTAATAAAAAAATGATGCCGTTTAAAAGCCGTATACGGGCAAGGAATTTTGAAGATTACAACGATTGGGTTCGCCACGACGGAGAGGAGTTTCTTCTGATCTTGGAAGGGGATGTTTTGTTCTTTTCAGAATTTTATGAGCCCGTTCCGATGACCGTTGGCGATAGCGTTTATTATGACGCCAATATGGGGCATATGTTGGTCTCGACCAGTGATGAAGATGCCCAAATTTTGTGGGTGACGGCTAAATAACGTTAAATTCCTTAAGTTTCTTATAGTGAAGGCAAACGTTTGCTTTACTTTCATAACTGCTTCATTTAATAAGATATTTCACAGTAAACACTCAAAAAAACACCCCAATGTATGATGTAACAAAGTTGTGAAATATCACAATTTTACTGATCTTATACGTCCGATCGGTTTAAAAGAGAGTCAACTTTATCTACTATTGGAAACAAATCTTAACTTTGTAGAAACATCCATGTGTATTTGCAAAGGGAAAAGACAGTATTTGATGATAAAACACCATCGACTGTCTTTGTTTTTTATAAAAGGGAAACGAACCGTTACCTTTTAAGCCAGTTTTAAACGTCGACGAAGTCAGCCAGGGCTTGGCGATATGGAGAATACAATGACTGAATTACTGAAAACCCCACTGCACGCGCTTCACGTAGAAGTTGGAGCGAAAATGGTACCGTTTGCAGGATACGATATGCCTGTTCAGTACCCATTGGGTGTGAAGAAAGAGCATTTGCATACACGTGATGCGGCTGGCTTGTTCGATGTATCGCACATGGGGCAGCTTAAGCTTCATGGTCCTGATGCAGCGAAAGCGTTAGAAGCGCTTGTTCCGGTTGATATTGTTGATCTTCCAGTAGGGAGCCAGCGTTACGCGTTCTTCACAAATGAAGAAGGCGGTATTATGGATGACTTGATGGTGGCAAATTTTGGCGATCATCTATTCGTTGTCGTTAACGCAGCGTGTAAAGAGCAAGACATTGCCCATCTTCGCGCTAACCTGCCTGAGTCGGTAGAACTAGAGTTAATCGAAGATCGCGCTTTGCTTGCATTGCAAGGTCCAAAAGCCGCAGAAGTACTCGCGCGCATTGCACCTGAAGTATCTGAGATGGTGTTTATGGATGCTCGTTCAATTGAGATTCTTGGTGAGCCTTGCTTGGTAAGCCGTTCTGGCTACACCGGTGAAGATGGTTACGAGATCTCTGTTTCGGCTGGTAAAGCTCAAGAGTTAGCACGCGCACTAACTGAATTCGCGGAAGTGGAGTGGATTGGTCTTGGAGCGCGTGATTCATTGCGTTTGGAGTGTGGTCTTTGCCTTTACGGTCACGACCTAGACACAACAACGACACCTGTTGAAGCAAGCCTATTGTGGGGCATTCAGAAAGTTCGCCGCACCGATGGCGAGCGTGCAGGTGGTTTCCCTGGTGCAGACGTCATTCTTGAGCAAATCGCGACGAAGAATGTGTCTCGCAAGCGTATTGGCTTGATTGGTCAAACGAAAGCCCCAGTGCGTGAAGGCGCAAAGTTGTTTGATGCAGATGACAATGAAATCGGCATCGTAACCAGTGGTACTGCGGGCCCGACAGCGGGTAAGCCAGTTTCTATGGGTTATGTAAAAACAGAATTTGCTGCCATTGGTACCGAGGTATTTGCTGAAGTACGTGGTAAAAAACTGGCAATGACTGTTGAGAAAATGCCGTTTGTACCTCAGCGCTACTATCGCGGCTAAATTCAAGTTTTTCGAAATTCTGAGCGGCTATTCTTTTTGGAATAGCCGCTTTTTTTTGATCTGACGTAAAGTGGTACTTACGCGTGATTACGTTTGAGACATCGAATATGGAGGAATAGTTGATATACTGACCGTTAATATTATTGTCGAGTGACGCTGAAAACGCGTTCGGAAAAGAAGAAACGAGAGGAACAATATGATCAAGCCATTGATTACACTGCTAACTATGTTACCTGTCGCGAGTTTAGCGTCAAATGCTGTTAATCCTTTAATCATTAACGGTACACATGCGTCTACTCAGAATTTCCCCTCAATTGTTAACTTGTACCTTGATGCGTTTGAGTACAATCAACAGTATGGAAGTTTGTATTGTGGCGGAACAACACTGAACGCAAACTATGTATTAACAGCAGCACACTGTATTGATGATCGTACAGATATTCAGCTGTTTACTAAAGTTGTTCCTCAGCTTCAGTACCGAACAGATTACCCCTCTAACGTCTCTCGGTATCAGGTTAGTCAAATTTATGTTCACCCTAGTTGGGATAGCACGACTTTTAAGCACGATATCGCGATTCTAAAGCTAGAGTCGCCGCGAAATATTGACGTAAGCAACGTGGGAATAAAGCGCCCAACGAATAAAAATTATGCAGTGACATCATCTAACTTATTTGTAACGGTTGGTCACGGTCTTACAGACAGTTCGAGCAAATCAACCAGCAACTCTCTTCAGAAAACAGACCTAAGTTTTGTAGATACTGCTACTTGTGACAACGTATTTAGGGACGATATTGATAGTTCATTTCTTTGTATGACGGGCGTACGAAACCCTAATACTGGGCTACATAATAGTGCTTGTAGTGGGGACTCTGGTGGTCCTGTGTACATTAAAGACGGTAACAACAATATTCAGGTTGGGGTAACAAGTTTCGGAACAACAACGTGTGGTTCTAATTCACAAGTTACAACTGTATATACCGATTTGTACGAACATGCAGGTTGGATAGACAGCGTATTATCTGGCTCAGTAAGTCCCAAATATACATCTACACATGCTAAGCGTCTTGCCTACTTTGGTGGCTCCACCAACAATTCAGCGTCGTCTTCAGGGTCTTCATTTGGGGTGTTTTCGTTAGTCGCAATTTTCATGCTGGGTTGCTTTCGCCGTAGAATACAGGGAGTCAAATAGTACCCCAAAACCAAGGGTTGGATTCTGGAAGCGCATTGGCTGACAATGCAGTCAACCCTCCAATAGTCAACGAGAGTGTGGCGAGCATTGCGAATTACCCTTCAATTGCCACACTTTTCATCGATACGCTTGAATACGATGGGCGTTACTCTAGCGGCGACTATTGTGATGCTGCATGCTCGGAAGCGAGACCATAGTTGACGATATATAGCAAAACCGACTTCTAATAAGGTGAATATTTTTTAGAACCATCAGATCTTCAATTTGGCATTTTGCCCGAAAGCCAATTTATTCCCCCTGAACTAAGCACACTTCTTCCCTAAGGCGATTCACACTCTTGCCCAAGCCCAAGCCCAAGCCCAAGCCCAAGCCCAAGCCGATTCACTCAGCCTTGGCTCTTCATATTGACGAATCTATCAGTTCTATTAATAAAAACCACAATAAGTAAATGGATATGATGTGGATCAAAATGAAACTACCACTTTAGGAGTACACCTAAAGTGAATCGTGTGATTGTGTGAATAAGTGTTTCAAATTATGAAAAACAAAAAGCGTTTTATCACGGTACTAATCGCAATGGGCGTTCTGATTGGGTGGGCTCTTCTCGGTGGCTCTGCAGCCGTTATGCACTACACGTCCAGCACTTCGTTTTGTCTGTCTTGCCACTCGATGCAAATTCCCTATGAGGAATATCAAGGATCGGTGCATTTCACCAATGGAAAGGGCATTCGTGCTGAATGTTCCGATTGCCATATCCCGAATCAACCTATCGATTACATCATTACCAAAATTCGGGCAACGAAAGACATTTACCACGAGTTTGTAACCGGGAAAATAGCCAATGAAGAGTTGTATGAAACCCATCGAGTCGGCATGGCCGAAACCGTTTGGGAACAAATGCGAGCCAATAACTCAGCTACCTGTCGTTCGTGTCATGAGTTCGGTGCAATGGATCTGTACGAGCAGACCGAAGACGCTGCCAAAATGCATCAATATGGAATAGATAACTCACAAACCTGTATTGATTGCCACAAAGGTGTTGCTCATTTTGCTCCAGAGCCCGAAATGGACAGTGAGGCGTTTGAACGGTTAATGGCATTGACCGACCAGACGCCAGATACCGCAAAATTTGTGTACCCCGTTTCTGATGCCGAAATTGGAGAGTACGGCTTAATTCGACCCACCACCAAACTCGAAGTAATCGCTCAAACTCCAACCTATCGAGAGGTTCGTCTGGAGGCGTATCAGATGAAAGGGGCCGAACAGGTGCTTTACCTCGGAAGAGGGCAGCGAGCGATAGTCGCCATGCTCTCCGAGCAAGGGCAAGCAGCAGTTAAATATGGCGACTACGAACCCGATGAATACGGAAACGAGTGGCGAACGGCCTCTCTCACCGCGACCACCAGTGCACCAGTGTTGGATTCTCTAGAAGCCATTTGGGCTTACGCCACAGAGCTCGACAACGTGTATTGCGCGACATGTCATTCCAAGATCCCTGCTAATCACTTTACGGTCAACGCATGGGGACCAGTGGCCAAGAGCATGGGCGAACGAACTGACATTTCAGAACCTGATTTGGAAATACTTACTAAGTTCTTCCAGCATCACGCCAAAGACGTGGCTGGGCACTAAATAGAAGGGATAGCATTATGACTGAATTAACTCGTCGAGGTTTTCTCAAAGGAACCAGTATGACGGCAGGAGCTTTGGCGTTCACTTCGTTTACGCCTTTGTCAGCATTGGCGAAAACAAAGCGAGGCTCGGGAGTACTGACGGCTGGTCGCATGGGTCCCATCCTGTGTGAAGTGAAAGATGGCAAACTGGTCTCAACTAAGAATGCGCTTGCTCAAACCGTAGCGAATAGCTTACAAGCTACGGGACCAGATCAAGTACACACTAAAGCTCGCGTTAAGTTCCCGATGGTTCGCAGGGGGTATCTTGCCAACCCATCGGCACCAACTGGAGAACGAGGAAAAGACGAATTTGTCCGCGTCTCTTGGGATGAAGCCTACGCATTGATTCATGATCAGCATATGCGCATTCGAAAAACTTACGGTGCTGAATCCGTTTTTGCGGGTTCTTACGGCTGGCGCTCTAGCGGCGTATTGCACAAAGCCCAGACACTTTTACAGCGCTATATGAGCATGGCTGGTGGGTATTCAGGGCATCTTGGGGATTATTCTACAGGTGCGGCACAAGTTATTATGCCGCATGTAATGGGTTCCATCGAAGTTTACGAACAACAAACCACTTACCCTGTTGTACTCGAACACAGTGATGTGGTGGTGCTTTGGGGAATGAACCCATTAAATACGCTCAAGATAGCTTGGACTTCAACAGACTGTCAGGGGCTAGAATTCTTCCACCAATTGAAGAAATCGGGCAAAACTCTGATCGCGATCGATCCAATGCGTTCTGAGACCATCGACTTTTTAGGTGAAAGCGTCCAATGGATTGCGCCTCACCCAATGACAGACGTCGCAATGATGATGGGGATTGCCCATACTCTGGTTAAAAATAACAAACACGACAAAGCATTTCTTAAGAAGTACACCACTGGGTATGACCGTTTTGAAAGCTATCTTCTCGGTAAAGACGACGGTGTTGAAAAATCAGCGACATGGGCTTCCAGCATCTGCGGCGTACCCGTGAAGCAGTTAGAATTGTTGGCAGACATCTTCAGTAATCATCGTACATTGTTAATGTCTGGATGGGGTATTCAACGTCAGCAATATGGGGAACAGCGTCACTGGATGCTGGCAACCTTAGCTTCGATGCTCGGTCAGATAGGTCTGCCAGGTGGTGGGTTCGGGCTATCTTATCACTATTCCAACGGAGGAAACCCAACGAGAGATGCCGCGGTGCTACCTGCCATATCCGCTTCTGTTGGCGGTGGCTCATCAGCGGGGAATGACTGGGCAGTGTCTGGCGCGGTTAATGCGTTTCCAGTAGCACGAATTGTTGAAGCTCTGGAAAATCCGGGTAAGTCCTTTCAACACAACGGGCACGATCTCACGTTCCCAGATATCAAAATGATTTGGTGGGCGGGTGGCGCAAACTTCACGCATCATCAAGACAGCAATCGGCTGATCAAGGCATGGCAAAAACCTGAGTTGATCATCATATCCGAGCCTTATTGGACCGCCGCAGCAAAGCATGCCGATATTGTGCTGCCCATTACGACTTCATTCGAACGCAACGATATGACGATGACTGGAGATTACAGTAATCAACATCTTGTGCCGATGAAGCAGGTGGTGGAACCTCAGGGTGAAGCCCGAAGCGATTTTGATGTATTTGCAGATTTGGCTGAAAAGCTAAAATCGGGCGGAAAAGCGGTGTTTACTGAAGGCAAAGACGAAATGGGTTGGCTTAAATCTTTCTACGAGACAGCCCAAAAAGCCGGGCGCAAAGCGCGCATCCGCATGCCAAAGTTTGGTCAGTTCTGGAGTAAGAATGAGCTGATTGAAATGAAATTCAACAAGAAAGCCGCGAAGTTTGTGCGTCATGCAGATTTTCGTCAGGATCCAGTGCTGAACCCATTGGGCACGCCTAGTGGAAGAATAGAGATTTTCTCCAAAACCATTGAAAGCTATGGCTTGGCGGATTGCCCAGCGCACCCAACTTGGTTAGAACCATCAGAATACAGTGGGAACGCGAAAGAAGGTGAGCTGCAACTTGTTACCGCTCATGCCGCCCATCGCTTGCACAGCCAGTTTAATTACGCAGCCATTCGTGGAGACTACGCCATTGCCAATCGTGAGCCTATTTCTATCCATGTTAAGGATGCGAAAGCTAGAGGGATAAAACAGGGCGATTTGGTGCGTGCTTTCAATGACCGCGGTCAGGTGTTGGTCGGTGCGATGGTTACAGATGGAATTAAACAAGGTTCCGTATGCATCCACGAAGGAGGGTGGCTAGATCTCGATCACAAATCGGGCTTGTGCAAAAACGGTTGTGCGAATGTGCTTACGTTAGACATTCCCACCTCTCGTTTAGCCAATGGCTGCGCTGCGAATTCATCTTTAGTTAGAATTGAAAAATACGAAGGTCCTGCGCTTGAGTTAACGGCATTCACACCACCCAAAAATGCCTAAGATTATAGCCTAAACCGTTTGCTCTGTTTCCAATGGAATAGTTCGTAAACGTTAGCGATGTATTAGGTTAGAACTTTAGATATAGAAATACATGAGCCTCTTTTTAGCATGAGGCTCTTTTTTTATTTCTTCAGCCAACAGATAACTTGCTGAAATTGATAAAGTAAATGAAGTATAAATAATGGTTTTTTATAAATCAGCTCACTATTGAAGTGTGATGTTCAATTAATTTACGCCGTGTGATCTAAATCTCTCCTACTCTTTTTATAGAGCTTAAATATCTTTTGGATGTTTATTGGGGAGAGTTCTATGCGCAATGTGATGCTATTTATGCTTGTTTTTTCAGCTCAGTACGCAGTGAGTGCTGAACAAGTTTCACCAACAATTGTTAACGGAAACAACGCTTACATTTCATCTTACCCGTACATGGCAAGCCTTTACTACGATAGACGTGAAGATTACGGTTACTACGGCAATTACTGTGGGGCAACCATACTAGACGCGAAACACGTAATGACAGCGGCACATTGTGTCCAAGATAATTATTACAACAAATATACCACCGTCGTATTGCAGTTGGAGCGCGAGGGAGATTTTAACAGCGCTCAGAAAATACCAGCGAAATCCTTTTATTATCGAGATGACTACCGAGATGGTTCTTATTACCTATGGGAGAACGACATCGCGATCATTGAGTTGGAATACGCGATGCAAGGCGTCCCTTCTTCTCAATTTGTACCACTACCTGTTAGTGGTGATGCCGCAAACTATCGAGTAAACGGTGCAAAATTCCAGGCGGTAGGGCATGGGAACACCAAATCCAACTACGACAGTTCCGATCACTTACTACAAGTCACTTTGGATTACGTTGACCAAGTAACTTGTACCGCTTTCGCATCGGTGAAAGAAGGGCACATTTGTACCAGGGGAGATTACAATGCCACATCAGGTCTTCATGGTGCCATTTGTCAGGGAGACTCAGGTGGACCGCTACTCTGGTTCGATGGCTCTAAATACAGACAAATAGGCATTGCGAGTTTCGGACCTAGCGTATGTGGTAACCCTTCGGTCTCCGTTCATGGGGTATTTACTGAGGTATTAGATTACGTTCCTTGGATAAACAGCGTATTAGCTGGGAACGAAGCACCGAAATACTCTGTTGACGGTTCAACCACAGGAGGCGTCGTACCCAAATCCGAACCAGAAGCAACAACCGACACAAGTTCTAAAGCTGGAAGCGTTGGTTTGTTATCCATGATGTTGTTATTGATTGCTGCCTTTTTTAAGCAGCAACTTACGTTACCAAAAGGTTTTTATCGGGTAAGCATTCAGGGTAATTGCTTGGTAATTCATGTGGCGGGCAAGCAATGACTTGTTCATTGTTCTCACCACATTCTCTTAAGTAGATGAGCGTTGCAAAGCTGCTGATTAATTCAGTGGGGTAGGTTGGACCAGCATCGCGTAGCGCTTCCATTTCTTCAAGATGCTCATTTTGATAGCAAGCAATTTTCTTCGGATCGTCAACGATCCAGCGTGGAAAGTAAATGGTTCCATGCACTATGTAGTCTACTAGATTAAAAGACAGTGAAACGTCTGTTCCTGTGGGTTCTACCCAAGAAATTCGAAATACATCTTTTGCAATCTGTACCATGACAACTTCTTGATCTTTTACCCAACGTCCACCAACAATGCCACTGTGGACACGATAGTCGATGGTGTGGTCATTCTTTACGTAGCATTCGTATCGCCAGCCTTGGTCGTAATCGTAGATAACACTTTTCCCAACGATACCGCTAAGGTCTTTTTTGTTGAAACTCATGGATTTTCCTTGTTGTTTTGTTGGTCTCAGTAATTTGGAATGAATGAATTGTTAGACTGCTTTCTTCTCCTTGAACCGAGACAGCTTATGGGGTTCTGAATTCTGCATCATAGATTTTATAAAATAAGAAAGTAAATGGGATAAGCATCAATTTATGATGTTCTGCCCGATTTTTTAGAGTGCTCATTATCTTTCTCGTGAAGGCGGGATATTAGGGGTAAAAGAGAGGTCGAAAGGGCGAAAAAGAAGAGGAAGAGCGAGAGAGTAATCCGTTCATTGATTTAAGAATAAACTGAATGCGCAGAGCTGGGTTTGTAGCAAGGCTTTAAAATAAGCTTTTAAAAAGCCTCAAATACTTCGAAAGTATTTGAGGCTATTACCCTAAAAATGGGGTATCGAACTAAACGACTACGCTGTTACTGCTTTAAGTTCGGCGTGTTTTTTTAGCGCAACATATCCAAACCCAGTTAATGCTGTTCCTGCAGCGATAGCGGCTAAATACATAAAAACTTGGCTGATGGCGTTTGGAATTAACAAGACGAAAAGCCCACCGTGCGGCGCAAGCAGTTCGGCACCAAACAGCATAGATAGTGCTCCGGTTAAAGCCCCACCCGCCATGCAAGCAGGAATTACGCGCATTGGGTCTTTAGCCGCAAACGGAATGGCACCTTCAGAAATAAAGCACAGCCCGAGCACAAAGGATGCTTTTCCGGCTTCTCTTTCACTCGCGTCGAACTTATCTTTAGCGAGGAACGTCGCCAGCCCCATACCTAGTGCCGGAACCATGCCTGCCGCCATAACTGCCGCCATTGGTGCGTATGTTTCTGTTGCAAGTAAACCCACGCCAAAGGTATACGCCGCTTTATTAACAGGGCCGCCCAAGTCGAAGCACATCATTGCGCCCAATATAATTCCGAGTAAAACAGCGTTGGTTGAACCCATGGTGTTAAGGAACTCTGTTAACGCGTTCATTGCACTGGAAACAGGGGTGCCGACAACGTATATCATAATCAAACCGGTAAACAAGCTTGCAACTAGCGGGATGATCAAAATGAGTTTTAATGCTTCCATCGACTGTGGCAGCGACACTTTGTCAGCTAACCATTTTGCCGAATAACCGGCAATGAAACCTGCAGCGATACCACCCAAGAACCCCGCGCCAGTTGAACTTGCGAGCATGCCCCCTATCAAACCGGGCGCCAGTCCAGGTCTGTCTGCAATGGAGAAGGCGATGAATCCAGCTAAGATTGGCACCATTAATGCGAAGGCTGAGCCTCCTCCAATCGTCATTAGTGCTGCAGCGAGAGTCCCTTCTTCTTTGAACGCTTCTATGCCAAATACAAATGAAAGGGCAATGGCTAAACCGCCTGCGACGACTAAAGGCAGCATATGCGATACACCAGTCATTAGGTGTTTGTAAGCGCCTGTTTTTTCTTTTTTAAAGTTTGCTGAAGATGCATTGCCAGAGTGGGTATAGATCGAAGCTTCTTTAAAAGCCAACGCCACTTCTTGCTTGGTCTTTTTCAGAGCTAACCCTGTACTCGTGCGATACAGAAGTTTACCGTTAAAGCGTTCCAGTGGTACTTCTATATCAGCAGCGATGATCACGAGATCCGCGTTTGCGATGTCTTCGTCTGTTAATTGATTCTTTGCGCCAACTGAACCACGAGTTTCCACTTTAATGTTGTGCCCTAAGCGCTTGCCTTCTTCCTCTAACGCTTCTGCTGCCATAAATGTGTGGGCAACGCCAGTAGGGCAAGCAGTGATGGCAACAATGTTTTTAGCTCGTTTTTCTGAACTGTGGGAGCCTGTGCCGTTATGGGATGATTTATTTGCAACAACATCGGGCTTTGTGGCTTTTTCTTCGGTGAGTACTTCCGCTTTTTCTACCGCATTTTTAAGCCACGCTTGTGGGTTCTCCATTACGGAATTGATGGGCTGTTGATACACTTTTTTCCCAATAAATCGTTGGTTATCGAAGCCATCATAGCCAGCTATGATAATGACATCGGACCCGTTAATGATATCTTGAGACAATAAATCAACTTGGCGAATGGTTGAATGGCACTCTACGTTGGCGTTAAGCCCCAACGTTTTTGCGGCATTCTTTAACAATCCGGAAGCAATAATGGTGTTAGCCACACCACTTGGGCAAGCAGTAACAATAGAGATGTTCATAGTTTCGACCTTTAAAGTTTAGATATTTTTTTAATTGTTATTTTGTGTTGTAACGAGCTGACAGTGTTGAGATCGGATACCCCAACACCCACCTGCGATACGGCTAAAGCCGATAAGGCGGTAGCGAATGACAAGGTTTGTTCGTCGTTCCATTGGTTAAGATGCCCCCAACACATTCCTGCAACGAGAGTATCGCCCGCACCGACGGTGCTAACGATGTCGACTTTGGGCGGAGTAGAGTGCAGCCAATAATCAGCTCTGCGCCAAAGAACACCTTCAGCACCTAAAGAAATAACAAGGTTTTCTATAGGTAAAGAGTTTTTAGCAGACTGTGATTCTGCAATTAAGTTATCGAGAGCGGCTGAGGCATTTATGCATGCCTCTATGCTTGAAAGGGATTGGTTAACTAAGTATCCCAACTCTTCCTCATTGGGCTTGATGAGCCAGGGGCTGGACTGAATGCCATGTGCCAGTGCTTCTCGGCTACTATCGAACACGACTTTCTTACCAAGCTTGGTGAGCATTCCTATCCAGTTTGCGCATTCAAGCGGATCGACGCCACGTGGCAAACTGCCAGCGAGTACAAATAAATCGTGGCTTTTCGCGAGTTCTAAAAGCGTGTTTTCGAACCGGTGCTTATCTTCTTCTGAAACATTGACACCCGGGAAGTTGATGTCACTAACGGATTTGTCATGCTCTACTAACTTTACGTTTATGCGAGTTGCGCCTTCTACTCTGATGAACTGGTCATTCACATTAATATGATCGAAAAGCTGACAAAACATTTCTTGGTTATCTTTGCCCAAAAAGCCTGTCACTGTTACTTTTGCACCAAGTTCTCTGAGGACTCGCGCGACATTAACCCCTTTGCCAGCGGCATGAAATGCACTTTCATTGACCAAGCTGACACTGCCTTGATTGAGTGTATCCAGCGTTCCAGTTAAATCGAGAGCCGGATTTAGGGTGATGGTGACTATATTTTTCATCCGATTATCCTTCACCTAAGCCGGATTCAATCGCGACACCAATGGCATCAAGTGCTTGCTGGGCGTCGGATCCCGAAGCCGTAAATTTCAATTCGTTGCCCCGTTTTACACCTAAGGCAATCACTTTCATTAGGCTTTTGGCATTAGCGGGTTTTCCTTCACTATTAAGGTTTTCAACTTTTATTGTCGATTCAAATTTCTTGGCTTCTGCAACCAACATGGCACCTGGTCGTGCGTGCAGCCCATGTTCGTTTCTTATCTTGAAAACGGCTTCTAGTTCATTTGCGCTGGCTATTATTGAAGTTTCACTATCGTTTTCTTTAGAAGAAAGCATCGCAAGCACCTGTGAAGGCGAGGAAGAGAAAAGAGTAGATTGCTCACCTCGTTCAATGATGCCTTGCAGAGCTGATAGGCAAGGAATGTGGGATTCATCGATGGCTACGACAGCGATGAGTGCCTTTACCTCTTTACCTTGGAAGGTGAAGGAATCGGTTACTGATACAAGCGAGATCCCCGTATTTAGCACGCTTTTGTTAGAGCTCGCTATCCACAAACCTTGCCCTAAATGATTAGGTTCTGATGATAGAAGATCACCAATGGTGTTGTGGTCGCATTTTTCTTGATTCTTTAAGATTCCAGCGGCAACTGCAGTAAGTTGCACCATATCGGATGCGGGAAAATCCATAAGAATAGATGTTTTTTCCAGTACAGGTTTAGCCGAGTTTTTTCCATTCAAAATATCAAGAATTTCAATCGCCTTTGTAGCGCCTTTTAACTTTTCTTGTACTTCATCTTCTGAAAGCACATTGGTAAGTTGCTTTAGGATGCCCAAATGTTCGTCAGACTGAGCGGCAATGCCAATGACAAGATAAGCGATGTTGCCATTTCCCCAATCGATACCTTTAGGAAAATGGTGGATGCTGACGCCCGTTTTCTTGACTAAGTCGCGTGTTTGGGTAGTTCCATGGGGGATGGCAATGCCGTTTCCAAGGTAGGTGGAAGACTGAGATTCGCGCTCCAACATCCCTTCTACATAGCTTGGTGACACCAACCCTTTTACGTTCAAAGCGGTCGCAACCAATTGAACGGCTTGCGGTTTAGAATTGGCTTGGCAATCTAAAGTAATGTCGCTTTCTTTCAATGTCAGCATGGAGACCTCGTAAAGTAGTTTCATGAATCGATGGCTGATCACGACTCACTGTGTTGTAAGTTAGCTGAATCGGTTCAGCTTTTTGGTCAAAAAAATTCAGCAAACGCTGTCCTTGTGTAACCGAACATGTTTATGCGCATCAAGTGGGTGCTTACAGGAGCGGCTCTCGTTCACATTTTGCTGTTTTGCTGAATCCTTTCAGCTTTTATACTGAAACGATTCAGCTTATAATTCAAACCTAAAATATCATCAGGATCGCGAATTATGATCCATCGCACACAACAACAGGGTTCAATATGACACTCGATGAAATAGCAAAACTGGCTGGCGTTTCAAAAACAACAGCAAGTTACGTGATAAACGGGAAAGCTCAGAAATACCGTATCAGTGAAAAAACCCAGATAAAAGTGATGGCAGTAGTAGAAGAGCACCAGTTTCGTCCCGATCATGCGGCATCAGCATTGCGAGCAGGCAGTAGCCGTTCTTTTGGGTTAGTGATTCCTGATCTAGAAAACACCAGTTACGCTAGGTTAGCGAAATTGCTAGAAGCGCAATCGAGAAATGCCGGTTTTCAGATTTTAATAGGGTGTTCTGATGATGACCCAGAGACTGAAAAAAAAGTCGTAAATGCGCTCATTAGCCGGAGAATAGATGCACTCTTTGTCGCCAGTGCTATTGCAGAGGGTTCAGATTTTTATTGTCAGGTTCAGAAAAGTGGAACCCCAGTTATTGCCATTGACCGAGCATTAGACGATGAGCATTTCGCCTGCGTAATCAGTGAGGACTTTGAAGGAGCTAAGTCACTAACAGAATCAATTATGAGTCGCTCTGTAAAATCGGTAGGGTTGCTGGGCGCAATGTCAGAACTGAATGTTTCCAAAGAACGTGAAATGGGCTTTTTAAAAGCGGTGGGCAATCATAATTGTAAGGTGTACAAAGCCTATGGTGACCATTTTAATCGCGAGAACGGGCGCGCCCTTTTTTCAGACTGGATAAAAATGGGTACCGTTCCAGATGCCATTGTAGTGACTTCTTATACTCTGTTGGAAGGCATTCTTGATGCTTTGCTCGATAAACCTGTATTGCTGAACACGATAAAACTCGGCACTTTTGGTGATAATAGGCTGCTGGATTTTTTACCCATCAAAGTTAATTCCTTACCACAACAATTTGAATTAATTGCAGATAGTGCAATGGAACTTGCCTTAAATGCATCTGCAAAGCGTTATCAATCTGGGTTGGAGTTTATTAATCGACGATTGGTAATTAGGAAGTAGCCTATGCTTTTTTTAGCGTCGATTCTAAAACGTCTTAAATAACTCTATTTATTAACGGAATAGCACGTCAAAATCCAAAATTTTAAGCACTCTCTATGATTACGTCGAGTTGGAAATGTCGCGAGCAAGCGAGGTCGAAATCGAAGCTTACAAAGCGAAAAAGAGAAACCTCATGTTGGCAAATTTGGAATTAGCACCAGCCGAGCTTACCAAAATCAGGCAAGAGGGCTTACCACCACATCAAGCCCAAAATCCAATCTTAGGTAGTATCGCTTGGGTTCATAATTTTCAAAATGGCGATTCTATGGAGTTAAGAACAATAATTGGCTATTACGACTTTCTATCCATAGAAGCTTCTCGGTTTAAGGATTCCAACGCCACGTTTTTAGATACAAGAATTCGGACAGATGGCCAAAAGGCTTGGCTGCACTCGTTTGATTTTTTGAACATCGCGGCGTTGAATATTTTGGACGTCGATTTGTTTGAAGAGTCACGCTGGGCATGGAGTACGCGCGTTACGATTGAACAAGCGGATCTGAATACTCAAAATGATGAGAGATTTAGACTGTATTCGGGCTTCGGTTTTGCAACACGGATTTTTGGGGAAGCGGCAATATATGCTATGCCGACAGTAAGAGCTGATGCGACCCAAGCTAGCGATTCTTACATCGGCATAGACTTGGGGCTCCTCTATACGGCAAACAGTATCTGGAAGTCGCATTTGAAACTCACTCCTTATGTGAGTGTTAATCGTCGCCCACCAACAGCCTTTAAGCTTAGTTGGGAAAACAGGTTTGGTGACAACGCAAATTGGGACATACGAGTAAAAATCGATCACGATAATCAAACTGAAGTAATGGTATCGAGCAACTGGTATTTCTGATGCTTATTTGATGTGTTTGATTGATGGCAGTGATTTGAACCAAAACAGAAATCTCATGACCAAAAGTGAGAATCATTTTCATGTAAAGTGATCTGCTTCTCACTTATGAGCTGTTTATAAAATAAAAATTTTGTTTGGTATTCCATATTAAATCGATTGCATTTTAGGTGTGTGATTATTCCCTTCCTATTTTTTTCCTTCTTATTCAGCTATTTCCAAATAAAACCTCAATAAAACATACAAATTAAAAGTGTGATTTTCGCCGAACTTTGAGTTCTATACTTTTTTCTTATCGCAAGGTTTCTTATCCCCAAACAAACTAGGGAAGAATAATAATGGAAAATACAACGAGATCTTTGCAGTTGTTGAAGACGCTCAAAGCCAAGCTTATTGCGGCATTTACCGCAGTTTTGCTGACTCTGGCTATCATTGGGCTTACTTCGTACTTGGCTTTAACAACAGCGTCAGATGGCTTTAAGAATTACCGCGAGTTGGCAAGAGACAGTAACCTTGCCGGCATTCTTCAATCGAACATGTTGATGGTAAGAATGAACGTAAAAGACTTCTTACTCACCGGCAGCCAGAAGGATATAGACCAATACAACGATTACTTTCAAGAGGTTGAAAGCCTTTTAAACGTTGCCGACAAGGAGATCAACAAGCCTGAAAGGGCAACAATGGTCAAAGAGCTAAACAAAGAAATCCACAGCTACAACGAAACGTTTGACGTCATAAAGCGTTATCGTGTTGAGCGCAATGAGCTAGTCAATGAGGTATTGAATGTTCGTGGACCAAAAATGGAGAAAAATCTTACTGCACTGATGCTGAGTGCATCAGAGAATGCCAACTCGGAACTTGCGTATCGCACTGGCTTAGCGATGCGTAACTTATTGCTCGCACGTTTGTATGTGATCAAGTATCTCGAAAGTAACGAAACGTCGGCTGCTGAAAGGGTAAGATTTGAATTCAACAACTTTGACAAAGAAATTCAAGAACTCCGTACCCTTATTGATTCGTCTTCCGATCTCACTTTGGTGTCTGAAACGTCGGCAATGGAAAAAGAATACATGGACGCTTTTGAAAGCGTTGTCGGTATTATTGTTGATCGAAATAGCAAAGTGAGTAATACGCTGGATGTGATTGGCCCGCAGTTTGCTGCATTGGTTGAAGACTTAAAACTGTCGGTTAAGAACGATCAGGATCAGCTTGGACCGGAGCTCAAAGCTAAAAATGAAAATGCAGTCAACACTATTGTGATTGTGTTTGTTGTCGCGCTTCTGGTTAGTGTTGGTATTGTCTTCCTTCTAACGAAAGTCGTTATGCGTCAATTGGGTAAAGACCCGAGTGAACTCGCCCAAATAGCAAACGCCATTTCTCGCGGCGAATTGGACGAGAAATACGATGAGCGCGAACCTGAAGGTGTCTTTTTATCCATGCTAAAAATGCGTGATAACTTGCGCATAGGTAGAGAAAAAGAGAAAGAAGAACGCAGAATAGCGGGCACGAATGCGCGCATTAAAAACGCTTTAGACAACGCCAGTTCCAACGTAATGATTGCTGATCGTAATTATAACGTTATCTACATGAATGACTCTATCTTGAGCATGATGAAAGAGGCGGAATCGGATATCCAGAAAGATGTTTCAGGGTTTGATCATCAATCGCTGATGGGGAATCCCATCGATAAACACCTCAAATATTTTGCTGAGAAAAAAACAACCTTCGATCATTTAACTCAAACCTTCAAAGATGAATTGGAAATCGGAGGGCGAACGTTTGCATTGGTTGCAAGCCCGGTCATTGTCGATAATCAAAGAGTCGGAACGGTTGTTGAGTGGGATGACCGAACAGAATATCTCGCGCAGGAGCACGAGAAAGCACGCGTCGCTTCAGAAAATGCTCGCGTGAAATACGCCCTAGATGGTTCGTCAGGCAAAGTGATGATCGTAGACACAAATTACGATGTCATTTATCTCAATGATGCGGTTAAGTCGATGATGGAGAGGGCTTCGAGAGATATCCGTAACGATGTAAGAGATTTCGATGTGAAGGGCATAAGCGGCCATAAAATCGATAGGTACTTCCGTGCTTTCACTGAGCATCTGCCACGTTTAGATAAGCTCACTAATACATTTGAACACGAAATCATTGTTGGCGGTCATACGTTTGCAATTGTGGCTAACCCTGTTTCGGTGAATGGAACACGGGTAGGTACCGTTGTAGAGTGGGATGATCGTACAGATTGGTTGGCGGAAGAGCGTGAAAAAGCGCGAGTTGCATCAGAAAATGCTCGTGTTAAATATGCTCTTGATAGTGTATCTGGCAACGTGATGATTGCGGATCCTGAACTCAAAGTTATCTATGCCAACAAAGCGCTCGAAGAAATGATGCGTATGGCGGAGCCGGACATAAGACAACAAATACCCGAGTTTAAACTGGATGGTTTGCATGGTATTGATGTAGCGAAATTCTTCAAAAATCCAATTCAACAACGTGGCACGTTGAGCCAACTTAAAAACACCGATCGATCCGTGGAAGATATCGGTAACCGCGTGTTTGCCCTTACTTCGAATCCGATTGAAGTAGACGGCAAACGGATTGGAACGGTTGTGGAGTGGGTTGATAGGACTGCAGAAGTTAACATTGAAAAAGAAATCGATGAAATTGTGATGGCGGCATCCAATGGCGATTTGAGCAAAAAAATTAACATAGATGGCAAAGAAGGGTTCTTCGGTAACTTGAGCATGGGGCTTAACGACTTGGTGAGTACAGTCGAAGTCGCAATGAACGATGTAATGAATACCTTAGGTGCTATGGCGAAAGGGGATCTGACGTCGCGTATTACCAACGACTATCAAGGCAGCTTTGGTAAATTGAAAGAAGACACGAATGCGACTGCAGAAAAGCTAACAGAAGTGATCAGCAGCATTCGTACATCGGCAAATTCGGTTTCTCAAGGCGCGAACGAAATCGCTCAAGGCAATACCGATTTAAGCCAGCGCACAGAGGCTCAAGCATCTAATCTTGAAGAAACATCAGCCAGTATGGAGCAAATGACGGGCACTGTGAAACAAAGCTCGGAACGTGCGGAAAATGCTAATGAGCTCTCGAAAGAAGCGGAGCTGCAAGCTGAGAAAGGTGGCAAGGTTGTCGACCAAGCCGTCGCAGCGATGAAAGAGATCAATAGCTCCAGTAAAGAGATTTCAGAGATCATAGGCGTCATCGATGAAATTGCCTTCCAAACCAATCTATTAGCTTTGAATGCAGCAGTCGAAGCCGCAAGGGCCGGCGAACAAGGAAGAGGCTTTGCTGTGGTGGCGGGTGAGGTTAGAAATCTTGCGCAACGTTCTTCGCAAGCCGCGAAAGAAATCAAAGATCTGATACGCGATAGCCAAACCAAGGTGGAAGAAGGCACCGAACTCGTGAATCAATCAGGTGAAACGCTACAAGAAATCGTGGATTCTGTGTCTAAAGTGAGCGCGATGATGCAAGAAATCACCGACTCTGCGCGAGAGCAAAGTGAAGGGATTGGGCAGGTGAATACAGCGATTGTTCAGATGGATCAGATGACTCAGCAAAATGCAGCACTGGTAGAAGAGGCTTCTGCCGCTGGGGAATCGATGGCGCAACAAGCGAGTAATATGAATAAAACGATGGATTTCTTTAGGCTTAGCAGTAGTCAAAACTCTCAACTTACTCAAGGTAGAGACAGTCAGGCGAAAATTCTAAAGCTCGGATAAATCGAATTGTAATTGTTCATTCAAGAAAATATGAAACTAAAACCTCCAACTATGTTGGAGGTTTTTTTATTAAGGTGAGTCGTCTGGAAAAATGCTGAAATTTTGCTCATTGAGGCTCCCTGAATTTAAGTGTAGATTTACTCAATAAGACATAAGAAGACAGTATCTCAGGGAAGGAATTCGATGCCAGAGAAAGGTACAGAGCACATCGTTATCATTGGTGCAGGCGTGATTGGTCTTACATCTGCGTATGAGCTTCTGAAGCGTGGGTATAAAGTCACGGTGTTGGAAAAAGAGAGCACTGTTGCAATGGGAACAAGCCATGCAAACGGCGCTCAACTAAGCTACACCTTTGTGGATGCGATGGCTTCTCTTAACCTGATTAAGAAAATCCCTTCCGTACTTGCAGGACAAGATCCCGCACTTAAATTTCAATGGCAGTTGTCGATTAAACTCAACGTGTGGGGAGCGAGATTCCTCTACAACGGCTTGCCATTTAATGAGGAAAAGAATAGCGAAAACCTATTTCGTTTATCCTTATATTCAAAAAAAGCGATGGATCGTATTCAGAGTGAGACAGGCGTTGAGTTTGATTTCAGACCTTGTGGGAAATTGGTTGTGTATGAAAGCCAAGCGGCATTAGATAGCGCTAATGAAAGCGTCGAAAGAAAAGCAAATTGGGGTTACCAACAACACATTTTAAGCGCTTCAGAGTGTGTGACCAAAGAACCAGCTTTAAAAGCCATCAGCGCTAACTTAGCTGGGGGGCTTTACTCCGATATTGATGATATTGGAGACGCAGAACGTTTCTGTTACTCAATGCTTAATTACTTAAACGAACATGAAAATTTTTCGATTAACCTTGGCTGTGAAGTCACAGGATTAGATGTTGAACAGAACACTATCACTACAGTAAACACAACTTTAGGTGACATGAGTGTCGACAAAGTGGTGATGGCGGCAGGTCATGCATCGGATGCGCTGTTAAAGCCTTTAGGCGTTTCATTATCTATATATCCGGTAAAAGGTTACAGCTTAACCTTTCCGGCGATCGAGACGTCGCCAGATGTCAGTATTACCGACATCAGTAACAAGTTTGTACTGGGTCGAATTGGTAATAAAGTGCGAGTGGCGGGGTTTGCCGATTTTGTTCAGAGCTCACCAAAAAATACCATTGATCGAGTAGAAGAGCTGTTAGAGGTTTGCAGAACAAGATTCCCCGATGCTGCCAATTACGACACGATATTGGAAAAATGGGAAGGAAGCCGACCGTGCACACCATCGAGTATGCCTATTATTGATAGAGTTGGAGCAAGTAATCTGTTCGCGAATACGGGGCACGGAATGTATGGATGGACGCTTGCAGCAGGTTCCGCGTGTTTACTTGCCGATCGAATATCCGAGGGTACGCTTTGGCAGCAGTATGGTGGCACTTCTTGTCAGGAGCATTCCGCTTTTAAGCGCAAATGACGGTTCAACTCTAATTTAAAATCGGCGTCATCTGACGCCGTAAAAACAGTAAAAAATCAGCATGTTCTAAGAGGCTCTCCTAATAATCTGCCTTCCAAATTGGCACATCTAAGAACTCACCCAAACGCATTGCTGATTCGTCAATGACTTTGTTGTTTGCGTGGTCCATAACATTAACTCGTTCGCCGTTGCGAAAAACTAGGTTGAGCTCAAAGCTGGTATACCGACTTTCTCCGCCCAATACTTCTCTAATGAGTTGAATCGCATGGATATCTTTAAGGTTACCTTGCTCTGTCAATGCGACTTGGTCGTAAACGTCCTGCTTGAACCCGAAATAATACAAACCACAGCTTCTGTCGAAAATAACCTTTCGATTCCTTGTAAGTGTTCTGATACCAAATGCGCTAAACATTACCCCCCAACCGAGAAAGAATGTACTTACCATAGTGTCACTTGAGCCCATTAAGGCTAAACCGCAAACAGTAGCAAACACACCGGGAATCGCAAAAACTAGAGCACGGAGTGTTGCCGTGAGTGAACGAGATATGATGATTTTATCAGGCTTGTCGAAAAGAGCCTGAGACTTGTATCGAGTGCCTCCAGGGACTAAAGGATCCCAACTAATTTTAGAGGCAATAGGATCATTGGTATCTGCGAGCCTGACTTTTACTTTGTTTAACCTGATTTTATTTATCTTACCCATCTTTTTCTCATTTAAATTCAATGCCAAAAACAGCCATTTAACTACGAGCGCTGTAGATGAATTTATTGTGTCATATGAAACAAAGGTGTTATGGGCTAAAAATGCTAAGTGCGACGAATTATTACCAAAAATTAATGGGTTAGAGCACGTAATTATGAGGCTTAAGGTGATAGAGCTGTTATTTATTTGATTTCAATCTCAAATGACGATTAGACAAATTGGATTTCGGTAAATCGGGTACTTCACGCTTTTCATGGATTAGATGCCGAATAGCTAATATAGGGTGATGGAGCAGCATTCTGGGACCAGAATATCGCATAATGACTCTCATCTTTTCCTTGGGTTCAGGTTTGTAGCAATGGATTAGGCAGCGATTACATGTTGGTTTGTTTTCACCATAAGGGCAGCGATCCAATCGTGTTTCGGCGTAATTTCCTAGCGACTGACAGTCTGTGCAGGAAGGAGAGTGGTATGCCTTACAATAAATCTCGATCATTGCAGATACCGTTTTGAATTCGGTGTTCAGTTTTCCACGCAAAATGTCGCTGCTACGTTTCATCTTTTTTCTCACATAGACTTTAACGCCTATAGAATATTACTTTAAAACAAAGACGCCCTTGATATTCTTCAATTGTCCCAGTGATTATTGTTGGTTCAGGCGGTATACTCTGCCTGTTTTTAATTGGCTGGATCAAGAATGAGCAACGAACAAGAAGCAATAATGACGGACGAACACCTTCGCGAAGTAGTAGAAAATCAAATAGCCGATGGTGACCCGATCAAAGTAAAAGAGACGTTAATGCGTCTTATGATGACAGGCAATTCCCGTGAAGACGCCATCGATATGATTGCGTGTGCGTTAATGTTAGAAGTATTTGGCGTTGTCAAAAATGAAGAACCTTTTAATTTGAAAAGATACAAAGAACACTTAGATGAACTGCCAGAAATGAGTTGGCTAGACGAAGATTAAAGATCGTTTAATCTCGGTAAACCCGATACGCGTGACTAGTCCGGTGGCGCGTATTGGGCAATGTAATGTTTGAGTGATTTTGTATCACTTGTAGCAAATTGAGTCTCTAGAACCTCCAGTGCAATTACTCTGTCTACACGGAAATTACGATAAGCACTTCGCAATTCACACCAAGCAATCAGTGTCCACACTTTACCCCAAAATATCTGCCCTAATGGTTGGATTAGCCTCTCTGAAACATCGCCGCTTTCCGCTTGATACTTCATTTTTACTACCTGTTGGTTTTTCGTCGCATTACGCAGCATTTGGCTTCTCGCAGCGGTATCAGACTGGATATGGTAGTCAGGCACGATAAGGGAAAACTCTTCAACTTGTCGTTTAAGGCTATCTGGAAGGACCGACATGATTTTACGAGATGCAGATCGGCTAGCATCAGCAAGCTCTTTGTCGGACCATGCTCTTACCATTCTCATTCCTAGTTCAAGTGCCATCATTTCTTGTTCACTAAACATAAGCGGTGGAAGGTGAGAGCCGGACTTAAGCAGATACCCGACTCCCGCCTCTCCTTCAATTGGGACGCCAGACAAAATGAGTGATTGAATATCTCGATAGATGGTCCGTTCACTGACCTCCATTGTCTCAGCGAGATATTTCGCTGTGACGGCGTAACGCTTTGAGCGTAACAAAGTCAGTAACTCGAACAGCCTTTCAGATTTACTCATGTGTCTATCGTATCCTTACAAGTAGGAAAATATTAAGTGTGATTACTATCAGTTTTATTACATTACATCGTACAGCCAGTGTCTGACTTGATGATTTGATGCTGCATATCCACGGACTCCATTTCGATTTTGGAGGCGTAATCCTGCGTTTCAGGTGCGGTCATAAATTCTTTTGATGCAGCTTTCGCTTTTTCCATGTCTTGCCAATATACCGTGTCTGTCCATGTTTCTTTTTGCTGATTGTAGCTCAACGAGCGATACAAAAAACCTTCCGAGCGCTTTAAAAAGCCAGTGATTTGATCTGATGCTTCAAGTAGTTGCGATTCGGTAACGCCATCCAATACTTTGTAATTCACTATTTCGAGAACTTGTTCCATGATTTTATTCCTTGTTGTTGAATTCAGGATCATCTTAAAAAAGTGGGTTGACAGAATCTGTCAGTACAACAAAAAAACAAATGAAAATAGAATGTTGCGATTTTATCGTTAATTCTATGTCAGAGTTGTGCAAACTAAACCTTTGTTTAGGTTGGAGTATTTAGGGAATTAGTCTGCAATAAAGTCAGTTTCCCGAGATAATGCGGATATTGATATAAATCAATAGCGACTTTCTTCTGTGGAAAAATTTAGTTGCTGCTACAAAATATGATTCACCTTGTTGCATAAAACTAACATGTGTTTGCGAGTCATTGTTCAATTTAGATCTTTTGTAGGTGCCGAATTCGATTGTCCAATCTATGGTTATTTTGCAACGCATTCTAAGTTTTGATGCGTTGAGCAGTTTGATCTTTCTAATAGATTTTAAGGATAAAGAGATGAATCATTCGCACCAAATTAATGAGAAAAAGGGTCTTTTCTCGTTAAGCACTATCGCTGCTTCGTGCATGTTGGCACTAAGCGCATTTTCTGCCCCAGCGGCGGCTGCAACACCAGTTGATCATGAAGCTTGTCGACCAGACGGCCTTTATCAAACTCCTGGCGTAACCGTCCCTTATTGTACGATTTACGACCAAGAAGGTCGTGAAAAAATGGGTATGGATCACCCAAGACGACTTATCGGTTACTTCACTAGCTGGCGTGCTGGTGATGACCCTCAAGCACAATACCTAGTTAAAGATATTCCATGGGAGCAGTTGACCCATATTAACTATGCATTTGTGAGCATCGGATCCGACGGTAAAGTCAATGTTGGTGATGTTAACGATCCAAACAACGCAGCAGTAGGTAAAACATGGCCAGGTGTTGAAGTTGATCCTGCATTGGGCTTCAAAGGTCACTTCGGTGCACTTGCTACTGCAAAACAGAAACACGGCGTAAAAACGTTGATCTCCATCGGCGGTTGGGCCGAAACGGGTGGTCACTTTGGTGCTGATGGTACGCGTGTAGCGGACGGTGGTTTCTACACAATGACAACCAATGCCGATGGTTCTATCAACCATGCAGGCATTGAAAAGTTCGCAGCGTCTGCTGTGGAAATGATGCGTAAATACAAGTTTGATGGCCTGGATATCGATTACGAATACCCAACATCAATGGCAGGTGCTGGTAACCCAGACGATAAAGCGTTCATGGAACCTCGTCGTCAATACCTATGGGCATCTTATCAAGAGTTGATGAAAGTACTTCGTCAGAAAGTGGATGCAGCTTCTGCACAAGACGGCAACCACTACATGCTGACAATTGCAGCGCCTTCTTCAGGTTACTTGCTTCGTGGTATGGAAACGTTTGACGTTACTAAGTACCTCGATTACGTAAACATCATGTCTTACGATTTACACGGTGCTTGGAACGACCACGTTGGTCATAACGCAGCGTTGTACGACACAGGTAAAGATTCTGAGCTAGCTCAGTGGAATGTATATGGCACAGCTGCATACGGTGGTATCGGCTACCTAAACACTGACTGGGCTTACCATTACTTCCGTGGTTCTATGCCTGCTGGTCGTATTAACATCGGTGTTCCATACTACTCACGTGGTTGGCAGGGTGTTACTGGTGGAGAAAACGGTCTTTGGGGACGTGCTCCGCTTCCTAACCAAAACGAGTGTCTTCCAGGTACTGGTGAAGGTGAGAAAAACAACTGTGGTTACGGTGCGACTGGTGTAGACAACATGTGGCACGATACCGATCCGAAGACCAAAAAAGAAATGGGTGCGGGTTCTAACCCAATCTGGCATGCGAAAAACCTTGAGAAAGGTATCTACGGTTCATACGCAGACGCTTACAAGCTAGACCCAGTTAACAACCCAGACCACAAATTGGTAGGTAACTACGTTCGCCATTACGACAGCGTGGCAGTAGCACCATGGCTATGGAACGCGCAGAAGAGTGTATTCCTTTCTATCGAAGATAAAGACTCTATCAATGTGAAAGCGGACTATGTCATCGATAAAGAAATCGGCGGCATCATGTTCTGGGAACTGGCGGGTGACTACAACTGCTACGTACTAGATGGTCAAGGAAACCGCACAACGGTTGACGCAACAGAGCAAGCTTGTGCTACCGGTAACGGTGAGTACCACATGGGTAACACCATGACGAAAGCGATGTACGACAAGTTCCAAGCGACAACGCCTTACGGTAACAAAGTAGCGGTTCTACCAACTCCTACAGAAGCGGTCGATATTGCAGTAAGTGTTGGTGGCTTTAAAGTGGGTGACCAAAACTACCCAATTAACCCGAAAGTAACATTTACGAACAACACTGGAACTGAACTACCGGGCGGAACTGAATTCCAGTTCGATATCCCAGTATCTGCTCCTGATAACGCGAAAGATCAATCTGGTGGTGGTCTGAAAGTTATCGCTTCTGGCCACACTCGTGCGAACAACATTGGTGGTCTAGACGGACCAATGCACCGCGTTTCTTTCTCTCTACCTAACTGGAAAGCACTACCAGCTGGCGGTACTTATGAGCTTGATATGGTTTACTACCTACCAATCTCTGGGCCTGCTAACTACAGTGTGAAAGTAAATGGTAAAGAGTACGCGTTCAAGTTTGAGCAGCCTAACCTACCAATTGGTGACCTAAATGGTGGCGGTGGTCCTGGTGGCCCTGGTGACGGTACTTGTAGCACTACAGGTATCAACGTTTACCCTAACTGGCCTCAAACTGACTGGGCGGGTAACCCAAGCCATGCAACAGGTGGTGACCAAATGGTTCACAACAACGTTGTTTACAAAGCAAACTGGTACACATCATCTGTACCAGGAAGTGATGGCAGCTGGACTAAAGTGTGTGCAGTAAAGTAATTTGATACTGATCCACAATTATATAAATGCGAGTGTTTTTACACTCGCATTTTTTTTACATGCATTCCAATGACCAAAATAGAGACTATGATTAAAAAATACTCAGTAGAGGTTGGCAACCCAAAAATTCACTTCAAGGAAACATCGTGATTGTTAGAAGAGCAGAGCGCAAAGACAAAGAAGAATGGGCGATATTAAGAAATGAATTGTGGCCCGATGAATTATCAGTGCACAAATTGGATATAGAGTCCTTTTTTGATCTTACTAGTGTTCAAATTGTTGAGGTGTTCGTTTTAGATAATGAAGAAGATAAGATCGTCGGATTTATTGAATTAAACATCCGAAGCCATGCTGAAGGAGTTGACGTCAGAGGCGTCCCTTATATAGAGGGGTGGTTTATTGAGCGGGATTATCGTGGTCAAGGTTTTGGCAAAAAGTTGTTGAGGCAAGCGGAAAGCTGGGCTCGACGACAAGGTTTTGATTGGTTAGCAAGCGATTCAGATATCAATAACCTTGCAAGTATCGCTTGCCACAACGCGGTAGGGTTTAAAGAGATGGCTAGGAACGTCTGTTTTGCAAAAAACCTTAGATCACATTACCTGTCAGACGAAGATGAATAAAAGGCAGTCAATGGTAAATAGAAGAGATGACGTAAGACATTTCAATCAAAGACGTCAGCTTGTGCGCTTTTTATAGCCTTCGGAGTCGACAACTTGGTTTCTACCATGTTCTTTTGCAAAGTAAAGATATTCGTCTGCTGAGTTTATTGCATGCTCTAAAGGTTTTTCGAGTAAGGTGCCTGAAAGCGTAATGACGCCAAGGCTGACAGTCAGCCTAATGTTTTGATCACCATTACTTACAATCATTCTCTCTATTTCTTGTCTGATACGTTCAGCGATTTCTTTGGCTAGCTCCATTGAAGCACTAGGAAGAGCGACAGCAAACTCTTCTCCTCCAAGTCGACCAAGAATATCTACATCTCTCGTTACTTCACCAATTTTCGATACAACAGCAACAAGAACGTCATCGCCCGCGGCATGACCATATGTATCATTGATTTTTTTGAAGAAGTCGATATCCAAAATGATGAGCGAAAGAGGACGATTGATACGGATGCAGGTAGAAATGGCTCGCTCTGTATAATCATTGAAACTGCGTCGATTGAGTGCGCCTGTTAATGGATCGGTAGATGCAAGAACACGCAATTTCTTTTCCAGTTGTTTTCGATCGCTAATGTCAGAAATAGACATAATAATCAAAAGCTGATCATCAAACATGAGTGTACTCAGTGCTATTTCTGCTTGCATTAGATCACCAGAAGGTAACGTAATGGCTATATCTAACCTTCGGCTGCATTCCTCTTCTTCGCATTTTAGAACATCAATAACCTGCGCACGCAAAGAAGTCCGATGTTTTATCGCAACAAGCTCTGCTGGATTTTTACCAAGAAACTCTTTCTTAGGTTTTTGAAACACAGTACTTATATACTGATTTACCATGATGATTTCTTGTTTAGGGTTGCATATCACAATACCTGTTGGTGCCGCGTTTACCAGCCCTTGAAGTTGCTTTTGAGCTTTTTGAATTTGCTCCATTCGCTGCTTTTGAAGCGTTTCAAGTTGTTTGGTTAATGATATATCACGTAACACCAGTAACCAGCGAGTCTGGGTAATCGGAGTGATTCGTGCTTTTACTTGATAGTGTGTTTCATGAGCATAAAGATTTAATTCAGCCGCTCTCCCACTTTTGGATTCGTAGTTTCTTAGGAAGTTTTTAAGTTCCGGTGAATTAATGACGATATCTAAATCTTCTATGGCTTTAAAATTTTCTTCAGAATCTATAAATGGTGGAGAGAAATTACCAGAGCGAATATCCCGAACAAGTCCCTCTTTATCTATCCAAAAGCTCATGTCTGGAAGTGCATCTAATATAAGACTAAGAGTTTGGTTCCTATTGGTTAATTCTGTACAGCTAAGATCGAGCGTTCGTTCGGTCATTGTTAGCTGCTCTGCCATCGATTGATAGCCTTGATCAACCATTTCTATAAAAGTATTGATTTGGTCAGCATTGAAGGTTTCACCTTCTTTTGGCACACCATTTGGAAAAGCTTTGCGCAGTTGACGTTTGAGAAGTCGGTGCATATCAAGTTTCCGAAAAAGCAGTAATGGTCATTGTTTGATTGTGTAACTCTGAAGGGTAATGCCTGTCATACGGAGCGATTTCGCCATAGGAATAAAACCCACAAAGTAGGGTAGAAGAACCCAGCTCATCTTTTACAGCTTCAACTTCGTCTTCTACTAGTTGTTTCAAGAGTATTTTTCGCCCAACACAACTGATCAAAATGGCAAACTGAGGGGAGTCTTCCATATTCTTGCGGCACACTTCGGCAGCGCTTTGTGCACCCTCGATAAGTGTTTCTACGTTTGCACGCATTAACATTGCGGTTGCACCAGCGGGTACGTTACCAGCAAACGTAATAGAACCTGAAGTTTCATCAATGCTGAGCAGTGTGCGAACAAGTTTGGTTGATTTACTTGGATCGGTTATCTCTAACGGGAATCTGAGCCCACTTGCAGGTAAGTTAGAGGCCAGTTCGCCTAAGTAGCTTTTGTAGATTTCCAAAGCGTTTTCGTCATCTAATTCATAAAGCGTGTTTTCTTCCGAATGCGTGATTTTTCTTTGTAAACCAAATGGGCTCCAACCACCTCGTGAACCATAACTCACGGAAATTGAATCGCCATAAAAGCCGACCGCAACAACCTGCTTTTCTGCAACTTCATCTTGGTAGAGTACATGCGTCTGGTCAAAGGCTTCGCTATCGCCAGCAAGCCCTCCTGTCACTTTAACGTGTTCTGGTACGGCACAATCAAAACCCTCTGTGAGCATGCAGCCGTTCACATGTAGCCCATCACTGAGCACCAAAATATGCTGTAAATTAGGCGTTTCCATTAGCTGTTTGGCCATTTGGATGCCGATGTCTTTTTGGTTAGTATCTTCACTTGGTATTTTGAGACGTAGCATACGAATAGGAGTTTTTTCAAAACAAACAATGGTAACTACCAGTGCGCTATCATGTACTTGAACGCCAGAAACTTCACCTGCAGTCGAGCAGCCTGTCAGTGAGGCATTTGGCAAGTGATTGCGTAGTTGCTTAATGGCATCTTTTCCATTATTAATTGAGCCGAATAATAAAGCTAAAGTGTTATCACTGTTGAGTCGCTTTATATCTTCTGAGCTTTGCCAATGCTTTCCGTCCCATACAGACTGAAGTGTTTTCATTCCAATACCTAAGTTTCTTTAAACCCTCTTTAAATTTAGTGTGTTTTACTGTTATTTCAAGTTATTAGAGTGGATGATTTGATTAAAATTCAACTAGTTAATCGAACTTAGGTATTCAAGTGGAGCCGCTATCTAATTGTTTTCAAACATGAATAATGAAATCAATTATTGATATAGCTAGCTGAAGTCATGTTCAAGCTTAATTGGAAAGAAACGGCAGTGAAAACAACTCTACTTTGGGGTTGGCTTATTCTGCAAGCAGTTGAGCTAATAAGGCTAGGTTTAGGGATGAGGCATTTTCTAATTCGGTGAAATCGATATATTCATTTCCTACAACATCAAAACGCATGAGTTCGACAGCTTCTGTATCGTATTCGGGATGTGTAGAACTTAGAACATACTGACCTTTACCAAATTTTCCTTTAATAACGGCAGGCGGAGTGTTTGGTAAGTCGGTGAATGTTGCCAAGACTTCAACATTTTCGTCTGGTTCAGCTTTGAATAGGCTACCACCCATATAAAGAGAAGATTGGAGTAGGGTGCTTGAACCTTGGAGAATACCCAAAGAAACAACGTTAGGTTTCGTGCTGTTAAAATTATCCCCCGCGCCAAAAGAATCAATAGGTCCTTCAGCCGTGCCTTTAAAAAATGCGAGTTCGTTTGAGGTTTCAATTTCAAATTGTGAACCTTTTGCCCAAAGAGTTCGAGCACATGCCATATAGGCACCAGCACATATCCCGAGATAAAAACCTCCGTTAGCAACGTAGTTTTTAATCAATGTATTGGCTTTACCATTTAGTTTCGCCGATTTGTACCGGCTTGCTCCGCCAGGCATTACAAAGAGATCAATATCTTGGCTCAAAGCCCCTTCAAGAATTTCATTGGCGTTAACGAAAAAAACGTTATGTTTGCCACGAAGTTTAGCCAACGCATAATACAAAATATGGTTGTTTGAAACGTTGTCGGTATAAATTAGAGTTTTCACAATCGTTCCTTCTTCGCGGCAAACTTTTTATATATACGAGACTGGCTAGATTAAAGAATCTATGCCGCTCTTGATAGCAAACTCGCAGGTCGAGCTTTAGCGATTGCTGATGTTAACAAACCAGCAATAATGGCCTTGATGATGTCACCTGGAATAAAGGCGGTAACAAGAGCCGCTGACTCAAGTAAGGTTTTCTTAAGAACAATAGCCATACCTGTAATACCAAATACATACATCACGATAATACCGCCAATCATCGACGCAACACTGGCGACTACAGTGAGGTTACCGTTGCGCCATTTTTCTACGATGAATCCTGTTACGAACGCAGCAATTGGCCAGCCAACTAAGAAACCGCCAGTAGCGCCAAAGAAAAGCCCAATTCCACCACGGCCACCTGACAACAAAGGAAGACCAATAGCCACGAGCAACAAGAACAGGAGTACGGCTAATCCGCCACGTTTTGCACCTAAGATAGTGCCGCAAAGCATGATGCCTAGACTTTGTGCGGTGATAGGTACGCCAAATGCCAACGTAATTTTGGGGATCAAGCCAAGAGCAGCTATTAGACCCGCAAAAAGAGCAGTATAAGCGATGTTCTTTTCCATTTATTTTTTCTCCAGATTAGTAGTGCCACCGCGAGCCCTGAGAGCTTCGGCAACGTGGTCCGCATCGTCCAGTGCAAGAACGGTAAAAGGTAAAATAATACGCCAGCCAGATCGTTTGGTGGAACGAGCTCGCCAAGCAAAAGTTAGGCTTTGTCCTTTAGAAATCAAAACGGGTGTCATACGAATAACTAAAGCGATTGCAAGCTCCAAGGCTCGTGTGCTTAAGCCCAATCGTCTAAATGGGCGTGCTAAGAAGTGCACTACATCAATCATATCGGATAGTCGCGTTGTCATCGTAACCAAGTTTGCCAGTGCCACGGCCGACAACATTCGAACAACGATTACCGCGCCAACTTGGTATTCCGCTGTCCATGTATGCCATGCGAGTACAATGACTACGAATGGCCATAAAATTTTTAGCTGCCGACAACCGTGCAGAAAAAACACCTTGCCTGGCAGCGCATAAAGAGCAATAACTACGGCAAGGAAAACACCATGCAAGAGGATACTTTCAACAAAAAACAAACTGATTGTGACGATACCAAGCAAGGTAAGCTTTAGACCCGCACTCCAGTTATGTGCTTTCGTTTCAATTGGTGAGGTTAGAGATATCATCGCTGTCTCCCAATCGGTTCATTTCTGCAAGATAATTTGGCAACACAGTATCCGGTGTACCTACTTCTTCGATTTGTCCAGATTCTAACCATAAAACTTGGTCGTAATGTTCTATATCAGCAGGATCGTGACTGATGTGAATTAAGCTTCCAGAGAAGGAATCTAAGTATCTTTGAAGTTGTTGTTTTGTTGGAATATCTAAACCGGCAAATGGTTCATCTAAGATAATAAGTTTGGGCTGCATGGCGACAACAGACATTAGGCAAACTAAGTGTTTTTGACCTTGTGACAATGAAGCGGTATGAACATCTTGCCAGTGAGTTTTGCCAAACTTAGCCAACATGTTTAAAGCATTCGACTTTGCATCAACTTTACTTTGTCCCAGCTGTCGTAAGCCAAATACGAGCTCCTCGATAACAGTAGGAAAGATGATTTGATGATCAGGGTTTTGAAATAGGATGCCAATTTGCTCGACAGCCGCATCTCTATTCTTATAGGGATCTATACCAGCTACTTCTAATTTGCCAGACTGTATCTTGATCAAGCCGGATAAAACGCGCGATAAGGTCGATTTGCCTGAACCATTACGACCAATTATCCCTAGGCGGCGAGACTTCGTTGCAAAAGACATGTTCTTGAGGACTCGGTTACCTTCTATATCTAGGCATACGCTCTGCATTTCAATTAATGAATGTTTAGCAGGAGTTGTTGGTAGTTTGTCGTCTGAACTTATCATGTCTTTATTCGTGTCCAAGTGAATTGCAACCTATCGTCAATTGCGTTGGAGATGATTTGTGACGCGCATACTATCAACTTGAATTTGCAGGGTAAACCACCAATAGATTGTGGAGACTGTTATAGAGAAGAGTAAGGAGATAGATCGTGCGATTTTAAAGCGATGTTCGAGCGAAAACCAAACCCCGACACAACAATTCATTGGGACATGCTAGATTGGGTCGGTATAATGATATCTATCTCCTAAAAGACACCGTGAGTGCGTGGTAAAAGATGAGAGAGAAGTTGCAAACCAATACTCATCCGGCGATTTCTTTTGAAGAACTGCCTTCAGATGTATACATGAACTTTGATGCATTCAATTCGAACACCGTCACGCGAGAGCATTTTCACGCGTGGGGGCAGTTACAATTTATTCGAGGTGGGATGTTAGAGTTGTTCGCGGATGAAACTCGATTCCTCGCACCGCCAAATTTGGCTATATGGGTTCCTGCCGGTGTATTGCACCACAGTTTTAATAGAAAGCCTCTGGATTACTGTTCGCTCAATGTCAGTGTCGATAAAACAAAACATATGCCTAAACATACTTGTCTACTTGGGGTGACGCCAATTATGACGGCTATCATCGAAGATTTTCGGCAGAGAGATGTGTGTTCGGCAGAATCGGATCAAGATAAGCGATTAGTTGACGTTTTGCTGGACCAACTGGCAATGGCACCTGAAAAGCATCACTTCTTACCAACCTCTAGTCATAAAATGCTCGCACCTATTCTAAGAGGGCTAGAAGAGAATCCGACCAACAATGATTCATTAAAAAGCTGGGCTGCTCGTGTTCACACTACAGAACGGTCTCTTGCAAGGCACTGCCAAAGCGAATTAGGGATGAGTTTTACTGAGTGGCGTTTACGTATACGTTACCTTCACTCTATGGACTTGCTTCGAAAAGGTAAGTCTGTAAAAGAAACCGCGTTCCTTTTGGGCTATAACCAAGCAAGCCCGTTTATTACGATGTTCAAACGTTACGCTGGGATTACACCTGATCAATATAAAGTGAATCGACCAGTATAAAAAATGCCCGCATGTTTGCGGGCATCTGATTTGGGTTACTTAATCGACGTATCGATTAGTATTAACGAGTTACTTTCCACTCAATCTGCTCACCAGCACGGATTGGCACAACAATGTCGCTACCAAATGGCATAGTTTCAGCTACATCCCAAGATTCTTTAACCAGTGTAACCGTATCTTGGTTGCGAGGAAGCCCGTAAAAATCCGGACCATTGTGGCTTGCAAAACCTTCAAGGTTTTCTAGCTTGCCTTCGTTATCAAAAACTTCTGCGTAAAGTTCTACTGCAGCGTGAGCAGTGTAAGAGCCTGCACAACCACAAGCAGATTCTTTTGCACCTTTAGCATGCGGTGCAGAATCTGTTCCTAAGAAGAACTTTTTGCTGCCGCTGGTTGCTGCTTCAATCAATGCTTGCTGGTGGGTATTTCGTTTCAAAATTGGCAAGCAATAGAAGTGCGGTTTGATACCGCCAACTAACATATGGTTGCGGTTAAACAACAGGTGGTGCGCAGTGATTGTGGCAGCGACGTTTTCGTTCGCGTTCTTCACAAAGGTTGCAGCGTCGGAAGTTGTAATGTGCTCAAGAACGATCTTCAGGTTAGGGAAGTCGTTAACGATAGGGGTAAGAACGGTGTCTAGAAACTTTTTTTCGCGATCGAATATATCGACGTCATGCGTTGTAACTTCACCATGAATCAAAAGCAACATGCCAACTTCTTGCATGGTTTCTAACACGTGATAGATATTTTTCGCGTCTGTGACACCTGAATCAGAGTTTGTTGTCGCACCAGCTGGGTAGAGTTTTGCCGCGACAATCTTGCCCGTCGCTTTCGCTTTACGAATTTCATCCGAAGTTGTGTTATCCGTTAGATAGAGAGCCATCATAGGTTCGAAGTGCTCACTTGGCTTTTCTGCCATAATACGGTCACGGTAGGCCAGTGCCATTTCGGTATCGGTAACGGGTGGGATGGTATTTGGCATTATCAGAGCTCGACCATTATAGCGGCTGATGTCGCGTACGGTGTCTGTTAAAACATCGCCATCGCGTAAGTGAACGTGCCAGTCGTCAGGACGAGTGATAGTAATTGTTGTCATTTGAATGCTCCCACCAGGTTAAGATAAAACAGGAGCCTAAAAGCAGGAATTCGACGAAAAGTCTAAAAACGCAACCGTTTAGGCGACAGGATGATAGACAAAATAGTGTTATTTTTCACGCCTTTTTTACTAAGAACCGTTTCAAATCAAAAATTGCGAACCTATTGAGCTGAATTTCGACGATATCTGGGGCGTGGACGTAGAGTGAACTATCAAACCTAAACATTCAGAACTGAGCTCTTAGATTTAACAAAACATTAATCTTCCTCTCGATTCAGTGGAGTTGTTGATGTACCGTTATTTAGGTATGGCGAATGATGGTTTCGTCTGCAATAAGCTGAAATGACTTTCTATTATTAAGCATTAAGCATATAAGAAATAAGCTATAACCGAGGCGACAGCCATTCCAAATTAGTGAGCAAAAATGACAATACCACATTTATCGCAAGTTAATGTTTTTCCAGTGAAATCTATAGGTGGCATACAACTCTCAAAGGCTTGGGTCGAAAAGCAGGGGCTGAGTTTCGACCGTCGCTTTATGGTTGCAGCGCTCGATGGTTCCATGATTACGGCTCGTAAGTACCCCAACCTTGTGAACGTGCATGCAGCACTTCAATCTGATGGGCTTGTTCTTACATACCCTAATAAGACTGAGTTGAGGTTAAAGTATTCAGAGTTTGAACGAAACCCTCAACCTGCCAAAGTGTGGAATGACAGTTTTCAGGCACTATCTACCTCTAACACCGCCAATGAATGGTTTAGCCAAATTTTAGATATTCCAGTTCAATTGCTGTTCTGTGGTGAGCAATCTCAGCGAATGAGAGAAAAGATACAGACAAATGTGAGTTTTGCTGATGGTTACCCTCTACTGCTGATAAGTGAGGCATCGCTAGAAGAGCTAAATCGAAGAGCTGATGAAGATAGTTCCATGGATCAATTTCGAACAAACCTAGTGGTTTCTGATACCAAGCCTTTTGCAGAAGACGGCTGGAAAAGAATTAAAATAGGTGAGGTTGAGTTTGAAATCGTTAAACCTTGCGAGCGATGTATTCTTACCACTGTCAACGCGAAAACCGGCGAGTTTAAATCCTCTAAAGAGCCACTCAAAACGCTGTCTACGTTTCGAGCCAATGAGCGAGGTGGCGTATTTTTTGGTCAGAACCTCGTTGCCAAAAACGAAGGCATTATTCGCGCCGGTGATGTTGTGGAGGTTTTAGAAACAAAGCCTAAAGAAGAATACAAAGATAATTCGAAAGACAAGTTAACACTCACATGTGTGGAGAAAGAAACCATAGCACGTGATTTTGTGACGTTTTGGATGGAGCCAGCGAAGGGCACCTTACCCGGCTATCTACCCGGTCAGCATTTGCCTATCGAAATAGACACACCCGCTGGTAAACTTTCTCGTCGCTATACATTATCTTCCAGTCCGACACGACCTGGTAGGTATGCCATTTCGGTAAAACGAATCAATGAAGGGGCGGTGTCAAATTGGCTGCACGATCGATTCAGAGTAGGGGACACGCTGGTGGCAGATACGCCTGATGGCGCATTCCACCTCACCAATACTCTTCATCCATTGTTACTTATGTCCGCAGGTAGTGGTGTGACTCCAATGCTTTCTATGCTTCGCTACCTTTCGGATCACGATCAAGTTAATAACGTTGTTTTTTATCATCAATGCAGTACTGAGCGAGATATCCCTTGCCGTAAAGAGCTAGAAAAGCTGAATATGATTTATCCGGGACTGCATGTGGTGATTTCTTTGACGCAACCGGATTCAAATTGGCACGGATTGACAGGTCGGCTGTCGTTAAGCCATATAAAGAAAATACCCGACCTGCTATCAAGGCAGACTTTTGTATGTGGTCCTAACGGCTTTATGACTAAATCTAAGAATCTATTGATGAAAATGGGGCTGGATGAAAGCCAGTATCATCAAGAAGCATTCGGCGTAGCCAAGCCAATCGAGTTGCCGTTGAAAGAGATA
Organism: Vibrio penaeicida; assembly: GCF_002933855.1. GTDB lineage: Bacteria > Pseudomonadota > Gammaproteobacteria > Enterobacterales > Vibrionaceae > Vibrio > Vibrio penaeicida_A. The sequence goes on from NZ_BFAQ01000047.1 coordinate 121,718, forward strand.
AAAGTGACGGTGGATGGAAAAACGTTCGAAGGAAATAACCAACAACCTCTTTTGAATCAAGCTGAAGATGCTGGGATGAGTATAGCGAACAGTTGCCGAGCAGGGCTTTGTGGTGCATGCCGCGTGAAAGTAATCAGTGGGGAGTTTGAAACACCAGATGTACCAGCCTTGATGTCAGATGACAAAGAGAATGGCATTGTTTTGGCTTGTTGCAGCACACCTCTTGGCGATGTTGCTGTATCGACGGATCCTAGAACTTGATGTGACTAAAAAATGCAGAGAGCCTAAATTCTCTGCATTTATATAACCAAACATCTTGAGGTCACTTGGGTATAGACTGTCCATTTAAGCGGTGCAAGCACCTGACTATTTAGTCGTAAATAGTGGGAATAGGCTGACGTTTGTGCTGAGTGGCTTTGTAAATCGCAACGAGCTTTTTGGTAACGTCTTCAGAAACGGGTTTGCCTTCAAGGAAGTCGTCTATTTGATCGTAAGTGAGATTCAGAGCGTCTTCATCCGCTTTTTGTGGCGCAAGCTCTTCTAAATCGGCCGTTGGAACCTTATGAACAAGCAGTTCTGGTGCACCTAGAGTGTCTGCAATTTCACGAACTTGACGTTTGCTTAGACCAAACAGCGGTGCTAGGTCGCACGCTCCGTCTCCAAATTTTGTATAAAAACCAGTAATATTTTCAGCAGAATGATCGGTACCTAAAACTAAACCACCTACGTAACCCGCAATTTCATATTGCGCCACCATTCGAGCACGTGCTTTTACGTTCCCTTTTACGAAATCTACTTTCGCCGGGTCTTGTGGGAGTAAATTGGTATCTTTAAGTGCAATGTGAGAAGCGCTATGTAAGCCATCCACACCAGCCTGAATGTTCACTGAAACAGAATGTGAAGGTTGTATAAAACTCAGAGCCAGTTGGGCTTCGTCTTCGTCTTTTTGCTCGCTATAGGGAAGTCGAACCGCAATAAATTGATAGCCAGCGTTGCCAGACTCTTCATTAAGATTATCTACTGCCAGTTGAGCCAGTCTGCCGCATGTAGTGGAGTCGACACCGCCACTAATACCCAGAATTAAAGACTTACAACCAGACTCTTGAAGCTTACGCTTAATAAAATCTACGCGACGCTGAATTTCAAAATGAGGATCGATCGAAGCCAATACTCGCATCTCGTCACGGATATGATTTTCCATTCTGTTTCCTTTTTGTGCTGCCGAGTTTTTGCGCCTAAGAGAGCTAAAGCTGGCACTCCAAACCCTGTATTTTATAACCCTGTATCTTAGAGTCACTTGGATATATCATACCCCAATCTTTTTATTATTAAACACCGATTTGCCTGAAACAAGTCAACCAAAATGGAAATCTCGGATGCTTGGGCTGAAGTGTTATGAATGAAGGAATTTTTTCCAGTAGCGAATGTATGAAAAATATTGCAATCTTTGGTAGTGCCTTCAACCCGCCAACTCTTGGGCATAAAAGTGTTATTGAATCATTAACGCATTTCGACAAGGTGTTGCTTGTTCCAAACTATGCACATGCATGGGGAAAAGAGATGGCAAATTTCGATGTAAGGTGCCAGATGGTGGAAGGTTTTATTTCAGATATAGCTCAATCTAATGTTGAATTGAGCCGAATCGAAGAGAGTCTATATCGCCCTGAAGAGAGTGTAACGACGTATGCACTTTTAAATACCCTCCAAGAAACCAACCCTGATGCAGAGCTAACATTTGTAATTGGTCCAGATAATTTCTTTAACTTTTCCAAGTTTTACTGTTCTCATGAGATCACTAAGCGCTGGTCTGTTATGGCATGTCCTGAAAAAGTTTCAGTCCGAAGTACGTTAATTCGTGAGAAATTGGCTCAAAATGAATCGATATCAGCTCTAACTACCCGTTCTGTCAATAATTTCTTGCGAAATCACGCATTGTATCGGAAGATATAGGCAGAAATTATTTAGGGGGCTCACATCGATGACCAAACGTAGTTGCAATTTAGTTTGTATGCTTGGTTTCTTTACGATTCCTGCTTTTGCATGTAATTCTTTTCAGACTCCCACCTCAATCATGATGGTTGAAAAAGAGCAAGATTCGGTTTGCGCATCGATTGCACATTCATTTGATGCTTTTACCTCAAGCCTCACATCTGTGAAAGACTTTATAATCGACCCAGTGAGTAACGACGATTACTGGGAAGAATGGACACTTAAAAGTGGCAGTGATCCGTTGCTATATTCAAGTGTTGAAAGTAATCATTTTGGCATCGGCGTCTGGATGCCAGACGAATACGACAGCCAATTTGATGACATGACTTATTCTGAAAAGCTTGAAGCTACAGGTTTGAAATTCAGTTTAGGTTTAGGTGAAAGGGATGACAACGAACCGCGAATGCGCATTGATTATCGTTGGCATAACCTACAGCCAGGCGACGTAATGTTGCAAGTAGAAGTGCCTTTTTAAGGCACTTTTCAATTTAATCTCTATCTTCGCTTTTTTTTCTTACTTTTGTCTCACTTTCTATGCACTTTCGTCGCTGTTTATAAGCGTACCTCTATAAGCTTTCGCCCATTACCAGCATTGCCAACTGTTCGAATTCCTCTTCTCGACCAGCAAAAAACTCATCAATAACAACGTTTCTCTTTGTGCCTGATTGCATTTTCTTTTTAGCTTCCCGTAGGCTAAGCACCAACAATAATTCTTTGCTTAAACTGCTCTCGTCGTCTGCGCTCCACTGGGATATCTGCATACTCAGTGGCGACATATCGAGTAGGGGTCTTAGTGTTCTTGATTCGTCTCGTATTACGTCCAAAAGATTGTTTATTTCTTCATCTTTAAGTTTTTGCTGAGATAGCTTCTCAAGTATGGCTTTAGAAACAGGTGGCAAGGAGACAAAGCCCGCTTGAGTAGGAAACTTATCCTGCAATCGCACAGAAAAATCAATTTGAGAAACCGTTGAACCTGGCACGAAAGTTACAGACGTTAAGCAATCTATTGGTAACCAAATTGCGCTGTCTTGTTCTACTGCATATTCGTTCCTACCAAGCTTGACTAAAACCAACCCTGATTCAACATAAATCAGGCTATGCTTAAGACGTTTTTTGCGAGGTGTGGTTACCAGAAATGAGTAAACTGTATTTTGATGCTCTACTGCATAATTCATAAAGGGTTTCCGGATACTTTAACTGTGGAAAAGAGTATCTTTTATTACTGTAAATGCCAATGAAAACTGAGACATTTAGTGATTTATACCTAAACCACTTGTTTATACCTAAACCACTTGGAGAGACTGAATCTTTCCACGTTGTTCTTTTCCATGCACTGAAACGAAATGGAGATTTCTAAGTCCTGTATCTTGAGGTGGTTTGAATAATTTTCGTCAGAGTTTGGTGATTTCTGTAATGGTGAAGGAACGAATGATGATTTTTGATCTCTATTCTTTCAGCGTTAGACGTAAGAGAGGTTTTTTCTCACAGAAAGATAAGCCAATTGTGATTCAGTAACCTACCTTCGCGCACAACAATTAAGTGGGCTTAGTATATAATCTGGTCTGACCTTAATTAAACGACGCATTCATTAGCTGCTTGTTTTCTCAAGTACGCGTAGAATATGCCGGATTTTAAAATTGACGTATAGATTAGATGACTAATAAAACGGATCCTTATAAAGAAATTCGTCCGTACAATGATGACGAGATTCCCGCTGCCATTGAACGCCTAATTAATGATGAAGAATTTATCTCTGCTATCTTAGAGCATCGCTTCAGTAACCATGCAAGTTGGTTTAAAAATATAGTCAGTCCAATGGTTAAGGTTTACCTTAAGTTCAAGTGGGCTAAGTTGGATTCCGTTGAAGCAATTCAATTAGAAGTTGAAAAATACCTCAGCAAAACGCTCGATGCGACAACTGATGGCGTAACATATTCTGGCTTGGAACAGTTAGATAAGAATACACCTTACTTGTTCATCTCTAATCACCGAGATATCGCGATGGATCCTGCTCTGGTGAACTGGGGCTTGTATAACAATCAACATAAAACGGTTCGTATTGCTATCGGTGATAACCTTTTAAAGAAACCGTGCGCAACTGAACTTATGAAGCTGAATAAAAGCTTTATAGTAAACCGCAGTGCAAAAGCGCCACGAGAAATGATGAAAGCGCTTGGGCAGTTGTCTTCTTATATTAAACACTCTTTAGACACCGATAACTCTATCTGGATTGCACAGAAAGAGGGTAGAGCCAAAGACGGGAACGACAAAACAGATCCTGCGATTCTAAAAATGTTGCACGTAGAAGGCAGAAAACAAAAAATGCCTTTCTCAGAATACATAAAAACGCTGAAAATCGTTCCTGTAGCGATTTCTTACGAAAACGACCCGTGTGATATTGCCAAAGCGAAAGAACTGTTTGAGAAAGCAGAGTCAGGCAGTTACGAGAAAAGTGAATTTGAAGATATCGAAAGTATCATTCAAGGCATCGTTGGGTATAAAGGTCGTGTTCATGTTAGCTTCGGCAACGTAATTGAAGATGACTTTGAAACACCTGATGAATTGGCTCAAGAAATTGACGATCAGATCCACTCGATCTACAAGCTCTTTCCAATCAACTATTATGCCGCTGCTGACGCCGAACATGCTGACTCAAAAGCGAAGGATTCACTGGACAGTAAGCTAAGAGAATTGCCAGAAGGCGCGCATGATTTTCTTAAACAAATGTACGCTAACCCAGTAGCGAACCAAGGCTAGGTTTTTCAGTTTTACATTCAAAAAGTTCGCCTTGAGGGGCGTAGCCTACGAGCTTGTCCATCTTCAAAGCCAGTTTACCTCCAAAGAAATTGAAAAGGAGCGTTATTGCCTAACGCTCCTTTTTTTCAGCTACATAATCGCTTTATCTGTCGCTACCTTGCCACAGCCCCACCAAGCTTTAAGTCTTTCGGCCAATATGTAATCTGATTTCCGCCAAGGTATATGTTGCCATCAACAGTGAGCTCATCGGGCAGTTTGGTTATGTTGGAACCTCCGATATACAAATTGCCTTCTACTGTTAATGGTTGAGGAAGTTCTTTCAAAGGTGTACGAATAACACTAAGGTCACCCGTCACAATTAGCCCGGGAGGTAAAGTTTCAAGAGGCGTGTCTGTAAAGTTTAGGTAGCCACCTACTTTGACGCTGGCATTCCAAGTGGTTATTTTGGAACCAAGGAAGTTACCATATCCTTTGATATTTGTTCCTTTAGCAATAAATGAAAGTTGGCTGTTGGATGCATCTAAGCTGCCTCCAATTTCCAGGCCTTTAGGCAGCTTTTCAATGGATGTTTTTGCAATATTGAGGTTCTTTTTCACCACCATTCCATCAGGAAGAGAGGTGTAATGTGTATTTCTTAGATTAACATTGCCATAAGAATCAATATGGTTGAGCAGTTTATATTGATCCAGCGGCTTGGTGTGGGCAACACCGCTCAATAGCAACCCAATGAATAAATAACCTGCTTTCATACGCACCCAAGTTCAAACTGTGACTTTAATCTGATAGTAAGCGTTATACCCGAGTCATTCCAGTATAGGAACCTAGATTTTGAGCCAGTATAGCTGTGTAGGGCTGCAAGTCCTGCTAAGTTTATACGTATGCAAGTACTCTCAATGTACATAAAATCAAAGCCTTGTCATGTATAGAGGTTACTTGGGTATAAACAATTTAATATAGGATCACTATGGGTAGACTACTTGTACTCGCAATCGCAATTCTCTCTGTTGGTGTGCATGCCAAAACAGTAACAACACCGAAATCTTCATTCATTGTTACTGATGGAAAACTGTTTGAAAAAGTGTGTTACTACGAAGATAAAGCGTACACGCTTGGTGCTGTGATTCAGGTAGGTGAGCTGTACTTAATCTGCAGTAAAGAGCAAGAATTTGAGTTGAATGGGGATCTAAGGTGGCTTCAATTGGAACAGGACAGGTGAGATATCAGGTCTTGCTTTGAGGGCGGCTAAAGAAAGCCGCCCAGTTTAGTGTTTATCTGTATTGGTACAGCTTATCGGGCGAGTGCACGCGTTTTCAATTCAAAAATGAGTTTTTCGGCACTGCAAGTGAATTGGAATCTTGTTTCAACACCATCTTCACCTTCAATGCGTTGGCTTTCGTACGTCACTTCGTCAGATACTGTTTTTGCCAGATCTATGTATTTATTGAGTTCAGACTCTAATGCAGTGAAATCACTTCCAAACAAAGAAATGTTTGCTACATCGTCGCCTTCTTTGATGATGAACCCCATTTCTGCACTGCATCCACATGCTTCACAAACTTGGTTTTCTTCTACTTTCGTTGTCATAACGTATCCTCTTACAATTAATGAGGGTATGTTACTCTTCTGGTGCCTTTAAAACCATAGAATTTCAGTTTGTTGGTGTTAAATTATTGGCTTCAACGAGTTCATGGAATAGTGTTTTGTAACGATATATTCATCGTATTTATGTGATGTTTGTCACGTGTGGGTGAATGGAAATGTCGATTTATCGGGTCGTAAAATAAGGTCGTATTGCCCAATTGAGTAATTTGTAAGAAGATTCGAGAAATCGGAATCATTTGCAATAGTGTCACTTTAAATAAAGTTCTATTGCCCGGTATTCGGGTAAATCAAATGAGCGAATATTTATCGATCTCGCTCTTTATGAATTTACTCCTAGCAAATCACAAATTTCGTGAATAGTTGCTTATATATTCCTCAATCTGTTGAGATTTTAAAAATATAGAACATAATACTATAAGTCGCTCATGCTCAAGTTTGAGTGTACTTAAACATATAAAATAGATGAGCCCTAACATGCCAAAGCGTAGTAAAGAAGATACCGAAATCACCATTCAAAAGATTATGGATGCAGTTGTAGACCAACTAATTACATTGGGCTACGACAAAATGTCTTACACCACTTTGAGTCAACAAACAGGCGTCTCTCGTACAGGTATCAGTCACCACTTCCCTAAGAAAACGGATTTCACAGCAGCACTAGATGGGCGAATCTTTAAGATGTTCGTAACACACCTAGTTCTGGATGAAGGGGTTGAGAGTTTTAAATCCAGCTGGGTTAAAGCCCTTGATAATGCAGAGTTCTTAGCCATTCTTAGATTGCTATTCCACCATGTCGTGACATCAGAAAATGCGCACGAATTCGCTAGAGCTGGAATAGAGCGTTTATATAAGATGGTAGAAGATAACTACGGTGAATCTGCTCGTGAAGATCTGGATGTGTTGTTTGGAAAAAGCTTAGTTCGTATGGCAGGCTAAAACTAAACAGTATCTTGAAGGGAAACCAGCCAATTGGCTGGTTTTTTTGTTTCAGTGCTCAGGTTATGTATTTACATCAGGTAATGTGGTTACATAGCCGCCGCGAAAATAGAAGAAATCTCATCGTGTGTTGCTTGCTTGGGGTTAGTAAACCCGCAAGCATCTTTCAGGGCGTTTTCTGCAAGTAAAGGAATGTCTTCGGACTTTGCCCCCAAATCTTCTAACCCTGCCGGAATACCAACATCTTTAGACAATTGCTTTATGGCACTCAGTGCGGCTTCTGCACCTTGCTCATCGGTTAAACCCGTTACATTTACCCCCATTGCAGCCGCAATATCTTTTAATCGAGCAGGGCATACCTGAGCATTATATTTCTGCACGTGTGGTAGCAATACGGCGTTACATACTCCGTGTGGTAGGTCGTAAAATCCACCAAGTTGATGTGCCATGGCATGAACGTAACCCAGTGAAGCATTGTTAAATGCCATACCAGCCATAAATTGGGCGTATGCCATTTGCTCACGGGCTTCTATATCTTCACCTTTATTGACCGCCGTTCTTAGGTGCGCTTGAATGAGTTCAATCGCCTTAATTGCAACTGCATCGGTGATTGGGGTAGCAGCGGTAGAAACATATGCTTCTATGGCATGGGTTAATGCATCCATTCCTGTTGCAGCGGTAAGCGAAGCGGGTTTAGCAAGCATCAGCTCAGGATCGTTAACGGATATAAGCGGGGTAGTATGCTTATCTACAATCGCCATTTTAATATGACGTTTTTCATCCGTAATGATGCAGAAGCGTGTCATCTCAGAAGCCGTACCAGCCGTTGTGTTGATGGCAATAAGTGGCACCTGAGGTTTCTCTGATCGGTCTACACCTTCATAATCGGCAATTTTCCCACCATTAGCCGCAACAAGTGCGATACCTTTAGCGCAGTCATGGGGCGAGCCGCCGCCTAAAGAGATAACAAAGTCACACCCATTTTCTACCAATAATTCTAAACCTTCATTTACGTTAGAAATCGTAGGATTCGGTTGGGTTCCATCAAAAACAACCGTCGCAATTGCCCTCTCTGCAAGTAAATCGTTTACTTGTTTTACGACTCCGATTTGGTTTAACACCTTATCCGAGACTATTAACCCCTTTTTAAAACCTTGCGATTGAATGCTATCGACGGCTTGAATTAAGCAACCCGCGCCCATTAGATTGACCGTAGGGATGTAAAATGCGCTTGTCATTTCAGACTCTCCATTATTGTTATACATTGCTTCATCGCCTCTCTTTTGTGTTAGGAGAGGTCGTTTCGGTATATGCTCACTTTGCTTATGAAATTGATTTGGTTTGTTGATCTGAAACAACGATTAACATCTATTGCTATCGTTTTCATATTTATGTGATATACGTCGTATAGGTGGTTTAATGAAGAGGAAGAGGGGAGAAGAAAAACAAAAAAGCCGGCGAATTCACCGGCTGACAATTGATTTGAGTTTATGGTTACGCTGCGCTAACTGATTCCTCAATTTGCTTCGCACCTCTGAGCATTGCTTGTACGAGCTCGGTCGCATCAAACTTTGTTAGGGCTTCGTGGGCTCCTACTTGATGTGCTCGATCTACGCAAATCTCGCTTGATAGTGAGGTGTGAAGAATCCTATATGATCGGCTCAAAGCGGTATCGTTTTGAACCTCAAAAGCAAGTTCATAACCATCCAGTCCGGGCATTTCGATATCACTGACTAAAATATCGATCGGCTTGTGGTTAGCGGCATCGTCTTTCATTAAGTTCAATGCATCTATCCCGTTTTTACACACTTGATAAGGGATGTTGATGCTGTCCAGTGCATCCGATAGTTGTTTTCGCGCAATGCTAGAGTCGTCGACCAGAAGAATACTAAGAGGTTTAAGGCGCTCGCGCTCTACGTCGGTTAGAATCGGAATACGCTGGCTATCATGTTCTGGGTATATTTTGGAAAGCAAAAGCTCGACATCCAGCATTTGAACTATTTTGTCTTTATGGCGAGTGATACCTGTTACGAACACGTTGTCGCCTACGGTATCAGGGGCAGATTCTATCGAACGCCAATCACACTCAATGATTTTTTCTATATCGCGCACCATAAAAGCAACAATAGTACGTAAGCAGTCTGTAACAATTAAGTAGCTGTTCTCGTATTCTTCACGTGCAATAGGGCGAAATCCAATTGCTGCTGCCATATCAATTACGGGTACCGTCAATTCTCGAATTGGGATAGTTCCGACGACATGAGGGTGAGAGTAGGGGATTTGCGTGGTTTGAGCATAAGGAACAATTTCCCGAACTTTCAATGTGCCGATGGCAAAGCTCTGCTGAATTGTTAGCTTAAACATCAGCATTCCTTGAGACTGATTGGCTTTGCTTTTCATAAATAAATCCGCATAAGTAAACTCACTTTCATTTTACAATCAATCTGCCCCTTTGGCTCACTTTTAGATCAATTAAAGTGAATCTATTTGTTTCGTTTGCGGCTCAATCGATATTTACGAATGGATGTGTATGATTTTGTTAGAGTTATATTTCATACCATTCAAACGATGCAGACAAACTATGTTTGAGTTACAATTCGGGCCTTTCAAACACAGAGGGTACCCCTATGGCAAGAACGGCTGCAGCCTTACATATTTTGGTTAAGCATAAAGAACAAGCAGAAGATATTGTTAACCAGCTTAAGAAAGGCGCTAAATTTCAAACGCTTGCTAAGAAACATTCCTCTTGCCCGTCTGGAAAGAAAGGCGGCGACCTAGGTGAGTTTAAGAAAGGTCAAATGGTTCCTCAGTTTGATAAAGCCGTATTTAGTGGGGAAGTGTTAAAACCTATGGTGGTGAAAACTAAGTTCGGTTGGCATGTGATTAAAGTGCTATACCGCACCTAATGTTAAAGGTCAGGCAATGCCTGACCTTTTCGTTTTGTTTGCGTTTTTGGTTTAGTACCCGTAAGCGATTCCAGGGAGCCACGTTACGATTTGCTGGAAGTTAAACACAATGGCAAGTGCGGTAACTTGAAGCAAAATGAACGGAATCACCCCTTTGTATATATCCCCAATAGTTACGCCATCTGGCGCGACTCCCTTCATATAAAAAAGTGCGAACCCCACGGGTGGCGTTAGAAATGATGTTTGTAAGCATACAGCAAAAAGCACGGTAAACCAGATCAGGTCAAACCCGAGAGCAGAAACCACCGGAGAAACCAGTGGAAGCACAATCAATGTGATTTCTATCCAATCCAGAAAGAACCCTAACAAGAAAACAGCAATTAAAATGGCAATAATAATGCCGCTTGGTGCCAAATCTAAATTCGTTAACGCACCCTCTATTAATTCATCGCCTCCCAACCCCCTAAGTACTAAAGAAAATGCTGTCGCCCCAACGAAAAGAGCAAATATGAACGCGGTGGTTTTGGTTGTTTCTTCTCCGACTTCCTTTAATACCGTTTTACTCAGCGCGCCTTTAGACCAAGCGAGAAGAGTAGCGCCTGCCGCACCCACACCAGAGGCTTCTGTAGGGGTTGCGATGCCAAAAAATATTGACCCAAGAACAGCGACGATAAGCCCAGCAGGTGCGAGAACCGCTCGAAATACTTGTAAAATAACAAGAACGGATACGGGTTCAGCGGTGTCAGATAACGGCGCTTTGCTTGGTGAGACTAACCCTGTGAAAACGATGTAGCCCACATAAAGACCAGCTAGCAGCAGACCAGGGAAAAGAGCGCCAAGGAACAGATCACCAACGGAAAGACCAATTCGATCGCCCATCATGACCAGCATAATACTTGGGGGTATCAATATGCCTAACGTTCCTGTGGCGCAAACTGTTCCACATGCGAGTGATTTACTGTAACCCTGCTTTAGCATCAGAGGTATACCAAGAACAGACAGCAAAACAACAGCAGCCCCTATGATTCCTGTTGATGCCGCAAGTAGTAAGCCAACGATGGTGACGGTTATGGCTAATCCACCTCTAACTCTGCCGAACAGCCGAACGAGATTCGTCATTAAATCTTGCGCGACACCAGAGCGATCGAGCATTAACCCCATATAGATGAACATTGGGAGCGCGACCAACACCCAGTTATTCATGGTGTCCCATATTCTAGGGATGACGATAGAAACATATTGCCAGTCAATACCTATCCACGTGTCTGCCCATGTGTCTAAACCAAGAGCTATGGCGGAGAATAAAATGGATACGCCACCAAGGATCCATGCGACTGGAAAACCAGTAAAAAGCAGTAATATAAAAGTGGCGAACATACCAATTGCTAAAATTTCATTAATTTCCATTCTCATCTCCATTCTGGGTGAATCTTCCGGAAATTAAAGCCGTGAGGATACGAGACAATCGAGAGATTACAGCGATAGTAAGAAAGGCGAATCCAACGAAAAGAATGGACTTAATAAACCAGCGATAAGGAAGCCCGCCAGGGGCAGAAGAAACTTCACTCAATTGCCAAGAATACGCAATAAAGGGGAGTGAATAATTTAAAACGATCAGTATAAATGGCACCAGAAGCGTGGTGATGCCGATCAACTCTACCCAGCATTTTGTTTTTATAGAAAAGTGGTCGTACAGGATGTCTACTCTAACGTGGGAATCAGTAATAAAGCAGTAGCTAAGTCCTAATAACCAGCCAGCAGAGTACAGGTGCCACTGTAATTCTTCAAATTCAACCCGGCCCTCGCCAATCAAGTAGCGCATCAAAACGTTTATAACGATGATCGACATTAGGAGTGGCCAAATCCAAATCATGTAATCATTCACTTTACCTATGATCTTATCCAGAGCCACAGACAAGCTCGTTTCTGGAAGCTGGCTAAGCAGTGCCTTTTTATTGGACTCTGGGAGAGATATGGAGCTCATATTCGGCGTCCTCTGAGAAGAGTGGCGTCTAATGACGCCACTAAATAATGGGTGTTCTGGTTGATTTTAGTAATTGTTAGGTAAGTAAGCTTTTGACTTCCAAATATCGTATTCTTCAGCAAAAGCCTGTTGAGACTGGTAGATTTCTTTAAAGTCTGCGTCTTTAGCTGAAATTTCATTCATGACTTCATCAGTCAGCGATTTAAGCTGACCCAGAATTTCGTTGGGTAACTGACGAGCGGTTACATTTTTGGCTTCAAACCCTTTAATTACCGCACCTTGAAGGGCCTCTCCGCGTGTAAGCGCTCGGAAAGTGCCTGCGGTACATGCCATATCAATCATGGCGCGCTGGCCATCAGATAGGGACTTCCAAGTTTCAGTATTCACAACTAAATGTGAGGCTGTGAAGGTTTGGTGCCAACCGGGGAAATAATTGTTCTTGGCTATTTTGTCAAAGCCCATCATTTGGTCGATGGCCGGCATTGAAAATTCGCTGGCGTCGATGGCACCTTTTTCTAACGCTGGGAAAATTTCTCCACCTGGTAATACGGTGACCGATGCTCCCGCTTTTTGCATCACTTTTCCGCCGAGCCCAGCAAAACGAATTTTCAGCCCTTCTATATCTTTTAGAGATGTAAGTTCTTTCTTGAACCAACCTGCCGTCTCAGGACCAATAACCGAACACAAAACCGGGTGAATGTTGTGTTTCGCATACAGTTTTTCTGCTAACGCTTTGCCTTCTCCATCGTACCACCAAGAAGCGTAAGCCCAGGGTTCCATTCCAAACGGAACAGCAGCAAATAAAGCGGCAGCAGGGATTTTTCCTTGGTCGTAACCTAACCACGTGTAACCTGCGTTGAGCTGCTTATTTTTAACGGCTTCGGTAATTCCGAATGGGGGAACCAACTTTCCAGGTTCGTAAATCTTGAATTGGATGTTGCCATTGCTGGCTTTCTTAATTTGCTCAGATACGTATTTAATTGGGTCGCCTAATGCGGGCAGATGTGTGCCAAATACGGCTTGAACTTTCCAGCGCACCTTATCTTCTGCGTTGGCTGGCATACTTGCAATTGCTGCGGCAGAGATTGCAACCGCTATTCCGGTTTTGATAACAGCAGCTCTTTTAGTAGATGGTTTCGTTTTCATGATAAACACCTTATTTTTAACTAAGACAGACAATTTCTGTTGGGAGATAGTTGATGTAATGATTTTATAGAGCGTTACGCGCTGGTTAATAAGCGCGGTTAAAACCCTAAGTCGGCTAGCAAGCTTGGCAGTGAATTGATTGCAAAGTTGGTTTGCCAAAACAGAACATCGAGGGTGTCATCTGTCCAATCGATGTAGAATGCGGCTGTAAAGTTATTTATGTCATTGTCAATCGCGTTGTGATCATTCGTATCGACGCGGAAGATGGGTTGAGAAAGAAACATCAACTCTTCTTTGAGAGGTGTGGTGAAGTGGCGTGTTAATCCATTATTAACCAGAAACAAAGGAGTGAAACGTGAAGCAGACAAGTAGTGAATATCACCATATTGCTTTGATGTAGGACCAAGAGTGTCGGCATCTTGTTGATAGTCTAGGTCTGATACAAATTCACCTTCTAAATTGAAATTTGTAATTTGGCTGGCGTTTGTTTGCCATTGATTAGATGGTTTTCCTTGAGCAGTATGTTCGGATTTAATTTCATTTAATACTGCATTGGCAAGACCTGAAGCATCGAAAGCTGTCGCAGGATCCCCAGTTGTAATTGCTGCCGCTGTTGCCAAACCTCCACCAAGGCTATGACCGGTGTAATGTATTTGGTAACCAGAATATTGATTTTTGATTTCAATCGACTTTTCTATGGCCATTGCATACTGAGCAGGGACCATATCCTGCACCATAATGCCATTAGTTACCCAGTCAGATGTGCCTAGTTCGCTGCCACGAAACGCAACAATAACTTTATTGGCGTTTTGATAAATCCCCGCATAGAAGCCTGAATCATAGTCAATAACGTTCTCCACTCTTGTCCAACCGCGTGGAGAGCCGTTTGCCGTGTGTACAACCTCAGCAAATTCTAAATAGTCCAACGCTTCGGCTGCCTGATTAATTGATGGGGGCTGGTGGGTTTTGTAGGTAGTACCGGTTGAATTGGCTGTGTCTGTGTAATTGGGTACCAGTACCGATTCGATGTACGCGCCTACATTACTCGCTTCTTTTTGCGTTAGGGCGTAAGTTTGGGTCGATACAAGACCAAAACACAGCAACGTCGCAACGTTATGTTTCAGTTTCATGCTCATTTCCTTAAGTCTTTTAGTTGTTTCCATTCTTAGTGATTTTCATTCCAAAAGTGGTAGGTGTTGGATGTATTATGATAATCACAATTACTATATTGAGACTATTGGTCTCAATATGATTAGGCTAGTGTGTTTGAAGCTCATGTTCAATAAAATTTTGAACACTCAACGTGCGAATGGGCTGAAAAAAGCAAGGCGTAATGGTGAGAAGAGTTTCGTTACTGTAGGAAATATAAAGGAAATAGTGGGATATACGCGGCGAGATTGCTTGTTACAGTTCATTAACATTAATGGTTAATACTGTGGATTATGTCTCATTTTCTATGTGGGTATACATTATAAAAAGTGAGGATTCTGAAGAGAGTGTATATCAACAGTGACATAGGTTTTTGATATGCCGTAGAAGTATATTGGTAAGTAATATCAATATATTACGTAAGATCCTTTCTCCACACCTTGTGTCACGCGACAAGGTTTTTATGTAACCGATGTAGCATATTATCAAGGAGTGTTTCTTTCACTGGTTTCACTAACACGTCGTCGCACCCAGCGTTTATCATAGCCTCACGAGTGGTCGCGTAGGCATCTGCTGTACATCCTATGATGATTGACTGCCGACCCTTTATTTCTTGTGCTCGAATGAGCGTTGTTGCTTGTATTCCATCCATAATAGGCATGTGGTTGTCCATTAAGATAACTGGGTAAAAAGTTGTTTCAGTCAATTCGGTTGCTTCTTTACCAGTTGTAGCAAAATCGCAGTCAAAACCTCGTGCTTGAAGGAATTTTTTCATGATCAGGCTATTGACGCGGTTGTCTTCTACAATGAGTACTTTTATGCCATGCGCTTGATATTCTTTGTGAGTATCTTTTATTTGGGTTTTATCGGAATAACCAACTTGTAGTTCAAAGCTGGCAACAAATTGACTGCCGCTATTTGGTGTACTCGTTAACTCAATATTTCCGGACATGGTTTTACATATCTGAGTGGCGATTGCGAGCCCCAGCCCTGTTCCACCATAGTTCCTCGTTGTACTGCTTTCTGCTTGAATAAATGGGTTGAAGATTTCTATTTGTCGGCTTGGGTCGATGCCTATCCCCGTGTCCGATACCGAAATTTTTAGCGTAGGCTGCATAGTTTCTGGCTGGGTGTTTAAGTTTACTTCAACGGTAATACTGCCCTTATCAGTAAACTTAAGAGCATTACTGACTAAGTTAGTTACAACTTGCCTTATTCTTCCCTTATCACCTAGCAGCCACACCGTATCGTCTATTGAATGCTGACACTTAAATTCGATAGACTTTTCATCGCAAAGTGGGGTGTACGTGGCTTCGATTTCTTTGATGAGCGCTAACAATGAGAAATTTTCTGGAGCTAACACCAATAAACCCGCCTCGATTTTTGAAAAGTCGAGTAAGTCATTGAGTAGTGACATCATATGAGAACCAGAACCTTGTAGAGTGTCGAGGTACTCTTGTTGAGTCTCCGTGAGACCCGTTTTGTTTATGAGCTGTGCAATACCTAAAATACCGTTCATCGGAGTTCGTATTTCATGGCTTATACTCGCGAGAAAATGAGATTTTGCTGCGTTCGCTTTTTCTGCTTTGTCTCGTGCGTCTTCCAATGAAGCTTGCAGGCGCTGTTTCTCCGATATATCCCTTTCTACTGCAATAAATCCTTCTATCACGCCATGTTCATCCATGACTGGATTAATATCGATGTCTATCCAATAGGATTCACCTGATTTGTTGTAGTTAAGGATTTCTTCTCGTATACCATTATGGCTGTTTATTGCTTGTCGGATACGTCGCTTAGTATCTACATTGGTGTCTCGGCCTTGGAGTAAGCTCCCGGGTTTTTTTCCTATGACTTCTTCCGATTCATATTGCGTAAGATGAGTGAATGCGTTGTTTACCCATGTAATCTTCCCATTTACATCCGTGATGATAACGACATCTTTAGCATACCTAGCCACTTTTGCTAACCGGCGCGATTCTTGTTCTTGAATCTTCAGTTGTTTAGAAGATTCCGCCAATTTTTGACGAGAGAGTGCAAGTTCTTCGAATGGCTGAACTAGCAGTTTTCGCCCAAATAAATAAGAGCCAATTAAACACACAACAAACGCAATAAATGTCGTGCTTACAAGGTTATAAAGTAAAGTGCTTCGTTGTTGATTCTCAAAATCGGTATTAATGCCATACAGCAGCGTTAGACCAAACTGATTAACCGGAACTTCGAAAACGCGCCATGGGAAGGCTTGTGACGGGCGAGGGTTTACGTTTGTTTCCAGTTGCTGAAGCGCAATCCAGCGCTGACCGTCTTTCGTTAGACCAGAAAAGAAGTCTTTACTTTTAAATTCAAACTCCACCATAAACACGCCTTCGACGGAGTTATTGTAAGTAATAGGGACATACATCCAGAAAAATTGCTTTTTGTTCTTTTGAACGAGAGAAACAATGAGTGAACCATTGTCGATAAGGATTTTATTAACATAATCCAAAGAAAGTTGATCGCGATACGAAAAGTCTATCTCGTTAAATACGAGATCACTTGCTATATCGAATAACGCGACTTTTATCGAATCATTGAAAATGCGTTCTTTCTTTATGTGGTCGAATATTTCTTGAGTGCTTACGGAGTTTCCCATGGCGGCATTGACCAAAGCCGGAGAAGAAGATAAATGCTTAAAGGCGGTTTCTCTATCTTGAATGTATTGCAAAACGTGTCGTTTAGCTGATTCCTGTTCAAGTTTGGTGGCTTCTGACTGAATTGATGTCAGTGCGACTCTACTTTGATGATTAATTACCATACCGCCAATCCCTGCAAAAAGTGCGGCGACGATAGTAATGAACAGTATAAATAGTTGTCTTGCCGATAAAGACTTAAGCAAACGCAAACTCCTCAACTCACTTTAATGTTTCTTAATCACTTTATGTTATTGAATCACAGAAATGTTGTTTGTTTGATTGAACTTAGCCATGCACAAGTCTTCTAACCCCAGTGCCTCGTGGGCGTCTGGATTATCCGTTGAAAACATACTGAATGGCTTATGGTAGGTTTTGACTAACCCCTTTATAGGCACGTCGATATTTTCGAGCGCTAAACGCAGCATGGAGCGGTTGGCTTCCATATCATCACCAAGTGATATTTGAGACAAAGCCTGAATCAAAACTTTAGATAAATCGTAGCCATGAATGAACCCAGTAGGTGCATTTATGTCGGTCGCAGATTGGATTTCTGAAGGGAATAATTGTTTTGCCTGTTCGAGTACGTTAGATGAAAACGCTGTCTGCGATGATGATAAGAATGAAAAGCACGTTTGAATAACGTAAAGGTTTAAACGAGAGCGAACGGTATGAGGGACTTTCTCTGCAAAATCGCCTCCTGTAATTCCCCAGTGACTCACAACTGGTAGCCTTTCTTCTAACGGAAATGAAGCCATTGCATTAACAAATTGAACACCTTCAGAAGCATTAGAAACCAATAAGATGCAATCAGCATTTGCTCGCCTTATTTCTCGAATTTTAATTCGAGCGCCAGATTCATTGATTCCCCAGTTAAACCAAGTCACATTGGGTTCGGCTAACCCAAAGTTCTTTAAAGCAACCCTCATGTTTCTTTGGTTTGATTTTCCCCAAGGCGTTTCTTCCAATAATAGGTGAGGGGTTTTGCACTTTCTGTCTTTAACAGCAAAGCTTGCCATCCTTTCACCTGCTTTTTTGTCGTCTACCGAGAGCCTAAATACCCAGTTTTCTTTGCTCGGATAACGCGTAATGGGTGCACCAGCCGCCCAGGGTACAAGTATCAGTATTTTGTTTTTGTTTATGTACTCTCGGTATTTGATCAACGGTGGTGAATGTAATCCAGCAAACATGACCAATGCATTAGGATCGTTAAGATACTTCGCCATGTTTTTCTTGCTTCGGACAGAATTTCCCCTGTGATCGAGAACAACGAAATTAACTTCTCGCCCCTGAATGATATTGTTGACTTCATGGAATGCAGTTCTTACCCCTTGTTCAATAGACCGAGCGGATTCAATAGAGTTGGATCGATCAGCATCCAGATAGATATTGATGGCAGAACTGCTGGCAAATGAAAAAATTGGTAAGAATACTATGGTGAAAAGACTAAATAACCTGATTAACGAATTCATATACCCAGAGCCTTATGTACATAAAAGTTTTCATTTTTCCTAGAGTATAGATGCTAATTTACTATCCATTTGGATATATACACTTGAATCAAACTCTGTCGGGGCACCATAAAATAAAGCAGGTGCGCGAACACCTGCTTTGTTGGGGAGATTGAACGTGGTCTAACTGTATAAGTTCAGTTTAACCTTAGGGGGAGTCGTTCTTTAATTCAGAATATCGCTATTTTCGTTGTGCTATTTCATAAGGACTTTTTGCGTAAATTGTTTACTCATTTCTTTTGCGTAAATCGCGTTAAAGGGCTGAGTAGAGCGATTACGCATTTCTTGTGAGACGAGTGCTTGGCTCGCATCAGAGCTCGGGTGTTGTGGTGCAACCCCGAATTTTGCATTCAACGCAGTCTGCGTTTCTGCGCTGGTTAGCCAGTGCAAGAAAAGAACTGAAGCGGCTTTTCTTTGGCTATTTTTAGCAATAGCCGCAAAATTAGCACCACCCGACATGCCAAACTTCGGTATGTAGAACTTCAAGCGTGACGTGATCGCCCCACGTTTTTGTAACCCCGCAAGGTGATCTTCCCATGCTGGAGCAAGTACTATTTCACCATCGTTGATGCGTGTTAGGCTGTCTGCGTTGGAAGCGGTAATAACCATCTTGTCTTCATATTTATTGAACCAATCCCAAGTATTACTCCATTTCTGTGTAACCGATGAACTGAGTGTTTTGCCTTTGGGCTCACCCGAGTAATTTCTTATCGCTGCTTCAATAAACCGACCACCTGAACCACCACCATTTGGATCATTCACGCCAAATGATTTTGAGTTGGCATCCATATATTGGCTTAGTTGATCAAAGCTTTGTGGTAAGTCTTGTTCGTCTATTCGCGAAGGATCGTACGCGATACCAGTTTGATTCCCCCAAAATGTGACTGCGTAACCCTTAGAGTCAAACCCTTCACTTTCTGTTTTAAGATCTGCGATTTCAGGCAACAAATCTAACTTCATTAGCATTTTTTCTGGCGAAAATATTTTTATGTTAGATGCACCTAAAGCAATTACGTCTAGTTTTCCTTTTTCGCGCTTACTTTCGGCAATCAGTTTATTACGGTTTCCGTCTAACGTCCCTTCTGGGATACGAACTTTGATGCCATATTTAGCTTCAAAACCTTTTACGAACTCGCGCCATCCTGGTTGCAGATACCATACCGCAAAACTTACGGTTCCTTCTTTCTTTGCTTGGCTCTCTATTTCTTTCCATGTCATCTTAGTGACGTCGTAGGCTGATGCTGACGTCGCGACACAAGCCACCATGCTGGCTAGCAACGCTTTTAAGGGGGTAAATTTCAACATAATTTCCTCGTTTACTAAGCTTTGCCCGTAGATTGGGACAAATAATTTCCTTTTAAAAGTTGCTCAATGATGAGCATAAGTATGACGTTGGGAATCACTAGAAATAGTGACACCACCGCCGCATCCGGACGGATGAATGAGTATCCCAGGAAGGAATACAAAATGGTTGGAACCGTAATAAAGTCGGGTGCTCCCAATACATAGGCCATATTGAATTCCTCAATACTGATCACCAGACAAAAAATAAGCGATGCCAACATGCTTGGCTTCAGCATGGGCATAAAGGCATGACGAAATGTAGTAAAACGGCTTGCCCCCATATCTGCACACGCATCGATAACATCTTGAGGTACGGCTCTAAATCCCGCGCTTAAAATACGAATAGCATAGGGCAGTGCTAGCACGGTATGTGCGATAACAATGCTCACATAAGGTTCAGAAATACCAAGTTGTAGAAGCATTCCACTGAAGAAAATGGCCAATATCATAGAAGGCATAACCATTGGCAGTAATGTGAGGATCTCGGCAGTTTTCTTTCCTTTGAAATCCAGTCGTCCAAACGCATAAGCTGTCGGAGTAGCAAGGCAAACCGTGAGAAACGCAACGGCGGGAGCGACGGTGTAACTATTGATGAGCGCTTCTTCAAGAGACGTGGTTTCCCAAATCTCAGACCATCGGGCGAAAGACAAAACTTGCGGGAAAATATCGGGGAAACTCCAGGGATGAGCTGGGTCGACGAGGGACCAAAGTACTGCCATTGCGAAAGGAATTCCGAGCCACAATACATTGACTACAATGAAAAACCCGATACTTAGATAGATGACCCATTTGTTGTTTTTAGTCATTACGAATCCCTCCCTTGAATGGTCGTAATAACGGAGCGAGTTTTAGTCGCGAATGGTTGCGTAACTAAAGTAATGACAATCGCAGATATCACCGCAACAAGCATGATCACCATCGCAATAACAGCGGCTTTTTCCCATTCGTAGTATTGCGTGGCAGTGAAATTCATAAGCATAGAAAGAGAGTAAGCATTGCGAGAGCCTGCAATGGAGGCGAAGGCAAAATCTCCCAGTGCACCGATGAAAATCAAAATCAAAGAGGCTTGCAACGCAGGAATGGTGAGAGGGAAAATGATCTGTCTAAATTTTGCAAACCGAGATGCCCCTAAATCGTCTGCAGCATTAAGAATGTCACTCCGAATACTATTGACGGCACCACCCAATAAAATGAGTGCGAATGGGACGTTTTTCCAGATTTGCAATAGGATCACACTCCAACCAAACTTATCGTTTGTTAAGCGAAGCGGTTTATCGAGAAGCCCTAAAGCCATTAGCCCTTCATTAAAAATGCCATGATAAGAGATAACATTAATAAGCAAGAACGCGGCGACCAACCCTGGCACAAACATTGGAGCACGCAACACCCCTATGAGTAGTGGTTTTGCGGGTAACGGCTTACTTAACCACATGGCAATGGGGTAGGCGATTATGATGGCGCCCAAACTGCCTAGTGTGGAAGTACGCAACGAATAAGCGAGCGAACGCTGTAAAATTGGATCGGAGATCATCTCCTGCCAAAAAGTAAAGGTAAACGATGATTCACCTGTGAGGCTGACCATACCAAAACTTTGAGCGATAACGGCATAGAGAGCACTGCCCATCAAGAACAGAATCACCCCTAAGCCTGGAATAAGAAGAACGTAGGCTTTCACGGCTAGACCCCCTCCAAAAAACGAATCGCGTTTCTTGGTAATTGAAACGAGACTTTATCGCCAGCTTTGCAGCTCATTTTTTGATGGAGCTGAATGCGAATTTTTTGACCACAAGGCTCGTCCGCTGCTCGCCCGAATAAGTCAGTGACATTCCCAAGGAAAGCGAGATTCTCGACCTGGATTAGGAATTGATTTTCGTCGCCGTTAAGTGCTGCATGAGCCGATTCAGGACGCCAACAAACGTAAATGTTTTCTGAAATAGGCGCGGTGTCGGATTGGGTAATAAAGATGCCAAGTTCGCACTCGACTCGGTATAAATTGGCGGTGTCAGTGTGAGAAACCTTGGCAGGTAGAATGTTTGCAGCTCCTATAAAATCGGCCACAAACCGGTTTTTAGGTTGATAGTAGATTTGCTCAGGTGAGCCTATCTGTTCAATGCAGCCTTTATTCAGCACCACGATTTTGTCACTCATTGCCAATGCTTCAGCTTGATCGTGAGTCACATAAACTGTTGTTAGGTTTTGTTCTTTCTGAAGCGATTTGATTTCGAATCGGACGCTTTCACGAAGCTTGGCGTCAAGGTTAGATAACGGTTCGTCAAATAGAATCACATCTGGTCGCATGACCATTGCTCGTGCTAGAGCAACACGTTGTTGCTGACCGCCAGAAAGCTGGGATGGTAATTTATCCTTATGATCTTCTAGCCCGACTTGAGCGATTGCCTCGGCTAACCTTGTGCGCTGCTCCTCTATCGGCATCTTCTTTTGAACCAACCCAAAGCAAATGTTGTGAGAAACACTTAAATGCGGAAAGAGAGCATAAGATTGAAAACACATTGCTGTGCTTCGTTTCTCGGGCGGTTGTTGATCGACTTGGTGTCCGTTGATATGAATTTCGCCAGAATCCAAAGGCAGAAATCCACCTATCATTTTTAGAAGGGTGGTTTTTCCGCATCCGCTTGGACCCAGAAGGGTAACAAACTCTCCGGCTTTTGCTTCAAATGAAATATTGTCTGAAGCAACAAAGTCTCCAAACTTCTTAGTCACATCCTTAATTTGCAACATCGGCTTTTTTCTTCCTTATTAAACTTGCCTACAAAGAATAATCCTAATCAATGATTCTCAAAAATATTGTGACGAGCTTCTAGTTATTGGATAAGTAAAGCCAGTTTTGTAAGCTGTAAATACATAAATATTTGAATAGTAAATGGATAATATAATAATAAAATAATCAACAATAAGAGATTGAACATCACTCATAGATGGATTACAGTTTTATTAAACTTTTGTATAAAGAATAAGGTTGCTGTATGTCATTTAATTTCCATGTGGCTCATTTGGGAAAGGTCCTCGTTAATAGTCATAGGGGGTATTGTCATGTTTATCCAGAAAATACACTTCCTGCATTTGAGGGAGCGTTGCAGGAAGGAACACATTCCATTGAGATAGATGTAGCGATGACCACAGACAATGAGATTGTTGTTATCCACGACCACAGTGTCGACCGCACCTCTAACGGAACTGGGTATGTTGAGCAAATGAGTTTGTCTGATTTAAGCGCGCTCGATTTTGGTGGTTGGTTTCACCCATCGTTTGCAGGCACTAAAATTCCGACGCTTAGAGAATGTTTAACTTGGGCAATGGATAGTGGGGTTGGATTGGTTGTTGAGGTGAAACAACGCAAGCGACATATGGAATTTATTCGCGAGCTAGATAAACTGCTAAATTCGTTACCCGGTAGCATCGAACACATTCAGCTTCTTTCGTTCGACCACGTTTTACTCAATATCGCTAAAAACGAGATAGAAAACTTGAACATTCAAGTGGTGACGTTGGCACGTTACAATGATCAGCTTGCAGCGGTTAAGGCCTCTAATGCGGATTGCGTTTGTGTTGAGTATCCTCATGTTCATGTTGATGATCTACAGGCATATAAGGCCGCAGGATTGTGTGTCAGAATGTTTTTGCCAACAATGAGTAACGGTTTATCTCCTACTGAACATTTTAATCGGCATTTTGGGTATGATGTTCATAATGAAATAATCGGTTGGTTACGTGACGGACTCATTGATATGATCAGCCACGACGATATAGCAATGCTGAAATCTTTGGTTTACGAAGCAGGGCTTGAACCCGTCTAAAATACCGAATGTTGATGATAGAAAATATAATTTAACCGCGAAAGGTCAACAGACTCTAGCTCAATAAGCTCATGTATTTTTTTAAAGTAAAAGCAGTATAAAGGGAAAAAGTATCGGAACATGTTGTCTCCAATTAAACCACTTCAACTTAGCCTGACAGAAGGGCAAAAAAAGGTTCTTGGCGTTGTTCGTCAACACGGTTCTTTACCAAGAACAAAAATTGCCGAGTTAACAGGGTTTGGTACAGGCTCTGTGACGACTCTTTGTAAAGAGCTATTGAGCTTACAACTTATTCAAGAAAGTGAGCGAGTGAAAGGCGGTCGTGGACAGCCAGCAAAACCCGTTTCATTATCGCCTTATGCCGCTTTTACTTTTGGTGTGGCTTTTCATATCGCAAAGATAGATTTAGCGCTTGCCAATTTTACTGGTGAGATATTGGATCGCGTTGAAATTTTTTACGACGAATCTCAACCCGTAACAGATACCGTAATTCTCATTGAGAAATCGATAGAGAAACTGACGATAAAGCATAGATTAATGAATGCTCGAATTCTGGGAATAGGGGTTTCGATGCCAGGTCCGCATATGTCTGATGGCAAATGTGTGCACACGATCGATCAGATGAAACATTGGAGAGATGTCGATTTAGCGGCGTTATTCGGAGAGCAGTTCGATTACCCAGTCTGGATCGATAACGACTGTAAGGTTGCTGCTGTCGGTGAATATTATTCCGGGCTTTGGGAAGAGACAAAGCATTTAGTTCTGATTGAAATTGGTCACGGGATTGGCGGGGCCGTGATCATGGATGGAAAACTTTATTCAGGCAGGCACAACAATGCTGGTGAAATTGGAACGTTTTTTAATCGACGTGACAAATTGAGGCCGTGCCTTCGAGAACTGATCATTGAACTTCAAGATGCAGGATTAGATGTGGTGAAATTGGAAGACATTCCCGACATCTCTCATCCGATTGTTGCGAATTGGATTAAACGTTCTGCTGAAAGGTTAATGCCTGCATTACTGCTTACTCTGAGTTGGTTTGACCCTGAATGTGTTGTGATTGGTGGAACCTCGCCAAAGGCAATAAGCGATGCATTGATTAAAGAGATGGATCTAACTGCTGAGTGGAATAGCCGCTTTGATTACCCAGTTGCAGAGATAGCCTCTTCCAGAGTTGGAAAGTATTTGTCATCCTACGGGGCGAGTATGTATCCCGTATTTCAGACTCTTTCTTACCAAACATAGAGTTTTTTAACAAATTCAGTGTTTTTTATCAAAAATAGTAAAAGACCCAATGGCAATGCGATTGGGTCTTTTGCTATTTATACCCAAGTATCTTGACGTGACTTGGGTATAGCATTTTCTTTTAAAACTTGGCTGCACTTTAATTGGTTAGGGAAAAGTGTTTACGCTTTTGCCGTTTCCAAGTTTTCTGATTTTTTCTCGTTATACATCTTGAGAAGGAAGTATACATTCACACAAGCGATAAATCCGTTGGTGACGACTACAGGCATAGCGTCGATCATTAATCCATAACTTGTGAAAAGCGCGCAGCCAATAAAGTTAAGGACTCGAAGCAATACGATGTCTTTCATCATAAGCGAGATCGCTACCATAATTGACGATGCGTAACCTAAAATTTCTACAGTGCTAAATTCCATTAATTGACCCTCATAGTCTCATCGGTGTTACAGCTACCAATTCTTCTCTTCATGAGATGGTGGGGGTTATCCTTGCCCCGAATGGTCATTTTGCTTAACTATAACAAGAGCTGAATAGGTCTGGAATACAAGGTGTTAAGGAAAGTGAAAGTAAGCGATTACGCAAACGTTAAACGTGAAAAATAAATGTTGTATACCGATATATGTTGAATCAATCAGTAAGGTTTGGCGTGAAATTTGTTAAAGGAAAGAAAATAAAAACCCCTGCGGAGCAGGGGTTCGAAAGCGGTTTTGGATAAGCGAGTAGGCTTATTTTTTACCTTGAGTTTGCTTATCTGCTTCTGTTAGCTCGCGGATTTTACGGCTAATGTCGCGGCGAACCTTAGATATTTCAGCGCTCTTAATGATGTGGTCATCAACGCGATCTTCATAATCGGCTTTCATGTTTTTGATGATAGCAACGATTTCATCAGGCTTCATTTCTGGCTTGATGTAGTCCAATAGGTTTTCTAGTAGATCAACACGCTTAGTGTTATCACGAATTTTCTTATCGTTGTCCTGCAACTCACGCTTTAGTTTGTTCTTACGACGAGCTTGGTTAACGATTTCAAATACGTTGTTCATAGGATTTTTTCCCCAAAATCAAAACGAGTAACTTTTTTTGATTAAAACATAATGCAGGAACGCTTAACAGACTTTAGATCAATCCCTTGCATCTTATGGTGAAAAATTAAACATACACTCTGAGAACAGTTGTGTTGAACTCCTGAACCGCTATATCATCTTCCTAAGTATTTAAACAATTACCACGAATCTATGACACCTATCGATGAATGCGACACCAAAGAGAACGGTACTTCCACAAGAAGTAAGCTAGGTTCCTCGTATAAAACAGGTCGTCAGTTACAAGAAATTACCGAGATAGAACTGAGCCGAAGCAAAATAGTTGTTCTATCTTTGGATGGCAAGCCACAACGAATTCCTTTGGTCACTAACCACTAGATAAGGGTTGGTATCAGGGGGGAGAACAAAAAGGAAGGTTGAATGAGCATTGAATTGAACGCTATTGAAGCTCGCGTGATTGGCTGCTTAATAGAAAAGGAAGTGACTACGCCAGATCATTACCCGCTTACTTTAAACAGCTTAACGTCTGCATGTAATCAGAAGAGTAATCGAGACCCTGTGCTCTCATTATCTGAAGGTGATGTACAAAACGCCTTGGACTCGCTTATACAACGTAGGCTCGTTACCGACGAAAGCAGCTTTAACTCTCGCGCTGCGAAGTATCAGCATAGGTTCTGTAATACAGAATTTGGAAGCTTGAAATTTACTGCACAAGAAAAAGGGATAGTTTGCTGCATGCTGCTCAGAGGAGCGCAAACTCCAGGAGAACTCCGTACACGTACAAACAGGCTTTGTACCTTTACTGATGTAAAAGAAACTGAAAGTGTATTGGAAGGGCTTGCTGCACGTGAAGAAGGGGCGTTAGTTGTAAAACTACCTCGTGAACCTGGAAAGCGCGAATCTCGCTATCAACACTTATTCTGTGGTGAGGTTGATATCGAATCACTTGCTACTGTTTCTATCGAGCCTTCCGGTGATACAGCGAGAGTAGATGCGCTAGAAAATGAAGTTGCTGAGCTTAAACTAGAAGTATCTGAGCTTAAGGATTCCCTTGATCAGCTTCGAGCACTAATTAATCAATGATCAATAAAGACGCATGGTTTGTTTACCTTGTAAGAGACAAAAACGCGTCTTTGTATTGTGGCGTAACCGACCATGTCATTCGTCGGTTTCGCCAGCATCAAGCGGGTAAAGGAGCAAAATTTTTACGCGGAAAAATGCCTTTAACACTTGAGTGGTTCTATGTTGCTGACTCTAAAAGCGCAGCGTTAAAGCTAGAATACAAAATCAAGCAATTGCCAAAATCTCAGAAAGAAAAGCTCGTTTCTGGTGAATCTCTTTTTACTTTCCTAAATTAACATTCTGTTTCTTTTCCGGTTCAACCTTCCTAAAAGGCGTTGTAGATCACATTAAATTGCGGTCATCATCCAAGCCATACATTACAATAATCTATTGAAAGAGAGATTATCTTCATATCATTTATGAAAATAGTTGAGCTATATAAATAATAATTGGAATAGATTATGAATAACAAAAATGCAGTGGTGTTTGGCTTATCCTTGTTGTCGCTGTCTGTCAGCGCAGCTAATCATGTCGCCGATGGGCGCGGAAATGGTATGGGGAATACTGGGGTTGCCTCAGGGGAATACTTAGTTGCTCCATTCTACAATCCAGCGCTTGCTGCGGTTAGTGAAGATTCAGATGATTTCGCACTGCTTATTCCCGCTGGTGGAGTGAAAGTTCGAGATACCGACAACGCAATAGAACTCATTGATGACGTGCAAAATACGTTTGAAAAAGTGCAGTCATCACCTAGTACAGCTTTACTCCAAGAGCTAAATGGTCACCTAGATTCATTGTCTGGTCACAAGCCTCTTACCGCATCTGGGAACTTGGGAGTTGCGGTAGCAATACCAACTCAAGTTGTGTCAGCGAACTTATTTACTGCCGGCTATGTTGAAGTCATCGGAGTAACAGATGTAGCGTCGAAAGTATCGGATGGTCTGACCGATACCACTCAGCGGGTTCAAAACACCACTGTAGATTTGGTTGCCTTTGGCTATACCGAAGTGGGGGTAGCGTTAGCAAAGCAACTCAATGTCGGTGGTCAGCAATTTTCTTTTGGTGTGACTCCTAAGTTTCAAAACCTGACTACGTATTCGCAAAACATCAATGTTAATGACTTCAAAATCAATGACTATGATGAAGGAGAAACAACAGAGTCAGCATTCAACTTAGATTTGGGTGCCGTATGGTTACTTGGTGATAATTTTAGAGGCGCGTTAGCCATTAAAGACGTTCTAAAACAATCAATAACAACTGAAACAAACTTTGTTTATGAACTGTCACCACAGATAACAGTAGGGGGAGCTTTCGTTTCAGAGTTCTTTACCTTGGCGGCAGACGCTGATCTGACGGCTCAAACGCGTTTTGTTGGAGTCGATGATGATACGCAGTTTGTCCGGCTCGGAGCAGAAGCGAACGCTTGGGACTGGGCTCAATTACGATTAGGTTATGAGATCGATACCAAAAGTACGGTAGACAATTCTGTCACATTTGGATTGGGTTTCAGTCCATTTGACGTTGTTAGCATCGATCTAGCCGGCAGTTACGCAGGAAATAATCAATTTGGTGCGTCAGGTAGCTTAGCCTTCACGTTCTAAATTTTCATCTCCTTGGTAAAAAGCAATTTGGGAAGGTCCAGGTTGTTTTTTACTTGGGTATATTATGACTTAGATAATTTGTTGTCATACCTTTCAAATTGGTCACTTTTAATATCAAATTTTTGAATGAATAGAGAATGAAATAATCATTCTTTAGTTAATATCTCCTCCTTTCTGTATTTATATTAAAGTAAATAACACCCCGTTATATATCTATTTG
>NZ_BFAQ01000048.1 GCF_002933855.1 Vibrio penaeicida
AGTTTACCCATGTGAAAAACAATCAGCACCTCACTGTAGATGGGGAAAGCCGGATCAAAGTTGCAGCCGATCATACCTTGATCGCCGATGGGTCTATTCATCAAAAATCATCCAATAATTGGGCGAGTGAAGCAGGCACCGAGATCCACGTAAAATCCGGACAAAAAGTCGTACTCGAAGCCGACAATGAAATCACGATTAAAGCGGGAGGCAGTTTTGTCACCATTGACGCTTCTGGTGTCACGCTATCTGGAGCAGGTGTCAACCTAAACTCAGGTGGCGCGGCAGGCAGTGGCAGCGGGTTTGGAGGACAAGCGGCCATACAACCAGGGCAACCAGAACCACCACCGAGTACGCCTGCCCCGATTCTTACACCCGCACAAATCGCCACGATGAAAGCAGCGGCTCCATTCTGCGAAGAGTGTGAGAAGTGCAAGGATGGGCAATGTTCGATCTAGACGCCTACGCTGGCAAAGAAGCGTTGTCTTGGTATGCCATTTTTAACGGAACAACCGATTACAGTGCGCTGGCAGACTTTTATCAGTTAGGTGGAAAAGACGCCTATGGAATTTGGTTGGGCACACAATATGAAGATTGGACATTAGTGATGCCTTACATCGCCCCTGTTGATCCTGATGGAGAGTTCATCCACTGGGTGGCTGAAAAAGCGGAGAAAGACTGGGGGATGTTGGTAGGGACAACGTCAACGTTTCAGCAGGTCTTAGCGCACTTTCGAAGCCTGACACAAATATGGATGCCATCCGGTACTCATGCCTTCTTCCGTTTCTATGACCCAAGATTCAGCCTGAATGTGGCTAAGTTTTGCGATAAAGAACAGCGAGCGAAAGTTATGGGTCCCTGTCAGGTTTGGCTTTCTCAACATGGGGATGTGGTAAACGTTACCCCTACTGTAGACACCATAGAGCCGGAGTTCCCATGGTGGACAGTGCCAGAAGACGTGCTGCTACAACTGTCAAACATTGATAACTCCACCCTGATTGCCAATTCCATAAAGTGGCTAAAAGAGAGTCACGCTGACATTTATTTTTTCTTCCCAGAAAATACCGTTATAGCCAAAGTGACGCGTTTAGTGAACCGCCACAGAAAGGAATTTGGCTCACTAAACGAATACATAAAAAGTGTGCTTGAGAAAGAGGTATACCGATGACGACCACCATGACGATGGCAGATGCAGAAAACCTATTCAGCACAATAAAAACCGACTTTGAAAGTTCTATTGATGAGTATCGTCGCCATTCAGAAAACTGGTTTTATGGCTGGGCTTTAGACATGGAACAAAAAGTAATAGTGAATAAGGATGAGTACTCGGCAGACACCGACGATTCCAACATCGAAGCCGACTTAATTACCTGCCCACTAGACGGAAAAATCACTCTTGTTCACTGCTTCGAAGCGGAAGCTTTTGTTCCGATTGGTGGTACACCTTTCAAAATTCAGCCCATGAAACTTGAAAAGAACTTCTGGGGGAATTTTGAATACGAAGCGGACGGCGAAGCCATTTCAGGCACTATGGATGACAACGGATTCGCTGAAATTACGCTGCCGCCAGAGCACAGAGGCAAACAAGTCCGCGTGACGTTTTATCCCGACGTGTCTGAAAGCGACATCAAAACAATGCTGGATTCTTATGATCCTACCATCAGCAAACTTAGCACTTGGCTTGATACACAGTGGAACACCGATCTTCGCAAGGAGTGGAATCTATTTATTAATGAGCCAATTGATGTGTGGGACGAAGTCAAAAAGTTCATGAGTAAGTTATTGGATGCCATCGTCGATGCTTGGGATGAGATTGCCGAACTTTTCAAGCTGCTCGCCAACCCAAGTAAGCTTGCAAAGGAGCTTGCTAAATATGTTGAAAACCCAGAGTTGATAGCTGAAAAGCTTGCCTCGGCGAAAGAAGAAGCCGCTGAAATGCTCACCTTATTAAAAGACGAAGCACGCTGTTTCCTTTGTTTAAATGCAGCAGTTTCTTGGTTTAAATTGCTAAGCCCACTTCAGATCATCGGTATTGCGACCACTATGTTGGCGCCGCTGCTTGTTGAAGTCGTGATCAGCATTGTGATACCGGGTGGAGCAATTTTGAAAAACATGAATCGATTGAGAGATGTCGCTGGCGCAGCGACTCTGGTGGGGGCATAAGAATGGCTAGAAAACCTCGCTCTGCACCCATAGTAAAAAAGATCAAAGAGGTAGTAGATTTAGTCAAGGTCGATGCAAAGGATAATGCCGAAAACCTACGGAAAGTGACTCAACACGGAAACAGCAAATTTAATGGTCAAGCCAAGGTTAATCAAACTGTCGACGGTAAAACGGTTCAAAACGCGACATCTGAAAAACGCCAAGCCAAACAATCGACACACCTAGCGACCAACGAAAAACGAACGGTAGAAAACAACGCCAGTAAGAATGGCAACGGTGACGCTACCCAATCGAACCAGAAGACCGATACCGAAGGTTGCCCTGTTTCAATGGTCACAGGCGAAGAGCTTCTCGAACTACAAGATGTCACATTACCTGGGGCACTGCCGTTTACCTTTACCCGAACCTACAAAACCAGTAGCTGCGAGATCAACACAGGGTTAGGGTTTGGCTGGAGCCACCCACTCAGCCAGTCTTTGGCCTTCGAAGATGGAAAGCTCTTTTGGTTAGATGCGGAAAACAAACGCACTGAGTTAACCGAGCCCACGAAACAACTGCCCGAGATATACAACGATCTTGCTGGTGCGGCGGTATTCTTAGGACAAGAAGACGGCGAATACATCCTCGCACAAGCGGGTTCACCTTTTTACCACTTTGAACGACGGGGACACTCGGCTCGCCTGAGTAAGCTGTCCGACCAATATGGTAACCGACTTTCCATTCGCTACGACGGGCATCAGCGCCCTGAAGCCGTCGTGAATGAGCACGGTATCGCCCTATGGTTTGTATACCAAAACGACCTCATTAACCAAATCGATTTTCGCACTCTCACTAAAGGTAGTACGACGGGTGAATGGATAACGGAAAGAACCTGTGCAACCTATCAATACAACGCACATGATCAGCTCATTGCCCAGAGAAATACGGGCAATGAGGGTGAAGATTACGCCTACGATGCTCAGCACGTTATTACGCTTCGAAAAATGGCTGGCGGCGTGGAATTTGGCTGGGAATGGGATGGTACTGGTAAATCGGTTCGATGCTTACGCCACTGGAGTAACACAGGCTACAACACCCAATTCGATTGGGATGACGACGCCAATGCTGTAGTTGTTACCTATTCTGATGGCAGCACTGCCGCCTATCAACACGATGAGAATGCCCAGTTAGTACAAACCACCGACCCTGATGGTGCAGTGACACAAAACCAATACAGCGACAATGGCGATTTGGTGCTCACCGTTGATCCTATGGGCAACGAAACCAAACATGTCTACAACGAACAAAACCAAAAAGTCCTCACAATTTCCCCTGATGGCACAACAACAGAGTTTCAGTACTGGCGTGGTAATCTGCGCAAAGTCATTCAATCCGACCGAAGTTGGCGCTACAAATACAACGAATTTGGCGACATTACCGAAAAACGTGACCCGCTTGGTCAGGACACGTTTTATCGCTACAACCAATATGGTCAGCTAGACCAAATTCGCTACCCCGATGGCAGCCAACATAAACTGGCGTGGAACCGATTGGGCATGCTGATTGGGGAAACCTACCCAGACGGCTCGGAAGCGAATTATCGTTACGATATCTTGGGGCGGATAGTGCTCGAAAAATCCGTAACAGGTGCGATGACGCGCTACGAATGGGATTCAGCAGACAGGCTCGCTCGTATTGTGCTACCTGGTGGTAAATCCAAATCTTTCGAATACAACGGTTACGGTAAACCCACCAAAGTGGTGGACGAAAACGGGCAACTCACCCGATTCGATTATCATCAGCACATGGATTTGGTCAGCCGCGTGACTCAACCCGATGGGTCTTCACTTCAATACGACTACAACAACGCCAAAAACTTCGTCAGTACCATTACCAACGAAAAGGGCGAATCGTACTTTATCGATTATTACCCTAACGGGCTAGTGCAAAGAGAAACCACCTTCGATGGTCGCTTCTTTGAGTACGAATACGACCTCAATGGCAAGTTGGTTAAAAAAACGGAAACGGGCACACAAGGCACTCAACTAGAAACGCTATTTGAACGCGATGTAATGGGTAGGCTTACCAAAAAAGTCCTCCCTGATGGCAACGAAGTTACCTACGCTTACGACGAATATGGGCAACTGGCGCAAGTTGAGGATGGCGACACCCCATTAGCTTGGCAATATGATGCGCTAGGTAGGCTTACCCAAGAGCACCAAGGTTGGGCCTCTCACTATTATCAATACGATGAGCTGGGTAACCTTACTCATTGGCAACTGCCAGACGCCAATACCCTGAGGTATGAGCGCAGTGCTGGTGGCGTGCTCTCGCGCATTATGCTGAATGATGAGCAGCTTACACGGCACCACTTCGATAATGGATTGGAGACGTCTCGCCAGCAAGGGAGCCTTACTAGCCGTTTCCAGCACGATGAAGAAGGCAGATTGATCGCTCACACGCATCATCAACGCGGTCAGCTCACTCAGTCCAAACAATACCAATACAGTGCCGAGGGCAATCTGGCGGAAATGGCGGACAGCCGATATGGCAACGTCCACTACGATTACGACCCACTTTCGCGCTTAAGTGCCACTAAAGGCTTAGTCGAAGAAACCTTCGCTCACGACCCTGCGGGTAACCTGCTGCAACAAACGTTAGGTGGGCGTTTTGAAGAGGTAGAATCTGGCGTACAAGGTAATCAGCTGCAATTTCATGGCGATGTCCATTATGAGTACGATGAATTTGGGCGTTTAATTGCGGAAAAGCGTGGGAAAGGGCAAGCGCTCGTCACCATTTACGAATACGACTGCCAGCACCGCCTAACCAAAGCTACCCTGCCCGATGGCACCGTCGCAAACTACCAGTACGACGCCTTTGGGCGACGCATTGCAAAAAGCGTGACCGACAAACTGGGTAAGCAAACCAACACCGAATTTGTGTGGCAAGGCGATAACCTGATTGCGGAAACCAGCGATTCTCACTACCAAACCTATGTGTACGAGCCGGGCGGCTTTAAGCCGTTGGCGCTCATCAGTGGAGAAGGTGAACACACCGAGGTTTACCATTATCAGCTCGACCAAATCGGCACCCCGACAGACCTCACCGACAGCAGCGGCAAAAGTGTGTGGTCGGTTCAATATCGCGCCTACGGTAATGTGCTTTACCAACATGTTGAAGAGATTGCCAACCCACTGCGCTTCCAAGGGCAGTATTATGACAATGAAACAGGGCTACACTACAACCGCCACCGTTACTACAGCCCAAGTACAGGTAGGTTCACCACCGCCGACCCAATCGGACTTGCAGGCGGCTTAAATAACTATCAGTATGTTCCTAACCCGACGGGATGGGTGGATCCACTGGGGTTGGCGGTTGAGAAGGCTAAAATCTGTCCTTGCGAGAGTTCTTCTGGTTATTCAGACGAAAGTTCTCCATCAGAAATAGCGAAATCCTGGCAAGGTCAAGGCAACTACCCAGGCGTGGACAATTACAAAGATATTACCCTCAAAAAAGGTAGCGTTATTTTTGGTGGTGTCCCTGGACAATCGGAGTACTATACTACCCCGAGTGCGATTAAACGCTCAGGGGGATCAGCTGAGAATCTATTTTCTGGATTACAAGTAAGCCCCCACCCCGAATTTGGCTATAGACCGGGAGCAACAGCATATGAGGTTGTTGAAGATACCCCTGCTGCTTTTGGAATTACAAGAGCCAATCCGCATTTAGGGAAAGGAGGTCTTCCCCAAATTTTTGTACCTGACTTTGAATTAAAACTCAAAGCAATTTATTCTATCAAACTGGAAGATTAGCCATGCGACTTAACAATATAGTACCAGGTATTGAGAAAAGTAAATTTTTAAAAACTCACACGAATGCTAGTACGCATGTGGTCAATGGAGACTATGAATCATATAAGCTAAATGACATATCAATTGAAGGATACAATATCCATATTGTTTTCTATTTTTTTCAACATAAACTAACTCATTATCAGATATTTCCATCGTCGAAAGATCTTAAAGATATAAATGGACTAGAAAAAATACGGACGGAGGTTGATAACTTGCAAATTTGGTCCAGTATTTCACTAATTGACGATAGTAAAATGGGCTACACCTACCTCATAGCTAAATAATTAAAAATTTGTTGAATTTAGTGGGACACACACTTTAAGAAAACACCGCTCCTAATAGCGTAGCAATCTGCGCAAAGTCATTCAATCCGACCGAAGTTGGCGCTACAAATACAACGAATTTGGCGACATTACCGAAAAACGTGACCCGCTTGGTCAAGATACGTTTTACCGCTACAACCAATATGGTCAGCTAGAGCAAATCAGCTACCCCGACGGCTCGCAAGCAGCTTATCGCTACGACATCTTTGGGCGGATTGTGCTGGAAAAATCCGTAACAGGTGCGATGACGCGCTATGAATGGGATTCGGCAGATAGGCTCGCTCGTATTGTGCTACCTGGCGGTAAATCCAAATCTTTCGAATACAACGGCTATGGTGAACCCACCAAAGTGGTGGACGAAAACGGGCAAGTCACTCGATTCGATTATCATCAGCACACGGATTTGGTCAGCCTCGTGACTCAACCCGATGGGTCTTCACTTCAATACGACTACCACAATGCTAAAAACTTCGTCAGTACCATTACCAACGAAAGGGGCGAATCGTACTTTATCGATTATTACCCTAACGGGCTGGTGCAAGGAGAAACCACCTTCGATGGTCGGTTCAATATCGCGCCTACGGTAATGTGCTTTACCAACATGTTGAAGAGATTGCCAACCCACTGCGCTTCTAAGGGCAGTATTATGACAGCGAAACAGGGCTACACTACAACCGCCACCGGTACTACAGCCCAAGCACAGGTAGGTTCACCACCGCCGACCCAATCGGGCTTGCAGGCGGGTTAAATAATTATCAGCATGTTCCTAATCCTACAGGATGGGTGGATCCACTGGGGTTGGCGGTTGAGAAGGCTAGCGGGGCTTGCTGTGGTAAATATGTACCAAAAGATGTTTTAAATAGAAAAATATATAAGAATACAATTGACGTTAACCCGAGCGCCCCCGAATTTGTGCATCGAAGTGTTCACAAAAGTGTTAGACAGAAAGTCGAGAGTGGCTGGACTAACTTAGATTTAATGGAAAATGGATACGCGCCAATTGGACCAGATGGAAAGCAAATAAACCTACACCATGTTCTGGGACAGGAGCCCGGACCTATGGTTGAACTTATGAGTTCAACTCATAAGAAGTACCACAAACCATTACATGGGCTTATTGAGGATGGAAATAGTTTTAGACACAATACTTCTCTGCTATACCAATATGAAAAGTTTAGAAAAGACTATTGGAAGCAACGTGCTAATGACTTCAAAAATGGAGGTGAGAAATGAATTATAAAGACCTTGCTGAAAAACTAGATCATGCTAATAGCGACACCTTCTGGCAAGGCAGCGCTGATGAATCTCAAATAGACAAATTAGAAGAGTTATTGTCATTGCAATTTCCAGAAGATTTTAAAGAGTTTTTAAAACAATTAGGTGGGGGAGGCGTTACTGATTCAGAAATATCTGGAATCGAAGATAATGACTCAACTATTGATTATGGAGGTACTGTCTACGGTGATACTCTGAGTGCGAGAGAAGACTACAATCTCCCAGAACATTTAGCAGTTATTTTTTTCAAGGATGATGAGATTTGTTGGTGTATTGATACAAATAGCCCTAAAGGAGAAGTGATCAGTTTTGATGTATTTAAGCAAGAAGTGAATAGTAAGATTGCAGACTCTTTTGAGCGATTTTTTCATGAATATGTATCTCTAAGAGCCTAATGACTAGTGAAGAAAACAGGGACAGTCACTTTTAAGAAAACACGAACTCCATCAATTACAGTGGCTTGTGCCTAGATCCACAAAGGCGATGATGGGGTATTTCGAGTACTGAGGCTTTCAAGTATGGCGTAAGTAAAAGGGATGGACACTTAAAGAAAACACCACCTCTAATAGCGCAGCAATCTGCGCAAAGTCATTCAATCCGACCGAAGTTGGCGCTACAAATACAACAAATTTGGCAACATTACCGAAAAACGTGACCCACTTGGTCAGGACACGTTATATCGCTAAAACCAATATGGTCAACTAGACCCGAGATTCCACAACCAATTTAGGAATAAACCGCTTCATACATTAGCAGCCGAGTCTCATGCTCTTGAACACCCGTGATGAAGCTTTGACCGCCAAATTAGAGTGTGTCGATACCTTCGAATTTTAAGAATACCCAACGAAAAATGGCATACGAAGACGTATATGACTTATTACAATTAGATTCCACATCTAAAGGCATTGCATTTGGTAATCTTGAGCTGCCCATTTACTTTATCGAACAAAACCCTGAGCCCTAAGGCTTTTTACCAGCTTTGATACCAATTTGGTAAGAAGATAATGACGCTGAAAAAGACCGTCACGATCTAGGACAGGCTTAATCGGCAGCAGTGGTAAAGTGTATATTCGAGCTTATAGTGACTATACGAAGTTCATCAGCTGAGCAGTTTATAGAAAGGTATGTTGACTGATAGTGAAGCTGCCGTACCAATGATACGGCAGCTTAGGAGCATCAATGCAGGTTGGAAGATATTAGAATCGGAAGTTGAGCCCAGCTAAGATGGTATCGGAGTAATAGCTGCTTTCAAACATGAAGCGACGATAGTCCAAGCTAAGGCTAAAAGTATCTAGCAAGATGAGCTCTGCTCCACCCCCAAAATATGGGTTTACCCCTTTGTGGTGTTCAACCGTTTCAGCTCCACCTGACTTGGGTTTGAGTGTTCGTTGTAGATCTGAATGGCTGACACCACCCATCGCGTAAAAATTAACAAAGTCCATCGGAGCAATGTTAGCTTTCAAACCTGCGAAGGTAGCGTCATATTCAAACGTTTCTGTGTTGTCGGTAAGTACGCCAGTCACAATAGCATTAGTCACTCCAGAAGCGGTCGCATAACCAATTTCAGCAGAAAAATTGGGGTGAAATTGATAGGCATACTCAAACTGGACTGCAACCCCAACATCGCCAGTGTCATCATTATTAATAGCTGCACCTCCAAGTTTAATACCCAGATGGTGGTTAGCTCCGAAGGTGGACGTAGATAAAAGTGCGGCAAGCAAAAAAGTGATGTTTTTCATATCTATTTATTCCTAGCAAGGCGTCTCGTAACTATCTGAAACTATATACATTCAACCAATGTTAAATTATCAATTTAGCCAGAAAAACTTGCTTAACATGTGCTTTGGGGAAGAGCAATGAGGTCAGAAAAACACTCATAGAATACCGCTCAAATACTGTTAACATAATTCAACCAGCTATTCTTTAACGGCAGTGACTCTATAATATTTACTGTTAATTACGTATAAATTACAAATTACCCATTAGTGGGACACACGCTTTAAGAAAGGAACCAATAGTTCACTTTTTATCACTTCGAGTTCTTGGGTAATCTCGATGAAATTCGGCTGAGTATTCGATTTTTTGACGAAAAGACAGAATCCTCTCACCCTTTAAATATGAAATGAACGCTTGGTCTATGTACCCTCGCTTGTCATCACGAATCTGCCCGTACAATCGACCAATTCTAAGTAACCTATTAGCTGAAAAGTGGGCTATTCCTTCCATTATCGACATATCGTTTGAAACGAGCAAATAGCAGACGCTCTATTTACGGCAATCTCTAAGTAAAAAGAGTCCCCCTCAAAGAAGAGTATTGGATTTATCAATATAGTGACGGTAAGATTTTGGCTTTGGAACCCATCAAAATAACGTAAAGGGAACGAACATGAGTAACATCGAAAGGCTGCACACGAACCAGCGTATGAGTAAAATCGTTAAACATAATGATACGATCTATTTGTGCGGTCAGGTTGGTATTGCCGAAGAGAGTGTAGCCGACCAAACACGCGAAGCAATTAGGCGCGTAGAGGTTTTACTTGAAGAAGCGGGCAGCGACAAACATCATGTGTTGCAAACTATCGTCTGGCTGTCTGACATGTCCGATTTCCAAGAAATGAACGCGGTTTGGGATGAATGGTTTGATGAAGGTGAAGCCCCTGCCCGTGCGTGTGGCGAAGCAAAACTGGCTCGCCCAACGCTAAAAGTAGAACTGATTGTGACAGCTGCAGTAAAGAAATCGTAATCCATTAAAAATTATAAAAGCGAGGGGCGCGATACCATCAGAATGAGTAGGTGCGCTTCCCCCATCATTCTTCTGAATAAATATACGCCCCTGTTACCTATCTAGCTCTCGCTATTTGTGCTTTCAAAAATCTTATCTGCCGATGCAGCGACAAACCCTGGGTAAAGATCGCCATTGCCCATTGGGTAGCGCTTGGCAAATTCATAAAACCCTCCCGGCACCGTTTCCGTTATTCCTGCAAAAGTAACAAGCATTTTATCGGCCATGGTTGAAGATTGCTCTAGCAGAACTTCAGGAGAGCCTTTCACTTCACCACCAAATTCGTTAATGGTAAAGCCAGCCTGCCTTAAATGATCATTCACTTGTTTCACTTCTTCAAACTGATTCAGCTGGTTCACACTCACCGTAAAATGATTCGCTCCGTAACCGTGAGCCGCTAACCACGCTGCGTATTCGCTTTCTGCTGCTAACGCTAGGTAATCTATATATGAAATGTCCCACAATCGGCCACCATACAAAAAGTCGGTT
Source organism: Vibrio penaeicida (assembly GCF_002933855.1). GTDB lineage: Bacteria > Pseudomonadota > Gammaproteobacteria > Enterobacterales > Vibrionaceae > Vibrio > Vibrio penaeicida_A. The sequence goes on from NZ_BFAQ01000048.1 coordinate 10,866, forward strand.
TTTTTAAGTTTCGCTGTATCGACTTGTTCCACTAGTTTCGCCACTGTATTTTGAAGCTCAGTTGAACATTTATGAATTTCCAATTCACTAATGAATACTTTCGGTAGCTTAGGATTAGAATGCTCAAAATGCTTTGCTACTAACTTCTTCGATTCAAATACGTAATCGCCTGCCGGTTTATATCCCACTTCCAACAATGGTCTAGCCAAGGTCTCAATACCAAGCGGTTCTATACCGAATGTGCGCAATGCAATGTGATCGTTAATCAGGGCTTCGTCTTCTTGCAATAGGTCATGAACCTTTAACGCAGATGGACACAAACGGTTGATGTAATCTTGCCAAAGTGAAGCAAATAAATTCTCCGGCGACATGACGCCTCCTTGTTCGAACTACCTAAATAGGTAGAGGTTGTTTATAGATTTACCCAGCAGATTTGCTTAAGGATAGAGCACAAAAACTTCAGCGTGCCTCTCGGTTAAAGATAAGTTCGTACTTTCTTTGTAGATCTTACGCTGCACACTCAAGTGTGTGAAATACGTTATTTTTATGTTAACTATAGGTTTACTCTATAGCTAAACTGAGTTTTGATGAATTCACATATATCAAAGTCTGTTGATCTAGGTAATGAAGAATGGAATTAAGAACGCTACGATATTTTTTGAAAGTATATGAGATTGGCAGTGTCAGCGGTGCGGCCAAACAATGCTTTGTTTCACAGCCTTCGATAACCTCTGCCATAAAGAATTTAGAATCGGCACTTGATACTACACTTTTTGTGCGTCACGCCCGTGGTGTGGTGCCTACACCTGCTGCGAAACAGCTCTATCCAGAAGCAAAACGGATGATCGATAGCGAAAAAAATATCCTTCAAACCTTTCGTGAGCAACCTGTTACCGTCCCTCTTAGGCTAGGGATCATGCGCTCGTTGGGTGCCAAGAGAATGAGCTTATTACTGCAACACCTAAGCGAAGATATTGAGCACTTAGAGCTAACACTGGTTGATGCCGATGAACCCTGTGATGCGCGAATTCTGGTCGGTTCTTCTCGTGTCAGTGATGATCAATTTGTGCCAATATGGGAAGACACCTATCAATTGGCCCTTCCTCACCATTGGGCAGAGGCACAAAAACTTTGTTTGGATATTGAAGACTTGGATGGAATGCCATTCATTCATCGTGAACCGTGTATCGCTCTCGATTCGTTGAAAGACAGCCTTCTGCAAAGAGGCATTCAATTTAATGCCCGAGCCAATATCCGAACCATCGACTACGCCTGGCCCCTAGTTCAAGCTGGCGTAGGCGCAGCATTGCTGCCCAATTGGGCCGAAATTACAAGCTCCGAATGCATCGCACTCAAGCCAATCAAAGATTTTGACTGTTCACTCTCTGTCGGTATGGCGGTTAATATAAGTCAGCGCTCAGTTCCGTTAATGAACCAAGTCATTTCAAGCTGCCGTAGATTTAGCGATACCGTATAACAATGATTAAGCTTCGCGAATAATGGCTTAGTTGTAAGTAATTACCTTCGCTTGAATATGCTCTTCTCAATTTTGATTATTGACTAAGAATTTACATACTCGTAAAAGATAAATTCACCTTCCCCATCATCATTAGACCTTTCCTCCAAACCCTAATGAGATATAAAAATGAAATTCGAACGACCTGCGACACTTCTTTTAGCTATCGCTATTGCTTCCCCCTCTGTCTACGCCAACACTATTGATAATTTGATAGCGGATTTTGTACAACACATCGAGCAAAGCGATTGTTCGGTGGATCTCTCCGATTTAGAAACATCACAATCCATTTCGCAAAGCTTAGGTGTCAGAGTCCGCCCAACGCTTCACTTAATGAAAGACTATCTGATCATAGAGGGCACCGTTCAAGCGCAAGAAAACGATGACAAAATTTTGGCAAAAACACCACTGTGCGGCGGGGATAAGATTGTGCCTAAGCCCACTGAAGATCTAAAAGAAGCACTGCTTGAATCGGGTCAATGCTCATTCAATAAAAAGGAGTTTAAAAGCTTGCTGAAAGCATCCAATATCGGAAGCTGGGAAGGCGATGGCGCACTCAGAGCGTTAAATCAAAGTGGTGAAGTGATTCAAGATAAACAAGCAGACGTCATGACCATAAAATTTGGACAATGCGGTTAAGGTTGTCTGAATAACGGGATTTATACCATTGAGCAAATGCAGGTGAACCTTAACCTATTCTGTGAAGACGAGTGCACGGAAATTAGAACTAAAAATGTCAGAGTCGGATTCATTTGGCTCTGACATTTTTTATTCGTGCGCGTCTTTGGGGTAGGTTAAGTGCTTTGAAGATTTAACTCCGCAACGAAGTCATACGCATCGCCGCGATAAATGGATTTAGTCAGCTCCACCACCGAGCCTGAAGCCAGATAAGATACTCGCGTCACCTGCAACCCTGCCACTCCCTCATTCACTTCCAGCAATTGGGCGTCCTCTTCATTCAGGTTGGATGCCATAATGTGCTGAATTGCCCGCACGGGTTTTTGGTCGAGTTCATCGAGCACGGCGTAGAGAGAATGCTGGACTTTCATAGGATCATTCAGAATGGATTGAGGCAAAACGGCCCGTTCTATTGCCATTGGTTGTCCGTCGGCAAATCGCAGGCGTTCTAAGCGCACAACAGATTCTGAAGGGCTAACGCCGAGCGTCATGATCTCTTCTGGTGAGGGTCTTACAACTTGTCGTGATAACCAGGCTGAGCTGACTTTCATGCCTCTGCCTGCCATGTCCTCCGTAAAAGAAGTCAACCGAGAGAGCGACTGTTCCACACGCGTCATTCGCTCTGCTACCACGGTGCCAGCTCCCTGACGCTGATCGAGGTATCCGTCTTCAACAAGAGGAGCAAAGGCTTTTCTTACTGTGACTCGTGAAAGACCAGTGATCTTTGCAATTTCACGTTCTGATGGTAGCTGAGTACCCGGAGGTAATGATCGATCCTGAATCGCACGTTCCAGCACCTTCTTCAGTTGCAAGTAACGAAGCCCGCCACTTTCAGTCAGCCAGTTGGAAGGATCAAGGACATCCGACACGTTCATTCAAAGCGCTCCCTTTGAGGTATTCAAGGTTATAGAGGTTATCCCATCCAGAACGCTTCCTTTGGGCTCTGCAAATATGGCTTGGTAAGACTCCGGCATAAGTGACTGATAAAAAGCGGCTAAGCCACCATTCATGCAAAGATTCCCTGTTTTTTTCACGTTCAGAAATTCAAGGATTTCAACCAGCCTTGAAACAGAAGAACACACCAATTGTTGCGCGACCGGATCCCCGTTTTGGTAAGCAGATACAATGTCAGACGCAAACTCGGCGCAGTCTTTAGGAGAAGCCTGAAGAGAGAAGTTCACCAATTTCCTAATTTCGTTATTAAATTTCGCGAAAGTCTTATCCACCAAAGGGCTGGAAGGTAACATACCGTCGTGAACATTTGCAACATAGCGCATAAGTGCTTTTCCTAACGCTGCACCACTACAATCGTCAGAAAGAAATAGCCCCCACCCGCCAACACGCTGATAAACACCATTCTGCTGCGACAGAAAAAACGACCCAGTCCCAATGCTCGCAACAACGCCATCTTCATTACCCAAAGCCCCTTTTAATGTGGCTTCAAGATCGGAACGAATAACCACCTGAGCAAAATTCAAGCTGTCTCTCAACTCACCGACCCGATCACTGCTTTCTGCTCCTGCAAGGGCAAGACCGATGATATCCCCTTTGCTTTGATTAAGTGCACGCCCGGCTTCAGCATAGGCCTGAGAAATACCTTCCGTAATATTTTGCTTTGCGACCTCAAAATTGGACGCCACATTAGCTGACCCTGTTTGTACCTGACTCAGGACACAGCCATTCCGGTCTGATAACCGCACAATGCATTTCGTACCACCACCATCGACGGCAATAACAAGGGGGGAATCCATGATGTGCATATTACTCCTTCCAGTCAGATTATCTCAAGATGCAGTTTGAGTATTAACAATACCTATAAGGATACCAAATATGATGTTTAACACACTTTTCACCCCATTTCGATCAAAAAATAGACAAATGGTATTTTAAAGGTATTATCAAAAACAGAGTAAAAGGAGTCAAATTTGCGCGTGCGTATTAAGGTCTGTTGACCTAGCAAAGCCGTCACAAACGTAGCGCAGTTGGATGAAAGAAAATCGGCTAATCACTGAAATAGCTGTCTGAACAAGGAAGTAGAAAATGAATCGATCAAAATTGACTACTCGCACCATACTTGCTACCGCCGCCCTGCTGTGCAGCGCTTCGACTTTTGCCAAAGCTGAGCTCGATTTCTGGAGCTGGCGACAAGAAGACGCCAAAGCCTACAACGAGATCATTGCAGCATTTGAGAAGTCCAACCCGGATATTTCAATCAACTACACCGCCCATGAAGCGAAAAGCTACGCCACCGTGTTAACCACTGCACTCACAGGGGGAGCGGGTCCCGACATCATCCACACCCGAGCCTACGGGGCATTTGAAAGTGTTGCCGCACCCGGTTACCTCGAACCATTAAATGGCAAAGTGGATCTTTCCGGCTTCTCCAAAGATGAGCTGTTAGGTGTAACACTCCGCTCCGATGGCAAGGTGTACTCCGTACCAATGGCATCGCAGACCATTCTTGTTTACTACAACGTAGATCTGCTGGCAGCTCAGAAGATTACTCCACCTACTACATGGGATGAGTTTGTCGCAGCAGCTAAGAAACTGAAAAGCTCAGGCATCATGCCTTTAGCCAACGGCACTAAAGACGGATGGACAGTAGAAGTTATGTCTGGGGCGTTTATGCCTAACTTTTACGGCGAATCGTTTTTCGGTGAAGTGACCGCGGGTTCAACCGACTTTGAAGATGCACGTTATGTCGGTGCCATGGAGAAGTTCGGCGAACTGAGAGAGTTCCTGCCTCAGGGTCATGAAGGCGTCGATTACGCCACCATGAAACAGCTATTTAATTCCGGAGCAGCCGCCATGTTCGTTGGCGGTTCTTGGGAAATCGCTGGCTTTAGAAAAGCAGGAATCAACTTTGACATCATGGCCGGACCTGCAGCCAAAGCAGGAGAACCTCAAATGGTCGCAACCTGGCTCGACGGGGGCTACGCGGTTAACTCTGGCTCTGAAAACAAAGAGGCTGCACTCAAATTTGCCCGCTTCCTAGCGACGCAAGAATTCGGACAAATGCTTACCGACAAACTGGCCAATGTTGCCGCAGTAGACGGTGCAGTGTCTTCCGACCCAATGCTGGCGAAAATCTCTGAGTTTCATGACAGCGCAACGCCATACATCATGCTGGTAGGGTATCGCTTTAAAAAACCAACAGGATCCACACTGCTACAAAATGGTTTGCAGGAACTGATGGCAGGCAAGAAATCTGCGGCTGCCGTGGCAAAAGAAGTGTCTGACGGCATTAAAGCGTCGAAATAATAAACATAAAACAAATAAGAACACAGTCCGGTTTTCCACGCAGATGATATTGATGAAAAACACTCATCATGTTGCTGGAAAGTCAGACTCGTTTTCTAAAGGATTTATTTAGCTTTGCTGTAAGGAGAAATGAGTGGCTGGTATTGAGTTGCGCAGTGTGAAAAAGCGCTTTGGTGATGTTGAAGTCATTCCGGGGGCAAACCTCAGCATCAAAGACAACGAGTTTGTGGTATTTGTTGGACCTTCAGGCTGCGGAAAATCCACTCTATTACGCCTTCTGGCAGGGTTAGAAGATCTTACAGATGGAGCGATCGAAATCGATGGCGATCGAGTCGACCACCTTCCTCCGTCAAAACGCGGGCTGGCAATGGTATTCCAAACCTACGCACTCTACCCGCACATGACGGTTTACCAGAACATGTCTTACGCGCTGAAAGTGGCAAAAGCCCCCAAAGCAGAAATAGACCAGAAGGTCCGGCAAGCCGCAGAGATTTTGCAGTTAACCGACTACCTCGACCGTAAACCCAAAGCACTCTCGGGTGGGCAACGTCAGCGCGTGGCGATTGGCCGAGCGATTGTCCGCAACCCGAAAGTGTTTCTGTTTGACGAACCCCTGTCCAATCTGGATGCCAAGCTTCGCGTGCAAATGCGCATCGAGATAACCAAGCTTCATAAACGCCTAAATGCCACCATGATATACGTGACCCACGATCAGGTCGAAGCCATGACTATGGCAGACAAAATTGTGGTTCTTAAAGATGGCGTCATCGAGCAGGTGGGTCCCCCATTAGAGCTCTATAAAAAGCCTAACAACCGATTCGTTGCCGGGTTTATTGGTTCACCAGCCATGAATTTCTTTCCTGCGGAGATCATGAGCAAAACCGATAGTGGAGTAACGTTAAAACTGGAAGGCTGTGACGAAGCCATTCCGTTTCCGTGCTCCGACCCAAGCTCACTCACCTCAGGCGATAAAGTCACGTTTGGAGTAAGACCAGAGCACGCAGTGCTGGAAGGGCAATCCGATGGTCAGGTAAGCGGCGAAGTGTATGCCGTGGAAAGGCTCGGCGGAGAAACCTACCTTTATGCCATGTCGGCGACGGGGCAAGATATCACGGTTCATGCACCCGGCGATCAGGAGTTTGATGTTGGCGAAACCATCAAGATCGGTTTCCTGATCGAAAACTGTCACCTGTTTGACTCCAACGACAACGCGGTGCGATAAGGGGGAGTTCATGAAAGAAGACGATCTCGTTATAAAGCGTGAAATAGCGCGGCGTAAGCGTAATCGCAGCCTCTGGCTAGCGTTCTTACTTTTTCCCCCTGCGGCGATTCTGTTTGTGTTCGTTTTTCTGCCAATGGGTTCGGCGCTGTGGTACAGCGTTTACGATTGGAACGGTCTGATAAAAGGTGAATTTGTCGGGATTCAAAATTTCAAAGACGTGCTACTTGATCCCAACCGCAACTGGTATCTGTTTAATGCATTAAAGAACAATGTAATTGTGTTTGTTACCCTGATGATCATTCAAAACGGTATTGCTTTGATCCTCGCGCTTCTGCTAGCACGCGACCCAAAAGGCGGGCGGTTTTATCAGGTGGTGTTTTTCCTGCCTGTGATTCTTTCCACTGTCATTATCGGTTTTCAATGGAAAATGTTTCTTAACCCGTTTTTTGGTTTGATAAACAAAGGGCTGAATTTCATTGGACTCAATGAGTGGGCGTTGCCCTGGCTAGGTCTAACAGAAACTGCCCTGCCCTCTATGTTGCTGGTCAATGCCTGGGCTTGGGTCGGATTTCCAACTCTTGTATTTCTGGCAGCCATTCACCGTATCCCCAAAGATTTTATTGAAGCCGCTCGGTTGGATGGTGCGAGTGAATGGCAGATCGCCAAAGATATTATCTGGCCTTTGATGGCACCTGCCGTCACCATTATTGTGGTGCTGACCTTTATTGGCTCGTTTAACTGGTTCGAATTGCCATTCATCATGTCTGGGCTGGAAGGTTCTCCTTCCTATTCAACCGATATGCTGGGGCTGCTTTTCTACCGAACAGCATTCGGCTCGGTAAGCGCTGGCGGCACTGAGTTTGGTGCAGGGTCTGCACTTGCCGTGTTGATCTTTATTTTTATCTTTGTCTTCTCAATCATCGCGACCAAATTGCTAACGGCGCGTGAAGTTAAGATGGATTAGGAGGCAGAAATGAAACAGGCAAACACAAGTTCGCTCGAACAATGGCTCATTCATATATTTCTGGGGGCAGGTGCACTCATCATGCTGTACCCGATATTGATGATGGTTCTGTCCGGATTCAAAACCAATCCCGAGATCTTTTCTACGCCATTTTCTCTGCCAAACAGCTTCAATCTGGATAACTTCAAAGTCATCTGGAACGAAACGGACGTGCCCAGATACTTCCTAAATTCCATCATTGTGACACTGCTTTCTGTCGTTTTTCTCTTAACCACGGGAACCATGGCGGCATACGCGATTGCCCGCTACCGATTCAGTGGCTCGCTCATGGTGTCTCTGTTCTTTTTATCCGGACTGATGCTGCCACTGAGGCTGGCAATTATCCCATTGTTTATCCAGCTCAAATATTTGGGGCTGGTGGACAGTTTAGTGGGGCTGATCTGCATCTACACCGCAATGAGTTTGCCTGCCACTGTATTTATTCTGACTGGGTTCTTGCGAACTCTGCCCAAGGATTTAGAAGACAGTGCGCGAATCGATGGCGCGAGCGAACTGAGAATCATGATTCAGATTATGGTGCCATTGATTACCCCTGCGTTGGTGATTGCAGGAATCTACAACGCGGTTCCCATCTGGAACGACTTCTTCTTCCCACTTATTTTCATCCAGTCTCCTGAATGGAAAACACTGGCGCAAGGCTTAACCGCATTCTTTGGCGAGTATTCAATCAACTATGGCGTTCTTTACGCTGGATTAACACTCGCGGCACTGCCCATGATCGTCATATTTATCGTCCAGTCACGACGCTTTATTGCGGGTATGACAGCAGGGGCGATTAAGTAACTGGCTATTTGGCCTACTACTTGGATTGTTTAGAAAACAAAAGAAAACGCTCTTGAATCATCAAGAGCGTGAGCTATTTCATTCCTATATCAGGGGGAGGAGGGTGAATGAGCTAGCTTAAAAATGTCATGTCTATCTTATGGTTTTAATTCTTAAATCGGGTTACGTATTAAAGGCTTTGCTGTACCGTCAATGCAGAACGTATGAATCCGTTATGCTCTCTGAGTCGCGATTTCGCCTGCTCTGCATCCAGCCCTGCGAGAATCATGAAGATGGCGGTTTTGCATTGACGACCACACTGCTCAAGCGCCTGACTGGCTTCTTCTGCCGAAGCCCCAGTTGCCTCTACAACAATGTTGATTTGCCTTTGAACCAGCTTGGCATTGTTGGCTTCAACATTAACCATCAGGTTTCCAAACACTTTTCCGCTGCGGATCATTGCTCCTGTGGTGAGCATATTCAGCACCAGTTTTTGTGCAGTCCCCGCTTTCATTCTCGATGAACCTGTGACGACTTCAGGTCCTACAATGGGCGTGATTGCGATGTCGGCAACTTCTGCCATTGCACTCGCCGCATTGCAAGAAATCGATACCGTAGTCGCACCCAGTTCATTCGCGTAGTCCAGACCGCTGAGCACGTAGGGTGTCTGACCGCTTGCTGCAATACCCACGACAACATCCTGATTGCTCAGTTTAATTTGCATCAGATCCTGCTTGCCCATGCTTACGTTATCTTCCGCATTTTCAACCGCATTCAATATTGCCTCACGCCCCCCAGCGATCACTCCCACCACTAAATCTGGTGAGGTGCCATAGGTTGGTGGGCATTCGCTTGCATCTAAAATACCCAGCCGACCAGACGTTCCCGCTCCGGTGTAAATCAACCGCCCATCATTCGCCAGCGCGTTTGTAATGGCATCCACCGCTTCGGCGATTTGTGGCAAAACATCCTTCACTGCCAGTGCTACTTTTTGATCCTCATTGTTGATGACCTTTAACATTTCGAGAGTAGATAGTGTGTCAATCTCGGTACTGTTCGGGTTGCGGCTTTCCGTCGTTAAGCGGCTTAACTCGTCGCGGTTCATTCCTTGTTCTCACCATCCTAAATTCGCCCCAATTTTATTGAATAAAATATTCAACCATAGTGATAAAAATCACAATAAAGGTTATTCTTTGTACAGCTAAACGTTGGAATAATTGACAAGCTTTTCAGCTAAAACGCCTTTCATACTTAAATTATTTGCCAATATTCATTGCATTAGATTGGCGGTCATTATTTCTTAGTTGGAATAATTTATTAGGAATTTTTTGTTATGTCCGTTATCCATCGAATTGTCGCCAGACGCACTCAACTGTCTCAAGGTGGTCGTCTGGTTGGAGACTGGATTATTGAGAATTCAGAAAAGGCGGCATCACTCACCAGTCAGGAACTCGCGGCGCAGGTAAACGTCAGCCAGTCGAGTATCGTAAAGTTTACCCAACGCATTGGATACAAAGGGTACAGCGCCTTCAAACTGGCTTTAAATGAAGAAATCGGGCGTAAGCAGGCGCTGGGGCAAACGCCCCTGCACAGCAATATTCTGGCAGATGATCCTTTAGCCGTTAGTGCTCAGAAACTCGTTAAAACCAAGATGGACGCGATGTTTCAGACCACTAATGCGTTGTCTTATGAAGCTTGCTATCAGGCAGTGAAATGGCTCAGTGAAGCTCGGCGAGTACAGGTAGTGGGGATTGGTGTTTCTGCGTTAACCGCCAAAGACCTGAGTTATAAACTGCTCAAACTCGGCATTACCACTCTGGTAGAGCAAGATAGCCACGTGCAAATTGCAGTAGCAAGAACCCTGTCTTCTGAAGATTTACAAATCGCCATTTCATTTTCAGGTGACAGAAAAGAAATTCTGGTTGCCGCTGAAGCCGCCAAAGAACAAGGTGCAAAAGTCATCGCCATTACTTCTCCCCGAAAAAGCCACCTTCGTGACACGGCGGATATTATCTTTGACACCATCGCGGATGAAAATCGTCATCGAAGCTCCTCCATCGCCTCACGCACCGCGCAAAACGTCATCACAGACTTACTGTTCATCACGCTGTTACAACAACGGGACGAACAAGCCCGCGAGTTGTTCAGTGATATCGGAACAGATATTAATCAAATTCTGACTTAGCGCTTTATTGGGATTAGCTTTTTACTGGGATTACGTGCCTAAAGAGCCTGAGTTAAAAAGTGATTGTTTGAATCGTAAAAAGGGAGCTCTTAGTAAGAGCTCCCTTCTAATTACATTTTAGGTATGTAAGTTACCTAATTTATTGCGTTTATTTGGTTATTGTGGGTTCAAGCCAAGCTTCTGAAGCACAAGGTTGAAGTTTGCACGACGCTCTGCAATTGCGTGAACTTTACCACTTACTGGGCAAGCATCATCTGGGCAACCACGGTTAACAATACCGGAAACCGCATCAACAAACTTAGTCCCTACCATGCCGCCATCAACGTAAGCTTTTAGCTCGTCGTGGTAGTTCCAAGCCGCGTATGGGCCACCAACATCGCTGTAGTTCTGAACAGAAGTCATCCAGAAGAACAGACCCGCAATCCATTTGATCTCTGTGTTCTCTTCAGTAGAACAAATCAACTGAGGGTTAGAACACAAGTCAAGATCAGCATAAAGTGGGTTAGCTGGCGCTGCTTCAACTAAAGTGCCTTCGATGGTTTGCCCAACAGTTTCTGGGTCAACATGGCTACGACCAATGAAGTGGTTCAACGTACCGAAGTTTTGGCGACCCGTAGTTTGGATTACACCACGACCCCACCAGCCACAACCTTCGATAGATTGCTTGCTGCTGCCATCCCACAGGAATGCACCTGCTTTTTGGCCTGCGTAGATTTCACACTTCGAACGTTCCCAAACTTGCTTGTTCTCGTCGATAGTTTGAGGGCTAGTCATACAGTGTTCGCCATTGATGTCCCAACGACCTGCTGCATTTGCTGCCATCTTGCCTTCTTCTTTCAGAACCGCATCTGGTGCTACGAAGATTGGCGCTGGAGCACCGTACCAAGAAGCGTGAGTATTAGCAGAAAGCTCTAGCTTGTTGTTACGAGGACACGAGTAAGGATGATCCTGACCCGTCACTGGGTTGTAACCGTAATCGGCGTATTTCTGATCTAGCTGACCACAAGAAGCACTGTTCGGGTGGTTCGCTGGCGCACCGTACTTGATTTCTGCCCAGTTGTTCTCATCACACGCGTTGTAACGAATCGTTTCCTGCATACTTTGAGATAAGAACGCAGCAATTGCTACTTTCGCGTATTTCTTGTTGGTTTCAACGTCGGCATTAGGATCGACAAGCCAGAATTGATTACCCGCGACACCTACGTTGTGCATTGAATTCAACGCTTTAAGGAAATCTTTCCACTTGTAGATTGTAGAAGGAGCCCACTTGTTGCCCGCAAGTTCATACAAGAAAGCTTCATTATTCATGACGGTTTCAGCGCCTTCTAAATCTGCATTTAGAGCAGCAACGCTGGTTAGTGGCGTAGCTACAAGGCTTTCAGACACGTAGTACAAAGGAATCGGGCTAGCTTGGTAAGCAGCTACTTTGCCTTTCAACCAATCTGTATTTGCCGTTGCAGATACGACAGGTGTCGCACTGTCACTACCCCAAAGAATAGAGAACACGTTGCTGTGCGCTGCACGACGAAGCTGGCTTACACCCCAATCGTGGGATTCTTGTTCAACCAAAGAAGCGACGGAAGACACACCATAAGTTGCACTGTCTAGTGCAATAGATGCAACATCACTACGCAAGTTTGCAGACGATTTACCCAAAGACTTGTCGCCCATGAAAAAGCTCGCCGCAGTACCTGCTTGTGTTGCTGCATCGTAGTTACCCGATTGAGACGTAGTAGCAAGGTGAGCGCCCGGCAGTTTGTAGAGCATTGCAGGTACATCAACAGAGTCCGTCACTTGCTTAACGTAAACAAGGAAGTTATCCCATGCGATAGGACCGAATGCGTGCTCTGCACGACCTGCTGTAGAAAGGCCATTATTGCCGCTTTGTTTAAATACTAAGAAATCTGGTTTAGCGGCTGCACCTGCGTAAGCGCCTGTCCAGTTTACGAATGAAACAACGGATTGTGATGCTGCATTCCAAGTTGAACGCAAGCCAGCGTAATCTTTGTGAACCCAGTTCGTTGTACCAGGGTTAGAAACACTTAGCGACCAACCGTAAGAAACGTCTTTCGCAAATTGCTCCATCACAAAGTTTTGAGAAGCAACCCAACCTTTCACGTTGTCGGCTAGATTAGCGGCTGCCGTATCGATAGCTGATAGGTTGTACAGGCTAGAAATGCTTTGTGATGTGCCCGCAGCGTCAGTCACAGTAAGTGCCGACACATTGGTAATCGCTTCACGCAGTGCACGTTTAACCTGTACTTCTGTTAACGCTGTGTCTGTTCCGAATGCGGTAGCAAATGTCGTATCTTTGTTTGCTTGCCACGTTGCCAACAGATCTTCATTTAGAACAATAGAACCTGGAGAAGCATGCGCAGCGTCTTTAAATACTTGAACCTGTGCTGCGATTTGAATGAGGTTTTGGTAATGGGCAACCAAATTAGCGTAAGTCAGAATGTCGGTGTCGCCCAAACCAGAAGCGGTAGATACGGCTGCGACTGGCACGATGGCTTCACCACCATTTGCCTTTTCAACGTCTCTTGCTTGCTTAAGCGTCGCCAGCGCATCAGCAGCATTGGTTACAACACTGAATACAGAATCAACATTAGCGCTCGCTAGCGCACCGTTTAAAGTCGCTGAATTGTCGGTAAATGTACCCATTGCAAGCGTGCTAGGCCAACCTGCAACTTTCAAGTTAACTGGGTCTTTACGAATGAGTAGCGAAGCGTCTGAAGTACCTGTTCCCGGACCAGTGCCTGTACCTGGGTCTGTAGTACCATTACAGTCAAAGTCGAATTTCCAAGAACCGTCTGAGCCCGGAATAGAGCTTGAGTACCAGTTTGCGGTATATGCTTTACCTTGGTATTGCATTTTATCGCCAGCATTTGCATGGCTAGGGTTACCTGCCCAGTCTACCTGAGGCCAGTTCGGGTATTCGTTGATGCCAGCACAAGCATCTGCGGCGAGTGCACTGATAGGGCTAACTGCGCCAACGGCTAAAGAAACGGCAAAGATGAGCTTGTTTTTCTTAAATATAGTCATTAAATACTTCGCACCTTAGATGTAGGATGTTTAACGTCGCGAGCTTCTTAATTACCCAGAGTTCCAGACAAGTAACTCGAAGCCGCTTTATTGAATCTTTCTGTATGTTGCTCAGAGAAGTCGCCGCACTCAAATGAGTATTTACTTAACAGCAAGACTTTTCGAGTGACTGCACAGTGGAGATGTATACTTAAGAAAACAGAATTGCACTTTGCCCAGCGGTGTCATAAATCTCGTGATTTTTTATATGATTATCAGATTTGTGATAGATGTTATGAAAGCTATATTAAGTCTTGCAGCCAAGCATTCAGTAAATAGAAAAGGAGAACCAAGAATATTCATCTAGTTTCACCTTATTTCTCACTACATAGCTCGGTCTTCTTTTTAGATTCAAGCTTTCGATTTAAGATTCGTAACACTGAAGAATTACCAACCATCCCAAATTTTTAACAGCGAGATAATGGAGAAGATCCCACTAAGACAACGCTATTTGAGCCTATAAATAGTGACACCGATCCAGGCACATTCTCGCTACCCAAGCAATTATTCGCCCACACACAAGCAATTATTCGCTTTCACGCCTCTTAGAAAAACATTAACTATATGTTTTAAAATAATTTTATCACGTTGGCATACCCCTTGCTCTGAACCCCTAACGATCTGACCAATAACTGTTGGATTTTGTTATGGATTACTGTTTGGGGCTTAGTCCCTATTTATGAGGACTGAATGGGCACCTTAAACTTCTCATTGGATGTCGAAGGACTGGCTTCGGATACCTTGATTGTGCGCGAGTATCACGGGCAAGAATCCCTGTCGAACTATCAGGGCTGTCATGGCTTTCGCTATCACATTGAACTCGCCAGCCGCTCTATGAACCTCACGCCTGACCAAGTGGTGGATAAAAACGCTTGGCTGTCGGTGATTCAAAATGGGGAAGTTACTCAACGTGTTCACGGCATTGTCC
>NZ_BFAQ01000049.1 GCF_002933855.1 Vibrio penaeicida
TTATACCAATCGTAGTAAGTAATTACTCATTCTAGCTTGTTAAAACACTCGATAACTGCGTTAAAAAATTTGATTGTAGAATAACTACTTATCGAAATTTTTTGCCTTGTTCTCAAGCGTTTTTCCTTCGCTATTTATGAACACTTACTTACTGTGATTGGTATTAGATACTTGCCCAGAACATCAAAAATCCCGCACCTGTGTCGGGATCTTTACTTTATCATCTGGAAAGCGCAATGGCGGTTAAATCAACTTTCTAAGTACAGCTTCAATCGCATCGACAATTGCTTTCACTTTGCTCGCATTGGTTGCATCAGGGTGAGGAGATGTAATTTTCCCTGAATCATTATCAAAATATTGCCCATTGGCGAGACTAAACTCTTCTTTAAGGGCTGTGCGTACAAGAATGTCTGCGCCTATGGCGATATCCCCTCCTGCAACCCCATAAGCCTCTTTCACCATTTTACTTCCAAGCATCGAGCCAGGGTTTACAGCAATTAACACAGGTGCAGGTTGAGGAAGCGATTGAGCTAGGTGGTGGTTCCAAGCCGTTAGCGCTAATTTGCTTTGGGCATACGCAGAGCCATCAGAAAGCTTGGTTTCTCCTTTTAAAGCATCTAGGTCAACCGGAGCTTGAGCGGCAGAGGACAAGTTAATAATGCGACCCCCGTCGTTTATTATCGGAGCTAACGATTTGGTGATTAAATACGGGGCAAGCGTGTTCACGGCAAAGCGAACATCCAATCCGTCTTCGGTATCCGAATTCGGTGTTGTGTAAACTCCCGCATTATTGATCACAATATCCAATGCGCTGTGATTCGACTTAATGTCTGCAGTAAACTGTTTCACGCTAGACATTGTCGATAAATCGGCGACGTAGGTTTCTACAGTGGCTGAGTTATTTAGTTCGGATAATTGACGTTTAGCTTCAGCGAGCTTGCTTGGATTGCGTCCGTGGATCAGCAGGTGGTGTCCTTCATCAGCCAGTTTTTTTGCTGTTTCAAGACCAATACCATCAGTTGCGCCTGTAATCAGAATTATTTTTTTCATCATTGCCTGCTTGGTTTAAAAATATGTGGGGTTGGCTATTCCTAATATATTTAATATACCTTAAGTTGATAATGGCGAATTTAATATATTCACTATCAAAATAATATTGAAAATAGGTTCTCATGAACATTGAACACCTTAAGTTGTTTCTAAGAATAGCCGTTACTCAAAATATTAGTAGCGCAGGTAAGGAGCTGGGCTTATCACCTGCTGTTGCCAGCTCTTACATCAGTAAACTAGAAGATGGGTTAGGTGTTAGGTTAATTCATCGCACCACAAGAAAAGTTTCGCTTTCTGAAGAAGGTAAGATTTTCCTGCCTTATGCTCAGGAGGTCATCGCAAGCATCGAAGCTGCCGCTGCGTCAGTAGGCGCAGGAGAAACCACGCCTTCAGGTACGCTAAGAGTGACAGCCCCAGCTTCTTTTGGGCGAATGCACTTAATGCCAGTGTTGAAAGAGTTTTTGTCTCTATACCCTAAGATTCATTTAGACATTCGTTTTTCTGATGCCATTGTGGATTTAGTAGATGGCGGGTTTGATGTAGCTATTCGAAATGCGGAGCTTAAAAACTCTAGTCTCATTGCCAGGAAGCTCGCACCAGATAATCGAGTGGTGTGTGCATCCCCAGATTATATTGAAGAACATGGTGAACCAGATTCCCCCAAAGATTTGCATAACCATCAATGCATACATCTAACTGGGCTAGATTCATGGGTGTTTGAATCGGCAGACAAGCCCATAGTGGTTAAAACACAAGCAAGTTTTAAAGCAGACAACGGTGAAGCGGTTAGAGATGCCTGTGTTGAAGGGCTAGGTATTACGATCAATTCAACTTGGAGTGCTTACAAGCAACTTCAACGTGGCGAGCTTAAACCGATTCTTACCAACTACCCATTACAGTCTGATACCGCCATCTGGGCTGTATATCCAAGTTCTCGTCAGCTTGCTCCTAAAGTTCGAGTGTTCATTGATTATTTAGTCGAATGTTATGGGACACCACCCTATTGGGACGACTGTTTATCCAATTAATTCTCGCAGAACCAAGTATTTTTTGGCTACTTGGCCACAGAAGATAACAATCTAAAAAGGAAAAACATGCTACAGGGAATTCATCATACCGCGATCATATGTTCCGACTATTTGGTCTCTAAGGCATTTTATTGTGACATTTTGGGACTGAAAGTGATCGCAGAGAACTACCGAGAAGAACGCGCGTCTTACAAGCTCGATTTGGCACTTCCAAATGGCAACCAGATCGAATTGTTTTCATTCCCTAATCCACCTAAAAGACCGACTCGACCAGAAGCCAGAGGACTGAGACATTTAGCATTTTCAGTTACTTGTATCGAAGATGTCGTTGCACATTTAAAGAAGCATCATGTCGAAGTAGAGCCCATTCGTATCGACGAATTTACCCAAAGTCGCTATACGTTTTTTCAAGATCCTGATGGGCTCCCACTAGAGCTTTACGAAGTTTCGACTTAATTTTCTGTACAGAACGACTGATTCGTTTAGCGCAAATTAACTTCAACATTAGATGTTTCGATTTACTATCGCATTCAATTTTTTGCTAGTTGGTACGAACCATTGAAAATTGTTTTGATGCGCCATGGGCAACCGGAACTCGATCTACACAGTTTGAAAGATCAACGGTTTTGTCCTAATGATCTTGGCCCACTAGTACTCGAATACGAAGCGTCGGATTTAAATTTCTCTGTGCGTCCTAGCGAGCAAGCGATCAAGGCAGCACAGGGTTGTAAGCTAGCGGTGAGTAGCCAGTTACCACGGGCGGTTTCCTCAGTGAGAGTACTTGGGGTAGAGGAGGTGCATCATGTACAAAAATGCTTTCGAGAATCTAGCCTGCCCCATCTCAACTGGCGAACCCCAAAGTTAAGCTTCTTTTGCTGGGCTGTGATTTTTCGTATTTTATGGCTGATTGGGTTTGCTAAAAATGGTGAGCCTATTCATGAAGCTAAAGAACGAGCGAGGTTAGGGGCGAATTACTTAAGTGCGTTAGCGAATCAACATGAGAGCGTATTTTTGCTAGGACATGGCATAATGAATCGACTCATTGCTAAACAGCTCAAATCCCAAGGATGGAAACAAACGGAATCCACTGGTGAAAGTTACTGGTCGTATTCCGTATTTGAATATCAAATCAAGCGTTAGACCACCTTGGAGTCAAATCAAAGGGGGTGATATGGCTGTTAAATACAAAATAGTGCCTTTTAAAGAATGTCATGCAGAAGAAATAACCACATTCTGGCGTGAAAACATGCGTCAGAGTGTGGGAATCAACCCCGTGCATTCCTTTGAATCTCAGATGCATTTTCTTTCTCATATCCTCCCTTTGTCTTATCGTATTTTTGTCGCAGTGAATGATTCTGAACAAGCGATTGGATTCATCGCAATAAAACCCAACGAGATTAACCAATTGTATATTCACCCCGATCATCAAGGGAAAGGTATAGGCAGTGAACTCATACGAATGGCAAAGTCCCAAGCCGGCCATTTCCTAGAGTTAAGAACATTTGAGATCAATAAGCATGCACAATCCTTTTATATAAAGCACGGCTTTTTGGCGAGTTCAGGCAATAGTGACAATGAAGAAGGGCTGCCTGATATCCTATTCCGCTGGGATAACACCTTGCCTAAAAGAGGATGATGCACCTGTCTTAATTAAGAGAATATTATTTGATTATTGGAATACTGTAACATTTTCCGAGATTCAATGATTTTTCTAAGCTTTTGATAAATAAATAATAAATGTTAGAGTTGATATGCTTTTAAGTGAGTATGTGGTTCCGATTCTTTTGTTTCACTATTGAGAAGAGATATTTTTGATAACTATTTAACATATTGACCACAAATTATGTGGGGTGTAAAACTAAATGGTATTCAGGGCTTAATTAAGTACTGATGCCCTTTTTCTTGTCGAGCCAATTTCAAGAAAAAGGATGAGCACGAAGCATGCTTCGACTAAGACTCATAAAAATGCGTAGCAAGGTAACGAAGCCTAAATGAATTCGGTTATTCGAATTCATTTAGGCTTTTTTATTTGCAAAATTCAGCTGCTTGGAAGCAGAGCTCAGAACAATTAGCCGTGGAAGTTAGGTATGGATACGTTTCACATAGGTTTACTTTATTCAACAGAGGGCACCTATCGAAAGATAGGTTACAACGCCTTACTTGGTGCTCGCTACGCGATTGAAAAAGTGAACGCGGATGAACGTTTTCAATTCCAGCTTGAAGGGCACCATATCGATCCGAAAGGTAACATGGACGAATACATCAAAGGCGCTCAGTCTTTGTTGAAGCAAGGGATAAAACACATTGTCGGCACAATAACATCGAGTGCGCGCAAGGAAGTGATCCCAGATGTTCATGAGTATCAAGCGCTGCTATGGTATGGCTCGCCGTATGAAGGATACGAATGCGACGAGCATGTTGTGTACCATGGGGCTTGCCCTAATCAAAACTTATTGCCAATGCTTCGATATGCGGTGCCACGTTTTGGTAAGCGAGTTGCACTTCTTGGCTCCAATTATGTTTGGGGTTGGGAAAGTAACCGTATTGCTAGAGATGCCATTGCCAGTATAGGCGGAGAGATAGTGGAAGACAGCTACTATCGTTTCGATACCAAAGATTTCCGATTGTCGATAGAGAACCTGAAATCCCATCAGCCTGATTTTGTCATTAATAATTTAGTTGGAGAATCCAGCTACGCGTTTTTGCATCAACTTAATGATGCATGGAGCGCCGACTCCCTCCCAGTCTTGAGCAGCAACCTCAGTGAATGTGAACTGGCAAGCATTCGCGCCTTGCCAAATTTACGTTTGTTTACTGCGCTGACTTTTTTGCAATCGATAGACCCCCAATTTACCGATACAGCAAAATTGGCTATATCAGACAGTGAACCAGTCTCAAGCAACTTTGTCGGCGCTTATCTTTCTATTCTCAGTCTCGCCAATGCTATTTCATTAGCAGGAAGTGATGACGTAACGTCTGTGCGTTCTGCTCTGGATAAAGTACGAACAGAAACACCGATGGGGCACACGTTAACCATTTCCAATAATCAGCACGCGGTTTTGCCCTGCTTTATAGGGGAGCGAGATGGTGCGGATTTTCGTATGGTGAAATCTTACTCTCCTATCGAACCTAACCCCTATCTAATTGCTCAGGGGTTTCTTACCGACGTTGACGGCCTCGGAATGCCTACTCGGCTGAGGGTAGTCAAATGAGTATATCGACGTTATCCATCAATAAGATCTCTGTTATTTCTGCGGATGAGCGAACATGTCGGCAGATCCAAAAAGCGACCGAGCGAATGGGGATTTATTGCCACATCAGCGACCATATAGACAATGCACCGACGGATCTTTTACTCATTGATGTTCAACACTACTTTGCTGATATTGCCGTGCAAAAACCAATTCGGCAGTCCATGCCCGTTGTTGGGTTGCTGGCTCATGGCTCTCCAACTGAAATTGAACGTGCTATCTCCATGGGGGCGATGTCGGTGGTTGGTAAACCGATTCATCAGGTGGGGTTGTATTCAGCGTTTCATATGGCATTAAAGCTCTCTCAGCAACATACGGCGCTGCACCAAGAGTTAGATACCTTAAGAACACGCCATAAGCTACGGCCTATTGTAATAGAAGCGGTGATCAAAGTGATGGAAACTCACAAACTCACCGAGCAAAAAGCGTATGAGATTTTGCGACAATATTCGATGCACAGAAACCTTCCTGTGGAGCAAATTTGCCTAGAACTATCGCAGGGCAACATGAGCTATGAAAGGCTTAGGAGTGAAGGCTAATGTGGAATCAACTATTGTCGCGTCCCTCTGTCGTTGTCTCGATGGTGGTCATATGCACGATTGTCTGCCTTGCTGTGGGTGCACACCTTTTCGCACCTTATGATCCAACCGAGCAGTTCTTTGAAGGGCTAACATTAGAAGGCGCACCTCTCCCTCCTAATGAAACCTTTTGGTTAGGAACCGACTTACTGGGGCGCGACCTTTTATCGCGCATTATTTACGGCTCGCAAACCTCTTTACTTATTGGGCTGGTCGCCAATGGAATCGCTATTATTATTGGTACGGCAGTAGGTGTTACCGCAGCGTATTTTAAAGGTTGGGTAGGCACGGTGTTGATGCGGTTCACTGACCTGATGATGGCTTTTCCAGCGCTGCTTTTGGCAATAGCGCTTGCGGCCATATTTACCCCCAGCCTGTGGATCGTCGCCATGGTCATCGCCATGGTTAATTGGGTCCAAATCGCTAGGGTCGTGTATTCAGAAACGCTGGCGATAAGTGAAAAAGACTTTATCGCGGCTGAAAAAGCGATTGGGGTATCGGAGAGTAAAATTTTACTCAGCCATGTTTTCCCGCATTTAGTACCGACGATGTTGGTATGGGGGACGCTTGGCATTTCAACCACCGTTTTGCTTGAAGCGACGCTCTCTTACTTAGGGATTGGTGTACAGCCTCCTATTCCTAGCTGGGGCAACATTATCTTCGAAAATCAAACCTATTTCAGTGTGGCTCCTTGGCTGGTGTTTATTCCCGGTAGCGTGATTATTTTGCTTTCGCTGTGCTTCAACATTTTGGGGGATGCACTGCGCGATGCACTCGACCCAACTTTGAATGGGAGAGAAGCGGGATGAGTTACTACCTATTGAAGCGCTTACTGCATGCGGCTTTCATTCTGCTAGGCGTGACCTTCATTACCTACTTGCTGCTTTATTTGTTGCCGGCAGATCCTGCAAGGCAAATCGCAGGGCGCAGCGCGACCGCTGAAACCGTCAACAACATTCGCGAACAACTGGGGCTGAATTTACCTTTTTATGAGCAATATTGGCGCTATTTAACCAAATTGCTTCAAGGAGACATGGGGCGCTCGTGGTTACAAAAAACGGAAGTATCTGAGTTGATTGCTTCGCGTCTTCCCGCCTCATTGCAGCTAATGATAGCCGGAATTGGCGTCGAACTCGTGATAGGGCTTTCGCTGGGTATTATTGCTGCGCTTAAACGCAATAGCCTGATTGATCGTGGGTTGATGATTTTTTCATTTGTGGGGGTATCGTCTCCACATTTCGTTGCAGCGATGATGTTTTTATATTTATTCGCTGTGCAATGGTCTTGGTTCCCGATTGGGGGATATGGCGAATGGAAACACTTGGTGCTTCCTGCCATTACGCTAGGAATATTGGGCAGTGGATGGTACGCGCGAATGATGCGTTCTTCGATGATCGAAGTGCTGCATCAAGACTACATACGAACGGCCAAAGCCAAAGGGCTCAGCCACACAAGGATTATATGCCGACACATGATCCCCAACGCGATTTTGCCGATCATTTCCATGATCGCAATCGACATAGGTATTTTCATTGGCGGCATGGTGGTGGTGGAGTCCGTATTTGGCTGGCCAGGCATAGGGCAGCTAGCATGGCAAGCAATTCAACGTGTCGATATCCCCATTATTGTGGGCGTCACCTTGGTTTCTGCGATAGCTATTGTATTGGGGAATTTGCTGGCTGATCTGATCTCACCGTTTGTTGATCCAAGGATTGACTTAAAAAAACTGTAACAAGGAAAAGTGTGATGAAAAAGTTAGCTATTACTGCAGCTTTATCTTTGATGGCGGTGTCTTTTTTGACATCGGCAGAAGTAAAGCAAGGCGGCTCCATGATTGTGACTTACAAGGATGATGTTTCAACGCTAGACCCAGCCATAGGTTACGACTGGCAAAACTGGTCGATGATCAAAGCGCTGTTTGATGGGTTGATGGATTATAAGCCAGGTACGACCGAGCTAGAACCGGATCTTGCAGAAAGTTACACCATTTCAGACGACGGTAAAACCTACACCTTTAAGCTCAAGCAAGGCATTCGCTTTCACAACGGTCGTGAAGTTAAAGCGCAAGACGTGAAGTATTCTATTGAACGTACCATTAACCCTACAACTCAAAGTCCAGGTGCTGGATTTTTCGGATCGCTAGAAGGGTTTGAAGCGTTTAATAATGGTGAATCCAAAGGGCTCGATAGCGTTAAAGCCGTTGATGATTACACCGTTAGCTTCCAACTGTCTCGCCCTGACGCCACCTTCCTGCATGTCTTGGCGATTAACTTTGCTTTTGTCGTACCACAAGAATCGGTAGAAAAATGGGGATCAGACTTTGGTAAGCACCCTGTCGGAACTGGAGCATTTAAGTTAGGTGAATGGAAATTAGGGCAATACCTAACCTTCCAACGCAATGAAGCCTACAACAAACCGGGTTTACCTTATTTGGATGAGATTCGGTTTGAAGTCGGGCAAGAGCCTGTGGTCGCGCTGCTTCGCTTAGAAAAAGGAGAAGTGGATATTGCGGGTGATGGCATTCCACCAGCAAAGTTTCTTCAAATGAAAAACAGCCCGCAATATAAGCCGCTGATCATCGCAGGTGACCAATTGCACACCGGTTACATCACCATGAATGTGAAGATGAAGCCATTCGATAATGTGAAGGTACGCCAAGCTGTGAATATGGCGATCAATAAGCGCCGAATCGTACAGATCATTAATGGACGAGGCACACCTGCGAATCAACCCTTACCACCAGCCATGCCCGGCTATTCCAAGTCTTATAAAGGCTACGCGTACGATCCAGAAATGGCCAAAAACAAGCTAACAGAAGCCGGTTTTAAAGACGGTTTCAGTACCGAAATTTACGTCGCGAATACCGATCCACAGCCGCGTATAGCGCAAGCTATTCAACAAGATTTAGCGAAAATTGGTGTGAAAGCCGAAATTAAAGCACTGGCGCAAGCCAATGTGATTGCCGCTGGGGGCGACGCCAGCCAAGCGCCAATGATTTGGTCTGGTGGTATGGCTTGGATTGCAGATTTCCCTGATCCTTCAAACTTCTACGGACCGATTCTTGGTTGTGGTGGTGCGGTTGATGGAGGCTGGAACTGGGCTTGGTATTGCAACGAAGCACTGGATGATCGTGCAGCAAAAGCCGATGCCATGGTGGCAGAATCGCAGCAGGCACAACGAATGAAAGAATGGGAAAGCATCTACGTTGATCTGATGGCGGATGCGCCTTGGGTGCCGGTATTTAACGAACGTCGCTTTACCATTCGTTCTGAACGGTTGGGCGGAGACACCAGTATCTTCGTTGATCCGGTTCATATTCCTGTTAACTATGAAAATGTGTGGGCAAAAGATGTGCAATAACTCATTTGTGAAAACCATCCATAGCGTCCACCATCATCATGGCTGGAATAACGCCATTCCCCCCGCGTACCATGTGGCGCGGGGAACCACTTTGGAATTTGAATGTTTAGACAGTTCCGGTGGGCAGCTCACCACCGCTTCTAAGGTTGAAGACATTGCAGGTCTGGACTTTGGCAAAATCAATCCAGTAACAGGGCCTATATTCGTTGAAGGGGCAAGACCTGGTGATGTATTGAAAATGACCATTCACGAATTCAAGCCCAGTGGGTTTGGTTGGACGGCCAACATTCCTGGGTTCGGGTTACTGGCAGACCAATTTCAAGCACCAGCATTGAATCTTTGGTCATACGATTCTCAAACCCTAGCCCCTGCTGCCTTCGGGCAATGCGCAAAAGTGCCGCTTAAGCCTTTTGCTGGAACCATTGGTGTTGCTCCAGCACAAAGCGGTGACCATTCCGTTGTGCCGCCTAGGCGAGTGGGGGGCAATATGGATATCCGAGATTTGTCGGCAGGGACCACGCTTTATCTACCTATCGAAGTGGAAGGAGCGTTGCTGTCTATTGGTGATACTCACGCGGCTCAGGGCGATGGGGAAGTATGCGGAACCGCGATAGAAAGCCCAATGAATGTGGTGATTGAGCTGGATGTTGTAGATAACCTAAAAATCGATACCCCCTACTTCACTACGACGGGACCGGTTACTCGCCACCTTGACAGTAAAGGGTATCAAGTGACCACAGGGGTAGGACCAGACCTAATGGAAGGAGCGCGAAGCGCGGTAAGCCAAATGGTGGATTTGCTTTGTACTCAACACCATATGGCACCGGAGCAAGCGTACATGCTGTGCTCTGTGTGTGGCGACTTAAGGATCAGTGAAATTGTCGATGCGCCAAATTGGCTCGTCACGTTTTACATGCCTAACGTAGTGTTCGAGTAGGAGTCATCGAATGGAGAAGGCGATGTTGTCGGTGGAGCATCTTTCCATCGACATAGCGGCAGGGAAGCAATATCACAGGGTTGTCGACGATTTATCGTTTACTCTGAATTCGGGTGAAACCGTTTGTATTGCTGGGGAGTCTGGGAGCGGGAAGTCGCTATCCAGCACTGCAATTATGGGGTTACTGCCGCCCGTTGCGAAAGTGGCAAGTGGTCATATCTGGTTTGAGGGGAAAGACCTATTGACCACGCCTGAAAAAAGCATGCGTGCGATGCGTGGGGACGACATCGCCATGATTTTTCAGGAGCCGATGACATCGCTGAATCCTCTAATGACCGCTGGCCAGCAACTGTGTGAAGCCATTCAAGCTCACCGAAATGTTGACTATGGCAGTGCCAAACTGATGGCTATTAGCATGTTGGACGCCGTGAAAGTCCCTCATGCGCAGAAGCGTTACCATCAATACCCTCACGAAATGTCTGGCGGAATGTTACAACGCATCATGATTGCTATGTCTCTGGTGTGTCGCCCTAAAATTTTGATTGCAGATGAGCCAACAACCGCTTTGGATGTGACGATTCAAGCGCAGATTTTGTCGCTGCTTAATGAACTCAAAAGTGATTTCGATACCGGAGTTCTAATGATCACTCACGATATGGGGGTGGTCGCTGAAATGGCGGATAAAGTCGTGGTGATGAATCAAGGTATCGTTGAAGAGCAATCGGATGTACGCAGCTTGTTTCTATCTCCTACCGCAGACTACACCAAAGGTTTATTGGCTGCGGTGCCTAAACTAGGGCATGCCAAGCCTGTTGCAGAAGTACCTCAAAGCCAGCCTTTACTGGAAGTAAACAATCTTTGCGTACGGTTTCCGGTTCAACATGCTTGGTGGAAAAAAGATAAGCTGGAAGTGAGGGCGGTAGAAAATGTGTCGTTCGCGATAAAACCGGGCGAAACCTTAGGGCTGGTTGGGGAAAGCGGCTGCGGTAAATCGACTATTGGCAAAGCACTCATGAACATGTTGCCGTTTTGTGGCAGCGCCAACCTTAATGGCGTTGAGCTAAACGGGCTTCGTGGCCAGGGTTTGCGTGCTATTCGCAAAGACATTCAAATGGTGTTTCAAGATCCCTACAGTTCTTTGAACCCACGGAAAACCATATTCCAACTGCTCAAAGAGCCACTATTGATCCATGGAATATGTCCGGCTTCAGATGTGCGCGATCATGTCGCGTTGCTGCTGGAACAAGTCGACATGTTGCCGAATCACATGAATCGATACCCTCATCAGTTTTCAGGTGGTCAACGTCAACGGATCAGCATCGCTCGGGCGATTGCATCTCAACCCAAATTGGTGATTGCAGATGAATCCGTCTCAGCGCTGGATGTGTCTGTTCAAGCTCAGGTTCTAGATCTTTTGGAACGTTTGCAGAAGAAGCTGGGTGTGAGCTATTTGTTCATTTCACACGACATGGCCGTCGTTGAGCAGGTATCCCACCGAGTGGCGGTGATGCATGGCGGGCGGATTGTTGAAATGGGTCCCAGAGATGAGGTGCTCAGCTCGCCTCGTCACAGCTACACTCAGCGTTTAATGCAAGCCGTACCCATAGCTGACGTAGATGTGCAACGCGACCTTTCCATGGTGCTATCGGAACATAAAATGCCGGATCCGATACGCAATGTTTCTGTGATAGATGAAGTACTCAAATACGAAGATGTTGGGCATGAACACATTGTTGCGTTGAATTATTAGGCTACCCTAAACCGACGTCAATCTCGGGTTGCGATTTGGTTATACAGCACACTAATCTCTAACGGTTTAATGAACCTAGCATTGAGAAATCGGATGGCTACACCTACAAGTATTTTGCTTTTATCTTTTTAATTGTGCCGTTGTGCTTCATTTCCAGAAATGTTTGATTAAACATGTTATTCAACAAAGCAGAGTTGTCTGTTTTCTTACTAAAAAGCACATGGTATTCCTTGGATTTTTTGTCTGGAAAAGCGACATGATCCAGCATTGTTATATCGATTCCTTGCAGTCTTGCTAAATAGCTGAGGACTTCAACTTGAAGCAATGCGAAGTCTACTCGTTCTGCTTTGAGCTTTCTTACTAGATGTACGCGAGATTTTGCCCCCACATCTATATTGACTGCTTGACCTATAAAGCTGTAATTGAAACCAGCAACCCCACCCAAACTGTATTTAGATAGCTCGGCTTGAGAAAATATTTGAGGTGGAGGATTGTATCGTTCTTTTTTGTAGAACAAGGCTATATTGGTTTCATAAATTGGGTAAGAGTAGTGAGAGAACTCTGCGCGTTTTGATTTGAATGAGGCGTTAGGCACTAAATCAACTTTGCCATCTTTAACAGAATGTAAGCAGCGCTTCCAAGGTTGGATGACGTGAGTCAATGTGTGACCATTTTTAGTCATTACCGCTTCAATCACATCCACCATGATGCCGTATGGTTCATTTTTACTACTGAACATGAGAAATGGTGGCTTGGCTTCATCCTCCCAGCAAACTCTGAGTGTTCGGTCGGGATCAGCTTGAACAGGACCTACGAACGCGAGAACAATAATGCAAAGACCGAATATTTTAAACATCACGAAATTCCAAAAAGCCATTTGTGTTTTTAGTAAGCTTAGTCGGAATTCTTAACTCGCATATTAAATCCTCAAACTTAAAACGATTTCACTGCTTGTGACGGCATAATCATAATCCAAGATGACATAGACGAAAAAGCCCTCCAAAAGAGGGCTCGATGTCTGAGATTCCGTTCTCTAGACTAATAGATTGAAATGTGGACTTTATTGGAGAGAGTGCTGATGTTCGCTGATCAACATGTCGATCTTCTCTTCAGCACGATTGTGCGCGTCAGCGTAGCTTTCTTCTGCACTAAATGGTTCAACCACTTCGTAGTAGCACTTCAGCTTAGGCTCGGTTCCAGAAGGGCGAACCACAACACGTGAACCGTTATTAAGGTGATAAATCAACACGTCACTGATTGGGAATTCTAAGGCTTTCTCACTGCCATCTTCGAACGTTTGCTTCGACAGTTTGAAATCTTCAATACTCGCGATCGTCTGACCTGCAATTGTTGAAGGTGGGTTAGCACGAAGCGTGTCACCAATTGGTGGCGCAGAAGGGTCAAGAGCGATGCTATGTTGAGCATTGATCACCATGCCGTGCTGCCTATAAATCTCTTCTAGCTGGTCCCAAACGGATTTGCCTTGGGCTTTTAGGCGAGCAGCCAGCTGAGCAAAGGCAACCAAAGCGGTTAGGCCGTCTTTATCCCAAACCAATGTTCCCACGGTATAGCCCAGCGCTTCTTCGTAAGCAAAAAGGAACTGTTTGTCTTCCGTTTGCTCTTGCATAGCGACGTTAGTCAGCCATTTAAAACCCGTAAGCGTTTTGTAGAACGTGCCGCCCGCGGCTTCGGCAACCTTGGCTAGAAGGCTAGAGGAAACAATCGTTGCACCCACTAACTTTTGGTTATCTTGCGCTTGATTAAGCAGGTAGTGACCAAACAACACACCGACCTGATCGCCTGTTAGCATCTGGTATTCGCCATCCGGCTTTCTAGCTGCCGCTGCAAAGCGGTCTGCATCAGGGTCGTTGGCACAGGCTAGTTCCGCGTTGTGTTTTTTCGCTTCAGCAATCACTAAATCCATCGCCCCTTTTTCTTCAGGGTTTGGGAAATTAACGGTTGGGAAGCTGCCGTCGGGTTCGCGCTGTGCAGCTACGCTGTGTACTTGAGTAAATCCAGCATCGGCAAGCAGCGTTTCAGCCATATTTGCACCAACGCCGTGCATAGCCGTATAGGCTAAGGAAAGGTTCTCGGCTTGTTGCGATGGATCACTTTGCAACAATGGGCTAGCGTTCGCGGTGTCGCGGTAGGTTTGGTAATAATCGTCTTTCAACCAAACGAGTAAGCCTTTTTCTTCAGCTTCTTCAAGTGGCATAAGATTAAGAGGCTTTTGAGCCGCATCGTCGATTTCTGCTGCAATACCTGAATCGTGTGGTGGAATGATTTGAGCACCATTGTCCCAGTACACTTTGAAGCCATTGTACTCTGGTGGATTGTGGCTAGCGGTGACAACAACAGCGGCGGCTGTACCAAGGTGTAGGACACCAAATGCAACAATCGGAGTGGCAGCAACATCATGAGTTAAGTAAACCTTGATACCTTGCGCAGCAAGAGCAGAAGCAGTGTCGTGGGCAAACTGTTTGGAATCTGGGCGACCATCGTAACCAATAACAACGCCTTTTTCAGCCGCACCTTGTTGTGCTTTTAACAGGTACTGACCAAGACCCGTCGCGGTTTCTTGGATAACCAGTCGGTTCATGCGGTTAGGACCCGCACCGACAACGCCGCGTAAACCCGCGGTACCAAATTCTAAACGTCCTTTGAATCGGTCTGCAATTTCTTCAGAGCGGTTTTCTTTTTGAAGTGTATTCAGCTCTTCACGTGTACGAGGATCTGGGTCTCTTTCCAGCCAGCTTTTCATCAATTCGTTCATCGTTTTTTCCTGTCAAAGGGGACTTAAATAGTATGTCTCTAAATTAATTGAAATCCATTAATGATTACACCATTTTTTGTGGTTTAGGTCTCACGATGTGGTCGCAATCGATTAAATCGAGATGAATTTTTTTTGAAATTTTTTACACAAGATATTTAAACGAATCATAAGCAACAGTTGGAGTATTAAAGGGCAAATTGGGGATCAAAGTCTAATTCCAAAATGGACAGAGTCGTTTAATTCTTGAACAATTGCCGCCAAGAATCTAGGGTTATTAACAAAGCCATAACAAATAGTTAGCGCTTTGGAAATAATCCCAAAGTCGCATGGCATGCGTTCTATCACATTACTGTGTAGAAATGCGAAGTGGATCACCGTCTATAAAAACACAAACGGATTTGGACGGCGATCTGATGCTTATGAGGTATTCACGTTGCGCTACCAAACGTGTCTAGCCCGTAAGCGGAAACAGAGGAGAGATCTTTTGAAAAGATTAACGTCTTTGTGTTTATGGGGTGCGCTAATCCCAACGGTGGCATGGTCTGGAAGCCAATACAATATGACACGGGGTGTAACCCGAATCAGTGAGCAGGTCTATGACCTTCATATGCTGATTTTTTACATCTGCTGTGCCATTGCGGTTGTCGTTTTTGGAGTCATGTTTTACGCCATTTTCAAGCATCGTAAATCTCAGGGCGCTGTAGCGGCGAACTTTCATGAGAGTACGAAAGTGGAAATCATATGGACTGTGATTCCAATTCTAATATTGGTTGCGATGGCGGTGCCTGCCACCACAACGCTTATCGATATGGAAGACACCAGCCAATCTGATATCACGGTTAAAATTACCGGTTCTCAATGGAAGTGGCATTACAGCTATTTCGGTGAGGATGTCGAATTTTTTAGCTTGTTAACCACATCCTCCAAGCAGATTGAAGGTGATGAACTGAAAGGGGCTAATTACCTGCTTGAAGTCGACAATCCGCTTGTTCTTCCCATCAACCGGAAAGTCCGGTTTCTCTTAACGTCCGACGATGTCATCCACTCGTGGTGGGTGCCGGATTTCGCCGTGAAGAAAGATACAGTGCCAGGGTTCATCAATGAAGCGTGGACCAAAATCGATGAACCGGGTGTTTATCGTGGTCAATGTGCGGAGTTGTGTGGGCGAAACCACGGCTTTATGCCGATAGTGGTGCATGCCATGGAAGAGAAAGACTTCGATGAATGGTTGGTCGCCCAAAAATTGGTGGCGAAGCAAGCAGCAGAAGAAGCAAAAGCCGCACTTTCTAAAGAGCTTTCTATGGATGAACTCATGGCAATGGGCGAGCAAGTGTACAACGACCGATGCGCGGTGTGTCATCAGGTTAATGGGTTGGGTGTTCCGGGCGTTTTCCCTGCAATGAAAGACAGCCCTGTGACACTAGGTGACGTAAACAACCATATCGATGTTGTTCTAAATGGGGTGGCAGGAACAGCCATGCAAGCGTTTGGAAATCAGTTAACCGATGAGCAAATTGCCGCTGTAGTGACGTATGAGCGCAATGCTTGGGGTAATGACAAAGGCGATATGGCGCAAGCGTCAGACGTGAATACTTTGCGCAGCGAGGAGGGACAATGAACAGTTCAACCGATGTAAATTCTCATGAAAATGACCATGACGATCATCATGCCGCACCTTCAGGGCTGGCTCGCTGGGTATATTCGACCAATCATAAAGACATAGGCACGCTGTATTTGTGGTTCAGCTTTGCGATGTTTTTAACGGGCGGCTTAATGGCGATGATCATTCGCGCCGAATTGTTCCAGCCTGGCTTGCAGTTAGTGGATCCGCACTTCTTCAATCAGATGACGACGGTACACGGATTGGTGATGGTATTTGGTGCGGTTATGCCAGCCTTTACTGGACTGGCAAACTGGATGATTCCGCTCATGATTGGTGCGCCAGATATGGCTTTGCCACGTATGAATAACTTGAGCTTCTGGATATTGCCTTTTGCGTTTCTCATTTTAATCAGTTCGCTCTTTATGGAAGGGGGCGGCCCTGATTTTGGCTGGACGTTCTATGCGCCATTGTCGACGACGTATGGCCCAGATAGCACCGCATTGTTCGTGTTTTCTGTTCACATTATGGGTATCAGCTCCATTATGGGGGCGATCAACGTGATCGTGACCATTGTGAATATGCGTGCCCCAGGCATGACTTGGTTTAAGCTTCCAATGTTTGTTTGGACATGGTTAATCACGGCATTTTTGTTAATAGCGGTGATGCCCGTGCTGGCCGGTGCCGTTACCATGGTTCTGACAGATAAGTACTTTGGCACCAGTTTCTTTGATGCGGCGGGTGGGGGCGACCCTGTGATGTTCCAGCACATTTTCTGGTTCTTTGGGCACCCCGAAGTGTACATCATGATTTTACCTTCCTTTGGGATCGTATCGGCCATCATTCCTGCTTTCAGTGGCAAAAAGCTGTTTGGTTATCATTCCATGGTGTACGCAACGTGCAGTATCGCGCTGCTTTCGTTTTTGGTTTGGGCGCACCACATGTTCACAACCGGGATGCCAGTGTTTGCCGAACTCTTCTTCATGTATTGCACCATGTTGATTGCGGTGCCGACAGGGGTAAAAGTCTTCAACTGGGTGGCAACGATGTGGCGAGGGGCAATGACCTTTGAAACGCCCATGTTGTTTGCTATCGCATTTATTGTGCTGTTTACGATTGGTGGGTTCTCGGGGTTAATGCTGGCGATTGTGCCCGCTGATTTCCAATACCACGATACCTATTTTGTGGTGGCGCACTTCCATTACGTTTTGGTTTCCGGAGCTGTCTTCTCGATTATGGCAGCCGCGTATTATTGGCTGCCTAAGTGGACTGGTCATATGTACGATCATCGGTTGAGCTTATGGCATTTTTGGTGCTCGGTTATTTCGGTGAATGTTCTGTTTTTCCCTATGCACTTCTTGGGATTAGCAGGTATGCCTAGGCGGATTCCCGACTATGCGATTCAGTTTGCAGACGTAAACCAAATTGTATCGATTGGCGGATTTGCGTTTGGTCTGTCTCAGCTTATTTTCCTCTGGTTGGTGATTAAATGCATCAAAGGAGGCGAGAAAGCCGAGGCTCGGTCATGGGAAAGAGCGGAAGGTTTGGAGTGGACAGTTCCAAGCCCAGCACCTCATCACACATTCAGTCAGCCACCTAAAGTTGATTGATGGGAGATGCAGCGATGGATACGGCAAAACCTTCAAATCGCAAACTGACAATCTGGCTTTTGCTTGGTGTTCTAGGCATGTTTGGGTTTGGGTTTGCTTTGATACCACTGTACGACATTATGTGCGAACAGCTTGGTATCAACGGTAAACCCAACAATGAAGCCGTGAGTAGCCCAGTCGGTATGCAGGTGGATACATCACGTGTGATTCGTATTGAGTTTATGGCACATGTTAAGCCGGATATGCCGTGGACGTTCATACCCGCTAAAAAGGTCATGGATGTGCACCCTGGGCAAGTGGTTCAAACACGGTACATGGCGACAAACCTCAATGGCTCACCACTGATTGGTCAAGCCGTCCCTTCTATTGCTCCTGGCAACGGCGCAGCATACTTCAATAAAATTGAGTGCTTTTGCTTTAATCGTCAGCCATTGGAAGGGAATAAAAGCGCTGAACTGCCCGTGATTTTCTATATCGAGCCGACGATTCCTGACTCTATCCATACGCTGACACTTTCCTACACGCTATTCAATATCACAGAGCCAGAAGATAAGAAAACCGTGGCTCTAATTTCACGCTCAGAAACGGATCAAGGAGCGGTGCAATGACAACACAACACCAAACTTATTATGTCCCCTCACACAGTATTTGGCCGATAGTCGGCGCGATTGCCTTGTTTTTTATTGCAGTCGGCGCTGGCGTTACTGTACAAAATTTAGAAACCGGCAGTGTGTTTGGGAAAGTATTTCTAATAGGCGGATTTGTCGTTTTTCTGGTGATGTTCATCGGATGGATGCGAAACGTTATTGGTGAATCTTTGTCGGGTTTTTATTCCCAGCAAATTGATGTTTCCTTCCGGCAGGGCATGAGCTGGTTTATTTTCTCGGAAATTATGTTTTTCTGCGCCTTCTTTGGAGCGCTATTTTATGCCCGAATGATATCTGTCCCTTGGCTTGCGGGTGCAGACAATAATCAAATGACTCATGAAGTGCTTTGGCCTGCATTTGAAGCAATGTGGCCACTCACTTTAACCCCAGCAGGGCAAACGACAGAAGCGATGGGATGGCAAGGATTGCCTTTTCTCAACACCATGATTCTTCTGACTTCCTCCATCACTCTTCATATGGCGCACACCAGTTTAGAGAAGAACCATCGAATGGCGCTGGTGGTGTGGTTGGAAATCACCATTATTTTGGCGATTGTGTTCTTGTTTTATCAAGCAGAAGAATACATTCACGCTTATCAAGAAATGGGGCTGACGCTGCAGTCTGGTGTGTATGGCAATACCTTCTTCTTGTTAACAGGTTTCCACGGCATGCATGTGTTATTGGGCACTATTTTCTTATCGGTTTTACTGGCAAGGATTGCCTACGACCACTTCACACCTGAAAACCATTTCGCGTTTCAGGCGGGGAGTTGGTATTGGCATTTTGTGGACGTGGTTTGGCTATGTCTATTTATCTTTGTGTATGTGCTTTAGACGCTCTACCCCGAATGAGTAGAGCAAACGTTAGTAAGGTCTAGGGTTGGGTTCAATCCAGCCCGCCTGAAGCGCAATGAGCAAAAATACGATAACCAAAGCGGAGAAAATTAAACGGCGACCCAAGAAGTGACTGGCAGGCTTATCGCTTTTGCCTTTTACCATCACCACTAAAGCGCGACCAAGGTTGAAGATAATGAAACAGAGTGTCAAGACCAGAACGAGTTTAAACAGTGAGGCTGCCATGATGTCTCCCTGGGTTGCGTTGACGTTAAAACCAAAATTTTGGTTCGCCCTAATTCTCACTTTGGTGGTATTTACTCTGCTGATCAAGTTGGGCTTTTGGCAAATGGGACGTGGTGAGCAAAAGTTAGACTACGAAAAGGCATTAGCGCAGCGTGCGACGATGGCACCGGAGCCTTTAGATACGTTGCTTAAAAAGGCAATCGAGATAAGCCCCAATCTCAGTCAGGAATATTTAAGTGATGCACAGCAAAGCCTGACTGGAGCAAAAGTGAAAATGGATGTTATGCCTGTTTCGAATCGTGCGTTTTTGCTTGATAACCAAGTATGGAACGGAGAAGTGGGGTATTTGATGCTTCAACCAGTGAAAGTGACATCGGGTTATCAAGGAAACGGGCGTTATGTGCTGTTAGAGCTAGGTTTTGTGAAGGCGGGGCATGATCGCCGCATATTGCCCAGCTTTAAAGAGCTAACCCAACCCGTGTCGCTGGAGGGGAGGGTGTATCAAAAACAAAGCAACCCCGTTAGTGACAAGCTTCATGCGGAAAGCGGATGGCCCAAACGAATTCAAAACCTGAATATAGAGGCATTGGAAGGAGAACTTAGTCTGCCTTTACTGCCTTTTGTTATTCAGCCTAGTAACTTAAATCTTGAATACCCTCAGCCTTGGCGCCCTGTTCCAATGTCTTCTCAAAAACATTTTGGGTATGCGTTGCAGTGGTTTTCGATGGCATTAGTTTTTGCGCTCATTATGGTGATGCTGTTGCTTAGAGCACTCAATATTCGCCTGATACCCAAGGGAGAAAACGATGACAGTTCAAAATATGGATAGAGACTCCGCACCTAATGTGAAGCGCGGCCGTATCATTTTACTTGCGCTGGTGGGGTTGTTTGCGATGCCTGCCATTGTCGCTAAAGTCATTTTGGAAATGAATTGGTATCAACCTGGGGTGACAAATCAGGGCGTTTTGGTAGAGCCCGATAGCTACTTAACCGACTATTCCATGGGTTCGGAATCGGAAAAACAATGGCAACTTGGTTATGTTCTACCAAAAGAATGCAATGCATTGTGCCGCCAGCAGTTGCACTTATTGCAACAAAGCTATGTATCCCTAGGGAAGTACCAAGAGCGCGTTAGACCAACGGTATACATTCACCCAAATAGCGACACTTCCGTATTGCAGGATTACAGTTTCAATCGCGTTAAATCTAACGACAAATTTCTTTCTGATTTCAGCACCAACGAATACATCATTGTAGACCCACGAGGTCAATTGGTTATGCATTACCCGAAGCAGATCAACCCTGAATTACTTGTACAGCAAAGTAAGGGGTTAATCGCCGACTTTAAGAAGTTATTGAAGTTATCTCGCGTGGGGTAAATCAAGGATAGGGGGGCGCGTATGAATATCATCAGACTGATTCAAGTAAGCCTGATTCTGACATTTTTGGTTATCTTAATGGGCGCGTATACGCGGCTTGCTGATGCAGGTCTTGGTTGCCCAGATTGGCCGGGTTGCTATGGTCATCTCAGTGTGCCTTCGACAGATAAGGCGCTTTCTACTGCCAAACTCCTCTACCCAGAAAACGAAGTCGAGCCTTATAAAGCTTGGTTAGAGATGATTCATCGTTATTTGGCGGGAACGCTTGGACTGGTTGTTTTTGCCATTAGTTATTTGACGCTTCAATCTCGCCATGGCGGGCGTGTGATTCCGGTTTCCCTGTCACTGCTCATCGTCTTTCAGGCGGCGCTAGGAATGTGGACAGTGACGCTAAAACTGATGCCAGTGATTGTCATGTTGCACTTAATGGGTGGGTTTACCTTATTCAGCTTGCTGTTTTTGCTCTACTGCCGCCTTAAACAAGAAGTGGGCTACGAACTCAATGATGTTGCGCATTTTACGGTGAGCGATGGAAACCCTTCTTCAATCACCTCTCCGCATGAACCTATCGTCGTCAATACACCAATGCTGAAAATTTTGGCTTCTTTCTCTCTTGCGGTGGTCGTTCTTCAAATCTTTCTTGGGGGGTGGACCTCTTCCAATTACGCCGCATTAATGTGTACGGAGTTACCCATTTGTGAAGGGGATTGGGTTGGCTATTTGAATTTTTCTGAAGCCTTTGATTTCCGCCAAGAAGGACACACAAATTATGAATTTGGCGTATTGGATTACGGGGCAAGAATGACTATTCACGTCACGCATAGAATAGGCGCGGTAGTGACTTCTATTGTGTTAATAGGGTTGGCTTTTCAGTTGTATCAGCAAACGCATGTTCAGCTTCGTAAGGGAGCGTTTATGTTAATGGTGTTACTCATTGCCCAAATTGGATTGGGTATGAGTAATGTTTTATTGAATCTCCCATTACCTGTAGCGGTGGCGCATAACCTTGGTGCGGCACTTTTACTGTTGTGTACGATTTACATCAATTTCCATGTGTGGCGTAGTGTGTCACAACCTCTTATGGAACAAGAGCGAGGGCTTTGAGTATGGATAAATCTCTTTCTAGAGCAGGAATAGAAGGCGCGTCGTGGCAAGATTATTACAAGCTCACGAAACCTAAAGTCGTTGCTTTAATGCTACTTACGGCAGTAGTAGGAATGATTTTGGCAATAAAAGGGCAGTTTCCCGTTGTGACGGCATTGATCGCATTAGCTGGGATCGGATTAATGGCGTCGAGTGCAGCGGCATTTAATCACCTAATTGATCGCAGAATTGATGCCATAATGGCGAGAACTTATCAGCGCCCTTTGCCCTCTGGGCACGTTAAAGCCGTCAACGCGTTTATATTTGCGATTGCGCTTGGCATAGCTGGGTTTGTTGCGTTGTACTGGTGGGTGAATGAGTTAACGGCGTGGTTGACACTAGCAAGCTTGGTGGGTTATGCGCTGGTGTACACCTTGTATTTAAAGCGAGCAACGCCTCAAAATATCGTGATAGCCGGAATTGCAGGTGCCATGCCGCCTTTACTTGGATGGACGGCGGTTACCAATGAATTGCATTCCCATGCATGGCTACTTGTGATGATCATCTTCATCTGGACGCCTCCTCATTTTTGGGCGTTAGCCATACACAGGAAAGACGATTATTCACGTGCCGACATTCCAATGTTGCCAGTCACCCATGGTGTGGAATACACAAAAACCAGCATTCTGCTGTATACGATATTATTAGCCATTGCGTGCCTTTTCCCTGTTTTAGTTGGCATGAGCGGCTTGCTTTACTTGGTTGTATCAAGTTTCTTAAGTGCTGGATTCATCTATAAAGCGTGGAAACTGAAATATCATGAGGAAGAGGGAGATGCCATGAGCACCTTCATTTTCTCCATCTATCAATTGATGTTCTTATTCGTTGCACTACTGGTGGATCATTTCCTACGTTAATGGAATTCATGGTTTCCTATAAAGCTCATCCCTGACTCCGCTTTTATTGATTATTTAGTTCTTCTTTGAGCTTGAAATTTTAAGCTCAAAGAGGAATTTTTCATTTAACAGGACGGTTATGTAAGAAATTCGCTCCAATCGCTTGTTTTGTTACTCCTAAAGAAAGCGATAAATTTGTTTAATTATTAGTGCAAAATGTGTTTCCAAGCCCCCCTTCCTTACTGATAGATTTCACACGAAGCCAACAATATTATCGGACAATATTTTAAATGAGTGTGAAATCTAAGCTGGTGACCGCAATCGGTTGCTTGATCGCGTTTACAATTCTTGTGACTTCCGTCATCGGATATTTTGAATTCAAAACGGCCACAACTGACGACTATCGTAAGAACCTTTCAGATAAATCATTTTTAGTTGCGAAAGCTGTCGAAAGTAAAATGAGTAAATACTTCACTGCATTAGAAACGACGGGTGCAGGTATAACGCTTGATAGTGAAGGCGTACCGGTGATCAGCAGTCACGTTCTCGATGCACTGACACACGGTAAGCAAAGTTTAAAAGTGTTGAACATGTATGTTGGTTTGCCTGATGGCACGACGTACGATGTCAACGGTCTCATTCCTGACTTCAATGCCAAACAAAAGCAGCGTGAATGGTTTATTCAAGGTTTTAGTGGTGCGGCGCGTTCAGTAACCAATCCTTATCTATCTACGACAGGGGACTTAACCATGTCAGCCGTGATCCCTTACCGTCGAAATGGTGAGATTAAGGCTGTAATTGGTCTGAGTTTAAAGATGAGCGATATCACCGACTACATTAATGAACTCTCGGCTGAGCCAAACCTATTTGTGTCACGCGCTGATGGTTTCTTAATGGCCGCCAGTTACCCTGATTTTGTTGGTAAGAACATCTATGAGTTGCGTCCAAGCTATCGCGAATACGGCACCCATAAAAGCAGTGACCACTCTTACAACGTTCCTGATAAGGGTGACTTTTACGTTGTGTCTTCCCGAATTGATTCATTGGGATGGTCTGTTTGGGCTTGGGCATCGTGGGACGATATTAACGAACCTTCGAATACTATGGTGAAGATCAACGGGATTGCAGGGCTTGTCTTTGCGGTTATTGGTATCGCTGTTGTGTATGTTGCGGTCGAAAAGTTGATGTATGGTCCAATCGGTGGTGAACCTAAAGAGATTGAAGAGTTTGTTAACCGAATTGCTAATGGCGATTTAACGATGATTCGCCCACTTGAGGGAAGCGAAACGGGGGTGTATCGCTCGACATTGGTTATGGGAGAGAGCATTAAACAGATCATTGGAAATATTAATACCTCGTCTGCCGCACTTACTGATTTGTCAGGTCAGCTTGAGTCTTCTTCAAATCAGGTTAACCGCTCATCTGAGTCTCAAATGATGCAGCTAGAACAAGTGGCAACCGCAATGAACGAAATGACAGCAACCGTTGCTGAAGTTGCTCAAAATGCTATGCAGGCATCCACTTCTTCCAATGATGCAAGTGAGTCTTCCACTCAGGGGCTTGGTGTCGTTAGCCAAATGAACACAGACATCAACTTGCTGGTAAATAATATCGAAAGTGTTCAATCTTCGATCTTGGAAGTCGAAAAGGAAACGATGAATGTTGGTGGGATTCTAGATGTTATTCGCGGTATTGCTGAGCAAACAAATCTGCTCGCTCTGAATGCTGCTATTGAGGCTGCCCGTGCTGGTGAACAAGGTCGTGGTTTTGCTGTTGTGGCGGATGAAGTTCGTAACCTTGCCAATAAAACTCAGGAAAGCACCAATGAAATCCAATCCATGATTTCGGTGCTTCAAGAGCAAGCGAAACAGTCTGTGAGTTTAATGGAAGAAAACGCAGAAAACGCTAAGAAGACTTTAGTAAAATCGGATGAAGCAAGTCAATCACTGCAAGTGATACAAGAAGAAATTAGCAAAATTCAGGACATGAATAATCAAATAGCCACAGCAGCGGAAGAGCAGTCTCACGTTGCGACGGACATTAATGAAAACGTGGTGAATGTGAACGATCTGGCTCGCAGTACTGTTCAAGATGTTCAGGGGAATGTTCAAACCGCATTGGAATTGAATTCGGTTTCCAGCGAATTACAACGCTCGGTGAATCGCTTTAAAGTTTAAAGCTGGTTAACTAGTTCAACAGACTTTACCGCATTAACGTTTAAAAGCTCCAAAGTTGGGGCTTTTGTTTATCTGTATTTAAGCGTTAGGCTTCTATTCTAATCCTAATTATTCGCAAGATACTTATTGACCGTATCGCGTAATGTTTCTTTGTATGGCGGCGAAATAAAGCTGGCTTCAATAGCATTTAAAGTAAACTGTGCTAACTCCTGCCGTGTTGGGTTGAGAGCCTCTGAGACTGCAAGGAAGTTATCAGTCATATAGCCACCGAAGTAAGCTGGATCGTCCGAATTGATGGTAACGCAAACGCCTTTTCTGAGTAGGTCGACGATGTTGTGCTGACTCATATGTTCAAACACCTTTAATTTGGTATTGGAAAGCGGGCAGACGGTCAACGGAATTTGGTTTTCGACTAACCGCTGAACCAGCGCCTCGTCGTCTGCACAGCGAACGCCATGGTCGATTCTAGATGTTTTAAGCATATCCAAGGCATCAATGATGTTTTGTGCGGGTCCTTCCTCCCCAGCGTGCGCGACCGTTAAAAAACCTTCAGTTCGCGCTTTTGCAAATACCCGCTCGAACTTTTCTGGTGGATGCCCAACTTCGGACGAGTCCAGACCAACACCGATGATTTTTCCTTTGTAGGGTAACGCTTCTTCTAAGGTTTTCAATGCCGCTTCTTCATCGAGGTGACGCAAAAAACACATGATGATTTGGCTGCTGATTCCAAGCTCTGATTTCGCCTTATCCAGTGCTTTTGAGATACCGCAGATAACAGTGTGAAATGAAATGCCTCGGTCGGTGTGGGTTTGAGGATCGAAAAAGATCTCTGTATGCACTACATTGTCTTGCTTACACTTCAGCAAATATGCCCACGTGAGGTCAAAAAAATCTTCCTCTTTAATCAGTACATTGGCACCTTGATAATAGATATCTAAAAAGGATTGCAGATTATGGAAGTGATACGCGTCCCTGACCTCTTGGATATTATTGTATGGAATGGATACCTTGTTGCGTTTAGCCAGTTCAAACATTAACTCTGGCTCAAGAGATCCTTCAATATGCAGATGGAGCTCTACTTTTGGGAGGTGCTGAATGAATGCTTTCATAGAAACTCCTTATGTTGCGCTTGCTCTCAGAAAATGAGCAACAACTGTTTAGTTATTAGGGGAGTAGCCTCAGCTTAGTTCAGATTTTTAGTGATGAGAAAAGTTAAAGGTAACTTTAGTGTTAGAGATCTCATTTACGTTTTTAAAGGAGTATTAAAAAAAAACCAGCGACATCCGCTGGCTAAGGAAATAGAAATGAAATTGCTAGTCAGGAAATGACCCTCGTATCCCTTGCAATTCGTCGAAGTTTTCAAGAAAAATCTCAGTCAGCTTAGGATCGAAATGTTTCCCTGCTTCTTGTTGGAATAATTCAAATATTTTTTCACTTGGCCAAGCGTCTTTGTAGCAACGTTTGGAAGCCAAAGCGTCATAAACATCGGCTAGTGCGGTGATTCGTGCTTCGATTGGAATCGACTCAGCAGATATTTTATTTGGGTAGCCTGAACCGTCCCATTTTTCATGATGGTGACCAGCAATATTCGCTGCGATGTTCAAGATTTCTAGGTTAGAACCACGTAGGATTTCTGCACCCACACTGGCATGAGACATCATGGTAACCCATTCATCTGCATCGAGTTTCCCCGGCTTATTAAGCACAGCATCAGGAATCGCAATTTTGCCAATGTCGTGCAAAGGAGAGGCGAGTTTTATCTTCTCGCATTGCTCCGGTGGCAAGCCATATTTTGAGGCAAGAAAGCGCGATATTTCCGCCACTCGCTTAACGTGGCTCCCCGATTCTTTTGAACGCGTTTCCACCACTTCCCCTAAGCGATATGCAATTTCTTTTTGGGTATCACGAACCTCATTGAGCAAAATGACTTTCTCGTACGCGATAGTGATGTTTCGGATGAATATGTCCAGTATTTCAATGTTTTCTTCAATGCTGCTTCTAGGGCAATGTACAACCAGTAAACCGACGCTTTTATTCACTTTTACGGGAATAAGAAATTCTTCATCTTTCACCTGGATAAAGCGATCTTTGGTGGCGGTAACGTCGTCAACAGAGCAGGATATAAACTCATCTAGCTCTTTGCCAATGAGCCCTTCGCCACCTTCGGAAGAAGCGACGACCTGCCATTTTCCTTCCACTTCTTGCGCGGCAAAATTGAACGCGTGAACTTCACCAAGATGCAACAAAGCAGAAAGTTGAGAAAGAATCCCGTCTAGCCAGTGCCCACCGTCTCCCTCAACCAAAATGGATGCTGAAGAATTGATGATCGTATTGAGCCCTTTTTTGGTGTTTTCGATCACCATGATGTCGCGATAAGAACGCAACGCAGCACAAAGGGTAGTGTTTAGTTTTGTTGCCGTTAGCTCTGTTTTATTTTTATAGTCATTAATTTCGTACTTTTTAATGACTTCGGATTCAGGAGCATCACCAGGCTGACCTGTGCGCAAAATGATTCTGCTGGTCTTGTTTCCTTGCTCTACTCGTAACCAGTCGACGAGATCAAGCCCAGCATGGTTAGATTCCATAACAACATCGAGAAATACAACAGCGATATCGTCGTGTTCTACAAAAACCTCTTTGGCTTCAGCTGCGGAGTATGCGTTTAAAAAGTTAAGTCTTCTTCCCAGATACTCGAAGTCGTTGAGAACAAATTGGGTGACTTTATGAATGTCGGCATCGTCATCGACAATTAAGACCTTCCATGTCTCACGTTCTTCAATTTCCGATTCTTCTTCATGATCTGAAAAGAGGAATTGATCATCATTTCCCATCATTGACCCCATAACTCAATCTATTCCAATTCACGCCCCCATCTCGTATCCAAAATGGAGAGAAAAAGCAGCGCAAAAAATCATCCGTCTGAAACAAGTGTAGACAAAGTTTTCATTTAAAGCACAAATTCTAATTAGGAGTTAAGTAGCGAGGTGGAAAGCAGGAGCATAGCTCTGATCGTACAAGGAAATTTACGTACGATATCAAGAAAATCTAATTTCACTGTCTATACTATTTAGAACGTTGGATGTTGAGCATAGAGCTCATAGGCTGAGTGTGATTTGAACATGGGATTAGCGTGGGCATATTC
This sequence comes from Vibrio penaeicida, assembly GCF_002933855.1. Classification (GTDB taxonomy): domain Bacteria; phylum Pseudomonadota; class Gammaproteobacteria; order Enterobacterales; family Vibrionaceae; genus Vibrio; species Vibrio penaeicida_A. The sequence goes on from NZ_BFAQ01000049.1 coordinate 28,341, forward strand.
AACTATTTGAACTTTAATTATGTTTACGTTGATCAACTAGATGCAGCAAGCATGGATGAGGGCAGTCGATGAGTTCAGGTGTTCCTAATAAAATTTCGAGTATTTCTAGCTCGAATAAGTCTGATGGGATCATTTCAACGTTAAAGACAATGAATAGGCACAGTTTTGCTATTCGATTGCTGATCTATATTGTTTTATGTTCATCTGTACTTGCGGTCACGATTACGGCTGTACAACTTTACTGGGACTATAAAAAAGAAGTTCAACTTCTTCAAAACTCCATCAGTTCTTTGGAGCAAAGCTTAACGTCTTCCATTTCAAATAGCTTGTGGAATCTGGATGAAGAACAGATGCTCATTCAAGCAAACGGTATTTTGAACGTTTCCAGTGTTGAGTACGTCGGCATTTTTTCATTTCACAACGGCACGCTTAATTCCGTGGTGGAAATTGGAGAGAAAAGTCCCCTCAACGAGTTAAGCCACCTCTATGACTTGGTCCACAAAGAAGAAAAAATTGGCGGTCTAAGAATTGAAGCGTCTTATCAGCTGATATATGGAAAGCTTTGGGAAAAATCCATTATTATCTTAGAAACTCAGCTGGTTAAAATTTTTCTTGTCGCGATGTGCGTTCTGTATGTGGTTTATCATGTCGTGATCAAGCACATCAATCGTATTTCCTCTTTTGTACAAGGGCACAAACTGGACAGCAACGAATCCGGTGATTTGTTGAGTTTGGATAGGAGCAATCATCAAGATGAGCTGGATACGTTAGTCGAGTCTATTAATGCTTTGTATCATCGTATTGATTCAGAGCTGGACAAACGCAAAAAGATGAATAACCAGCTTGAATATGAGCGTGATTTTACCCGTGTAATTATCCAATCCTCTCCTTCTTTGATCTGTTCTTTAAACGACGTATTTGAAATTCAACTGGTTAACTCTGAAGTGGAATCCCTTCTTGGAGTAGAAGAGCGTGATCTGATAGGAAAAAACTGGTTTGGCTATTTTGTGGATGAAGACGTCGAGAAAGAAAGCGAGCAGGAACTGATTGAAAACATTCCCGAATTCGATTTAGTTTTTACAATGCGAGATCAAGAAGGGAATCAACGATTTTTACAATGGCGTGTTATTGAAAATAAAGAGCAAAAGCGAGTCATGTGCTTTGGTATAGATGTTACCGATTTAACGAATGCGGAAAACCAACTGATCTCGTTAAACCGAGAGTTAGAGCAAAAAGTGAAAGACAGAACACACTCTCTAGAAGAAGCAAACCATGAACTTTCCGATACTCTTAGCAAGCTTGAAGAGACACAAGAATCGTTAATTGAAGCGGAAAAAATGGCCTCTCTCGGCAGTTTAGTCGGTGGTGTAGCGCACGAGATTAATACGCCACTAGGTATAAGCGTTACAGCGACAAGCTTTATAGACGAAAAAGTAAACGTACTACAAAAGGGATTTGAAACAGGGAAGCTGTCTAAAACTGAGTTTTCAGGCGCGATAGAGTCGCTTAAAGAGTCGGCTCAAATTCTTACTGCAAACCTATCTCGGGCAGAACAATTGGTATCAAGCTTCAAACAAGTCGCCGTTGATCAGAGCAGTGAATCCGTCTATCCGTTTAATGTGAAAGAGAACTTAGAGAAAGTGTTGCTCTCATTGTCTCATGAGTTAAAAGTTGCCAGCGTCAGTGTTGAAGTGGATTGCCCAGATAATATTCATATCGAGAGTTACCCAAGCTGCTACATTCAAATTTACACCAATCTCATTGCCAATAGTATTCGACATGGATTTGATGAATGGGGTGGTAATAAGAACATCTTTATTCACGTCTCTACAAATGAAGAAGACTTGATTATTCGCTACAAAGATACAGGGCAAGGTGTTGATGAAAAAATACTCAAGCGCATATTTGAACCGTTTGTCACCACCAAGCGAGGAAAAGGTGGAAGCGGGTTAGGTGCTAATATTATCTACAACATGGTCAATCAACTGTTAAAAGGGAAAATAGAGTGCTCTTCTGAACTTGGACATGGTGCTGAGTTTGTTATTACCGTACCGCTGCAACTTGATCTTCAAGATAAGCAAGAATCGGCATAGCTCTGATTCTTTGGCACTATCACGGCTCCCAAAGGCGAGTTTAACTGGCTTTCATACTGCGTTACCAATTCTTGATTTAGAATGACTCGATCTTTAAATCGGTCTTTTGTCTAAAAACAAGTTAACTCTCGCTGAACCAAGCTTTTTGAAGTCACTTGGGTATAGATGCCATTTTGTTCGAAACTTAATCGAAGATTCACTCTCTGATCGCGCTTGGTCGCATTCCAAACATTTGATGCCCTCTCTTCGCCGTGAACCCTGTAAACTTAAGGTCATATTAACCGATTACATGCTAGTTTTTCGGCTAAATCTGGGGCCGGAATTGACTCAGAAAGACAGAGCACGAGTAACGTGTCGGAAGAAAGGGACGAGGAAAAAACATGCAAGTCTTAATCATTGATGACGATAACCAATTTGCTGGCGCACTTGCAGATTATTTAGAGTTGAAAGGTGTGGAATGTGACTTCGCCTACAACGGACAAAGTGGGCTCTCGCTCGCGCTGCAAGGCGATACAGATGTCATCATATTGGATGTAAACATGCCCAAAATGGATGGGTATGAGGTATGTAGAATGCTACGAGAAGCGCGCATTCAAACTCCTGTACTGATGATGACCGCATACGACACAGTTGAAGACGAGCTGGAAGGTTTCCGAAGTGGTGTCGATGATTTTGTCGTAAAACCCTGCCCGATGCCTGTTGTGTGGGCGCGGTTACAAGCTCTATCAAAACGAACGAAGCCGAACGTGTCGAGTAACCTATCTATAGGTGACTTAGAGCTCGATTTGAACACACAGGAAGCCTACAGATCAGGGAAAAGATTGAAAATGACGCCCATCGGGTGGCGTATTCTTCATTACTTGGTTATTCAAAGCCCTAGGGTTGTACCTCGACCAGAATTGGAAAACGCCGTTTGGCCAGATGATCCGGTAGAGCCAGGGAACCTTAATGTACAGCTGAGTAATTTGAGAAAGGTTCTAGACAAGCCTTTTGGTTCTCCTCTACTGCATACTCGTATTAATGCGGGTATACAGGTGAAGGTATTGGAATGAAAGCGTACTCCATATCATTAAAAAAGGACCTGATGCAAAAGCTGGTTCTTTTTGGGTTTTTCCTTGTGATCGATATGATCATTATCGCAATGGTTCAGTATTCTCTGAGCCTTGAAAAGGTGTCTAACACCGCGGCATGGATGGATGTTCGAGCCATGGTTCGACATCTAGAGAAAGACCCAGACTCTAGCGTGACGACCTTGTCTTCCACCAAAGTTTATCGAAGCTGGGAAATCCTTCCCGACCACATTAAAGAAACCTTTGGATCAGCAGAGAATGTCCATGCGGAAGATGAAACCGCGATCATGAAAGAGATAAATGGTGAGGAATACCATATCTCCATCATGTCTCACCTACTCAGTAATGGTGAATACGTCTACCTTCTTAGCCAATATCCCGTGGAAGACATTGAATGGCTTATTGAAGAATTTGCCAACACGGTCATTGAGCAAAGTATTTGGTCCTTGATCTGCTTTTCTGCCATTTTGGTGCTCGTCGCACTTTGGTGGATGAGAAGTATTGGTGCGCCTTTTGTTCACCTTAATCGATGGGCATCGACACTCGGTACACCAAAAGAGGAACCCCGACCTAAATATCGTTTTACCGAGCTAAACGAACTGGCTAAACAACTGGAAGATGCTATAGATCGTGTTAGCCGATTCAATGAGCGAGAAACGCAGTTTTTAAGACACGCAAGCCATGAGCTCCGCACCCCATTAGCAATAATGCAAGCTTCCCTTGATACCATAGACGAGCAAATCCCTCCTTCAAGACCTTTAAAGCGTGCTCGTTATGCCTTGGATAATATGCAGTCCTTAACACAATCTTTGTTATGGCTAGCAAGAGAATCGGGACAACCGTTAGATAAAACTGATCAAAATTTACGGCATTGCTGTGAACAGCTGGTGGAAGACTTAAGTTACCTAAGACAGCAAAAAGCACTCTCCGTTAATGTGCAAGGGGAGAGCCAATTATCAGCCAACCCAGATTTGCTTAATATTGTGCTGAGTAACCTGATCCGAAATGCCTTTCAGTATGCTGAACACGGCGAGGTTGAAATAGTGGTGGGTGATGAGGCGGTCTGCATTTCAAATTCTGCGAATTATCAGGGGCGTCAATCCAGTGGCTTTGGTTTGGGGTTGGAGTTGGTGAAAAGGATATGTCAAACGCAGCTCTGGCATTTCGATTTTGCTGCTAGAGATGGGATGGTACACGTTACAGTGAAATTCGAGAAAGAAGATACGCTTTCGACATAGGATGAGCAGGCTCGAACAAATGGTCTCCCTCATCCGGTAATCAGAGGTCATTTTGGGTATACAAAGCGCGCTAAATATAGCGCGCTTTCTATTTGCAGGGTCCTTTTTTAGTTATCCGATCTTGGTTTTTCAAGTTTTCGATAGGCTAGAAAGTGCTACCAACCTTCTAAAGTGATGGAAGCACATCGGAGTGTTCTGCAATTCTTTGTTTGTTTGCACCGTTGATTGCATCGATAAATGTATGCTCATCAAATGTCGCGCCACCCTTGCCATATAAGCTTTGTCTGAAAGCGTTAGCTTGGCTGATGATAGCGTCGTTGAGTTGGATGGTTTCCACCCACTCCCGATACACTCTATCAAACAAAATGCCGTCCTTGTTTTTTACCGCTTGAATCAACTGTTCTGTAGAGTGGTCTGATTTCACGTTGACAGGTTTAGAAGGAGTGCGTACTGGACTGCGTTTAACTTTCCATAGAAGTACTAACGTGGCTAACCAAAGCAGAGCGAAGAAAGCCGCAAGATATGGCCAGAAACCACTGTCGGTAATAGTGACAGTTTGCTGAGGTAAAACTGGCTGCACCACGGGAATAGAATCACTGACATCACCTGCTTCAACCGTGACAGACATATTACTGGCGGTTGATGTTTGCTCTCGACCCGTTTCGCTATTCCACCATCGAACACTTACTGCTGGCAACTCGAATTGCCCCGTCTCCTTTGCAATCAACACCTGCTTAACGGTCATGATAATGTCGCCATTATTGCCTTGAGAGAACTGAGGTGCTTCATCGTACACACGAATTTGTGCAGGATAGGTCACCTTCAAGTTTGGCATTTGTTGCTGGCTCAAATTTTTTGCTCGGATCACTAATGTTCGCTGTATAGGAGAACCCACTTTTGTGGTGAAGGCATCAGAAGTAATACGATTACCTTCCTCATCTTGCCAAAGTTGATCCACCATCAACGATGGTGTAGGCAGCCACGCACCTTGGTATGTGGAAGGCTTCGCTTTAACCGTTAGGGTAATGGCAGGGGCGCTTTTATCGAGCTGGATTAACCTAGTGCCACTGCTTCTTGTCCCTGAACTTTCTATTAGCGCTCCTTTGAGGCGAGGAGGGTGCAGCGTTAATGTACCTGCACGCTCAGGGATAACGTAGAACGACTGATCGACAACAGTCGCTTCCACACCATCGACAACCGATTGGTACTGGTTACTTTCGCCAATCGGTTCGATGGATAATCCTTCACCAAAGGCTGACTCAATGTTGGTATTCTGCAAGCGACGAAGATCCGCTTTGATGATCAGTCTTGCATGAAGCGTTGTACGTTCGCCTTCATACAAATCGCTTTTTTCAATATTGGCAGCAAGCTGAATGACATCATCTTGGGTACGCGCATTTCTGTCGTTAGTCACTTGAATGGCGATTGGCGTTGTTTTTGCGCCGTCTATATCGAAACTTGGGATTTTCAAAATGCCCGTTTGGGTTGCGGCTAGTGCAACGGTCCACTCACTACTGACGGTCGCTTTTCCATTAACCGAATTGGTGTACGACCCAAAACTGGGGCGGCCCATATAAAAGGCAGGCTGCAAAATAGAAAAGTCGACTTTGCTGTTTGATACACGCTTATTGACTGAGATTTTGAGTTGAAATACTTCATCTTTAGCGACGCTGGTTCGGCTCACTGTCGCCGTTGCAACGGCATCATTTGCAAATGCTGTTGGTGTCGCAAGAACCAATAAGACAGTGAAGGAGAAGAACCACCGTACGGATGATAAGAAATTACGAATTACCATGATTGTTCAGACCTTTGAGAAGCGGGGTTTTGTCTTTCTTGTAAAATCATTTGTGCTCTAAGCAGACGGCTTGCATCCGCTTGTTGTTGGATTTGTTCCAATTGCCTAATTTGAGGATCGACCTCTTGGGTACTGCCTTGGGTTTGAGAGCTAGTGGCAATTTGGTTTGGAGTATCTTCCTCAGATTCATCTTCAGGCTTACGCTCAGAACTTGCTGGTTGAGGTGAAGACTCACTTTCGTCCTCATTTTCTGAATCTTGCTTTCCTTCAGAGTCTGGTTTTCTCTCAGCGTTTTGTTTTCTCTCAGCGTTTTGTTTTCTGTCAGAGTCTGGTTTCCCTTCAGAACCATTGAAGTCGTCGGACTCCTTTTTATCCTGAGATTCGCTTTGCTCGCCCGTTTGGCTAGCATCGTCTGAATTTTCTGACGACTCCTTAGATTGTTGAGATTGCGACTGTTCGCCGTTTTGTTGTTGCTGGTTTTGCTGATCCTGCGAGTTTTGAGAGTCAGTGCTATCCTCTTGAGAAGAGGCGTTTTTCTCGTCCTGCTGTTCTTGATTCGAATCGCTTTGAGAATCCTGCTGTTGCTGTTGCTGTTGCTTCAGCGCTTCTTCAACAATGCTTAAATTTTGTTTTGCATCTTCGAAGTTTGGGTTCTTTTCCAAAATAGATTCATACAGGTCTCGTGCTTTCTCAAGTTCGCCTTTTTGCGCCAATGCGTTGGCTAAGTTGTATTGAGCGCCTTCCGTTTGAATACCTTCAAGGCTTTCGATCGCTTTATCGTATTGTTTTGCTTCATACCAAGCTGCACCCGCCCACTCTTTCGATTCAAAGAGTTCTGCGGCCTTTTCAAATTCTTGGCTTTGGTAGGCTTGGAATCCTGCTTGATCGTCTGTTTGGAAAGGAGAGGCAAGCGCAGGTTTAGGCATCGGAAAAACGAGCAGAACAATCGCAAATACAAACCCTTTGCGGAACAAACCAAGAGCTGCGATGACGAGAGCGGGCAACAACCAATAACCGTGATTAATTCGGTCACTGACTTCTTGACTGTCGCTGTCAGAAGAAGTGGATGGCGTAATCGAAAGCGCTGCAATGGCTTCTACATCTTTACCATCACCACGTAGTGGAGAGAAAACCCCGCCAGAGTGACGAGCCACTAGATTGAAGCCGTCAAATTCGGTTTTGGCAATCACCGTGTTTCCACTTGGAGATTTCAGCAATTCACCTTCTGGGAGCAAGATAGGCGCACCTTGTTCCGTGCCAATAGCAATGGTAGACATTCGCCAGCTTTTTCCAAGTAACTTTGTGGCGCTTTTCGCCTGTGCTTCCGTCAGTTCATCGGCCAGCAATATGATGTCGCCTTTTTGGTGTCCAGCATCGCTCATAAGCTTTATCGCCAATTCAACAGCAGCTGCTACGTTGCTGCCTTGATGCGGCATTATTTCGGGCTTTAGATCAGGGATAAGGCTCGCGAGTGTTTGGCTGTCTGTTGTTAAAGGGCTAATGGTATAGGCACCTCCGGCAAAGACGACCAAACCAGTGCTGCCTTCTTTCCATTCAGGGAGGAGATCGAGCGCTTTATATTTAAGTTGCTGTAAACGGTTGGGTTTGATGTCGTTGGCGTATAAAGAGCGTGACATGTCCAAAACCAATACGCGAGCATGGCTGACATTGAATGCTGGACGAGTCTGTTTTTCGAAACTCGGACCGGCGAGAGCGATACAACTGATGGACCAAAACACAAACCAGAAATGGTGTATGTAACGTGCTCGATTCTGTGAAATACCCATGGCTTGAGCAAGATGACTTGCAATCAACCCTTTAGAGGAACTCCCTTTTTTTATCCAGAAACTCAACGCAAACGCAGGGAGAATTCCTAAAAGCCAGTAAGGATTCATAAATAGAAAATCAGCCATGATTCCTCCTAAGTGATGCTAGAACCAAAGACAAAAAGAGAACGACTGAAAGCGGTAGCCAGAACCATTCGGACTTAGGGCGCCAGGTTTGGCTAGCACTTGATACGGGTTCGAGTGCGTTGATTGTGTCGTAAATGGTGGCAAGCTCATCACTGTTTCGAGCGCGGAAGTATTGCCCCCCCGTCATGTCTGCAATCTGAATCAGCGTTTTCTCATCCAGATCTTCTGCTGTATTTACCACACGCTCAAATAGGAAGTCTTTGACCACCATTTCTCCTGCACCTACGCCCACGGTATAAATGGTTGCACCGTATTCTTTGGCAATTTTTGTAGCTTCTATAGGGTCTATAATTCCGGCAGTGTTGCTACCGTCGCTAAGCAGCACCATAACCCTTTGTGGGGCGTCACTGTCTATAAACGTTTTAGTCGCAAGACCAATGCCTTCACCTATCGCAGTGCTGGTTCCGATGAGCTTTAGCACTGTGCGATCAAGCTGAGATTTAACGGCTTGTCTGTCGAGAGTCAGTGGGGTTTGCAAGTAAGCGTGATCAGCAAATAAGACGAGTCCAAGCCGATCCCCTTTTCGTTTAGCCACAAATTCGCCGACTACGTTTTTAACTGCAGAGAGGCGATCGATGTAGTCGCCATCTTCCAGCATGTCTTCTTTGCTCATGGAGTACGAGAGATCAACGACCAGCATCATATCTCGATGTTCAGGGTAAAACTCTACGGGCTCGCCAAGCCAAACTGGACGAGCGGTTGCGGTAACAAGTAATACCCAAATGCCAAGTAGCAGCAGTTTTTGACCATTTCGATTAGGCGTCTCTCCCATCTGCGTATCCGGAATACTCGGTAGCTGAATGGCTTGTGTTTCCTGCGTTTTTGGGGCAAGAAAGTACACAAGCAAGGGAAGTGGAAGCAGTAGAAATGCCCATAGCCATTCAAAGTCGATCATCTTCCCTCCTTGCTGCTCGAAGCCGAACGACGAGGTGGAAGGGCATGGTTAATCCAATATTCAATATCACTCAAGAGCTCGGTTGGCTGAGAAGTGTTACCCGATTGACTGCTGGGCATGTATAGGAGCTCATCCCAAGTGCTGGCTTTGGATAGAAACCGAGGTGCTTTGAGTTGTTGATCTAAAAATGCATACCAATTTTGCCCCGAAAGCGAAGCAATGTGTTCTCTTGGAAAGTAACTCAAAGCGACTTGACGCAATAACTGCATTCCATCTTTCGCCGATTTAATTTGCTTGAGTTTTTCTTGTGCTATTCGTTTTGCGTGGCGATTCGCTCGATAGCGTTTAAGAAGTAACGCCACACCCAACAGGGCTGCAATGATAATAATAGCGACTGCCCACCAGCCCCAAGCGAGAGGCCAAAGTCCAGGCTCTTGAGGCAGTTGAATGGGGGCTAAATTAAGAGATTGAGGGCTGTTTTGCATTCTAACCTCTGTGTAATTGGTTCATCAGGTTATCGCCAGCTGAAATTTGACTAAAATGAATGCCTTGTTTCAGAAATCCATTCTTTAACATTTCTGAGCGTGCGCTGAAATCCTGACGAAAACTGTGTTTGGTTTTGGAAGATGAAAAATCCACCCATCGACTCTGCTTGCCATCGCTAACCGCATTTTGCCCCTTGTACCTTGTTTCCCCTTGTTCGAGAGGATCATAAAACTGAATGGCACGTAGACGATTGTGTTGAGCTATTTGGCTAAGAAGGGTGAAGTCTGGTTCGCTAAACGATATGAAATCGCTCAGCAGGATGATCTCACTGCCTTTAGGGCTGAGTCTATGAAGCTCTTGCAGTGACGTAGACCAGTTGATAGATGCTGGTGATTGGTCGACGTTTTGCAACGCATGGTTATGAGCTTCTATGATGGCTTCAATAACGCTCAATACCCCTTTTGCACGTGCCATAGGCTTAACGTCGACTATCTCGTTCCCAGTCGATATCACAGTGCCGAGCCTATCCCCCGCTTGAACCGTTAACCATCCGATTAGGCTTGCCATATGAGCTGCTTGAACGGATTTAAGCAGCAAAGAAGAACCAAATCGCATTTGGCTACTCAGGTCGATAAGCAAAATAACCGGCTGCTCACGCTCTTCTTCAAACAACTTCGTATGAGCCTTTCCGGTACGAGCGGTGACTCGCCAATCGATGGATCGAATATCGTCCCCAGCTTGGTATTGGCGAACTTCAGAAAAGTTCATTCCACGGCCTTTGCTGCGGCTTTGATGACTTCCACTGAGTTGAGACCACAAGCTTTTCGCGGGAGGTAGCCATTTTGCAGTCTGACTTTTGTAATAAAGCAGCTCTTCAATTGAAAGAAAAGCGCCATTGGCGTAAGGAGGCATGTTGGACATAGTGAACTCTTACGCGCTGCCGACCAGTGAAAGAATGGTTTTGACGGCATGATTAGCGCTGATGCCTTGTGCTTGCGCAGAATAACTTAATAGCATTCTGTGTCTCAGTACTGGATAAGCCATCGCTTGAACATCTTCTGGCGACACAAAGTCACGACCACTAAGCCAAGCGTGAGCACGAGCGGCTCTGTCTAGCGCAATAGTGGCACGCGGGCTTACACCCATTTCTAGCCATTGAGCAAGCTCATCACTGTATTGACTTGGCTGACGCGTCGCCATCACCAAGCGAATGATGTATTGCTCAATGGACTCTTCCATATGCAGGCTGAGGGCTTCTTTACGCGCAGCAAAAATATCGCGTTGGCTTATCGTGATTTGTTCTGTTTTCTCGTCGCTCAACGCTTCACCACGGTTCAGACGAAGGATAGCCAATTCGCTTTCAGCATCTGGATAATCCACTTCAAGGTGCAGTAGGAAACGATCCAGTTGGGCCTCAGGCAGCGGGTATGTGCCTTCTTGCTCGATTGGGTTTTGTGTCGCAATGACTAAAAAAAGTTCAGGCAGTGAATAGGTTTGGCTGCCAGCAGTTACTTGTCCTTCTGCCATGGCTTCAAGCATAGCGGCTTGGACTTTGGCTGGCGCTCGGTTAATTTCGTCGGCAAGAATCAGTGAATGGAATATGGGACCTTTCTGAAAGGAAAACGATCCAGTTTCTGGTCGATAGATATCCGTGCCTGTCAGGTCGGCAGGCAGTAAGTCTGGTGTGAACTGGACTCGGTGAAAATCACTTTCAATACAGTCGGCTAAACATTTTACGGCGCGCGTTTTCGCTAACCCTGGCGGGCCTTCTACCAAAATGTGACCGTCTGCTAGTAAAGCGACGAGGATTTGCTTTACCAGCTCACTTTGTCCAATGACTTGTGAGTTTAAATGCGTCTGCAATTGTTGAAATAGGTTCACTTGCATGCGTTGAAAGGCTCCAATTTACAAATTAGTCGACAAGTCCGACTAATAAAATCTAAAAAAGTTCAGCAACAAGATATTGGTTCGTTTAGAAAAATCAAGACACTGTGTGTAAATTCATAAAATGCTTACAAGTAATTTGTAATAAAGTCAGTAAAGGTTCTGTATACTCTGTCGATAAGTTACAAACTGTTACCTCCTCCACCTCAAATTGTATTGACAAAATCAAGAGTGCTGGAGACTCCTCCTACCTAAGTTTTTAATAAGGCAATCGTATGTTCGGTTCTCTATCTATGAACATTAAACAAAAGATCGTAATTGGCATGGCATTCGCGGTATTGGCTTCGACCAGTATTGTTGGCTTTATGGCTCAAAACCAAGCGCGTGATGTATTGGAGCATCGCTTGGTTGAAATTGAGCTTCCATCCATGCTTAACCTAGTCAGCTCTGAAGTGGATCAGGAAGTCACCCAGCTTCTCTCAGCTGCGGAGCAAATAGCAAACAACACGTTCATTCAACAAGCTGTTAACTCTACGGAACGAGATCCAGCAACGGAAAAAATGTTGGTTGACCAGCTTAATAATATTCGTAGCCAATACAAATTGAATGATGCATCAGTTGCCAATCGTGATACTGCTTATTATTGGAATCAGAATGGCTTTTTGCGTCAGTTAACCCGTCAGCAAGATGGCTGGTTTTTTGGTTTTACATCATCAGGTCAGGAAACCATGGTGAGTGTATTTACGGAATCGACGGGCGAAGTGAAAATGTTCGCCAACTATCAGATTGTATCTGGTAAGACGATGTCTGGCCTCTCTAAATCTTTAAACGATATGGTTTCTCTATTGAATAGTTTTCAGATAGAGCAATCGGGCTTTGTTTTTTTAACAGATTCGTCGGGAAAGGTTCAGATTCATAAGCAATCTTCAAAATCGGATTCTGATCTAGCGGGTATCTATGGTTCAGAAGCTTCGAAGCTTTTAAATAAATCGGGTTATAACATCGTTCGTGCTCAATATGACGGCAAAGATGTATTTGTTGTAAGCCAATATGTGGCTTCGATGGATTGGTTTATTGTGGCGCAAGTGCCAGTCGAAGAGGTGTTTGCAGAGCTCGATTCTACCGCGCAAAAAATGATGCTGACTACGCTAATTGTTGCTTTGATTTTTGTTGTATTGAGCCTGATTCTTGCGAGCAGTATTACCAAACCTATTAACGTGATTGCGGAGCGTTTCCGCCAGCTAGGTGAAGGCGACGGTAACTTAGCGCAGCGCATAGAAATTAATGGGAATGATGAGATTGCAAAGCTCTCTCAGGGCTTTAATGGCTTTATCGAGAAGATTCATAACTCCGTCAAAGAGGTTGCAGCAACCAGTAACGCTTTGCAGATTGCTGCGGAAGGTGTGGCTGAGAAGTCTCATATTACGCATGACAACAGTCAAAATCAGCGTGACCAGACCATTCAAGTGGTGACTGCTATCAATCAAATGGGTGCAACGATCAGTGAAATTGCTTCCAATGCGGCAACCGCTGCGGAAACGGCAAGTGGCGCAGAATCTAATACGGAAGATGGTCGTGGTGTTGTATTCCGTGCCAAAGATGCGATTAGCCGATTGGCATCGGATATCGACCATATTGGCGGTGTTGTACAGAAGCTGGCTGGAACCACACAAGACATTGGCTCCATACTGGATGTTATTCGCGATATATCGGAGCAAACCAACTTGCTGGCGTTAAATGCAGCCATTGAAGCGGCGCGAGCAGGGGAGCAAGGACGTGGTTTTGCCGTCGTTGCTGATGAAGTGCGAAACCTTGCAAGTCGTACCGCAGATTCGACAGAAGAAATTCAGAAAATGATTAATCAACTTCAAGCGGATGCTCAAGATGCGGTTTCTGCTATGGAAGCTGGTCAAGAAGTGACAATGGAAGGGGTTGAATCGACCGATCAAGCTGTGGAAGTGCTTGGGCGTATTTCAGAGAGCATCAGCGATATTTCTGACCGTAATACTCAGGTGGCAACAGCAACTGAAGAGCAGTCGACGGTGGTTCATACCATTAATGAAAACATTGAAGAGATCAATGCGATTAATGAGCTAACTACAGGCACGGCACAAGAGCTTGCAGATGCGAGCGCAGAGCTTCAGTCGCTATCTAAACGTTTGGATGCCATGGTGAGTAACTTTAAGCTCTAAGGAGTGCAAAGCTTTCATTTCTGCTGGAATCCACGGTGATGAATAGTTAGAATTTAGAAAATTATTTTTAAGGTAGTACGTTATGAGTGATTTCGATAAAGATCTGGCCGCAATGACCGAAGAGGTCGTCAGTGAACCTGAAGTAAAACTTCCTTCTTTGGAAGAGCAACGAGAAATTGTTGCTAAATTAAAAGAACTTGAAGCGGAAGGGAAATTGACTCCTGAGATCATGGAAGAGTACTTCGGCAAATTTTCTGAAAAAGGCACCAAGCCAGTTCATTAGAAACTTCTCTAACGTGGATATAGAGTATAAAAGCGCCTGAATAGGCGCTTTTATTTTAGCGAGCCTTTGAGTTTATCATGCAGTATTATCGATGCTTGATTTTTTTGTTTTGAGACTACTTCAATATATAACAGTATGAACGACCATTTATTTGAACCAAGTTCACCAATGTGAATCTGAGTTTTGCATGTTCACTCAATTTTCTATTAATTGATATTAAAATCAATACCAATATAAGCCATAAAGTGGATAATGATATTATGGGTGGGCAAGACAGCATTCTAAATAATAACGCTTTAAGTGATATCTAGAATTAAATATAAGCAAGAATTAGTGATTCTTGTCACTTTATTAATGGGTTCTCCATTCGATAAAGTTATTCGAACAGAATTCGAAATATAGAATAAAAGACATTTCTCACAAATGAGACTCTCATATAATCAATAGCTTAAGTGTTGTGGTTATACGCATTTTGTTGTATTTGAAGTGTGTGCCTTGACATTGCCGTTTATATTTATAACGTATACAGCTCAGCCCGGTTGGCAAAATAATTAAAAGGAACACTGTGGTGTTTACTCTAATAACAAATAACACAATGCAATCACAGCTACTTCAGCGGTCTTTAGAAGAAAAACTGCACATATATGTGAAAGCTTTACAGCTCAATTCGATATTAGAAGACAGAGAGTTTGGTTTATCTCTCGAGGCAGATAACTTTGTTGTTATTGACATGAGTGCTATTAATTCTGGTTTTTTGCCAAAGTATTTGCAGTACAAAAATCGCTACTTTCCACAAAGCCAAGAAGTTTTACTGAATTGCGAGAAAGATATCGATTCAAGAAAACTGTTGGATTGGACGAACTTGGTGGGCGTGTTCTATTTGGATGATGATATTGATACGCTATCAAAAGGCATGAGTGCCATTCAAAACGGTGAGATGTGGTTAAGCCGTAAGTTAGCTCAAGAATACATAATGTATTATCGGCAGCGCCAAAAGAGCACCACTAACGCGCTTTATTCAAAACTGACTCGCCGAGAACAACAGATCATTCGACATTTGGCTAAGGGGGCAACGAACACAGAGATTGCAGACAAACTGTTCGTTAGTGAAAATACGGTCAAAACACATTTGCATAACTTATTTAAGAAAATCCATGCAAAAAATCGTCTTCAAGCTTTGATTTGGGCAAAAGAAAACATTAGCCAAGAAGAATTAGTTTAACGACTTTGCTCCTCCCACAAAAAGATGGGCTATGATTATGATATAGCTTTCCTAAGAACTTTTATTTGGGTGGTATAGCCCCCAAAATCTGTAGATTGATGATGGTGTTTAGGAATAGAGTGGATTTTGGGGAGCACAGTGATGGCTGACAAAGAGCATGAAACGAATATTGATGACAAAGCTCTCGATCGAAATAAAGATGTGAATTGGGTGGATAAAATTGAATCATTGATTTTGCGTCTTGAACAATCTAACCAAACACTTCACGAAGAAGTGTATAACCGCATAAAGTGGTCTGATACTTCGAGTTAGCTGTTAAAGGGATAATCAACATCAACCTTGCTTGGTAGTTACTATGACTTCCAAGTCCGCCAGAAGCCATATTGTTCTTAAACACCTTTCTCTTTGTACAAACGCTGGCACGCTCCCCCATCTTTGTGGAACAAGTGGCATCGATGAGCAGGAATTCCAATAGTAAAAGGTTGGTTGGGCTCTACCTCAATGGTATCTGGCGCTCTATAAATGACTTGAGTACCTGAATCATTCAAGCTTAGGTAGATTTGCGTTTCATTTCCTAGTTTTTCAACCGCTTGAACCGTACCATTCATAATATGATCCGATACTGAATGCTCTACAAGGTGTTCTGGTCTTATACCCATTGTCATCTTTTCACCAGAGCGCACCGTGGACCCATCTACTTGAATCCAAAAGGCTTGACCTTCCTCTGTCTGAATCAAAACTCGATTTGATTCGGCTTTTTCTATTTTTACATCAATAAAGTTCATCGTTGGTGAACCGATGAATCCTGCGACAAATTGATTTTTAGGGTAATGATAAAGTTCTAGAGGTTTTCCTATCTGAGAAACATAACCTGAATCCAAAACCACAATTTTATCTGCCATTGTCATAGCTTCGACTTGATCGTGGGTTACGTAGATCATTGTGCAGCCAAGTTGGCGTTGCAGTTTAGTGATCTCACTTCGCATTTGGACTCTTAATGCAGCATCCAGATTAGAAAGTGGCTCATCTAGCAGAAAAACGTCTGGTTGCGAAACCAGCGTGCGTCCGATTGCCACGCGTTGACGTTGACCGCCGGACAGAGCTTTAGGCTGGCGATGGAGTAGTGGCGTTAATTGCAAAATATCAGCAGCTTCAGTGACTCGTTTCTTTATTTCGTTTTTATTGGCTTTAGCTAATTTGAGACCAAATGACATGTTGTCGAATAAATTGAGGTGAGGGTAGAGTGCATAAGATTGAAAGACCATTCCCACTCCACGTTTTGATGGCTCAATATCGTTCATTCTTTTGTCGCCAATGTAGAGATCGCCTGATGTAATGTCTTCAAGCCCAGCGATACATCGAAGTAATGTCGACTTTCCACAGCCTGACGGTCCTACGAATACGACAAACTCTCCCTGTTCAACTTCTAAGTCGATATTTTTTGAGATAAGTATGTCACCATAAGCTTTTGACACGTTTTTAAGCGTAACGCTCGCCATATCGCTTTCCTTAGATTAACCTTTTGAGCTATAAAGATTTTTCGAGATTAGAGGTTTTTTAAAATATCAAAGACCTTCAGAAGCCTCAAAAATAATTGTGCTTGTTGATTCACTATAATGACCGATTGCGAAATAAAATGGATCATCCTAAGTGAGTGGGGAATAGGGGGAGTAGTCAAGGAGGAGACCCCGCGTACATTCAACAATCCTTAACGTGCCTAGAAATTAGTGGGCGAGGTGGAAGTCACAGAATCTTCACATTTTGTGATCTGGAGTTATTGATAAATACAATGACGGTCACGAAACGCCAGTGTCTGAGGGAAGGCGTAGCATTTAGGATGATGATGTTTCCCTACCGTTCGAGCACTATTATCCGCGTACCTCTACATATTAAAAAGGATAACTATATGAAAGCTCCAGTTCGTGCATTTGCGCTTTGCACCCTTGCTTCTCTTGGTTCTTTCGCTGCAAGTGCGGCTATTGAAGAAGGGCAGTTAACGATTTGGATTAACGGTGACAAGGGTTACAACGGTTTAGCCGAAGTGGGCAAGCAGTTTGAGGAGGATACTGGCATCAAGGTGACGGTTGCGCACCCAGATTCTTTGCAAGACAAGTTTCCGCAAACTGCATCTACTGGAGATGGACCCGATATTGTTTTTTGGGCGCACGACCGTTTTGGTGGTTATGCAGAATCCGGTTTATTAGTTGAAGTAAACCCGTCCAAGGAAATCAAAGAAGGCATTGTCGATTTTGCATGGGATGCGGTTACTTACAAAGGTAAATTCATTGGTTACCCAGTCGCTGTCGAATCTTTATCTCTGATTTACAATAAAGATTTACTGCCGAACCCTCCTCAAAACTGGGAGGAGATGGAAACACTTA
The DNA here is from genome assembly GCF_002933855.1 of Vibrio penaeicida. Classification (GTDB taxonomy): domain Bacteria; phylum Pseudomonadota; class Gammaproteobacteria; order Enterobacterales; family Vibrionaceae; genus Vibrio; species Vibrio penaeicida_A. Next base: position 45,853 of record NZ_BFAQ01000049.1, read on the forward strand.
ATGCAAAACTAAAGAAAGACGGTAAATCTGCCATTATGTGGAACCTAAAAGAACCTTACTTCACATGGCCACTAATGGCGGCGGATGGTGGTTATGCGTTTAAGAGTACAATAGGTGGCTACGACGTAAAAGATGCCGGCATCAATAAAGAAGGCGTAGCGGCAGCAATGAACTTTGTTAAATCGCTGGCTGATAAAGGTGTGATTTCTCCAGATATGGATTATTCGGTGTCTGAGTCGGAGTTCAACAAAGGCAACGTTGCAATGACAATTAACGGACCTTGGGCTTGGGGGAATATTGAGAAATCGGGCATCAATTACGGGGTAGCGACACTTCCAAAATTCAATGGTCAGCCATCCAAACCGTTTGTTGGTGTATTAACTGCAGGTATCAGTACAGCTTCTCCAAATAAAGATTTAGCGGTTGAATTTATTGAAAGCTACTTACTGACAAACGAAGGCTTACGTACCATCAATAACGACAAACCTCTAGGTGCCGTAGCGTTAAACACATTCCAACAAGAGATTGCGAAGGACAAGCGTATAGCGGCGACGATGATCAATGCGCAAAACGGAGAGGTTATGCCTAATATTCCTCAAATGAACGCGTTCTGGAGCTCTGCAAAAAATGCGGTGATTAACATTGTCGACGGTCGCCAGGGCGTAGAGGCGGCATTGAGTGACGCTGAGAAACAAATGACCAAGTAACCCGACAGGGTTGTAAGTCTATTGCATCACTGCGTCTAAGTAGTGGTGCTAATTATCTTCCTTTGCTGCACTGCGAGTCTTTATATGCCGTCATTTTCTAACACTGAATCGTTGAGCGAAACGGTATCCTCACGTTCTTTCTCAGCACGACTTATCATCAAATGGTTGGTGTTGTGGGGGATTTCTTTAGTTAACGGTTACGCCAGTATTCTAATGTATGTTCAAGGTGAGTTTGCTTTTGCGATACTCACAGTTGTGTTAACCGCGCTTGCCGTTGCAATTTTTGGTAATAAGAAAACCTACGCGCATCGATATATCTACCCGGGTGTCGCGGGGATGATTTTGTTTGTTGTATTTCCTTTGGTTTACACCGTTGGCTTAGCGTTGACTAATTACAGCGCGAAGAACCAGCTTTCATTCGAACGAGCTCAATCTGTTCTACTTGGACAAACTTTTCAAAGCGGGGAGAGCTACCCATTTCAACTGCACAGCTCTGAGATTGGTTACCAGATATTTGTTGATCAATCGGGGAAATGGGCGGCATCACCAGCTATCGATTTTGACAACATAACATCGACTGTCATCCAGCTGCATCCTGTTGCGAAACCAATGGGAAGCAAAGAGAAAATGAAAACCGTCATAAAGCACCGTAAGACACTCTCTACGCTAACCCTTACGCTACCAAACGGTGACGAAGTGACAATGAACGGGTTGAGAAAGTTTGGTGCGGTACAACCTAAGTATTATCTGCTTGAAGACCAGAGAACGCTGGTCAACCAAGAAACCCAACAAACACTAAAGCCCAACGACGACATTGGTTACTATCAAGTGTTTTCAAACGGCAAATTCAAAGGTGATCCTGTTTCCCCTGGGTATGTGGTGAACATCGGAACCGACAACTTTGAGCGTGTTTGGAAAGATGAAGGAATAAAGGAACCGTTTATCAATATCTTTATTTGGACGATAGTATTTTCGGTTTGTACGGTGGTGTTCACCCTGTTTATTGGCTTGATATTAGCGAGCGTTGTTCAGTGGGAGGCATTAAGGGGGAGAGCCGTTTACAGAGTTATGCTGATCCTCCCTTATGCGGTCCCGTCTTTCATTTCTATCCTCATCTTTAAAGGATTATTCAACCAAAGCTTCGGTGAGATAAACATGGTGTTGAATGCGCTTTTTGGGATCAGCCCTACTTGGTTCTCTGATCCCATTTTAGCCAAAACCATGGTGCTGGTTGTGAACACGTGGTTGGGTTTCCCGTATATGATGATTTTATGCATGGGTTTATTAAAAGCCATTCCTGCTGATTTGTATGAAGCCTCTGCTATTGATGGCGCTGGTCCTATAAAGAACTTTGTCCATATCACGCTGCCGTTGATGATGCGACCACTAACACCGCTGCTAATTGCGACATTTGCTTTCAATTTTAATAACTTTGTTATGATTATGCTGCTAACAGAAGGTGGACCCAATCGCATCGGAACGTCAGAACCTGCTGGTTATACCGACTTGTTGGTAAGCTATACCTATCGAATTGCGTTTGAAGGGTCTGGTGGACAAGATTTTGGTCTTGCTAGCGCAATAGCAACACTGATTTTCCTATTGGTGGGTGGGCTGGCTCTCCTTAATCTTAAATTTACCAAACTGTCTGAGCGTTAGGAGTAGAGTTATGCCGATGGTACAAGGACAATCGCTGAAATACAGAGTTTGGGCAACGCACATTGCGCTTTGGCTTTTTCTGGCTCTGATTCTATTCCCGCTAGTTATGGTCATTGCTATTTCTTTACGCGAAGGCAATTTTGCAACAGGGGAAATTATTCCTTCAAGCCCATCTCTAGAACACTGGAAGTTGGCGCTTGGGTTTACGGTGGCTCACGCCGATGGCTCTGCGACACCGCCTCCATTCCCTGTTTTGTTGTGGTTATGGAACTCAGTCAAGGTGGCCGCAATCAGCTCGGTGCTTATTGTGGCGTTGTCGACGACATCTGCTTATGCGTTTGCAAGGCTAAAATTTGGTGGGAAAACAACCTTATTGAAAGCAATGATGATCTTTCAGATGTTTCCAGCTGTATTGGCTCTGGTGGCTTTGTATGCGTTGTTTGATAGGTTGGGGCAGTACATACCATTTGTGGGTCTAAATACACACGGTGGGCTAATATTTTCCTACTTAGGCGGTATTACCTTGCATGTTTGGACGATTAAAGGCTATTTCGAAACAATTGACTCATCATTGGAAGAAGCGGCGGCCCTAGATGGTGCAACACCATGGCAAGCTTTCAGGTTGGTTTTACTGCCACTTTCTGTGCCTATTCTCGCCGTTGTATTTATTTTGGCATTCATAGCTGCAATTACCGAAGTTCCTGTTGCATCCTTGCTTCTTTCCGATGTTGAAACCTATACTTTAGCTGTTGGTATGCAACAATACTTATACCCGCAAAATTATCTATGGGGAGACTTTGCTGCTGCGGCGGTTTTATCTGCTATTCCAATTACTATCGTGTTCTTACTGGCGCAGAGATGGCTTATTGGAGGATTGACAGCGGGAGGAGTTAAAGGATAATAGGAGTTCGTGAATTATTCACGAATATAATAATCTGTGTACTATCAACGTATTGGTTTGGCCGCTGATCAGTTGATTTAAGTACGCTGCAAATTACTTGGTTACGCATAGCTGGCTGTTAGCTAAGTTCCTTACATATTTGTCTAACAGTTTTTGTAACGATAGCCCGAGCTCTGAGCTTGGGCTTTTTATTGCAACAACTTTTTTAGTACAAACAAGAGCGCGGATAACAAACTCTCAAACCTTCACTCGTGGCTTTATAATTGATAGTGAAGATCAAATGTTAAATAGAAAGAATGAGAGATTGATTCAATATAGCAGGAATTGTTTGTGTGCAAAGCTGATTTGAAAGTAAGTAACTAACTTATCAAAAAAATTGCGGGGCAGTTCAATCTAATTAATGAGAAAGTTGTAAATTTAAATTGAGTGTAATGACTATCACTCTATTTGAGTTGGTTCAAAGTGCTCTGTCATACAAACATTCACGGTTGGAAGGCGCCCAGCCAAGATGTCGCATTAATACGTAAATGCTCTCTTGATCAAGAGCTACCCGTCGAAATAAATCCGCAAAAACATCATCTCCACCAAAGCAAGTCCGGATGTAGTGATTAATCTCATAGGATTGATAACCTTCAGCATAAAGCGTACGAACCCACTGGTACTCAACGGATTTCAAATCTTTGATTGTTTGTTCACTTAATTTAATCATTGCTCAATTTACTGTGCGCCAAACCGAATGATGATAGTTCGAGAGTATTGAGTATTAGAGCAAAGAAAGATGAAACATTGATGACAGCAGCTTCAAAAGTTGTGGCATCTAGATTTTATACTCAAACAACTTCTAGAGACAGGATCCAGATCTCTACGTTCTGTTTCAATTCAAGCCGCACTATTCATAAAGAACTTGGAATGACGAGTTCTTTCCAAGTTCTTTGACGATGAAATTAGACAGAAGATAAACGCCAAAGGGCGAGCTTGCGTTGAGCTAATTTGGATAGGAAGAAATTTGGATCATATTCACATAAAATTAACCAAAAAAAGTTTGCATCAGAAGACTTCTTTCGAGCATGAGCTGAAGATTAAATTTCTATTTGTCCTTTACGTGTGCTTCCATCTCAGCACCAATTTGCTTCCTCATATCCATTAGTCGAATAGCAGACTCGCGAAGTTCAATATCCTTCGCATCTGTAGGTACCCATTCAGGCACTTGGGTTGGCTGCCCGTTTTCATCCACGGCTACCATGATGACGATGCAGTGCGTAGTAAGTATTTTGGAAGCGGATTTTGGGTCACCAGCCTGTACATCAAGAGCAATGTGCATCGAGCTACGACCTGTGTATATAACCTTGGCTGTGACTTCGACAAGGTTACCTACGCGAATGGGGGCAACAAATCGTATACCACCCGCATAAGCGGTAATGCAATATTTTCCGCTCCACCCAGCAGCACACGCATAAGCCGCCAAATCAATCCATTTCATAACGGCGCCACCATGGACTTTTCCACCAAAGTTAACGTCTGTGGGTTCTGCTAGAAAGCGCAGGGTAATTTCTCGTTGGCTGTTACTCATAATTTCCAGTCGTAATGCTTAAAACTTAAGTGTAGTTCATGGGGTTCCTATTGGTCTGTGATACCAATAACTATGGGAAAAATTAATTTCAAGAAAAATGAAATATATCAACAATAAATTTCATATACCTGTGCGACTATCTTTAAATTTGCGTGGGACCTCAAAAATTAGCGATGTTTTAATATTAGTGTATTCATAGAATATCGTACCGTCTCTGCATGAGACGAAATTCTAGTACTTTTGGGCTGAGGTTTCGAAAATGCACTAATATTCTAATGCTAGACTTAGTAATGCATTAGAAAGTGTAAGTAAATAGTCGAGTTTTATAAATACAACAAGATTCTTAGAGGGTATCTATCGTCTCAATAGTAAGAAAGCAGTTATAAAACGATATATATAGAATGGATTTTTTTGCAAAGTCACTTGTCGATTGTATACTCTCAAGTTTCTGCTTACTTTATTAAGTCGGTTGACTAGATAAGAATGATGCTGGAAAACAATGAGTACGGAGATACTCCTACAAAAAAGGCATTAACATAGACTGATGGGAAACTGGTATTAGTATGGATAACACAAGTAATAAAGCTAATATAATATTCATTACCAACAAGAACATTCAAAGTAACTATTTCAAAAGTTATGTTGAATCACACGTCCCATTATTGGTGACAGTAGTAGATTATGATGGCTTGGAAAGCGAACTGCTCATGGGAGAGGAGTTTATCGCACTTGTGGATTTGAGTGTTAAGGATAACATTGATTGGGTCGCTTCGGCGCTGGCTAAATCTGAGGGGCTTACCGCTGTTGTTTTGCTTAATAGCGAGCAAGACATTGAATTTAAAGAATTAGTTAAATGGAAAAAGCTTCATGGGTGCTTTGGGGCAAGAGATGATCTTGAAAGCGTATGCAATGGGTTGCTCTCAATTTCCCAAGGTGAAAATTGGTTACCTCGAAAAGTAATCAATCAGCTATTGAGCTTTTATCAAAAAAATGACTCAAGCTACATGGAAGATGAGGCAATTCAAGTAGATTTGACCCGCAGAGAAATAGAAATCCTCGAAACGTTAAAAACGGGGGAATCTAATATAGAAATTGCGGATAAGTTATTCATAAGTGAGCATACTATCAAATCGCATTTATATAATATCTTTAAAAAAATAGAAGTTAAAAATCGCCTTCAAGCAATGGCTTGGGCGAAGAAACACTTATAATCTGATTCTCACTGTAGTCAGGTGATGTTTAGGCACTAAATTAGGATGAAATGAAGTACTACTTTTGGTGCCTGACAAAATCATTCTTTTAACCACTTAAATAATTTCAATTTTTCGATAAATTATCTACCGAATTAACAATCATAATAACTAGTCGCGTAGCTCTTTTAGGCTTTTACGATTACACTTACCAAACAAAGCATAATTATCTGTGTTGTCACGTTGGTTAAGTCGTATTTCGTATGGAAAAGGGGTGCGCAAATTCTGTGTACTTTAAATCAACACAACTAGCGGTCAGATATGGATATGGAAAAAAAGGGCTTGATCCGCTCTTATGAAACTGAATTTGCATTTTTATTTCGTTTAGCTGACATCGGAATTATAGGTGGGTCGCTTTTTGTATTAACCCTCTTTTATGTCGGTGAATTCAATCGCGATTATAACTTGATCGGTGTTATCGCAATTATTTCCTACCTCTTGGGTGCCGAAAGCGCCAACTTATATCGCTCATGGCGAACCAACACATTACGAGAGCAGTGCCAACTTACGTTACTTCCTTGGTTTATTGCCACGGTTATTCTCCTAGCTCTTGGCTACTTCACTAAAACAGGCGTAGATTTTTCACGTGTTGTTATAGGTGCGTGGTTTATCGTTGCTCCTATTCTGTTAATGCTTTGGCGTTGCGTTTACCGAATTGTATTGTTGAACCTACGTAAACAAGGTTTCAATACGCGTCGTGCCGTTATTATCGGCTTTACTGAGCATGGTCTTAAGCTTGCGCGTGAAATTGAACGCAACAACCAGCATGGTGTCGTATTGGATGGCTTTTACGATGAACGAAATGCAGAGCGCTTACAAAAATCAACCTCATATAAGATATTGGGCAATGTAGAGAAAGCATTGGAACGTGCAAAAAATGGCGAGATAGAGCATGTTTATATCGCAATGCCATTACATGCCAATAAGCGAATCTCCGACTTTCTAGCACGTTTTTCTGATACGACTGCCAATACTTACCTAGTACCCGATTTCTTTACATATAACCTTTTGCACTCTCGATGGCACCACATTGGTGACGTCCACACTTTAAGTGTTTTCGACACACCGTTTAATGGCTTTTCTTCGTGGATTAAACGTGTGGAAGATATCGTTCTGTCTTCCATCATTCTCCTGATGATTTCGCCTGTCTTAGCTGTGGTTGCATTGGGTGTGAAGCTCTCTTCTCCTGGACCCGTTTTATTTAAACAAGATCGGTATGGATTGGATGGGAGAAAGATCAAAGTGTGGAAGTTCCGTTCAATGAAAGTGATGGATAACGGCACAGTGGTTAAGCAAGCCACAAAGAACGACCCACGAGTCACTCGCTTCGGTTCCTTTATTCGTCGAACATCTCTTGACGAGCTTCCTCAGTTTTTTAATGTTCTTCAGGGTTCTATGTCGATCGTAGGACCTCGCCCACATGCAGTGAGCCACAATGAAGAATTTCGCCAAATTGTTGATAGGTATATGTTACGCCATAAGGTTAAGCCGGGTATTACAGGTTGGGCACAAGTAAACGGATACCGCGGCGAAACGGATACTATCGATAAAATGGAAAAACGCGTTGAGTTCGATTTGGCCTATATCCAAAACTGGTCATTTGGAATGGATCTAAAGATCGTATTTCTGACTATATTTAAAGGGTTCACTGGCAAAGCAGCTTACTAAAACCGAGTACCTTATGACGATGAAATATTCCTTGAAAAAGTCCCTTTGTTTGGTGTTCGGAGTAATAGCCTTTGCCCATAGTGCCACCTTAGCTGCAGAGCCTTTTTTAACTGAGTCGGGGATAGAGATTGCGCCTGGAGTTAAAGCGAAATTCGGACAAAATGATAATTTGTTGCGTACGTCTGAGTCGGAAAACGCAGTATCCACTTCGTTTTTAGTTATAGATCCAAGTGTTTCTGTCCGGTTTCAACCTCGCGAACACGAATTCTTATTGTCTTACAAAATCAGTGATGGTCGCTATTTCTCTAGCTCAAGAGATGATTTCACAGATCACTTCTTCGAAAGTAAAAATACGTTGAAGTTAGGATTTCGCCATGCTGTCCGTGCCGATTTTCGTATTGCCAAACTTCATGAAGCCCGAGGTACAGGCTTGAGTGAAGGGGATGGAACTTCAACTGCTATCGATAGCCCTCTGGATTATCTTCAGCGTTCTGCTGTGACTACCTACACCTATGGTGCGAGCGGAGCAAAAGGGCAAATAGAGACCAAGCTTGGTTACAACGATCTTGAATACAAGAATTTTCGGGATCTCGGCGTCTCGAACGATGGTAGGAGCACACGTTTTAGAGATTATGACAATCGCTACGCTGGGCTGAAGTTTTCCTATCAATGGCTTGCCAATACTAAAGCTACTTTAGAGTATGAGTTCGCGAAGAAAACCTATGCACTTACCGCAAATGGTGTGCCTTCCCAAGACAGTAATACGAATAGTTATTTTGTAGGTTTGGAGTGGGATCCTACTGGGAAAATAAAAGGCTATGCAAAGATTGGTCTGCAAGATAAAGACTTTACTGACGCAAAGCGTGAAGATTTTACTGGTTTGAGCTGGTTAGTTGGGGTGGATTGGAATCCGTTATATCACTCTACTTGGAGCATTAAAACCGAACAGGTTGCCAGAGACCCGGATCAAGATGGTGACTACGTCAAAGACACGAATCTTAGTGTCGGCTGGAAACACTATTGGCGCCCACAGATATACACCAGAGCCGTCGTGGTGGCTCAATCTCAAGAATATACCGGTGCCTTCCAGAATGGTGTGTTAAGAGATGATAAGTCTTTTGAGTGGTCGGCGAATATTGGATATGAATTTAGTGAATTAGTCGACTTCTTCGTTGGAGTCAGAAAAACAAATAAAACATCGAGCTGGGAAGGGTATGGCTACGACCAAACGGTATGGTCAGTTTCTGGTTCTATTGCATATTAGTTGGGGTTATGAATAAAACATTTTTATCTTTGGTAGCACTATTACTGCTGCTTCCGCTTAAGGCATTTTCAGCGTCTTTTGCGACTACATACCAAATTGGACCTGGTGATCGTATTCAGATAAGTGTTTACGGAGAGCCAGATCTATCGTTCGACGAATTGTTGATCAATTCAAGTGGAACCTTTGATTACCCATATTTGGGTGAAATGACCGCAAAAGGACAAACAGCACAACAACTCAAGCTTGCTATTGAAAAGGGGTTAAAGGGAGATTACCTGATAACGCCTAAGGTAATGGTTAACTTTATTTCATTCCGAGAGATTTATGTCAACGGCGAAGTTAAAAAGCCCGGAGGCTATGAATACCAACCTGGACTTACGGTAGATAAAGCTATAGCGCTTGCTGGTGGCTTTACTGATAGAGCAGCACGCAAAAAAATCAACATAACGCCGAATGGCGACGGAGGAACGCAGAAAGGCGTTTCGTTGAGTAAAGCGGTTAATCCTGGTGACATCATTGTCATTGAGCAAAGTTTTTTCTAATCCAACAAGAATCAGAATTCAAAATTTATGATAGTTAAAAGCGATGACTTAAAGCGCAATGACGAGTTCATTGACCTAAGTAAATACATTCAGTTAGTAAAACAAAATCTATTGTCCGTTGTAGCATTTACCCTTTTTGTTGTGGTTTTAGTCACTTTTTATGTTCTTACCATAACGCCAGAATATAAAGCGACGTCCACTTTGTTAATTGAAAATCAGCAAAATAAAGTGATTTCGATTGAGCAAGTGGTTGGCGTTGACACCAGTAAGCAAGAGTATTATCAAACCCAGTATGAAATTATTCGATCAAACCGGATTGCAGAGAAGGTCATTAGCGAGCTGGGTATTGGTGTTATCGACGCGAATGTTGTCGAAACTGATCAGTCAGAGCCAAGTGGAATCAAGGCATTTATTAAAGATGTAAAGAACGCTTTCTATGATCTACCGCTGTTGTCCGATTATATCCAAAAACCTCGCCCTATTCTTGAAGAGCAACTCAGAGATAGTCATCGCCAGACTATTCTTCGTGAATTCAAGCGTAACCTATCTGTCAGCCCAGTAAAAGATACTCAGCTAGTCAGCATCACGTATCTTTCGAATGATCCGCTACTGGCTGCAAATGTCGCGAATGCAGTTGGTGAGGCCTATATTCAAAACCATATTGAATCGCAACTGGAAGCAAATCAGCAAGCGTCTCTTTGGATCAACTCTCGCCTTGGAGAGCTTGAACAACAGCTGGAATCATCCGAACGAAAGTTGGCGAGTTTTATGGAACGTGAAGGTCTTGTTGATGCCGCAGGTATTGATGGGTTAGCTACGACGGAGCTAACCAACCTCACCAATCAACTTTCTGAAGCAAGAGATCGAAGATTAGCTGCTGACTCTTTGTATTCAGTCCTTCAAAAAAACAGCAGCGCAGACATCTCAAGTTTATACGCCATTAAGCAAGTGTCTAATCATCCACAAATTCGGGATATTCGATCTAACGAAGTTGATGCTGAAAAGCGAGTCTTTGAGCTATCAAAACGATACGGTCCCAAGCATGACAAGATGATTCGTGCAAAGGCTGAATTGAACGCATTACAAAGTCGTTCGACTAAGATTCTTAGACAGCTTGTTGTAGGAATAGAGAAAGAGCTTTCGACCGCCCTAGAGCAAGAAAGAGGGTTAAAAAGAGAGTTAGAATCGAAGAAAAAGGAATTCCAGTCCGTCACGTTAAAGAAAGCGGAATTTGAAACCCGCAGACGAGAAGTGGAAACCAACCGACAGTTGTATGATCTGTTTTTAACACGCCAAAAAGAAACTTCGGCAACCAGTGATTACCAAAATGCTATTGCCCGTTTTACTGACAAAGCCAATATACCTTTGGTGCCTGCTAAGCCTCGAAAAGTCTTGATTATCTTGATTGCTGCGATCGGTGCCTTTGTATTTGGGTTAGCGATGGCGTTTATTCTAGAAGCGATGAGAAACACCTTTGAAAGACGTGTTGATGTTGAAAACAAAGTCGGGCTTTCTGGTCTAGGTAGTGTTCCAAAGATCAAAGCGAAAAAATACCGCAAAGAAAAAATCGGCGCAGAGCTTTTCTTGGATAAGGAGCACAAAGAGTTTGGTGAATCGATACGGAGTATTCGTACTTCCCTCAAGTTAACCCTTATGCAGAACAAGCGTAAGTGTGTTGCGGTCACTTCTTCGGTCCCTGGCGAAGGGAAAACAACGGTATCCGTTAGCTTAGCTGAATCATTCGCTGCAATGGAAAAAGTGCTTCTTATCGACTGTGATCTTCGTAAACCATCGGTTGGAGAGCGTTTCAACCTTAGTAACGCACAACCTGGGATGACGAATTACTTGCTGATGGGCGCTGAACTTGAGGATTGTATCTATCATCATGAGGAATCAGGATTAGATGTAATGACATCTGGTCTGCTAATCCCCAACCCTCAGGAGTTGCTTGGCTCAGATCAATACAAAGAAATGATTGAATTGCTGAGTGATAAGTACGACCGAATAATAATAGATACACCACCAGTGAATGTCGTTACAGACCCAATGCTGGTTGCCAATGTGACTACCTCCTGCGTAATGGTTGTTAAAGCCAATAGCACAAAAGTAAATCAGTTGAATTTCGCCATCTCTAGAATGCTTAAATACAAGAGCGTCATTGAAGGTGTCATTTTAAATCAAGATCAGAGTAAAACTCAGGATGCTTACCAGTACTACGGTACTTACGAGCAAAGCTAGGTCAAAATAATGGAAATGCTAGATAAACCAACCGTTGATATCACGATTCTTTCTTGGGATCGAATTGACGATACGCTTGACGCTATAGACAGTGCACTAACTCAGCAAGGTATTGAGTTGAAGATTATTGTTGTTGACCAAGGTTCGCAACCTGATGGATTGGCGCGGCTACGTCAGCATTGTCTTAAAGATACACGCATACAATTGGTGTGTAATCGCACTAATTTAGGTGTTCCAGGAGGACGAAATCAGGCGTCAGATCAAGGGACTGGAGATTTTATTGTCGCGCTGGACAATGATGCTGAATTCATTGATGAGCATCAGTTAGCAAAAGCATGTGAAATCATGAAAAGTGAACCAGAAATCGGCGCATTAGCGTTCCGCATTCTTCGCTTTGGCAGCCAAGAAGATGACCTGACAAGTTGGTCTTACCACCAAAGTGCGGAAGAAGCTTCAGTACAATCTTTTTATACTGATCGTTTTGTCGGGGCCGGTCACATGCTTAGACGTGACGCCTTTGATGGGATCAATGGCTACGATGCCGACCTCTTTTTCTTACATGAAGAAGTTGATCTGTCAAAACGCTTGATGAATTCCCATTACAAAATTAAGTACACACCGGAAGTTGTCATTGGTCACAAAGTTTCTGCTGAGCACCGTGTTGCTTGGACTGGTGGGCGCTGGACTTTTGATGTACGAAACAAAACGTATCTTCATTTTAAATTTAAAACCTTTCTACCAACTGCGATATTCCACACGGGTATTTTAGTTTGGCGAGGTGTTCGCTCTGGTCTTATTTGGTCGACATTTAAGGGGCTTTTCCAAGGGTTTTCTATGGTGCCCCAAGCAATAGCAGCATGGAAGACTCAGCCAAGTGTGAATTCTGACGCCCAAGCTAAGGCATATATGGACTCTTGTTCACCTACACAAGGAATGAGCGTTATGCAACGCGTTAAGATGCGTTTGAGCAGTGCTAAACCTGTGCCAGTAAAGCCTAAAGGATAATATCGTGGAACAATCAGCCCCTATCATTGAATTCAACGAACAAATTCTAGCTTCGTTGAAAAAAACGTTGGTTGAAAACTTTCGACCACATCTAGAGAACAAAGACGCAATTTTTATCGATTACCCAGTTCACCTTAATGTTGGTGATCTTTTGATTGCTGAGGGCACTGAAGCGCTTTTTAGAGCATTGGACGTAAATATCACTGCACGCATATCTGAACGTAACCAAGAACGCTTGTTCAGTAAGAAAATTCCTAAAGAGACGGTTCTTGTGCTTCATGGCGGTGGTAATTTCGGTGATTTATACCCGCATCATCAGTCGTTACGCGAGCGTGTAATCGAGTCGTTTCCGGAAAACACGATTCTGATCATGCCGCAGTCTGTTCATTATCAAGATCCTTCTCAGTTAACTCAAAAGGTTCCACTGTTTAAGTCTCATAACAACCTTTATATGTTTGTCCGAGATGAGCACTCATTCGAGGTGATGAGTGAAGCGTTTGATAGTGATCATCTGAAACTGTTGCCTGATATGGCGTTTGCAATGTCTGATCGTTGGAAAGGTATTGTCCGCACTTCTGAAGGAACACTAAGTCTGAGAAGGCGCGATATTGAAGCAACAGATACCGGCGAAGATGGCGAAAGATTTGATTGGGATGACCTTTTCCAACCCTTTGATGAACGTTGCTACAATATCGCCAGAAGGCTTGCTAGGTATGAAAACAAACTTCATTTGAATTTGGGGCTGGATGCGTTCTGGAAGTGGTATAGCAACAACTTGATTCAGCGGGGTGTAGAGAAATTTACATCTTATAGCGTTGTTGATACAGATCGCCTTCATGGGATGATTCTTTCTCTTTTAGTTGGTAACGATGTTGTTATGAGAGATAACAGCTACGGCAAATTGCGACGTTATGCTACGTGCTGGCTTGGATTAAAGCTCGATGAGACCTACGCAGAAGACTCAAAGAAAGCTGCAAATGAATAGTCGTGTAATCAAATTGCTGTGGATTGCATTTGAAAAGTTTGGCATGACAATTGTCTCAATCGCCACGTTTTTCATTTATGCAAAGATTCTGACCCCTTCAGTATTTGGTATGGCGGTGCTTGCACTGTCTATTGGTCAGGGGGCGGCGTACATTTTTGGCAATCTGTTTGAAGATGCGCTGGTTCAGCATAAAGATCCGCAGTCGGTGCACTTTGATACCGCGTTTTGGGGAGGCATTAGCTTAAGTGTTGTCCTAAGTTTTTCGATATTGGTAGTCTGCTGGTTGCTTGCTTTAGACACAGAACTCTTTGGTCTAATTGTATTTTCGCTACTCCACATCATCTTAGTCAGCATGGCATCGCTTTATGTAGCGATACTTCGTCGTACAGGGCGATTTGATACATTGGCAAAACGTTCAATGTTATCTCGCTTAGCTGGAGCTGCTTCAGGAGTTGGTTTAGCCTTGTATGGATTTGACAGTGTCGCTGTGGTTGCCCACTCAGTGATGATTGAAATTGTCGGTCTGGCTTATCTACTTCTGGTTTCCAACCACAGAATCGGACTGAGCTTTCAGCGCAAAGCCTTTTTTGAGCTAGGTTCTGTTGGTTGGATGCTGTGCGTTCGACGCTTAAGTTGGGACGCTTCAATTCGAGGTATTCCAATTTTGCTCGGAGTGACATCAGGGACAGCGGCAGTCGGTCTGTTTGGATTTGCATGGCGTATGGTTGAAATGCCACGTAGTGCTATTGCAAGTGGGTTGCTCAGTTATGCGTTGCCTGTATTTTCACGTCGACAAAACGAAAAAGAAGAGCTGCGTCAACTGTTCTTGGCATCCACAAAATTCACTGCCATGATAGTTACGCCATTGTTTGTTGGGTTGGCCTTAGTGGTTCCAACGTTTGTTCCCTGGCTGTTCGGCGATAAGTGGTTAGATGCGATTTTACCTACTCAGATCTTTGCCATAGTCGCCGTGATTAGCCTTGCCCGGATCTATGTTCCAGTATCATTTACTGCGGTAGCAAAACCGAGTACAGCTTTGATTTCGGATGTAGTTGCTACATTTGTAGCGTTAGCTACTACCGCATTACTTGGTGCTACCTACGGTGCGATGGCAGCCGCATTTGGCATGCTTTTACGTGTTTTCGTAACGATGCCGTTTAGTATGAAAGGCTACTACAAAATATTCGGGCTTAGCTGGTTTTACCAGATTAAACCCGTTTCCGCTGCTTGGTTGGCTTCACTTGGAATGACGTTTGCTGTTGTAATCTCAGGGCAGTTTATTGAATCGTCATTAGCGATAATTTTTGCAGCCTCCTGTTTGATCGGTGCGGCGAGCTATGTGGTTTGCATGAAATTAGTGTATCCCTCCTGGCAGCAGGATTTCCGCCAATTTCTGAATAGATAAAGTTGAAATGATATGAATAACGTCATTATTTTTTCAAACCATCTTCTTGCTTACTCAGAAACGTTTATCAGATCACAGGGAGAAGCATTAAAGCACTTCAAGGCTCAGTATGTAGGGAGTGATCAAGTTGAAAAAGGACTTTCACTTCCTAGTGATCGTACTCATCTCGTTCGAACTGGCATGCTGGGAACTCTGGCGGACAATTTGTTTAAATTGGGTTTCGTGCATCCTAACTTTCTCAGAAGAATGAGAAAGCTCAAACCTGAATTGATTCATGCTCATTTTGGTCCAAATGGAATGACTGCACTATCGCTTGCAGAGAAGCTAGGTGCCCCCCTTGTTGTGACTTTTCATGGCCATGATGTTATTGAATCTCCAACGATGGAAAAGCATGGGCGCTTGCATATCTGGTATATGGATCGTAGATCGAGACTTGCAGAGAACGTGGCTCAGTTTATTGCCGTATCGAAGTGGGTAAAAGACAGAATGGTAAAGCTCGGGTTTCCTGAAAGTAAGATCATTCAGCATTACATTGGTATCGATACTCATTTTTTTTCACCAGATGAATCGACTCACCGAGAAAAGATCATTCTTTGCGTTGGGCGCATGACTGCCTACAAAGGGCAACGATTTTTAGTTAAAGCCATGTCTAAAGTTCAAAAACTTGCCCCTGACTATAAGCTAGTGCTGGTTGGAGATGGCGAAGAAAAAGTGCAACTTGAAGAACTGGCTCAATCCAAAGGTATTCGAGTTGAGTTTACTGGTCGGCAAACACCAGAGCAGGTTAAGCAATGGATGCAGAGAGCAAGCGTGTATGTGCAACCTAGCATCAGAATGCCAGATGGAGAGGAAGAAGCGCTTGCCTTAGCTATTGTGGAAGCACAAGCGGTGGGGACGCCCGCTGTGGTTTTCAATACTGGTGGAATGCCTGAGGCCATTATTGATGGTGAGACAGGAACCGTGGTTAACCAAGAGAACAGTGACGAGTTAGCCGATGCGATTTTGAACCTGTCTTATGACCATGAGCGTTGGGACCGATACAGTAAAAATGCCATTGAGTTTGTACGTCAGACTCATAACTTAGATAAACAGTGTGTAGCACTTGAGAGTATTTACCAGAATGTGCTGCAGCAGAATTAACAAAATTTAGTAGGGATACGTCAGTGAAACTTTCCGTAATTATTCCATCCTACCAATCTCAAGATAACTTGGGGCGCAACCTGTCGGCTTTGGCTAAGCAGATGGATAAGGTCGATGCAGAGGTATTGGTCGTCGACTGTTCTCCTGGAGATGAAGTCGACCAGATTTGTGTTCAGTACCCGTTTGTCCGTTTGCTCAAAGAAGAAAAGCGTTTTAACCCTGGTGGGGGGCGCAATATTGGGGCTAAATCAGCAAACGGTGATTATCTTATTTTTGCCGATGCTGATGTTGTCCTAGATGAACAGGCGCTTCAAAACGTCGCAAAACACGCTTCAGATGGAGCGAAAATATTTGGTGGCGCACTGGATCTCGATAAAAAAGGGGATGTAACGCTAACCTCTTATATTGAGCATTATTATTTTAATCATGAATCCCAATCTTCTCGCACGCCTACTGAGCGCGCGAACTTAAGCTCGGCGCTTATGATTGTCGAGAAAGCTCTGTTTGATGAAGTAGGTGGGTTTAGTGATATTCCACGTATGCAGGACACTGAGTTAACCGAAAGACTGGCACGTATGGGTCATACATTACATTTCTTCCCAGACATCATTGGCTACCAGATTCAGGATTCCCCCTTCAAAAAGGTCATTAAAAAAATCTACATAACAGGTAACAACCTGTTCTTCCTGCGTTATCAGTCAAAAGAAGGAGGCATGAACAAATGGTTACTGGCACTGCTACTACCTTTGATGATGTTGGCAAAAATTACTCGAATTAATATTCGTAATCTCAAGTATGCGTTTAGCCCATTCATGCTAATCGTGTTATGCCCCGTCATGTATTTTTGTGGTTTTGCCTGGATGCTGGGTTTTTATAAAGGCATATTCGTAAGTGATGGTATAGCTGCAGACCGTTAACCATGAGCATCGCAACTTTTCGCGGGCCATTTTTGAACAGATAAAGTAGAAATAGTATGAACAACGTCATTATTTTTTCAAATCATCTTCTTGCGTACTCAGAAACGTTTATCAGGGCACAGGGAGAAGCATTAAAGCATTTCAAAGCTCAGTATGTAGGCAGCGATAAAGTTGCTCAGGGACTTTCACTACCTAGTGATCGAACTCATATTGTTCAATCCGGTGTGTTAGGGGCGGTAACGGATAAATTGTTTAAATTGGGCCTTGTGCTTCCCAACCTACTAAGAAGAATGAGAAAGCTTGAACCCGAATTGATTCATGCTCATTTTGGTCCCAATGGATTGACAGCCTTATCTATTGCCGAAAAATTAAGTACCCCACTAGTTGTGACTTTTCACGGTTTTGATGTGATCGAACACCCTTCATTGGAAAAGCATGGGCGGCTGCACTTGCGGTATATGGATAAACGATTTGAATTAGCTGACAGGGCGACTCAGTTTATTGCTGTTTCAGACTCTATTAAAGAACGAATGATTCGTCTTGGGTTCCCTGAAGACAAAATCATACGTCATTATATTGGTATAGATACTGAAATTTTTGTGCCTTCTAAAAATATTAAACGTGAGAAAGTTATTTTGTGTGTGGGTCGGATGATTCCAATAAAAGGACACCGATTCTTGATTGAAGCCATGTCCAAAGTCCAAAAACTTGCCCCTGATAATAAGCTGGTGCTGGTCGGAGATGGCGAAGAAAAAGCCCATCTTGAAGAACTGGCTAAATCCAGAGGCGTTCAGGTTGAGTTTACAGGTCGGCAAACACCAGAGCAGGTAAAGCACTGGATGCAAAGAGCAAGTGTGTATGTGCAACCAAGTGTCAGAATGCCCAATGGGCAGGAAGAGGCGCTCGCCCTAACTATTGTGGAAGCACAGGCTGTTGGTACGCCAGCAGTGGTATTCAATACTGGCGGAATGCCTGAAGCCATTATTGATGGTGAGACTGGCACCGTGGTCAGTGAAGAAAACGTTGACGAGTTGGCCGATGCGATTGTTAATCTGTCTTATGACCACGAGCGTTGGGACCGATACAGTAATAATGCCGTGGAGTTTGTTCACCAGACTCATAACCTAGGTAAACAGTGCGCAGCACTCGAGAACATTTATAAGAATGTGCTGCAGCAAAGTTAACGAAATTTAGTAGGGATACATCAGTGAAACTTTCCATAATTATTCCGTCTTACCTCTCTCAAGATAACTTAGGACGTAACCTGTCTGCATTGGCTAAACAGTTGGATGAGGTCGATGCAGAGGTATTGGTCGTAGATTGTTCACCAGGGATTGCAGTCGACCAGATTTGTGCTCAGTATCCGTTTGTTCGTTTGCTTAAAGAAGAAAAACGTTTTCACCCCGGTGGTGGTCGTAACATAGGGGCTAAATCTGCAAACGGTGATTATCTTGTATTTGTCGATGCTGATGTTGTACTAGATGGACAGGCGCTTCAAGATGTTGAGAAACATATCACAGATGGTGTGAAGATATTTGGTGGAGCACTGGATCTGGATAAAAAAGGGGCGGTAACACTGACCTCTTATATTGAGCATTATTACTTTAATCATGAATCTCAGTCTTCTCGCACGCCTACAGAGCGAGCGAATTTGAGCTCGGCATTCATGATTATCGAGAAAGCTCTATTTGATGAAGTGGGCGGGTTCACTGATATCTCACGTATGGAAGATACCGAATTGACGGAAAAATTGGTGCGTATAGGTCATACTCTGCATTTTTTCCCTGATGTGATTGGCTACCAGATTCAGGATTCTCCCTTCAATAAAGTCGTCAAAAAAATCTACATCACTGGAAACAATTTGTTCTTCCTTCGATATCAGAAGGAGGATGGCGGTATGAACAAGTGGCTACTTGCACTGCTTTTACCTTTGATGATGATGGTAAAAATTACTCGAATTAACTTTCGTAATCTCAAGTATGCCTTCAGCCCATTGATGCTGCTCATCTTATGTCCTGTCATGTATTTTTGTGGTTTTACTTGGATGTTGGGCTTTTATAAAGGGATATTCGTCAGTGATGGCATAGTGGCAGGTTTCTACTCATGAGTATCGCGATTTTTTCAATCAGTGATCAGTACCTAAAATTTCATCGACGTCCTTTTATCAAGGCGATAAGTGAGGAGTTGGACAATAAAGACACACCTCTGCTTTATTTCAAAAGACCAAAATGGTTTTTAAAGGCAGACACTAGCTACAAGGTTCCGGAAAAGTTTGGCAATGTACAGGTTCTGCCTTTGCTTACTTTACTTCCTATTAGTTGGACAATGAGTAATGCATTTGTCCGCTGGCTTGCAGTGACGTTGCCGATCAAGTGGCAAGTAATAAAAGCTGGAAAGCGTTGTGGGAGCAAAGTGAGTTGTCTCTGGTTTTACAAGCCGGACCAATACTTATATCTGAAAGGGGTTGGGATACCGTACGCTTATACTCATTATGACAATTACGATGACGATAAAGAGTACCCGTTTTCTCATTATCCTTCTTACCAGAAAACATTGAAAGCATGTGTTACAAACAGTGCCGCATGTTTCGCAACCAGCCATCAACTGGTCGAGAAGCTTTCTAAGCTGACTTCACATTCAAACGTACAGTATTTACCTAACGCTGTGGGCAGTGAATGGGTGAATGCGTTCGACAGAGATTCTGTCTCAGAAAACGTTATTGGTTTTGTAGGTTCTATCGATCAGTCGACCGATGAGCGTCTAATTGAACAGGTTTGCGAGCGTTATCCTGACATGACCATAATGATGGTTGGAAAGGTTGGAAACGACGCCATTACGGCTCTTTCTCACAAATATTCGAATTTAACGCTGACAGGGCTAGTTCCTTACGAACAATTACCCAATTTTATGTCCACATTTAAAGTCGGAATATGTCCCTACCGAATGTCTCCTTTCAATCAGTACCGTAACCCTTTGAAGTTATATGAATATTGCGCTGCTGGCATTCCGTCTGTCTCTAGCCAATGTGACTTTGACAAGGAAGGTAAACGACTGGTCCACGTTGTCGAAACGGATGATGAGTTTGTTGATTCAATAGGCAAGGCAATTGAATCTGATACTCCATCAACAAGAGAAAAAAGAAAAGCGTTTGCAAAACAAAACACTTGGGCAGTACGAGCAAAAGAAGCGCTCAACTACATTAAGGCAGCAGTTTAATGAAATTGGAATTTCGTCAGTTCGTTTCAAAAATTACCGTATTTGAATCAACCGATCGGGTTGTTCAATATTGTCGTCAGTATCTTGAAGAAGGAAAGCGGCTCAATATCGCATTCCTAAATGCCCATGCTTTTAATCTCGGATGCAGAAATTCGGGCTTTGTCGATTCCATCATGGCGAGCGATCTGGTTTTACGAGATGGAATTGGTGTAAAGCTCCTTTTCAAAATGCTGGATAAGGAACCTGGATACAACCTCAATGGCACCGATCTCATTCCTGTATTGCTTACTCAGGTGTATCAGGGAAAAAAAGTGGCATTGTTTGGTTCAACAAACAAAGAACTGACGGTTGCCAGACAAAAACTTGAAACTCAGAATGTACAAATAGTGACCGTTCTTGACGGCTTTAAGGAACCCAGTGCATATGTTCAACATCTTGTCGATCACGAGGTTGATTTGGTGGTGATGGCAATGGGGATGCCTAAGCAAGAAGCTGTGTCTAAAATGATATGCGAGACGTATCCAAACATATCGACCATCAACGGTGGAGCCATTGTGGACTTCATAGCTGGTAAGGTTGAAAGAGCACCTGAATGGGTGCAAAAACTCAGCTTAGAGTGGGCTTACCGGTTAATGAGAGAGCCGAAGCGCTTGTTCAATCGATATGTTATTGGGAACGTCACTTTCTTGACCCGAGCTATGATTGTGAAATTGAGTGGATAATATGTTAGTCAGCAGGAAGCGATACTCAGCAGTATTTTTCGTTTGTGCACTTTTGACGATGACTTTTTCTTCGTCAGCCAGTCCAAAAAAAACACTTCAACAAGAAGAATTTATTTCTACAGAAAATCCGGTTTCATTCGTTTACGAGTGTCATCCAGAATTATGGGACAAAGGATCGCTCAGCACGTCTGTAGAGTTCAAGCTGAAGCCTAAAAAAGGCAGGAAGCGCTGTGAAATTGCAGTTCAAAAAGGGCTTGAGCGAGACAAACCCTTCTCCTTGAGCTTTCGCTTTTTGGTTAACGATACTTACCAGTATTCCAATCAGTGGCACAGCTATTTTCAAATTCATTCCTTCCCTGACAAAGGAGAAAGCTGGCGTTGCCCAATCATGGCATTAGAAACTAAAAACGGAAAACTCAGAATGTATAATCGCTGGGATCAGAAAAAGATATCTAGCACCAAACGTGGTTCCTGTGCTGCAAATGGTAATTCTATTCGTTCTCGGACGCTTTTCGAAGGTGTGAGCTACGCAGCTAATGTATGGAATCAGTTTAGAATAGAAGGTGTATTATCTACTTCTAACAACGAGTGCCTCAAAACCTACTTAAATGAAGCTTTACTGAGCGAAACATGCGGTCCCAACACATTTAATGATGCCAGAGTGCCGTTCTTTAAACTGGGTATTTACAAGCCAACAAGCTGGGATAAGTATCCCGAAATAAGCCTTAAGGTTAAG
Source organism: Vibrio penaeicida (assembly GCF_002933855.1). Taxonomy (GTDB): domain Bacteria; phylum Pseudomonadota; class Gammaproteobacteria; order Enterobacterales; family Vibrionaceae; genus Vibrio; species Vibrio penaeicida_A. The sequence goes on from NZ_BFAQ01000049.1 coordinate 67,775, forward strand.
GATCTGGAGCTTAACTAAGTATGCTGATTCGAAGAGACTCTTTTAATTTTTTCTGTCTGACTGCACTATTTTATCTGGTGCTGATACGATCTACCAACATGGGCTTCGGTTACCCAGCAGCCCAGCATCTTCTGGGTCACATAAGCTATACACCACAAAAATTCATGCAAATGGCACTGCTTGGCTTAACTGCCTTATTCTTTTTCTTTACGGGAAAAAGAGTATTAGCGCAGCTGAGGATCAGTGTACTGGCATACGCTATTATTGCGTTCAGCTTGCTTTCGATTTTGTTTTCTCCAAACTCAAGTTCCGCCCTTCGGTACTTGATCTCGATTTCTGTTGTTTCGATACCTGTCTTTCTTTACTACCGATATTACGGACCAGAAGCGCTTTACAATACATTGGTCACCTTTTTTACTGCAGTCGTCGTGTTGAATGTCATATATGTATTCGTCTTTCCTCAATTCGCGATCATGAACGGTGTACATGCGGGTTCTTGGCGAGGATTGTTCGTTCATAAAAACGGTGCAGGTTCATTTTTTGCTGTTATCAGTATTATATTTTTTCAGCGCTGGTGGTTTGAATCAAAACGTAAAGATATTAAACAACTGAGTTTATTTTTGTGTTGTTTATTAATGGTTATCATGTCTCAGTCAATAACGGCGCTGCTGACAATGATCATAGTGATGACCACTTTTTTCTTCGTACGTTTTGTAATAGCCAAACCACTGATTAGTCAGAAAATAGTATTGCTGACTTTTTACTCTGTAGGTCTTATTTTTTTAGTGACATTATTGAATATCTTTCTGTACGACATTCTCATCTTACTTGGGAAAGACCCGACTCTGACAGGTAGAACAGGGCTTTGGGAAGTGCTATTTGGGTTGATATTTGAACGACCATTGTTCGGGTATGGAATTGGCGTTTTTAGTCGCCCCGAAATCATGTATCAATACTCCTCGGCGTTTGGTTGGGCCGCGAAAACAACGCACAGTTCATATATAGACCTCGCTCTTGGTATTGGTATTCCAGGGAGCATAGCGGTATTTATCTGGATTGGTAAAAGTATGTTTTCTGCGCTTATGTCTAAGACACTGACTCATACTTATGAGCAGCAGTTAGCGGTTGCAATTGGCGTGATTGCTGGTGGTTTAACTATCGCATCGGCATCAAGTGGTGTGTTGCTGAGTAACGCTTTTATATGGGTTCTAGTTCTGAGTATGATTTTGTTCTGCCACTCAAGAGAAGTAGAGGATGAAGTGCCGTTGGATTAGTTATCCATTCCATTTATAGACTTCATTGCAGGTATGGTTGACCAGGCACTTGAGTGGATACAAAAATCAGCTAAACAGTATTTTTGTTTGTGCACTTTTGACGATGATTTTTTCTTCGTTTGCCAGCTCCAAAAAAACAACTCAGCAAGAAGAATTATTTCTACGGTAAATCCGATTTCGTTGGTTTACGAATGTACTCCGACACTATAGGAAAAACGATCTCTCAGCACATCTGTAGAGTTCAAACTGAAGTCAATAAAGATAGGAAGCGCTGTGAATCACAGTTGATAGTGTCAGGATGCTATATTTAAAACTGTGTATTTACAAGCTAATAAGCTGGGATTGGCACCTCGAAATAAGCTTAAAAATTAAAGATTTGGAGCTTAACTAAGTATGCTGATTCGAAGAGATTCGTTTAATTTTGTCTGTCTGACTGCGCTGTTTTATCTGGTGCTGATCCGATCTACTAACATGGGCTTCGGTTACCCGGCTGCTCAGTACTTACTGAGTAACATCAGCTACACACCGCAAAAGTTCATGCAAATGGCGCAACTTGGTCTCATTGCCGTATTCTTTTTCTTTACAGGAAAAAGAATATTTGCGCAAATGAGGATAAGTTTACTCGCATATGCCATTATTGCGTTCAGTTTGCTTTCGATTTTATTTTCTCCAAACTCAAATCTTGCCCTTAGGTATATGATCTCGGTTGCTGTTGTTTCGATACCTGTCTTTCTCTACTACCGATATTACGGACCAGAAGTGCTATACAATACGTTGGTCACCTTTTTTACAGCGGTCGTCGTGTTGAATGTCATATATTTACTCGTCTTCCCTCAACACGCGATCATGAATGGCATACATGCGGGTTCTTGGAGAGGGTTGTTTGTTCATAAAAACGGTGCAGGTTCGTTTTTCGCAATTATCAGTATTGTATTTTTCCAGCGTTGGTGGTTTGAATCAAAACGTAAGGATATTAAACAGCTGAGTTTATTTTTTTGTTGTTTGTTAATGGTCATTATGTCTCAGTCAATAACGGCATTGCTGACAATGATCGTTGTAATGACCACTTTTTTCTTCGTGCGTTTTGTAATAGCCAAATCAATGATTCGTCAGAAAATAGTATTATTGGCTTTTTACTCAGTGGGACTTATTTTTTTAGTGACTTTATTGAATGTCTTTCTACACGACTTTCTGATATTGCTTGGGAGAGACCCAACTCTGACCGGAAGAACAGGGCTTTGGGAAGTCCTCTATGAATTGATTTTTGAGCGTCCATTAGTTGGGTATGGAATCGGTGTGTTTAGCCGACCAGAAATTATGTATCAATATTCCTCGGAATTTGGCTGGGCAGCGAGATCAACACATAGCTCATATATGGATCTCGCTCTTGGTATTGGTATTCCAGGAAGTATGGTTGTTATTGTTTGGATAGGTAAGTGCGTTTTTTCTGCGCTCATGTCTAAGACATTAACTCATACTTACGAGCAACAGTTAGCGGTGGCAATTGGTGTGATAACTGGTGGTTTAACTATTGCATCTGCATCAAGTGGAGTATTATTAAGTAACGCTTTTATATGGGCTCTAGTGCTAAGTATGATTTTGTTTTGCCACTCAAGAGAAGTAGAAGATGAGGCTTAACGAGATTAAGTATTAATTCATTAGTTTGGTGCTAGTGTTCATAACTGATTGATATATATTTAATTAATTGTTTTTTTGTTCATTTTCTTGTTATTACCACTAATAAATAAATAGTACTGATCTTTTTTATTCATTATTTCTTAAAAATTTGGACTAATATTGTCATGCCTAAAATTAGGAAAAGTCACCTTATTTAATTAACCCTTTAATATTAGGTTAGGAAACTCTAATGCTCCAGTCCTATTTTGTCATTATTGTCTGTCAGAGCAGTGTCAAATTGACGTTAAGCTCAATATAATTTTTCATGATTTCAACAATGTGGCACCAAACATAATAAGCCTTATATCTTGGTGCTAGTTAACTTGTGTTATTTATAATTTGGAGACATGGAAATGACTACAACATATGTAGGGACAACTAATACAGATGGCACAGGCTCAGCGTCAGGTCTTACTGCAGGGAATGCAACTCAATCTCTAACTGGAGTGGGTTCGGTATCTGCAGATGGTGTAAACCTAGAGTCTACGAGCGGTGTTTTGAGCGCCACGATCCTTTCTTCCGACAGCTGGAATAAAGCGGGTTACAAAGAAGCGAAAGTTGACGGTAATGATCAAATTGTTTACGTAAACAACTTTGTCGATGTCGACATTGATAACCAAAACAGCAATGGCTCATCGATTGTTGTTTCAAATGCAAAGCGTGGTGAAATCGACACAGGTACAGGTAACGACAATATTGCTGTGTCTGCATTCTCAAATAGCATCAACTGGGGCAACCTCTTTGAGGTTAATTCAGGTGCGGGAAACGACACCATTTCAATCACAAATGCAAAAAACTCTCAGTTCACACGTTTTGATATTGATGCGGGCACAGGCAACGATGTGGTTGATGTATCTGGTTTACTCGGTCCTGCTGCAGGCGTTACTGGGCGTGATGCAGACGGTGGCTCTGGTTTCGATGTATTAAAACTGAGCGGCACGGATACGGTGACGTTTGAAAACTTTGAAGTAGTTAAAGGCACAGGGAAAGTTGCGCCAGCTGCACTCACTATTGACAGCACCTTACTGGCTGCAAATGATGCTGAATCGGAAGTTGGATTTGGTTTAGTACTGTCCAATATTGACCTAACACTGGACGGAAGCATTACTGGGCATTCCAGCAGCGCATTGAGTTCTGCAGAAGAAATGTACTTGCAGGCGCAAGGTCTGAATGCTGATGTATTCTACTCTGTGACAGTTTACACTGCTGACGACGCCTATCAGATCCTGACTACTGATACGGACTTTGCTCCAGTATAAGCCAGTCCTAATGAGGGATCGCTTGCTAAGTGCGATCCCTTTTAGTACTTGGCTCATGCACAGGGGTGAAATTACTCCCAATATGCATTCTGAGTATGCCCGTGAAGCCTGAGGCACTTTATACTTGTTTTGTCTTAGGTTTTTTATTTTAAGAGTCTAAGCAGGCTAGAAACATAATAAATATTAAAAGACTCACAGGCAGAAATCGTTTATGAAACGTTGGTCTACATTCACTTCTTATCGCAAGAAAAACTTCTTCTATTTTCAAATATTCTCCGTATTTGCAAATCTCTTAGTATTGGTATTGCCAATATACAGTTTGCAGGTATTTGATCGCGTACTTTCTTCTCGCAGTACAGATACGCTGCTTTTTCTCGCTTTAATTGCGGTATTTCTCCTTATCGTACAAGTTGCGATGGACTACACACGACAACAAGTTCTCAATAACCTTTCATCTATTTATGATCAATCGTTTGGCGAATTGCTGATTCAAAAGAGCCTTAACTTATCTTCCATGAATGCGGCAGCTGCACACAAAGCGGTAAAAGATCATCAATTGGCGAAACAATACTTATCTTCTCCTTTTCATCGAAGCTTATCAGACCTTCCTTGGTCGCTCATTTTCATCGTTGTTTTATTTCTTCTTCATCCAGTACTCGGCGCTTACGCGCTTGCAGCAACACTTGTACTATCGGTTGCAAGCGGCTTGTTACTGCTGTTGACACACAAAAACATGAACGAAGCGAAGAATATGGCGATCCAGCAATCGTCCTCAGTTCAAAAGCTGTTTAGCAAGGGGAAGTTACTTAAGGCGTATCAAGCTTCTGGAAAAGTACTGGAGCGCTGGAATCAAAAACACAGCCGGACCCTTGAACAAGAGCAGCGTTCTAAGCGATTTACAAATCATGGTCAAAGTGTCATTAAGATGATCAGAATGACCGTTCAAATTGGTGTTTTTGCAGTTGGTGCTTGGCTAGTTATTAACGAGCAAATAATGGCCGGTTCGCTTTTGGCTGCTTCAATATTGCTAGGAAGAATACTGGCACCGATTGATCAAGGTGCAAGCCAATACTTCAATTGGTTGGAATCGAAAGAAGCGTTTGAAAGAATCAGTGCTGTTTTTTCTAGTCATCTAGAAGACAGTAAAATGGATATCACATTAGATGAGATTGAATTGTCTGTTGACCAAGTCACTTACCGGGGGCTAGGCGACCGGCTTTTGGTTCACAATATAGGCTTCAACCTAAAGCCTGGTCATTGTTTGGCTATCAAAGGGGCATCTGGAGCAGGTAAATCAACCTTGCTCAAGCTTTTGGCGAATTATTACGTACCAACTAAAGGGCAAGTACGAGTCAATGGAATCAATATCGATAAGCTAGATACCATGCGACTCGCTGAGTCCATCGGTTATTTACCCCAAGTGATTGATGTTTTTGATGCCACCGTATCCGACAATATCAGTGGATTTGGTGATCACTTAGATATGCATGTCCCTGAAAATGTCGTAAAAGCGAGTAAAGCGGCACAGTGCCACAGCTTCGTTGCCAAGCTTCCGCAAAGTTACGGGACCATGCTTGGGTTAGAAGGGGTGGAATTGTCTCGTAGTGAAATGCAACGATTAGCCTTAGCGCGCTGTTTTTATTACCAACCCAAACTTCTCATTCTGGATGAGCCGACGGCATTTCTTGATAACCCAACGATTCAATACTTAGTTAAACACCTAGAAACTCTAAAAAGTAACGGAGTTGGGATTATCTTCGTAAGCAGTTCCCCGCTAATGATGAAGTTGGCTGATTATGTCGTTGAACTTAAAGATGGTGTCATTTCTGAAGCGTACGAGAACAAAACGAAACTGGATAAGAAAAGCGTGAATATCGCCAGTCACTCAAACTACCAAGCGATGAAATACTAAAGGCTTCATGATGAATGACTCAACACAGTTAATGACGGACAACAACCGTCTCATAAAGCGCGCGACGATTTTTTTGTTCTTGAGCTTAGGTTTATTCGCGGCTTGGACTTGGTTCGCGAAGTTGGATTCCGCGGCCATAGCTTCGGGTATTGTAATTGTCGAAAGTAAGCGGAAAAGCATTGAACACTTAGAAGGGGGGATTGTTGCCCAAGTCTACGTTCGTGAAGGTCAGAAGGTAGAGAAAGGTGCTCCGCTGATAAAAATCTCAGACATCACGTTTCAGAGTCGACTAAAACAAACCCAACTTACTTGGATTAGCCGCCAGATAGAATATCAACGATTGTTGGCAGAACGAGATGATTTATCCCGTTATGTCCCCTCGATCGATAAAGTTCAATTTCCCCACCTTGCTTTGGAAATTGACACGCTAATAGCAAACCAACGATCTCTGTTTGCCAGCCGCATGGATATGCGGATAAAGGAGCTGGATATCGTGGACTCACGTTTGAAACAGACGCGAAATCGACGCTCTTTCTCATCTCAGATGCTAGCGCAAAGAAAGCAAGCATTGGAATTTCTCAACGATGAAATAGAGATGCACGATCAACTTTTGGCAGAAGGTTTTACTTCGCGCTTAAAGTTATTAGAACTCAAGCGTTCAGAAGTCTTGTTGGTCTCCGATATTATCTCGGTTCGGGCGGAATTGGATGGGCAGATATTATCAGTCTCTGAACTGGAGCAGCAAAAAAGTGCGATTAAACAAAGAAATCGCTCCGAGGTTGAAACTCAAATCGCTGAGGTTCGTAATGCGCTTATCACTTTGGAGGCTGAATTAAACCTCGCCAAGGATGTTCAAGCTCGTACGGTCGTAAAGAGTCCGGCTAGTGGCGTCGTATTAGGGCTGAAAGTGAATGCGGCGGGCGAAGTCGTAGGGGCAGGCGAAAGCCTTATGGAAATTGTTCCAGACAACGACAGCTTGATTGTAGAAGCGATCATAAACCCTACGGATATAGATGTGGTAAGGATTGGTCAACAAGCGTTGATACGTCTCTCTGCATTTAACTTTAGAACGACTCCTCCAGTGCAAGGTGAAGTTGTATACATAGATGCAGACAGAACGAATTCTGATGGCGAGGAGTTGAGTGGCTTTAAAGTGAAAGTGAAGCTAAATAGCCAAGAAATATCCAACAATCCAGACTTGGAGTTGTACCCTGGGATGCCAGCAGAAGTCTACGTATTACTAGAAGAAAAGCGCCCATTGGACTACTTGTTAGAACCACTGAAAGTCAGTTTACTGAGAGCCTTCAGAGAAAGCTGAAGCTGAACCAAATATAACAATCACTTATTTAAAGTGAGACACGAAAAGTCCTTTGCCTTTTCACCAATAACACCAATTTAAATCTTATGGGTTAACCCATAACTGAACAACGAAAACGGAGTTGAGATGATCAAGAAATGCCTTTTTCCGGCAGCTGGCTATGGAACGCGCTTTTTACCAGCAACGAAATCGATGCCTAAGGAAATGATGCCTATCGTTAACAAACCATTGATAGAATATGGTGTGGAAGAAGCGATACAAGCTGGAATGACCGACATGTGTATTGTGACGGGGCGTGGTAAACATTCTCTAATGGATCACTTTGATAAAAACTACGAGTTAGAGCACCAAATCAGTGGTACAAACAAAGAAGAACTGCTGATCGATATTCGTGAAATTATCGATGCGGCTAACTTTACTTACATTCGTCAACGTGAGATGAAAGGATTGGGTCACGCCATTCTTACAGGTCGCGAATTGGTGGGTGATGAGCCATTTGCTGTTGTCTTGGCTGATGACCTTTGTGTGAACAAGTACGAAGGCGTATTGGCACAAATGGTCGCACTGTATAAGCAGTTTCGCTGCTCGATAGTCGCGGTTGAAGAAGTACCAGAAGAAGAAACACACAAATACGGCGTGATTTCTGGGGAAATGATCAAAGACAAACTATTCCGTGTTGATGACATGGTAGAAAAGCCTGAACCGGGTACAGCACCGAGTAATCTGGCGATCATTGGCCGTTATATCTTAACGCCTGATATTTTTGAATTGATTGAGAAAACAGAACCAGGCAAAGGTGGTGAAATCCAAATAACGGATGCACTTCTTAAACAAGCGCAATCTGGATGTGTTCTAGCTTACAAATTCGACGGTCAGCGATTCGATTGTGGTAGCGTTGAAGGCTATATCGAAGCGACCAATTACTGCTACGAAAATGTTTATCTTAAAGGTCACGCTTCAAAACTTGCCAAAAAGGTAACAGGTAAGAAATAATTGAAGGGGATATCACCCTGAGATTATGACAAAGATGAAAGAACTCGATAACCAGACCAATCGTTCCAACTCAGCTCAACAGAGCTTGGTGATTGGTCTGTTTTTTAGCTGCATCGCATTGGTAGGCAGCCTTTCTATACTTCAGAGCATCGGTTTGCTTTCCGGTGACCTGCGTTATGCCATTCAGCACTATGATCTTGCTTTTCACTTCTCTTTTGCTTTTGTATTGGGTTTTACAGCAACGCTCGCAAGCAAAGTAACGGGAAAACCATTTCTGAGTTTGTTGCTGCTATTAATGCTGATTGACGAATTTTCCCAGATCTGGATTCCCAGCCGGCAATTTTCTTGGGTTGATCTCTCGTGTAATATTTTCGGGTGCCTTGGTGGTGTTTTGCTATACCAAGTTTCATTCTTTTTTTCGAAAGATCTCAAATAGCTTAAACTCTTACCCGCACTTCATTAACCAAGTGATACGCCTAAACACTGCCTGTTATTACCTTAATACCATTTCCTAGCATCTTGAGGTTACTTGGGTATAAACTGGCTGCATGATAAAAACGAAAAAACAATGACATGCGGATCATTCACACCTCAGACTGGCATTTAGGTCAAAACTTCTACACCAAGAGCAGAAAAAACGAACATCAGGCTTTTTTAGATTGGCTTCTAGAGCAGATCACAGAGCATCAAGTTAACGCACTGATTGTCGCTGGTGACATTTTTGATACGGGCTCACCACCCAGTTATGCCCGAGAAATGTACAACCAGTTCGTCGTTGCGCTGCAAAAAACGCAGTGTGCGTTGGTTGTTTTGGGGGGTAACCACGATTCTGTTTCAGTACTGAATGAAACAAAGCAGATTCTCGCGTACCTCAATACGCACGTAATCGCGAGCAGTCTTGAGGAAAATGATCAGCAAGTTATAGAACTAAAAGGCGACAAGGGCGATATTGGAGCTTTGCTGTGCGCTATACCTTTTTTACGCCCAAGGGATCTGGTTGTCAGTCAATCTGGTGAATCATCGACAGACAAAAAAGTAGCGTTGGCAGATGCGATTAAAACGCATTATGCGAGCGTGTATAACCACGCACTCATCAAGCAAAAAGAATTACAACGTGCGCGCTCAGATAGGGCTATCCCTATTATTGCTACTGGTCATCTCACTGCTTTGGGGGTGAAACAATCTGAATCGGTCAGGGATATTTATATAGGTAGCCTAGAAGGGTTTGCCGCTGATGGTTTCCCCCCCGCAGACTACATCGCACTAGGGCATATTCATCGCCCCCAAATAGTGGCTAAAAAGGAACACATTCGTTATTGCGGCTCACCTATTCCATTAAGCTTTGATGAACTGAAATCAGAGAAACAAGTATTGTTGCTGGATTTTGAACAAAGCCCTTCACCAACCATTACACCTATTTTTGTTCCCCGCTTCCAAGCAATGGCAACCATTTCAGGCTCTTTGGCTGAAATTGAAACTCAGCTCAATGATTACCGGTTAGATGAGAATTCGTCAAAAGAGGCTCAGAATGAACATCAGGTTGGGGATGGCGCAATGTGGGTTAGCATTGAGGTAGAAATAGACGACTATCTTTCCGATCTTCAGCAGCGTATTCAGCTACTGGTTGCGGATCTCCCTGTTGAAGTGCTGCAACTTAAGCGCAGCCAGTCCTCGCGAAGAAAGGCACTGACGCAACAAAAGAATGAGACGCTAGATGAGCTTAAACCAGCTGATGTGTTTGAGAAAAGGTTGGATCAAGAAGTGTTTGAATCTGATGAAGAGCTAGAACGAAAGACGCGATTACAAAACGCATTTTTGACGATCGTATCGGAAGTTGAGGAATCAATGAAATGAAAATCCTCTCTTTAAGGTTTAAAAATCTCAACTCGCTTAAAGGGGAGTGGAAAATAGATTTCACCCAAGCGCCTTTTAACGACAATGGGCTTTTTGCCATTACAGGCTCTACAGGGGCAGGAAAAACCACGCTCCTCGATGCCATATGTTTAGCGATTTATCACAAAACACCGCGCCTTGGGTTGCTCACACCTTCAAACAATGAAGTGATGACCAGAGGAGAAGCGGAATGCCTCTCTGAGGTTGAATTTGACGTTAAAGGTAAAGCCTATCGAGCGTTTTGGAGCATGCGACGTTCCCATGGCAAGTCCGACGGAAACCTTCAGGCCGCCGTCGTTGAACTTGCAGAAGTTGAAAACAACAAAATCATTGCTTCACAAGCCAAAAAGAAATTGGAAGTCGTCGAACACGTAACAGGGCTAGACTTCGATCGTTTTACTAAATCCATGATGCTTTCCCAGGGGCAATTCGCTGCGTTTCTTAATGCTAAAGAGTCTGAAAGAGCGGAGCTGCTAGAAGAGCTAACGGGTACCGAAATTTATGGGCTGATATCGGAACGTGTTCATCAACATTGGTCAGAATCCAAACAGAAGATGGTGGCGCTAGAGTCACAAGCACAAGGTGTGCAACTCCTCAGTGCGGAATATTGCAGTGAATTGAAAACGGAGCTCGATAGTTTGATTGCCCTTCAATCCGACGCCAAATTGTCTAAACAGCAATTAGACATGAGCATCCGATGGAAGAATGATAAAGCGAGTTTGGAAAAAGAGCTTCAAAGTGCAGAAGTTGCACTGGAAGCCGCACAGAAATCTCAATTAGAATCTCAAAATGACCTCGATAAGCTCTCGTTTTCTGAGCCCGCCGAACGCCTTCAACCACTCTATTCGAAGTGTACCGAGCTGAATCAGTCGCACTCGCAGCAACAACTTGAAGTCACTGACTTAACGCGCGAAACGACGGAATTAGAAGAGGCATTCCAATCTCTCAATCGAAAGCTTGATGAATCCCAACAAGCACTCTTTAACGCAAAAAAAGAGCAGCATGATCTTGAAGATTTGATTACCCAGACGGTTTTACCGTTGGATAACCAAATGGAACAACTGGCTAATAAGATACAAACAGAATCAAAGTCAGTCGCACAATCCGAAGCCAAACTTAATGACGTGCAAGAGGAATTAAAGCGCATTGAGCTATTGGCGGCATCTCAAAGTAATGAATTGCAAAGTACGGAGCTGTTTCTAAAGCAAAATGAAACGCTTGCTCAGGTTGCCCCAAACTTAGAGAAGTGGAAAGTACAAACCTCTCTTATTCAGAACCAATGGCAGGAAAGCCAACACCTAATCCAAAAGCTAAATCAGGCAGAGTTTGAGCTCAGTGAGTATGTAAAGAAAAAGAGCCAGTTAGAGTCAGAAAAGTCGCAGCTCACCCCTGCTTATGAACAGCTGAATGACGAAGAAACGAAAGCCACCGCCGCTTTTCAGGCACTTTGTCAAAATGGCACGGTCGAGAATCTGGAATCAGGGCTAGAGAAGCTAAATCAACAGCTAATTTTGACGTTACAGCTTCAGCATAGTCAGGAGCGCTGGAGTGAGCTAAACAATGAGAAACGAAATCTCGATCAGGATCGAGATAAGCAGAAATCAGATCTCGCAGTATTGCTTACACAGCGCGATAACATGCGAGCACAATACAAGTCTCAGAATCAACTGGTACAATCCCTTCACCAGTTGGTGTCTCAAGAGGAACATTTGGCAGTGTACCGCGCTCAATTGTCTCCGGATACCCCTTGTCCTCTGTGCGGTGGCCTAGAGCACCCTATATTGGAAAATGGTATTGAAGCACTACCTGAAACCGTGTCAAAAAAGCGTGAAGCAGAAAGACAACTCGAAGAGATTAAACAATCTGGCGAAGCACTTTCGGTTCAAGTGAGCACGTTAGAACGTCACCAAAAAGAGAACCAAGAGAAAGCCGATTCATTTCAAGTTGAGCTAGGGAAAATTGCTTCTGAGTGGTATCAGAAAGTACCAAATCTGGAAGTGCCGATTTCTATTGAAGATACAAACAGCGCATTGAATGCAGTTAAAGGTTTGGAACAAAGAATTACGTTTACCAAAACACACCTTTCACAGAATAAATCCGCATTCAAAGAGTTAGAACACACTCAAAAGCGCAAAAATGAGCTATCTGAAAAATTACAGCAATTAGATGGGCGGTTGCAGTTACTGGATAAAGACTTACAAATGTCCGAGTCAATGACCAAAGAATTACTCGCTAGATCTCAGGGCTTAACTAAAGAAACACAAACAGCCGAACACGAGTTTAAACACCAGGTTGAATCTTTAGGGCTGAGTTTTCCTTCTCAAAACACCCAACAGTGGTTTGAAGGATTGGAAAAACAAATTTCAGAGTATCAACAGTCCACTCAAAGGTTAGAAGAGTTAAAGCAGAGCATCGCGGTTACTCAAAACCACTCCGATACTTTGGCAAAGCAGAAAGCAGAATTATCGAATGAACTAAACGTCCAGCTTCAGCAAGTAAAAAATACAGAGCATGCTCTGACTGAGGTTAAGTCGAAGCGTTTTGAAGCCTTTAAAGACAAGGTGGTTACGAATGAACGAAATCAAATTCGTGAAAAAGTGACGACTCTAGATAGCTTGCACAAAAGTATTGATGGTCAGCTAAAATTGTCTCAAGAAAAACTAGCGAACGCGCTAGGCAAAAAATCGACCTTGATTACAAACCTAGATGTCACAGAAAAATCGCTTAAAGAAGCCGAAAGCACTTGGCTAACAGCTCTAGAAACGAGCCCATTTGAGAACACAGAAGCGTACCAAGCCGCGCTGTTGTCTGAGGACGAAAAAGGCAGATTAAAGGCGCTTCAACAAAGCCTTAGCCATGCTATCACGCAGTCTCAAACGCTACTTGGAAGTTGCAAAAAGAAACTGAGTGAAATGAATGAGCACGTAAATGCCCTCGAATGGGATAAAGACAGTTTAGAGGCGCTTACTTTTAAACTGGAGGAAGTTCAGCAAGCTTTGGATCTACGAACCAAGCGGGAAGGGGAAATTAACCAAGAGTTGGCATCGGATCAGCAAAGACGAAATGATCAGGCGGCGCTTTTTGAAGAAATAGATAGCTACCGGGTCGTCTACGATGATATCCAGTATCTGCATTCCATGATTGGTTCCCAAAAAGGCGATAAATTCAGAAAGTTCGCACAAGGTTTAACGCTCGATAACTTGATTCATCTGGCGAATAAGCAGCTTTCTCGCTTGTACGGTCGATATCAATTGCAACGCAAGCAAGGTGAAGGCTTAGAGCTCAGTGTGCTGGATTTATGGCAAGGCGACAGTGAACGCGATACCAAAACACTGTCTGGTGGAGAAAGCTTCTTGGTGAGCCTAGCATTAGCGCTGGCTTTATCCGATCTTGTGAGTCACAAGACGAGTATCGACTCATTATTCTTAGATGAAGGCTTTGGTACATTGGATGCGCAAACTTTGGATATAGCATTGGATGCTTTGGATAGCTTAAACGCGTCTGGAAAAATGATCGGTGTTATTAGCCATATTGAGGCGATGAAAGAACGTATTCCGGTTCAATTAAAAGTGTCTAAGAAAAGTGGGCTTGGCATCAGTGAGCTCGCATCCGAATATCGAGTATAAATTGGCATATTAGGGTTTAGAACAAATAATGACGAAGAAAGAGATAGAGAGCGGAAAAGTTCTACAATTGGAAAATCAATTTTGCTTTCCACTTTATAGCGCTACCAATGCCGTGGTACGTGCTTATCGCCCGCTGCTAGAAAAGCTCGATCTTACCTATCCACAATATCTGGTTATGATGGTGCTTTGGTCGCAAAATGGTATTAATGTCAAAGAGCTAGGCAATAAACTCTATTTAGATTCAGGTACACTTACGCCATTGCTGAAGCGGCTTTCGGCCAAACGGCTGGTGGAAAGGCGGCGAGCACAACATGACGAGCGTGTGAGAGAGCTGCACCTAACCGAGCAAGGACATGAACTGAAGTTAGAAGCTCAAAAAGTGCCAAGCGCCATGCTGTGTGCTTTAGACATGGATCTTGAAGATTTGATTCAAATGAAGCAGCTATGTGAAAAACTGCTCAATAAGCTCGATCGCGACTAACTTTAGGATTAACCATTAACTCAAGGATTAGCGATGAACACCATTCAGGTTGAACAACGGACAGTGACACCTTCAAAGATACTATGTGTTGGTCGAAATTATTCAGAACATATTGCTGAGCTGAACAACAGTGTTCCAGACCAAATGGTGGTGTTCAATAAACCCAATAGTTCTATTAGTTCTACGCTCCACTCATTCCACGGTGAAACGCTTCACTACGAAGGAGAAATTTGCTTTGTGATAATGGAAGGTAAGCTTAGCTATGTTGGATTTGGGTTGGATTTAACCAAGCGAACACTTCAATCTAATCTGAAAGGCAAAGGGCTACCATGGGAGAGAGCAAAGGCATTTGATGGCAGTGCTGTATTCAGTCGATTTGTCCCTATTTCTCAGCGAGATTTACCCAATTTGACCTTAGAACTCTTCATAAACTGTGTTCGTGTTCAGTCTGGTGGCACTAAAGATATGCTCTATCCGCCGCTTCAAATTTTGGATGAGCTGCAAAGTTACACCAGTTTGGAGGATGGCGATGTCATTATGACGGGCACGCCAAAAGGAGTCGGAACCATTGAAAAGGGCGATCTCTTTTTAGCGCGCATTAAATGCCAAGATAAAACATTGATCGAAACGGAATGGGTAGCAAAATAGCACTATCCCGTTGCTGCTATCTTATGTTTCTGGATCATGCGCAGTAAAGCGACGCTAGATAGGAAGTGGTGTGGAAACATCAACAAGAACACCAGCCGGGTCTTCTAATAATAGCCTTTTTTGACCATAAAATGTGGGTTCAGGCGTTTGAAGAACAACGTAATTTTTCTGTTCGGCGGCTTTAAATACAGCGTCGACATCTTCGACGACAAGAGTAACAAATAAGCCACTAGCTGCTCCCTGATATCGAGGGGGAACCAATTCATGTTCTGCTGTGATAAGCCCCAATTCAACATTGCTTTTGGGGTGGACCAACTGGATAAACCACTCACTTTCAAAGCCTACATTAAACCCAAACAGTGTTTGATAAAATTGTTTAGATGCGAGTAAGTTGTGGGTACAAAGTGTGGTCATCAATCGATCAACAGACATCATGTTTCCTTTCAAATTGTCTACTCGGGTGTAATTCTAGCACCGAGATAAAAGAGCGAGCGTAGCGTTAGCCTACCCAAACTTTGTAACATATATCAGCTAATGAAGTAAGGGTCTCATATTAAGGAACAACTAAGTGATTATGTTCAATTATACGCAGTGCTATAAATATAAATTACTGAAATTAAAGGTGTAATTAAATATTGGGTAGGGTGGTGTTATCTAAAAATTCGTGCATGAGGTCACAAATAGTCAACATTATATGTGCAAGTATGTTTTTCAACACATGAAGTGAGCGATGAAAGTTAAAAGGATGTTTACGAAAAATGCAGTAGCAATGGCTACGATATTGGTACTTTCGGGGTGCTCTAACGTGCCGGAAAATAAAGTTGCAGATTTTAGCCAGTCTGCGACCAACATGCTTGAACATGTATCTGGGGTCGTTAGTGAATACAATCAGGCGAAATCTCACCGTGATCTCACCCATCTTGCCGCTAAATATAATGGTTCCTCTAAAGCAAAGCTAAATTCCGATGAGTTTGAGCCTTTAGCAACTTACCAACTTCCAGAAAATTCTCCCATTATTGCAATATCAAAAGCGCTTCTCGCTTATTCCAAAGCACTTAATGATTTGGCTTCTGCCAACAATGGGGTGGATGCGGAGTTGGCAGCTTTGAATTTGTATCAAGCCGCAGAGTCGTCACAATGGGTTAGCCTGCCCATACCAAAAGAAAAGGAAGGGATAGCTCAAAGTGCGCTGGTGGCTCTGGTTGGAAGCTACAGTGAAGAAAAAAAGCAGCGGGCGCTTAAAAAAGTCATTACAAACTCTGATGCAATCGTTTCTCAGCTTAGCTTTAGGCTTATCGAACTGATTGAAGAACATCAGATTGGCACGGCAATTTATCTATCGCGCTCATACGTTTTAAGCGAAGAAGTTCAGGATTTCAATCGAAGAGCAAACATTCGTCAGATACCACTAAAAGCCAGCCGAGAAGAGATAGAGCGATTGTATGCACAATGGGAAGAAATGGCTGCTACACCTATTCTCATACAGCAAACGATCAAAGCTATTGATACATTCCGAATGAGCCATAATCAGGTGGCAGAAAGCCTCAATAGTGGAATGTTTACCAAGGCGACGTTGGTGCAAACTCAAGCTAGGATGAAAGATGTCACTTCGCGATTCAATACAACAAAAGGTTTACTAGAAAATTGTGAAGAAGGTGTTGAGGTCGTTGATAGTAAGCTAAGTTGCAAAGGACAAAACAAATGACGGACGCCGTATTTAAAGAGATTCAAGCTAGTATGAAGGCGCTTAACCGAGCAGCGCAATCAGCAACTGGTGACGAACAATTCGAGATTCGAGATCAACAGCACACGCTGTTTATACGGCTGGATCGTTGGGTATTAGCAAAATCGGAGAAACCTTCCAATGAGGTCGCGATTGCCATCGATCTGCTAAAGCAGCAGCAAAAAGCCGCGATGGAAGCAGAAGACGCTCTGGATTCTCACGCCAAACTGTTGGAGATATCTAAGAAGGTTATTGAGGCCATTGATAAAATTTTGGACGCAGTAGTTTGAGTATACCCAAGTATCTTGAGGCCACTTGGGTATCGGTTTGAATGAGTAAAGATTAGGGTGTATTAACCCTAATCTCTATCCAACCTTTCTACATCAAAGTCAGGTGGTCTATGAGCGTCACGACGTTTTTATGCCCTCGAACAATGATTCTCGCTTCAAAAACACCAGATGGAAGCGACACCTTGTATGAACTTAAATTATCAGTAGATGCCGGCGCATAACGATTTTTTCCCGGTCCACTCTTTCCGTTTCCTACCCCAGGATTATCAGAATAACTGCCGTTGTAGTTTTGCCCAGTAGGTAATCCACTTTTATGCAGTACTTTTGCGTCGTTCCACTGGCTTCCCACACGGTACTGGATTGCAAGTTCGCCGACTTTCTCTTGGTTATAGGATCCTAGTGATACGTTGATCTGTTTGATCTCTCGACTACTATTGCTGGTAAACGCGATGTTGGCGTTATTACCACGCAGTAATAGGGTTGAACGCCCATTGGTGTCTGTTTGATTACTTACCTTTACACTGACATTGCCGAAGTTTTTTTCGATGTTTTTCCCCCACGCCGCAGCATTGGCCTGTGCCGAACCAATTAGCTCGTCTTGGGTAAACGAGAGCGACAACATATTGCCAATCTGGAGTTGATTTCGAACAGACCAAGTGTGCCCTGTAATCCAATTACCATCTACTTTACTGTCAACACGCCAATATAAAACTTCATGAGCATCATTTATCTCCACTGTCCGAGTTCGAGAAGTCCCCAACACTTGGGAAAATAAAGGATGGCTAAGGGATGGCTCATAGCCATATACCAGTTTGAAGTTGGTGGCTTTATCATGTTCCCAAGCCAACGTTATAGGCTTATCGAAGAAAACGGCTTGACCGTTGTAAGGCGAATTCGTATAAGCAGGGTAAACACCTTGAGCAATTTGTGAGACTTGTGCAGGAGACAAAGCATAAGTGAAAATCTGTACGTCATCGACGTCCATGTTTTTGGAGAGGAAGTCCGTTGATGTTTCCCAGATACTCGGATTTTTCTTCCCAGCATCGGAGTTTGTGGTTCTCATAAACCAAGGACCATAAGACTCTGTATGCAAATCTCTCCCGGAACTGTACCAATAATGTGTTCCACCAGGATAAATCCCCCCAAAGTTTGCAGGCAAAGGTACATCTTCAACAAAGTGAGTCGGGTTGTTGTCTAATGCCATTGGGATAGCCACACCATCGACGTAAGTCGTCACTGTGTTCGCTTCTCGGTTGATTACCCAAGTGATGATGTGTGGTTTATTGTCATTCACTGTGACAGCATCTGGAGAGGCAAATGCATGGATCTCATGTGGGCGTTGGCGAAAGTTTTGCTGAGTAAAGAATTGACGACCTACAAGCGTCCATCCTAGCCCTTTAGCAGGGGAGCCGCTCAAAGCAACGCGATGCTGATTTCCGTTAAAGTAAGATAAAGCGTAGCCATCATCGAGTTTTCCTTGCCCTATCAATGAAAGCTCTTGGATTGTTTTGTGAAAGTCACCATTACTTTCACGAGACACAAAATCGCCGTCTTGCGTGAGTACTAGAGAAACCGAAAAGCTGGACTGACCGGGGGCGAGATCGTGCGGCATATAGTCGCGCAACGTCATCGTGTTGTTTTTTTCATAAACGGTATCGTATCCTCCTTCTTTTAACACCTGCTGGGTAAACCCTAAGTTAGGGTATTTAGGGTTGCGGTGAAGAAGGGAAACAAACTGTTCTTTGCCGGCAAGATTATGTGCTTGGTCGACTGGGGTCGTTTTAAAATCTTTGGTGTTATAGGGTTCTAGGTCCGTGTGACGAGTAAATTGACTTTTCTTAAAAAAGGCAACTCTAGAGTCGGATATGACTTTTACATGGACTTCAGATTCATCTTTCATTCCCGTGTCATCAATGATGGTGTAGTGAAAGTGGTCATCTCCAACAAACCCTTTAGGCGCTTGGTAGGTGGTTTTACCATTGGGTTCCCAAGAGATACTGCCATAGGCAAGTGAGCGCGAATCCATACTATGAATTTTGATTGTACCTCCAGACAGTGGACCGTTGGCATCAAAATCATTGTCCAATACATTGAGAGTAGCTTGACCATCTCGCGATACATCAACGTGATCGATATTCGCGTTAGGGCTTATAGGGGATTGCAAAGCTCCTACAATTGTTCCTCGTGTTGCTGCTGGAGAAGATTTGATCACAGATATCGCGTTGGTTGGGATCAGCTCTACAGCACCCATGACACTGTTGGTTTCTACTCCGATATCATGCCCCAAATTAAATGCGTGACCGACTTCATGTAGCGTGCACCAAGCCGATACGTTGAATTCACAGAAGCTGGTTAGCCCAGCGTTTGCCCCTGAGTTTTTTGGTCCAGTGAAATAGTGAAATAACGAGAACTTGCCTTTCAGTGCTCTTCTCAATGCCGTTTGTTGGTCTTTTTGAGCTATGTTCCCCGACTTTTGAGTGATCAAGCCTCCGGGGTAACTGAAGCGAATCAGCGCATCTCTTGTAAACAAATAATCCAGTAAATTTGCCATGTAATCCATGCCACCAATGGCTGACTCTAGATTTTTGCTAAAGATCTTTGTGTAACTGTCTTCCGTTGCGTGGAAAGTGATGTCTGCTCTTTGTAGATAGAAATCCTTAATACTCGGTATTGGGCTGCCTAATGAGGGTTCAGGAAGTACGTGAGTGGTTGAGACTGGTCTCAAGTCTTCTGGCGATCGGTTCAGCGTTATAGATGAGCTTGCGACAACGGCTGATTTTGTTTTTACCTTTAGGTTTTTGATTTCCCAAGATTTGATGCCACCATAAAATACTTTGCCATAAAACAGATTATTACCATCGATATACCCAACTATGCTCGATTCAGGTTGACCGACAACTCTACCCCTATAGCTGCGCACTTCAGGAACGTATTTGAGCGCTTCTATTTGGTTTGACTTGTCTGTGTTTAACACATAGAAGGCGGCATTTTCTTGCCTGACAGAAAATTTTTGCAGTTCCACAGTATGTGGTCGCCCCGCAACTTGAACGACAGCATTGAAAGAATAAGGCAGCAGTTCGTGATCAGAAACCTGGTGACCTGGTTGGGTCGGTTTAGTGGGCTTTTGAGTTCCTGGAGTAGTCGGTTTATTTCCATTTGCGCCAGCGTGAGAAGAAGAAGGTGAATCTCCTCCACAGCCTGATACAAGACTGCTCAGTAATAGTGTGAAAAGGAATGTTTTTAAATGCATATTTGGGCTCAGGCTATGAGGTGGAAGAGGGTTGGGTTCGTTAAGGTTTTCTCGATAAAATAATGCGAGATAAGCAAAATCGCTTTGAAAGAAAAATTGTATAGGAAGGGTAAGTGTCGGTTTTTTAAAGCGTTAAACAAAAAGCGGCGAACGTAAAGGAAGTACAGAAATAGGCTCCCGACGATAAGCCGAAAGCCAAATATGAGAGATAGGGGGGTTATTTCAAAGAATAAACAGAGACTGTGCCGCTTACTTCATTTGCTACAAGTAATAGAGGGTGCTTTATCGGGCTGTCTTGTGAGCTAATAAATTTGAACCCTTCAGGTGCTAAATCGCCAGCTTCACGGAATTGCCCAGAGACAGCGACAGGATCAGCATCGTCATCAATTTCAAATGTGGTAGAAAAATCGCGATTAACAATGTAGTCAACGAATTTGGCGTTGTCTGGTTGCGTAATATCGTAAATCACAAACCCACCCATACGTTCTAGCCCTATAAAGGCGTAGTCTTTTTCGTTTATTTTTCCTAAAGCGAGCCCTTCAGGCTCTACTCCTTTGTCGTCGGAACGATTGTCCATTTTGTTTTTGGTTTCGTTCGTATTCAACATGTTAGGGTATCGCTGCGCCACTACTTTTTCGATTTCACCAGCACTGTCAAAAACTTGTTTCCCATTCTCGTCCCATATCGAAAACGAGCGTCCACCGTAGGCGATGACTTTTTCATAAACACCATCTCCGTCGCTGTCACCCATGGCGGTTGTGACTTTAAGGCGACCTAGCTCTAGCTTCGACAAATGGGCGGCTTGAGGGTGGTTGGGGCTAAGGTTTAGCTTACCTGCACGAGTTTCTTCGCTATAACCTAAACACCCATCCTCTTTGTCGTACTTTTTGCCACCAGCCTGCAAGCACGCTGCTTCACTTGCCGCAGAAAACCAGTAATCACGAGCGTCGCCTTCGTTTGCCGTGACAACATATTGTTTCCCCGAACTTTGATAGGCTGCAATCGTGTCGGGTTGATACAAACCAAAAACACCTTCCCATGTACGAATGTTCACTTTCCCATCTTTGTCACTCACATCTAATGCGTTGGGTACATCGCCATAATCTTTCAGCCCCAGCCCTACTACCTGAACAATTTTATTCGCTCGAATATCAACTTTCGCCATCGCATTATTTTCTTGTAGAGTTACCCATGCGAAGAGGCTGTCAGGACTAACCGCGATATACTCTGGTTCTATATCCTGAGCCAAGCTTGTGCCAGTTGGGCTAGCAAATTTGAATCCTTGTTTTAGAAGGTTGGATTTTTGTGATTCAAAATTTTCAAACGTCATATGAATCGCGAAATCTTCTGGCATACCGTTTTTGACAGAGATTTTAGATATGGATCCTTCCGGATCAAGAGAATAGTCCTTGCTAGGTTCGGCTTCGTTTGCAACCAAGACAGATTGACCGTTTGGCGTGAAGGTGACCATATCTGGAAGCGCGCCCACTTCAACTGCTTTCAAAAATGTGGATGAATCGCTCTTAAGGCGATAAAAAAGGATCACCCCAGAGGACTGCTTGTTTTCATTGGCAACTGCAATAGCCAATAATCCATCATAGATAGAGAGCGAGTTTGCATTACCTAAGGGGATTTCTTTTCCTGTATTAAGTGTCACGCTTGTTGGTAAAAAGAGCGATTTTGAGCGTAAAGTATCTGCTGTTGTTGGGTTCGAAATTGGTTCTGAAGGGAGGTTGTTCAACGACAGAATGTCGATACGGTTTTTTGCACCATTAACGACATATGCAAGGTTAGTTCGTTTATCGAAATCGACAATTTCCGTTGCACCTTCACCATAAATACCCGACTGGTAACGACCAATAAGATCAATCTGTAAAGGGTTTCCCCATGATTGGGTAGACATGAAAAGAGCGCAATAAGCGCTCAATAAAGTAATGTATTTCATCCTTAAAAATCCTTCTATCCATAGTTAAAACAGAAAGTCTGAAGATGAAAGATGACACTGCCATGTCAGTTTAATGCGCTTAATATGACGATTAGTTTAAACTCATAAAATCTGCTGACAACAATATCATTGTGTTAAGGCTGTCTTAAATCCGTATGCCAGTTGGTACGAGTAGTGTTGTACTGATATTCGTAAAACGACTTTATTTCCTCTCGATATTCTTTCCCGAACTCATCCAATAAACCTGCGTATTTTTCAGGGCCGTTACCATAAACAAGGCAAAGCGTTTGAAAATATAGTTCAGAGCAATATAGCTCAGAACAATATAATTCTGCGCTACTGAATAGACAGAAAGCAGTGCTGCACAAAAACAGGTCGTCATGGTGTATTTCATAAAGACAGTTGAGGTTATGTTTCTAAAGTTAGCATTGACTTTCCTAACTACGAACGCCAATATTGCCTGCGAATTAAACAAAGGAGCCTAACATGGCAAAGAAACGCAAAAATGCGAAGCTTGCCACTGAAAATGTGGTTGAGATACAACACGAACACGGCAGAGGTGTGATTCAAGATAACGCACTTAAGGCGATAGTCACCAGCGAGCTTTATAAAACCCGAGTGGTTAAAGCGAAGAAAGGGAAAGGAAGTTTTAGTCGAGGCAACAAACATAAAGGGAAAGAGCCCTATTCAAAGCAAGCTGCATAATTGCTTTCTTTGAATAGGGCTCTTTCATTTTGGAATTCTGGAACCCGGCCAATCTATAGGAACAGAATACCTATCCAGACAAGCCCCGCCAGTGATAAGGCGACAAACACCGCTGCTGAACCAATGTCTTTAGCACGCCCGCTTAACTCATTCCATTCAGAACCAAAGCGGTCTACCACAGTCTCAATGGCAGAATTGAGCAGTTCAACAATGATCACCAAAAGCACAACACTGATCATGGCAACTTGTTCTAGCGGAGTTACGGGCAAGAAAAACGTCAATGTGGTGAGAAATACGAGCAATACCACTTCTTGACGAAAAGCCGCTTCATTTATCCACGCAGCTTTTAAACCTTTCATAGAGTAGCGTGTTGCATGCACGACACGAGTAAGTCCGGTAGCACCAGGTTTCATTATTTTCCTACAGTGTTCAAAAAATCAAAGCACGCATTGTATACCTAAATAACCACTATACCCAAGTAACCTCAAGATACTGGTTCAACGAGCCTTGCGTAGATTCTTACCATATGTTTTTTAGAGAATATTTTATTCTATTTTCATAGATTTAATTTCGTTGACAGGATCACGACAACACTTACTCTATACGTGTGCTCTACCAATGTTGCGTTAGCGAGTTGAGCATAAGGATTGTGCAATAGAATGAGATATGGATGAATTACGATATATTTAATGGCGATGCAGACGGCATAATCGCCCTGTTACAGCTTAGGCTGAATCAACCTAAAGACGCGGTTCTTGTTACTGGCGTTAAGCGTGACATTAAGCTCATCAGTAAAATCGATGTTCAGCAAGGAGATGACCTGACTGTCCTCGATATCTCAATGGAAAAGAACAAAGCCGATTTGTTAAACGCGCTTGAGATAGGTGCAAAGGTATTTTATGCCGACCATCACAGACCGGGTGACATTCCTGAAGATGATAATCTACAAGCTCATATCGATACCGACCCAAACACCTGTACGGCTTTGATTGTTGATAAGCTCCTTATTGGGAAATACCGCTTGTGGGCTATCACGGCGGCATACGGCGACAATATGATTGCACGAGCGGATGCCCTTGCTGATCAAATTCCATTGACCAAGGACCAAAAAGAGCAGTTGAAAGAATTTGGTACACTGGTGAATTACAATGGTTACGGCGCAACAGTTGAAGATTTGCATTATCACCCTGCGGATTTGTTTAACGCTTTGTTGCCGTATTCGTCTCCATTTGATGCAATTCAGCAGTCTGATTCTCCTTATCACGTGCTTAAATCCGCCTATGAGAGTGACTTTGCTAACGCCTTAGCGGCGAAAGCGACCCATCAAACGGATTTGCTAACGGTCATACAATTACCAGACGCGCCTTGGTCTGGAAGGGTTAGTGGAGTGTTAGGAAACCATTTGGCCAATTCAACCCCGACGTCCGCTCACGCTGTTTTGACTAGCAACACAGACGGCTCTTACACAGTCTCGCTACGTGCACCGCTAAATAATAAACAAGGTGCAGGGCAAATTTGCAGTGAGTTTCCAACTGGGGGAGGGCGTGAAGCCGCGGCTGGGATAAACGCATTGCAGCCTTCCGATTTACCGCGTTTTATTGAACGTATAGAGTCCTACTACCGCTAGGCTCTTCTGCAAGTAAAATGAAAGAAATTAATGAATTTGTAGGTCTGTCTGTTTGAGTCAATAAACGGACAGCACCCATGAACAACCGCTTCTTCACCATACTTGGGCTTAGTGCGACAGCCCTCTTAATGTCGACATCTGTATCAGCTCAAACTTGGACACACCAAGGGCAACCAGCACAACTCGTTGAGTTGTTTACATCTGAAGGGTGTTCGAGTTGCCCGCCAGCTGATCGATTCTTAAGTAAATTCCAATCTTCAGCAAAGCTATGGGAAGAGATCATTCCAGTTGCGTTTCATGTCGATTATTGGGATTACTTAGGGTGGAAAGATGAATTCGCTCACCCTGCTTACAGTCAAAGACAACGTTTGTATCGCGCTTATGGGTCAATCAGTTCTGTCTACACGCCAGGTTTTGTTGTTGATGGAAAAGAGTGGCGCGGATTTTTCTCACGAAGTCCACTTCCTACAAAAAGCCAGAATGATCGCGGGGTACTCACGCTCGAAAAGAATCAAGATAACTTTTCATTAAAATACGATCAGAAAGGTAAATACACAGCGCACTTAGTTTTGCTGGCTATGGATGAAAAAACAAAGATTAAAGCTGGAGAAAACAGAGGACGGGAATTGGAGCATGATTTTGTGGTTTTGAATAAATACCAGATGAATGCAGAACAACACTGGGACTTCCAAAATATCATGGTATCTAATAATGCGGATGCTGTCGCTGTTTGGCTGACTCAGGGGAATCAGAGTCAGCCAGTTCAAACCGTTGCGGGTTATATTCGTTAAGGTTTTTTGGTCATAGTTGGTTCAGATATAAACGATCACTTGTTTATCTGCAATTATGTTTTATCTGCAATTATGTTGGATTGAGGACTTGGGCGCTTTAGTAATCGCGCCCATATTGCGATCACTATGATCGAGAACGCTATTCTTCCCCAAAGCACTGCGTAAATGTCGGCACCCAGCAGAAGAATTAGTAACGTATCTTCAATAATACTATGGCATAAGCCTAAAAAGCAGACGACGATCAATGTGTCGCGTTTTGAGACTTTTCCCTGTTTTACTTCATTGATTAGCAATCCAGCACCAAAACTTAGACCAAGCGTCATCCCAATAATAGTGATGTTAGTTGCCTCTTTCCCAATGGTGAGCCCTTTCATTAATGGGGAAAGGGCTATGTGGAGCAACCTTTCTATTCCCAATAACCGCAGTAGCTTTAGCAATGTCATCAATATGGCAATGATAATGTATATAGATATTAGCATTTGGCATTGGTCTAGAAGCCACTGAGACCAACTGTGACCGATAGGGTCAGGCTTCCAAAGCAATGAAACGGGAGTTTGCTGCCATCCGCCGATTTGGTATGTGATATGAGCGATCCATCCTATAACCAAACCACCACCCACTCGAAATGAGAGTGTTATCCACCACGGGACTCCTGTAGCTTTTGCTACCGCTCCTTCAATAGGTAACGAGTGTGCGAACAGTATAAGAAGCCCAAGAACCGAGATCTGTGCCCCTGTAAAATTTGATTGGCTTGCAATGTCGTAGAAAACCGCCATTGCAGTGTAAATATTGGTAAGAATAGCGACGGCCCAAACTAACCCCCACTCTTGAGGAAGCCCTAACACTTCCATTAATGGCGAAAGCGCTGAAGCTAAATACTGTGTCCCTCCAACCGTATCTAACACTCTCACAATAATGAGGGTAGGCACCATTATTTTTAGTAATGTCCAGTAAACACGGTTTATATCTTTTATTAGGTCAACGCCTCCTTTCCAAACGGCTTCCATAGGTACTCCTCATTCATTCTCGTAAGTTATTTGGCTGACTCTATTTTATTCCAAGGGGCGAAAAATAATTTTAGTTATAATGATTAAATATTTGCATAAATTTCTTTTTTTAATTAATTAAACTAATAATATTTCTCATTGCTAAAATCGCTACACATTCAAAGTGTTGGGGAATTGTATTTGTGGAAGCATAAACTGAACCAACATAAGAGACTTTTGGGTTAAATTGGACGTGAATTCCATAACGAAAGTTAAATAGTGAAACGCCAGTCTTTGAGTAAACTTAAGTGCTAGATTGTTTGGATGCTGGCAGACTTCAGTTTCGCAATTTAAGCGAGCGTGAACCGCATATCATGAGAAGCTAGGGTAGATGATGAACTGTTATCGAAGTGAAAACTTAGTAAGGTAAGTATGTTTTTAGATAAATTAGACAAAGCCATTTTAAGGCGTTTACAGGAGGACAGCTCTGTGACGAATGTCGAACTGTCGGAATCCGTTGGGCTTTCAGCTCCCGCTTGTTTTAAAAGAGTGAAACGGCTTAAAAAAGAAGGGGTGATTAGCAAGGAAGTCGCTTTGATCAATCATCAAAAGCTTGGTCCCATGATTCATATGGTTGTTGAAGTTATTATGGAGCGCGACCGACTGGATTTGAATCGCACATTTATCAATAAAGTGAATCAGACGATGGCAGTAAAAGAGTGCTATAAGGTAACGGGAGAGGTCGATTTTGTCTTAATTGTCGATTCTCCCACTATGGAAAGCTATGAATCACTTTGCGATGAGTTGTTGTATTCCAATCCAAACGTGAAGAACTTTCGAACTTTGATCTCCATGAACAAGGTAAAATACGACACGAGAATTCAAATATTCGATTAATGCTTGTTCATGTTGATTTAAAATCAAGCAACCAGTTGAGTTTCTAAGAAAAAAGTGACCTTTGGGGGTTCCAATTCTCAATGCTTGTGGCAATATAGAACTCGTTCCACGATGATGCGTGCATCGTATAATGGCATTACCTCAGCCTTCCAAGCTGATGATGCGGGTTCGATTCCCGCTGCACGCTCCAATCCTTTCGTTAGACTTCAATCCCTTATATTCCCATATAGATATCAATACTTAGCTTTTGCCGTTATAGAATTTGTGAGAGCAAAAGAGCGTATTCCTTTACCTTGCTCCCTCATTAGCGCCCTAATTTAAGAAAGCGCTGGATTCTGTGTAAGTCTCGATAGAAGTGCTAAACATCCACTCTCCATCCGTTAGTTTGTATGTCTCGATAAGTGTTATCTTTCCAACAGCATTCCGTTTATTTGCCACTGTATACACTTCTTTTGTTTCGCCTATGCGATGAACTTGAACCGATAATGTAATTAAGGGCGAGTTGTGGCGCTGTATAAAGTCTGTTTGGGTACGAGTTAGGTTTAAAGCAAATTGACTCATGTGTTCTATTTATTCCTTCGAAGTAGCTCAAAGATGTTCGTTGTTTTTGAGTGCTCCAACCATGCATTTTTTTGCAACGTAGTCATGTATACCTTCTCAAGGCATACGCGAAATATTATTGCTGTCAGGGCAGAGATTATGATCTGTATCTGAAATTTACTCAGTAGCTTATGTGGTATCTAGGAAGTCAATGTTTCATTATGTTATTTATATTTCTCATTATACCCAATTTTTTCTTATCTATATGAATCTAATGACTTAAATAATCTATCAATGTTACATTTAATTTTTGCAACCCATTCTTATAAATGAAATATTTTTCACTAAAAGCTCAATTGTTTGAGTTTTAAGATTTTGGGGTAGCCGTATTGAGTTAATACAATCATTTGTGCGGTTTCTTCCCCAAAGCTCAAGGTAATAAGGTGAAGGAATTAAAACTGAGCTATGTATTGAGAGTTAAAAGATGTTGTTTGTTGCACGTATCGGAAGGGTTTAGACTTGGTTTTTATGCTGCGTTATTGATCTAGGCTACTGTGTTTCCAGAGTAGAGTGCAGTAAAGAAAAGCGTATCTATAAGTGCTGAGCCAGCGCTTTTCTTCATTTTCAATGTAATGATAAATCTTAGAATCGATAAGAAGCGGAAAGTATCAAACTGTTAATGCGTCCTTTGCCATTAAATTGCTTCTGTGCACTGGAAAACGTGGATGTAAAGTCTTGCTTGGTGTACTCGATCCCCAGTAAGATTTTCTTGATCTGATATCTAGCACCAACTCCAAAACCTAAGGATGCGCCATGGCTGTACATGTCGACTGACTTTGAATGAATTGGACTGCTTCCCTGAATGGTTCCAAAGGCGAACCCAAGCCCAGCTTTACCGTAAACCTGTATATTTTTCATTGGGATATAGGTAAATACTGGAGAAAGTGAAAAAGTGTTCAGAATCACATCACTCTGCATTTTACTTCCTGCAAAATCGACGGTTTCTCCACTTTCTGAGAATTGCTCCATTCCCATCTCAAAACCAATGAGAGCATGTTCACTGCCCGTATACTCATTGGTTTGGAATGTGATGCCTAGACCAAGTGTCGTTCCTTCCAAATTTTCTGCACTGTGTTCGGCAGATAAGTTCGCCTTTCCAAGTTTAACGTTCAGCGTAAGGTCATTAATTTTTTCGTAAGCATTCGTTTGAAACGGTATTGAAAATAGCAAAAATAGAAGGTAGAACTTAGTCATATTTTTTACGAAGGCATCGTTTAAGAGATGGGGTATTTTACGATGAATATCACGTTATTGAGTGGCAGATTGGTAAGTAAGTGTAAGTGTGGAAGGGAAAGAAAAAGGCGGCATACTTGCCGCCTCTAAAGATCATACAAGCGTGAGCTTATACTTGGCTCGTTTCTTCTCTGGCTTCGAGTTCACAGTCTTCTGCAATGAAGCCACCCGTTTGGTGTGCCCAAAGTTGTGCATAAATACCACCAGACCGAACAAGCTCTTGGTGAGTACCTTGTTCAACGATATTACCTTTATCCAGAACAATTAAGCGGTCCATTGCAGCGATAGTCGAGAGACGGTGTGCAATGGCAATAACCGTTTTTCCTTCCATAAGCTCATTCAAGCTATGCTGAATTGCCGCTTCAACCTCAGAATCGAGTGCCGACGTTGCTTCGTCCATAATAAGCAGAGGTGCGTCTTTCAGCAGTACTCGTGAAATAGCAATACGCTGTCTTTGCCCGCCTGACAGTTTCACACCTCTTTCACCGACTTGAGCATCATAACCAACATTACCAAATGGGTCGGTTAACGTATCGATGAACTCATGAGCTTGCGCTTGTCTGGTTGCATTGATCATGTCTTCTTCAGATGCGTCGGGGTTGCCATATAAAATGTTGTCCCGAATCGAACGGTGCAGAAGCGAAGTATCTTGCGTTACCATGCCTATTTTAGCTCGAAGCGAATCTTGAGTGACCTCTGATATGTTTTGACCATCGATCTTGATACTGCCGCCTTCAACATCGTGGAAGCGAAGCAAAAGGTTAACCAATGTTGATTTACCTGCGCCAGAGCGTCCGACTAATCCGACTTTCTCGCCAGGTTTTATGTCGAGGTTAAGGTTGTCGATGACACCTTTGTTTTCACCGTAGTGGAAACTGACATTATCGAAGCTGATGCCTCCATGTTCTACATTGAGATCTTTGGCGTCTTTTTTATCTTCAATGGCTATCGGTTTTGATAGCGTATTAGCACCATCGACTACCGTACCCATGTTTTCAAACAGCGCAGTCACTTCCCACATGATCCACATCGACATACCATTAATACGCAACGCAAGGGCTATAGCAATGGCTATTGCACCAACACTGATGGCATTGTCCATCCAAAGGAAAATAGACATACTGGCTACGGCAAATACCATGATGTAGTTAGAAATCTCAACGCACACATCGAAGCCTGTTACCAAGCGCATTTGGCGGTGCACGGTGTCCAAGAACCCTTTCATACCTTCCTCGGCATACTCGGTTTCCCGCTTACTGTGTGAAAACAGCTTCACTGTGGCGATGTTTGTATAGCTGTCAACAATTCTGCCTGTCATGGTAGAACGCGCATCAGCTTGTTCTGCCGCGACTTTCTTTAAGCGCGGGACAAAGTAGATTTGAATGCATACGTATGCGGTTAACCAAGCCAGCATTGGGATCATTAAGCGCCAGTCGGCTTGTGCAAGAATCACTACTATCGACGTGAAATAAACCAAAACGTAGACAAAAACGTCACACGTTTTCATTACGGTTTCTCTTACGGCGAGAGACGTTTGCATAACCTTCGTTGCCACCCGACCTGCAAAATCATCTTGATAGAAAGAGAGGCTTTGTTTCAATAAATACCGGTGAGCCAACCAACGAATAGACATTGGGTAGTTACCCAGCATGGTTTGGTGAATAAGTAAGGAGTACACCAAAACGAGAATGGGCATAGCAACGAGTAACAGGAAGCCAAACCAAAGTAGCGTATCTCGGTTTTCCTGCCAAAAGGTCTCGGGGTTACTTTGGCTAAGTAAATCAACGAGCTGCCCCATAAAGCCAAATAAAGAGACTTCAATAATGGCAACTAAGGTAGCGAAAATGGCCATGATGACCAATGGGATTTCGTACCCTCTCGTATAATGACGACAAAAAGCGAAAATGCCTTTTGGAGGTTGTTCGGGCTCATCCTTGGGAAAAGCCTTCGTAAAGCTTTCGAACAGTTTGAACATATATCCTTCCTAATAGAATACGTCCCGCCGCCACCAATGGGCAGTGGGCTTATTAGCGCAACTGATTATTTTGTTTAAATTTAGGGTGATCGATTCAAAGAGGAGAGGAGCTCTTCTATTCGAACCCTAACTACTAAAGAGATCTCAAGGTAAAGGCTTGAAGTAGCTAGGGAAAACTCAGACTTTCTCTGTACACAAAAAGAATATCCGAGCCGTTTACTCTACACCAACATTAGCGAAATGTAATCAACTTAATGCACTGTTATTTTAGTGATCATGAAATTAACTTGTTATTAATTAATATCGTTACTTGAGCATCGTATTGAGTGTGGAAGTGTCTAAATGCTTTGTTTTAACTAAGGGTCAAAATGCAGTGGAACCATTGGAGTATTCAGTACTTAATGGATGAATGTATCGACCAGATATGCCTTGTTGGTTTAATATGTGATCGAGATGTGCGTTCAGTGATATTTTCGGTAAATTTGGATGATTACAGTGAATTGTTGGCTTTAGATTTCTCAAACTGACGTTATTACAGTGAAATAATGGTTAACATTGTGTTTACAATTCAAAGGTGTTCCAATCAAAGTTGTCAGGGAAAACATGTTTAACTCTCCTAATCAAAATGTCGACTCTCTGTTATACAGTGAGCAAGGTGTCCAGAATGCCAACTGTGTTGTTATGGTCCCACCAAAAGAGTTTGCGTTTAATGCGCAAACAGCAGCGGATAATGAATTTCAACACGCAGTAGACGAATCAACAGAAGTGATTCGTGAAAAAGCGATGTCAGAATTTAAAGTGATGGCAAAAACATTGCGCCAGAACGGAATTCAAGTTGTCGAATTTGATTACCCTGAATCGATGATTGAAACACCAGATGCCGTTTTTCCAAACAACTGGTTCAGTACGACCCGAAATGGCGAATTTTTCACTTTCCCTATGGCGTGTGAAAATCGAAGACATGAAGTAAGAACAGAAGCACTCGTAAAGGCACTTGAAAAAGCGGGTAGAAACGTTCGTTCAACTAACGACAGCCTTTTGATTTATGCAAATAGAGATGCGTATTTGGAAAGTACGGGGGTGATGGTAAAAGATCATATTAACCGTACCCTTTATGCAGCTTTATCCCAGCGTTGTGACCGAGAAGTTCTCGAAGATTACGCCAAGCAAATTGGTTACGACCGAGTGATCAGCTTTCAAACAGCATTACCTGAAACGGGGCATCCAATTTACCATACCAACGTGATGATGGCGGTGGGCGAATCATTTTGTGTGATTTGTGATGAAGTGATCCCAGAGTACGAGAGACGCTTTGTATTGAAATCGCTAGCAAAAGACCGTCAAGTAATCAGTATTAGCATTGAACAAATGAACCAGTTCTGCGGTAATATCTTGGAGTTACAATCGGTTAATGGTGATAAGTTGATCGCTATGTCACTGTCTGCATTCAATGCATTCAGCGAAGCGCAAAGAAAGCAGCTCGCTCAACACGGCAAACTGCTTCCATTTGATGTGGGAACCATCGAGACTATTGGTGGTGGTAGTGTGCGGTGCATGCTAGGAGAAGTTTTCCTATCTCCACGAGTCGCAACGCTTTAAGGTTAAGCGGCTTTCATCACTACCTGATTTTTCCCTGCATTTTTTGCTCGGCACAATGCAAGATCAGCTCTCTCTATTGTTGAGTGTTGATCTTGCGATGTTTTAGTCACCCCAATACTTACCGTTATGCTCAATTCCTTATCTTCATACAAGAAATCAATGTTTTCTATTTCATCTCTTAGATGTTCTATTCGCTCAAACGCTTCTTGTGCTGTAACCGCATCAAATAATATACAGAACTCTTCACCTCCGAATCGAGCAACACTGATGACGGTTGGGGCTGGGAACAATGAACTCATTGTCTTGGCCACTTCAATGATGATCTGATCGCCACAAAGGTGTCCATTTTTGTCATTGATGGACTTAAAGTTATCAATATCGATAAACGCTAGGTAGCGATTGGAATGTTCGACGGGCTGATTCAGGCGAGAATAAAAATACTGTTTGTTGTCGAGTTGAGTCATGCTGTCTTTGTTTTTGAGCTGATGGTTGAGAACAAAGTTAGACAAAGAAACTTGAGTGAAATCTCTGACAAGAAGTATCAAAGTTTGATAAGTAGGAATAGCACAAGAAAGGTAAATCACACCTAGCAACTTTTCCCGAACAATGAGTGGAATAGTATAGTGACGCGAGCGTATTTTTAACGTTTGAGCAAGTTCATCACCATGCTTTCCTAACGTGTAGCTCAAGTTTTTTTGATGAGTCAACCTGTCCGCTAATTGCTTGTTCTGCAATATCACGTTTAAATTCCCGTGATAGTCGATCGTGGAGAAGGTGTGTTGCTGGTGGTCATAAAGGCAGAGCTGAAAACCGCTATGGCTAAAGAATCGACGAAAGATGGTTTTGAGTTGGTTTTTGAACGTCAAAAGATCCGGTGCCCTATTCAATTTTTCGAGCTCTTGGTTTAACTGCAATGTAATGTATTTAACCGCTACTGTTAAAAACAATAAAGAACAAAACATGATTGCGGTTAGGCTAAATTGATAAGAGCTGGCGAGAATGTCTGCTTGCCCTGTACCAGATACAAATACCCACCCTAAATCGTTGTCAGCATCAAATACCGAAATCTTGTTGTCATTATTGTAATAGTATTCAATGGTTCCAAACCGAACCCCATTGTCTACTTGCTCTTCAATACCTGCACTATAGCTGATTGAACGTGTTCCAACACGTTGTGGATCAGGGTGAAATACCAACCGCTTTTCAGTGGAGTCAACAACAAAGACGTAGCCGCTTTCTAAAGTTCTGAGATCTTTAAAGTGTTGTGTTGTGTAAAAAAGATCGAATTCAATCCACATATTAAAAAGCAGTTTAGGGTTGGAGTGTTTGACGGCAAAAACCCAGTGATCCGGTTCTTTCTCATAAATAGAAGAAACATAAAACTTGTCACCATAATTGTGCAGTCGCTTCCAGCTAAGATCGTCAACTGAGCTTTTTGTTAAAGAAGTTCCGCGATAAGAGCGATAGTTATCTTTGGACTCGGAATGAAGAATAATATCGGAGTAGATAGGGGTTTCCAGCAAGATCTGCTGAACCATTTCTTGATAAGATCCAAAGCCTTTTTCAAGCCAAGTCTGCTCCAAAATGTAGAATTTACTCACTGTTGATTCTAAATGAGCCTGTATTAGTGAGCTGGCAGTTCGAATATTTGCCTGTGATTGTCGATATGCTTGGGTTTCTGTCTCCTTAAGTTCTTGATATGCCATATATAACATTCCAATTATCAGTAAGACGATAAATGGACGAATGAATTTTATTAATATTTTAGGTAAAGCCATAGACGTTGTTTTTTATTAAAATTTGGAAGTAGATCCCATTTTTGTATTCGTCATCTTAGACCTAAATTAAGCGTGTATCAATGCATATCTACTGGATGTATATAGCGAGGGCTGTTATTTGTTCGGTAAATGAAGTGAGCTAATTTATAAATTAAATGAGCTAAGCGTACCCAAGTGAAAATACGGTGATAATTTCTGAAAGAATGACTTGGGTATAGCGTCAATTGTGTAGAATCATGAGTGTCATAGGCGTGACCAGCTGCTCACCATGCACCTCTTCATCAAGTTTATGATTCAAAGAGGTATCGCATATGATTTGCCAATGCTGATCCTTAGATGCAGGCAATTTGTACCTTGCAGGGACACTTGATTGATTAATTAGATACAGAAGCTCTCGGCCATCTTCACCTATTCCCATGTGAAGGGCGATAGCGCTAACAACGTTCCAATCATCATGAGACATGACCTCGCTGTCGGTTCGGAGCCAAGTAATTCGGTTGTCGTTTCGGGAATGCCCACTAAATGCGCGTACAAATGGGAGCATGTATTTATTTCTTGCTGCGACAAGCGTAGCCAGCCAATCTTTGAAGTGTTTCTGCCGTTCAGACAGTTCCCAGTTTAGCCAACTAAGTTCATTATCCTGGCAGTAGGCATTGTTATTGCCATTTTGAGAGTGAGACAGAAGATCTGCCGTTAGGATATGGGGAACACCAAAACTAAACAGTAAGCTGGCCATAAAATTCCGCTTTTGTTTTTCCCTCATGGCTTTGATGAGCATGTTATTTGTATCGCCTTCTACTCCGTAGTTTGAGCTTCGATTGTCTCCATGTCCGTCTCGATTACATTCGCCATTTTTCAGATTGTTTTTGTGCTTATAAGACACCAAATCTTGCAGTGTGAAGCCATCATGATAGGTGACGTAATTGATTGTTAGCTTCTCTGGCCAGCGGCTTGCAGAGTATATGTCTCTAGAACCCATTAGGCGTGTGGCAAACTCTTTAAGATAGCCTTGATCGCCACGCCAAAAGCTACGGCTAATGTCACGGAACTTGTCGTTGCATTCATTCCAACCATCAGGGAAACCGCCAACTTGGTACCCATTTGGACCAATATCCCAAGGTTCAGCAATTAACTTGGTATCACGAAGAGAAGGGTCCTGTCTTACTGCTTGAAAAAAAGACGCTTTATGGTTGAAGTGTTCTCGGTTTCTCCCGAGTGTGGCCGCCAGATCGAACCGGAAGCCGTCAATATGATATTCCTGTACCCAGTACCTTAGTGTGTCCATAACTAAATTGAGGGTGGGTTGATGTGTTAAGTCTAAAGTGTTCCCACATCCTGTGTAGTTTGAGAAATGATCGTCGTGTACCAGATAATGTAATGGATCGAGCTTTTTAAGATTAAACTCAGGCCCGTCAGCACCACCTTCGGCAGTGTGGTTGTATACCACATCCAGAATAACTTCTATTCCGTTGCGATGGAGTTCTCTAATGGCAGTCTTTAATTCCCTAACTGCGTCTGCCTCTGCGTATCTAGGATCTGGAGCCATGAAGACAAATGGGTTATATCCCCAATAGTTTGCCATTCCTTTTTCAAGCAAATGCGGCTCGTGCATACAGGCAGCAATAGGAAGTAGCTGAATGGTGTTAATGCCTTGCTTTTGATAAAAAGTGAGCATTTCTTTACTTGCTAATGCACGGTAAGTCCCTCTTTGCGCCTTAGGGATCTCAGGGTGTAGCTTAGTTAATCCTTTAACATGCGTTTCGAACAAAATCATATCTTCAAGAGCACGTCTTGGCGGCTCGATCTCTTGCCAGTCAAACTCCGATGACGTAACGACGCTTTTGGCTAAAACCCAGCTTTTTTCAGGCGTATACGGTGGCACATAGTGAAGAGGCTTACTGAGTGCTTTGGCATAAGGATCGGAGATTAATATTTCGGAATCTTCAAATGGCAGGATAAAACCATAGTTTTGTCCTGGCTCAACACCCTCTAAGTATATGGCTTTCACACCATGCCCAAAGCTTTGAAGGGTATAGCTGACAAATTCGTTGTTTTTATCGAACAAGGCTAGACGAATATCTGTTTCACTGGGCGCGTGAACGGCAAAGTTGCAACCTGTGGAGTCTGGTGTCGCTCCGAGTGGGAATGGGCGTGCTCGTTTTTTATCCATGGCTAACTGTATTTCTATTCTTCAAGTTCAATTATCTGAGCAGTACAAAAGCTCTAATATGCTTAAGTTTATTCAGGAACTGTTTACTCAGGTTCTGGTTATTCAGACTTCTGCATAGTTCATTTCGACATGTCGAGTGGACAGAACTTGACGAATATGTTGATATGCATAAGTTTGAGTAATGGTTTAAGTATGATTTTTAATGACCGTACGTCAACCTTACTGAGCATTCTTTTTTAGAGAAGGAATATTTCCATTTCACATCATATGCGAGGTGTAATCTTGAACATGCTCTCGTTTGGTATGGGTCAGCTTGAGTGAAATTCGACGAAATTTTTCCACGCAATATGTTAAAACAGTGTTCGATTGTTTGATGTGCGCGATTTGATAGGTAGAGTAACTGGCTGATTTGTTTGAGCTACACAATTAAATTAGTTGTTGCGACATCTTTTAACACAATTCCCCCTAAAAATGCCCCCTCAAAAACGGTACACTACAGCTTGTATTCACCACCAGCAGTTTCCTATGAATGTAATGACCATTGCCATTGGCGCTTCCGTTATCTGTCTCATACTAGTAGGAGTCGGTATGATGACGATCAGCAGCCGAAAGCGCGCTGAAGAACGTGATAAAGCCGCCCGTGAAGCCGCATATAAAAAGGCAATGGAAGCCTCTAAAGCAAAAGATCATCAAGAGCGTGTGTACAAAGCTGAAACGGGTCACATTCCAACTCAGTTATTCTTGGCAAAAGAAGCTGAAATAGGAAATCCGAGAGAAGCTTTGCATTGGTATGAGCGGGCTGCGAATGCAGATAATGAAATTGCTATGTACAGCGTTGTTCGCCTGTGTAACCGCTTTAGTGATAATCACATTATGAACCTTAAAGGAAAGTATTGGGGTAAAGTGATAGAAGCGAGAGGTGGTGACAAGCAAGCGCAGTTTGAAGTGGGCTTATGTTTGTTAAAAGGTCATGGTATTGATCAAGATTTGCAAAAAGGCATTGATTTAATCCAAGAGGTGGCTGAAGAAGGGAATATCGATGCTCAGTTGTACATGAGTGATTGGTACGTCGCGGAATCGAACCCTACGCCTAACTCCGCATTAGCTGCAGAATGGAGCTACAAAGCCGCAAATCATGGCTCAATTGAAGGAATGATTCGTTTGGGTCGGCATTATGCTGAAGGACAAGGCGTTGAGCAAAATCACACTCGTGCCACATACTGGCTAGAGCGAGCTGCCGAAACGGGCAGTGGGCGAGCGCAATTTTATGCTGGCGAACTTTGGGCTGATACAGATGCTCAAGGCAATGCGCTTGCTTATATTTGGTTTTTTCTTTCTGCTCATTCAGGTTTTTCAAAAGCCAAGAAACGTCGTGATGAAATTGGTAATGTGATTGGCATTGATGCCATTGTAGGTCTTCAAGGGTTAACTAAACCCATTTTATCAAGACTAGAAGAAGGGAAAATCAAAAGACATTCGATCATCAAGGCACTAAATAAAATGTACAAGCGTGATGAATATTTCCCTGAGATCCATGGCGATGAATTTGTGGTAAGAACGTTAGAACAAGAAAATACTGAACAACCCAGTAAATCTTCTGATTTCACCCAAGCAATGAGTTAGCGCATGCTTACCTAGCCTAATTACAGTTTCTTTGGAAATACCCCGCGATTGAAGCGGGGCATTTTTTTATTATGAATGTTTATCCAAAGATTTACAGACTGCTGCCGTGAATACTACGTCGGTCGAACTGTTCAAAGCGGTTTCTGCGGAGTCTTGAATCACACCGATGATGAACCCAACGGCAACGACTTGCATCGCAATGTCATTTGGAATACCAAATAACCCACAAGCCAAGGGAATTAAAAGTAAAGATCCACCCGCTACACCAGATGCACCGCACGCTGATACGGCCGCGACAATTGATAGAAGTAGGGCGGTCATTACATCAATCTGAATACCCATGGTATGCACTGCGGCTAACGTAAGAACTGTGATAGTAATGGCTGCGCCGCCCATGTTAATCGTCGCCCCTAAAGGAATAGAGACAGAATACGTATCTTCATGCAACTTAAGCTTGGAACACAAATTCATATTGACTGGAATATTGGCTGCACTTGAACGTGTGAAGAAAGCCGTCACGCCACTTTCTCGTAAGCAGGTTAAAACGAGAGGATAAGGGTTTTGTTTCGTCTTGGCGTAAACGATGGCTGGGTTAATGATCAGCGCCATAATGAACATCGATCCCAACAATACGGCCAGTAATTGCGCGTAACCGAAAAGAGCGTCGAAGCCAGTGGTTGCAAATGTAGATGCGACAAGCCCGAAAATACCAAACGGAGCCAGTCTGATAATAAAGCGAACGATCTGTGAAACACCATGACTTAAATCCTCGAAAACAGCCTTGGTAGTATCTGAAGCGTGGTGTAATGCCAGCCCCAAAGCAATGGCCCACGCCAAAATGCCAATATAGTTTGCATTCATTAGAGCGCTGACGGGGTTGTCTACCAGCTTAAACAAAAGGGTGTGTAAGACTTCCGCTATGCCTTGTGGAGGGGTTGCCCCTTGTGCTCCTGCGACTAATGTTAGGGTTGTAGGGAAAACAAAGCTCATCACAACGGCGGTTAAAGCCGCAAAGAATGTACCCAAAAGGTAGAGCACAATAACGGGCTTCATATTTGTGTGCTGATTTTTCTTTTGGTTGGCGATGGAGGCGGCGACAAGAATGAATACTAAAATGGGGGCAACCGCTTTAAGTGCACCAACAAAAAGATCACCTAGCATACTCGCTTCTATTGCGGTATCTGGTGAGGTAATGGCGAGTGCAACGCCAAAAGAAATACCTAAGAGTATCTGTAAGACAAGATTTCCGTTTGCTAACCGTGATAATACGGAAGAGTTGTTCATAATCTTTCCTGTAATGTAATAAGTTTTAGCCTAAGTCAGGTGCTGAAGTACTCATTCACCCCGATTGTTCCTATAAATATCCGAACTCTTTGTTTCGGTGGTGCGATCTTATAGATTGCAGTTTT
This sequence comes from Vibrio penaeicida, assembly GCF_002933855.1. Classification (GTDB taxonomy): domain Bacteria; phylum Pseudomonadota; class Gammaproteobacteria; order Enterobacterales; family Vibrionaceae; genus Vibrio; species Vibrio penaeicida_A. The sequence goes on from NZ_BFAQ01000049.1 coordinate 107,457, forward strand.
ATTGTCTAGGTTAATTGAGTTATTTATGTTTTAAAATTTACTTTTTGATGTTTAACCTAGGTGTATGTTCTGTTAATGGATTTAAAATTAGCATTCATTATCGTGAGGTGAGGAGGGTTTCTAGAAGATAAACGTAGGAAACATGATTTATTAGATTCGGCAAATTATTGATTAGAAATGAAAACTTTTTGAGCTAATTAAAAAAGTACCAATAAGCAACTGAGTTTTTATTAAATTGGATTTTTCCAGCTATGCTTAAGGAATAAAAATAGACGTTACAGGTTATTCATATGACTATCTTAAGTAGCGTATTAAGTTGGAAAGCTAGGTTAGGTCTGTCCCGTCAGATATTGGTCTTGTTGTGCTTGTTAGGCAGCTTGTTTGCTGTTTTGTCGATACTGTCAAATGCCTATTGGGAACAACATAAAAATTCTGAAAGGACGGAAGCGATTTTGGCTTCTGTTGATACGTATTTTGTTCCCAAGATCCAGCGTTATTTAAAGGTGCAAGATCCGCTTCAGCTTGAAGCGGTGGTCAAAGAGCTATATCGCTTTGCAGAAGTCGATGGCGTAAAAATAGCCATGTCAGGATCAAACGATATTCAGCTTGGTCAAATCTCTTCGCAAAATTCAGTGGTCTCTCATTGGAGCCTTGAAGGTGGGGCCTCTGATCAAACGTTAAGCTTAGCGTTAATGTCACCTAATCAAATCGAATGGCAAGACAGGTTCTCGTTTCAAGAATTTGCGACGCAATGTTTGCTCGCTCTAATGTTGGTATTGATTGGGTACATCACTTTATTAAAATCAATCATCAAACCAATTCGCGAAATGTCTCGTCGGGTTGGGGAAATCGACGAGAATAACCTCCCAAAAAAAATTCACCTTCAATCACGCATTTTCAAAGACGAAATGTCGCAGTTTAATGAGCGATACAATAATGCGGTAGACCGAATTCGAGAGACCTTTCTTCAACTATCTAATACGTGCCAGCAAGCCGAAATAGCGAAGGCACGGAAAAGCGACTTAATGGCAACAATGAGTCACGACATTCGAAATTCGTTAAATAGTTACGTTGGAATGGTTTCACTATTGAAAGATGAACCTAGCAAAGAAGAGCTGAAGGAGTTTTCTGCTCTTATCCAAAGAGCGACCGCAAATTTGCAGGACTTAGTCAGTGATATTCACGATATGTCTCAGTTGGAAACCGGTCGGTTAGACATTGTTAAGAAGGATTTTAGTATTACTGAACTGGTGGATGATATTGATGCTATGTTCCGTGCTAAAGCGACAGAAAAAGATCTTTTATTCCAATGCACAATAGATTCAAGCATCAGTCCAAGATTACTTGGTGATAAAAGCCGTATTCGACAAGTGCTGCGAAATTTATTGAGCAATGCAATTAAATTTACGGATAGCGGTTACGTTCTTTTAGACGTTCAACACCTATCGTATGACGACAGTTCCGAAACGATACTTTTTGAAGTCAAAGACAGCGGAGTTGGAATTGATAAGTCTCAGCAAGAAGAAATATTTGAACAAAATGGCCCAAGTGATGACAGCGAAAGAAATACCACCGGAGTACGTTTAGGCATAACACGAAACCTAATACACCTTATGGGGGGGAACTTAAGACTGGATAGCGAGCCTGGAGTTGGGACTCATTTTTCGTTTACCTTACGATTCTCGCACTCCTTAGAGCAGTCTGTATTGATCGAAGAAGAACTTGATAAACCAAGGGCGTTACTGCTCGACGACTATTGCTTGAATATGAGAATTACGTCCATTCAATTGGACAAAATGGGGTGGGAGTCAACATGCTGCCAAGACATTAGCTACGTTACTACTATGTTGAAAATGGCGCTTAAGAAAGGGTTAGCTTACCAGCTTCTAGTGATAGATCATGATTTAGCGTATCTCGACAGTTTCGATTTTGTTAAGCAAATAAAGAACGGGCTTGGGGATAATGCTCCCGCAATTATGATGATATCTTCATCCAAGTTTGATCATAAAGAAGCCATAAAATGTGGGGTCGATACCTGTCTTGCAAGACCTTATGATGTTGATGACCTTGAACCCAAAGTAAAGTCGATATTAGAGAAAAAGCCATTAACTCGCCCTTCGCATGTGTTGGAAAGAAAACCTGCGGCGAAATCGCTATTGAAAGTCTTGCTGGTGGAAGACCAAGTCTCTAATCAAGTTGTAATGAAAAAGATGCTGGAGCGACTAGGTGTTGATGTTAGCGTGGCAGAAAATGGGCGAGTGGCTGTATCAAAGTGCGCAGTAGAGCATTATGATTTGGTCCTAATGGACTGCCAGATGCCTGTAATGGATGGGTTTGAAGCAACGTTTTCTATTCGAAAAATGGAGAACGAATCTAGCTTGAGGGTTCCTATTGTCGCATTGACTGCCAACGTATTAGCAGAAGAGAAAAAGAGATGTTTTGAAGTTGGGATGGATGGGTTTGTTTCAAAACCGGTTAGTTTAAGTAAGTTGTCCACAGTACTTAGAAAGCACGTTTCCAACTTTGAATTCCTAGTCAAAGATTCCAAATCAAACTCAGAGAGTAGAGAGCTTTCGAAAAAGCGAACAGCTCATTAAGTTTTTAGATAACCTCAGCTTTTGGTCGCGAAGCTGAGGTTAAATAGATTGCTTAAGTCTTGCCAACATATCAGCCGCTTGGTCAAACTGGAAGTTATCCAGTAATTCGCTCATTTCGTTAAGTGGTGATGCATCACCAAGGTTATATTTTTGCAATTCTTCAATAATGGTGAGAGCTTCTGTATCTGCTTCCAGTAACGCTGTGTTTAACTGTTCGATAAGCTTGTGGAAGCTACTGTCGATGGCTATTTTATCTTGTGGCTTTTCTTCTGCTTCATGAATTTGTGAATTAACCATTTCCACAAAGGACATCATTTTCTTCACGTCATCTGTTAAAAGAGCCTGCCCATTTTTTATCTCTTTTTCCATTCTAGAGGATTGCTGATAAAGGAAATCGACGGAAAGGTTTGCCGATGCCCCTTTTATGGCATGCAGCTTGTCTTTGGCTTTTTCTAACTCCTGCTCGTTAGCCATATTCAACAATTCTTCCATATCGTTGACTTGCGACTTAAAGAAGCGTTTTAACGTCGAGAAATAGATTTCCGCATTGCCCGATAACCGATGTAAACCGGCTTTAAGGTCGATGCCTTCGATCTCTGGAAAAGTATGCTCTGAATTCACGTTATTCTCCGGTTTTTTAGTATGACCATTTAAGGCTGGCTTCGGATGGCTTGCCTCTGGTTTCTTGCTCGATAGGTTTTGTGCGAATTCGGAAATTTTAGCCAAAAGCCCAGGAACGTGGATTGGCTTAGCGATGTGGGCATTCATTCCGACATTCAGGCAAGCTTCCACATCTTCACGCATGGCATTAGCTGTCATGGCCAGCACTGGCAAAGTGAAATCATCGTATTGTTTCCGAATTTCTTTAGTGGCGGTAAGACCATCCATAACGGGCATTTGCATGTCCATCAATACGACATCGAATGTGTGCTTGTCTAATAAATCGAGTGCTTCCAAACCATGATTTGCGATGCTCACTGTTGCCCCTTCATTTTCAAGTATGGTTGAGGCAATTTCTTGGTTCGTGATGTTGTCTTCCACTAATAATATTCTGGTTCCTGAAATATTGTGTTCAGTTTTGGATTCAGTAGACGCTTGCTGGACGTCTTCGGCAATGTAACTTCCCAATGTGTCTACAATGGTATCAAGCAGGTTGGATGGGTTGACGGGCTTTAAGACAAGCCCATCGATAAGGTGACCATATTGGCTGTTGAAATCGAGTTGATTGCCATACGCAGTGATCAAAATTGTTTTAGCATTGGGGCAAAGTTGATGTTCGATCATATGCTCAATGGCTTGTATTCCATCAATTTCCGGCATTTGCCAATCTACTAAAAGCAAGTCATATTGTTTTTTCTGTTGTTCGAGTATTTGATATGCATCTTGTGCGTTCGATGCGACGTCGACATCAAACATCATGTCGGTCAGCATGCTTGCAACGATAAGCCTTGCGGTATCATTATCATCAATAACCAATGCACTTTTGTGCTGAGTAATTAGATAGCGCTCTTTTGCTTCTGTTTCTTCATTGATTTCCAGTTCCAACTCGAACCAAAAATGGGAGCCTTTGCCGTATTGGCTGCTCACCATAATCTCACCGCCCATAAGCTGAATTAATTGCTGGGATATAGAAAGCCCTAGCCCCGTCCCGCCATACTTGCGAGTTGTTGACGTATCCCCCTGATTAAAGGCTTGGAAAAGGTTGTTGATCTGCTCAGGAGTCATCCCGATGCCTGTGTCCTCTACTGCGAATCGCAAGACAGCAAGGTTACCAGTTCGGGCTTCTTCAGAAACACTAATAATAACTTCACCACTCTCCGTAAACTTAACAGCGTTGCCCGCTAAGTTGATGAGCACTTGTCCTAGCCTTAATGAGTCGCCAGTTAACTGATTCGGGATATTCGGTGAAACATTAAAAATCAGCTCTATCCCCTTGTCTTCAGATTTCACGGACAATACGTTAGCTAAGTTATCGAGAACTTTATCGAGATTGAACTCCGTATTTTCAATTTGAAGTTTGCCTGCTTCGACTTTCGAAAAATCCAGAATGTCGTTTATGATGCCGAGAAGCTGCTTACTGGCATAATCGATTTTCTCAACGTAAACACGCTGTTGCTCTTCTAAACTGGATGAAAGGACAAGGTGAGTCATTCCCATAATCGCATTCATTGGCGTCCGGATTTCGTGGCTCATATTGGCTAAGAAATCGCCTTTTATTTTGCTGAGTTTATCTGCCGAGTCTTTTGATTCAATCAACTCGCGTTCTAATTGTTTTGTCTCCGTTACATCCATAAAGGTACCGACGATACCCATAATCCCATTGTTCTGATCATAAAATGGTGCTTCGTAAACGATCAGATCGCGCTCTTCTTCATTGCCATTGGTGAGTACCATTTCAAACTCAAGGCGTTTTGTTCCTTGAAGAAGCTCCAACTCATAACGCTTTAGTACGTGTACGGTATCTTCGTTAAATAGTGACTCTATGTGGCTTCCAAGTACTTCATCAACTTTCAACCCCATGAACTCGCAAAACTGCTCATTAACACCAAGGTATTCCCCTAATCGATTTCGGTAGTACGTAGGGTTAGGAATGGAGTCGATAATGTGCTGGTTAAGTTCTAGCTGTCTTGTAACCTCTTGTTCTGTTTCTCGTTGTTGCTCTATGTTCAAGCCTAATTGAAATGCGATGCTGAAGTTTTCTACCAGTTCATTGAGGATCCTCAGGTTGTTTTTACTCAGCTTTTTGATGGTTCCTATTTGTATTACCCCTAGAGGCTTATTGTTGGCCTGAATAGGAAACGCATGCAGTTCAATTAACTCCATGGTCATTTCACCCATGCCAATTTTTAATGGCGCATCCGAAGTTGCTTCCACCACTAAGTGAGAGCCGCTTTCTAAGCAGTAATAGGGGAACGTATAGTTTTCGGGTGTTGGGTCATAGATGTTGCCAAAACTGTTAATGGAGACTAAATCGCCGCTTTTATTTTGATAGAAAGTGATGAGTGGAAAAGAGAAATGAGTGTTCAAAAACTGCTTGGTAGCAGATACAACGTCATCAAGCTGTTCTTTACCACGAATCACATCATTATAGTTTTGAACGGTTTGTCCTATTCTAAGCTCATTTCTTAAATTAAAGAGTAACGAGTTAATTGCACTGGAAAATGCACCAAGCTCCCCTTGCACTTTTTCGCTGAGTTTGAAGTCATAGTCTTGATCATTCACTTTTGATATAACTTGGTTTTGCATGCGACCAAGTGGCGCTATGTAGACAAGCCAAAGCAAAATAAAGGATAAAGCTAAGAAAAAGCCAAGGATCAGAATGCCTGTAAACAGTATTTGGGAGTTGCGATCTACGTGCTTTTCCGCCGACATCTGCTCTTTGTTTAGCCTATCCATACTCGATAAATAAGCCGATTCAATGGCGGACATTATTTTTGATTTTTCATTAAAATAGGTTTGCCCATAAAGAAGGGAGAGCGCGTTACGTTTACTTTGAGAGGTCGCAAGCTCGATTTGTTCGAAGGCTTCTTCTTCTAACTCAACAAGTTTGTCCGATTTTGATAGGGCTTCAGCAAGCGAATTGACTTCATCTTCAGACATCCCTGCCTTATAAATACGTTGCAAGAAGGTATCGCCGATGAATCCAGGTGTCAGGGTGAAATTTAAATGAGGTTCAGTGGCGATCACATCCCAGTAGCCAAATTCGTGACCTATCGGGATAGGCGCTTTTCCGTTTCGAACATCTAGAACTCTTTCAAACAACGCCTTCCACTTGACGTCTCCAGTTAAGGCGTAAGCACGTGCGAATTTCGTTAAATTATCAGAACTTTGCTTAAGCTCACTTCCCATTTTTATTAAGTTGGCTTGATCTTGGAGGATCTGCTCTTCTTCTTCGAAAACATCTATTGTTCGATCGACGACAAAAATGATACTAATGTTCACGATAAACATTAGTAAAAACAATAAACTAAATAGAGTCTTCATTTTCATGGAATTACCACGCTACTACGGAAACACAACTCTAATTAGCATAGTTAACAATGTGCTATTTACCCAAGTAGACAACTGCTTGATTTCAGAAATTTTAATTTGGCTCAATAACTCTCATTTTCCTCGTCTATACTTGAGTTAAAAAACGGGGTGTTACGTGATCTATGTATGAACTTTTGATTGTTGATGATGTGGCAGAAAACTTAAGGATGTTGCAGCTTATCATGCAGCAGCCTGAGTATCGTATTCGAGCTGCTACCAGTGGGCATATCGCTTTGAAGCTGGTGGAAAAACAAAAACCCGACTTGATCATTTCAGACATCAAAATGCCCCGCATGTCGGGGATTGAATTGTGTAAAATCCTAAAAGAGAACACCGATACCAGCGACATCCCGGTTATTTTTGTCAGCGCTTTTACGGATGTAGAAAGCATCGTTGAAGCTTTAGATGCTGGGGGTGTGGATTACATTTCGAAACCGTATCGTCCTCAAGAAGTATTGGCGAGAGTAAAGACTCAACTTACGCTCCGAGAAGCACAGAAAAAACTCCTTAAGAAAGAGCTCACTTCCGCGCTAAACAACTTAGTGGTTGGGGTCGCAAATGAAATTAATACCCCTTTAGGGACGAGTATTCTTACGTCCACACATATGAGAGAAACCATTTTGAGTTTCGAGCAACAGTTTAGAGATCAGAAGATCACTAGCTCGAAATTAAAAGATTTCATTATTTTCTGCCACGACAGCGTCGACCTCAATCTGAATAACTTGAATCGGGTTGCCGATATGATGGAAATGTTTAAATCTATTTCGGATACAGAAAATGAATTGAACATTGAAGAAGTGAGCTTGATTAAAATCATCGAAAAAGTAATCGCACACTTTCATGCAAAACTTGCCGAAGCAGGCGTTATGGTTCGGTTAGATGGGGAAAAAGAACTATTGAAAACCGATGCAAAATTGCTTGGTATTGTCTTCAATAACTTGATAGAGAACTCTCTAGTACATGCCTATTCAAACAAAGAGGAAAAGCGCAATATTCATATTTCATGGCAGCGGGCGGGTCAGCATCTCACGATTACTTACTGGGATAATGGTGCTGGCGTTGAAAGCGAGATTTTAACAGAAGTTATGCGTCCGTTCTTTACCACAAAAAGAGGGCGAGCAGGGCACGTTGGCTTGAGTGCAACGGTCGCAGCAAACATCATTAACACATCTCTAGCCGGTAATGCGAAGCTAGAATCAGATGAAAGAGGGCTGGTTTGGCAAATAAAGCTTCCTTTTGAACTTTAAATCAATATCGCTGCCCTATCTTAGAGGCTAACAATAGTAATTGAATCAATGACCGACTCTCCTACAGCGCGATGTGCCTTCGTTAAAGCGCAACTTAAAGACATTCCAAATATCAATGCCCTGATCTTTGATTCAAAAGCATCTTGGGGATACAGCCCAGAGCAAATCGAGCTTTGGCGCGCAGGGCTTACCATTACAGAGGCGTGTTTTATGCACCGTCATTTCTACAAAGGGATGACCCCAGATGGTCTTTTATGTTGTGTATATTCATTTAGCCAATCGGAAGGTAAAGTCTTCGAGTTAGAGGATTGTTTTGTTTCCCCTCGATTTCTAGGGTTAGGCTTTGGCAATCAAATGATGAATGACGTGTTTGATCGAATGATGGAGAAATCGGCAGAAAAGTTGATCATTGTTTCGGACCCAAATGCAGTGGGTTTCTACCAAAAATATGGCGCTACTCAAGTGGGGGTTTATCCATCGTTACCGCAAGGGCGCCAATTGCCGATTTTAGAAATTTTACTGACCCCACAAGATCTCGATAAGTTGAATTCCGTATCTTAAGACCAGATGAGGTAAGTAACCTGAATGCAGGATAATTTAAACCTTTTAATGCTACTTAGCGGTCGCTAAAACACACCTTAGTTGAGGCTAATTGTCACTCAAAGCCAGTTTAGCTCCTAGCCCCGCAAAACTGGCTGAAAAGACTTTTTGGATCAACGCAATTGCGCGTTTCGATTGAGTCACATATTGGCTTACTTGATGAGCCAACACACCGTAAGCGACAAACACCACAAAAGTCATCAACATGAATACTCCGCCTAATGCCAACATACTTGAAAGCGTTGCTTCGGTATTGCTAGGGACGAATTGTGGAAGGAAAGCCAAAAAGAACAACGATAGCTTGGGATTCAATATATTGAGAAGAAAAGCTTGAATGGCGACTTTTTTAAACGATGTATTCTCTGTATTAGAAAATGCCATTTTCCCTTCGTTACTGGCGCGCCACATTCCCCAAGCGAGATAAAGCAGATACGCGGCGCCTGCGTACTTAATGACCTGAAACGCTAATGCGCTGGTGTGTAATATGGCACTCAAACCCAATACACACGCCATAAGTGCTGGAATAATACCTAAAGTACAGCCGAAGGCAGCTGCCATACTGGCACGTCGACCTTGAAATAGCCCAACGGAAATTGTGAATATCACACCCGTCCCAGGTATTAAAACGACAATTAGGGATGTGAGAAGAAATTCCATGCTTATCATTACAACTTCCTTGCTTGCTATAAGAACACGCTAATGTTCACTGTAAATGGGAGTGAAGACTAACACAACCCAAGTTAATGGCATTATTAAGATTTTACTCACTCTATATCAATTTTTTATGGTGTTTTTTTAACAATTTGGTTACTATTTGCGGGCTATCAAAAGCAGTACTGTTAACACTTAAAATTTGGACAGCAAGGAGGGAATATTGGACTATCAAACCATAATTTTTGATTTGGACGGCACGCTCATCGAACCCCGGCAAGGCTTCATACGGTCCATAAATTACTCGCTGCAAGCACACAACTTCCCCAGTTACCCAGAGCAGCATTTACTCAATTACATCGGCCCCCCGTTAGACCTCACATTTTACGATATCACCAAGCAAAACGACCCCAAACTCATACAATCTCTCGTCGACAAATACCGCGAACGTTATTCTGAAATCGGATATAAAGAAAACACTCTGTATACTGGCATTGCCCAAACGCTTAAAACCCTCCATCAATCACAACAATTTACACTCGGTCTTTGTACATCTAAACGAGCAGATTACGCGAGCCAAATTCTAGAAATGCATGGTCTTCGAGATCTCTTTGCGTTCGTTGATGGTGGTGATGTAGGTATCGAGAAGTGGCAACAATTGGAGTCGTTGAAAAACAACGGGATTATTACATCACGTTCTCTTATGGTCGGAGACCGAGCTGTAGATTTAACCGCTGCCCATAAAAATGGACTCTCCAGTGCAGGTGTTCTTTGGGGCTACGGTTCAAAACAAGAACTTACGGCAGAAAACCCGAATCATTTATGGTCTAAGACTCAAGATATATTAACCCTCTTAGAGCATAAGTGTTCAGGGTGCCATTAAGCCTTTGTAGAGTAATGCGGGGATAGATCCCTCAGCGCATTAAAATCCGTTATAATGTCGCGTCAATTCTAGTGAGATTTGTTAATGAGTGAAGAGATTGAAGTAGAAGCGCTAGGGGTTGAGGTCGCATCTCAGCCAATAGAGCTCTATAAGGTATTAAAAATTGCTAATGTGGTGAGTGGCGGCGGCGAAGCGAAATATGCCATCTCAGAAGGCTATGTGGCAGTAAACGGTGAGTTAGAAACTCGAAAGCGCCGAAAGCTTTACGACGGCGACGTGATTGAATTTAATCAGGAATATTACGTAGTCATTTGTGATGCGCCAGTATCAGAACCAGAACCCAAAGAAGCGAAACCCGTTAAACAAGAAAGCCGTTTGGCGAGCCCTTCCAAAAATAAAAAAACAGCTTCAGGTAATAAAAAGTCAGGCTCTAGCAATAAAAACAGTGCGGCCAAGAAAAAGGCTAAGAAAGAACAACCCGAGAAGAAACCAAGCCCATCCCCTCGTGATGAGCAAACGGGGCGTGGTTCAATAAAGTTTTAAGTTAAAAAATCGAGCTTACGAGCTCGATTTTTGTTTCACGTATCATTGCTGAATAATTGAATTTTATCATGGGTGATTCGTATACCTGGCCATTTCTTCCTTCGGCACCATACCGCCGCCAGTTGCCCAGACTATGTGAGTGGCGTTGTTCAATTTGTTGTTATCGATGCCGAACTTGTCTAAGTAGTCTTGGTGTGTGCAAACATGAAATGGACCTGCCATGCCAGCCAAAGCGGATGGTTCTAACTGAATATCTTCCGTTAACCAAAGCTCTCGAAGTAAGCGATACATATGCTCATCCGATAGGGTATAAAACCCATCTAGCAAGCGTTCCATCGCCTTTCCAACAAATCCAGAGGCCCTGCCTACCGCTAAACCGTCGGCGGCAGTTATGTTATCTATCCCTATATCTTGTACGCATATTTGGTCGTGCAAACTCGTATGTACGCCAAGCAACATACAAGGCGAATGCGTCGGCTCAGCAAAAACACAGTGAACGTGGTCTCCGAATGCCATTTTTAAACCGAATGCGACCCCACCTGGTCCGCCGCCCACTCCACACGGTAAATACACAAACAGAGGATGCTTTTCATCTACGGTGATATTTTGTTTTTCTAGTTGCTGCTTTAGTCTTTCCCCTGCAACGGAATACCCTAAGAAAAGGGTTTGTGAATTTTCATCATCGATAAAGAAGCAATGAGGATCTTTTTCAGCCTCTTTCCGACCTTGCTCGACAGCCACTCCGTAATCTTGTTGGTATTCCACTACGTTTACGCCATGGCTGCGAAGCTTGTCTTTTTTCCACTGACGCGCATCGGAAGACATATGAACCGACACCGAAAACCCGAGTTTGGCGCTCATAATACCAATAGATAAGCCAAGGTTTCCTGTCGACCCCACCGCTATTTTGTATTGGCTGAAGAATGTTCTGAATGTGTCTGAGTTGATGATACGGTAATCATCACTTTCCTTGAGTAGCCCTGCTTCTATCGCTAACTTTTCAGCATGAGTCAGTACTTCATAAATTCCACCTCGTGCTTTGATAGAGCCCGAAATGGGAAGATGACTGTCTTTTTTCAGCATTAATCTCCCAGCTATTTTTGTGTCGTAGAGCTGCTCTAATTTTTTATGCATGTGTGGAATCTCGACCAATTCCGATTCAATCATGCCTTGGTTGATTTTCGTTTCAGGAAACACCTCGTTAATGTAAGAGGCAAGCCTTCCTAACCTATCGCTGGCTAACTGAATGTCTTTAGAACCTAAGCCTACATAAGGCAGCCCTGTATCTAAGTTGGTGGACTTAGGGTTAAACCAGCAGACTTCTTCGAGCGATATCAGTTTTTTAACCAATGGAAACTGCTGAATGAGTTCGGATAATTTAGGGGCAGTCATTCCTTTTTGTACTCCGTGTGCTAAGTGATCGGTACTTTTTTGAGCTTACTTTGATCTTGAGTTATTGGGTTTATTAAATATTTGTCTTACATAAATAACAAATGATTAATAATCACGTATGTGTGAATCCAGTTCAACTCAGGCGTATCGAATTCGAATAGAGTAGAAGTTCACCATGCCATGCGGGCTCTATAGGGGTAATAAAAGTGAAAGATGCCAAAGATTTTTGGAACAAAAGTGCACCCAAATACGCCAAAAGACCGGTAAGAGATGAAGCGGTTTACCAGAAGAAGTTGGACGTAACACGACGCTATTTTGCACAAGACGGGAACATTCTGGAGTTTGGCTGTGGCACGGGCACAACGGCAATCAGCCATTCTCCTTATGTAAATAGCATTGTCGCCATCGATATTTCCTCGAATATGTTAGACATTGCCAAATCCAAAGCGGAACAAGAAGGGGTTAGCAATATAGAGTTCAAAGAGGGGACGTTTGACCAACTTAACTTGGCTAAGCAAAGCTTTGATGCAGTGCTCGGATTGAACGTTCTTCACTTAATGGAGGATATCGATTCCGTGCTTTCTCAAGTATTCGAACTGTTGAAACCCAATGGTATTTTCGTTTCAAGTACGGCGCTTATTGGGCAACTTAATATTGCATGGCGACTGCTTATACCATTGATGCAAACGCTCAATCTTGCTCCTTACGTGAACCGGCTGACGAAAGACGCGTTAACCGAAAAACTGCTTAAAGCGGGCTTTCAAATTGAATACGAATGGCAACCCGGTGGTGATTCAATGTTTATGATTGCCCGAAAGCCGCCCGTTGAAGATGTCGCAAATATGAAATCATAAGCATTTGTTTTTTGAGAGACTTGGTGTGCGGTTCGATGGATGTTAAACAGTAAGAGAGTGAAACAGACAGTATCCTAACATTCATTAGCAGGCACATTATGGGGAATGGCGAAAATCGAAGGGAGTTTTTCGAGCTTCTTAGCGTTCTTTTTACCAAGTATCTAGTGATATTTTCGGCGACATTTAAAATGTTTCGCCACCCTCATACCTTTGCCGATTGCATTGAAGATTCCACTTCAGGCATTAAACGTGCTGTAATTTACTTTGCTGAATCTATTGTGCTCGTTTTTGTGATTCCACCAATTTTACTCAAAGACGAGCAGTCACTGAGCTTTATTGAACAAGAATCTATTGTGGTGGTTTTTGTCGCTTGTATTGCCATAGTTGCTTTCTTGCACTACCTCATTCTTTGCGCACTAGAAAAGCGCAGGCTTAACTTACGCTCAACAATGATTCTAACGTTTTACGCTTACGGATTGATGATGCTTTGCCTAGCACTTTTAACGGTAATTGAGGATGCTAGTAAGCTCAAAGCAAATATTTCAGGTGGCATTGAAAGTGCGAAGTTTTGGATTTCCATCTTTGCCATCTATGGGATGTATCTGTCCATTTTAGCTTTTCATCGATGGATTGGAGAGGTGAACGGTGTGTCGGCATGGAAATCTTTTTTTGCCTTATTCATTAGTCTGACTTTTTACAACCTGTTAATGATGTTCTTTGTGACCTAAAGTCTCCAAGAAATTTTTCTTTCATGTGCTTACCCTCTCGCTCTTAACATCACGATGCATCGAGACCCATGTACACAGTTAGGTGTAAGGTGCAAATTCATAAGCGGTGATCCCATCATGACTCGACTTGTGCTAGCTTCATGATTCAGCAACCGAAGATTCATGGAGAGATGCGTGTACACCAAGCAGGATCGATTCTCAAAACAACAAACCCTCAGCAGTATGCAGCTATCTAAACTGCATACATTTGAAGCCGCGGCGAGGCACTGTTCGTTTTCTTTAGCAGCCGAAGAACTCTCCATCACACCAAGTGCTGTATCACATAAGATGTCTAAACTCGAAGACGAGCTAGGTATCACGCTGTTTCATCGAGCCAGCCGAAAAGTGTCTTTAACAGACGAAGGAGAGCGCATGTACCAATCAGTGCGCAAAACTCTGTTTGCCTTAAATCAAGATGTCTTAGACATAAAAAACGGCGATGTATCTGGCACGTTAACAGTGTATTCGCGTCCATCTTTTGCTCAGTGCTGGCTTGTTCCGAGGCTGGCAGACTTCAAGCAACAATTTCCTTTTATTGAATTAAAGCTTCTCACTGGGAACGAAAATATCCAGCTCCAAGGGTATGGTATTGACGTCGCCATCTATTTTGACGACAAAAAACCTACGTCACTTCAGTGTACAGAGATCATGCCTGAATCCGTTTTTCCTGTGTGTTCACCACAATACGCGGAACAATACGATTTGTCCGAAAAGCCCCAGCACTTGGACCAAGTCACGCTGCTCCATGACGATCAAGCGTGGGATACCGATTCGGGTAGAAGTGAGTGGGACGAATGGGCGAGCGCCAAAGGTGTCGAACTGAATAACAGTGGAAATACGGGGATGTCTTTTGATCGCTCCGATCTTGCGATGTTAGCAGCGGTTAATCACTCCGGTGTCGCGATGGGCAGGAAACACTTGGTTAATGATCTCCTCACAAATGGAGCCTTGATAGCGCCTTTTGGCGATAGTGGTGTGGTGTGCAAACAACAATATTATGCGGTCAATGTTCGTGAAAATGTCCCTAAGAAAGTGGTTCAATTTTTAGCGTGGCTTCGCAAACACGCAGAAGAGAATAAATAGCGGTAAAGAAAATCTATACTGGCTGTGAAGAATTAATGGTTCGTCACTTTTGCGCTCATTCCTTATATTGAATACATAAATTAACGGAAGGCAGAAAGATGAAAAATAGACCTGAAACCGCTGCTCAACCTCATTTAGAATTTAATGTGGAATTTGACGAAACCGTCCGTGTAGCGGCAGAAGAACAAACGTATTCTGCAACGCCTATGGTTGGCGTAGAGCGAATTATGTTTGAAAGACTTGGGGGAGAAGTGGTTCGCAGAGCGACTTCTGTTGTTCGGTATCAGCCAGAAAGTTATTTCGAATCACACGTTCATGCTGGTGGAGAGGAATTTATTACCTTAAGTGGCGTTTTTTCTGATGAAAACGGCGACTATCCAAAAGGTGTTTACGTTCGAAACCCCGTAAGCTCAATCCATCGACCGCATTCGAAAGAAGGATGCGAAATCTTTGTGAAGCTGGCACAAATGCCAGACTCAGAAAATCAACAGTCGTTCGTTTTAGACACCAATACCGCAGATTGGCAGGTTAATGCGAATGGTATTGCATCACTGCAACTGTGGAAATCGGAGTATGAAGACACCCAGTTAATTCGTTTGTCTGCGGGCAGTCACTACGTTGAAGAAACTTTTGAAGAGGTTGCTGAGTACTTTGTATTGGACGGCGATCTTCAAATCAATGACAAAACCTTTACCGCACACTCTTGGGCGAGATTCAAACCACACAGCCACTTAATTCTGCGCTCAGATAATGGCGCGACCTTATACCGAAAAATTGGCAAAGGTTTTGTCAGGCGTTAATACGCTCTCATTCCCATTTCATTAATGTAACACAACCAATAACTATCACATCGATCTGTGAGGGATCATTATGTCTAGAGAAAATACAATTACCGTTTACGAAACAACAGGTTTTCCAAATCCGGCACGAATTCGAGCAGCATTGGCTGAAAAACAGGCGCTGTCGAATGTGAAATTTGTCGAAGTGGACGTCATGAAAAAAGAGCATAGAACCAAAAGCTTCTACGCTAAGAACCCATTGGGAACCGTGCCCGTAATGCAAACCGCGGAAGGTGAATTCTTGTCTGAATCTACCGCAATTACGGAGTACATTGACAGTTATTTTGAGGGAACAAACCTTACCGGAGTCAGTGCACTAGAGCGTGGGAAAATTCATATGATGCAGCGTCGTGCGGAATCGATGGTCATTGATGCTGTGGGTAACTGGTTTCATCACGGAACAGATGGCCTTGGTCCAGAGCTGGAAATCAATCCATGTCCAGAGTGGGGGGAGAGGCAAAGAGAAGTCGCGATCGAAGGCATGCGTTATTTTGACAGCGTTCTTTTACATACCCCATATGTGGCAGGTAAGGAGTTCTCCATGGCGGACATTACCTTGTTTTATGGTTTGGCGTTTGCTGATTTTGCACAAGTAGCAATCCCTGCTGATTTCAATAACTTGTTGGTATGGCGAGAAAAAATGGCTAAGCGACCAAGTTTAGCGGGATAAGACAGTAAGCTGGCTTTATGCCAGCTTTTAAATTTGAGACCCTAACCACTGGTGAAAGTCTTTGGATTTGTTCTTATTGCATTCTTTGAGTGGTGAAACGATGAAGTAACTGTAGGAAGAGCAATAGCTCTCCGTGCCGAAAGGGCGAATGAGTTTGCCACTTTTTAAGTCTTGGGCAACCAAAGCTTCTCTGCCTAATGCGATCCCCTGACCGCGAATAGCAGCTTCGATTACTTCCGAAAAGCTGTTTATTTTTAAACCCTTGGTGGGACTGCTCATTGGCGTATTCGCTTTTTTAAACCACTCTTCCCAACACGGGTAACCTTGACCGCTAGGCACGGAAAGATCATGCAAAAGCGGTAAATTTTCCCATTTAATAGCGTGTCTCTCTGTAAGGCCATACTTATCCGAAAATTCAGGTGAACAGACTGGGAAGATTTCCTCATCCATGAGTTTTTGGCTTTGAAGCCCTTCCCATTGACCGCGTCCATAACGTATCCCGACATCTATCCCTTCACGGGTGTAGTCGACAGGTTTTATGTGTGTTTCTACTCTTAGGTCGTAATCGGGGTACTGGGTTTGGAAGTCCGATATTCTTGGTAAAAGCCATTTAGAGGCAATTGAAGGGCTGACAGCAACACGCAAACTGTTATCAAACACGCTACTGTTCAACTTGCCCAATCCACTTAAGATACTGCTAAACCCTTGCTGAATTTCTGGGTACGCCAGCTTGGCTTCTTCGGTCAATTGGAGTCGAGATTGACCTGAATTGGAACGAACAAATAACGGCACGCCCAGCCACTCTTCAAGTAGCTTTACCTGCTGCCCAATAGCAGCAGGCGTTACGTTTAGTTCAAGTGCCGCTTGCGAGAAGCTAAGGTGGCGAGCCGATGCTTCAAAAGCTCGAATTCCATTGAGGTGTGCTAACCGGTTCATAGAGGATTTGATCTTATTGATTTCGTAACTCAATAATAAACCTCAAACAATGATACTCAAGAAACTCTTTTTGAAACGAAAGATAGAGCTCGAACGAATTTTAACCGCGAAGGTCAACAATCCCTAGTCCAATGGCACTTGCGCCCGTTCTTCCAGCCCGTAATCTCTGACCACCTGTGCGACTCTGAGGCGGTATTGAGCAAACAACTCTTTTCTGCCTTTATCCTGCGCTAAGCGGTGTGTTGCCAATGTGCGCCAACGTTTTACGGCGGCTTCATCCTGCCAAAACGAAAGCGACAAAAATTTATTGGGTGTAACCAGGCTTTGAAAACGCTCTACGGAGATAAACCCTTCAATTTGAGCTAGGTCCTTTTTTAACTGACCAGCGACATCAAAATACTCTTCTTTACCCGACGCCTTTGGTTCAACTTCAAATATCACGGCGATCATGCAAGGTTCTCCAAAGAGCGAGGAGCCTGTTTGTAGGTGGAAGAAACAACTTTAAGAAACGTTCTTTTTTCTTCAATGATAAAGCGTTGATCCTTGGCAAAAGAAAAATTTGATTGTCCAGTCTCCGACTCTTTCAGCCTTTTTCTGTACAACTCATACTCAGTTAAAGATGGAAAGCTAATGAGCCCGTAGGCACAATAATTGGTGCCCTCATGTGGCACAAAATACCCTAATAAATCGCCGCCACATTCTGGAATGATTTTGCTCCAATTTTCAGCGTACTGTTCAAAAAGGCTCACTTTGAATGGGTCAATTCGGTATTCAATAAAACAAGTGATGGTCATGGTTGTTGTCTCCTTACTACTTTTGCTACAGTCTACGAGCTTAAAAAAACGCACGCTTCGATGAGCATCGAACTAAAGGACTCATTTTCATGGAACCAGACATTGCCTATGTGGCAGGGTTAATTGGCGATCAAGCCCGCTCTAGAATGCTAATGGCATTGATGGGAGGAAAAGCCCTTACTGCAACCGAGCTTGCAATGGAAGCCGAGATCACCGCGCAAACGGCGAGCAGCCATTTACTCAAGCTGGTGGAGGGCGAACTGCTTATGGTTCGAAAGCAAGGGCGTCATAAGTATTTTCAGCTTAAAAATCAAAATATTGCTGAGCTTTTAGAAAGCTTACTGAATATTACGGTTTCACTGTCTTCGAATAGCGTTAAAACGGGTCCTGAAAATGAAAGGCTTCGGAGATCGCGGGTATGTTACGACCACTTAGCAGGAGAGTTAGGGGTTGAATTGTTTGATCATTTGGTGGCACAAGGTTGGGTCTGTGGTGATGTAGACGATGCAACGCTTACAGGTAAAGGCGTGGACTATTTCCGTACCATCGGGTTTGATGTGTCTGAACAAAACCAAAGCAAACGTCCTCTGTGCAAAGCTTGTCTAGATTGGAGTGAAAGGCGCAGCCACCTTGCAGGGCGGTTAGGGCAGTGGATATTGGATGATGCGTTATCAAAGCAATGGGCATTGCGTGATATGGACTCAAGAGCGATTGAGTTTACCCAGCGGGGTTTGCGTCAGTTTTATCAGAAATACCAAATTCAGCCAGAATGAACCCCATTAAGCACTCGAAATTTTACACTGTAAATCCTTCTATCTCTTTGTTTTAAGGCTTTTTCTTATATGCAATTTACACGTCTCATCGTGCTAATTCGTCATGGTGAAACAGAGTGGAATCGTTCGGGCGTTCTGCAAGGTTGGCGCGACAGTCGTTTGACTAAGAATGGCATTGGGCAGATTCACCGCTCGGCAAAAAAAATCGTTAAATATCAATCTAGCACCCCATTTCCTATCTATACCAGTGATCTAGGTCGTTCTTTATCATCCGCCAGAATACTTGCCAATGATTTGGGAGGATACCTTGTGGTGGATAAAAGATTGAGAGAAAGGGGCTTTGGAGAATTAGAAGGCAAGCCACTAGGGGCTGAATTAGCTCAAAAAAACAAAAAAATGCCAGAAACTCTAGAGTGTTACCACTTAAGAATACGAGAGTTTATTGCTACTGTGACTCGTCAAAAATCCGATCAACCCGTGATTGTGATTGGGCATGGAGAGTGGATTCGTTCTTGGCAAAAAATGTACATAGGCGACGTTGGGCTCGCGCTACCGAAAAATGGCGACATTATTGTTGGCGAGTTGGAATCAAGGAAAAAGGCTTCTTAATGGATTGGTGGTTACACAGTGTATTTGCTCCTGCTATAGCGGTATGTGGCGCATTACTGCTCGATACCTTGTTCGGCGAACCTAAAAAATGGCATCCACTAATAGGCTTTGGCAACATTGTTTATTGGGTTGAAGAAAAGTTAAATACTCCAGCAACGAGAGATACGTTAATAAGCCAAATCCAAGGAATAGCGGCGTGGTTGCTGGCTGTTTTTCCCATTGTTGGCGGTCTGTTTTGGGGCGTGTCTTTGGTAGGTAACGTTTCTTTTGTTTGGAATGTGTGCCTTGATGTGGCGATTCTTTACGTTTGTATTGGTCAGAAAAGTTTGCTTGATCATGCAGGTTGGATTCATCAGCCGTTGCAGGCAGGGGATCTTGGTGAAGCGAGAGAGAAAGTTGGTTGGATTGTCAGCCGAGAAACCGAGCAGATGTCCGAGTATCAAATCACATCTGCAGCCATAGAATCGGTGCTAGAAAATGGTAATGATGCGGTTTTTGGTACGCTTTTCTGGTTCATATTACTAGGTGCTCCGGGGGCTATTTTATTTAGATTAGCCAATACATTAGATGCAATGTGGGGTTATAAAAGCCCTCGCTTTAACAGCTTTGGTTTCTTTGCGGCCAAAGCGGATGATTTTATGGGGTATTTACCAGCAAAAGCCACTGCATACAGTTATGCGATCTTGGGTAATACCAAGAACGCAATGAAATGCTGGAAAGCGCAAGCCAAATCCTGCTCTAGCCCCAATGGCGGACCGGTTATGACGTCGGGCGCGGGTGCGCTTAATATCAAAATTGGAGGCCCTGCGATGTATCACGGTAAAATGCACGACAAAATTTACATGGGTTCTGGGGATCTCGCGAAGCCAGAAGACATCCCAAGAGCTTGTAGATTGATTGTTCGAACTAGCCTGCTGTGGTGTAGCGTGCTTATTGTGCTCGCTCTCGCGATGCTGGATTGGAACGCGGTACTTTCAGGAGCCAACTTATGATTCATCATGGTGGTAAACTATTTGAATTTTCTACTCGCTTTGGCATTCCTGTCGAAGATTGGCTGGACCTGTCCACTGGTGTGAGCCCATACACTTACCCAGTAAGCGATATACCTACCAACGTGTGGAATCGCTTACCAGAGGACGAAGATGGGTTGATCGAAGCTGCGCAGCAGTATTACCAATCACCCCAGCTTTTGCCTATTTCGGGTAGCCAAGCGGGTATTCAGCTATTGCCCTCTCTGTTGTGTAAGCACCGCTCGTTAGCGAAGGCTTCTTCATTGTCAACGAAACAGCCTAGTGCTAAACCACTTCGAGTTTTGTTACCCAAAGTGGGTTACAAGGAGCATCAACACGCGTGGCAGCAATGTACGGAAAATGGGCTCGCGAAACTGCATTTTTACGATGGCAAGCCAAACGAGCAATCCATTGCCAATTGCGATGTTCTTCTTGTGATCAACCCAAACAATCCGCAAGGGGTAAAGGTCGCACCAAGCGTTATTCAATCGTGGTTGTCTGCTCTGCCAGAACACGGCTGTTTAGTGGTCGATGAAGCGTTTATGGATATGACGCCTAATGAGTCTGTTTTGCCATACTACCCACAAGGTGTTCCAAGCAACCTCTTTGTTTTTCGCTCAGTAGGGAAGTTTTTTGGGTTGGCAGGAATGCGGCTGGGCTTTTTGTTCGCATCCGCCGATTGGCTCAAAAAGGTTCAGCGTAAGCTAGGTCCTTGGGCTGTTTCTGGTCCTGCGCGCTACGTCGCGAAGCAAGCTTTAATCGACCAGCAATGGCAGCAGAATAACCGCAAACAGCTGATGAAAGATGGAAAAAAAATGCACACGTTACTCAACGCATTTTTCCACGAGGTGGAAGGGCAAACCCTGTTCCACACGGTGAAATGCGAAGAAGCAAAAAAGCGGCATACACAGCTTGCGCAAAAAGGGATCCTAGTCAGATTATGCGATGAAGGCGATGCCTTACGATTTGGATTACCTCGCGAGCAATCTCAGTGGCTCAGGCTGGAAGATACGCTCAGAGATCTTTGGAAGTAATTCTTGATATGATACAGCCCCCTCGTGTGAAGAGGGGGCAGTATCGAAAAGACGTTTGCCTGAAAAGGCACTTGCCTAAAGCAAAATAGAGTACGGAAAAAAGCGTTAACGCGGTGCTAAAAGCTCCACAGGCTGGCGTGTAATACCAGATGCTTTATCTGCAATGAAATGGTTGTAACTCCCATTCACGTATTCCAAGCCTTGAACTCTTCCTTCCAAGTTGTAATTGGTTTGATGATCCACATCTGCAGCGATGACATGGTAGTTATATAAGTAGGAAGGCTTTTCAAAAACAGTATGCCCAATGATGACCTCTTGAGCCCCAAATTCGGCAAGCCCTTGTTCTAGCTGAACCTGCGATAGCTGCTCTCGTGGGACGGAACGATCCCAGTAGAGTCGTGAAGGTAAGTAATACGCATCTTTAATCAGCTTGCCTTGATCATCATAGCGGATGTAGCCGGCATCCATGTGTTCACGCCCATAGGCATTGATGTCTTTTAACAACAGGGTCTTGTTTTTTAACGCAGAGATAAGATCGTTATTAAACCCAGCGTGAACAAACAGCGTATCACCTGCGATTTCCATGATGTTTTTGGAACGCAGCCATTGGCCAAGTACTGTATCTTTTGCGTGAAGTTCTAAAAATGTTTTGCCCATCAAACTGGCATTTTCAAAATAGCGGGGGTGAACATAGCGAAAATCGCCATAAAAGTTCATCAGGTCGTGGTTACCCAAAATGAAATGCACGTCACCACCAACACGTTGCGCTTGGTTTTCAAGGTGATAGAAAAGCCACAAACTTTCAGTCACGTACTCACCTCGGTCGAACAGATCACCTAAGTGATACAAATGCCCAGAGCCATAGGTCCAGTTGTATTCCTCGTCCATGATTCCAGCTTGAACTAGCATGTAAACGAGTGCTTCTATGTTGCCTTCGAAATCGGAAGTCACAAAAAACTGAGTGGGCTTGTCATATTGGTAAGTTGGTGGTGTCACGCCTTCTTGAAGCTGCACGTTAAAACTGCCTAATTCTCCGGGCAAGTCTACCTTAATCCCTTCTTCCGGCACTTGATAATAGATACGATTGGTTAGCCCTGATTGACTGACAGCCTCGATTTGTATCGAGCCATTGGGAAGTTGGGTAACGTAAGGACCGTCTGGTTCCCCTTGGTAGTTAAGTTCTTTATTTAACGATGCATTGAACTGGACATCATTAGTGGAATGGTTGACCTGATTGAAAACCGCGACAGCAATAATATTCTCGCCTTTTACGAATGCGCCTGAAGGCAGAACAAAGGTGTTTTCAGCGTCTTCAGCGTATTTTGAATACTTCATTGGAGCGGTCGTATTGGTCAGCGCTTGATCGCGTTTCAATAAAGGTGATCGTGCGATTTCAACACCGTTAACCCAAATAACGGCAGCATCATCAACACGCATTTTTAGGTACACATCTTTCAGTATTAAAAGGTTGTTTACCTTAATGGTTTTTCGAAAATAATAAGCACTAGGCATCGCCTCAGGAAAGCTCATTGTTTTGTAGTTGGTAAGCGCAGTATTACCGTCAATAGGGTGGTCGTAGCCATAAGAAAAGATGCCTTTGCCTTGCTTCCAGCCCGAATCGTCGTAACTTGGCTGGTTCCACTCAGGTGATGGTTCAACACCGCTGTCCATGTAACGCCATTCTGAACCGTAATCGAAGAACATTTCTTTATTGTCTTTACACGCTGTTAAGGCAAGCACTGCGACAAGCATGAGCCAATATCTGATAGGCATCTGTTTGTTTCCTTTAATGATTTTTTGTGTATGGATTTGTGTGCATAGGTTTACGGGCACAGCATAGTGGTGAGTTACTGCATTGGTGTTAAGAACATATGAAAGTAAAGTGGCAGAACCACAAGATACCCGTGATGCTTTTGAGAATATGAACTCATATATTTATGTATCGTTCTTAAGTGAGGTAGGCGAATTGGTAGCGTTGTCTCGGAATGGGAGGGGGTCAGTATCATTCAAAAAATAGGGGACCGAGGGTTCAGTCCCCTAGAAAAACACCTAATGGGGGGTGGTGTTATAAAAAACGATGGCTGCTTGGTTGATAGGGTAAAGAGATCGCTAGATCTTTCCTTCGCTGCCGCACATGCGAATTTTCTCTATCACGACTTGCTTCATTGCTGCTTTACCCGGTGTAATGTATTTGCGTGGGTCGTTTGCGCTAGGGTTGTCAGCAAAGTGCTGCTTAACCGCATCAGAGAATGCGATCTTCAATTCGGTCGCTACGTTCACTTTGCACACCCCCAAATCAATACAGCGCTTAACGACGTCATCTGGTACACCCGAAGCCCCGTGAAGAACCAAGGGAATGTCCACTTCCGCGCGAATTTTCTCTAACCGATCAAAGTCGAGTTTCGGTTCGGCTTTGTATAATCCATGAGCTGTGCCAATGGCAACAGCCAGCGAATCTATCCCCGTTCGGCGAACAAATTCTGCTGCCGAGGCTGGGTCTGTCATGAGGGCGTCTGCGCTGTCTACGATTAAGTCGTCTTCCTGGCCACCAAGTCGCCCGAGTTCCGCTTCTATGCTGGCATCATAGCGGTTACAGAATTGCACGATAGACCGCACGATATCGATATTCTGCTCAAATACGAAGTGAGAGCCGTCAATCATGACCGAGCGAATACCTTGTTCAACCTTACTGCGGATATCTTTTTGATCTTCATGGTGATCTAAGTGCATGACTAACGGCATTGAATACTTGTGGGCAGCTTCTTTACAAATACTGACAAGGTAATCGGTGCCGGCGTAATCATAGGTGCCCGGAGTGCCTGCCAGTATAACGGGTGACCCCATTTCAGAAGCGGCTTCTACGATCACTTGTACGGTTTCGAGATTATGAATGTTGAATGCGGGAACCGCGTAGCCACCATGTTGTGCGCGTTTAAGCATTTCACGAGAAGAAATTAGATACATAAAGCCTCCTGATTGGGCGTTGAAACCGAGTTGAATACGAGACGCCCGTGAACCCAAGTGTGAGTAATGGAAAAATTTGAATTTATTGCCACCATGGAAGCGCGTTTGCCAACTTCCAAAGTGCCGAATTGATCTTGAATACCAAGCGATTGAGCGGGCGTAAGTGATGCCATTAGCCATGCTTGTTCGAGCGGTAAGTCGAGCCACTGCTGAATGTTGTACACCGCGTTATTAAGCGAGAGAGTGCTGCCTGCCAAGCTACCAGCATCGGTTTTCACCACACCGTCTTTCACCGTTACGGTGTATTCTCCCAATGTGTACTCTCCGTCTGGCATACCAGCAGCACACATTGCATCGGTGATTAAGGTTAAGCGAGACGAGCAACAACGGTGTGCCACATCAATAGCGGCAGGGTGAACATGATGGCCGTCAGCGATCATCTCGACGTAACAGTCTGGGTGGATGAGACCGGCTCCAACCACCCCTGGATCACGATGATGCAGCCCTCGCATACCGTTATAGCAATGGACAATCCCGTTCGCCCCTGCATTGAGCGCCTGTTGCACTTGGTCAAAACTGGCATCGGTATGACCAAGCATGACTTTTATCCCTTGCGTACGCAGATATTGGATCGCCTCGATTGCGCCTACCTTTTCTGGCGCTAATGCAAAGCTTATGAGTTGGTTATCGCTGTAAGAAATCCAATCGTCGATCTCTTCGACGGAGAGCTCTCTAAACCATTGTGTTGGGTGCGCGCCTTTATGTTTTGCGGTGAAGTAAGGACCTTCTAGATAAGCACCGAGAATTTCTGCGCCGTCTACCCCTTGCTTTTTACTTTGCGCGACTTGCGCTAATGCCGCCCGAATTTTCGCGACTGGTGCGGTTACTGTTGTCGCGACAAACGCTGTTACGCCTTGTGTTGCAAAGAATTGAGACATGGTATTTAAGCTACTGTGTTTAGCGTCCATCACGTCACACCCTTTTGCACCATGTACATGGGTATCAATCAGCCCCGGTAACAGGCTTACTTCACCAAGATCGACTGCCGATGTGTGGCAGGAAGTATCGAATGGTGCAATCGTACTGATGTTTCCATGCTCGTCTACGCTGATAACGGCGTCATTTAGCCACTGATTACCCTGTAAGATCCGTTTGGCACGATAGATTATTTGAACATGGCGCGGCTTTGAGTGTTGGCTGTTTGAATCTTGATTAGTTTGCCTAGATCCCATCGTCTTCTACCGCCGTAGGTTGGTTGGCTTTTGGCGCTATTTCTGCGGCGAGGGATGTGATTCCTCGATGAGCGCATTCCAAAGCTTGGTCTCGGAAATCCGTAAGTTTTAGCTCATCTCGATCGAGCAGCATTTCCGCTACCATCTGTAAATTCGTGCCTGTGACCACCTCTATGTCACTGCGTTCTTGGCTGATTAGAGAAGCCGTGCGAAATGGGGTGCCACCGAGAAGATCGGTCAGAAAAACGATACCGTCACCCGAGTCAATATCTTCAATGGCTTTGCGCATCGCCTCATCAAGCTGAGGTGTGGTGGCTTCTTCTGGAAAGTCGATAGATTTAAATTGTGGTTGGTCACCAATGATTTGAAGAATGGCTTGCGTAATGCCGGAAGCAAACCCTCCATGACCAGACAAAATGACAGCAATCATGTGTTATTCCTTCTTTGGGGCTGACGATTCAGCCCCTCTTTTGTTTCATGAAAAACAATGTTTAGTGAAAAAGCCGTGTTTACAAAAAGCCCATGAAACGGCCGGCTACGCCAAGCGTCACGGTGATGCCAATCAGCTTCAGCGGGCTCCAACCTCGTTTCACCAAGGCGTACATAGCTAATGTGTACAGCAGCGGTAGAAAGGCTGGCATGAGTTTGTCGATAACGTCGGCTTGCAGTTTGACCACAGCGTCACCCGCGGTGATTTCAGCGGTAGTCGATAAGCGAACGTATGTTGCGACCAAAGCGCCGATAACGGTCATCCCAACCATGGAAGCGGCATGACCGACTTTTTTGGTGTTTGCTTTAATAATGGGGATGGCGGCGACCCCCATTCGATACGCGTAGTGTGCTAGCCCAAATCGCAAGCCAAAGTGCACCACATTGAAGAGGACCATAAAGAACACGGCACCCATAATGGAACCCTGTAGGGCAAGGTCTGCGCCTATACCGCCACAAATAGGCAGAAGCGTTAGCCAGAACATGGCATCACCAATTCCACCCATCGGTGCACCAACCGCAATCTTGGTACTTTGAATACTGTTGATATTCTGTTTGGAACGTTCCATCGCTAACACAATGCCCATAACAAATGTCACTAAGAATGGGTGCGTATTGAAAAAGCCCATATGACCTTGCATCGCTTTGGAAAGGTCCGCTTTGTTGGTGTGAGTCTTTTTCAGTGCTGGGAGCAAACCGTATA
The DNA here is from genome assembly GCF_002933855.1 of Vibrio penaeicida. Classification (GTDB taxonomy): domain Bacteria; phylum Pseudomonadota; class Gammaproteobacteria; order Enterobacterales; family Vibrionaceae; genus Vibrio; species Vibrio penaeicida_A. The sequence goes on from NZ_BFAQ01000049.1 coordinate 134,159, forward strand.
ACCAACCCGATGCTTGCATACGTTCAAAGTTGAACGACGCTTGCAGTAGGAGGGAACGCCACGCCATTTTGTTAATGTCTGCCTTTGTTAGCTCGGCACCGATCTCTTTATCTTCGTACTCGTCTTGCGCCACGCCTGGAGCGGGTTGCACAGCCGTATTTTGAGTGCGAAGGTCAATTTCATTGCTCACATTAGATTCCATCTTCAAGGTCCTCAGTTGGTGCTGTAACAGGGGTGGGTTCTGATTTGCGCAAAAAGTCGATAATAGCCATAGCTGTCGCCGCTGCCGCTATCGCGAGGATAGGCAGCTCTAGCCACGCTGCAGCCACAAAACCGAGGATGAAATACGGGATGTAAACGTTTTTCATCATGATTTTCATTAAGACAGCGAAGCCAATGGCGGGCATGATTCCACCTGCAACCCCAAGACCATCGATCAATTCTTTTGGAAGGGTACTTACGACGGCTCCAGCATGTTCCGCACCAAGGTAAATGGGTAAGAAGGCACAAAGAAAATAGAAGGTTCCGAGCACGCCAAGTGCAAAATAGTTCACGCGCTCAATGCCCTTTGTATCGGCGTTGCGAGCAAATTCATCACACTTAGACATCACCGCAGACATAGCGGAGAAGAGTAAAGTAATCCCCATTTGAACTGCGACAGCAAATGGCACCGCAACCCCAACCGCGACATTGGGTTCAACGCTGGTGGATATGGCAAACGCTGTGCCTACGATGGTTCCGATGATTACGTTGGGCGGTTGAGCACCAGCGAGTGGAGCCAAACCCATCCAAATGAGTTCAAGCGTACCGCCCACCAAAATGCCGGTTTGAACATCGCCAAGAATCAAACCAACAAGCGGTCCGAGTACAACAGGCCGGTGAAAGTGGGTGAGACCATTGAACAAATCAAGGCCAGCAAAGAAGGCAAGGATGCCGAGCATCAACGCCTGTAAGAGTCCTATTTCCATGAGTGTTTGTCCTTTTTCATTGAAAGCTTATTGTTGAATAAGCGTAAAAAGATCCGTTGCGCTTTCTGTAGGTACACCTTGTACAGTGCAACTCACTCCGAGCGCGTTGAGTTTTTGGAACTCCTCGACGTCTTCGGCATCGACCGAAACCGTTTTAGATATCTGCTTTTTTCCGTCTACGTAGTGCATGTTGCCAACATTGATATTGGTAATTGGAACGCCTCCTTCCACCAATTGGCGAAAGTCTTTAGGGGTACGGCAAACCAATAAGATACGTTGGCGGTCGGCGGCTTTATGGATGGTGTCTAGTGTCTTTTGCACGGTCCAAAATCGTATGGCGATGCCGTCGGCTAGCACCATCTCCATTAGGTTTTGCTGGATAGAATCTCCGGCAACGTCGTCATTGACTACGACCACAATATTGGCATCGGCAAAGCCAACCCATTGCACACCTACTTGCCCATGAACGAGGCGCTCATCAATTCGACTTAAAACAATATTTGGCATGATTAATTCCTTTTAATGTCATTGCTAAATGGATGGATAGTTACGCCTTGTACCACTCGGTTAACTTCACCTGTCGGGCATGGATTGTCTGGGCCTAGCCCAAGTTGAAGTGATTTCTCAAACGCCAACATTTGGCAGAATAAGATGTAAGGAAAACAGAGCCATTCTTCATCCACATCCAATTGCCCAAGCTCGAATACATTCGTGTTGTCTAACGTTTTTTCAGTGAGGGCAATGTGCTTCAAGGCTTGCTGGTCTCGTTGGATTTCGTTAAATAAATCAATATCGTATTGGCGGGTATAGTTGGTGCTGGAGAAAAACTGAATAACCAGCGCTTTATCGTTAATGGTGAACTTAGGGCCGTGACGGAACCCAAGAGACGAGTCGAATGCCGTCATAATTGCTCCCGCACTGAGCTCCAACGACTTTAATGATGCTTCGCGCGCAAGCCCGGAAAACCCGCCGCTGCCAAGCACAATTAGGCGCTCATACGGCAGAGCAGCAAGTAATTTGGTGGGGGATTGCCATTGGTCTAATTTGCTCTCGCATAAGCTGGCAATGGTGACGATGTTTCTACGCGATTGCTCCGCTGTATTGCCACCTAGTAGTACCAGCGTCGACATCAGCATGCAGCTGAAACTGGATGTCATGGCAAAGCTTTTATCATTAGAACCTTCAGGCATGATCATGCAATAGGCGTTGGTTGCGGTATCCGCGTAGCGAGAAAGTGCTCCGCTTTCATTACACGTCAGAATTAAGTGAAAACATTCGGGGACAAGCTGCTCAATCAGTTCGACCGCGGCGACGCTTTCTGGGCTGTTACCAGACCGAGCGTAGGAAACCAATAAAGTTGGTCGCTCTGGGTTAATGTACTGCACTGGGTTTGAAACCAAATCCGTTGTTGGAATCGATTCAACTTGAAAGCCCAACCCTGCTTGAACGAAAGGCATTGCAGCGTCGCCAATAAATGCCGAAGTGCCTGCACCTGTAAGAATGATGCGAAGATCTGAACGCGATAACAGAGGCGATAGAAACGCGTTAATCGAATCCGATTGGCTGTCTAAATCGTTTGCTAAACTGCGCCATAAACGCGGTTGGTGTTCTATTTCTTGAGCAGTGTGAATACCATTGCGTTGGTCTAACCAAGCGGGCTCGTAGCCTAAATAGGTCGTCATTAATTTGTCTCCTTACTCGCCACTGAATTGGAATAGCAAGCCGCGGAATAGACCTCAGTCACTTCCATGATCTTGTGTATAACAATGTCAGCGGGCAGGTTTTGAATTTGATTTTGGAGGATGGCTTTTGCCTGATTGGGCAAATACTGGCTGAGTAAAGTCAGAGGCAATGGATTTGCCAGTAGATTGCTAAATAATGCATCTTGCGCCTTTCGCACATCAGGGTGTGTCCAGTAGTAACGAATTCGGTCGCTTAAGCTGTAGCTGCAATCAAGAAATTGCTGGTGCCCTTTGCTTAAGTAGTGAGAACGCCAGTAGTCGGGTTCTTCATGCATGACTTGTTCAACCGTGTCGCGCAGGTGAGAAGCGTGATGGCTACCCAGCCATTCTTGTTCTGCCCGCTCTAATCCGTAGAGTGCTTCACGCAAGGCAAAGGTTAACGCGGGGCCGACTTTGAGAATGGCAAAGTGATCAACAACCAGCTCATGATATGCGTTGGGGTTTTGGTAATCGGTTGAATGTGCTTCAAAGACGAGGTGAGGTTGATCTTCCACAACCTTACTTAAAGGCTGAGCTGCACTACTTTGGTAGTGATGAATCGAGTGGTGATCAAACTCCACGCCCGGCTGAACCACTAAACCAATGATGCGCGGCCATACATGCCCCAGCCCTAAATCATGAAATGCTCGGTGATGTGCGTCTAATGTAGCTAGTGCTTCTTCAGGAGTGGTGAGTTCGAGTCCTTCTTCTTCCAATGATTCTATTGCGCCGCCGGGCGTGGGCACTTCTGTACCAATGACGTACAGCGGGGGTTCTCCACCTACATCATTCCACGCACTTTCTGCAACAAGGCAAAGCTGTGCCGCGCGTTCTGCCATGATGCTTTCACTCAGTGGTGTCTTGTCGTCTACGCATGACATAGAGCAATCAAGGTGAATCTTTTTAAACCCAGCGCTCACGTAGTCGTGAATCATTTGGGCAGAATATTCCATGGCTTGACGCGCTGGTAGATGTTGCCAACAATTCGGACCGAGATGGTCACCACCTAAAACGATGCGTTCGGCGGGGAAACGGTGTTTTTCTGCAAGCAGATAAACGTGTTCGGAAAAACTCAGCGGTGTCATACCTGTGTAGCCACCAAACTGATTAACTTGGTTGGAAGTCGCTTCTATTAAAACCAATTGATTGTCGGTTGCTGCTTGTTTGATTGCGGCTTCTAACACTAAAGGATGGGCTGAGCACACGGAGTAAATACCAGTAGTTTGCCCTTGCTTATGCTGTTCAATCAGCGATTGTAGAGTTTTCATGGTGGTTCCTAATTAACCGTTTGATCGGCGAGAATGACGTCGACACCCATATCGAGCAGCGCTTGATGAGTGGTGTGGGGAATGTTGCTGTCGGTGACCAATACGTCGATTTGGCTGGCGGCTCGGATCATGCAAAAGCTTTTACGCCCGAATTTGCTTGAGTCGGTCACTGCGATGATCTGTCTTGCGACGTCGCACATGGTGCGGTTGATCTGAGCTTCTAGGTTGTCTGGTGTGGTGATGCCTGCAGCCAAGTCGAATCCATCTACCCCTAAGAAAAGTTTATCGAATAGATAGGAGCGGATTTGCTGCTCGCCATGGTGTCCGGTTAATGAGCACGACGCCCTGCGCAAGCTGCCACCCACAACGTGCAAGTCGATTTGTTCGTTACTGCTGAGTTGATAGGCGGTATTGAGCGCGTTAGTCAAAACAACGAGGTGTTGCTTATTCGCAAGGTATTGCGGCATTAACCCAATAGTAGATCCAGAGTCGAGTATGATGGCTTCCCCGTCTTGCACCAATGTAGCGGCGGCGTGAGCAATTTTTTGCTTGGTACTGCGGTTGATTTGATCTTTGCGATAAAGAGGCTGGTCGAATGCGAAATTCGGATTCAAATTTGCGCCGCCGTAACACCGAAAAACGCAGCCTTCTTTTTCCAGTAGATTGAGATCATGGCGAATGGTTACTGCCGACACATCAAATTCATCTACAAACTCATCTACCTTTCCTGAGCCGTGGGAACGAATGTGCTCCATGATTTTTTGTCGTCTTTGTGTACTCGTCATGACCAATGCCTTTTCTTGTATATCATCAACAGCTGAAATGCTCTCTTGTCTGCTGCAGTGAATTAAATCAGGCATGATGAAACAAAAATGAAAGGTTGATCACAGGTGCTTGTCTTTCGTTTTTAGGGATGAAACCCTTTCGTTTTGTATGAAGTGAAAGCTTTGTCTTTCATTTTTAATTTGATGTTTTAGTCAGTAACTACCATGGCATCACTGATCGACGTTTTCAGAACTGAAAGTGAGAATGAAATAGCGACGAATAGAAGGATTTCGAAGTGCCTCATGCGTGAGATCACATTCTTAGTAATAGGGAGATTAGGCTTTTTAATAACGGGCCAACGAAGGAGCGGATTGAGGATGATAGCGTGATCGCGATAAAGCGGTTACGTTATAGCTACGATGTGCACATCAATACCTTTGGCTTTAAGATCTTCTTCGTAGCCAGCTGGAATACCGCTATCGGTAATCAGTATATCAATTTGTTCTGGGCGCGCGATCGAGCAAAAGCTTTGGCGATTAAACTTCGATGAGTCGGTAATGGCGACCACGGTCTGCGCAGACTCAACCATCTTCCTGTTTACCGCTGCTTCCCCTTGATGAGGTGTGCTGATTCCAGTCTCTTTATCGAATCCGTCTACTCCAATAAATAAAATATTAAAATGATAGCTCTCCAATAGATGCTCCCCAGTAGTGCCACAGAGTGAGTACGAGTTTTTTCTGAGCATTCCGCCAGTCACCATAACGTCTATTCCATCTTGGTTGGCCAAGTGGTAAGCGATGTTAATGGCGTTGGTCATCACCGTTAAGTTATGTTTTCCCTTTAAGTGATGGGCAATTTGTTCTGTGGTAGAACCGGAATCAAGCAAAACGGTGTCGCCATCTTTGATCAAGTTAGCGGCGTAAGCACCGAGTTCGGATTTGATACGGTTATTGATTTGCAGTTTGTCGTTTAGGGGTTGATCAAATGCAAACTGGCGGTTTAGTTTGGCCCCGCCATAGCAGCGAGTCACACACCCTTGTTTTTCGAGGTAATTGAGATCATTTCGAATAGTGACTTTAGAGACTTGGAATTGCTCCGCGAAATCATTTACATCACCTTGTTGGTGGGTTTGGATGTGGCTCAAAATAGAGTCACGGCGTTGTGCTGTGTCGGTCATTGGCGGTTAAACGTATTCTGCTATTGGTATAAGCCTAACTTTAACTCACGTTACCTTGGCATCATACATCTTAGGATACTCAACCATTATATTCTTGCTGAGTATGGTCTCTAGCTTTAAAAAATGTGCCAGCGTAAACAAAAAGTCATCGAATCACGTATGTACTTACTTGCCTACGCAGGCACGAGCAACACCTAATTTGCTCAGTTGGTTAAGGTGACCACATCGTCGTACACCCTTCTTTCCCAGCTTTGCACAAATCCGGATTTGTCCATAATTGGGAATACGTAGACCGGAGCGATTTCCGCCGACCACGTTCCTTTCTCGTTTTTCTGAACATTCACTTCTAAGTGACCGTAGTGTTTACCACCACTAACGAGTTTTTTGCCTTCCCAAGTCTCTGGGGCGTCAAGGTGAGCGAGAAAAACTTGGTGAGGGTTATCTAGTGGGACATCGAATTTACCATCTTTACCGAAATAGGGACCGCGAAGCCCGTCGCCGCCAATACCAACGTCGTAAAAATGAATACCTTCTACGACGGAGTGCTCGTACATCTCATCGTGCCCCGCAAATACGGCATCGACACCGTATTTTTTGAACAACGGAGTTAGGACTCTTACTGGCACACCAGATTGGTTATCTTGACCTTTTTCAAATCCTTGTTCCCCAGTTGGAAATCCGTGCGGGCCAACGGAATAAGGCACATGGTGAAATTGCACAAAAGTGAATTGGGCCGTTTTTTGGGCATCTGCCAATTGTTTCTCTAACCATTGGTACTGTTCTGACCCTGAGTTGAAATCGGGGGCGTTTATCCCTGTTAAACGCCAGTTAGTATCTTGGCTCGATTTGTCGGCTTTGCCGTCGGACGTGTCTATGGTGATGTATGTGATGGGACCATAGTCCACTCGGTAATATCTGTCTTTAAACACAGAACGCTTGCTGCCGTTGTCAGGTACATCAAAATAGGTTTGGTAGCGAGCAATTGCTTGGGCAGAGAGATCTTCTACGTACTCATTTTTTCCGCCATCGGGACCAGGGTAGTTTTCGTGGTTGCCTATTGCAGGCAGAATAGGAACACGTGAGGCGACGTTACCCAGCTCGCCGGAATTGTGTCGCCAAAACTCATCCCAATCACGTTGTTCATTGCCAGACTCAACCAAATCCCCCGCTATGGCGATAAAATTTGGTTGTCTCGACGAAATCACATTCATGTTCTGTTGGTAGCCTATTGTCTGGTCAACAATATACTGTCGGTTAAAGTCGCCAAATGGTTCAGACCAACGACGGGTTCGACCTGTCGATTCAGGCTCTGTTTCTGAATCGGAATACACCACAAACCGAACGTTCCCATCTTTGCTCGGTGCCGTGGTAAAAGTGGCATTATAGGTTTGTCCATTTTGTGTAACGGCATATTTGTATTCCGTTCCAGCATTCAAGCCAGACAGGGTGATACTATGAATGTATGGTGCGCTGGTGCTGACTAACTCTTTTTCATATTTCTCTATTTCAGTAGGGAAGTAGTGCAATGCTTTCGCTTCTTTTGGCGTTGAGGTGAACACTTTACTCTTACCATGTTGCTGTAGCGTCACTTCACCGGGTGACTTTTTATTTGATAACCACATGATGGTCATGCCGTCATCCGTCGGGTTCTGTAAGTACGGATGAACACGAAATTCTGGGTTGGCATACGCAGACGCACAAACCCCTAGACCACTTAATATGCAGGTTGTAATCCATCGCTTTTTCATACTTTCTCCTAGCGAGTTATAAAATGGAGGTGTTCGATGTATTTAATCAGCTAAAAATAGTTTTATTATTTAACTGGATCACACTTGTGTGTTTTTAAATTTCACAACATTTAATCTTTCATTTTTATTAAAGTGAAATGAATTTTTAATTGAATAGACGCGCAGAAAAGGAAGGACGCTAAGTATGATGATTGAAAGTGAGGTTTTTATTTCTATGTTATTTCTTTTCTGTTTCGATTTACGAGCTATTACATATCACACTTTTATTGTTGGGATGTTACTTTTTAACCATGGCTAAGCGCTGAAATGATAAACGGCAGCTTAGGCTGATTATGTTTTATCTTTATGATGTATAAGGTAAATAATAGAATTCGATATATACAAAACTGACCTGGAAGGATTTGTAGACCACTTTATTTTAGAAATAATGTCAGTAAAAGATTTTCTAGTAATGAATGATTTTTGAGGATTTATTAGTTTACGATTAAGAAAGGATTATTAATTGAAAAATTCTGCTAAATTAAAATCGTTATTTTATGGGGTTTCTTATATTTGAAATAAGATAAAGAGCATTTATCTTATACTGTATTACTTTCAAGAGCATATAACTCATTGATAATTATTAATGGAATAAGTATCACAA
>NZ_BFAQ01000050.1 GCF_002933855.1 Vibrio penaeicida
CTATATTGTTAAAGAGCGTTGCTTTTTCGAAGGTTCTTCTCAAAGCGGACGGACATTTTAGCTACTTAAGTTGTTGTGTCAAACACTTTTTTCAACTCAGTTATTCCGTCTTGCTGTCACTCTTAATATCTCGATTAATCCGTGACAACGAGGCGGCATTATAGGGACTTAGTTTCAACGCGCAAGTGCAAAATCAAAAAAAAATGATGTTAACCGTTTGATTGCTCAGAATTACACCATGATGGACTATATATAAGCAAAAAGAGGGGAAAACCCCTCTTTTATTAACTCACCGATTTTATCTTAAGCTTGATGAGCAATGATTCTATCTTTGTTTACAAGTAACTGTACCTTCTTATCGGGATTCACTTTCCCTGCAAGAATGGCTTTTGCTAATGGGTTTTCGACGCTTTGCTGAATCGCGCGCTTAAGTGGTCTTGCACCAAAGACTGGATCAAAACCTACCTCAGAAATCAGATCTAGCGCTTTATCTGATACTTCCAACTCATAACCTTTTTCAGCCATACGGTTTCCAAGCCTTAATAACTGTATAGATGCGATAGACTTTATATGTGCTTTTCCTAAAGGATGGAACACGACACTTTCATCCACTCTGTTTAAAAACTCAGGACGGAAGTGTTTGCCTACAACTTCCATCACTTCATTTTTGATTCCTTCATAATCTAAAGTGGCAAAGTTTTCCTGAATACGAGATGAGCCAAGATTCGACGTCATGATCACTACGGTATTACGAAAATCAACCGTTCGACCCTGCCCATCTGTTAACCGCCCATCGTCTAAAACTTGCAGAAGGATGTTGAAAACATCAGGGTGCGCTTTTTCCACTTCATCAAGCAGAATGACCGAATAAGGTTTACGACGCACAGCTTCCGTTAAATAGCCACCTTCTTCATAGCCAACATAACCAGGAGGCGCTCCGACTAAACGAGCCACAGAGTGCTTTTCCATAAACTCTGACATATCTATGCGCACCATGGCATCTTCACTATCGAACATAAAGCTCGCTAATGTTTTACAAAGTTCAGTCTTACCTACTCCTGTCGGTCCTAAAAATAGGAAAGAACCAATCGGTTTATTGGGATCAGAAAGCCCTGCTCGACTTCTTCTTATCGCATTCGATACAACCTCAACCGCTTCTTGCTGACCAATAACACGCTTATGCAGTACTTCTTCCATTCGGAGCAGCTTTTCTTTTTCTGCTTCAAGCATTTTGGAAACGGGTATACCCGTTTGTTTCGAAAGTACCTCTGCTATTTCAGCATCCGTCACTTTGTTTTTAAGCAAAGTCATCTCTTGCATTTCAGCTTGAGTAGCGAGATCTAGCTGCTTTTCTAATTCAGGAATACGCCCATATTGCAGTTCAGACATACGATTTAAATCGCCAGCTCTTCTTGCAAAGTCCATATCCATCCGAGCTTGTTCTAGTTCACTTTTGATATGTTGAGTACCCGAAAGTGCCGCTTTCTCTGCTTTCCAAATTTCTTCTAGTTCAGCGTAATCACGCTCTTTTACTTCCAATTCACTGTTAAGTGCTTTTAGGCGTTTCGAACTCGCATCATCATGTTCATTCACTAGAGCTTGTTGCTCGATTTTTAGCTGGATGATCTTGCGTTCAAGTTTATCTAGAGATTCCGGCTTCGAGTCGATTTGCATTCGAATACTTGAAGCTGCTTCGTCGATCAAGTCAATGGCTTTATCTGGCAATTGGCGGTCTGATACGTATCGGTGTGATAAACCCGCTGCAGCAACAATTGCTGGATCTGTAATTTCGACGTGATGGTGTAATTCATATCGCTCTTTAAGACCACGTAATATAGCCACAGTGTCTTCAACAGATGGCTCGTCGACCAAAACTTTTTGAAAGCGACGTTCCAAAGCAGGATCTTTTTCGATGTATTGACGGTATTCATCTAGAGTTGTTGCGCCGACACAGTGAAGCTCTCCCCTCGCCAATGCTGGTTTTAACATGTTCCCAGCATCCATTGAGCCTTCACCTTTACCCGCTCCAACCATCGTATGAAGTTCATCTATAAATAGAATGACATTACCTTCTTCTTTCGATAACTCATTCAAAACAGACTTCAAACGCTCTTCAAATTCTCCTCGATATTTTGCACCCGCGACTAATGACCCCATATCCAGTGATAAAACTCGACGACCTCGAAGCCCCTCTGGTACTTCATTGTTGATAATACGTTGGGCCAAACCTTCAACAATGGCTGTTTTACCTACGCCAGGTTCACCGATAATGACGGGGTTGTTTTTTGTGCGACGCTGTAGAACTTGAATGGTACGACGGATTTCATCATCACGACCAATCACAGGGTCTAACTTGCCCTGCTCTGCTCGCTCGGTTAAATCTATAGTAAATTTTTCGAGCGCTTGGCGTTTGTCTTCTGCATTAGGATCATCCACTTTCTGCCCGCCACGTACTTTTTCGATGGCTTCTGAGATCTTAGCTTCTGTTAATCCCAACTCTTTAAGTAATATGCCAAGTGGACCTTTATCTTCAATGGCAGCCAATAAGAAGATTTCAGATGAGATATAAGCATCTTGGCGCTTCTGAGCAACCTTGTCGCACATGTTGAATAATGTGCCCATGGCAGAAGACAGTTGAACATCGCCACCAATACCACTGACTTTAGGTAAACGATCCATCATCTCGCTCAACTTTGAACGCAGCTGTACAACGTCTACATTCAGCATGGTAAGTAAAGGTCTTATGGTGCTGCCTTCTTGATTTAGAAGCGAGACTAAAAGATGAACTGGCTCTATATACTGATGATCGCGCCCTAGCGCTAAGGATTGTGCGTCAGAAATAGCAACCTGAAATTTGCTGGTGAATCGATCAAGACGCATAACAACCTCCAACCTTTTTAATGTTCTTTAACTAGGTTAGGAGATAGGTACGCCATACTACAATTTCAAGGGGAAGAACTAAGTATATATTCCTACTGAACCCAAAGATTTCACTAAAAAGAACAGATACAGATGAACCAGTTCAAGATATACATAGCTTTGTATAAAAGGAGGACTATTCCAGCCAAATAAAACTGGATTGACGACCAGTGACGCCATCACGTCGGTAAGAGTAAAATAAATGAGGGTCGCTGTATGTACACTGCCCACTATCGTAAACCAGTGATACACCTTCTGAATTGAGGCGCTGAGTTGCGAGCATGCTCATGTTTGCAAACCATTTCCCTGCATTTTGACCTTGTTCGAAAGCGCAGATAGCTCGATCGTTTACAGAGGTAAACGCTTCAACAACATCCTCTCCGACTTCGAATGCAGCCTGACCAATCGCCGGCCCCAACCAAGCTATTACATCTCCAGAAAAGTGTTGTAATGCTTGCTCTATGATCCCACCAGCTAAACCACGCCATCCGGCGTGAACGGCAGCGACTTGCGTACCTTTAGTGTCCGTTAGCAATACAGGTAAACAATCTGCTGTCATTGCAGAACAAACAATATTGGGCTTCGCAGTAAATACTCCATCCGCGTTAATGATTTCCTCTGAAGTGGAAACCATTGACGCGACATGAGTTGAATGAGTTTGATTTAACCAAATTGGTGCTGAAGGCATACTGGATGCCGTCACTAAGCGAGAACGGTTTTCAGCAACAAGATCGCTTGCATCGCCCACGTGTGTCCCAAGATTCAAACCAGAGTAAGAACCTTGAGATACGCCGCCCAAACGCGTGGAGCTAAGCGCTTTCACGTTCTTAGGAGCATCCCAATTCGGAGAAATCCACTTCATATCAGTAATCGTCTAATGGATTTTCTTTTGCATCCAAGCGCAATGCTTCTGCCATTTGAACCATGTCATCAGGCACAGGTGCATGGAACTCCATTTCCTCTTTGGTTGCAGGGTGAGCGAATCGAAGCATCACAGCGTGAAGTGCTTGTCGATCAAACCCGCGGATCATATCCGTCAGTTCGTCTGATGCACCTTTTGGAATTCGAGCCCGACCACCATAAGCAATATCACCTAATAAAGGGTGTTGTAAGTAGGACATATGAACACGAATCTGGTGCGTACGCCCTGTTTCCAAACGCAATCGAATACGAGTGTGTTCACGGAAGTGCTCTGCCACACGGTAGTGTGTCACCGCAGGTTTCCCTAGTTCACTCACTGCCATCAGTGTTCGTTTCGTTGAATGTCGACCAATGCCTTTTTCAATCATACCGCCTGCTGTCATTCGGCCAATCGCAATGGCTTCATATTCACGGGTAATATTTCTTTTTTGCAAAGCACGAACCAAACGAGTTTGAGCAGGCACCGTTTTCGCAACGACCATTAGACCTGTTGTATCTTTATCTAGACGATGCACAATACCAGCACGAGGCACTTCTGCAATGTCAGGGTAATGATGAAGAAGCGCGTTCAAAACCGTTCCATCAGGTGTACCTGCGCCAGGGTGTACAACAAAACCTCTAGGCTTATTGATAACGATGATGTCGTCGTCCTCATAGACAATGTCTAGAGGAATATCTTGAGCTTCCCAACGCTCCTCATCTTCCAATTCTGCTTGAAGGACAATTTCTTCGCCCCCCATAACTTTTACGCGAGGCTTTATTACAACCTCACCATTGACTTGGATTTTTCCTCCTAAAAGCCACTCTTTTAAGCGTGACCGAGAAAAATCGGTGAATAATTCGGCAACAGCCTGATCTAGGCGTTGGCCTAATTGGCTGTCTTTTACTGTACTTGTTAATTCAATCTGCTGAGCCATATCGAACTTTTTTAAAAACCGTGAGACTAATACCCACTAGTATGGATAAAATAATAGAATTGCGTCATTGTATCCGTTAACCGAACGAAAGTAACGGACACCAAGAAATATTTAATGCAAGGAACAAAGTGCGGACATGAAAAAGCATACATTATCGGGCTTATTGGCTTTGGGGCTTCTAGTTGGATGCTCTAGCAGCAAAGAGGTTGTGCCTGATGTGCCACCAGCAGAATTGTACTCTGATGCGAAGATTTCACTTCAGACGGGAAACTGGCGTACCGCTATTGATAAATTGGAGGCATTAGATTCACGCTATCCTTTTGGTCCCTATTCTGAACAAGTACAGCTAGATTTGATCTACGCGTATTATAAGAACAATGACTTGGCACTTGGCTTAGCCACGATTGCTCGATTCACTCGACTCAACCCAACACATGAAAAGTCAGATTGGGTACTCTACATGCGCGGTTTGACGCACATGGCTCAAGATAGAAACTTTATGCACGATTTATTTAATGTTGATCGTTCAGATAGAGATCCAGAGCCAGTGAAATCAGCATTCAATGATTTCAAACGTCTACTTCAACGATACCCAAGCAGCCCTTATGCTGAAGATGCGCAACAACGCATGTTCTCTCTTAAGAATCGATTGGCAGAGTATGATTTAGCAACCGCCGATTTTTATCTGAGGCGTGAAGCTTGGATTGCCGCTATTAATCGATGTCAGGAACTCCAAAAGACCTTCCCAGACACAAAAGCGGCACGCAAGTCTCTTGCCATTCAGTTAGAAGCATACAAGAAGCTTGGTTTGAAAGATGCGATAGAGCGAACTGAGAAATTGATGAGTCTTAACCCTGTTTAAGCTTTCCATCATGAATACATAAAAGCAGCTTCGGCTGCTTTTTTATTTTCAAATAAGCCAATTGGAGAGAAGGGGGATATATTGATGTGATTAACATCACAAATACCTAGCGAACAAACTTTAGACGGTCGTTTTCATTGAATCGTATTCGCCCCCTAAAAATAGAGTATTTCTAGCGTGCTTACCCTTACCAATCTAAACATTTTTTCCCGTTCAACAAGTATTTTTTTAAGAATTCCACCTAGGTTTTGTCTGAGATCACATTCGTATCCAATTAGAAATACTCACCTTAAGACATTGATTCAGATCACATTCTTTTCGGGCTGGATAAGTAATCTGGAGTTAACCCAATGAGGGGCGAAACAGAGGAAAAACAATATGAAAGTAAACATCACTGGTAAAAACATCGACATCACCTCTGCCATCCGCAATCACATTGAAGGTAAATTCAAAAAGCTAGAAAAATGGCAAGTTGAGTTTATTGGTTGCCAAGCAACCATCAGTGAAGAGCCGAACAAACAAATGAAGATTGAAGCGATCATATCTGTGCCAAAAGGACAACTTATTGCTTCAGCTACAAATGAAGACTTATACATTGCAGTTAATGAAGCCGAACAAAAACTAGAACGTCAGCTAAACAAACTGCGTCATAAGCCAGAAGCTCGTAGAGCCAGCCATTCCAATAAACCTGAGTTGGAAGAAACCGAATAACACTTTCTTTATTTAGTCCTACTTAATGGCGCCAAACGGCGCCATTTTTTTACTTGACGATATATAGCTGCATTGCTTATTGTGTATAAACACCCACCAAACAACAGTAAATATGCAAACCATTACCCTGTTCTTTTTTGACTTCTTTTTTATCTCCTGAATTGGGGGCAGAAGTCGTTTACTGAAAGAAAAGTCAAAAACGAACAGAAAGCCTCCCAAAATTGGGGGGCTTTTTTTATAAGGATAATAACAAAATGACAGACAGACTGGACGGTATAAGATCGCGCCTTAACGAGCTGGATGATCAGCTTCTGAAATTGCTATCGGAAAGGCGTGAACTTAGTATCGAAGTAGCCAAAAGCAAAGTTGAAACATCAAAGCCTGTACGCGACGCCAAACGCGAGCAACAACTACTCGTAAAATTGATTAATAATGGTAAAGATAAGTACCAGTTAGATGCCCCATACATCACTAAAATTTTTCATACCATCATTGAAGACTCAGTGTTGCTGCAACAGGCGTACCTACAAAACTTATTAAATCCTGGTGAGAGCAGGAAGCCATTAGCTCGCGTCGCATTTCTTGGCGCAAGAGGCTCATATTCGCACTTAGCAAGCCATCAGTATTTTAGCCGTAAAAATACTGAGCTCATTGAGCTTAATTGCGAACATTTCAAAGAAATCGCTTCTACCGTTGAGTCTGGTCATGCTGACTACGGTGTTCTCCCAATTGAAAACACGAGTTCAGGTTCAATAAACGAAGTCTATGATCTACTTCAACATACTACGCTGTATATCGTAGGTGAACTGACACTCCCAATTGAACATTGCCTTGTCGCCACATCTGATGTTCGACTCGAAGAGATAAAAACGCTTTACTCACATCCACAGCCTCATCAGCAATGCAGTGAGTTTCTCTCTCACTTAAATGGTGTCACCTTGGAATCTTGTGTCAGCACTGCCGATGCAATGCAGAAAGTGAAAGACTTAGACAGAAAGGATGTCGCTGCTATTGGTAATGCTTCTAGTGGGAAGCTGTATGGCTTGCAGTCCATTCAAGGTAATATCGCCAACCAAACCGAAAATCACACGCGTTTTATTGTGGTTGCGCGTAAACCGGTTGAAGTGTCTACTCAGATCCCAGCAAAAACAACGCTGATAATGTCCACATCGCAACAAGCAGGTTCGCTTGTCGAGACTCTCCTAGTATTGCAGCGATATGGCATCAATATGACCAAATTGGAGTCACGCCCTATAATGGGTAACCCTTGGGAAGAAATGTTCTACATTGATCTAGAAGCGCACCTCGACTCTGAAGAAATGAATAATGCTATTTCAGAAGTTATAAAGCTGACCACCCACTTGAAAGTGCTTGGCTGTTACCCGATCGAAAATGTAGAAGCGACACAAGTATCCTTAGGTTAATGAACAGTATCCCGTTCTAGCTCTAGATGGCTCACTCTTAAACAAAGAGTGAGCTTACTCCCATTTTCTAACCTATTCAGCGAAGAAGAACGCTCAATTCTTAAAGTTAAGTCATTTCTCACACTACAACAAACCCATTTTAAGGTAACTTGCACCTATTCGCGTTGCGTGAAAACCCAATCTCCAGATCCTTGTTTTTCCTCAGTTTGGGTAGGTCGTATTCATTGATGGAACGTATGTATATAGAATGAAGCTCAGCAAACGAACCCTACTTCTCATAATCCCAGTCGTTGTACTCAGTGCCGCTATTTCAAGTTACATCATTTACTTAGGGCAACATACTGCCCTAATAAAATTAGAAAAAAGCTCGATACAACTCAATATGGAAAAGCTCGCAAGTCATTATGGGCAAGCAGCTAACTTCCTTAATAGTTACACCTATACCTTAAGCCACAGTGACGTGCTCGAACGTTTTTTCAACGACACCGACAACCCTTATCGAGAATTTGAACTCAGCCGAAGCCTTCACCAAACATTAACGGATCTCACCGTCCATAATCGCGATTTCGCTGCATTAGGGTTACTCGACAATCAATTCAATACCTTATTTTATGTAGAGAATCAGGTTGATCCTTATTCTTGGCTAGATAAGAAAATCACAAAGTTTGTGAAAGATGGCGTCACGGCAGGTCTCTGGTCGCAAACAGAGTACCTGTTTAATAAGGAAGCTGGCGGCGTATTAGTAAAGTATGATGTATACAATAAGGTGACATTTTCATCACCACAACAAAGTACTCTTCCGGAAGATTACTTCATTGTGGTAGCGATGATTGAAACGACGGAATACGACAACTTAAGGCATGTTTTGGAGCGAGAGCACTTAACCGTTCTCACATACGCGTTAGAACCACCGACGCAAACTCGTGAGTTGACTCATAGTGTACAGCTTTCTCCTACCCGCTGGGCTACGTTAGATCCCTCTAGCTTCGTGGTTGAAAACAAACTCAGTTACATACTATTTAAGCTATTAATTTCTTTTGGTTTATCTTCATTGATAACCGTATCCTTGCTTATTTTACTTTTCTATCGCTACGTTATATTCCCTATCACTCGACTAGCGAAGCAACTGCGAGAAGTCGAAGATCACAAACGAACGAACATTCAGCGCCTAGACAGTGACGATGAAATCGGCCACCTTTCGCATAAATTTTACGAAATGTACCAGAGCCTGGCCGACAACTACCAAAAAACAAAGCAATTAGCTGAAATGGATCAATTGACCAAATTGGCCAACCGTCGCTATTTTCAATCTCATGTGGCAAAAGCATTAACTTTAGTTCAACCCACAGCCCAGAAAGAACAGCACTGTATCCTTTACATCGATCTAGATAACTTTAAGTTTGTAAACGATAAGTATGGGCATAAAATTGGAGATGCTCTTTTAGTCCAGTTTGCTAAAAACCTCAATCAGATAGAAGAACGCTTATCGTTGAAGCACAACGTGAAAGTCATGTCTTCGCGGCTATCTGGAGATGAGTTTGCTGTATACCTTTGCGGGACTGATTTGGACGTCACATTAATTCATCACTTTTGCCAAAACATTCTTCAACCTTTACAGGCAGGCTTTGTCTCTCCAGTTGGTACATTCCCTATTACGGTCAGTATTGGCGTTGCAACCTACCCCACAGACGGTGACAATGTAGAACATTTGCTCTCGAATGCTGATACAGCAATGTATCAAGCTAAGCGAGCAGGCAAAAACCAATATACGTTTTACTCAAAAGCACTGGATAAAGAAGTCCAACGTATTAGCAGCATAGAACGAGCATTACGTCGTGCCGATTATCAAGATGAGTTTTCCTTGGTGTATATGCCCTATATGAATGCAGAAGGGACGGAAGTGGTTGGAGTCGAGGCACTGCTAAGATGGCACTCCGGCACGCTTGGTGAAGTCTCCCCATCGGAATTCATACCTTTGGCAGAACAAACGGGGTTATTTGAAATCATTGATAAATGGGTAATTGAAAAGGCATTTTCTGGCTACCATCAAATGCAGAGTTTGTTTGAAAACCAGGTTCAACTATCTATTAACCTTTCTTCGGCTGAACTCGACTCCTGTCAGCTAGCTACATTTATAGAGCAAAAAGCACAGCAATATCGCGTCCCTTATGAACAAGTTGATTTTGAAATTACAGAGACGTTCGCGGCAGGAAGTCAGGGGTACCCTTTACTTCACGAATTGTCTTCTCAAGGATTCCAATTAGCCATTGACGACTTTGGCTCAGGCTATACGTCGTTCACTCAATTGGTTCAATACCCCGTTCAAAAAATAAAATTTGATCGTGAGTTTTTGCTGGCTATGCTGGAATCTAATAAGCAACACATCATTAAACCACTGATAGAATTGTGCCATTCGCAAGACATTTCCGTAACAGCCGAAGGCGTCGAAAATCGTGATATGCACCAATGGTTACGCTCAAGTGGTTGCGATTACATGCAAGGGTTTTACTTTGGTCAGCCGATGTCTATTGAGCGACTTAAAGACTGGACAGCAGCACTTAATTCTCGCTAGTTGTTAATGGCAAAGGTCTTACATACAAGTATAGCAATGCAGAATCGGCGCGAATGTCATATATAAACCCTAACATCAAGTAACCTCAAATGTAGGATGCAAAGCCTCATCTTCTGTCTCCGTTAGGGCTCTGTATTTAAGATACGTTAACGCAGCCAAATACCCGTACCTTTTCAAGCTCTATGATTCTATGACTATGAAATGAAGTAGAATACTGATTTCCCAGGTCAGATTGCTTGGGTACAGATTTATAGGAATGCAGCCCAATGAAAAAAGTAATAATCGCGTCATTAAACCCTGCCAAAATTAATGCGGTTAAGAGTGCTTTCAAGGAAGTGCTTCCAAATGAAAATTTTGAATATGAAGGCATCTCAGTTCCAAGTGAAGTGGCAGACCAACCCATGTCCAATAGTGAAACGAAATCTGGTGCTATCAACCGTGTTAAGAATGCGCGTGCTGAAAAGCCACAGGCTGAATTTTATGTCGGCTTAGAAGCAGGTAACGAAGGCAATGACACATTCGCGTGGATGATCATAGAATCGGGAAACAAAAGAGGCGAGTCTCGCTCATCAAGCTTGCCTCTCCCCCCTACGGTTGTGAGGCAGTTACATCAAGGTATCGAATTAGGTGACGTTATGGATAAAACATTCGGTACAGACAACATCAAGCAAAAAGGAGGCGCTATTGCCCTGCTAACGGGAAATGCGCTGACTAGAAGCTCGGTATATCACCAAGCATTAATTTTGGCTCTTATCCCTTTTATCAACCCCGATCTGTTTCCTGATAACTTATAGAAAAGAAAAGGCAGCAATCGAGATTGCTGCCTTTTCACATTCTAGAACCCACCTTATTCACGGGTATTCTTGAGTAACTGTTCTAACACGGCTTTATCGTTATCTGATTTATTTTTTAACTCATTAGAACCACGTGTAATTGTCGCTATCCCTACGCCCAGCATCTGACTGATCTGGCGCTGGGATAAATTACCTTTGAGCAATTCATTAAAGATATTCACTCGGGCTTGAATCGCATCTCTTTCATCCGGCGTCATTAACATGGTTAAAAGCATGCCATGCTTATCATGTTCGGCAGCTTCAGCGACCAAGTCCATAACATCTTGCCACTTTTGAAACTCTGGCTTTGGTGACATAAGACTCTCTCTGTTACTCAATCCCAGATATTGTATACCCTACATCGCTTATACCCAAGTGCCCTCAAAGATGAAGTACTATGGGCATAATTCAAATATAAGCGATTTAATTATCTGACAAATTAGTATTTTTCTTCCTGTTCGTTTTTCGTCAAAAAATCCCCTTTCGTTCCACTCAAGAAACGGTAATAAGACTCAAACATCAAAATGTTTTGCACATAACCGCGAGTTTCTCTAAATGGAATGGCTTCGATAAACGCGAACACATCCAATTTTTGGTCGCTGTTTTTACGCCACCTTTTCACTCGATGAGGTCCTGCATTGTATGCCGCTAGCGCGTAAATGCGATTTCCATCGTATTGATCGAGAAGGTAGCTAAGATATTGACTACCAATTTCAATGTTCTTTTTCACATCATGAAGTTCACTAGGCACTTTATAGGGGATACCGAATTTTCGAGCCGTATATTTTGCAGTTGCTGGCATGATTTGCATGATGCCGCGCGCGCCGACAGGAGAACGAGCTTGAACATCTAGGGCACTTTCCTGACGAGCAAGAGACATTAAGGTTATCGGCTCGATATTGTATTTGTCCCCATAAAATTCGAACCACCATCGGTGAGCAATTGGGAAACGCAAATGTATTTCGTCCCATGCTTTAGCGGCAATAGATGCTTTCACTGTTAAATGTGACCATTTTTGCATCGCGGCATAATGCGCTAGCGCTTGTTTTTCTTCTTTCGAACTTCTTTGTAATAGCCATTGCCATTCGCTTTTGGCTGCTGAAATTTTATCGAGCACAATCAATTCATGGACTCGATCCAGCGTTTTTTGATATTTCTTGGTTAAGTTTGCATCCGGTTCGCTTTTGCTTATTTCGTAATTGATAGGTGTGCCTAACGTTTGAGCCGCTACAACGCTATAAAAATGGCGCTGACCTAGCATTGATTCTAATCGTTTCTCACCTACCTGATTTCGTCCCTGTGCAATTTCTGCTCTTGCCAGCCAATACTGCCAGCGAAGATCTTCTTTTTTTGCTGAAGGAAGCTTATCAATCCACTTTTCAACCCCCTTCCAATCAGCGTGCTGGAGCGCTAAGCGAATTCTTCTTTCCAACAAGTCACTGTTTTTCGTTGTCGAAATAGCCTTGTCACGCCACGCAATCAACTCGCTAGAATCAGTATTGATGAGGCGAAATGCCGTATAATCTGACAGCTGTTGCCTTTGGTCCGACGTTAGTTTCTGCCCCGATACAACAAGGTCTAACTGTTTTACCGCCTCTTTCGTATCCGTCCGAACAAGCTTTCTATAGCCATGCCATGCGAGCTTCCGATTCCTTGGCGTAACGTAGGATCTTTTGGCAAACTTCCCAATACCTTTAGGATTTTGATAAAGCTTGGAAATTTTTTCAGCTTCAGCTTTCGCTTTTTTCCCATCCGGAAGTTTTTTCAGATAGGTGACCATTCGACCTTGCCTAGCTTCATAGGCAAGCACCATACGATCGAGGATTTTTTCGTCGCTTCTATTACCGGCTTTTTCCCACGCATCAAATAAATCATCACACGCAGAGACAACGCTCTTTCCACTCAGCCATAATTTTTCTGCCCCAGCGAATGCTGCGGCTTTATCGCCGTGCTTTAACTGTGAGTAATAGTAGTAACATCGGTATGTTTCACCACGAGGCTCGGTAAGTTGATAACGGTAAATAGTTTTCCAGTCATTTTCCTTAGCCAAACCATCCAAATACGCGGCGCGAATTCTTTTCGAAAATGGAAGAGTGTAGAACTGCTTTTGAAAATAGCTGACTTCATCAATATTGCGTTCACCAATATTGACAAGAAATGCTCGATAATCGGTATACGGAGTTAACACATAATCGGCAATATCCGAACGCATTGCATGATAGTCATCCACTTTTCTTGCATCGAGTAAGTTCTGAGCTTGTTCGTATTTCAGCCTTTGTTGTACGAGTGCACTTCCTTCTTCTGCTACGGTTGAGAACGTAGAGAGTAAACCGAAAGTTGCCATACAAATCCGCTGGGAAATGTTTCGCATGAATACCTGTCCTTTTGAAAGCTTTGCCTTTATGAATGCTTATCCATGGCAATTTTAATTCAGTTATAAGAGCACAATTTTATGAACAACGTTTTATAGTGATACTTTAAATTCAGGCTAGAGACAACCTGACTATCAAGAATAATTCTAGATTCGATTTCGCCCTTAAGATAACTAATCCAATTGATTACCGTGGGGACATAGATAAATAAGGGCATTAAGCTAGACTCTTATCTAATCAAGCAGTTCCTAAAAAGTCTCATCTATTCTGTAAAATTTCTTTTCCCATCCCAGTTAGTAGACGGTTTGTTATCGAGAATCGTAATCTAACGCTCAATTTTGCTGGTGCTTTTCTTTCACACCAGCAATGTGAAAACTGAAGTATCTTGAATGCATTGAGTAAAGTGCAAAAAATGGCTCTTTCCCAACTCTAAACGCGCTGAACCTAGCATCTTTGAGTGACTTGGGTATAAAATACAGCCCTAATTTTTCGAATAACAGGAAAGGTCGGTAATGGCTGAATACGTATACACCATGTCGCGGGTGAGCAAAACAGTGCCACCTAAACGTCAAATTCTTAAAGACATTTCGCTTAGCTTTTTTCCAGGCGCTAAAATCGGTGTCTTAGGTTTAAATGGTTCTGGTAAATCGACCTTATTACGCATCATGGCTGGTATTGATACTGATATTGATGGTGAAGCCCGTGCACAGCAGGGTCTTAATGTCGGTTATCTTCCGCAAGAACCCGTACTTGATGAGTCAAAAACTGTTCGAGAAATAGTTGAAGAAGCTGTTTCTGATGTCGCTGACGCACTAAAACGTATTGACGCTGTATACGCGGCTTACGCAGAACCAGATGCAGACTTCGACGCACTTGCTAAAGAACAAGGTGAGCTCGAAGCCCTTATTCAGGCAAAAGATGGTCACAATCTAGAAACAGCATTAGAACGAGCTGCTGACGCACTGCGCCTTCCAGAGTGGGATGCGAAAATTGAGCACTTATCGGGTGGTGAACGTCGCCGCGTTGCTATCTGTCGCCTACTTCTAGAAAAGCCAGACATGCTGCTTCTTGATGAGCCAACCAACCACTTGGATGCGGAATCCGTTGCATGGCTTGAGCACTTCCTAGTGGATTATAACGGTACTGTTGTAGCTATCACGCACGACCGTTACTTCTTAGACAATGCAGCTGGCTGGATCCTAGAACTTGACCGTGGTGAAGGTATCCCTTGGCAAGGTAACTACACCTCTTGGCTAGAGCAAAAAGATGAGCGTCTGAAGCAAGAGAAGGCTGGCGAAAGCGCACGTCAAAAAACAATTGAGAAAGAACTAGAATGGGTTCGTCAAAACCCGAAAGGTCGTCAAGCTAAGTCTAAAGCTCGTATGGCTCGTTTTGAAGAACTGACGACTGGTCAATACCAGAAACGTAACGAAACCAATGAATTATTCATCCCACCAGGTGAACGTTTGGGTGACAAAGTTCTTGAAGTGAAGAACCTAACTAAATCGTTCGGTGATCGCGTTCTTATCGATGATCTTTCTTTCAGTATGCCTAAAGGGGCTATTGTCGGTATCGTTGGTGCGAACGGCGCGGGTAAATCAACACTATTTAAAATGTTGAGTGGTGCAGAGCAGCCTGATTCCGGAACCGTTGAACTTGGTGAAACAGTGAAGTTAGCTTCTGTTGATCAGTTCCGTGACAGCATGGACGACAAGAAAACGGTATTCCAAGAGATCTCTGAAGGCGCTGATATCATTAAGATCAACAACTTCGAAATCCCTGCACGTGCATACTGTTCTCGCTTCAACTTCAAAGGCAACGACCAACAGAAGATCATTGGTGAGCTTTCTGGTGGTGAACGCAACCGTGTCCACCTAGCGAAGCTTCTGAAAGCGGGCGGCAACGTATTGCTACTCGATGAGCCAACCAACGACCTTGATGTTGAAACACTACGTGCTCTTGAAGAAGCACTATTAGAATTCCCAGGCTGTGCCATGGTTATCTCGCACGACCGTTGGTTCCTAGATAGAATTGCGACCCATATTCTGGACTACCGTGACGAAGGTCAGGTGAATTTCTATGAAGGCAACTATACTGAGTACACTGAGTGGTTGAAACAGACGATCGGGGCACAGGCAGCTGAACCTCATCGAATCAAATATAAGCGCATTGCGAAGTAACATTATTTGTATTGTGTAAAAAAGACCGCCTATGCGGTCTTTTTTCTTATATATTCGAGACAATTCATCGAACGTTGAAACTAGGCGCTTAAGCGTCACAAAAAAACCGACTCTTTACCCATTAGCCTTGTACAACAGTTACCATAAGGCAAAATTTAAGCATGAACCAAAAGAGAGCACACTATGATTGAACGCCGTCGATTTTCTCGCGTTATCTACCAAGCCCCAGCAAAATTGGTGCAAGGCGACTTAACTGTAAACAGTGATATTCGAGACCTTTCGCTACACGGTCTTTTGCTTTCTGGCTCACCTGCTAATCATGATTTCGATACAAGTAACATGCTGTATGTCGACATCGAGTTACCTGATAGTGACATTGTGATATCATTGGAAGCTGAAATTGTGGAGCTAAACGATAATTTTATGCGTCTTAGTATTCATCATATTGATATCGACAGCATCAGCCACTTGAAGCGACTGGTTGAGCTGAATGTTGGCGATGAAGCCCTTTTGCATAGAGAAATAGAGCAGCTATCTGATTTAGGTGCTTAAAATAGCAATAAATGTCACGACAAATACAAATATCAATCCCAACTTCGTCTGGGGTTCAGCACTTTTTTGTGGGAAGAAAAGCAACTGCATTGGTTGTTCTTTCTCTTTTTGCCCTCCCTAGCTTACTTGGTACCTCTGTCTATCAGTATTTCTCTGCCCAATCCAGCGCAGAGAATACGCTGGCAAGATCAGAGCAAAACTTCAGTCATGCTCAATCTCAAATCGACTATCTCGACCAAAAAAGCGATCAGTTTAAAGCTCTATATGAAGCTCAAATCAGCACGAACCATTCTTTGACTCAAGAACTGGAAGAGAAGAAAGGAGAAATCCTAACTCTGGGCAAGCGTGTGAATGATGTGGAATCAGTACTTGGGATTACGCAAGAAACCTCCGTTGTAGACTATGCAGAATTGTCTTTGGAACAGAGAATTGATGCGGCAGCGATCAACTCCGCAGTGCGTGCCACTATGTTTCGATTGCTTCCTAATGACAGCCCTGTTCTGTATCAACGAATTTCATCCAACTACGGCTACCGAAAGAATCCAATTACCGGCAGGCGTCACCGACATTTAGGCATCGATCTCACGTGCCAACGTGGAGAGCAAGTACTGGCTCCTGCAGATGGCGTAGTTGAACTAAGACGCCCAAGTAAGAAAGGGTATGGAAATTTATTGAAGTTACGTCATGCCTTTGGGTTCATGACATCATACGCACACTTGCAAGGCTTTAACGTCCGCAGTGGCCAGTTTGTAAACAAGGGAGATGTTGTCGCAACATGCGGAAACTCGGGCAACTCTACCGGTCCTCACCTCCATTATGAAGTGCGATTCTTAGGTAGAACATTAAACCCTAAACACTTTATGGATTGGACCCCCGAAAACTTTGATACTTTGTTTGAAAAAGAACGCAGTATTAAATGGGCATCTCTGGTCGATGTTATGAGCAACGTTGTAAAGCTGCAAGTATTGCTAACACAAAACCCAAGCTCGGCACCCAGCTCAGTTGATACCGTGAAAAATACTTCATCGACGCCAACAGTAAACTGACAGTAGTTAACTGAATGCAGTAAATTTGGAATGGTTTAATATATAAAAACGGCTCCTTAAGGAGCCGTTTTTATTTTAAATGTCAGATAGGGATTTATCGATGAATCGCGTCATTTGCTTGCTTTAGTAGCTTCTGACTCTCTTCCATAAATTGCTGGGAATACCCACCAAACCACTCACCAACCTTTTCAAAACTTTCGACAAACTCTTGTTTGTTATCACCTTCGAGCATAGCCAGTGCATTACCAAAACTTTGGTGGAAGCGCTTAATCATTTCGATATTTTCATCGGAAGATAAAATAATATCAGCATACAGATTCGGATCCTGTGCAAACAGGCGACCAACCATAGCAAGTTCAAGCCTATAAATTGGGGAACTCAGCTGCAATAGATTTTCGATATTGGGGTTCTCTCCACTCAAATGCAAACCATATGCAAAAGAAGTAAAGTGGCGCAGAGCCTGGATCAGGGTCATACCATGATCGTGTTCTTGGGCTTCACACTTACACAGGCTCGCGCCCCAAATCTCAATCTGTTTCAGTAACCATTGGTAAGTTTCCTCACCACGACCATCGCAGTAAACAACAACTTGCTTTGCTAAGCTTGGAACATCGGGACCAAACATAGGATGCAACCCAACTACAGGTCCGGAGTGTGATCGCAACATCGCGCTGAGTGGCTTTGACTTTATCGACGTCAAATCACACAAAATGCAATTTTCAGGAAGGTTGTTCAACTTGGCAATCACACTTTCCGTCAAATGGATAGGAACCGTGACAACAACGAGCCCAGCGCCATCAAGGATTTCATCAGCACGTTCCCAGTCTTGGCTGCCGAGTACTTTCACGTCATAGCCAGACAAGCGGAACATACGTCCAAATAATCCCCCAAGTTGACCATGTCCACCAACAATGACAACCGAACCCAGTTCTGGGTTAAGGCATTTGAAACCTGAATCTTTTTCACTGGTATACGATTCACGCATGGTTCTACGTAAAATGTCTTCAATAAGCTGCGGTGGAACACCTTGTTTTTCAGCTTCTTCTCTGCGAGAGGCCAACATTGTCGCTTCGCGCTCAGGAACGTAAATAGGCAAACCGTGCTGACTTTTTACTTCTCCGACTTTCTCTACCAGTGCTAGCCTTTGCGCCAGCAGATCGACCATTTGCTTATCTACTAGGTCAATTTGATCTCTCAATTCATTCAGTTCAACTGCCATCCAGTATTACCTTATTGATTTTTTATTCTGTCTTGTAAAAACGGCACAAGCTCTTGGTGTGCATGCGTTAATAGTGCCTCAGTTGAATCCCAATTGATACACGCATCGGTGATGGAAACCCCGTAAGCCATCTCATTTACTGGAATGTCTGAAGGCTGATTACCTTCATTAATATGGCTTTCAATCATCAGACCGATAATCGACTTGTTTCCTTCACGGATTTGATGGATAACATCTTCAGCAACAAGCGGCTGACGACGGAAATCTTTGCGCGAGTTCGCGTGACTGCAATCCACCATCAAAGCAGCATCCAGTCCAGACTTCGACATTTCCTCTTCACATTCTGCGACAGAAACGGAATCGTAGTTGGTTTGTTTACCGCCACGCAAAATAACATGACCATTAGGGTTACCTTGCGTCGTCAATAAAGCAACCTGACCTTCACGGTTAATCCCCATGAAGCGGTGACCAGAAGACGCCGCCTGCATAGCATTGATTGCAGTCGCAAGGCTGCCATCCGTACCGTTTTTGAAACCAACAGGCATAGACAAACCACTGGCCATTTCACGGTGAGTTTGTGATTCCGTTGTTCTGGCACCGATTGCCGCCCAACTGAACGTATCAGCTAGGTATTGAGGGCTGATTGGGTCTAGAGCTTCCGTCGCTAGCGGGATTTTCATTTCAGCTAGATCGACAAGTAGCTGGCGAGCCACATGAAGCCCATGCTCAATGTCGAATGTACCATTCAAGTGAGGGTCGTTAATCAGCCCTTTCCAGCCAACAGTGGTACGTGGTTTTTCAAAGTAAACACGCATAACGATGTAAATCTGGTCATCCAATTTTTCAGACAATGCCTTTAGGCGCTTTGCGTATTCTTTAGCGGCATCCAGATCATGAATTGAGCAAGGACCACAGACAACCAACAAACGATGATCTTTCTTATCGATGATGTCTGCTATTTCCTGACGAGACTGTTGAATAAACTGGCGCGCTTCATCGCTCAGTGGGATTTTGTCTTTCAACTGATTAGGTGTAATTAAAACCTGCTCGTCACTGATGTGTATGTTGCTCAATTCGCTCTTTTGCATTTCCATTACCTGTAAACTTAAAATTACACCCACTACAACCAGCGAGCCTCAAATCCAATAAAGAACAAAATAACAGCAAAAAAATAGATTTCAAGTGTAAACTTAAAAAAACATTAAGTGTAAATTTTAATTTACACTGCAAATTAGGAGCTACTTAACAACTTATAGCAAATATTATCGATTAAAATAGCCTTAAATAATTACGGAAAGTGGCTATGGACCTCATATTATCTTTACTTCAGCAGATGTGCGTATACCTCGTACTGGCTTATATGCTGAGTAAAACCCCAATTTTTTTGCCACTACTTAGTATTTCTACACGTTTAAGTCACAAACTTAGCTGCTACGTCCTTTTTTCTTTGTTTTGTATTATGGGGACGTACTTTGGTTTACAGATCAATGATGCGATCGCCAACACGCGAGCCATTGGCGCAGTCATGGGAGGCTTATTTGGTGGACCCGTTGTTGGCTTTGCTGTCGGTTTTACTGGGGGAATGCATCGATACTCTCTTGGTGGGTTCACCGATATTGCCTGCGCGATATCAACAACTGCTGAAGGATTAATAGGGGGTGTTCTGCACAGCTACTACGTAAGAAAAAATAGGTCGAGCCAACTCTTTAACCCTTTTGTGGTCTTCTCCGTCACACTCTTTGCAGAAATTGTTCAGATGTTGATTATATTGATCGTGGCGAAGCCTTTTACGCAGTCTTATCAGTTGGTTTCCGCCATTGCAGCACCAATGATCATCGCTAACTCTGTTGGTGCGGCTCTGTTTATGAGCATCTTGCAAGATAGAAAAACCATCTTCGAAAAGTATTCCGCCGCATTTTCTCGGCGAGCACTCACGATAGCTGAACGTTCCGTCGGTATTCTAAGCTCTGGATTTAATGCCAATAACGCCAACAAAATTGCTCGTATTATCTATGAAGAAACCAAAGTGGGCGCTGTATCCATAACCGACAAAGATAAGATTCTCGCCTTTGTGGGTATAGGTGATGATCACCATAAACCCAATACACCTATCTCATCAAACAGCACTCTAGATGCGATTTCCAATAACAAAATTATTTACCTTGATGGCAGAGAACAGCCTTACCAGTGCTCTTTATCTGAAAGTTGTAAGCTGGGCTCAGCACTGATAATTCCTTTGAAAACCGGAGACGATGTAATAGGTACCATCAAGCTTTATGAACCCAAACGAAAGCTGTTTTCCACCATTAATATGTCGATGGCGGAGGGCATAGCTCAACTGCTTTCCAGTCAGATTTTGTATGGCGATTATCAAGAACAACAAACGCTTCTCACTCAAGCTGAAATCAAGCTACTTCACGCTCAAGTTAACCCGCACTTTCTGTTCAACGCTTTGAATACCATCAGTGCCATTACAAGACGAGACCCAGATAAAGCAAGGGATCTTATTCAGCACTTGTCTCAATTCTTCCGGAGTAACCTTAAGCAAAATATAGAGACTGTTCGGCTGAAAGAAGAGCTGGAACACGTGAATGCGTACCTCACCATTGAAAAAGCGCGTTTTAGCGATCGTCTGGAAGTTGAATGGGCGATAGATGATGCCTTGCTAGAAAAAATCATACCCAGCTTTACCCTACAGCCTCTGGTCGAAAATGCTATCAAGCACGGTATTTCTCAGCTTCTAGAAAATGGTAAAGTTCGAATATATAGCCATACCGAAAACGGTGAGCACACCATAGTGGTTGAAGACAATGCGGGGCTCTATCACGCTCCTGCACAGAACCACTCTGGATTGGGGTTGGATATTGTGAATAAGCGTCTCGCTAACCTACTGGGGCGATCATCAACATTACACATAGACTGCCATCCACAGAAATACACAAGAATGAGCTTTAAACTCCCGACGACAGAGGCAAAGGAATGCTGACCGCTTTAATCATTGATGATGAACAATTTGCTCGAGAAGAGCTGTGCGAGTTACTGGCAGAAACGCAGGAGATCGATGTCATCGACCAAGCCAGTAATGCCATTGAAGGGTTAAAGAAAATCAACGCCTGTAAGCCGGACGTGGTTTTTTTAGATATTCACATGCCTCAGATTAGTGGTATTGAACTGCTCTCTATGCTTGATCCGGATACCATGCCCAATGTGGTGTTTGTTACGGCGTACGACCAATATGCGATTCAAGCTTTTGAGGACAATGCATTCGATTACCTTTTAAAACCCGTTGAACCATCACGGCTTCAAAAATGTGTTTCCCGTTTGGTTAAAACAGCTCGGTTAAAAGAGCCTCAAAACATATCAGTATTCACGCAAGATAAATTAGAGCAAGTCCCTTGCATCGGTCTCAATCGCATTGTCATTATCCCAATCCACGATGTTGAGTTTGCTTACACCGACATTTCAGGTGTACAAGTGAAAACCGCAGAACAAACCGCCACCAGCCAGTTGACGCTAAAAGTGCTCGAACAAAAAACCTCGTTGTTGCGGTGTCATCGCCAGTATCTCGTTAACACTCAAGCGATTCGGGAGATTAAATTGCTGGAACACGGTCTTGCTGAAATTATTACGCAAAGCGGGCACCCAGTGCCCGTTAGCCGAAGATTTTTGAAGAGTTTAAAAGAGACACTAGGTATTCAGTAAAAACCGTTATGCCATCGGCTCGAATGATTAGGGTTTGTTGAATTTAACAATCCAGTATTCGTTTCATGGCTTCCGATGCTGATTTCCATTCTTCACTGATTCGCAGCTCGCTCAAGGAGAAGCTTTGCTTTTTCAGCAAGCTTGTTGCGTTGGGTACGGTACTTATCGGCAGTTTGTCCAACGCACTAACGGTATAGTCACGGTTGTTGCACATCAGTAACATGTCACACCCAGCCTCAAGCGATTGCATTGCACGCTCTGCTGGTGATCCCATGACTCCCGCACCTTCCATACTGAGATCGTCAGAAAAAACGATACCTTGGAATCCTAGCTGCTCTCTTAATACTTGTTTCAACCAATAAGGGCTGCCACTGGCCGGCTGTGAATCGTATTCAGGGTAAATAACATGTGCTGGCATCATGGCATCCAACACACCAGATTCTATATGTGCCTTAAACACCGCCATATCTTGTTCGAAAATGAAATCTCTTTGGTCTTTGGCTGTTTCATAGTGGGTATCGGTAATCACACCACCATGACCGGGGAAATGCTTTCCTGTTGTCGCCATGCCAACCGTTTTCATTCCTTCCATAAATGCCGAACTGTACGTCACGATACTTTCGATATCGTCACCAAAGGCACGATTCCCTATGGCTTTACATTCATGTCCTTTGTCTAAAACTGGGGCAAAACTAAGATCGATATCATGGGCAATTAATTCGGCAGCCATCAAAAAACCGGCTTGCTTTGCCACCTCTTTGCCATTGGGTTGTATAGCAAAGCTTTGTGCAGGTGGTATCAAGCTAAACCCTTCTTTAAAGCGCTGTACACGTCCACCTTCTTGATCCACCCCAATCAATATTGGGCGATTGGCGGCTTGTCGGATACTTTTGTTCAACGCAAGTAATTGCTCATTATCGTAATAATTGCGCGAAAACAGGATCACCCCACCTACAGTTGGGTGTTGCAGTATTTCTTTGTCTTCTGCATCCAGCTCGTATCCGGCAACATCAATCCAAAGTGGTCCCATTATGTTCAAAGCCTCGTAGTTTAATTATACCCAAGTAACCTCAAGATACAGGATTCAGAGCCTCATATTCTGTTCCAGTTCAAGGAGAAGAACGTAGCGGAATGACTGGTCCTTTCCAAGTTCTTTGACAATGAAATGGGACAGAATATGGGCTCCCAAGGGCGAGTTTAACTGGATTTCATGCTACGTTACTGATATTTGATTTAGAATAACTAGATCTTCATATCAGTGCCTTGCCTAAAAGCCAGTTAACTCTCGCTGAAACTCGTATATTGAGGTTGCTTGGGTATAACCAATTAAGAATATTCGCTTTATTATTACAAAAATCTTTTAACGTAGTCAGTTAATTTAACGTCAGGGAGTCGCAGTGTGAATCAAAATCAGTATTACATTGGCGTGATGTCCGGAACGAGTTTGGATGGTGTTGATATTGCCTTGACAGAAATATCTGAAAGCGATATTTCACTCATCAAAAGCTATGTTCATCCAATGCCTATAGAGCTCAAACAGAGAATTCTAGCCCTATGTGAAGGGCAATCGACAAGCGTGAAAGCCATCGGTGAGCTCGATCATGACCTTGGAATTCTCTTTGCTGACAGTGTTAATGCATTACTGAAAACCATGTCGATAGAGAAGCAACACATCACCGCGATTGGTTGCCATGGGCAAACCGTTTTCCACCAGCCTACTGGAGATACTCGTTTTACTATGCAATTAGGGGATGCAAACATAATAGCCTCCCAAACAGGTATTGACACTATTGCTGACTTTCGCCGAAAAGATATGGCGCTAGGAGGTCAAGGCGCGCCGTTAGTCCCCGCTTTTCATCAGTGGTTATATGAATCCCCAGAATCCACCACGGTCATTTTGAATATCGGTGGAATTGCTAACATTTCTGTACTGCACCCTACTTCCCCCCTAATTGGATATGATACAGGACCAGGTAACATGCTAATGGACGCTTGGTGCCAAAAACATACAGGTCAGCCCTACGATAAAGGCGGAGCGCTCGCTAGTTCTGGCAAAGTTAACCCAGCCCTACTCGTGCAGTTTATGTCGGATCCTTACTTTTCTCTTGCCTCCCCAAAAAGTACAGGGAGAGAGCTTTTTAACTTGAGTTGGTTGAATCAGTTTGATGATATTGTCCATCTAAAACCACAGGATATTCAAGCTACGCTCTTGGATCTCACCGTATCCAGTATTGCCTTAGAAGTAGATAAGCAAAGTTTCGGCGACGAACCTACTTTGTTGGTTTGTGGAGGAGGCGCTATGAACCCAGTACTGATGAGTCGGCTCAATGAATTGCTCCCTACTTGGCATGTAAAAGATACCAAAGATACGGGCGTTGACAGCGAATTCATGGAAGCAATGGCGTTTGCTTGGCTAGCCCAACGACGTGTTCATGGCCTTCCTAGTAATGCGCCTGCAGTAACAGGAGCACGTCAACTCGCTTCATTAGGTGTAATATATCCAGCGAATTAAACTGGTCACCAACTAATACCTCGTGAGCAGTATCTTGCGAACAACGAAAAACGGACAACATCATGGCTAATGACGCACTACTCTCTGCCCTTGCACACCTTGTGTCGGAAGGACGAAACCCCGACACCATGGATATCGATCTTTTATCTTCACTTGAGATCGTTGAAAAACTCAATCAGCAAGATCAGCAAGTCCCGACAGCCATAGCAAAAGAACTCCCCAATATCGCCTCTGCGGTAGACAAGATTTCCAACGCTTTCTTACAGGGTGGCAGACTTATCTATTTAGGCGCAGGGACTAGCGGTCGTTTAGGTGTTTTGGATGCTTCTGAATGCCCTCCCACGTTCGGTGTGTCAGATCAAATGGTCATCGGGCTTATTGCGGGTGGGAAAGAAGCTATGTTTAAAGCTCAAGAAGGCGCAGAAGACAATAAACTCTTAGGCAAAGAGGATTTATCGGGCATTACCTTGACCGAAAAAGACGTTGTGGTTGGCATTGCTGCCAGTGGCAGAACCCCATATGTGATAGGTGGATTGGAATACGCCAATGAGGTTAGAGCCTATTCTGTCGCATTGTCTTGCAACCCTAGCTCTCCCATTGCGCAATGTGCTCAACTCGCCATTAGCCCAGTCGTGGGGCCTGAAGCGTTAACAGGATCGACGCGATTGAAATCAGGTACGGCTCAAAAACTCGTACTGAACATGCTTTCAACTGCCAGCATGATCCGAATAGGGAAAAGCTATCAAAACCTCATGGTGGATGTAAAAGCCAGTAACGAAAAGCTCATTGCACGCGCCGTTAGAATTGTTGTTCAAGCAACGGATTGTGAAAAAGAG
The DNA here is from genome assembly GCF_002933855.1 of Vibrio penaeicida. GTDB lineage: Bacteria > Pseudomonadota > Gammaproteobacteria > Enterobacterales > Vibrionaceae > Vibrio > Vibrio penaeicida_A. Next base: position 25,579 of record NZ_BFAQ01000050.1, read on the forward strand.
GAAGCCAGAGAGAAACTAAAACAAACTCACTATGATGTGAAGCTGGCGATATTGATGTTACTGACTGGCGCAGATCTCAACACAGCCCAAAACCAGTTATCAAACCAACAAGGTTTTTTACGCCGTGCAGTCGAAAAATCCCAAGTAGAAGAATCAGAGAGTGAAAAGCAGAACAAAACAACCTCTCAATAAATTCCTTTCAGGAGCTCTCTTTTCAAAAGGCTCTATAGTCAAGCAGTCTCAAGATGCTTGGGTATATATCCCCATGAATCTGGCGAAGTTACTCGCTTCGCCCTGAACCTTGATTCCAACCTCGTTGCCATTCCATGCGGAATTTCTGTGCTTCTGGCATGCCTTCGCAAACACCTTCATAAAAACTGCCGGACAGTCCTATCTGATATGCAAAGGCGGGGTTACAGTACTCTTTGACACCAGCGAGGTAGCCTTGGTCGTAATCTGCATGATTCACTTGACCATACTCCGCCAAATCTTGAAAAGAACGCTGGGTCTGACCTTTCACGCCATCTCGGTAGCCAACTGAATACCAGTCACTGTCATCGGTCAAAAACTCGCTGGATGAACACCCAACAAGCAATGTTCCCATTACTAAAGCCACTAAACGTTGTTTCATTGTTATACCTGATATTTACCTAGAACTATCAGTTTACGATGAAAGCACAGGCTCTGCCTGATTTTATTCTAAGGCAGCCATTTGCGAAGTGTTGATTGTCCTCCTTTCTGAACTCACGTTTCCCGTTTCCAATAAGGTGACGTTTTCCTCATTGAGCTGAGCAATGAAACTGGGCTGCTTTAAATATTGATTGGTAAAAAGTGCTTTTCCGCCAAATGGGGCTGGTAAGGCAATCGAGGTGAGTGCTTGTTTAACGTCTTTCGGATCTGAACTTTCAGCTCGTTTGATTGAGTACGCCAATGCCAGCACAGATAAATAAGCTGAAACAAAGCCACCAGAGACGTACACTTTCGCAAAATCTCGGTATACACGCTGAGAAAACATTGGGTTAACTAGCTCAAAGAAATTACTTCCACACAATAAGACTAAATTAGGCAATGCCCCTAAAGCGACTGACTCGCTGCGGCTTAGATGTGTACAAATAACCGGGATGGGTTTCCCTTTCCAATGTTGGTTAAGCTCTTTTAGAAAAGCGTAGCTCGTACTCCCCATTAAATGGTTTACGACAAATTTGGGTTGTTCAGTCAGTAGAGATTTCAATGTGTAGTCAAAAGTTTGGCAACCTTCTCGATAAAAGTTGTTAAAACTCAAGACACCGCCTCCAGTTTCGAAGAACGAAGATGTCAGTGTACTTAAATCCCAGCCAAGCTGATCGTTAGGGCTAACAACCGCAGCATGAACACCATATTTCGCAAAGGAATATTCAAGTAATGGAAAGAGGTGTTGATCCGGAGAGGATCCGAATTCCAACAAATTTGAATGTTTGGGCTGAGCCCCAGACAGAGACGAGGTCCAAAGCAGCCCTGAGTGACGCTGAACAACATCCAAGGCTAACATTCTAGAATCCAAAGTCGTTGTACCAAAAACATGCTCAACCCCCTGCTTAAATAGACGCTCAGCCTGTTCTGCATAACGAGGTAGTTCACCAAATGGGTCTTTATGGATAGCGCCTAGCTTGAAATTAAATTGAGGATTGGCATTCACCTGTGAAATACCAAACTGTGTACCTATCAAAGTTTGATAGCTCACTTTTCGGTACTGGCTTTGACTTGAATAAAGTACACCAATGGGAATGGTCTTCATCGAAGCTCCTCTTGAGCGTCCTGTCTAAAAGTAGAGTGACGTATTCGAATGAACTGAATTCACTATGGCTATGAGCCTGTCTAGAGGGTTTCAACTTTTGTATTCAGCTCAATTCATTCTTGTTATTGCTCATAAATAATGGAGCCAGAGAGAAAATACAAGAAGCTCGATATCATCAACAGCTTTAATATTCTCATAAGTAAGACGGGCGAGAATGTGAATTATCTATTCGATCAAACAGTTAATAACCACACTGTTTGAAATGGCATTAATGTTCCTCTTCAATTCTCAACTTTGCGAAGCGTATTGATTAGTATCAAAATGCTAAAGTGCCCACGCTCTAGCCCAAGCTCACATCTTCTATTGAGTAAAACCACTTATTCCTGATAACAACCACTTAACCTGCTATATCACCACTCAACTCTGTAGCCAATGAAGTCGATATTTCCCTGTTTTATTCTCCAAGATGAAGAATTTAAATAATTACACGGGATGTGAATATGTTGTGGTTTCTCATGTGTGTCGCTGCACTAATCGGCGGATATTTTATTTATGGTACGTTCGTCGAACGTATATTTGGCATTAAAGAGCATCGTCAAACCCCCGCTTACACCAAGCAAGATGGTGTCGATTTTGTGCCAATGTCGAACAAGAAAGTGTATTTGGTACAATTACTGAATATTGCTGGTGTCGGCCCTATTTTCGGTCCGATTATGGGTGCTTTGTATGGTCCTGCAGCAATGCTTTGGATTGTACTTGGCTGCATTTTCGCAGGCGCAGTGCATGATTATTTCTCCGGTATGCTTTCGGTTAGAAATGGTGGTGCATCCGTACCAACCATTACTGGTCGCTACTTAGGCAATGGCGCAAAACACTTTATGAACATTTTTGCCATTGTCCTATTGTTGTTGGTCGGGGTGGTATTTGTTTCAGCACCTGCTGGCATGATAACCAACCTCGTCAACGACCAAACAGATTTCACCGTCACCATGACATCCATGGTGGTGTTTATCTTTGCTTATTACATCATTGCTACCGTTGTTCCCGTAGACAAAATCATTGGTCGTTTCTACCCGTTGTTTGGCGCGCTGCTCATCTTTATGTCTGTTGGTCTAATTACCGCGATTGGCGTATCCGATGAACATACCATTCTAGGGGGATACGAAGTCAGCGACATGTTCACCAACATGAACCCTAATGACTTACCGTTGTGGCCTGCGTTATTTATTACCATTGCATGCGGTGCTATTTCTGGTTTCCATGCCACTCAGTCGCCTCTTATGGCTCGCTGTATGGAAAATGAAAAGAATGGTCGCTTCATCTTTTATGGAGCGATGATTGGTGAAGGTGTCATCGCCCTTATTTGGTGTGTATTAGCACTGTCATTCTTCGGCTCTGTTGAATCTCTATCGGACGCCGTGGCTAATGGTGGACCCGGAAATGTCGTGTACAGCGCTTCATTTGGGCTACTGGGCGTCTTCGGCGGTGTTCTTGCGTTCTTGGGAGTTGTTATTCTTCCAATCACTTCAGGTGACACGGCGTTTCGCTCTAGCCGCTTGATTCTGGCTGAATACTTCAACATGGAGCAAAAAACACTGCGTAACCGTCTAATGATGGCGATACCTTTGTTTGTGTTGGGGGGTATCCTGACTCAAGTTGATTTTGGGATCATTTGGCGTTACTTCGGATTCGCAAACCAATCCACTGCAGTTATGATGCTTTGGACGGCATCTGCTTATCTGCTTCGCCACAACAAACTCCACTGGATCACTACCGTACCCGCTATTTTCATGACAACGGTGTGTGTGAGCTTCATCTTAAGCAATAATCAACTCGGCTTTGGTCTTCCAATCAATATTTCGACGGTGGCGGGTATTATCGTTGCACTACTTATTACGACTTACGTGATTAAAACTTCAAAAGGCAAAGGTGAATCTGAACTCGCTGACGAAGAAACACCATCGTCGCCTCCGAAAACGGTATAACCGCTAAAAGTAGAATATGTCTGCGTAGAATATGAAAAAGGCTCATTTGAGCCTTTTTGTTTTCTGCATGCTTATCCACATTCCTCGGCAATCAAACAGAGTTCATCCAACCATTGATGAGTGAGCTCAAACAACTGATGGATCTGCTGATCGTCAATGTGCGATTGTTTCGCGACTAAATCCGCTAATACAACCATTCCGGGCAACGCCACCTTTTCAAACAGCGCACTTAATAGGTTGGCGGAATGAACAATTGCATCGAGTTCTTGGTTCTGCTGGGCGATGTTTAATTCCGTGACAGCAGACAATGCTTCTTCAATAACACTGTTAATGAATACGGGCATGACATCAAAAGCCACAGCGTTTTTGCGCATGATAAGATTGACATCTACTGAATCGGTATCGATGTGCTTTTCCGCGTCTAAGCTGGGTTTATACAAAATCCCATTGGGAAATAGCTTAGTCGCATAATGACTCAGCGTTTCATGCAGTTCCCTCTCAACAACAGGCTTTGCGATAAGGTCATCGACACCCGCTTGCTTCATTTTATCGCGAGTCTCTTTAAATAAATCCGCAGTACACCCTAATATCAATGCATTTTTATTTAGGGAATCTTGGCGAATCATATAGGTGGCTTCGACACCATCCATCACCGGCATGTGATTATCCATTAGAATAAGATTAAAGATTTTTTCCTGAGCTAACTTATGCGCTAATGCGCCATTTTCAATGCATTCGGTGATAAAGCCGCATTGCTTAAGCATGGATTGAAGCACCATACCATTCAAGCGATTATCCTCAACGATAAGTGCTTTAAGCCCATTGTAATTAAGCGGTCTGCAATCTTTCACCACGGTTAGCTGAGGCTTGGCGAGAGTCAAAGGTAGCATCACGGTAAAACAGCTGCCCATATCTAATTCACTTGCAACTTTAATTTCACCTCCCATTTGATTGGTCAGCCTAGACACAATAGAGAGCCCCAGCCCAGTACCACCAAACTTCCGAGTCGTAGAACTGTCGGCTTGTTCAAATGGATTAAAGAGCTTAGTCAACGTATCGGGGCTCATCCCAATCCCGGTATCTTTGAGTTGAATAGTCAAGCTAATACGATCACCTTCAACCTGCTCGGAAGCCAGAAGCTCTATGAACCCTTTCTCTGTAAATTTGATCGCATTATTGAGTAAGTTAAACATGATTTGCCTAACACGAGCCTTGTCGCCAAACACCCACCTCTCGTGATCGACTTTATTATCGATGTATAAATCGATACCTTTCTCTTCAGCTAGAGATTGATAAATACTACTCACCGACCCCATCAAGTGAGTAAAGGCAAATGGCTGACAGTCTAAATCAAACTTACCTTGCTCAATTTTGGAATAATCAAGAATCTCATTAAGCAAAGTCATCATATGCTCACCAGATTCATGCAAATTAACCAAGTGATTTCTTTGGCTGTCACTCAAGTCTGTTTTTTGCAATAGCTGAGCAATACCAAGCACACCATTCATTGGTGTTCTAATTTCATGGGAAACGACCGCTAAAAATTCAGTTTTAGCTTTACTTGAATCCTCCGCCCGCTCCTTTTCACATTTCAACAGCTCGATGATACTTTCAAGGTTAGTGGCAATCTCATTCAGTTCGTCCCCTTCCCACGAGAGCGTTTCGTTCAGCTCTTCATCATGGTTATATACGCCATCACGTAACTTTTCACTATACCGAGCAAACTGCTTAAGCCGGCGCGTTAGAGTGAAATAGAGCCAAGTTAGGCACACGATAGACGCTAAAAAAATGGTAATGGTCGCGGTGAGCACTTTCCAGCGCATTTCAGAAAAAAGCGCATTCACTCGACGGAGTTGATCGGACTCTCGCTCTTTCGCGGTATGTTCAAGATTGTTCAAAGCATGTATTGCTGGCTCATCATTGACTTTGAGCTGGGCGTCAATCTGAGTAATATCCAAGCCCCTGTGGTACTCAACCGGCATTTGAAACAGTTTGCTTTGGTATTCAGTAATCACTCGATCTACCGCATTTAGAGCGTGTTTTTCTGCGATAGTTAGATTTAAAGATTTGTACTTTGCGATAACAATTTTGGCTTCTTTAAAGTGCTCACTAGCGGCATCTTTATCTTTGAGCTTGCCCCTGAGGACATAGTTTTTGAACTGGTGGATCGCACCGTTGTACCCTAATTGGTAACGAAGATTGTTTAATAACCCAATACGAGCAGAAACTTCGGACCGATAATCAGAGTTGGCTTGCTTGTAAGCAGAAAGCGAAGATATTGATATCCAAGTAAAGACGGAGACAACCACTAAAATAAAAACAGTGATTAGCAAAAGTTTTCTCTTGATTGAAACATTGCTTGAAAACCACGAATTGAAATTCATTCGCTGCTCAACCTCTCTATTTGAACACTAGGAAAAAATGAAATGGATAAAGTACTTCTTTCACCCTAACTTAAAAATAGTAAAGCCCCGAGCAATTCGAGGCTTTATTTTATTGATATGTTCGAGGTTTTCTATATTTCTCTTACTTGTAGCTCTCGCGGAACTTCGAAGAACATGTTTTCTTCGCGACCAAGAACTTCTTCTACCTCGTCTGCTCCAAGCTCTTTAATTCGGTCTAGAATCTGATTAACCAATTCCTCGGGAGCAGATGCACCGGCGGTAACACCAACCTTGCTTGCCCCATCAAACCATTTGGCTTCAATCGCTTCTGGGCAATCGATCAGATAACCGGGTGTACCTAGCTTTTCAGCCAGCTCTTTTAAACGCGTAGAGTTAGATGAATTCGTTGAACCCACGACAACAACGGCATCGACTTGCGTGGCTAAAATGCGCACTGCATCTTGGCGGTTCTGAGTGGCGTAGCAAATGTCATCTTTGCGTGGTCCCTGGATTTCAGGAAACACACGTCGAAGCTCTTCAATTACGTCGGCTGTTTCGTCCACAGACAGTGTGGTTTGACTAACGTAGTGAAAGTTAGATGGGTCGTTTACCACCAAAGAAGCAACGTCTTCAGGTCTTTCAACAAGATACATTCCACCTGTATCGCTGTCGTACTGCCCCATAGTGCCTTCGACCTCAGGGTGACCCGCATGACCAATCAGTACGACCTCCATGTTTCTTCGGCTTGCGCGAGCGACTTCCATATGCACTTTTGTTACAAGCGGGCAGGTAGCATCGAACACTGTTAACTTACGTCGCTTGGCTTCTTGCCTAACAGCTTGAGAAACACCATGAGCAGAAAAAATAACAATATTGTCGTCTGGTACTTCATGCAGTTCTTCAACAAAGATGGCACCGCGCTGCTTCAAACCTTCAACCACAAAGCGATTGTGAACCACCTCGTGACGGACATAGATAGGAGGTTGGTACATCTCCAATGCCCTTTCTACAATGCTGATGGCGCGATCGACCCCAGCACAAAAACCGCGTGGGTTCGCTAACAGTATTTTCATTTCATTGCTCATAGTACTTTCGTTATTTAGTGGCGCGCAATTTATTGGCTCTCAGATATTTGGGTATCGCTTTTATGGCGCACAGTTATCTTACTTTTGGCTATCTTGCTTTTGGTAATCTAGCTCTTGGTAATCTAGCTTTTGAGTGTATTACTTATCGACATATTGCTTTATAGGGAGCAGTTTACCGTCATCCCTATTGCGCCTCAAGCCAACACCAAAGAAGAGATACCACCAATATCTTTAGCCATTATTCCACTTCTAGGATTTCGACTTCAAAAATCACATCTTGCCCAGCAAGCGGGTGATTGAAGTCCACCGTGACAGATTCGCCAGAAATTTCTGTAATGATGCCAGGTATCTCCATGCCATCTTTACCCGAAAAGGCCATAATGGTTCCTACTTCTACCTTTTCTTCACCAATAAAGCGTGCTCTGTCCATATGGTGAATATTATCTGGGTTAGGCTGACCAAATGCATCTTCGGCGCTGAGTTCAATGTTTCTTTGCTCACCTTGAACCAAACCTAATAGAGATTTTTCAAAGTTCTCACTCAAACTCCCATCACCCATTGCGAATTTTGCAGGCTTACCCATGCTGTGCGTACTATCCGCTACAGAACCATCCTTGAGTTTTATCGTAAAGTGTAAGGTCACAGCAGAATTTGCAGTAATAGTGGTCACAGAGTTATGTCCTTATTTTCGTTATTGGGCTTTGGCTTTTATACGGGAACACAACTCAGCTTATGCCAATGTCTTCCAATTTTTAGCCTTTATATTAAAAAGCGCCATCCGAATCAACGGACAGCGCTTAGGGTTATTCAAAATATGCCCTCATTATTGAGGTGATTCTTCTGGTTTTGTACGGAATCCATCAAGCAAAATGAGAGCAGCACCTAGTACAATCGCAGCATCTGCTAAATTGAATGCCGGCCAATGGTAACTACCCCAATAGAAATCGAGGTAATCGACAACATAACCATGAACCAATCGGTCATAAAAATTGTTTGCCGCCGCACCACCAATCACCATGGCATAAGAAATATTCAACCATTTATCTGATGCTGGTAAGGCTCTCATCCAGCGAGTCAATACACCACAAACAACCAGTGCAATGCTGAAGAACAACCAACGTTGCCATCCATTTTGATCGCTTAAAAAGCTGAATGCCGCACCATAGTTATGAACGTACAATAGGTTGAAGAAAGGCGTAATCTCAATACGATTCGCCCAACCATACCCCATATTGTCCATAACGATGAACTTTATACCAATGTCTGCGATGAAAATCAGTACCGCCAGCCAGAGCCAGCGAACACCCGATTGTTTCATCGATAACGCGTTATCACTCATATGGAATCCCAATATTAAGCGAACTTACGCTCTTCGCCTTCACCATCAATATTTGACACACAACGACCACACACTTTCTCGTGACCTTCGATAGTGCCTACGTCTGGCGTATGGTGCCAACAGCGTTCACACTTCTCTGCATCTGTCGCCGCAACTTCTACAAACAAACCTTCTACATCTGTCTCTTGAGCTGAGTCAGGCTTGTCGTTCAACGGTTTAACTTGTGCCGCTGAAGTTAGAAGAACAAAACGAAGCTCGTCTTCAAGCTTGCTGATCGTTGCCGCGAGTGCATCATCTGCATAAAGTGTCACTTCCGCTTGTAACGAACCACCAATCGCTTTCTCTTTACGAGCGTCCTCAAGAAGCTTGTTTACTGCGCCACGTACAGATTGAATGTCAGCCCAGAATTCGTTGTTTAGCTCTTCGCCTTCAACAAGACCGAACAAACCTTCGAACCATTCACCCGTGAAGACAAACTTATCACGTGCGCCCGGCATTTCGTTCCAAATCTCGTCTGCTGTAAATGACATGATAGGAGCCATCCAACGAACCAAAGCTTCAACAATGTAGTACAGCGCCGTCTGACAGCTGCGTTGAGCATGACCGCCCTGCTTCGCTGTGTACTGGCGATCTTTAATTACATCTAGGTAGAAAGAACCCATTTCGATCGAACAGAATTGCATTAGACGTTGAGTAACAGCGTGTGTGTTGTACTCTCCGTACGCTTTAACGATCTCTTCTTGTGCAGCTTGAGCGCGACCAACAGCCCAACGATCAAGCGCGACCATTTCTTCTGCTGGTACAAGATCCGTTTCTGGATTGAAACCACTTAAGTTAGCAAGGAAGAAACGCGCTGTATTACGAATACGACGGTATGCGTCTGCAGAGCGCTTAAGGATTTCATCAGATACCGCAACTTCGCCAGTATAATCAGTAGAAGCAACCCATAGGCGTAGAATATCCGCCCCTAGCTTGTTCGTAACGTCTTTAGGTGCAACCACGTTACCGATAGACTTAGACATCTTACGACCGTTGCCATCCACTACGAAGCCGTGCGTGAGTACTTGCTTGTATGGGGCTTCATCTTTCATCGCGATGGATGAAATCAGAGAAGACTGGAACCAGCCGCGGTGTTGGTCGGAACCTTCTAGGTACAGGTCAGCAGAGTTGCCATTGTACTCTTCACGAGAATCCACAACCGAATAGTGAGTAACACCAGAATCGAACCATACGTCTAGGGTATCCAGTACTTTTTCGTACTTGTCTGCATCTTCAGCGCTCATAAGCTCTGCTGCGTCGACATCCCACCAAGCTTGAATGCCTTTCTCTTCAACGAGCTTCGCGACTTTTTCAATAAGCTCTAGTGAGTTCGGGTGCAGTTCAGCGGTTTCTTTGTGCACAAATAATGCAATGGGTACGCCCCAAGTACGTTGTCGAGAAACACACCATTCAGGGCGACCTTCGATCATACCCTCAATACGGCTCTGACCCCATTCAGGCATCCATTCAACACCTTGAATTGACTCCAGTGCTTTTGCACGTAGACCCGCTTGATCCATAGAAATGAACCACTGTGGTGTTGCACGGAAAATGATTGGGGTTTTGTGTCTCCAGCAATGTGGGTAGCTGTGTTCGTAAGCGTGGTGATGTAAAAGTGCACCCTTCTCTTTTAGAACATCTAAAACGGAGTCGTTCGCTTTAAAGACATGCTGACCAGCAAATAATTCTGTATCAGGAAGGTAAACACCGTTTGAGCCTACTGGGTTAGCAACTTCAAGGTTGTATTGCTTACCAACCACGAAATCCTCTTGACCGTGCCCAGGAGCCGTGTGAACCACACCGGTACCTGAATCAGTCGTAACGTGCTCACCAAGAACGACAGGAACAGTAAAATCATAGAACGGGTGGTTGAACTGAGATAACTCAAGGTCTGCACCTTTCGCAAAGCCAAGGTTATGGAAATGCTCAACACCTGCACGCTCCATTACGTCTTTCGCGAGTTCAGAAGCAACGATAATACGCTCAGGCTCCGACGAATCGCTCGCTTCAACTTGGATAAGTACATATTCCAGATCATCACGCATACACACAGCGCGGTTTGCAGGAAGCGTCCAAGGCGTCGTCGTCCATATAATAACGGAGATATCACCTTGACCTTCATGACCTTCGTTTAAGTTGAATTTAGACAGCAACGCAGCTTCATCTGCCGCCTTAAAGCGAACATCAATAGAAGGGGAAACTTTGTCTTTGTATTCCACCTCAGCTTCAGCCAATGCAGAACCACAATCCGTACACCAGTGAACAGGTTTGAAACCTTTTAATAGGTGACCGTTATCGGCAATTTTACCTAGAGCACGAATGATATTGGCTTCGGTAGTAAAATCCATGGTGCGGTATGGTTTGTCCCACTCACCAAGAATGCCTAGACGTTTGAAGCTTTCTTTCTGACCTTCAACTTGACCCGCAGCGTACTGACGGCATTTCTCACGAAACTCCGATGCCGTCACTTTTTTACCTGGCTTGCCTACTTTCTTTTCCACCATTAATTCGATCGGAAGACCGTGGCAGTCCCAACCTGGGATGTAAGGTGCATCAAAACCGGAAAGAGTTTTGGATTTAATAATAATGTCTTTAAGAATCTTATTCAGTGCGTGACCAATGTGAATATCACCATTGGCATAGGGAGGACCATCATGTAATACGAAAGACTTTTTGCCTTTCTTCGCTTTACGGATCTCGCCGTAAAGGTCTTCTTTATACCAACGCTTAAGCATTTCTGGCTCTCGATTGGCCAGATTGCCACGCATTGGAAACCCTGTTTCAGGTAAATTCAGGGTATCTTTATACTCACTCATTGATTCTTAATTCCGTTATATTGGGCGAAAGTTAGACATTGTGCTGAACGGTGGAATAAACCGTTTAACCTTTAAAGCTGACGCAGCCACACCCTTGCTGCCTCAGCATCCAATTCAATTTGCGCTGTTAACGCATCTAGAGAGTCAAATTTTATTTCATCTCTTAGTTTGTGAAGTAATGACACTTCGAGTTGTTTACCGTACAAGTTTGAATTGAAATCAAACAAATGCACTTCCAGCTGTTGACGAATACCATCAACGGTTGGACGTTGACCTATGTTAGCAACCCCACCGTATACTGAGCCATCTATTCCATTAACCTCAACGACATAAACGCCTGAAACAGGCGACACGCATCGTTTTAACGGAATATTAGCGGTAGGGAAACCAATGGTTCGACCGAGTTTTCTGCCATGAGAAACCCGACCATTTATACTGTACGGGCGCCCTAGCATTTTCTCTGCATGAGAAAAATCGTCGGTCGCTAACGCTTCACGGATAGCGGTACTGCTAACACGCAGTTGATCCATTTTAAAGCTCTGAGTACTGACAACCTCGAAACCGAGTTCTTCACCAGCACTTTTCAACATCTCAAAGTTGCCTTTACGACCTTTACCAAAACAAAAGTCGTCGCCAACGACGAGAAACTTCACATCCAGTTGGGCAACCAATAGATCTCTGATGAACCCTTCTGCGCTCATACTAGAAAAATTTGCATTGAAGTTAACGCAAAGTAACCGCTGGATGTCGAGCTTTTCCAATTGAACAATTTTATCGCGCAAGCGAGTTAGCCGCGCGGGGGCTTTATTCCGCGCAAAAAACTCCATAGGTTGAGGTTCAAACGTCATGACCATGGTCGGCAACCCCATCTTTTGAGCTTGCTGTGACACTTGTTTAAGCACTTGTTGGTGACCTAAGTGGACACCATCAAAATTACCTATCGTCAATACGCACCCTTTGTGGCGGGGCTTTATATTGTGTATACCTCGGATTAACTCCATGAAATCTCTAGCTTAGGCTTACTTGCCGTTGTTCAATCATTTTATTGTGCACGAAACCGACGGATTATATACCCAAACAGTAATAAGATGCGAGTTTCACTCTTAAAATAATCTACTCATTAAGAGGCTGCTTTCAGGTGGCGAATTCGAATCCCCATCACCAAGACTGACATCAAGTAAACCAAAGCACCTGCACCAATCAAAATAGCTAATTGCAAGCAACGAGAACCAAAGCTCCAAGACAACCATATATCCATTGTCGGGTTTAACCATAAAACCGCCGCCACCATCGCCACTCCTGCAATGACGAGTTTGAGTGCAAAAATAAGCGTTTCTTTGGTGATTCGATACACTTTTTGTCTATGTAATCCGCGATACAGCAACGCCATATTCACAAAAGCAGATAATGCCGTTGCGATAGCCAGCCCAACGTATCCATAAAACCAAGCAAAAATAGCGTTAAATACCATGTTAGAGGCCATGGCAATAATGCCGTACTTCACGGGGGTTTTTGTATCTTGTCGAGAGTAATAGCCTGGCGCCAATACTTTAATCAACATGAAGTTAAGTAAGCCCGATGCGTAAGCCATTAAAGATAAGGACGCAAACTCAACATCTTGGGGCGTAAACTCTCCTCTCATGAAGAGCACCATTAACATCGGCTTGGAAAGTATAATCAGCCCTAACATGGCAGGCACACCAAGTAAAAGAACCATTCGGACTCCCCAATCCATAGTGTGCGCAAAACCATCATTTTGGGAGTCTACATGTTTTCGAGAAAGCGCTGGAAGAATGACCGTGGCAATGGCAATCCCAAACAAACCTAAAGGAAACTCTAATAAGCGGTCAGAGTAATAGAGCCAGCTAATCGAACCTGTCGCCAAAAAGCTGGCAATAAACGTGTCGAACAAAAGATTAATTTGACTAACAGACACACCAAACAGCGCAGGGATCATTAAGGTTCGGATTTTTACGACGCCAGGATCGTGCCATCCCCATTTAGGTTTGACCAACATCCCTTCTTTTATTAAGAAAGGAATTTGGAAAAGAAACTGAACCAAACCACCAAGAAATACACCTATAGCTAAGCCAATTTCTGGTTGTTCTAATTGCGGTGATATTAAAAGTGCCGACCCGATGATCATAATATTGAGAAACACCGGCGTAAAAGAGGAGACCGCAAACTTACCAATTGTATTTAGAATCGCACCTGATAGCGCAACAAACGTAATAAACCACAAATAAGGGAACGTAATTTTCAGTAGAAAGCTGGCAAGCACAAACTTTTCGGAAGAAGGACCACCATTTAGCCAGTCAAGAAACCACCCAAAACCAAATAAAGCAGTGATAACACCAGAACCAAGTACCCCAATTAATGTCACCACAGTCACAATGACACCTAATGTACCCGATGCTTTTGCAATCAATTCTCGGGTTTTGTCTTGATCACCACTGGCATGATATTCCGTTAGAACAGGTACAAAAGCTTGGGAGAAAGCACCTTCAGCAAAAAGGCGGCGCAAAAAGTTAGGGATTTTATTGGCAAAGAAGAAAACATCTGCGCTGGCACCTGCACCCATCAAATTGGCTACGACTACATCCCTTACAAGTCCCAGTATTCTGGAAATAAAAGTCATCATACTGACGATCAAGCCAGACTTGAGCAGCTTTTTACTCACGAAAATCCCCTAAAAAATACACTCAAAAATCTGCTAAAGCGCTTTCATTTGCTCAGCAGAGATAATTATTAGCAATGGTATAAAAATGCTGTTAGAATCCACGCCATCTTAACCGCGATGACCTTCTATTCCAAAGATTGTTTGGATGAGGCTGGTTTTTGCACAAATCATTTGACAATTAAGCGCAAATGAGGGATATTCCTCGCCCTTAAATTGTCACCGAACTAAGTTTTTGGGAGTTAGACCCTTGGCAAACAGTAAATCTGCTAAGAAGCGCGCTATCCAAGCTGAAAAACGTCGTCAGCACAACGCTAGCCGTCGTTCTATGATGCGCACTTACATGAAGAAAACTATCGCAGCTATCGAAGCTGGCGATAAAGAAGCTGCAACAGCTGCATACACTGCAGTTACACCGATCCTAGATCGTATGGCGACTAAAGGTCTTATTCATAAGAATAAAGCTGCTCGTCATAAGTCTCGTTTCGCAGCGGCAATCAAAGCTCTTTAATTCGAGTTTAGATTTGCAAAAAAACCGGCTTTTGCCGGTTTTTTTATATCTAGATAAAACAGAATGCTTCTTTTCATCACTTTGTATCGTTCAGAATACTTTCTCCCGCACCTATTTTTACCTCTTTGGCATGGTTGGCCAATAATCGGAATCAGCTCAACCACTCGCCCATTAATAACGAATCTTCGTAATTAGTCTTCGCAATACAGTGCGTGAAGTAGCTTGATCACTTGTTGCACTTCCGAACTGCTAAGAGAGTAATAGACGGTTTGAGCTTCTTTTCGAGTTTGCACTAAACCATCTCTTCTCAGCCAAGCTAAATGCTGGGAAAGTGCAGATTGGCTCAATTCAAGATGAGAACAAAGTTCTCCAACAGAAAGTTCATTGTTGTGTAGCATACATAATATTTGCAAGCGTCTTTCGTTCGCCATCGCTTTCAAGAGTACGACAGCTTGAGCAGACTTCTGCTCCATTTCCTGTAAGTTCATTCAGCAGCCTCCATGGGCTAAAACTAAGTTACTGCATCTTCAACTTGTTATTTATGTTATGTCAGTCGAAGTCCTTATTCATATAAATGTTATTACAACAATGTGAAGTAATACAATGAATTCTGTTAATCGAACAGCTGAATGAAATCAGCATCACAAAGATTCTTAACAGTTGGATGCTGAATCATCCTCTCTGCAAATATAACAAAATATTCTTCCTTGAGCTCACTTATCTCGCCAACTAAGTGTAGAGATACATCATCTCCGACTTCGGATTGATACAGACTTGGTGCAAGAAAGATTGCATCTTTATGATCTTGAGCGAATGCTTTCATCAAAGCCACGTCATCAAACTCACCAAGAATATTAGGCTGAATTCCCTGGCGATCAAACCATTGCATGGCTTTTCTTCCCATTGATGTTCGGCTTCCAGGTAAAAGCAGTTTTCGATTCTCTAGTACAGAAGGAAACAGTTCATTGTCCAATGGCTTTGAGCTAAAAAAGCTCATTCTACACTCACCAAGTTTCTTGCTATACAATCCAGGGCTTTGGCTAGAATCGACCGCACAGTCAGATAAAATCATATCCAGCTTATGTTGTGAGAGCTGCTCAAGAAGCAATTCGTGGGTGGACTCGAAACAGCGCAAATGGATGCTATTGTCGGCTGGTACTGTTGTCATCAAAATTCGACTGACTAAACGTTTTGAAAGTGCATCAGCAACCCCAACATCAAATAGGATATTGGATCTCTGGCTATAATTTACGATGTCTAACATTTCATAACTTAAACCAAACATACGGTCTGCATATTTAAAGACAAGCTGCCCCAGCTCGGTTGGCTCAACACTGCGTCCATTTCGCTTGGTTAACTTGCCATCCATTCTTTCTTCTAGAGCTTTTATTTGTCCCGTGACTGTCTGAGGTGTTAAAAAAAGTGCATCAGCAGCTTTCGTTACCGAACCCTGTTTGCATACCATCCAAAAATAGTAAAGATGATTGTAGTTTAAGTGCGACATCGATTTTTCTTACTCAAATTGTGAAGAAACCATATGATACAACGCTTCCTATAGAGACACTATATCTTCGGTATTTTCGATATATTAGTGTAAATATTTCGAATAAAACCGAACATACCCGAGACTTTTATGACAATGTGACAACAAGAAAGTGTGACAAATTGCAAATATCCGCTAAAAAACGCCTAATCCCCCTACTAACACACCAGTAAGTAACTAAAATTATCCTAATAAATACAATAATTTAAATAAATTATCATTTCACTTTATCGATTGCGTAGAAAAAATAGCAAAAAAGCCCCTCTTAAACCTAAATGTCATATAACTGCAATATTTCATCTCTAGTATCGCCTTCAGATTCACTAACCGACCTAATTGAGAACGGTCACGGAGAAAAATATGATAAACCAAGCTACTTCAACAGCAGCGCCACAATCGGGTTCAGCTCGCTGGCTACGCTGGGCTAACTTGGCTTTCATGCTTTACCTACTATTACTTGCAGTTTCAATGGTAGGAAGTGGTTTTAAGTGGGCTTCAGGAGAACACGCTAAAACGCTTTTCGAATTTGCTTCTCACCCAGTTGCAGGCCTAATGATTGGTCTTGTTGCAACTGCATTAATTCAGTCGTCTAGTACTGTTACTTCTATTATTGTTGGACTTGTTGCTGGTGGCCTTCCCGTAGCAACAGCCATCCCTATGATCATGGGTGCCAACATTGGTACAACTGTTACCAATACGTTGGTCAGCTTGGGTCACGTTCGTTGCAAAGACGAATTTAAACGCGCATTCGCAAGTGCCACTATCCATGACTTCTTCAACCTTCTTGCTGTTATTATCTTCCTACCGTTGGAAATGATGTTCGGCATTCTAGAGAAAATTTCTCATTGGCTTATTTCACCAATGCTTGCAACTGGTGACATGAGTATTAAGGGCTTCAACTTTATCAAGCCAATCACTAAGCCTGTAGTTAGCGCTATCAAGGAGCCTCTGGCTTCGTTTGGTGATGTTGGCGGCGGCATCATGCTTATTGTATTAGGTATCGCAACTATCTTTGTCGCTATCACCGTTATGGGTAAGCTGATGAAGAGCCTGATGGTTGGTCGAGCTCGTGACATCCTAAAAAATGCTATTGGTCGTGGACCTCTCCACGGTATCGCGTCAGGTTCAGTGGTTACTGTGCTGGTTCAGTCTTCGTCAACAACAACAAGCCTGATGGTTCCGCTAGTAGGTTCAGGTGTTCTGAAAGTACGTGATGTTTACCCGTTTACTCTGGGGGCGAATATCGGTACGTGTATCACAGCATTGCTGGCTGCAACTGCCGTATCCGGCGAGTTTGCTGTGTTTGCTTTGCAGATTGCACTTGTCCATTTGGTGTTTAACGTGATGGCAACAGCATTTATCTACGGTATTCCATTCCTAAGAGAGCTACCTATCAAAGGAGCGGATCTGATTTCGGATATGGCAATGAAGAACAAGGCTGTCGTTGTGGGTTATTTACTGGCGGTATTCATTATTATGCCAGGTACCATCTTAGCGCTTACCGCTTAAAATCGGATACAGAACGTAAAAGCCCCTGCACTTATTGAGTGCAGGGGCTTTTTTGTTTCTTTAATCGAGCTTGTACATATTTCAGGGCTCGCTTGCCTACATAAGAAAACATACTAAGTCAGATAGTTCTATCGACATCGATTAGGCTAACGTGTTCATTCAAATACTGATCGCTACAGAATTTATCCCATAAAAAAACGCCACTTGGAGACAAGTGGCGTCGTTATTCATCTTTTAATAACTATACTGAAAATGGATATTTAATCGCATCGTGGCATTGATATCCAACCACCTCAAAATCATCCATGGTGACCCATGTTTCCAAATCTTCGAGCGATTGTATTTTAGGGTTAATTCTGATTTCAGGTGCAGGGTAAGGCTCACGCTTCAACTGAACATCACGCATCAACTCTAGCTGATCTTCGTATATGTGCGCGTTGACAAGTTTATGATACGCCTTTCCAGGCTTCTTACCCGTTATTTGAGCCATCAGTGCTAAGAAAAC
The DNA here is from genome assembly GCF_002933855.1 of Vibrio penaeicida. GTDB lineage: Bacteria > Pseudomonadota > Gammaproteobacteria > Enterobacterales > Vibrionaceae > Vibrio > Vibrio penaeicida_A. The sequence goes on from NZ_BFAQ01000050.1 coordinate 43,746, forward strand.
GTACACTTGAACCATATTGAAATTTAAGCCCAGTGGAACGTCACAGGAGCGCTGTGTACTATTTAAATACAACGTATCACCAAGCAAGGAAAAGTGATGGCTATACATACATGGACGTAAGCAACCCATATGAAATTCACCTGGGTTGTAGAAATTCAAGATTTCGCCACGGTCATCTACACCGTTTGTTAAGTCATCGACAATCTTCCTGAGCTGGTCAATGTGACCGCCATCAGGCTTAGCCCAAGCACGCCCTTGCACACCGTACACACGCCCCATATCATCATCACCTTTGCGATAAGGGTTGTTTAGCCATGCGTCATTTAAGTTTGCGTTCGCATCCCATGTTTTGGTGCCCAGTTTGCGAAAATCTTCCGCATTATCGTAGCCACGAATATAACCGAGCAATTCAGCCACGGCAGCTTTCCAAAAGCTTTTTCGGGTTGTCACTAATGGAAACGCGCCCGAACCAACATCATAAGTAAGATCCGCGTTAATAACGGTGAGGCATCGTTTTCCCGTGCGTTCGTTTTCAATCCACGTACCATCATCGACAATACGCTGACATAATTCTAAATACTGTTTCACTGTAGACCTTAAACTTTAGATTTAACAGGTTGCTTGTTGGTGCTAAATGCCCAACCAATCAATGCTATACCACCAATCACCATTGGTAGCGATAAGATTTGCCCCATGGAGATCCAGTCCCCATAAAGACCAAGATGAGCATCCGGTTCACGGAAGTATTCTATAATAAAACGAAAGCTACCGTAGCCAAGCAAAAATACCCCTGAAACACTACCAGCTGGGCGAGGCTTCTTAATAAACCAATTGATGATAAAGAAAAGAACGACACCTTCGAGGACAAACTCGTATAACTGAGAAGGATGTCGAGGGAGATAGCCACCGCTCGGGAATAATACAGCCCAAGGCACATCAGTTACACGCCCCCAAAGCTCATCATTCATAAAGTTACCGATGCGCCCCATTCCAAGACCAAAAGGTACCAATGGAGCAATAAAATCAGTAACGGCAAAAACAGCTCTACCGTTTCTACGCGCATACCACGCCATGGCTGCGATCACACCAAGCAAGCCACCATGGAATGACATCCCTCCAGTCCAGATCTTGAACAGGTACAGCGGGTCATCCAGAAAAACATCAAAGTTGTAAAAGAATACGTAGCCAATACGCCCTCCTAATACAACACCAAGAAAACCTGCGAACAGCAGGTCTGAAACTTGCTCACGCGTCCAGCCACTGTTTGGCATATCAGCACGACGGTTTGCTAACCATAACGCAAAAACAAAGCCGACAAGGTACATCAGACCGTACCAGCGAAGTGCTAGCGGTCCGATAGAAAAAATAACAGGATCAATTTGAGGAAAGGTGATAAACCCCTGATTCATATTTAGTTCTCTTTACTGTTTCTAAGGGCTGTTGATGTATAAAACTGACATCAGAATCCGCAATGGTTGGGGATAATCACGGTAAAAAATTCAACAGCATCTAAATTGGTAATAACATTTTTCCAGCGATAAAAAGAAGGAAAACAGCGAATATTTTCTTTAATACTGCCGTTGGAAGCTTAGTCGCCCACTTGGCGCCTATACGGGTCGTTAATACGGATGTCGCCACAATACCAAATAATGCCGGCAAGTAAACATAGCCCAAGCTGTATTTAGGCAATCCTTGTGCTTCTAATCCATGTACCACAAAACCCGCCATTCCGGCTAAGGCAATAACACTCCCGCAAACCGACGAAGAGCCTATCGCTTTGCGCATTTCAACACCATGTCGGCTTAAAAATGGTACGGTCAATGAACCGCCGCCAATTCCAGCTAAACTTGATACAACGCCAATAAGACCACCGCACCCTAAAGTGGTTCCAGCGGATGGCATAGGAGAAGTGGTAGCAGAGCGCAAAGACATCAACATTTGAATCGCCAGCGCCAACACGATGGCACCAAATATTTTAATAAGGTACTGAGTGGGGATAGCTTCAGCAATAAACGAGCCTGCTAGCCCCCCTACTACCACCCCCGGCATCAACCACTTAATAACAAACATGTCTACGTTTCCTAAACGAAGATGATTAAGAGCAGATGACCCAGACGTAAGTATGATGGTTGCTAAAGAAGTCGCTAAAGCGATGTGCATTATCAGATCGGTCGAGATATTCGCTGCTGGAAGAAGCCAAAGCAGCGCAGGTACGACAATTAAGCCTCCTCCAATCCCTAACAATCCCGCCAAGACGCCGACAACACTCCCCAGCAACAGGAACTGAAAGATTAGCTCTATGTTCAAGTGAACCTCTATTTTTTACCGGCGCGAACGAAACCAGCTAAGTCTTGTGCTTCCAAGTATTCGAAAACTTGGTCATGAATATTTTTTCCGTAAGGCTGAGACAATGCGCTTTTGGCCAACGTTTGCAAATCAGTCACCTTAGATTGTCTAAGTAGGTATTTAACACGAGCCACGTTAGCGGTGTTCATACTCAGCGAGCGATACCCTAACCCAACAAGTAATAAGGCACCAATAGGATCCCCTGCCAATTCCCCACAAATGCTAACAGATAGATTATGCGTTCGACATATCGCCTCGATTTGCGCCAAAGCTTGAATCACGGCTGGATGAACAGACTCATAAACCCCCGATACTCTGGCATTGTTTCTGTCCACCGCCAGTAAATACTGGGTTAAATCGTTGGTACCAACCGATACGAAATCAATTTTATCAGCCATAAATGACAATAAATAGAGCATGGAAGGGACTTCCAACATGACACCAATTTGTGGTTTTACTACGTTATGATGGGTTTGCGAGACCTCATCATAAGCTTGCTGGATGAGTGCCAGCGCATCGTCTAACTCTTGGTTTCCTGACAACATAGGAAGAAGAATGCTCAAGTTGCTCAAGCCATCGCTGGCTTTCAACATCGCACGCAGCTGCATCAGAAAGATATCAGGGTGGTCGAGCGTAAATCGAATGCCTCGCCAACCTAAAAATGGATTGTCTTCTTCAATCGGCAAATAAGGAAGTGGTTTATCTCCCCCTACATCTAGGGTTCGCATAACTACTTGTTTGTTTGGGTAGGTTTCCAAAACCCGTCGATACTGTTGATACTGTTCTTCTTCTGATGGAAAACGATGCTGAAGCAGAAAAGATATCTCGGTACGATATAAACCAACACCATTAACACCTTGGTTCACTGAAATGTTAGTGTCGGCACTCAAACCCGCGTTGAGCAAAACATTTACATGACAGCCATCTTTCGTTTTTGCCTCTTCTTTGAGCTCTCCTTCAACCATTTTAGAAAGCTCAAACTCTTCATCTCGTAACGATCGGTATTCATTAAGAAGTTGGACCGGTGGGTCAACAAAGATCTCACCGCTATACCCATCAACAATACCTGGCTTCCCCGTAAGCTTTTGCGGTGTAACACTTGCGCCCATAATAGCGGGAATACCTAAAGCACGAGACAAAATCGCTGCATGCGAGTTTGCCGCCCCTTCTATTGAAACAACCCCCAAAAGCTTATCTTTGGGCAAGCTTGCTAACGTAGAGGCGGTAAGCTCATTCACGACAAGAATCACTGGCTGATGGAGCTCAAGCTCTCCCACTTCGTTAGAGTGAAGAAAATACAGCAACCTTTGACCAAGCTCTCGAATATCCTGCGCACGCTCACGTAAGTAAACGTCAGACATTTGAGCAAAACGGTTAGAATACGTCTCCACCACTTGGCGCAACGCCCAATCGGCTCGGTCTCCTTTTTGAATCTGCTCTTTAAGATCATTCCTCAACATAGGATCGTTGAGAAGGTGAGTAAACAAATCAAAAATGGCTAATGTGTCTTTGTTTATATCATTATCTAGCTTCTTTCTAAGTCGCCTGAAATCCGCCTTTGCACTTTCTATGGCAAGCGCTAGCCATTCTTGTTCTTGCTCTACATTTAACGTACTTGCAGGGTAGATATCCGAAAGCTTAGGCTGTGTATCATCCCACCAAAAATCACCCACTGCGACACCAGGTGACGCCGCTATTCCCGCCATTTTCTGACTATTGGCATCATTCAGTAGCCAATGCCCTTGTGCCTGTGCATGAGCAATAATAACGGCAAGCTGAGCAGAGAGAGTGACGAGAAATGACTCTTCCATCTCTGAAAAAAGTCGAGGGGATTTTTGCTGAATAACAAGTACACCAAGTACTTGCTTGCGGTGAATAATCGGGGTGCCTAGAAAGGAATGGTAAATTCCCTCCCCAAGTTGAGGAAAGAATTTAAAATTAGGATGAGAAGATACTTCTGCTAAGTTAAGTGGCTCGGCAGTTCTGCGAACCAAACCCACCAAGCCCTCATGATAACCAATATGAATTTTGTCACCTTCAAACTTTAAGCCTTTGGTAGCCATAAGCTCTAACCGGGACAATTCATCATTAGCAAAATAAAAAGTACAGCACTCAGTTTGCATAGCGTGACACGTTTCTTTAACCAAAACATCCAAAGCCTCATGGATGTGTTCAACTCTAGAAACCTGTTCTACGATATCCCTCAACTGAGTGAGCATTTAGTTATCCTCTCCGATTCTTTCGCTTACCTTTTACTTTTCGTTCTCTGAACGGCATTGCAAGCGTAGCAAACTCTTTCATCGCACGCCGATAAACGTCACGCTTAAACGAAACAACCTGTCTAACTGGGTACCAATAGCTTACCCATCTCCAACCATCAAATTCAGGGGTACTGCCACGCTGCATATTGATTCTAGACTCATCACAGTCTAATCGTAGCAAGAACCATTTCTGTTTTTGTCCGATACAAACGGGTTTGGAATCCCACCGTACCAGTCGTTTGGGTAGCTTATAGCGTAGCCAATGACGACTGGTCGCGACGACTTTAACGTCTTTTTGAGTTAAACCCACTTCTTCATACAGCTCACGAAACATTGCTTCTTCTGGTGTTTCGCCTTCATCAATTCCTCCTTGAGGGAATTGCCATGAATGCTGTCCGTATCGTTTCGCCCAGAATACCTGACCATGGTTGTTACAAATTACAATTCCCACATTTAAGCGGTAACCATCGCCATCGATCACTGGCTAACCTCTAATATAAATCTCTGTTAAGTGTGATTTTTCCACATATCCCCAATAGGGGCAAACTTACATGTCGCATAATGCGTTTTTTTCTGTCCGACACGCACCACACTGGATAAGTTTTCATCAAAGGAGAAGTTATCAACACAGGAATGAGACCAACTCCACATTTATTCACCTTTTCTGTGAATAAGTGTGTGAAGAAACCGATTACAAGGCAATTGGTGTGATCTAAGATCTTCAAAACCATTTTAGATAAAAGTTACAGAAAATAACAAAACCCCTTAAAATACAAATAGATATATAATAATTAATTTTAACTATAAGCTGACATTTTCAATTAATTTAATCCACCTTTCAGATCGGTTAAAGATCAACCACAGATTTCCTTATCCACACAAAGTGGTTAAATTTTAGCTCAAAGTTAAAAAACAGGCAGAAAAACGATCAATAAAACCCTGATTATAGATCCAGTCCTTTTATTTACTTGAGTAAGAAACCGAGGTCTGTGGATAAGTTGGGAAAAGATCTTTGGGGTGAATTTATAAAAATGTCAGATCCAATTTCTATGATCAGTCATTCGTTCCATAGTTATGCTAAAGTGCCCCTTTTATTGCTGCATTCAATATCCCATGAAACCCACACCAACATCCGAAAAAGAACTTCATACTCGCGCCATTAGTATCGCAGGATATACGTTAAGTGAGCTGGCAGAGGAAGCTGGAATCTCCGTACCTGATAATCTAAGGAGAGATAAAGGTTGGGTGGGTCAACTACTTGAATGGCATTTAGGGGCGAGTGCTGGAAGCAAGCCACAGCAGGACTTTGTCGATCTTGGGATCGAACTCAAAAGCATTCCTATTAGCCATAAAGGGACTCCCCTAGAAACCACTTTTGTCGCTGTCGCCCCCTTAATCGGTGTACAGGGTCTAACGTGGGAAAATAGCCACATACGACAAAAACTATCACGAGTACTTTGGGTTCCTGTTGAGGGTGAAAGAGAAATACCTGTCGCTGAACGTAAAGTGGGCTTTCCAGTTCTATGGTCACCCAATGAAAAAGAAACGCAAATCTTAAAGCAAGATTGGGAAGAGTTGATGGAACAAATCGTTCTAGGGCAAGTAGAACAGATTACAGCTCGGCATGGAGAAGCTCTACAACTTCGTCCCAAAGCAGCCAACAGTAAAGCACTCACTGAAGCCTATGGAGCAAATGGTACGCCAATCATGACACTTCCAAGAGGCTTTTATTTGAAGAAAGGATTCACGCAAAAGATCTTAGAACAGTTTTTTGATCAATAACCCTTTGAGTATGCCAATTCACCATCCTAGTGAATTGACATCTCAATGTCGTGGTAAAGCGCCATGCCACTCTCACCACATTCATCATAAACGTTGTGTAATCTTAAATAAGCAGTATGAACCCCCATTTTATGCAACGCGCTTTTCACCAATTCCAATGAATCAAAATGCAACGGCTCTTTCTTGCCTCGGATAGGCTCCAACTTGTGCTTATATTCTACCGCAAGCAAGTAACTGGATAGATTTGCACAACTAATGACATAGATTTTGGGCTCTTTTCCCTGTTCGATATGCTTTGCATGCAACCAATGATTGAGCTGTTCTCTTTGCATAATTCTCTTCCCTGAATAGTCGAATATCCATGCACTCTTTGCTGGTCATCCATAAAGCATAGACAAGAATCGACTTAATGTTGAACAAATCATTAACAGTTTTTACTTGACCGCATCCATAACAATCAGTTTATAGTGAAGAAAAAATGAGGAATGTATATGCAATTAAAGAAGTTACCGCATTCAACTCTTGAGATCAGTCCGCTGTGTTTAGGTACCATGACATTCGGTGAACAAAACACCGAGTCAGAGGCTTTTTCTCAACTTGATTATGCCTTAGAAAGAGGCATTAACTTTATCGATACCGCAGAAATGTACCCCGTTCCTCCTAAATCTGATACACAAGGTAGAACAGAAGAATACATAGGAAACTGGATCCAAAAGTCGGGCAAGCGAGAAAAAGTGGTGCTCGCAACCAAAGTTGCGGGTCCACGTGGCGTCCCTTATATCCGTGAAGACATGGCTCTCGATTGGCGTAATATCCACCGAGCCGTCGACGAGAGTTTAAATCGCCTACAAACAGAATATGTCGACCTCTACCAAATCCATTGGCCGCAGCGACAAACGAATTGTTTTGGACAGCTAAATTACCCCTACCCAGATGACCAAAATGACACCCCCATCCTTGAGACTTTAGAAGCCTTGGCTGATGTGGTAAAACAAGGGAAAGTTCGTTACATCGGTCTATCCAATGAAACGCCCTGGGGAGTAATGAGTTATTTAAGGCTGGCAGAGAAACACGACTTGCCAAGAGCCGTCACAATTCAAAATCCATACAACCTATTAAATCGTACTTTTGAGGTCGGACTCTCTGAAATCGCTCACAATGAAGGTGTTGAATTACTCGCGTATTCACCTCTTGCGTTTGGTGCGTTAAGCGGAAAATACCTGAATAATGCTAAACCTCAAGGTGCACGATGCACGCTTTACGAACGTTTCGTTCGCTACTTTACTCCAAACGGAGTGAAGGCAACGGAAGCGTACGTAAAACTAGCGCAAGAACACGGGTTAGATCCTGCTCAAATGGCGTTGGCATTTGTGAACCAGCGTCCATTCGTTGCATCCAACATTATTGGTGCAACCACGATGGAACAGTTGAAGAGTAATATCGACAGTTTAGAAGTAAATCTGTCAGAAGAGTTGCTAACGTCTCTGCAAGAGATTGGAGTGCAATACTCCAATCCTTGCCCCTGATTAACAGGTAACATTTAGATTTTAGGGGCTAAGTACTAAGAGAATAAGTACTTAGCCCCTTTTGCTACGTTGGAATTCGCGTTCGTAATAATCGTCGAAGGTGACGAACACGGCGTTCCGCGGTGGCTGATGGTTGCTCATTTGCACCAATTTGACGACCCTCAGGGTCAAGACCAATATCTTGAAGCAAATGTGAATTGTGCCATGGAATGTTGTGCTGAGCCCTTTTCACTCTGCGCTTCCACGCACGATCTTCACGGTTAATATCAGCTTTTACTAAAAATGTGGCCAGTTGGATGTAAATAGAGTGACGCATAACTTTTTCTCCAGAAAATAAATATATAGGCTGGAAAAAGCGGTCAAAAAACAGGGTAAGATATTTATAGACTGTCCCAGTCAGACCGCTTCTCCGCGGCCCAAATGGTCACGGATTAATTAACGTTTTTAGGTGTAGACGTACCATGGGTATCCATGGCAAGACCTAGATCATTGGCGACACGATCATGCTGTGCGATAAAAATGTTTAGCATTTTGTGCCTCCTACTGTTAACTAATCCGAAAATGAAATGATAAATCGTGACTTGCTGTCACGGTTAAATTCTAACCCCAAGAGGATATATTTCAAGCGCATATTCACACAGTTTATAAAAAAAGCCTATTCATCTGTATGCAACTTAACTGAAGCTTGAGTAGCAGAATATATTGTGAGCTATGAGTTATATATCAGAACAAAAATTCATATAACATCTTCATTAAAAGACGATAAAAATACGGTTTGCCACTTAAGTATCGATTTAACCTGCTATTACTCACCTGCTTAGGTGTGTTAGCCAATTCTCATTAGCAAATAAAAAAACGCCCACTTAAAAATAAGTGAGCGTTTTGCAAAAGCAGTCATACTGATTGATGTCAGAATTATGCTCTGGTTTCCGATATGAGATTGTGCTTATTCAAAAGGCGGTACATGGTAGCGCGAGAAACACCCAGCTCTTTAGCTGCGGGAGTCACTTGACCATCATGCGATTCTAATACAAGTACTAGCGCATCGCGTTCTGAACGTTCACGAATACTTCGCAAACTTCTCTGATTATCGGCACGTTTTGGTAAATCCAGTTGAGACTCTTCAATAACGACTGAATCTGACATCAACACAACGCGTTTTATTTGATTCATTAACTCTCGAACATTTCCAGGCCAATGGTGCTGAGTTAATGCTCTTATTGCTTGGTCAGAGAAGCTTCTCGCTTGTGCGTTGTACTCACGTGAGTATACGTTCAAGTAGTGATTTGCTAGTACAGCAATGTCACCTGAGCGCTCCTTCAAGCTAGGAACATTAATCCTTAACACATTAAGGCGATGATAAAGTTCTTCGTTGAAGTCATCATCTAGCAGGGCTTTTTCCATATCAGAATGGTTAGCAACCAAAATTCTGACATCCACTTCTTTCGCCCCTTCTTTTGTTTCGACTTTTCCTTCCTGTAAATAGAACAGCAAATGCTGTTGCTGAGATAATGGCATGTTCAAAATGTCGTTGAATAAGATGGTACCTCCATCGGCTTGTTCTAACAGTGGCGCTTCTCCCCAGTCGTCGCCTCTGTCGATGCCGAATATGTCCATCTCCATTCTCTGCTCTGATATCGCTCCACAGTTCACACTAAAAAATGGACCTTTAGAACGTGCCGATGTGGTATGTATCGCTTGAGCGACTTTTTCTTTACCCGATCCTGATTCCCCAAAAATCAAAATGCTGACATCGGTAGGTCCGATTCTCCGAACCTGATCTCGCAGACGTTTTATAGGCATTGACTCCCCAATCATACCCATATCACTGGTTTGACCATAGCTCGGCCAAACTTTCTTCTCCAGTTTCAGCATTCCAAGTTGGTGGCCAATTGTATTGAGAAGTTGTGCGTCTGGTATGGGCGCAGTAAAAAAATCAATACAAAAGTTTACTATGAACTGACATATGGTATCAGAGCTCAATTGAGACTCCCTGATAAATGCCAGCCAACGAACCTGCTTGTGGCTGCTGACTAAATTTGCCAGACCGTTGAGACTGAACTCATCCTGGCTTAAATCAACAATCCCAATGCAAGGACCAATCTCTGAGAACAATGTTTGTGCTTCACGAAGGTCATCACATCGCTGGCAACGCCAACCTACCTGCTCTAATACTGCAAGCCAAGGTTCGTATGTGCCTCCAACAACAACAAGTGAACCCGGTACAGAATCCATTCGGAATTGAGTACCCATTAATACTTCCTTAATCAATCTATATTGTTGTTACGATCTTCATCGTGGTTTTAAGGTGCGTGACGATTTAAAAACGATTTACATATGAATTAATCTTGCGACAATAAAACGTCTCATAGTTAAGACATAGTATAATTTGTTAAACAGTCAAGCAGGAACAGACTAACCAATAACCGTTGTCAATAGTGAGACACATAAAGATAAAGTGAAAAGATCGCTCATTTTGCAGAGCAAAATCACATATTTATAAAATTTCAGCGCTCAAATTAAGATCAAAAAAGCCACCCGAAGGTGGCTTTAATTTTGAGACATAAAATTTTTACTGCTGTGGTCGCATCGCTGGGAATAAAATTACATCACGAATGGTATGCGTGTTTGTGAATAGCATCGCCAATCGGTCTATACCAATTCCCTGACCTGCTGTCGGCGGCAAACCGTGTTCAAGTGCAGTAATGTAATCCGCATCGTAATACATTGCTTCATCATCACCCGCATCTTTTGCGTCAACCTGCGCCTTAAATCGAGCGTCTTGATCTTCTGCATCATTCAATTCTGAGAAGCCATTCGCCACTTCTCGACCACCGATAAAGAACTCGAAACGGTCTGTAAAGAACGGGTTGTCATCGCTACGACGAGCCAATGGAGAAATGTCCGCTGGGTAACCTGTAATGAATGTAGGCTGGATGAGTTGAGGCTCAGCCGTTTCACCAAAGATTTCTTCAAGCAACTGACCACAAGTCCAGAACGTTTCCACTTCGACGTAAACCGATTTCGCAATCGCAACCATCTTTTCACGATCTTGAAGGTCTTCTTCTGTTAGCGCTTGAATGTCTGCATGCTCTGGGTTGTAGTGCTTGATAGCCTCAAACATACTCATACGAGCGTACTGACCACCAAACTCGACTGTCTCATCACCATAAGGCATAGACGTTGAGCCAAGAACATCAAGCGCAACCGTGCTGAGCATCTCTTCCGTTAGATCCATTAAATCTTTGTAGTCAGAGTACGCTTGGTAGAATTCCATCATGGTGAATTCTGGGTTGTGACGAGGCGACAAACCTTCGTTACGGAAATTACGGTTGATTTCGAATACGCGATCAAACCCTCCAACAACCAAACGCTTTAGGTAAAGCTCTGGTGCAACACGCAAGTACATGTCAATGTCTAGCGCATTGTGGTGAGTAATGAACGGGCGAGCCGTAGCACCGCCTGGGATCACGTGCATCATTGGCGTTTCAACTTCTAGGTAGCCTTTGCCGCTCATGAAGTTACGGATTGATGACACCAACTTAGAACGAACGATAAACGCTTGGCGAGAATCTTCATTTACGATGAGATCGACATAGCGCTGACGGTAACGCATTTCTTGGTCTGTCAAGCCATGGAATTTCTCAGGAAGAGGGCGCAATGCTTTGGTCAGCAATTCGTACTCTTCCATATTTACGTATAAGTCACCTTTACCAGACTTGTGCAACGCACCTGTTACACCGATGATGTCACCGATGTCTAAGCCTTGGTATTTCTCTTTGAGTTCTTTTTGAACCGGCTTTGCCGCGTAAGCCTGAATGCGACCAGATGTTTCCTGAATCACAAGGAAAGGACCACGCTTAGCCATGATTCGGCCAGCAATAGAAACAGTATGATTCAGCTCTTCCAGTTCTTCTTTGCTCTTTTCACCGAACGTCTTCTGAAGGTCGCCAGCCAAGCTGTCACGACGGAAGTCGTTTGGGTGACCGTTCGCATCACAGTTCTTGCGAATTTCATCCAATTTCGCACGACGCTCTGCGATCAGCTTGTTCTCTTCTTGCGAATGGGCTTCTTGTTGGGTTTCGTTTTGAACAGCATCAGTCATTTTCGATGTATCCTGTCGATTGTCGGTGAAAGCTTATAAACCTGATTTCAGGCTGGCTTCGATAAATTTGTCTAGATCGCCGTCTAGAACCGCTTGTGTATTGCGATTCTCGACGCCGGTGCGTAAATCTTTAATGCGTGAATCATCCAAAACGTAAGAACGGATTTGGCTTCCCCAGCCGATATCCGATTTCGCGTCTTCATTGGCTTGCTTTTCCGCATTTTGCTTTTGTAATTCAAGCTCGAATAGCTTCGCACGAAGCTGTTTCATTGCCTGATCTTTGTTCTTATGCTGAGAACGATCGTTCTGGCACTGCACCACAGTATTGGTTGGAAGGTGAGTAATACGCACCGCTGATTCCGTGGTGTTGACGTGCTGTCCACCCGCACCCGACGCACGATAAACATCAATACGAAGGTCCGAAGGGTTCACATCAATGTCGATGTTTTCATCAATCTCTGGGTAAATAAACGCAGACGCAAAGGATGTATGGCGACGACCACCTGAGTCAAATGGCGATTTTCGAACCAAACGATGAACACCCGTTTCTGTGCGAAGCCAGCCGTAAGCGTATTCACCAGAAATACGAACCGTGGCCGATTTCAAGCCCGCGACATCACCTTCAGACACTTCAATCACTTCTGCTTTAAAGCCTTTTGATTCGGCCCAGCGCAAATACATGCGTAGCATCATGTTGGTCCAGTCTTGTGCTTCTGTACCACCAGAGCCCGCTTGCAAATCGATGTAGCAGTCTGAAGAGTCGTGATCGCCTGCAAACATGCGGCGGAATTCGAGTTTCCCAAGTTTGAGTTCAAGTTCAACCAACTCTGGGTCGATTTCATCGAACGTTTCTTGATCTTCTTCTTCGATCGCTAGCTCTAGAAGACCATCTACGTCTTCTACGCCTTGATCAAGCAAGTCGATAGTTTCAACGACCGCTTCAAGAGAAGCTCGCTCTTTACCTAGTGCTTGTGCACGTTCAGGTTCATTCCATACATCAGGTTGTTCTAGTTCTGCGTTAACCTCTTCTAGACGCTCTTTCTTAGCGTCATAGTCAAAGGTACCCCCTCAGGACATTCGTGCGCTCTGTCACGTCCTGTAGGCGGTTTTTAATGGGATTGATTTCAAACATGTTTGCTCAACATTTTAGCGTAGAATTTAACCGAAGAATTCTACTCAAAAATGTGACAGAGATACAGAAAAAGTTGAGTAATTTTTGCTTAGGAATAGAGGAAACCCGCCACTCTTAATCGGCAGCGGGACTGACTTAAAGGCTATATGAATGTCGAGGTTATTTCGCTTCAATGTGATCAATCATGAGCTGTAAGGACTGGTTGCCTCTAAACTCATTAATATCAAGTTTGTACGCCAAACGCACCGTTTTTACCGATGCATCTGGCCATCGACGTAAATCCACGTTAAAGGCAATACCATCAATCATAATGTTGGTCGGGTGCCCTTTGTGTAAAGGCTCTAACATCAACTTTAAGTGTTTTTCACCCACCAGCTTTTGGTGCATTACTTTGAATTCACCATCAAATAAGGGCTCTGGAAAGGCTTGTCCCCATGGCCCTGCCGAGCGCAATGTTTCCGCAACGTGCATGGAAAACTCTTCTGGCTGTAATTCGCCATCCGATAACAAAATGCCCTTTAAAGAGGCTTCATCTATGTCATTACGAACGGCTTCATCAAATAACTGACTGAACTTTTCAAAATCAGATTCTTTGATTGTCAAACCTGCCGCCATGGCATGCCCACCAAACTTGGCAATCAAGCTCGGGTTTTGAGTATCGATCTTATCCAGCGTATCACGCATATGTAGCCCGGGAATGGAGCGACAAGAGCCTTTAATATTTCCTTCTCCACCATCGGCAAACGCGATGACTGGACGATGAAATTTTTCTTTAATGCGCGAAGCCAAAATGCCAATAACACCTTGGTGCCAGTCTCGTTGAAACAAGACCAAACCGTAAGGCAGCTCTGCATTTTCACCAAACTGTAGCCGCTCACAAAAGGCCATGGCTTCTTGCTTCATGCCCTCTTCAATCTCTTTTCGAGTTTGATTCAAGCCATCGAGTTCACTGGCCATGCGTCTTGCCGCGTGGATATTGTTACTCATCAATAGCTCGACACCGAATGACATGTCATCAAGCCGACCCGCTGCGTTAATTCGAGGACCTAACGCAAAGCCAAAATCGGACGCAACTAAACGTCGCGCATCACGCTTCGCCACTTCAATCAACGCTTGAATGCCGGGGCGTGCTTTACCAGCACGAATACGCTGTAACCCTTGGTGAACCAAGATTCGATTATTTTCATCCAGAGGAACTACATCCGCAACGGTGCCCAAAGCAACCAAATCAATAAGTTCCATTAACTTTGGTTCTTGCATACCTTGTGAGGCAAACCAATTGATCTTTCGCATATGCACGCACAGCGCCATCATCATATAAAATGCGACGCCCACACCTGCCAATGATTTTGATGGGAATTCACAGCTTTCAAGGTTAGGGTTCACTATGGCATCAGCATTTGGCAATTCATGACCCGGCAAATGGTGATCGGTAACAATGACCGTAATCCCTTTTTCTTTGGCATAACGAACGCCATCAATTGACGAAACGCCGTTATCCACCGTCATGATCACTTCTACGCCAAGTTCAATTGCTTGATCAACCACTTCAGGGCTTAACCCATATCCATCTTCAAACCGGTTAGGGACCAGGTAATCAACGTTATGGCTGCCTAGCATTCTCAACGCCAAAACAGACAAAGCAGAGCTGGTTGCGCCATCAGCATCAAAATCACCAACAACAATAATTCGTTTTTTCTGCTGAATTGATTCAAACAAAAGTTCAACGGCTTGCGAAATCCCACCTAACAACTGATAGGAGTGTAATGCCTTCGCAGTGGTATCAAGCTGAACGAGTGATTGAATACCTCGCGCTGCGTAAATTCTCTGAAGCAGAGGCGAAATAGAGTCGGGAAGGGAATGCGGTGTATCTTGTGGGCGTCTTTGAATTTCGATCATATATTTGAATTTCAATCAGAGAGAACGTTTGCCTGAGGTTTCCCTCAGGCATCCGTTTAGTATTAGTTAAGTCTTTCCAACTGAGCAGTAAGGTCATCTGGTGATAAGTAACCACCAATCACACTGCCGTTGCTGGTAACGATAGCTGGTGTACCACGTACACCCATTTTAGAGCCTAAATCACGATGTGCGGCGATTGTGCTTAAACACTCTTCCTTTTCTCTGACTTTTTGGCTGAAGCTGCGCTGAAGTTTCATTTCATCCATAGCCGCTTTCTGATCGACAGAACACCAGATTTGCGACATTTGCTGACCGACTTGGCTTTGTACGCCTGCTCTAGGGTAAGCCATGTAACGAACCGTAATCCCTTTCTCATTGTATTCTTGCATCTGACGGTGCAATTTTAGGCAGTAGCCGCAATCAATATCGGTAAATACGGTTACAACGTGTTTCTCTTCTTTGGCTTTGTATTCGATCCAGCTAGAAGAGAAATCGCCAATTTTGTCGGCGTAACGCTTAGCAATCACATCGGTAAAGTTGCCTTTGTCGTCTAGGGCATAAATTTTACCTTGGATAAAGTAGTCGCCTTTCTGTGTAGACAAAAATAGCCCTTGATTGGTTTCTACTTCATAAAGACCCGCGATGTCGCTGTCTGTTACGCTACTGACTGCCAAGCCCAATTTACTGAATCGCTCTGTAATGGTGCTGACATCCGCATCGGCTGCGAAAAGAGAAAAAGAAGCCAGCGCGCCAGCTGCTACTACACCAAGTTTGCGCAAAAATTGCATGATTTCACCTTAAAAAATAGTCATATACGAACTACGCCCTTGGGTGGTGTTGTTCGTGAATCTGTTTCAGTCGCTCGGTTGCGACGTGAGTATAAATTTGCGTGGTTGATAAGTCACTATGTCCTAACAACATTTGCACCACTCTCAAATCTGCACCGTAATTCAGTAAATGCGTTGCAAATGCATGGCGAAGTACGTGTGGTGATAATGCGTCAGAGTCAATATCTGCCAACGCTGCGTAAAACTTTATTCGATGCCAAAAGGTTTGCCTTGTCATCTGTCGTGCACGTTTACTCGGGAACACAACGTCAGACGATTTTTCGCCTAAAATGGTTGGACGTCCTTGTTCTAAAAAGGTTTCAATCCAATCGATGGCATTTTCTCCCATTGGAACTAATCGCTCTTTTCCACCCTTACCCATTACACGAACAACACCCTGACGTAAGCTGACATTTTCCATCGTCAGGCTCACCAGTTCAGTTACTCGTAGCCCAGTCGCATACAAGAGCTCAAGCATGGCTTTGTCGCGCAATTCTATCGGGTCATTTGGGTCTGGTGCGTTGAGTAACGCTTCAACCTGCTCTTCACTCAAGTCTTTCGGGAGACGTTGTGGCAATTTAGGGCTAACTAACAAGGCACTAGGGTCATCTGCCCTTACTTTCTCTCGGTGAAGATATTGAAACAAACGGCGTATAGCCGAAAGCATTCTCGCTCGAGAGGTTTGCTTAAAGCCTTGATCCATTAACCAAGATTGATAATCTTGTAGCCCTGAAACGCTGATAAAATCCAAACGGAAATTAGATTCAGCCATCCAATTCAATAATTTAAAAAGATCGTTTCGGTAGGAAGCGAGCGTGTTCTCAGATAGCCCTCTTTCCATCCACATTGCATCTAAAAACTGCTCTATCAAATAGCTATCGGGATGACTTACTTGCGTCATTCTTATCTCTCTTTCTACTTATATCAGTCACAGACTATGTGACACGCGAAAATAATACTATTAAATTCCTCTCATTAAGTATAAATCCTGCAATTCCTTCTCATTTCCCGTTAGAATCTGCCATCTCTACAATCAACAATCACAGATCATGAAAATCGGACTTTTTTACGGCTCTACAACTTTTTACACTGAAATGGCAGCAGAGAAGATTCGCGCCATCATTGGTGAAGACTTAGTGGATATATTTAATGTAAAAGACACACCACTATCATTAATGAACGACTATGATCTGTTAGTGCTTGGAATTTCCACGTGGGATTTCGGTGAAATTCAAGAGGATTGGAGTGCTGTATGGGAGCACATCGATGGCGTGTCGCTAAAAGGCAAACACGTCGCGTTATTCGGCTTAGGCGATCAAGAAGGTTATGGCGAGTGGTTTCTCGATGCGATGGGACTTCTTCATGACGAATTGAAAAAAACGGGCGCTCAGTTCATCGGTTACTGGAAAAATGAAGGCTATGAGTTCGAAGCATCGAAAGCATTGACAGAAGACAAGTCACATTTTGTAGGGTTGGCTTTGGATGAAGACTCCCAATACGAACTGAGTGATGCTCGAATTGAAACGTGGTGTGAACAGATTCTAGTGGAATACCACGACGCGTTATAAAACTTTCGGTATCCGAATTCCAAACTTCAGTGCCAAATCGGCACTAAACATGTATCGGTCGGGTAATGAATCAAAAAGGGGCTGATGAATATCAGCCCCTTATCATTTTTACGAACAACCCAACGATAATTTACGCTGTTTCTTCCGTCAGTGACTTGCGAGATGTTCCAATAAAGAACATACAGATAATGGCTGCAAACGTCGGCATTAACCACGCCATTCCCACCTCAAACAGCGGCAGCATATTAAACGCATTCACATTGATACCCGCCACTTTTGCTGCATCCAGCAATGCGAATACAAACGCAACCAAGACCACAATGCGATACGCCACTTCTGGGTTTGGTAGACGGTTACGAACAAACGCAAGTGCCACCAATGCAATGGCGACAGGGTAGAGTGCAAACAATACAGGAACCGACAATGCAATCAGCTGGCTCAAACCTACGTTAGCCACGACAGCACATGCAACGCCAATGATCACAACCCACGCCTTGTAGCTCACTGAAGTAACCGAACTAAAGTAATCTGAACAGGCTGAAATCAAGCCAATCGCTGTCGTCAAACACGCCAATAATACGATAACCGATAGCACCGTTTGACCTGATGCACCAAACAGAGCTTGAACATACAAGCTTAAGATAACACCACCGTTATCAGAACCCGCTGCAACGGTACCGCTGGTCGATCCTAAATAGAATAAAGACACGTAAACAAACGCCAAACCGACAGCAGCAATCACCGCCGCGCTGATCAAGTACTTCGTTGTTGGACGCGATTCAGTAATCCCCTTACTACGAAGTGCATCGACAATCAGAATTCCGAACATCAACGCACCAAACGTATCCATGGTGTTGTAGCCTTCAAGGAAACCCGTGATCAACGGCTGACTCACATAGTCACCTTGAGCGGCAGACTGTACACCTTGAGGATCAACAAAAACGGACACTGCAAGAGTGATCAGACCGATAAACAAAACAGGGGTAAGTACCTTTCCGATCGTATCGATCAGCTTGCCTTGAGACCAAGCAAAGAACATTGCTACAGCAAAAAACAATACCGAGAAAGTCGTCAGGTGCAGCTGTTGTGCATCGGCAAAAAATGGCTTCACTGCCATCTCATAAGCAACCAAACCAGTACGTGGAGCGGCAAATGCAGGACCAATGATGATAAAGATAAGCACCACAATTAATGTTGCTGCTTGTTTAGGCAAATGCTTGGATAAGTGTTCCCAAGACCCACCAGCAACTGCAATAGCAATAATGGTAATCAAAGGTAGACCTACCGCAGTAAACAGGAATCCAGACATCGCTGGAATTAAGTTTTCGCCGGCCAATTGACCCGCTAGAGGAGGGAAAATAATGTTACCCGCTCCTAAAAAGAACGCAAAGAGCATGAAACCCAAAGCGATCACATCAGTTGATTTTAGTTTCTGACTCACTGAAAACCCTTATAATAATCTTGTGTTTGCAAATACTATGAAATTTTATTCTATAAATAAGGGGCGAATAATGAACAAAAGAGAGGTCAGAAACAAGAGTGTGATAAAAAACACAATAATAATTCGACTTTCATATCTTTTTGCAGATATAAACACTATTAAATACAAAATAATTAGACCATATAACCATTTAAATTAATTATCCTTCTATTAACAAGAATTTAATATAATCCCTTTTTGATACACCTCTTAATCGCGTTAACCCTTTAAGTGAAAAGCAAAGTATGCGTACCAAAACCAAAGATTTTCAATTTAAACAATTCTCTATTTCCGGTGGTCACAGCGGTATGCCAGTGAGCACTGATGGCGTCATGCTTGGGGCATGGACCATGATTCCGAAAAGTGGATGTATATTGGACATCGGTACTGGAACTGGCTTGCTTTCTCTAATGTGCGCGCAGCGCTCTGCAAGCCGCCTAGAAATTGTGGCTATCGAGCTTGAAGAAAATGCATCCAAAGCCGCGGCATATAACTTCAGTGAAAGCTCTTGGCACTCACGTTTAACGCTCATCCATGATGACGTACTCAGTCACACCTTTTCGCGTATGTTTGATGCCATCATCTGTAATCCTCCCTATTTCAATAATGGACAACAAGCAGGCGATGGTCCTAGGGCTGATGCACGTCATACGAATACTCTGAGTCACGAACGCTTACTGAGTAAATGCCACTCCTTACTCGCCAATCATGGCAACGCAAGTTTTATCTTGCCATCAGTTGAAGGAGAAGAGTTCATCGCGCTTGCTTTGAAATCTGGCTGGTGTTTACTATCTCGCTGCGATATCCAAACCACAGAACACAAAGCCCCCACCCGAATGATGTTTAGTTTGGTTAAGCAGCCTTGCATAACGGAGCGTTCGACTTTGATCATCAATCAAAATGATCAATACAGCTCTGATTTTGTTGCGCTAACTCAAGACTTTTACTTGAAGATGTAAAAAGCTCATCAGAAAATACATTTTATCTAAACGCCGATGAGTATATAATTCGCGCCCAATTATTTATTCGCACGCTTGTGGAGACCCACTGTGATCAGAACTTTTGCTGAACTCGATTTAGATCCAAATTTGCTGGAGGCCATTGAAGAGATGGGGTATGAACGCCCAACTCAAATTCAGGCTGAAGCCATTCCACAAGCACTAGACGGTCGCGATATTTTAGCTTCTGCGCCTACTGGTACAGGTAAAACAGCCGCATTTGTCATTCCTGCGCTGCAATACCTACAAGACTTTCCGCGTCGTAAAGCCGGCCCAGCGCGAATTTTGATCCTGACTCCTACTCGCGAATTGGCAATGCAGGTTGCAGATCAAGCTAGAGCATTGGCGAAAAATACGAATTTAAAGATCTTCACCATCACGGGTGGTGTTCAGTACCAAGAACATGCCGACATCCTTTCCACTACTCAAGATATTGTTGTTGCGACACCAGGTCGTTTAATGGAATACATTGAAGCGGAACGTTTTGACTGTCGTGCTATTGAATGGTTGATATTGGATGAAGCCGACCGCATGCTGGACATGGGTTTTGGCCCGACTGTTGATCGTTTGTCTTCAGAGTGTCGCTGGCGTAAACAATCCATGCTGTTTTCCGCGACCTTAGAGGGGCGTGGAGTTGAAGGCTTTACTGCCGATCTACTCAAAGAGCCAGCAGAACTGGATGCCGAACCTTCACGTCGCGAGCGCAAAAAAATTACTCAGTGGTATCACCGTGCCGATACCATGGATCACAAATTAGCTCTCCTTAAGCACATCATAACAGAGCAAGCAGAGCGCTCCATTGTCTTTCTTAAAACGCGCGATCGTCTTGCCGAGTTACGTGCACACTTAGAAAGCGCGCAGATAAATTGCGCTTGGATCCAAGGTGAAATGCCACAAGATCGCCGCAACAATGCCATTCGCCGTTTCCGTGACGGTGAAGTTAATGTGCTTCTAGCTACTGACGTTGCGGCCCGCGGTATCGATTTACCCGATGTTTCTCATGTTATTAACTTCGACATGCCGCGAACTGCTGACGTATACCTTCACCGCATTGGGCGAACCGCTCGTGCTGGCAAAAAAGGAAATGCTCTCTCTATTGTTGAAGCACACGATCAACCTATGCTAGATCGCGTTGCTCGCTATACAAAAGAAGACATCAAAGAACGCTTTGTTGAAGGCTTGAGACCTCAGCATAAAAAGCCGACTTTTAAGAAGAAGAACAAAAAGAAAGTGGCAAAGAAAGCAGAAAAGAAAAAATCAGGTGTTAAAAAGAAAAAGTAATACTATCAACGAACTGCACTACATCAAAAAGAGGTCGCGATGAGCGACCTCTTTTTGTTTTCGAATAGAAAGAAATACTAGTCTAATCGCCCAAAGGCTGCCTGTCGCCACCACCACGATGCGAATCCAACGCAACTTTTAATCGACGAAGGCGATCACGAGAACGGCGTTTATGGCTGACGGCTAACTCCATAGAAAGCACATCCACCAGTGCCAACATGGCGTAGCGAGAAGCTGAAGGTTTGTATATAAAATCCGTTTCCTGCGTAACAATAGGCAAAATGATATCGCAGACTTTCGACAGTGGGCTTCCACTGCTCGTGATTCCAATAACCTTCACTCCATATTGCTTGGCGGTCTCAGCCACCTCAATAATCGCTGGCGTATACCCTGTCACCGACATCACTATCAACAAGTCATTACTATCAGCAGTCGCGGCAACCATCCGTGCGAGCAATCCATCATTGTAAGCAGTCACAGGGTATCCAAGGCGAAACAACCGATGTTGGAACTCTTGTGCGACCATAGTAGAACCGCCCCCCATCCCTATTGCTAATGTCTGACGGGCTCCATGGATCCACTCAGCACATTGGCGGATATCCTCTTCATTGATCACTTTGCGGTTCATATCCATTGTATGCTTTATGGATTCATAAACACCTTGCATACCAGTCTGATCAATAGGTTCATCAATAAAACGTTGCCCAACAGCTAAAGACTGCGCCAGTTTAATTTTCAAATCGCGCACATTACGACATTCGACGGCTTTGGCAAACCGTGTAATGGTCGCTTCACTCACGTTGGCTTGTTGTGCCATCTCGGTAATACTGGCATTCGCCGCTGACGATAGATCATCAGCAATGTAATTGGCGACTTTCTTTTCAGCGTCTCGTAGGCTGGAATAACGTTCGCTGATTTTAGAAAGAATATCGATATCCACAGACACGTAACGTTCTCACTTTTATTGATTGCTCAGGATCGTTGATCCTAACATTTTATTAGTTAGATATTTTCTAACAGAATTAAACATCTTGCCATACTCTACCGATGTTCAATGAGCGCTAGATCACTAAATAGCCTTACTCGAACTATCAGAATTGTTACATTCCCAAAAAGCAAAAATCACACACTAAATCCAGCTTTATTCATAATAATTAATGAATTAGAAATCTCCCCAACAAGCTGATCAATTTTTAACTTGTGATACCAATCAAATAAAGAGACTAAATGTATGCTTTGTTACTTTTTTGAGTTCATGACTAATCCTGCTCATTTATCGACCGAAAAACAACGAATTACAACGTGATAGTTTCAACACCACAGATCAAAGAATTGATTATAAATCATTTATTTTCATACACTTAAATCACAACAACCATCAATGTTAGAAACTATCATAAATGTGATCTTTTTATCAGTTATAAACAATCATCGTCGCTACATTAACTTTCGAGCAAATCAAGAACTCTACTTGCAGATCGAAAGGAGTCGTCATGCAGAAGTCTGTCATTTCAAGCATCAAACATAAGCTCAATAAAGCCAACCAATTCGCTGTGGGCATTCTTACCCTATTGCTCATATTGGACGTGTGGATTGGGGTGCTTGATCGCTACGTTTTCCAATGGCAATTGGTTTGGGTTGAAGAGCTGGCACGTTACATCATGATTTGGGCAATCTTAATGGCAGTTCCTTGTTGTACTGCAGGGCGAGAACATATGGGCTTGGAATTTGTGGTTCGTCGATTCCCTGAACATGTGAGAATTCTTATTCATCGAGTATTGGGGCTTTTAACCTGCGCATTCTTTTTCTATATCGCTTATCTCGGCTACTTCTTTGCTATGAAAGGAGCCAATCAACTCTCAACTGTTTTCTCTCTTCCCATGTCATACGCCTATGCAGCGGTCCCCGTCACCTTTTTCCTCTCAGGCTTCCAAGCGTTACTCGTGTGGTTAGAGGATTGCTTAGGCACTGACAATACGCCGAATGGCACTTCCGCTCAGGAGGAGAAAGCATGTTAGTTGGTGGGTTGTTTCTTTTATTGATGTTACTTGGCGCTCCGATAGCCATCGCATTAGGTGTAGCAGGTATAAGCGGAATGTTTGATGTTGGCGGTGCACACTTTGCTTCATTAGCACCCAGCAAAATTTTTAACGGCTTAAACATTTTCCCTTTCCTTGCGATGCCGTTTTTCATTCTTGCTGGTGAAATCATGAATTTTACAGGTATCACCAATCGGCTGGTGTATTTAGCAGAAGCCCTTGTTGGACATTTTCGTGGTGGGCTTGCTCACTCCAATATGGTTGCGTCCGTATTCTTTTCAGGAATCACCGGAAGCGCCACCGCTGATGCCGCGGCGTTTGGTCGAACTCTTGTGCCAGCTATGGAAAAGCAAGGCTATAGCCGATCGTATGCTTGCGCCGTTACGGCGGCGGGTTCCATCATAGGTCCGACAATTCCCCCATCCGGTTTAATGGTGGTGTATGGATCGCTTATGGGGGTGTCCATTGGTGGCTTATTTGCTACAGGTATATTGCCAGGGTTATTGGTGTGCTTAGTCTGCATGGCCATCATTGCCGCTATGGGAAAACGCAAAAATTTACCCCAAATGAGCGAGAAAGCATCGCTGAAAGAAGTGCTTGTTCATTTTAGACAGTCTTCGCTCGCGCTGCTTATGCCGCTGATCATTTTGGGTGGTATCGTATTTGGTATTGTCACGCCAACAGAAGCGGCATCCATAGCCGTGGCTTACGCAATGATCATCGGTTTCTTCGTCTATCGAAATCTGACGTTTCCTGCACTGTTTCAAATGGTGATCCGCACTGCACAGATTTCGGCAGTGATTTACCTCATCATTGGGTCGGCATCCATTCTTGGTTGGTGGCTGAGTTTCAATCAAATCCCCCAGATGATTGCCGATTTCTTTATCTCGCTGTCCGACAACCCTCACATCATCTTGTTCTTGATCATCAGCTTGCTTTTAGTGGTGGGAATGCTGATGGATATTAACGTTATGTTGATCATCCTCGCGCCTATTTTGGTGCCACTCACCGCGGAAATAGGGATGCACCCTCTTCATGCTGGCATCGTGTTTGTGTTGGCTCTCAATATATCGCTGATGACACCGCCAATAGGAGCCTGTTTATTCGTGCTTTCTTCCGTTACCGGTGCTCGCATTGAAGGAATAGCCAAAGAGCTAATGCCTTTCTTAATTGGACAGCTGCTATTGCTGTTCACTATCGCTTACTTCCCAGACTTGGTGCTGTTTATACCAAGGCTGCTTGGGTATTGATCCGATACACGATCAACCTACAAAAAAAACAACCTGCTACAAAAACAACACATTAAAGGAGTAATGATGAAACATTTGTCGAAAACTTTCCTTGCTGCAACGCTGGCCGTCAGTATGGTTGCTGCACCTTACGCCATGGCTACAAAGGTATTGCGAATTGGTCACGATAATAAAGCTGACATTATGGAAAACCCAGCACACGCATTTACTGGTGTGTTTAAAAACATTGTCGAAACTGCATCAAATGGCGAAATAAAAGTTCAAGTATTCCCGAGCAATCAATTAGGTAGCGCGAAGGAACACATACAGATGGTCAAGGATGGGCAGCTTCAAGGAACACTCTCATCCGTTGGCGCATTGGCAGGATATTATCCACGTATTGGTGTTTTGGATGTTCCATTTGCTTTTAACAACAATGCCGCAACGTATGACGTGCTTGATGGTCCTTTTGGCAAAGCACTCGCGTCCGATATTGAATCAGAAATAAAAGATGTACGAGTACTTGGTTTTCCAGATACAGGCGGCTTTTTCTCTGTCACCAACTCGAAACGCGCCTTGACCTCTTTGGATGATTTTAAAGGGCTGCGCATTCGAACAATGACGTTGCCGACTCACCAAAAAATCATTCAATCTTTAGGGGCGCAGGCCTACCCTCTTTCTTGGGGAGAAGTGTATTCATCTTTACAAACTGGCGTAATAGATGGGCAAATGAACCCCATTCCAACCGTGTCATTCGCAAAATTCAATGAAGTACAAAAGTACCTGACCTTAACGAATCACCTATTCGCACCGTACACCTTTATGATCAATCGCGATTTCTTTGATGGCTTGTCTGCCAATGAACAAAAAATCGTGCGCGATGCCGTGCAAATTGCATTAAGCGCTAACCGAGGGTTGTCTCGACTAATAGAAGCATCAGAAGATCGTGGTTTGGAAGGTCTGAAGAAAAAAATGAAAGTGAACTCTTTAACCGATGAACAACGCCAGAAAATGCGCGATGTTACTCAACCAACAATCAAAGCATACATTAAAGAGACACATGGCAAGAAAGGAGAAGAATTGCTGAACCTATTCTTAAAAGAAGTGGATTCTGCTAACCAATCGGCTTACCTTCAGTAATCTAACCTGTGCATATTAAGTTTTTACCAAAGCTTAATATGCACTTGATTTTATATTGATCGCATTTCTTTTTACCACTTCCAGTAATTTACTGTGAAGTCGTCTCAGTATCCTCACAATGGCAATAATCAAAAGATTTTAAATCAAAGCTGTTGGAGGTAATTTTTGAAAACATTGAAAACCCTACTTATCACCGCACTGGTTAGCATTAGCTTTTCCAGCCTAGCCACACCAGAACTGACTTTTCTAAGTGCCAAACAGTCAGCAAAAGAACTTGGAAAAAATGATGCATTCATGCGCCGTCTGAGCCAGTTTGATATGGAAGCGCGCATGAAAACCGAAGACCACATCATTAAGCCGGAGTTTCGCCGTTTCGTGCGAGCAAATACGCTCGATTGGACAGCGGAGGACAAAGCCAAGGTACAAGATGTCTACACCAATTTACAAAAGGAGTTATCGAAATACCCCTTGGATTTGCCAGAAGAAATCAAAATGATTTTAACGACGGGAAAAGAAGAAGGCACAGCGGCGTATACCCGTGGGAAAGCCATTATTTTGCAGCGCAACAAACTCGAACTTGGTATCGAGCTAAAACGCATCATGGCTCATGAAATTTTCCATATCTATACTCGCCTAAATTCTGCGAAAAAGGACGAGCTTTACCAAAGCATCGGATTTCAACATGTTGGCGAAATTGAATTTCCTGATGATTTGGAAGACAGAAAAATCACTAACCCTGATGCGCCCGTAAACGACTATGCCATTAAAGTTGGGTTGAACAACGGACAAGTATGGGCAATGCCAATCTTGTATTCGGTTTCTGAAAAATACGATCTGAAAAAAGGCGGCGAGTTCTTCAATTATCTGCAATTCAAATTTTTAGTGGTGGCAGACAAAAATGGAGAATGGACATACGACGATGATGAACCCGTGATAGTTGATCGCGCTAAGCTAACAGGCTTTTTTGAACAAGTCGGCACCAACACCAACTACATTATTCACCCTGAAGAAATCTTGGCGGATAACTTTGCGCTGCTGATGTTGCGCTCACCTGTGGTGAATTCACCAGAAGTGATTGAACGCATGAAGGCGATTTTAAGCCAGTAGCTTGCGCTAAAAGAAGCTGATAAAGCTATCATTCTGAAATAGAAATCAACAAAGCCGCTACCAATAAGCGGCTTTGCTTTTTCGTTGATTCCAAATAATCTGGCTATTTGACCAAAGGCAGAGCTTGCTGGTCAATATCGAAAAGATGGCAATACTGCTCTCTAAGTTCGATATGCAGAATCTGCCCATTATCCAGTTTGTGCGATACCGCTTCTTCACCATCCAACATCAGACTCAGCTTTTCTATATCACCTGAGTAGCAATGAACGTAAGAAACCGCCCCTAAATATTCAGCCACATTAATCGTCATTGGCACAATACAACGCCCTTCTTCTACCGCCTCTTTTACAACCAAATGTTCAGGACGAATACCCAATGTGATTTTATCGCCAGACGCTAAATGAGCACCATTTCTTGGTAAAGTCAGGCGATAACGATCTGCAATGCTGACTGTCGTTTGCGTCTCACTGGATTCCAGTACAGTAACAGGGATGAAGTTCATTTTCGGAGAACCGATGAACCCAGCAACAAACTGGTTTTTAGGATGATAATAAAGCTCAAGCGGCGGCCCTACTTGCTCTACGCTGCCATCACGAAGCACCACAATCTTGTCGGCTAGTGTCATTGCTTCAACCTGATCGTGGGTAACATAAACCATGCTGGTTGCTAGAGTACGGTGCAGCTCGGCAATTTGAATCCGCATATCTACTCTAAGTTCAGCATCTAGGTTAGAAAGAGGCTCATCAAATAAAAACAACTTAGGGTTGCGCACAATCGCACGCCCAATCGCTACCCTTTGACGCTGGCCGCCCGAAAGCTCTTTAGGTAAGCGGTCAAACAATTGGTCGAGCTTTAGCATTTTCCCTGCGTGATTCACTTTCTTGGTGATCTCTTCCTTAGGGCGTTTATCTATCGAGAGGGCAAAGGACATATTCTCTCGTACCGTCATTTGCGGATACAGCGCATAGGATTGGAACACCATAGCAATTTCACGATCCGCAGGTGCTTCATCGGTAACGTCCCTGTCATCGATGAATATCTCGCCGGAAGTCGGTTCTTCCAGCCCTGAAATCATACGGAGTAAGGTCGATTTACCACAGCCTGAAGGCCCCACAAAAGTCACAAATTCTTTGTCATTGATTTCAAGGTCGATGCCTTTAAGAACATCCACTTTGCCATAAGATTTCTTGATGTTTTTTAGTACTACGTGAGCCATGGTTATTCCTTAATTCCACCTTGAGTCAGACCTTGAATAAAGGCTTTGGATGCCAGCAAAAATGCGATAAGTGTTGGTGCCATCATGATGATCAACCCTGCAAACATCATGTGCCACTGAATGGCAAATTCATTTTGAAACTCTTGCAAGCCAAGCGTTAACGGATACAAGTCCCTGTCTTGCAAAAACAAAAGAGGGAAGATGTACTCATTCCACGCACTCACAAACGACAGCAATGCTACCGTCGCAATCGCAGGCTTAACCAATGGCAACACAATGCGCCAGTAGATTTGGAAAGGCAAAGCGCCATCCACCCGCGCCGCTTGTTCTATTTCAGGCGACAAGTTTTTGAAGAATGTACTGAGTATGAAAACCGCGACAGGCATCATGCTTGCGGCCTGAACCAAAATAATACCGAGTAAAGAGTTTAAAAGATCCAGACTTTGCACTACGACAAACAACGGTGCCATAGCCAAACGTAGAGGGACGATAACACCCAGCATAAACAGAATAAAAATCAGCCTATTGCCTTTGAATTGTACTCGCGCCAGTACAAAGGCCACCATGGTACTGAATGCAACCGCAAGCACGACCGTACCTAAACTGATGATCAATGAGTTTAAAAAGTAGCTGCTGAAATTCGCTTGCTCCCAAGCGCTGAGATAGTTTTCAAAATGCCATTCTTGTGGCATGCCAAATGGCGAGCGGATCACCTGCCCTAGATTTCCTTTCACCGAGTTAATGAAAGCCAAGCCAAAGGGAAGTGCGACGATCAGAGCCCAAGTCAGCAATAAAAACTGAACCACCACCTGCTCTAAAGGTTTGAGTTTGAATATACGTTCCATGACCTTCCCTATCGATTACGCATGTTTCTAAGTGCCAAATAAATCGTTGCCGGCAAAATCAAAACAGAGATCACCATGCCAATGGCAGCAGCCATACCAAGATCAGCCGTTCCGGAACCACCACTGGTTCCAAATGCGGTTCGATACTGGAATGTGCCCATGATGTCTGTTGAGTAATAAGGTCCGGCATCGGGTCCCATGAGAATCAAGACATACTCAGCGTTATTGAACACATCAACCATGGTCAAAATAGTAATAAGGACAAACGCAGGCGCCAAAACAGGAAACACAACATGTCGAATGCACTGCCAGCGGCTTGCACCATCCAATACTGCAGCTTCTAGCAAGTCGGAGCGAACGCCAAGAATTGCAGAGAGAATCAACATGATCGAGAACCCTAGCTTCTGCCAAGATTGGAACAATGCGATAGTTGGAAGCGCTGCACTTTCATCCCCTAAAAACATCAGAGGTGCAGAAATCAATTCCCAATTCATTAATAGCTGATTTAGAGGACCGCGCACATCTACCACGAGTTGACCTAGAAATGCGACTGCGACAGCAGCTAACGGATAAGGCATAAAGAACAGAAGCTTATAGCCAGATTTTCCTACCGTATTCCAACTCAATACCAGCGCAAAAGCCGTTCCCAATAAAAGAAACACAGAGATACAAATAGCGAAGAACAATACGGTTTGGTAAAACGCATTCCAAAGCTGGGTACTCATGTAGTCATCAGTTAACAGCTTGGTAAAATTATCAAATCCAACAAAAGTGGCAGGCCCTATGCCTGGCCAGTCAAAAAAGGACAGCACTAATGTGCCGAATAGGGGCAAAAGGTTAAATACCCCATACAACAAGCAGCCGGGAATCAGTAACAACATGTACTGAATCTTTTCTTTCTGCTTGAAGCTCAATCCTTTGGGGCGGGAAAACTCGGTCATACTGACTCCAGCGGTATGGGTATATAGGCGACCTGTATATTCAGGTCGCCGTCTTTCTTTTTGTTTTTACGTTTTTCTTTTTGCTATGACAGAGAGGTCACTACAGATTTTTGGCTTTGAAACCTTTTTCAATTTCTTCAGACAACCCTTTACTGTCAACTTTACCCGCTAAGAATTTCTGAAACGCAGGGCCGACAACCTCTTCATACTGAACATTGAATGGTCCTTTCCAAGTCAAGTGCGCTTGCGCTTGGTTGGATACAAAGGTCGCAGCTTCAGCCTGATGTGCCCCTTCATACTGAATGCCAGATGCATAAGTAGAAAGTTCACCTACGTGATCAGCAAACAACTGTGCGAACTCTTTAGTTGCGGTATACGCTAACAACTTATCCGCCGCCGCCTTTTTCTCGCTATTGGCATTGACTAAATACGCGCCATCAGCAAAAGCATAGACTTTCCCTCCAGCTCCTGGGACTGGCATAAGACCCAAATTGGCATCTGGATTGGTCTGAGCAATGGTTGATAATGGAGATGTTGACCATAAGCCATCAATAATCATGGCAGAATCGCCCAAAGCTACATTCGCACGCATACCGTTGTAATCTTGTGCTGCTGCCGAAGGGTTAATGTACGGCTTCCAAGTAGCGAAGGTGTCCACGACTTTTTGATAGCCGCTAGCGGTAAACGGTTCATCACGCGCAGCAACTTTTGCCATACCGTCACCAGACAATCCCGCCTCAAGACCTGCGCTCATCATGGCCAATGCCCAACCAGCTCGCCCTGGTACTTCAAGCGGTGTCACACCTGCCGCTTTCAGCGTTTTCATAATTTGCTCAAATTCGTCGAGTGATTGAGGTTCTTTGATATTGTGCTTATCAAAGATATCTTTGTTATAGATGATTTGCACAGTTTGAACGGCAAATGGAACACCATAAACCTTGCCATCCGAGCCTGTCGCTGCACCCAATGTTGCTGGAGAAATACCAGATAAATCCACATCGTCACTAACTGGCTTAATCACATCCGCCTTAGCGTATTGATCAATAAAGGAAGCACCAGGACGACCTTGGAATAAATCCGGACCGCCGTCACTTTGTAAACCAAGACGAAGACGAGAGTTGTAATCCACGCCTTTAAAAACCTCGACCTTAACATTGAGGTCTTTCATATTCTTAGATACAGCTTCCCATAGAGGACGCTCCTGTTTGCGCCATGTCCATATAGTTAGGGTTTCTTCTGCAATTGCAGAGATAGGTAAAGCGACGGTAAATGCTGTTAATGCTACCAGTGCTTTAACTCCTTTCTTAAACTTCATTGTTTTATCCTCTAGTTAGTTTACACAGGAAACTAACTATATAATCTAGGCTATTTTTTGCACTATACAACGATCGTGATCACAAATAAGTAACAAAATTATCAATGAAAAATAAGAAAAGATACTTAGATCATACTTTAATTGAATAGATCAAAACGCTTAATTTTTGTTCTTGAATAGTAATATTGAAGTCGCTATAAAGGATATTATTAATTAGTTTCCACAATCAACTTAACTATGAAGCCAAGCCAAAACAGTAAGATTGTCAACATATCCAGAGTCATCGATAGCATCTGGCGTCATAACCGAATTTCGCGGGTTGAAGTCGCAGAGCAACTCGGACTGGATAAATCCACCATTACTAAAATTGTAGGGTTGCTGACGGAAAAGAACTTGATTTCAGAAGTCACCGCTAAACCTTCCAATAGTAAAGGCGGGCGACCGAAGGTGTCACTTTCTCTCAATTCAGATATTGGTGTTTTAGTTGGTATTGAGCTCACCGATAGCGTGATTAACGTTTCGGTAGTGAATGTGGATTGCCTAATTGTTTATCGCACCATTATCCCGTTCCAGCCCAAGCGAGGTGTCATTTCCGAAATCGCCCATGTGCTAACACCTGTACTTCGAGAAATAGAAGATAAGTTCCATAAAATTCTCGCCATTGGTATCGGGTTACCTGGCTTGGTGGATCCGGAGAGCGGGCATGTGTCGCTGTCTAATGCGCTCGAAATATATAAGCCACTGGCGTTAGTGGATCAACTCAGCCAAATATTTGCTTATCCGATCTTCATTGATAACGATGCCAATTGCGCTGCTTGGGGGGAAATGATGCAAACACGCCGTGAGCCCACCACCAATTTTATCTATGTGCTGTTTACCTCTCACCATCGCAATACCGACTCTGAGCATTTAGGGATTGGTTTGGGTTTCGTGTTGAACGATAAACTCTTCTATGGTGATGACTTTTCAGCCGGTCAATATAAAAGTGAGCTGATACATGGCACAGAATCAGCCGATTTGTCTCTGATCCTCCAAGAATTTGCGTCTTCGCTTGTCATCATGGGGCGCTTGATGAACATCCATAACGTCATTATTGGCGGTGAAGCCCAACGCTATGGTGCCAATCTAGTTGCCAATATAGATCAGAAACTTGCCAACACTGATGGTCCTAAAACGTGGGATCCCTGCATTAGTTTTTCCACCTTGGGCACTCAAGCGGTCTCGGCTGGAGCCGCTGCAATGGCGTGGCAGAAACTTATCACTCAGGATATCGCGCTGTTTAGCGTGCTGCCCTCTGATAGTCGTATTTAACTGAGGTCCGTATGGCAGAATTTTGCCCAACATTGTTTCCTGAACCAAAGTCGATTCAGTTTCTTAATAGCGATCCATTATTTATTCCCGGCTTAACACGAGGCATGATCCCGCGTGTTCAAGGTGAGCGTATATCATCGCCACAAGTTGAATACCAATATCATAGCGAGTTTACAGAGCAATCTTTTGGCATTGAGATCAGAAAGGATGTCGTGTTGATCAAGCATTGCGATGAGCTGGGCATTCTGTACGCTCATCACATCATGGCTCAATTGGTTTGCCAGTGCTCTTCGTCATTGCCACAACTGACGCTTTTCGATAAACCCGATTTCTCGCAACGTGGTGTGATTCTGGATGTGAGCCGAGACAAGATCCCGACGATGCACACCTTATTCGAGCTCATCGATTACTGGTCATCACTCAGAATCAATCAGCTGCAGTTTTATACTGAACATGCTTTTTCGTACCAGCAGCACCACAAAGTTTGGCAAGATTACGATCCACTCACCCCCGAACAAATTCGCGCACTGGATTACTATTGTAAAACCAAAGGCATCGAGTTGATTCCTAATCAAGCGACATTTGGGCACATGGAAAAATGGCTCTGCCATCCGGAATACACGCATTTGGCAGAACAAACTTCAGGCTTTTACGACCAACGTGGCGACTTTCGCCCGGAGTCCTTTGGGTTAAACCCCGAAAGCCCGGATGTTCCAAAATTCATTGCCGAATTATTTGACGAGTTGTTGCCCAATTTTTCCAGTAAAACGCTGAACATCAACTTTGATGAAACCATGGACTTAGGGGTCGATGGAAGTAAACAAGCGTGTGAGACTTTTGGGAAAGGGCAAGTCTATTTGAACTACCTAACCAAGGTGTTAACGATCGCCAGTGAACGGGGAATGTACTGCCAAATATTCAGTGACATGCTGTTTCGATACCCAGAAATCCTTCCTCATCTTCCCAAAGAATTGGAGCTGCTCAACTGGGGCTATGAAGAGAATCACCCTTACGATGAAGAACACGCAAAGTTAGCCGAATTTGGTTACCCGTTTCAGGTGGTGGTTTCAACCAATACCTTTGCGTCGGTTGTGGGGCGCTGGCAAGCAGCGAAAATCCACATGCGGCGTGCGGCCATTTCTGCCAAAAAGTTTGGAGGTCATGGTTATCAGATATCGGAATGGGGTGATATGGGTCATGCTCAACAGTTTTCGACCTCTTTACCTGCCTATGCATTTGGCGCTGCTGTCGCATGGGGAGAAAAACAAAATATCGATGTGGATATTCGCTATGTGCTCACCACTTTTTGGGGGAAAGAATATTCCGATCTAACAGACACGTTACTGCAACTTCAAGACGCATACATTGAGTCTGGTGTATCGACACCAAACTGCGCATTTTATGGACCGTTTGTGTTTGACCAGAAATCGCGTCGCCATATACGAAGAGCAGAACTGAAAGATGAGCAAAGTATCTGGCGGAGCATCGCCCAATTAGAAAACACAGAAAAGCAGGTGAAGTCATCCAGCGAATCGCTGCTGAAACGCGAACTACTCTGGACAATCAAAACAATGAAATTGGCGAGCCATATCGCGATTGGCTACATTCAAAACCAATGCCGAGAAGTGGAAGATTTCCCTGCGACGCTGAAAAGGCAATTGGTTCTTCAGGTCGCAGAAATTGAAAGTGAGTACGCCATCTTGTGGCAAGAGAAATATCGTCTTGGCGGTTGTAAGCAAAGCATGTCTCGCCTTCAATATCTGCGGCAATTACTTTCACGCTAACGCTGCCCAATATACCCCCACCCAATAACTAAAACCAAAACTAAAAACGCCAGCACATTTCTGTGCTGGCGTTTGATTTTGTTCGATCTCTATGCCTTTTAATCGCGGCGCAATGTGTCAAGCCTAGCTTTGCTCTTCACGCTTGAACACTAACTCTGTTGCTGTGGATTCCACTTCATCAAAATAGTAACCCGCAGTATTAAATTGAGTTAATGCTTCAACCGAATCCACTTTATTCTGAATGATGTAACGAGCCATCATTCCACGCGCTTTTTTAGCAAAGAAGCTGATCACTTTGTAATTGCCATTTTTACAATCTTTGAAGACAGGAGTAATGACCGTGCCGTCTACATTCTTTGGCTTCACTGCTTTAAAGTATTCATTTGATGCTAGGTTGATAAGTACGTTGTCGCCCTGCTCTTTAAGCGCTTGGTTCACTTCATCGGTAATGATATTGCCCCAAAACTGATAAAGGTTAGTACCACGTTCATTGGCAAGCTTTGTGCCCATTTCCAATCGGTATGGCTGCATCAGATCCAATGGCTTAAGCAAACCGTACAAACCGGACAGCATTCTCAAATGCGATTGCGCATAATCGAACTCTTCATCGGAAAAGGTTTCCGCTTCCAACCCAGTATACACGTCGCCTTTAAATGCCAAGATAGCTTGACGCGCATTCTCAACAGTAAACGTTTCGCTCCATTGTTCAAAACGCACTGCGTTAAGCCCTGCAATTT
The DNA here is from genome assembly GCF_002933855.1 of Vibrio penaeicida. GTDB lineage: Bacteria > Pseudomonadota > Gammaproteobacteria > Enterobacterales > Vibrionaceae > Vibrio > Vibrio penaeicida_A. The sequence continues at coordinate 78,615 of NZ_BFAQ01000050.1, forward strand.
TATCGCTCACTTTCATCAAGCCCGAAATGTCCGCAGGAGTGAGTTTACGGCATTCTTTGATCAGCTCAGCGCTGTGCTCGACCATTGTGGGCTGGGTAAAGCGCTCTGTCGCTAATGGAGATTCGTAATCCAGTGTTTTTGCAGGTGATACAACGATAAGCATGACTTTTACTCTGTTGGGCTGATTTTGTATTGTAAGCATATAAAAAAAGCCACGCTAAGTCAGCATGGCTTTTTCAATTGTATTGATTCGTGAAGTCTATTATCTCTGTTCAAGAGATCAGTTTTTCTCAGGCTCAATATTCTGCTTAGATTTAGTATTATCCCAGATGCCTTCTTCTAGTTGAGATTGCAATTCTGGATAATCTTTCACATCAAACGTCGGCACTTTGCCCGCTTTCAGCTGCTGATTGTAATCCTTTGCCAGCTTCACCACGATGCCAGAAAGAAGCAAAATGGCGACAAGGTTGACGATTGCCATTAAGCCCATAGAAACGTCTGCTAAGCCCCAAACCGTAGGCAATGTAGCCAAAGAACCAAACATAACCATACCAAGAACAATAATGCGGAAAAGTATCAAACCTTTCTTGCGGTTATGCTCTAAGAAAATAAGATTGGTTTCTGCGTACGAGTAGTTGGCAATGATCGATGTGAAGGCGAAGAAGAAAATCGCCACCGCGACAAATATGCCACCCCACTCACCGACTTGTGCACTCAATGCACGCTGAGTTAGTTCGATACCTGTAATTTCGCCGTGTGGAACGTATTCACCGGACATTAGGATAATCGCGACGGTCGCTGAACAAATGACCATGGTGTCCATAAACACACCTAGCATTTGTACGTAACCTTGCGAAGCTGGGTGCGGTGGGTATGGTGTAGCCGATGCAGCGGCATTCGGTGCAGAACCCATACCCGCTTCATTCGAGAACAAACCACGCTTAATACCTTGAATCATAGCTTGTGCAATCGCGTAACCTAAACCACCCGCTGCTGCTTCTTGCAAACCAAACGCGCTTTTGAAAATAAGGCTAAATACCGCCGGCACTTTCTCTAAGTTGGTCAGCATCACAAACATGGCAAGCAAAAGGTACGCTAGTGCCATTACCGGTACGATCAACTCGGCTGTACGAGCAATCTTTCTCATGCCGCCAAAAATAATGAACGCAGAGATAAGGACGAGTACGCCACCAACAAATTTAGGCTCGGTACCGAAAGCGGTTTGCATTGCACCTGCAATGGAATTGGCTTGTACAGCGTTGAATACCAATCCAAACGCTATGATGAGGAAAATAGAGAACAATACGCCCATCCAGCGCATCCCTAACCCTTTCTCCATGTAGTATGCAGGTCCACCACGATAGTTGCCGTCGGCATCACGTGTTTTGTACAACTGTGCCAGTGTACTTTCTGCAAATGACGTTGCCATACCTAGCATAGCAATCATCCACATCCAGAAAATCGCACCAGGACCACCAGCAGTTAGAGCAACGGCAACACCTGCCATATTACCCGTACCAACACGTGCTGCTAGCGAAGTACAAAGAGCTTGAAAAGAGGAGATACCCGCAGCATCTGATTTACGACTGTTCCGAAGAACGGAAAACATGTGACCAAAATGTCTGAACTGAATGAACCCAAGGCGTAGCGTAAAATACACGCCCACACCAACAAGTAAGTAAACTAGAATCGATCCCCAAAGAAGGTCGTTCATTAAATGAATTAAATCTGCCACGATAGCCTCGCATCGAGTTATGACAACAACACAGCTTCACGCCGTGCTCCCTTGTTCAGTGCAGGGTTAGAGGAATTGCCCTCTTTGTTGTAGTTTTTGCATTGCACTGACTCTCCGTTTTTTCACCGTATCCGGTAGGAGAAATGTCGGAGTGATTATTTCGACCGCGGGGATAATGCAGACCTAAACGGCAAAAATCAATATGCATCATAGTTCATTTATTTGTTATATTTCACTATTTTTGCACGATTTATTAACACAACAAACAACACTATCCGTACAACAACCAAACAAAAGCCCTAAAATTTATTTACAAAAAAGCGTATCCAACTTCGGTCATTTTTTGTGTGCTACAAATGCAGCGTAACCCTTTGCGTAGCGAGCTTTACCGAATTTTTACGAGTGATTGTTCGTTCAACCCTTAACAATAATTTGCAACTTTGAAGAAAATGCCTCTTTGATATTCATCTCAGCCCTTTTTTGGGTTGCTTCTTTAACATAATTAAATGTCAGAATTTTTCTTTATTTGATACTGATCGCTCATTTTTCATTCAAATATTTTCGCAGAAAATTGTGAAATTCCGCAGGGTTTCTCATAAAACCTTCATAAAAGAGAAACAAATGAGAAACACATCAAGGTTATTCTGCAAGCAATTATGTTACTTAAAAGGCTCCAATCGGAGTCTTTATAACAAAAAAAGAGAGGTCGCATATGGATGGCTTTCAACTCGAAGATATTATGGCTATGAATGGCCAGCAGACTCGCTCAACACGTTCGAAACCAGCTAAACGGAAATGGCGTGAGATAGAAGCGATTAAAGATCGGCAGCGCTTGCAACGCGAACTAATGGAAATGGATGTCTGTAACGAGTACGACCTAGATGACATCGACTTATAAATAGAGAGGCACCTTTGGGTGCCTCTTTTTGTCATTATGAACTTATCGTTTTTTGAGTTCTTCGGTTAGCGGTTGCGTGAGCCTTCTCGCTTGAAAATCTGCTCGTTCAAAAACCTAGTCGTGTGAGGTCTTCTTTTGTGAGAACAGGTTAAGTGCTTTCAAACTCGGTTTGCCTGACTCTTGCCGCCAGCTGACGGTATTGATCGGCTATTGTGTTGCCGAATACTGGGTCTTCATCATCATGAAGCCATTGGCTTTCGACCGCCCGCCAATCTGCCGCAGTAAAAACTTTCGCTATTTTCGGAAGAACCTCTCTCTCTTCCATTTCCAAATGCCCCTTCTGCCGCGAAATGAACTCTTCAAGCTGCAATGCAAACATATCCGATGGGATAACTGCATCGTGCAGTATCATTTCTACCGTATTTTGAAACGCTTCAGTCACTTTAGATAAAGCTACGTGCTCCTTCTCAAGATCATCAATTTTTTGCTGATTTCCGTAGTGGTTGGCAAAATGAAGGTAAAGAATGTCTTCTTTTGGATGGTGCGTTTTCTGAGAGTGGATAGCTAAATAATCAATGATCTCTTTAACTAAGCTGTAGTTAATGGTTTTTTCGTTTCTTAGCTGCTCTAGCTTGGAACTTAAAATCGCCAACAAACGAACCATATAACCATGTTCTCGCCTTATTTTTTCTATAATCATGGCTTCATTCCTCTTTTTATCCTCAGTTCGAGTTTAAGAATGAGAAAAGAAGCCTTCCTTGATATCGATTAAAAATTAATCAATTTCAGGTTGCCAATTTATAGGAGTGTGACCTTGCTTCTGCAAAATTTGATTGGTTTGTGAAAAGTGACCGCACCCAAAAAAACCTCGATGAGCAGAAAGCGGAGACGGATGAGGTGCCGTAAGTACATGATGTTTATTTCTATCAATCATGCGTCCTTTCTTCTGAGCATGCGCACCCCAAAGTAAAAACACCACGCCTTCTCTATGCTGATTAACAGCTTCTATTACCTTGTCTGTAAAGGTTTCCCAACCTGTTTTTGCATGGGAATGCGCTTGCCCTTGTTCGACCGTTAACACGGTATTGAGCATCAACACACCTTGCTGTGCCCAACTTTTCAGATACCCGTGGTCAGGAATGGTGAAATTAGGAATGTCTTGCGCCAATTCTTTATACATATTAACGAGAGAAGGTGGCGATTTAATGCCTGGTAAAACCGAGAAACACAAACCATGAGCCTGATTGGGTCCGTGATAAGGATCTTGGCCAAGCAAAACCACTCTCACATCATGAAACTCAGTGAACCTAAACGCATTAAAAACATCGCTTTCCGGTGGGTAAATGACTTTTCCATTAGCACGTTCTTGCCGAACAAACTCCATTGTCTCTGAAAAATAGGCGTTTTTCTTCTCTTCACCAATAACGTCGTGCCAAGTTAGCGACTCGCTCATAATACCCTCACATTCATTCCAATAGAGATTCCCAAACTAGGGGGATTGATCTTAAGAAAGGATACCGAGTTCGTTTTTGGGTAGCTAGGGTCTAAGGCAAATCAAAGTGTTTTTTCGAAAATATGTGGCGCAGGAGAGATAACGAGCAGTTAGCTGAAAAAAAAGAACCCAAGCCTTGGTTTAGCTTGGGTTCTAGATCACTCCAAACACACTGGTTGGGAGCGTATTACCTTATCGTTTGGCGGGTCTGCTTTGCTGTGGCGTTCTCCAATGCCCAGTACCTCTATGGTATCGGTTAGGCAAAGGTAATGGCTTTGGTGCAGAGCTGTTTGTCGTAAAACCGACAGGTGCTTGACTATTCATAAGTCACTCCTCACATAAGAGTACAAAGTCTGTTTTCTCATCTCAGTATTTCTTATGAAAGATCAGTGCCAACTTATCTAATTTTCCTGTGAGTTTTGGTAGTACATGCGGAGTGCTTGTATCTCATCTTTCCATATCTCTGGCTCTATTGTTTCTAGAATCAATGGGATACCATCAAATCGCGCATCTTGTGCGATGTATTGAAAACAATCCCAGCCAATTTCTCCCTTACCCAATGAGTGGTGTCTATCGACACGGCTAGCAAATTCCACCTTGGAATCATTAAGATGCATCGCACGCAAATAGTGCATTCCGACAATATTTTCAAATGCACTAAAAGTCTGCTCACAGGCTTCAAACGTTCTAAGGTCATAACCTGCTGTAAAAGCGTGGCAAGTATCGATACATACGCCGACACGAGATTTATCTTCGACTTGGCTAATGATCTCGGCAAGATGTTCAAATCGCCATCCTAGGTTTGTTCCTTGCCCTGCCGTGTTCTCTATCACCGCAATAACATTGGGAACGGCCTGATGGGCGATATTGATCGATTCTGCTATTCGAGATAAACACTCCTGCTCGGATATCTTCTTTAGGTGGCTACCCGGATGAAAATTCAACAACTTCAATCCCAGCTGTTCGCAACGTACCATTTCATCAATAAAGGCCGCCCTAGATTTCTCTAGCTTCTCTTGTTCGGGTGCTCCAAGATTAATCAGGTACGAATCGTGAGGAAGAATGGTGTCAGCACTAAACCCATTTACTTCACACTGTTTTTTAAAGGCAGTAATTGTGTCTTCTTCCAAAGGCTTTGCTACCCATTGCCTTTGGTTTTTTGTAAAAAGAGCAAAAGCATTTGCTCCGATCTCTTTCGCTCTCTGAGGGGCTTTATCAACCCCACCAGCCGCAGAAACATGCGCACCAATGTATTTCATATGCTCTCTTGTAATTGTGACTGAAAGTCTTTCACCAATGCTACCCAACCATTGACCTCGAGTCACTATCGATGAATATTACACCTTATTTTGTAGTAAAATTACAACAAATATAGATATAAAATATTTTTGATAACTTAAAATAAACTGTAAATACTTTGTTTTATAAAGATTAATTGATTTAACTCAATAAATTTACTGGTCGATTTTCAATAAATTCTGTTGTTTTTTGACATAAATCAATATTATTTCAAAGGTTATTGGTTATATAATAGCTAGCTCGACAAAAAATCGAAATTTACATCAAAATTCATCACCACGTACGTGGACTAGGAGACAGGAATGATCCAAGGTATTCAAATTACTAAAGCGGCAAACGACGATCTACTTAACTCAATCTGGCTATTGGATAACGATAAAAATGAAGCGCGTTGTGTAGCAGCTAACGCAGGCTACGAAGCTGATCAAGTTATTCCTGCATCTGACCTAGGTGAATTCGAAAGCCGTGAAGTGGCGATTGAAACCGCACCACGTATCGAAGGTGGTCAACACCTAAACGTGAACGTTCTTAAGCGTGAAACGTTAGAAGATGCGGTAAACAACCCAGAGAACTACCCTCAGCTAACGATTCGTGTTTCTGGCTATGCGGTACGTTTTAACTCTCTAACTCAAGAGCAGCAACGTGACGTTATTGCTCGTACGTTTACAGAGTCTCTATAAGACAAGCTGCTTGAATAACCTTTCGGAGTTTATCAGATACAAAAACAGCGCTCATTGAGCGCTGTTTTTTTATAGGTTACAAGCTATGGGAATTTCGCTGCTTGTTATTTTTGAACTCGGCGAAGTACTTCTTTTAATGCGTCAAAATCGTTATCCAACTCTTCCGACAACAACTCCATCGCAGCGTGCTTCGCAAGTGGCGCTGGGACATCGATATCCGCACCTAGAACGTCATCGACCACTTCTTTGAATTTAGCTGGGTGGGCAGTACACAAGAAGAGCCCTGTCTCGCCTTCTTGAAGTTGCTCATCTAGAACACGATACGCTATCGCGCCGTGTGGCTCGCATAAGTAGCCCTTATCATTCAGCTCTCGAACTGAATCAGCACTTTGCTCGTCTGTCACCGCACCTTTGCCCAACGTATCCAAGCCCCAACCTTGTAACTGGCAAAGCTCTTCAATACGTGGCCAGTTGTTTGGCTGGCTGACATCCATGGCATTTGATGTGGTTGCGACCGTTGGTTTTGGATCCCACTTCCCTGTATCTAGGTAGCGAGGTACCGTGTCATTTGCATTTGTTGCTGCAATGAAACGCTTGATAGGCAAACCAATTGCTTTCGCCAATAAACCCGCTGTTAAGTTACCAAAGTTGCCACTTGGTACTGAAATAACAAGGTTCTCACGCTCTGCTTTGCTCATTTGAGCTGCCGCTTCAAAGTAATAACAGATCTGAGCCATCAAACGGCTGATGTTAATGGAGTTTGCAGAGTTTAAACCAATCTCTTCGCGTAACGCAGAATCATCAAATGCGTTTTTCACCAGTGACTGACACGCGTCAAAATCGGCGTTGATCGCCACTGTGTGGATATTTTTACCCAATGTACAGAACAGCTTTTCTTGCATAGGGCTGATCTTGCCTTTCGGGTAAAGAATCACAACATTGATGTTTTCCATGCCATAGAAAGCATGCGCTACAGCGGCACCTGTATCACCAGATGTCGCGGTAAGAATGGTAATCTTGCCACCATCAGACACAGCTGCCAGTGATTGCGCCATAAAGCGCCCACCGAAATCTTTAAATGCCAGAGTCGGTCCGTGGAAAAGCTCCAGCGCATAAACGCCATCTTTTACTTGCTTGATTGGCGCAGGGAATTGGAACGCAGCATCAACCAGCTGGTTTACTTGCTCCGCTGATAATTCTTCACCAATAAAAGCAGAAAGGATTTTGCTACTGCGAGTAACGAAATCTTCGTCTAGCAGCGTATCGATATCTTCAAACTTGGGCAGTTCTGAAGGAAAAAATAAGCCTTGGTTACGGCCTAACCCTTGGCGCACGGCTTGGCCAAAGGATACTTGTTCGTCATTTTCTTTGATGTTGTAAAGCTTCATAGCTCACTTCCTGTTACGGTTGATCCCTGCTTGTCTAAACGGCAAACATGAACAAACCCTTCCTCATTTTGTACGTAATTCTGTTCTAACCAACGCGCTACGCGCTCGGCGACATCTTTTTCTTTGCAAATACTGAACAGCGTCGGACCGCTACCAGAAATACCAGTAGCTAGGGCACCCGCGGTTGCAGCGTATTTGCGAGCATCGGCGAAGCCAGGTAGCAGTCTCTCACGATATGGTTCTGCGATCACGTCTTTGATCATCTTAGCTGCCAGCTCTGGTTGACCTGAGTGGCATGCATGAATAAAGCCCCCAAGGTGGCGACCGTGCGCAATGATGTCCTGACGTCGATATTGAGAGGGCAGAATCTCACGCGCTTCAGCCGTGGAAACTTTAATTCCAGGGTAAGCCATAACCCAATACCATTCATCAAAGCATGGCACTTCTTGTGAAATGATCCCCAGCTCTTCTAGCATCAGTTGCAGACCGCCAAGATAACAAGGTGCGACATTGTCATAATGAATGCCACCAGAAATTTGACCTTCCATTTCTCCCATCAACGCCAGAAGTTCCATTTTGTTGAGTGGGTTTTGGTGAAATTGATTTAATGCATCCAGCGCCGCGACAATAGAACAGGCACTGGAGCCAAGTCCCGACCCTATTGGCATGTTCTTTTCTAGCACCATGTGTATCGGTTTTAGCGGTACACTTTTCTTATCAAGCTCGCGTGCAAACACACGCCAGCAATCGTAAACAATATTTTCTTTTGGGTTGGTTGGTAGTTTGCTGACAAAATCGCCCGCAGTATCAAGGGTAAACGACTCAGCGCCTTCTTTTACCAATACTCGGTCACCTAAAAGCGTGCCATCAACTGGAGAAACCGCAGCACCAAGCACATCAAAGCCAACACTCACATTGCCTATAGAGGCAGGAGCATAAACCACTACACTCATTCTTATACTCCTAATTTCCAGCCTAACGTACGCATCACGTCGGCAAACACACCTGCCGCCGTCACTTCTGTACCTGCACCATACCCGCGAAGCACTAACGGAATCGGTTGATAGTAGCGGCTGTAGAATGCCAAGGCATTTTCACCGTCTTTAATCTTGAACATCGGGTCGTTTTCATCCACAGCGGCAATGCTCACTTTACAGTTTCCATCCAAGATTTTGCCGACATAACGAAGCACTTTGCCTTCTTCTGCAGCATTCTTAGAAAGTTCACTGAAGTGTGCATCGGCTTCTGGAAGCCTTGCCATAAACTCTTCCACGCTACCACTATCATCGAAACCTGGAGGTAATGCAGCTTCAACCACAACGTCATCCAATTCCAGCTCAAAACCTGCTTCACGTGCCAATATAAGAAGTTTTCGAGCCACATCCATACCCGACAAATCGTCGCGCGGATCCGGTTCGGTGAACCCATTATCTTTTGCAATGTTCGTCGCTTGGCTCAGTGTCATGCCTTCATCCAACTTGCCAAAGATGTAAGACAGAGAACCAGAAAGAATGCCGTTAAACTTCTCTAATTCATCACCAGCAGAAATCAAGTTTTGTAGGTTTTCAATAACCGGAAGCCCAGCCCCTACCGTTGTTTCGTACATAAGCTTGCGGCGCGAAGAGCGAGCAACATCGCGCAATTGATGGTAGTAAGCCATACTTGCTGTGTTTGCTTTTTTGTTTGGGGTTACCACGTGGAATCCTGCTGCAAGGAAATCCGCGTATTGGTTCGCAATATCTTCACTTGAAGTGCAATCAACCAATACTGGGTTGATGATGTGATTACGCTGAACCAACGCAATTAGGCGAGCAAGGCTCAATTCTTCTGTGGCGTGTGTCATACGATCACGCCAGTGATCCAGAGGTAAACCTTTGCTGTCTAGAAGTAAGCCCTTGCTATTTGCTAATCCGCAAACTCGAATAACGATGCCTTTGTCTGCCAGTTTGGCTTGTTGGCGCTCTATTTGATCGACCAGCTCGCCACCTACACCGCCAACACCAACCACAAATACATCGAGGAAGTGTTTCGAATTAAACAGGTTTTCATGACACGCTTTTATGGCTTCAGATACTTTATCTTCAGGAATCACAGCGGAAATCGCGCGTTCAGAAGACCCCTGAGCAATCGCAACAACATTCACATTTACTTCTGTTAAAGATGCAAAGAAACGAGATGCAACACCGCGAGAAGTGCGCATGCCATCCCCCACAAGCGTTACGATGGCGACATCATTTATGAACTCAACAGGCTCTAACAAGCCATCTTTTAGTTCAAGTTCGAATGCGTCACTCAGTACTTGCTCTGCGTTGGCTTTATCGGCTTGTTCAATACAAAAACTGATGCTGTATTCAGATGAAGATTGCGTAATCAAAACAATGGAAATACCAGCTGATGACATCGCACCGAAAACTCGGCTTGCCATGCCAACCATGCCCTTCATACCAGGACCAGATACGTTCACCATCGTCAGCTTACTAAGGGTCGTGATACCTTTTATTGCAAGGTTGTCTTCACCTGTGTCTTGCCCAATGAGCGTCCCCGCGCCTTGCGGGTTAAAGCTGTTTTTGATCAGACAAGGAATGTGGAATTGAGCGATAGGCGCAATAGTCTTTGGATGCAGAACGGATGCACCAAAATATGAAAGCTCCATCGCCTCTTGATAACTAAGGGATTTGAGTAAACGAGCATCATCAACCAAGCGAGGGTCGCAGTTGTATACCCCATCGACGTCAGTCCAAATCTCGCAACACTCAGCACGCAAGCAAACAGCTAACACAGCAGCGGAATAATCGGAACCGTTTCGTCCAAGAGTCACCAACTCGCCTTTATCATTACCAGCAGTAAAACCAGGCATGATGTAGACATGATCTATAGGGAGAGGATTGTTTCGGAAGTTCTGCGTTGACACTTCCACATCGACCATCGCTTCTAGGTGGTCACCCTTAGCGACGAGATATTCGACAGGATCGATAAGAAAAGATGGGTGCCCTTTGGCTTCCAATACCGCTTTCATTAGCTGGATTGAAATTCGCTCACCTTTACTGATGATACGAGCATTCACGTTATTCGGGCACATACCCAAAAGGTTGATGCCGTGAACAAACTGTTTCAACTGATTTAATGATGTTTTTAACTGGTTAGAAAAACCTGCACTTGCGAGATCGGGCACGTGTTTTTTAACGTCATCAAACAAAGCTTGCAGAGATGATTCCAGTTCTGCTATTTGCAAATCTGCCTCACCATTACGCAATGCCCCTTCAATAACAGACACCAATTTGTTGGTTGTCTTCCCTGGCGCTGAAAGTACTACAGCGACTTGCTCTTGCTTTGCGTTGTTTGCGATGATGTCCGCCGCTCTTAAAAAGCGATCTGCGTCTGCTAACGACGATCCACCAAATTTTAAAACTCGCATCCCTTCCTCCGGTATATTTTAAACCTGCATAAAAAAAGGCCTGTATCTCGTGGGATACAGGCCTTTTTTTGAAATTTCTTTCGCTTACCAGCCTGCCCCAACAATTCGAATGTCGGTAATAATAATGGTGGTAGTCATTATTGAGCGGTGATTAAGCATGAATATATTTTATCTTATTGTGTACGTGTGTTTGCTTACCTTTACGTTTACCGATTTTCTGTATCAGAGTCAATGAAAAGATTATTTTTTTTGCTTTTTACTCGACTCAGTGAAAGGTGAGACTTAGAACATTGCGCGACAAAGATATTAATAATCAACTTATTATTTGAGCCAATCATAAATCCCCGCTCAGTTATAATAAAAATTGTGCATATATAAGCGAATCATCATTCTTTGACAAAATATAGTGTTTAGGTGAGTATGATCCCAGAGTATGATCAATCCCGAAAAAAAGATCGTTGTAGCTTTACAGATACGCTATATTCACTAAGTAGATTATTCAGCAAGGAGGCAAAATATGAAGAAATTATTTCTCGTAATGAGTCTGCTTGCTATTCCTGCAACTTCTTTCGCTGAAAGCCTACCGCTATTAAACCCTGAGAAGCCGTCTTCACACAGTTGGTTTATATCGAGTCAATCCCAACCAAACACTCAGTTTGATAGTTGGCAAATAGACAGTGGTTATTCCTATAACCTATTTGATTCTGTTGACTTATATGTTGGTGCCAGTATCACTAACTCAGAATCACCTCGGTATAACGGTTTTTTAAGTGGTGTGAACTATACGTTTAATGAATCTTTTTCAGTAAACAGTAGCCTTAGAGCCTCAAAATCCTACGAAGATAACAGCAGTAATCCACAAGATAAGCTGATCTCAGCTGAGCTCTCTAGTCGGTTAAAATTATCTGAAAATTTAGATATTCACGCGACCTTAGATTATGAAGAGCTTCAAAAAGGTGGTGTTGAAGTTGGCTTAGGCTTCCGCTTCTAAATCCAACTCCAACTATTCTGAGCCTGCTAACTCACTTTCAATTCTTCTTTAGAAATGACAATGCCATTCCAATCGGAATAAAGGTAATCCCCTGGTTGAATCATTTGTCCTTGAATAGTTAGACCAACTTGAGTTTCACCTATGTCTCTTTTCTCTGTTTTGAAAGGGCAGGAAGTTAACGCTTTCACGCCTAAGTCTATTTCGGATAACGCGCCAACATCTCGAACAGCCCCCCAAATTACCACGCCCTCCCATTGATTGTTTAGAGCGGTTAATGCAACTTGGTCACCCATTAGAGCGCGTTCACTTGAACCGTTACCATCAACAACCAGTACTTTTCCTTTTCCGTTCTCTTTCAATATCTCTTTCACTTTGGAGTTATCGTGAAAACAGCGCACGGTGACTATTTCCCCCCAAAATGCCGCTCTTTGCCCAAAATTTTGTAAGGGTAAGTCGAGTAAGGTTAATTGCTCTTCATACTGATCACACAGATCAGGCAGTAAGTCTTTCATGAATCCTCCTTGAAATATTCCTGCTTATTTAACTATAAACTGTGGATCCCCTTATGCCACCTGAAGCATTAAAATTCATAGGCAGATAAAGCTCATCACAATTTACTTATCCGTTTTCTTTAGGTATACAGTCGCTAAGGCATTGGTTTTACCTTGCTTTCAAATTTACCTATCTTTTCTATCTCTCCGGTAACAAATGCTAAATACAGCTCACCGGATTCCACATAATAAATGGCATTTTGGTCAAACATGCTTGCTAAATCCAAACCATTTTGTAGTGATATTTCTACAGCATAGCTTGCTTCGCTCCACTCCAAATTGATGTCACCAGCCAACAAACGTAACGTTTTATTGAGTTGTAACAGCGCCTCTAACTGTGAATTTCTTCGCAGATTTTCTTCATCATCCAGTATTATACTTCTTGGATTACAAGCAGTTATTACGCAAAAACTGGAAAAACCGATGGTTTGGTCTATGTAAAAAAATGTTTCCACATAGGCTTGTTTGAGAGTGCTATCAATCTGCATAAAAATTTCAACTTTTTATATACATTTACTATCTATTCTTGTTAGTTTTCTTCTATTGATATAAATCAACAAAGTGAATGGAATTGGAATTTGGGCGTTGTTAGCAAGCTGTTAACAATATAAAATCCAGTTCAACAAATGGCAGAAAGCAAGCATGACATAGGATTTAGTCTTATAAACTCAGACTTCCAAGGACGGCGTACCGTGTGAAGGTGGTGTTTTTTTGCGTAGTATCGTTTATTATCAAGAACACTTTACCTGTATGTTATTTTTCTGCCTAGAATTTATTCTATTAGCACAGTTTTAGTTACAATTTAGGTACCGCCAATGCAAACCCCGCAGATTCTCATCGTTGAAGATGAGCAAGTAACCCGCAATACGCTGAAAAGCATTTTCGAAGCAGAGGGATATGCTGTCTACGAAGCAAGTGATGGTGAAGAAATGCATCGTGTACTTGCTGATAACCAAGTTAATCTGGTAATCATGGATATCAACCTACCAGGTAAAAATGGTTTGTTGCTGGCGCGCGAACTCCGCGAGCAAGCAAATGTAGCACTCATGTTCCTGACCGGTCGTGATAACGAAGTAGACAAGATCCTAGGTCTAGAGATTGGTGCAGATGACTACATCACCAAGCCATTTAACCCTCGTGAGTTAACTATTCGTGCTCGTAATCTTCTTAACCGCTCTATGACGAATGGCGTTGTACAAGAAGAAAAACGCAGTGTTGAAAAGTATGAATTTAATGGTTGGGAATTGGACATCAACAGCCGCTCTCTTGTGAGTCCTTCTGGCGACAGCTATAAGCTTCCTCGTTCTGAATTCCGTGCTTTGCTTCACTTCTGTGAAAACCCAGGCAAGATTCAAACACGTGCCGACCTTCTGAAGAAGATGACTGGACGTGAGCTTAAGCCACACGATCGTACAGTTGACGTAACCATTCGCCGCATTCGTAAGCATTTTGAATCGGTTGCAGACACACCAGAAATCATCGCCACCATCCACGGTGAAGGTTACCGCTTTTGTGGTGATTTAGACGAATAAGCCAACGCGCTCATAGTAAAAAGCCGATGAATTGAACTGACCCCCAATAGT
>NZ_BFAQ01000051.1 GCF_002933855.1 Vibrio penaeicida
ATCGCCAGGCTTTAAATTTATTGAAAGAGCCCGTTTGAAAAAACGGGCTTTTTTAGTCCAACGCATATAAGAATTGAATGTGCTGGTATAGCTCAGTTGGTAGAGCGCACCCTTGGTAAGGGTGAGGTCCCCAGTTCAAATCTGGGTACTAGCACCATTATTTATTGCTTTCAGATTGTAAGACAGTCTAAGAGTAAAACAAATTTGCTTGGCGACCATAGCATTGTGGACCCACCTGATTTCCATGCCGAACTCAGAAGTGAAACGCAATAGCGCCGATGGTAGTGTGGGGTTTCCCCATGTGAGAGTAGGACATCGCCAGGTTCAAATTGACAAGCCCTGATCATTGATCAGGGCTTTTTCGTTTATCGGAGATAAAAAGTATGCTTCGCATCACAAAAGGTGACTCCTGTAACTTTTTATATTTAACCTTCTTTGTGTCGAGTATTACCCGAAATTAAAAACGAATTTTTGCATATATAGAGATAGAATAGCTTTAACATATAAATTAGGGTTGGTATTGATGGGACAGTTATCCATTCTTGGTTTCATAGCATTGGGTGGTGCATTTGGCGCATGCTCTCGCTTTTTGGTGTCAGAGATATGCGCAAGCCTATTTGGTAGAGGGTTTCCATATGGCACGCTCACCGTGAACGTAGTGGGTTCATTAGCGATGGGAATGCTGATAGCTTCATTCGAGAATGGAAGCCTTGCCACGGAGCCTTGGAGGCAGATAATCGGGCTAGGGTTCCTTGGGGCATTAACTACTTTTTCTACCTTCTCTATGGATAACGTTTTACTCATGCAGCAAGGGGCATTTTTTAAAATGGGTATAAATGTGTTACTGAATGTGGTTCTGAGTATCTCTGCTGCATGGATTGGCTTTCAATTGTTGATTAAAAGTTAATCTTTTTAAACTTTGGTCTTGGTTTTGACCTAACCTTTCCCTTATACTGGCTTCACTTGTCGGAGTGCTCCGCTTAATTCTTATTGGGCGAGCTGAGACCGCATTAGCGGGATCCGTTGAACCTGATCAGACTAATATCTGCGAAGGGAACAAGAGAAGATACCTCACCTGATATTAGTCGGGATCTATCTACTTTCAGATGGCGTTACTCACGCACATTTGCCCTCTTGTAACAACAATCCGCCAAGCATTTTCTTCCTAGGGACTTTGTCCTAAAAATAATGATTGCAAGGAAAAATGCTATGTCGAATCGCAAGCAAGCGAGACTGGAAGCCAAACAGTTTATTGATAACCTGTCGACTCAACCGTATCCAAACTCTCACAAAGTGTATGTAGAAGGCTCTAGAAGTGATATTCGAGTGCCAATGAGAGAGATCTCTCTCGCAGACAGTTTAGTTGGCGGGACTAAAAAAGACCCAATATTCGAGCCTAATGAACCAATACGTGTCTACGATACGTCTGGGGTCTATACCGATCCAGAACATGAGATTGACCTTTATAGTGGTCTGCCGAAGCTACGCGAAGATTGGATTAAAGAGCGAAATGACACTGAAGTCTTGTCGGATGTGAGCTCAGTTTACACCAAAGAGCGTTTGGAAGACGATACGTTAGACGATTTGCGTTATGGCAACCTTCCAAAAATCCGACGTGCTAAACAAGGTCAGTGTGTTACTCAGTTGCACTATGCTCGCCAAGGCATCATTACCCCAGAAATGGAATACATTGCCATTCGTGAGAATTTGCAGCGTCACAAATTTGCTGATGATCAACTGAACATCGAACACCCAGGTGAAAGCTTTGGTGCGAATCTTCCTAAAGAAATTACTCCTGAATTTGTTCGTAAAGAAGTCGCTGAAGGACGCGCTATTATTCCTTCCAACATTAACCACCCTGAATCAGAACCTATGATTATTGGGCGTAATTTCCTTGTTAAGGTAAATGCGAATATTGGCAACTCCGCTGTGTCATCTTCAATCGAGGAAGAAGTTGAAAAACTTGTTTGGTCGACTCGGTGGGGCGGCGATACAGTAATGGACTTGTCTACAGGTCGAAACATTCATGAAACACGTGAATGGATCATGCGTAATAGCCCTGTTCCCATTGGTACTGTTCCTATGTACCAAGCACTAGAAAAAGTGAATGGCGTCGCTGAAGACCTCAATTGGGAAGTCATGCGAGATACTCTAATCGAACAGGCAGAGCAGGGGGTAGACTACTTCACTATTCACGCTGGTTTGCTATTACGCTACGTGCCTATGACAGCAAAGCGTGTCACCGGTATCGTATCTCGTGGTGGTTCTATTATCGCGAAATGGTGTTTAGCTCATCATCAGGAAAGCTTTCTGTATACCCACTTCCGTGAAATCTGTGAAATTTGTGCGAAGTACGATGTGGCGCTTTCACTTGGTGATGGCTTACGCCCAGGCTCGATAGCAGACGCGAACGATGAAGCCCAGTTTTCTGAACTTAGAACTTTAGGTGAGTTAACTAAAGTAGCGTGGGAATATGATGTTCAGGTAATCATAGAAGGTCCTGGGCATATCCCAATGCACATGATCAAAGAAAACATGGACGAGCAGCTTAAGCACTGTCATGAAGCTCCATTTTATACTCTTGGCCCATTAACAACAGACATTGCCCCTGGTTACGATCATATTACTTCAGGTATCGGTGCAGCTATGATTGGTTGGTATGGCTGTGCCATGCTTTGCTATGTGACACCGAAAGAGCATCTAGGCTTACCCAACAAAGAAGATGTTAAAACGGGTTTGATTACCTATAAGTTAGCGGCGCACGCAGCAGATTTAGCTAAAGGGCATCCTGGTGCTCAAATTCGCGATAATGCGCTTTCAAAAGCTCGATTTGAATTCCGCTGGGAAGACCAATTTAACTTGGGTCTAGATCCTGAAACCGCACGTAAGTTTCATGATGAGACACTTCCACAAGAGTCAGGAAAAGTTGCTCACTTCTGTTCAATGTGCGGTCCAAAGTTCTGTTCAATGAAGATTTCTCAGGAAGTCAGGGAATACGCAAAAGACACCAAGCAAGTCGCTCAAGATCAGGCCATTGAGATTAAGATGCTCGATGACCCGTTGGAAGGTATGCGCAGGAAATCCGAAGAGTTTAAAGCGACTGGTTCAGAGTTGTACCATCCTGCCAAGCAGAGTGTTTTGGAGGATTAAATGGCTCAGCTATTACTGCCAAAGGCTCAAGTCGAGTTAACAGGTCTCGTTCAATCTAGACTGTTGTTAGCGCAGGAGCAAGGCTTTGATATTGCTGATATCGAGTTGGGTGTAAGCCCAACTCATTTGACGCAATGCTACGTTGATGACAGGTGTGTGTCTCTTTCATTTGATAAATCGGATAGGGAAGCAACTCATGTTTGCCGATTTTCAAATGGTCAGGCTTCGCCTTTGGCTTTATCCCAGCTATCAAAAGAGCCAAATTTATTGCTGATTGACGTTTATCATGATTTTCAACTTGTTGATCTATGGTGTCATGTTGAATCCAATAGAGCGTTGAGCTTTGAAGGAGCACCATTATCTAGACAGGAACAGCAATCTTATCTGGCTTGGTTACTGACATCTCTTGTACTTGATTTTCCAATTGAAGATGCACTCGTGTTAGCAAGAGGTGCAGTACGATCTGATGTTTCACGTGAAACATGGCCTCAGAATCTATTGGAATTTCCAACACCGATACTCTCTGATGAGCTATTAGATATCCATGTAGGATGGGATATAGAAAACACTTTGCCTTTCCCTGATACAAATGCCGAATATCTTAGCTTATATCCGGTTGTAGACACGGTGGAATGGGTAGAACGACTTCTGGAACTTGGAGTAAAGACAGCACAGCTTCGGATAAAAAATGCTGATGACCCAGAGCTAGAAACAAAGATTACAAAGGCAATCGAATTAGGACGTCAGTATAACGCTCAAGTCTATATTAATGATTACTGGCAATTAGCAGTATTGCATGGCGCTTATGGCGTGCATTTAGGGCAGGAAGATCTAGAGTTCGCCGATCTTGACCAGATAGCAAAAGCTGGCGTACGGATAGGTTTATCCACTCACGGTTACTACGAAATACTTAGAATCAAACAGGTCAATCCTAGCTATATAGCACTTGGTCATATATTTCCAACAACCACTAAAGTAATGCCTTCACGTCCTCAAGGGTTAGTGAGGCTTAAGCTTTACCAAGCACTATCAGGAAAGTTTCCCACCGTTGCGATTGGTGGAATTGACTTAGAACGAGCACCACTGGTGTGGAACTGTGGCGTATCGAGCTTAGCCGTTGTTCGCGCGATTACACTAAGTTCTGACCCAAAGAAAGCTATTAGCGATTTTCATGAAATTCTAAGTAGTAGGTAGTTCCGTGACGATTACAGATTCTGAGTTTCTGAGGTATCAGCGTCAGGTAGCGTTACCTGAGATTGGAGAGATCGGACAAGCAAAACTAAGAGATTCAAGCATTTTGGTTGTTGGGTGTGGTGGGTTAGGGTGTTCTGCCATTCAGCATCTTGCTGCTTCGGGTATAGGTCATATTGTTATTGCTGATGATGATGTTGTTGAGGTGAGTAACCTCCCGAGGCAAATACTTTACTCAAGTGAAGATATAGGCTTGGCCAAGGTAGCTGCGGCAAAAAACGCCATCACTAAGATTAACTCAGGTGCACGCGTCCGAGTAATCAATAAGAAACTAAAAGGTAATCGGCTCGAACTTGAATGCATGCAAGCCGATATCGTCCTAGACTGCACAGACAATTTTGAAACACGGCAAGAGATTAATCGCGCTTGTTATAAGTCGAAAACACCTTTGGTATCAGGAGCAGCGATCGGTTGGGAAGGTCAATTGGCTACCTTCATGTATAAAGACTCAGATCCCTGCTATCACTGCCTATATCCAATCAATGAGTCACAACCCAATACGCGTTGCTCAGAATCTGGTGTGGTGGGTCCGGTCGTTGGGATCATTGGAACTCATCAAGCTCTCGTCGCTATTCGTTTAGTCACATTAGAACGAGACTTAGCGAATCGCCTTACGCTGTTCGATGGATTATCTATGCAGTTCCATCAATTTGCTATTTCAAAAGACAATTCTTGTAGTGTGTGCAACTCAACTTTTGATACTCAAGGAAAATAATGAGTACGTTAAAAATTACATTTAATGGCGAGTCAATTTCGATTTCAAATGAAATGACACTTGTCGATTTGCTGGAAAACAAAAAAATTGAACTGGCGGGCATTGCAATTGCAGTTAACCAAGAAGTTCAAACCAAAACAATGTGGTCTGATACTCGCTTAAAAGCGGGTGACGATGTTGTGGTATTTAGAGCAATTGCCGGAGGTTAAAGATGTTAACGATAGCAGGGAAAACATTTGATTCTCGTTTGTTTACGGGGACCGGAAAATTTGCAAACAGCCGAGTGATGAGCGAGGCCATTATTGCCTCTGGCTCCCAGCTTGCGACGATGGCGTTAAAGAGAGTGGATCTCGATACCAAGGACGACGACATACTTTCCCCTCTTATTGGAAATAGAATTGATTTACTGCCAAATACATCGGGCGCAAAGAATGCTAAAGAAGCGATATTTGCAGCACAGTTAGCTCGTGAAGCATTGGATACAAAATGGCTTAAGTTGGAGATTCACCCAGATCCTAAATACTTAATGCCGGATCCCATTGAGACTCTAAAAGCTGCGGAAAAGCTGGTTGAGCAAGGGTTCATCGTATTACCTTATTGCCATGCTGATCCGGTACTTTGTAAGCACCTTGAAGAAGTGGGTTGTGCTGCGGTAATGCCATTAGGTGCGCCTATTGGTTCAAACAAAGGCATCGCAACGCAGGACTTTCTGGAAATCATTATCGACCAAGCAAATGTTCCGGTTGTTGTAGATGCAGGCATAGGTGCCCCCTCTCACGCTGCAAAAGCCATGGAGCTTGGCGCCGACGCAGTATTGGTAAATACGGCAATTGCAGCTGCAGCTGACCCAGTTCAAATGGCTAAAGCCTTTAAGCTTGCTGTTGAAAGTGGACGCCTAGGTTACGAAGCTGGTTTGGCGGGGCAAGTGAATCACGCTGTCGCATCTAGTCCACTCACATCATTCTTGGAGTGATCAATATGAGTTTTTCAGACCAGTTTGTAAAGATGAATTGGGATGAGATCCGCATGTCTATCTACAGTAAAACGTCTGAAGATGTACAAAGAGCAATATCGAAATCAAAGCGTGATTTAGAAGATTTCAAAGCGCTTATTTCGCCTGCAGCGGAACCCTTTCTGGAACAAATGGCACAACAATCTTACGCTCTTACACGAAAACGTTTTGGCAATACTATAGGGTTTTATATTCCATTGTACCTGTCAAATCTATGCGCGAATTCTTGTACTTATTGTGGTTTTACTATGGAGAATCGAATTAAGCGCAGAACATTGAACGTGGATGATATTCAGTTGGAAATTGATGCGATCAAGAAAATGAGCTTCGATTCGGTTTTGCTCGTAACGGGTGAGCATGAAACAAAAGTCGGCATGAAGTATTTTCGCGAAGTAGTTCCAGCCATAAAAGAACGATTTAGCTATTTGGCTATGGAGGTTCAACCTCTGGACCAAGAGTGTTATGCAGAGTTAAAAACACTCGGCTTAGATGCGGTTATGGTTTACCAAGAAACGTATCACCCATCGACCTACGGTCAGCATCACCTACGTGGCAACAAAACGGATTTTAACTATCGTTTGAATACTCCTGATAGATTGGCTTCTGCAGGTATAGATAAAATTGGTATGGGTGCACTGATTGGGTTGGAAGAGTGGAGAACGGATTGTTTCTTTGTTGCTGCTCATCTTAACTATATGGAACAGACTTATTGGAAGTCCCGCTATTCGATTTCTTTCCCTCGATTGAGGCCTTGTGAAGGATCTTTGCAGCCAAAGTCAGTGATGTCCGACAAACAGCTAGTTCAGTTGATATGCGCTTACAGGATGCTAAATCCGGAAGTTGAACTTTCCCTTTCGACTCGAGAGTCGCCAGAATTTAGAGACAATGTATTACCTCTTGGTGTAACAAGTATTTCAGCTGCTTCAAAGACTCAGCCAGGGGGATACGCCAATGATGAAGAAGAACTTGAGCAGTTTGCGATAAGCGACGAGCGTTCTTCCGCTCAAGTGGCAAACGCCGTTAGGAGTAAGGGGTTTGAACCTGTTTGGAAAGATTGGCACCACGCTTATTCTGGGTAAGTGATTTTTCCTGAAGGTGATTAGAAAGGACTTTCTTGGGAAATGTTTCACGTGAAACACAGTGATCCAACTTCGTATCGTTTTGACTTATACCAATCACAGTAAGTAAGTGTTCATAAATAGCGAAGGGAAAACGCTTGAGAACAAGGCAAAAAATTTCGATAAGTAGTTATTCTACAATCAAATTTTTTAACGCAGTTATCGAGTGTTTTAACAAGCTAGAATGAGTAATTACTTACTACGATTGGTATTATATTATCCATATAAAAACCCCGCTAAACTTAGCGGGGTTTTCGTTTTTTGAACTCTTCAGAAATTTTATCGAGCTAGTGGCTCAGTAGCTTGCTTTAACCAACCTAACGATGAACCAGATACTAACGGGCTGATCTCATCCCACACTTTTGAATGGTAGCTGTTTAACCAAGTTAATTCTGGATCGGTCAAAAGAGCAACATCAATATTGCGCTTATCGATAGGACATCGCGTTAGTGACTCAAACGCTAGCATATTCGTATCGCCTTGCGTTTCAACTTCAACGACCAATTCCAAGTTTTCTATTCGAATACCGAACTCATCAGCACGGTAATAACCTGGCTCATTAGAAAGTACCATGCCTTCCAGTAGAGCGACGTTATTAACGACAGGCGCGATTCTCTGAGGACCTTCATGAACACTTAGGAAATGCCCAACACCATGACCCGTACCATGATCAAAATTATAGCCATTTGCCCAAAGATGCTGACGCGCAAGAATGTCTAGTTGGTGCCCTGTTGTTCCATGAGGGAATATTGCATTAGCAAGACCAATATGACCTTTCAAAACCAACGTAAATTGCTGGATCATGTCGTGGCTAGGTTTACCTATCGCAATAGTACGTGTTATGTCTGTTGTACCATCTGGGTACTGACCACCTGAATCCACTAGGTAAAGTGAATCTGGTTCTAACTTACCGGGCTCTGGTTGGTTCATGTGATTGTAGTGACACATTGCGCCATTGCCAGCTGAAGCAGAAATAGTGTCAAAGCTTAAATCTGCCAACGTTGGATCGGCCTTACGGAATTCATGAAGCTTATCTGCGAGAAGACCTTCATCATGATAATTTCCTGCTTCTACCTCGGCATCAAGCCATGACAGGAAGTTAACCATTGCGGCACCATCACGAAGGTGCGATGCGCGCATTCCTTCAATTTCTGCTGAGTTTTTCGCTGCCTTCGGAAGTAAACATGGGTCGTCACCATTAATAACTTCAGCACCGGCATTTTGTAGAGTCAGTGTAAACCAAGCGTTGCTTGTTACGGGGTCTACTAAGACATTTTTGCCTGAGAGCGCGTGAAGCTGAGATTCAAGTTGTTCTGGAGAATAAACCGTAACACCTTGACCGACATGCTCTGAAAAATCGCCTGGTAAGCGTGCTGGATCGATAAAGAACTCTACGTTAGCGTCGGAATGAACAATCGCATGTGATAAAAGTACCGGTAAGCAAGAGACATCCAAGCCACGAACATTCAACAGCCAACAAATGGAATCAAGCTGTGTTAGCAATGCTGCATCGGCACGGTTTTCTTTCACAATTTCAGCGATTTCTTGACGCTTACTTTCACTTGCTTGTCCAACGAGTTCTTGCCCCATTAAGCGAGCATCTGTATAGACTGGAGCGGGTCTGTCGGACCAGATATGATCGACTGGGTTGTCGTTGACAAGTACCAACTCAAGCTTATTGGCGACTTTGTCTTGTGCTTTTAAAAGCCAAGAATGCGAGTGCATTTTAGGATCGATCGCTAACTTGTCATTGGTCGAAAGATTTTCCAGTGCCCAGTCTAGAGGAGGTTGTTGGGTTAAATGGCAGTATTCAAACACTTCGGCAGGAGCTTGTTTCGTTACCTGAACGGTATAGCGACCATCAACAAAAATTGCAGCTTTGTCAGCAGTGATCACAGTTGCACCAGCTGAGCCTGTAAACCCGGTAGCCCAAAGTAAACGTTCGTGATGAGCAGGAACGTATTCTCCCAAAAATTCATCTTCGTGGGGAATGATGACTGCATCAACGTTGTTTTCGCTTAACCAGCGACGAAGGGCTTCTACTCTTTGTTTAATCATGACATCCATCCGTATGATTCCTTTTCGACTGTCTAATTATCCGTGCTTACGACGAAATTGCGTACAAACTATCGTTTTTTTAACAGACAAGCAATGTATTCTACTGGGAGATGGTATCGGGCTTGTAAGCAATTTTAAACGTATCAAAATATAGCCTCAGTTAGTCAATCACTGAGCTTCAAGTTTCTTTGTTTAAGTGGTGTGTATGCGAGGTAATGATGTCCCTAAACCAGCTAAGAGCGGCGTCTTGTTTTCTGTCTTTGTGCCAGAAAAGGGTATAAGCCATTGGAGGCAGATCCGTGGGTAAAGGCAATAATACCAAGTCGAGGTATCCAGAGATGTACTGGGCGAAATGTCTGGGTGCGGTGAAAACAAAATCGGTATAGGTACACAAGCTAGCAGCGCTGTTGAAATCGGGAACATACAATGCGATGTCACGTTCCAAGCCCTTGTCGGCGAGCTTGTAGTCAAGTAACCAGCGATCGTTTCCATCACATCGAACTTGAACATGTCGCTCTGCAAGATACGCATCTAAATCCCAATGGCGGCTCAATACAGGGTGATATTTTCGAACCAAGCAAACCTGTTGGTCTTGAAATATTTCCTGCATTTCTATGTCGCTTGGGGGCAACATGGTTAGGGTGGCATCGGTAATATCGATGTCTTTTCCTGTTATACCGAAATCTATATCTCCCGATTGAAGAAGTTTAAAGGTTTCTTTATTCCAAGGGTGTGTAGTGAGTTTGATGCCTGGTGACTCTTGAAAAAGCTTGGGAAGAAAGTGGGGCAAGATAAGTGGGTACACACTTTCAACCAATGATATATGGAATCGACGATTGGATGTTTTTGGGTCAAAATTTTCTGGTTGTGTTATGGATTCCAAATGATAGATCAGAGCTTCCAATTTAGGTTTAAGTAACAGTGCGCGTGGTGTTGGGTTTAATCCGTGTGCACTTCTGTAAAATAATGGGTCATCAAATTGCGTGCGCAATTTCGCGAGAGACTTGCTCACCGCCGATTGGGTTAGACAGAGCCGAGAAGCAGCTCGAGTTACGTTTCTTTCTTCAAGCAGTACGTTAAGACAAACCAGAAGGTTGAGGTCGATTCTACCCAGTTGTTCAATGTTCATTAAGAAATTCCCCTGTGGAATATCTGAGATGAAAACAGTCCATTTCCATTCATATCACTACGATAATAAACTGCGTTCTAAGAAAACAGAAGTGATGGTTATTATGTCGGCAATAAACCCAGAAAAAGTATCAAGGCTTCAATTCTCCATGCTTATCATGCTGGTGCTATTTAGCCCTATGGCAATCGATATCTATCTTCCTGCGTTGCCAACAATGGCAAAAGCGTTTCAAGTGGAAGCGACGCTTGCTCAAGATACGGTGACTTGGTTTTTATTTGCTATGGGTGTTGGGCAGCTATTTGCAGGTCCCATTGCCGACAGATACGGACGTCGAACTGTTGCATTAGGAGGCATAGTTATTTACGGGTTGAGCGCTTATTTGGCGTGGGTTGCTCAATCCATTGAGTGGATGCTAATGGCTCGGCTGCTGCAAGGCTTCGGTGCTTGCGCAACATCGGTAGCAGCTTTTGCAACAGTTCGCGATATGTTTGGACCTAAAAAAAGCGGCAGAATGATCAGTTACCTAAACGGGGCAATATGCTTTATACCTGCATTGGCACCAATTTTAGGGAGCTGGCTAACCCAACAGTTTGGTTGGCGGAGTAACTTCAGCTTTATGGCGGGTTTTGCTGTGGTGGGTGGTATTATGATGCTGGTGAATTTCAAAGAAACCAATCCATCACGTTCAGAAGAGCCACTATTTAAACCTACGAGATATTTTAGCGTACTAAAACACCCCAGTTTTATATTTCATGCATCGCTTTGTATGTTAGGAATGGCTGTCATTTTGGCTTATGTAACGTCTGCGCCTGTAGTGTTAATGACTAACATGGGGATCTCGATGAATGCCTTTACCTTTTGGTTTGGGATCAATGCCATCATTAATATCGTTTTTTGCATGGTAGCGCCAAAGCTGATGGATCGCTGGGGCACGCACGGTACCTTGGTATTTGGTATTGTCACCTTGTTGGTTGGCGGTGCCATGATGCTCGGTATGAAATCGTGGCAAACGCCTTTAGGGTTTATGTTACCCATCTTTTTATCATCGGTAGGCTTTGCAAGTATCATGGGCGCTGGTGCAGGAAAGGCACTGGCACCATTTGGTGATAAAGCCGGTACAGCGGCGGCTCTATTGGGGTTATTTCAAATGAGTGGTTCTGGTCTTATGGTTGGTATTATGCAAAGGTTGTCATTTGAGCCAGAGACTCTAATTGCTTTGCATATGTGGCTTTTGGCACCAGCACTAATCATTCTTTACAGCCATGTAGGTAGGAATTGGCATGCTGAAGCAACAAGCTAACTGCCTTTTCTAAATATAAATGCCCAATAATTGAAATTGATTGTTTTCCCAACAGCGAAAGGGGTGTATATTTAGCGGCACATATATAATTATTTCCCCGATCTATTTGGAAGATACATATTCAATGTCGATGACAACATATGAGATGGCTCGTATTTTAGAGCAATTAGAAGAGTCTCCAGAAAAAGTAATGTTCGGAAAACTGCTTAGTGAACTCGGGAATCAGAGTGAAGAGCGTATTCGAAGCGCAGCCAAACAAGTTCCTTTGCATATGCTAAGAGATATTGTTTATCAATTTCAGCAAGTGATTGAATCACGTAAGAGTGAAAGTGTTCAGCAACTCGCTGCTGAATTGGCTCAACAAGGTATTTCACCAGATGAATTGAAAGAATTCCTTTCTAAGAAATAATCGGATTCTAAAATTAAAAGCCAGCCTCAGTGCTGGCTTTTAATTTATCTGCGGAATTCCTAGCAATATTTAGCAAATACGAAAGGCTTTTGGCTGTTAATATATTTCTCAAAATTATTCAAATTAATAATTTAGGCTCTCATCCAACCTTACCTAATTATATTTTCAATATCTGCCATTAATATCTTAAGACTTATCCACCTACATTCTTATTGATAGCTGCATACCTGAAGCATTAAAAACGAGGTACTTGCTCTAAATAGTCTGGATATGTAGCTCAGTTAGCATAGGGTGATAAAAAAAGGCGGCTTTATTACTGCCGCCTTGGTCATCCACGGTGAGGGATGGACGTGGTGACGAAATACATCAATCTTCTATCTTCATCTCAACTGCATCAGTGTTTACTGCACAGACGATGATAATGATATAGATGTTAATAGAGTGTTTATTGGAACCTAAGACAAGCACTTATGGCTTAGAGGCGTTGAAAAAAATGCCCCAGAAACTGGGGCTAATTGGTAGGTAGCTTACAGGTTGCTACTTAACTAAAGGGAGATTGGTTATTGAGTAAGCTTTTTCTTTAAAATATGGTCAGCTGAAATCAGACCTGCCCCCCAAACGACATTTATGAGAATCATCAAACCCCATAGCTGATGATCGTAGAAGCCTTTCTCCCATAGAAGCGGGTAAGAGATAACGGCAATAATGTTAAATACAAATAAAATGGCGGCCATTGGGCGCGTAAATAGCCCGAGCGCCAGAAATACAGGTAGAATCAGTTCTGCGGCTGTGCCCGAGTATGCAGCAAACTCCCAAGGTAGCAGTGGTACAACATACTCAAATTCAAAGAGATACAAAGTGCTGTCCCATGATGCAATTTTGGTAAGCCCTGAATTGAAAAAGACCCAGGCTACCCACAAACGGCAAAATACGAGTAACAATGGAATAAATCCAGCTTGAAGCTTGTCTATGATCTCGTCATAGATGTCGATAATATTTCGGATAGCTGAACTCATAATTCTTCCTCTGTTTGTTGTTCTTTTATACTGAACCCATCTAAGTAGCCTGAAGCCATTAAAGTGTTCAAATGTCCTAATAAATCGGGTTCGATTTCTGCTAGGGATAACCCCATCGAACAAGATTGAATAAGTAGATGTACTTCATCTGATATGGGATCAATATGAAGGTGGCGAGCGGAATCAAGCCATAAGACGCCTTGCTCGGCGTTGTTCAGTTCCAGCCCGTCAAATTTCTCTTTTTCTAGGGCTTCCCACAAAGAAAAAACGGCAAATTGGCTGGATATAAGCTGAATATTTGAAGCAAGATGAAAGACAAGCGACGGCTGTTGTGCTTCAGTAACGGAAGCTAGCTTTTCCAAAGATAAGTATGGCTTTTTTTTTGCTAAAGATAATGCCATTTCACTTAAGTCTAGTTTCCATTCCATGTCAGCGATATCTGAAAGATAAGGTACGGCAGCGATAACTTGATCAAACTGTCGTATCGTGTCTGCAAATCCTTCACCATATCCCGAGACATCGCCTTCGGTTAAAGGACGAGTCAAAACGTGTTGGCGTGCAAGTTGTTGAAAACATTCCTCACCCACTAGTGCTAACACCTTGGGGTAAGTAGCTTCTATCACTTCGCACAAACTCATCACGAAATTATTGCGATAAATCTGCATACGCTCGTCTGCAGAAAACTCGTCTGACACTAAATCACAGGACTCTCCAGTGGCTTGGTAATGCAGTGCCTTGGCAAACTGACTTTGTAGCTCAGCGAGGGAAAGCGCCATAAGACTCTCCTTGGATCTGCATTAAGTAGTGACTGGCTTTACTTGCCTCCTGAATCAAAATTTGAGGCTCAGGAATATCCAAGTCCCACTCTATAAGAGTGTGTCGCTCACCATGTTCTTTTATCCACGCATCAAATAACGACCAAACTTCATCACAAACAGGGCGACTATGGGTATCGATCCAGATTTCCCCTTTCTCATGCTGCTTAATGGTGAAACCGGCAAGGTGTATCTCATCAACCTTTGTAGCATCGATGCCTGCTAAGTATTCTTCGCTATCGAAGCCATGGTTGAACGCGCTGACATAAATGTTATTGAAGTCGAGCAATAATCGGCAATCAGTACGCTTTTGTACTTCTGACAGAAAAACCCATTCATCTATCGTTGAGTGAGAAAACTTCACGTAACTCGATGGGTTTTCAATGAGTAACGGCCTCTTTATTGAATCTTGAACTTGCAGTACATTCCGACAAAATACATCCAATGCTTCTTCCGTATAGGGAAGCGGCAAAAGATCGTTAAAGTAATGACCGCCGTTTTCACTCCAGCTTAAGTGATCAGAAACGAGAATGGGTTGTAGGTCACTGACTAGGTTTTTTAGCCGCGCCAAATGTGACTGACTAACACCTTCCACCGAACCTAAAGACAACCCAATACCATGGCAGCTAATGTCGTAGTTGTTCGCGATTTGATTAAGCTGCTGGCGTTGCAGTGAATTAGGAAGAAAGTAGTTTTCGCTGTGGATTTCCAACCAGCTCAATCCAGTGGCTTCCTCAGAAAAGTAATCCAAATGTGGTGTTCTTAATCCAACGCCAACTTTGTTGTGCATGTCTCTCTCCGGTGGGCTCATCAAGACTTAACCAATATTGCTGAGCTGTAAGCGTTTAGCGATTACAAGCCTTTTTCACAAAGCCACTCCATAAATTAGGGCGATAAGCATGACTCATCGCCCTGAAATGGCTAAGAGGGAAAGGCTTAAGAAGACGTGTTGCTTCCACCAGCCAAACGGTCACAAAGACCTTTAGGTACTACGATGAAAGCGTCTTTTTGGAAATCTTCTTTAGACGTACCAGCACATGAGCTAGTTTTGGTTGCACAGTCGTTTTTACCTGCTTTGGAAACGCCATAGCATTTCTCTTTTTCTGCTGCGACCGCAGAAGTAGCAGTTAGAGTAGTACCAGCGATGGCAAGAAGGCCCGTAACAGCAGCAGTAACAGCAAGATTAGACTTTTTCATATTTCAATCCTCGAACTTGATCCTTAGTTTCTTTAATAAAGACAACCTGTTTCGCGATGGACAAGCGTTTGTCAGGTTGCTTACAGAATAAGATTAGGAATGAACGACAAATCTTTCACAAAAAACGCGATTTTTTTTTACTTATTTTTTAAAAGATTTGTAATGTATTGATTTTAAGGCGGTTGTTATTTGGAATATTTATTGTGAATTCAACCTTATTCTTGATTGGAATTCGGTTATAATGACTAGTTATGTATAAATACACAGTAGAAAACGATGGACGCTTCCCTATTACTTGATGGTTTGAATGACAAACAACGCGAAGCTGTAGCTGCCCCACTTGAAAATATGCTAGTGCTTGCAGGAGCAGGCAGTGGTAAAACACGCGTGCTGGTACACCGAATTGCTTGGCTAATGGCTGTCGAGAATGCCTCTCCGTTTTCTATTATGTCGGTGACGTTTACCAATAAGGCTGCAGCCGAAATGCGTGGGCGTATCGAAGAACTCATGATGGGCAGCGCGTCGGGAATGTGGAACGGTACCTTCCATGGTATTTGCCACCGAATTCTTCGGGCGCATTACTTGGATGCAAAGCTTCCAGAAGACTTTCAGATATTGGACTCTGAGGATCAGCAACGACTTCTGCGTCGATTGATCAAAGCCATGAACCTCGATGAAAAACAGTGGCCTGCAAGGCAAGCTGCTTGGTGGATTAACGCCAAGAAAGACGAAGGTTTGCGCCCAAGCCACATCGATTGCTATCAAGACCCCATTACTAAAACAAACCTTCAAATATACACCGCGTACCAAGAAGCGTGTGACCGAGCAGGGCTGGTGGATTTTGCTGAAATACTGCTCCGTGCGCATGAGTTGCTTCGAGATAAGCAGCACATCCGCGAGCATTATCAGGCGCGATTTAAACATATCTTGGTCGATGAATTTCAAGATACCAACAACATTCAATACGCTTGGCTTCGTATGATGGCGGGACCTGAGGCACGCGTCATGATCGTGGGTGATGACGACCAATCCATTTATGGGTGGCGTGGTGCGAAAGTCGAAAACATTCAGCGTTTTCTTGATGAGTTTCTCGGCGCAAAAACCATCCGGTTAGAGCAAAACTATCGTTCAACCAAGACCATTTTATCGGCAGCTAATGAACTGATATCCAACAATACGGAACGCATGGGTAAAGAGCTCTGGACGGATGGCAATGACGGCGAGCCTATCTCTGTGTATTCGGCTTATAACGAACTCGATGAAGCTCGTTTTACCGTGAGCAAAATAAAAGAGTGGCAAGAGAAAGGTGGGGCACTGAACGACACCGCCATGCTTTATCGTAATAACGCCCAATCCCGTGTTCTGGAAGAAGCGTTAATTCAGTCCGGATTACCTTACCGTATCTACGGTGGTATGCGATTCTTCGAACGGCAAGAAATCAAAGACGCATTGTGTTACTTGCGTTTGATGTCTAACCGGAATGACGATGCCGCATTCGAACGTGTTGTGAATACGCCAACCCGTGGAATGGGGGATAAAACACTCGAAACTATCCGCTTTGCTGCGCGAGATCGTGGTGCCACACTCTGGCAAGCCTCACAAGCGTTGTTGGAAGAAAAGGTTCTAGCCGGACGAGCCGCTGGTGCGTTAAGTCGATTTATTGAGCTCATCAATGCACTTGAAGACGATACGTTTGAAATGCCGATGCATCACCAAACCGATCATGTGATTAAGAATTCTGGTTTGTACGCGATGTACGAACAAGAAAAAGGCGAAAAATCGAAAGCTCGAATTGAAAACCTTGAGGAGTTGGTAACCGCCACTCGTCAATTTGAAAAGCCAGAAGAAGCCGAAGAACTATCAGAACTCACGGCATTCCTCACGCACGCTGCTCTTGAGGCGGGTGAAGGACAAGCTGACGAATTCGATGACGCGGTGCAGCTCATGACTCTTCACAGTGCTAAAGGGTTGGAGTTTCCCCTCGTATTTATGGTTGGTGTCGAAGAAGGGATGTTCCCAAGCCAAATGTCGGCTGAAGAAGCGGGCAGATTAGAAGAGGAACGACGCCTTTGCTATGTGGGTATGACACGAGCGAAAGAGAAGCTCTACATCACTTACGCGGAAATGCGTCGTCTATACGGGCAAGATAAGTACCATAAACCTTCACGCTTTATTCGTGAACTGCCTGAAACGTGCTTGGATGAAGTTCGAATGAAAGCACAAGTGAGCCGACCGGCATCATCTGGGCGGTTTAGTCAGCAAGTCGTGAAAGAAAACTTCAACGAAACGGGCTTTTCATTAGGAGCGAGGGTGATGCATCCGAAATTTGGTGAAGGGACGATTATTAACTTTGAAGGCAGTGGTCCTCAAAGCCGTGTCCAAGTCGCGTTCAATGGTGAAGGGATTAAATGGTTAGTAACGGCATTCGCCAAGCTAGAAAAGCTCTAACCGCGACAATGAATGGAATCAAAGCCTGCGCAAGCGGGCTTTTTTTGTCTCATTACAGGTTCGCTTTATCTCTGGCTATATTTATCGCTGACTAGCTTTATCACTGACTAGCTTTATCACTGAATACTGGCACAGGTGATAAAACCGTTAGGCTGAAAGGTTACTTATGTACAGATAAAGAAAAACCCCGAGAGCAATGCCCATCGGGGTTATAATCTTACTCGCAGCAATCCGGCTACTAAAGTTGCTCCATGCATCAAATCCTTGATAGCAATACTGAATCCTTCAGCATAATCCTTTTCATCGCCATCCTAGCGGTGTCCATGATCTTATCCTGATCAGCCAACGTTCCTCGTTAGCGTGCTCACTTGTTCCTTGAGCGGTGTCCTTTACATCATCCTGATGTTTGTTCCTTGCCTCATCCTAGAGGTGTCCATTGTCTTCCTTGCGCTATCTTCCTGATAACGATTGAGTCCGTTCAATGTCCTTTTTTGCTCCATGCTGATTATTCATCCTAAATAATCAAATCTTCATCCTGAAGATAACCAAATCCTTGGCTTTTCCTGTTCCGTGTCAGCATCCTTCCGACAGGGTTAATATTAAGAGATTGAGGATTTTCCTCAATATACGGGTAGGAAAAACCTTTGCTTAAATAAGCATCAATATAGTCTTATTTGTTTTATATCAATGCCTTATGTTTATTCCTTTCTCTTGTTGATATAAATGAAACCGCGTTCACTTACGCCCTTGTAAGAGATCTCTCACAAGGGCGTTGGCACAACGTCTAGATTCACCTATTCACCAACAGCGGCACCTTCACGGCGTGGGTCGGCAGCACCTTCTAAGCCGCCTTCGCTCATTCGAATGGCATGCAATCCTGAGTTGAGATCGCGAATGTTCACCTTATACCCCATGCCTTCAAGTGCTGGCTGCATGGACTCGGCAGCGGTCCCTTTCTCGACATCTAGCGTGCCGAATCGGTTGACCAAATGAGGTTGATTGATGGCTTGTTGAATATCCATTCCCCACTGTAAATGCGCGATGATGGATTGAGCCACGTAACCAATGATACGGCTTCCCCCTGGCGAACCGATCGCCATGTAAGGTTTGTTATCTTGCATGATGATGGTTGGCGACATTGAAGAACGAGGTCGTTTCCCCGGCTCAAGTCGGTTTGCTATGGGAGCTCCATCCTTATGCGTTTTGAAAGAAAAGTCCGTTAATTCATTGTTGAGCAAGAATCCACGAACCATTAAGCGCGATCCAAAGGCGTTTTCTATGGTCGTGGTTATTGAGACAACGTTGCCTTCCGAGTCCACAACATTAAAGTGGCTGGTGGAGGGCAGTTCAATGGATTCATCATCGGCTAAACGCATGGCATGGCTCCATGGAGGTGAACCTGCGCTGACATTCTCTAGTGCCTTGCTTGGGGTAATTAACTTAGCACGCTCAGCAATGTAGCCTGATTCGAGTAGCCCTTGTGTCGGCATTGGCACGTAATCACTGTCAGCCATATAGCGTCCACGATCCGCAAAAGCTAAACGAGAAGCGTCAGAAATGATCTGCCAACTGGTTGGGTTGTCAGCACCGAGCTTCTTCAAATCAAACTTTTCAGTAATGGCGAGGATCTGTCCTACCGTTAATGCGCCAGAACTTGGAGGACCCATGCCGCATATGTCATAAGACAGATAGGGAGCACAGACAGGCGCGCGCTCTTTTGTTCGGTAATTTGCAAAATCCTGCATACCAAGTACCCCTGGGTTACCTGGTGCATTTTGCACAGTTTCTACAATGTCTTTTGCAATGTTGCCGGAATAAAATGCTTTCGCCCCATTGTTTGCAATTTGAGCCAGAGTATCCGCGTATTGAGGGTTCTTAAGCATCGTACCTTCGGCTTTCGGTGTGCCATCGGCATTAAAGAAGTACGCTTTTGTTGAATCAAAGCGGCTCAAGCGTTCTTTATCTTTTGCTATCAAGCCAGCAAGGCGAGGGCTGATCGCAAACCCTTTTCGCGCTAGGTCGATTGCTGGCTGAACGACTTGCTTCCAAGATAACTTTCCATGTTGCTGGTGGGTATCCCACAACAATTTAACAGTTCCAGGGGTACCAACAGAGCGACCACCGACAACAGCATCATAAAACTTGAGCGGGTTGCCTTGTTCATCTTGAAATAGAGTCGGGGTTGCCGCCAAAGGAGCGGTTTCTCTGCCATCAATGGTGGTGAGGCGATTGCCTTTGGCATCCCAGTACACCAGAAAAGCGCCGCCGCCAATTCCGGAGGATTGGGGTTCTACGAGTCCGAGAACGAATTGAACCGTCACCATTGCGTCGATGGCGTTTCCGCCAGCAGCGAGAATATCCGCCCCTGCTTGCGTTGCAATTGGGTTTGCGGCGGTGACCATCCATTTCTTAGCTGTGGTTAGTGTTTTATTTTCAAGCCCGGTACTTTCTTCCGGTGCAACGCCATCTGCTGCCTGATTTGCAAAGCCAAAGGAACTGACAAGCAAGAGTGAGCAGGACGTCATTTGTGTGAGAGTTGTTTTCCATGACATAAGCTTCTCCTTTTGTTGGATCTTCAGCCTGTCAGGACAACGGAATTCGGTCTATATACGGGAGATGCTTTTGTAAGCAATGTACCAGATTTGCTACGCCTAAATTCCAGAAGTGAATACGTTACTCAAAACTTGATACAAGATACTGAGTCCAATGCCTGTAAATATCAGCCCGCATAGTCCATCAATGTACAGCGACATGCGTTTCAACTTTGCTTGAAAGCGAGCCGTAGAAAGCATCCATGCGAGCGCCGAAAACCAAGCAAAGGAAAGGCTCCATAAGATAAGAAGCGCTGCGCTTTTTCCGCTTAAGGACATACTGGCAGGGACAAGTGAAGACATAAGGCTGACAAAGAAGACTAACGCTTTCGGATTTAAAATATTGGTGATAAATCCACGTAAAAAGGCTTGTTTACGATTACTTAGCACCATATTGGGTGCCGAGGGGGCTTGGGAAATAGGTTGGTTCCTATATTGAAAGACAAATCGAAGTGCGCCCAAGCCGAGATAAAGTAAGTAACCACCACCGGCGACTTGCAACAGCTGAAAGATAGAAGGGTGTTGGTGAACAAGGTAACTGACGCCAGTGAGGCTGAAGACCGAATGCAATAGAATGCCAACGGAAAGCCCAAATGCAATGTAGACGCCAGTTTGCCTGCCATGTCGGCTGGCATTTTGAACCACAAGCGCAAAATCCGGTCCCGGGCTTAATAGCGCTATAAAATGGACTGTGGCAAGGGTGAGCAATAGCGTAGTTTCATTCATCTAACAGACTCTAAAGTGCAAAGAACCCCATTATCTTAAATGGATACCAAGAGATCTTGTAAATTAGTGACACTGAACTTGACTAGGTGTCGTGCCATAGGTGGTTTTAAAGGCTTTAACGAAGTGGGCTTGATCGTAAAACCCAACTTGTATGGCGACATTGATGCTGTTGACTCCATACAACAGTAGGCTAAGTGCTTGCTCCATTCTCAACCTCATTAACCAAGCGTAAGGTGTTATCCCCATACTGGCTTTGAAATGGCGCTGGAATTGAGAAGGTGTTAGGTCACACATATCGGCCAAAGCCTTTAATCGTATGGGCTGATCAAGGTTCCCCATT
Source organism: Vibrio penaeicida (assembly GCF_002933855.1). GTDB lineage: Bacteria > Pseudomonadota > Gammaproteobacteria > Enterobacterales > Vibrionaceae > Vibrio > Vibrio penaeicida_A. The sequence continues at coordinate 21,276 of NZ_BFAQ01000051.1, forward strand.
AAGTATTCACGCAGAGATTGAATCGTTGTCTTACCTAAAGGCAAAGCCACTCCTGGCTTTAGGCTTCCATATCGATCCAACATGCTGTCGAAACCTTCGAAAGGCAAACAATCCTGCGCAAGTTGGCAAACCCTATTGTGCATAAGTTGTGTGTGAAGGCAGGATAATTGGTGGAAAAGTGCAGGATCGTTAATGATCAACTGAGTAAAGTGTGTCATTGCTTGTTTATTACCCAGATCCAGTTGATCTGTAAACCATTCTGGTTTTACCGAAAACACTTTCACTTGATAGCCACTCTGCAACTCTGAATGACCGTCATGCATTTCATCTGGCGGCATGACAATAATCTGCCCTTGACCAACTTGATGACGGCTACCTGAGTGGTTGAAGTTTTGAACGCCGCGCTGAATCAACCCGATATGAAAGTCGAGATGGTAATGGCGAGAAAAGGCAAACTTCTTATAATCGGCGTCTATTAGTTGGATACTGGGATCGCCAGATAGAGAGTATTTAACGTTGTCCATAACCTAAGTCTGATTAATCGAAAACAAAAAGCGGAGTACTGTAGTCAGTTACAGATAGTCACCATATAGATAACCAGACTACAGCATAGCCCGTGCACCGTTGTCTTGTAAAAAACAGACAGTCAACGTTTTTTCCGACCGTTTCGAATTCCGTCGAAACTGAAAACCAACAAAGCACTCCAGATAAAACCGAAGGTGACAGCTTTATCGAGTGTAAACGCTTCTCCGTATACCAATACGGCTAGTAGAAACATTAAGCTTGGACCGATGTATTGGAAAAAGCCCAGTGTCGATAGCTTGATACGCGTCGCCGCTCCCGTAAAGCATAGAAGGGGGAGAGTGGTGACTATCCCAGCAGCCAACAACAGAAGGTTTAGTGTTAATGCATTGCTGCTCAAATCTGATGTTGCACTGTCTGCAATGAATAGGACATAGATAGCGGCGGCAGGAAGCATCACCATGGTTTCAATAAACAGACCAGTTTGCGCTTCCATATTGATTTTCTTTCTAAGTAAGCCGTAAAAACCAAAGCTAAAGGCAAGTGCAATGGCAACGACAGGAACAGAACCAAAGACCACGAGCTGAACGATCACACCTATTGTGGCGAGTGAGACGGCAAACCATTGTAGCTTTCTTAGGCGCTCTCCAAGAAAGATCATTCCCATCAGAACGTTAAGAAGAGGGTTAATGTAATACCCTAAGCTGGCATCCAGCATGTGATCCGCATTGACCGCCCAGATAAAAATTAACCAGTTAACACCAACCAGAACCCCAGTCAGGGCAAGTAAACCCAAACGCTTTTTATTTTTAAGTACAGTGACGACAGAATGCCAACTTCTTCCTATGTGCAGCAATATCGCTAAAAACACAAACGACCAAATTACCCTGTGGCTTAGGATTTCCAAAGCAGGGACATTATCGAGTGCTTTAAAGTAGATGGGTGCGATGCCCCACATGGTATAGGCAAGTACAGCTAATATGCCGCCTTGGCGTGACCTTTGTTGCTCTTCCGTCATTCTTATCTTTCGCGTTTTCGTAACAGAACGTTACATTTAGAGGAAAAACACAGTATATCGATAGCCTTGTTAATGCCCTAGTAATTTAATAGGTCTTTAGGGATATTTTCTGTGCAAGGAATTATCTCCAGCAAAGGTTAATTTAAGTTTAATTAACCGTTAAAGCGCTCTACAATATGACGCTTTGCCGCAATCCAATTGTCCCTCAGAGAATCGAATGTCCGACTCCGCTCTAGCTCAGCCGATAGATCCAGAAACTAACAGTGCCATCAAGGTATTGAACGATGTATTCGGTTACCAGTCATTCCGTGTTGGGCAGGAAGAAGTCATCGATTCGGTGCTCGATGGCAAAGACAGTTTGGTGATCATGCCTACTGGTGGCGGAAAATCCTTGTGTTACCAGATCCCGGCATTGGTCAAAGAAGGGGTGACGCTGGTGGTGTCGCCTTTGATTTCCTTAATGAAAGATCAAGTCGACCAGCTAAAAGCCAATGGTGTCGCGGCCGAGTGTATTAATTCCTCAATGGAGCGCGATACGCTGATCAGCGTGTATAACCGAATGAACTCTGGTCAGTTGAAATTAGTGTATGTGTCACCAGAGCGTGTCCTGACACGGGATTTTCTAGAAAGGCTTGAACATTTAAAGCTATCGATGATCGCGGTAGATGAAGCGCACTGTATATCCCAGTGGGGACACGATTTCCGCCGAGAATATGCTGCGCTGGGCGAGCTCAAGCAACGTTTTCCTTATGCGCCGATTATGGCTCTGACGGCAACAGCGGATGAAGCCACCCGCAAAGACATCATTTCTCGGCTTCAACTTAACGATCCGCTCGAATACCTAGGCAGCTTTGACCGACCTAATATTCGTTATACATTGACCGAAAAGCACAAACCCGTATCGCAAGTCATTCGCTTCCTTGCCACACAGCAAGGCCAGTGTGGTGTTATCTATTGCGGTAGCCGAAAGAAAGTCGAAATGCTGACGGAAAAGCTGTGCAACAATCACATTCGCGCCGCGGGGTATCATGCGGGTATGGATGCTGATGAGCGCGCCTACGTACAAGACGCATTCCAGAAAGATGATATTCAGGTCGTTGTCGCAACCGTGGCATTCGGAATGGGCATCAATAAACCCAACGTTCGCTTTGTGCTGCACTTTGATATTCCGCGAAACATCGAATCCTACTATCAGGAAACCGGTCGGGCAGGGCGGGATGGATTACCCGCGGAAGCGATGATGCTTTACGACCCAGCCGATATTAACTGGTTACGTCGAATGTTGGATGAGAAAGACGACGGTCCTCAAAAGCAGGTTGAATCTCACAAGCTCAATGCCATGAGCGCGTTTGCTGAAGCGCAAACATGCCGTCGTCAGGTATTGCTTAACTATTTTGGCGAATACAGCGAAAAGCCATGTGGTAACTGTGATATATGCCTTGATCCACCTAAGCATTTTGATGGTATTGAATCGGCGCAGAAAGCCCTATCTTGCGTATATCGTGTCAATCAAGGTTTTGGAATGGGGTACGTGGTGGAAGTACTGCGCGGCATGCAAAACATTCGTGTACGCGAAAATGGTCACGATAAGCTTTCTACGTATGGGATCGGACGTGAACACAGCCACGACTACTGGGTGAGTATCATTAGGCAGCTTATTCACAAAGGATTGCTTACTCAAAATATTACCCGTAACTCAACTTTGCAGCTTACTGAAGAGGCTCGCCCTGTTCTACGCGGTGAGCAATCGCTAGAGCTCGCGGTGCCAAGGCTAGATACGGCAGCTCGTACAGCGAAATCGGACAAGATGGTGAACAAGCATTACGATAAAAAGCTGTTTGCCAAACTGCGCAAGCTGCGTAAGTCCATTGCTGACGAAGACGGTTTACCACCATACGTTGTTTTCAGTGATGCCACTTTAATAGACATGGCGGATATTCTGCCAACCTCTTATGGGGAAATGCTGGCGGTGAATGGGGTTGGTCAAAGAAAACTAGAAAAGTACGCTGATCCATTTTTAGATTTGATTCAGGAGCACCTGACTAACGGTAGCTAATAAAAGTAATAGCGAACATTAGGTGGATGTAAAACAAGGTTCTCGCGGGTAAACAAGAAGTGACTAATGACATGAATACAGATTACGGTTTGGTGGAATATCAGAAAGAGCAGGGTCGAATCATTATCCGAGCACCGCGATTCGATTATGATTCTTTTCCTGAACTTGGCGAGGCACTAGTCAAAACCTTGTCTGCCGATGTGCTTGAAAAGCAATCGGATGCCGATATTCATTCATGGCTCATCGATTTTGAAGGATGCCAACTGTTTTTAAGAGCAGAGCATTACAGCGAATCGTTGTGGTTGGAAGTGCTTTCTAAAGAAGATAACGGGGAAGACCTCGATTACCTTGCTGGCCTATTCCAAAAAGGCTTCAATATTCTTTAACGTAATGTTTCCCTTCAATGCCATTTGAGATTACCGAGCATAGATATTGGTATTGAATGTTTCACATGAAACATTCAATTTACACCGATTTTCTGGTTTATTACAGTTAAACGATTGCCTAATAAATCATCTATTGCACCGCTTTCAAGTTGCAGTATAATCCCCATCCTTAATTCACAGTCATGAAGCATTTTGCTTCGATTTGGGTTCCCTCACCCCCAAATAAAACGAAAAAGGTACAATATGAGTCACTTTACCCCTGCGCAGCAGCGCAACGCCCTTTTCTTTTTGGTTCTATTCCATCTGATCATCATTGCATCTAGCAACTATTTGGTTCAGCTACCCTTTACCATATTCGGTTTTCATACCACTTGGGGCGCGTTTACGTTTCCGTTTATCTTCCTAGCAACCGATTTGACCGTGCGAATTTTTGGTGCTGCGTTGGCTCGGAAAATCATTTTCCTTGTGATGTTGCCTGCATTAGCGGTGTCCTACCTGTTATCGGTCGTCTTCTTTGAAGGTCAATTCCAAGGTTTTGGGCAGCTTTCCGAGTTTAATCTGTTTGTTGCTAGAATCGCCATCGCGAGCTTTATGGCATACATGCTAGGTCAGATTTTGGATGTGCACGTGTTTAACCGCTTACGTCAAATGAAAGCATGGTGGGTCGCCCCAACTTGTTCGACGCTTATCGGTAATGCTTTAGATACACTCGCGTTTTTCTCTATCGCTTTTTATCAAAGCAGCGATCCTTTTATGGCAGAGCATTGGACAGAAATAGCGCTGGTGGATTACGGCTTTAAGCTGGTTATTAGCTTAGGTTTATTTGTGCCGATGTACGGAGTGCTGTTGAATTACATCGTGAAGAAGCTAACGCTTGTAAAGCCTGAGCTGGAAACGCAGCAAGCGTAAACGTATTTGTGTGGGTATGAATTTCAAAGAAAAAGGAGCATTAGCTCCTTTTTTGATCTTTGTATTTGCTGAATTAAAATACCCAACCGTCATCAGTAATATCAACCGCTTTGCCTTTTGCTATCGATTGCTGCGCAGCGAGCCCAATGATGACGGCTTTTAAGCCATCTTCAACCGTGACTTCTACCTTTCCATTTTCCGTGATTGCTTGATGGAATTTTTGATGCTGGTAGAAAGTTGATCCATTATGGTCGCCAGCTTCGAGTAGTTCTGGGTCGACAGGGGTATCGATTTCTTCAGGTCCTGAAGGTGTTCTTGGCGAAATCACAACTTTAGGGGTTGGCGGATCGCCAAGCTCCGCATTCCAAAAACGGGTTGGACCGGGAACAAAAACTTCTACTTTCCCTTGGTGTCCTACTACGGAAATCTCTTCTTGATAACGTGAGCCTTCGGCAAACATACAGAGTTCCAACATGGCACGCTGACCATTGGCAAAATCGACAATGACATACGCATTGTCGAGGATATCGGGTGTTTCACCACGATACTGTTCATCAATATGGTTGTGGTGTTGGCTACCAGAAGCATAGACGCGAACTGCTTCACTTTGCGTTTGCAGGCGCATTAAATCGAAAAAGTGGCAGCACTTTTCAACCAATGTACCCCCCGTATTCCGGTTGAAGCGGTTCCAATCGCCTACTTTTTCTAAAAAGGGAAAGCGATGCTCACGGATACTCAGCTGGCTTACGCGACCAGCTTGGTCGTTATTGATGAGTTCAATAAGCTTGGTAATAGGCGGCATGTAGCGATATTCCATTGCAACCCAAAGCGGAGCTGTATGTTTCGCTACCGCTAAACGAATTTGGTGCGCTTGCTCTAGTGATGTGACGATAGGTTTTTCAACCAATATGGGTAAACGAGTGTGTTCGATTACTTGCAATATTTGATCGGCATGGCAATGGTTAGGGCTGGCGATCAATATGGCATCGATATCCTGACGTTTAAGAAGCGATTCGGTCGATGACTCGAATTCAATAGAGCTGTCTAGTGCATGAATGGCTGTTTTCATCTGTTCGTCAGGTTCAAAAACAGCGGTAATACTGGCACCAGGCAATAATAGAATATTTCGAATGTGCTCTTGTCCCATCATACCGCATCCAATGATGGCGTATCGAATTGCCATATCAACTCCTTTTGACTTTTGAGGCGTTGCCTCAAGAGCATCAAGAGCCCTTAAGACATATAATCTTAAGACATGCGTGAAACGTAGTGACAGGTTTCAGGGTTAAACCAAGTTCTGGAATACTCTTCAACCTTTTCATCATCTGACCAACTGATACGCTCAATCCAGCCGATCATTGTGTGAGGAGCAATACCTAAAATATCGGTTGCCCATTGATCCGCTTGTTTAACACTAATGCGGTCTTCCACACGGCTTATCCAAAAATTGAAATGTTCACGGTAATGTCGGTAAAGAGATTCATCTAACTCTTCTGAGCTGAGGGAATCGCAGTGTTCCGCTCGGATCCACATCTCTTCTGCCGCAATGACCGTATTATTGAGAAACCGCTTGCGCTCTATTCGCCAAAAGTAGCTATCTTTTTCCGCTCCAAAATGTTCAGCGACATCGGGATTTTGCTCTTTTCGCACCGTTAACGTGTTGGCATGTGGTGTGCCACCACCTTCGAGAAGCTCCAAGCGAAATAGTTGGTAAATGGCTTCTTTCGGTGGGCTTTTGACATAGGTGCCGCTGCCTTGGCGACGTTCCAGTAAGCCGTCCTGTTCCAGCAGAGCGAGCGCTTTTCTCAGAGTGCCAACCGCCACCTTCAACTCGACCGCCAATTCTGCTTCTACTGGCAGCCTTTCTCCCGCCCTCCAATGACCAGCATTGATTTCACGAATCAGTAATTCACTGACCTGAACGTACTTTGGGCGCTTCTTTTGTTTGCTCTGTCCGGTATTGGACTGAAAATCAATAGCCATTATTTTCTCGAATTTTCCGCAGTTTGTAACTAGTTTGAATTAAAACAGATACTCATTTTTGCATCAATTCATTTACATTTGATTTACATGTTGAGAATACACTGTTAGGGTAATCTTGCAAACTAAAAAAATAAATGAATTGTGAATGAAAGTGATTTTATTCGGATTGGGAAGCTAAATGCCAGAGGTTAAAGCGATTTTAACCAGATAGTGCATTTGTGGTGAAATATGTGATGTTCAACCGATTTCGTATTCTTAACCTCTTCTTATTCCGAATGTCACCCACGTTACAGTGAGAGCTGATAACGGATTATCGCTGGAGAGAGTTAATGAAGAAGGTGTTGCATGGAAGCTTGCGGCTTCTGGAAGCTGTCAACAACCGCATGATTTGGGCGGGTCGTCAAATCGCTTGGGTTTTAGTGTTTGCAATGGTTGCGACTATTTTATTGCAGGTATTTTGTCGTTACATACTGTCGAACGCATTACCTTGGCCAGAGGAAGTGGCGAGGGCATTAATGATATGGATGATGGCATTTGTTGCCGCTGGTGCTTATCGAACTGGTGGGTTTGTTGCGATAGAAATGCTCCACGACTTTGTTCCCAGTAAGTTGGCGCAGCTACTCAAGCTCTCATTACTGGTTCTTTCTGCGCTGGTGTTGTTCCAACTATCTAGCCTCGGGTTAGAGTTTTTTGAGCGTGGTTTTCGTACCCGTGCCGCTTCTTTTCAACTATCTCGCGCTTGGATTTACCTCGCTATGCCCGTGTGCTTCATTACCATGTTAATAGTGAATGTGGAGCTTATCCTAAAGAATATTTTAGGTGTTAGCGTTTCATCGCCCGACACTGAAGCGGCGAGGGGGTAAGTGATGCTCGTTCTCTTTTTACCCTTATTTTTGCTTCTTCTCTTGATTGGGCTCCCTGTTTTCTTTGCAACGCTGTTCGCCCCTGGTGCAATGATGCTGGCGTTGGATATGGATCGTGACTTACCTCTGCTATTTCGAAACATTTACAACGGTATTGATTCGTTTCCTTTGATGGCTATTCCGTTTTTTATGTTGGCGGGCGAATTGATGAACCGTGGAGGCATTACTCTTCAGCTAGTTAACTTTTCTCAAGCTTTCATTGGGCATGTTAGAGGCGGATTGGCACACGTGAACATTATGTCGAGCATGCTTTTTGCAGGGCTATCCGGGTCTGCAGTGGCTGATACTTCTGCCTTGGGTTCTATGCTGATCCCCGCGATGGAGAAGAATGGTTACTCACGGCGCTTTGCGGCGGCGATTACCGCAGCCAGTTCTGTGATTGGTCCTATTATTCCGCCATCTGGCATCATGATCATCTACGCCTACACCATGGAAGTGTCGGTTGCTGCCTTGTTTGCGGCGGGTGTTGTACCGGGTGTGTTGATTGGTTTGGCGTTGATGGGAGTCACAACATTATTAGCGAAAAAGCACAACTTCCCTGTAGCCAGCCAGAAGTCAACGTGGCCAGAGCGCGGACAAGCAACTCGCGCCGCGATTCTGCCTTTAATGACCCCCGTGATTATTTTGGGTGGGATTGTGGGAGGAATTTTCACACCTACGGAAGCGTCTGCCATTGCAGTGGGTTATGCGTTATTCCTGAGCCTTTTCATGCTCAAAACCATAAACCTAAGAGACTTACCCGAGATTTTTGCTCGCTCAGCGTCGTCTTCTGCCGTGGTTCTTCTTCTCGTAGGCTCCGCATTGGCATTCAAGACAGTCGTGAGCTTGTCTCACGCGGCAGAAGATTTGGCTGGATGGGTTTTGGCTATCAGTGACAACCCGCTGATTTTACTGTTTGCCATTAACATCTTGTTATTTGTCGTAGGTATGTTTCTAGACGCCGGTCCCGCCATCATCATTCTTGGTCCTATTCTTGCCCCTATCTTTATCTCTATCGGAATAGACCCAGTTCACTTTGCGATCATTATGAGTGTGAACTTAACCGTTGGGTTGGCCACACCACCTATGGGGCTGGTGTTGTTTGTGGCTTCGAGTGTGTCGGGAGAAAGGGTGGAATCTATTGCCAAGGGGATACTCCCGTTCTTAGCTGTCGAAGTTTTGGTGATTTTTATCATCACCTTTTTCCCATCCGTTTCCATGACCATTCCAAAATGGCTTGGATTAGTTCAATGAATTTGAGGTCAGCCGGGTGGGTGACCTTGATGTTTGACCGCAAGGTCTGAAAGTGCTGCTGCTGAGGAAAGCGATAACAATAAGCCCAGTGCGCAACACGTAAAACAGGAAAGTGAAACATTCAAAAGGATAAGAAATTATGAAATTTGCTAAAGCGATGGTGAACAGTCTTGCTGCTCTGGTTCTTGCGTCGTCGATAACTGCTGCTCAAGCTGCAGATTTTCGATTAAGAGCCGTAGCCAACTCAAATGAAAACGATGAAGACTATGATGGTTTGGTCGTGTTCAAAGATTTTGTGGAATCGCGCTCTAATGGAAAGATCTCGGTGGACTTATTCATTGGCACTCAATTATGTGGCAACGGCACTGAATGTGTACAAGCACTGGAAGATGGCTCTATCGATATTTATGTGTCCACATCGGGTGGTACCGCGAACATGTTCCCTTACGTGCAAGTGCTCGACTTACCTTACATCCTATCAAGCGACCGAGTTGCTGAAGAAGTGCTAAGCGGTCAGTTTGTGCAGGAAATGCGCAGCGACATTTTGAAAGATTCGGGCAACAAAGTCCGCTTGATGACCATCGGTAATACGGGTGGGTGGCGTAACTTTGCTAATACAAAGCGTACGGTGAAATCCCCGGATGATATTAAAGGGTTGAAGATTCGTACCGTTGTGGCTGATTTACCTCAGGAGTTGGTGAAATCTCTAGGTGCAAGCCCTACACCCATCCCGTGGCCAGAGCTTTATACATCTTTCCAAACAGGTGTTGTGGAAGGGTCTAAGAACGGTATTACCGACATTATGGGCATGAAATTCCCAGAAGCAGGGCTGAAGTACGTAACACTCGATGGCCATGCGTACATGGCGGCATTGTGGTTTATGAATAACGAGCACTTCAGCAAAATGCCAGAAGATCTGCGTAAAGTGGTTGTAGATGGGTTTTATGCACTCCAACAAGCGACATTTGCCTCACCTAAGCGCAAATCCATTAAAGCTTATCAAGATTTCTCAAAGGCTGGCGGAAAGCTGTATGTACCTAGCAAAGCAGAGAAAGATCAATTCAAAGAAAAGGCACAGCCAGTGTATCAATGGTTCTCTAAGAACGTGAAACAAGGCAAGAAGTACTACGAGCTCTTGGTCTCAGAAGCGGGTAATGCCGAAAAAGCCATTGCCGATACCTACGCTGCTGAATTGAAATAGAAATGCTCCTGCCTCTCCACTAAGCGCTTTTCGACATAAAGCTCGATTGGCTTGAATAAAGTGGAGAGGTCTTTTGTTTGTGTAGCGAAGATTGCTGCGCATACAGCCACTCTTATAACCAAACTCAATCGCATTGGTTTGGGGAATTCAACCCTTTAGTACCGACGATACGATATGGCATATATCGTATTTCGTGATCAGGATGTAAATTCATTCACAATTGATTTACATTTCTGTGGGGTGTGATAGGGTGGTTATAATTCATTCACTATTGATTTATTTATTGGAGAGAAGAATGACTTTGAATATTGGAAATATACCGGAGCAAAAAAGCGTTAATGGGCGCGCGTTTCCTTTGGTTATTCTTCCACCTGATGATGCTGTGGCTTTAGAACCTACCGCCATGTTGAATTGGTTTTCTGGTGTAAAAGAAGCGGTTCACGAAAAATTGATTACTCACGGCGCGATACTATTACGAGGATTTCCGGTACAGGGCGCTGATTTGTTTGAGCAGCTTCTGAATCATTCGGACTACAAAAACATGCCTTACATTGGTGGGGCAGCACCTCGCGTGCAGGTGACACAATCGCGTATAGTGACGGCTAATGAAGCCCCAGCGACCGAAAAAATACCGTTTCACCATGAAATGGCACAGACGCCCAATCCGCCAGGGTACATTTTCTTCTACTGTGATATTCCTTCTGAAACCGGTGGGTCGACGTCCATTCTTCATTCTTCTGAGATCTGCCAACGCTTTTTTGATATTGCCCCTGAGTTTGCAGAAAAAATCGAGCAAGAAGGTGTTCGATATGTACGTTACATGCCAGAGGCTACCGATAACTCATCTCCTATTGGGCGTTCTTGGAAAGAAACTTTCCACGTAGAAACGCGTGAGGAATGCGAAGTGAAGTTACGTGAACATGAAATGAGTTGGCAATGGGGAGAAGAAGGCGTATTGAAAACAGAAACCTCTATTTTGCCCGCAATCCGATTTGATGAAGAAACGCAGGAGAAAACGTTCTTTAATTCTATCGTTGCAGTATATGACGGATGGAATGATAGCCGAAATGTTTCAACCAGAGCGGTGACAAGTGGTGGTGGAGCGTTAATGGATGCGGAGGTAATGGAGAAAACCAAAACTGCCATGGAAGAACTCAGTGTTAACTTTCGCTGGGAAGCAGGGGATGTATTGTTGGTTAACAACTACACCGTTCTGCATGCAAGACAACCTTTTACCGGAAAGAGACGCATATTGGCATCCGTTGCGATTAAGTAATGTTGCGTTTACCAAAAAGAAAGCCTCGCATGATGTGAGGCTTCGATATTTCAATAGATTTTAATGAAACAATCCCTAATGATTAGCATGCTTTGAGTACAAGCGGCCAGCCCATGTCGGATTGTCTATTCGATTCAATTTCTAACTCAGCGTTGGTAAGAGGATTGTTTTCCAACCATTGCTTGTCGACACACAGTTCGAGCCTGTCACCTTCTGCATTCAACGTTACTCTTGGTTGAAGTTCGGAGCATCGCCTGTGTGTCAGTAATACGGCTAATCTAAGCAGTCTCAGTACACGCTTGGCACTTTGACCCGACAATGCATGCTGCTCTGGTAAAGAGCTTACTTGCTCTCTGTATCGCCTGGCGAGTTCAGCCAGTAAGTGTTTCTGCGCGCGGGTAAAACCTGGCAGATCCAAGTGCTGTAGTAAGTACGCACTATGCTTTCCACCGCATTTGTAATCGATAGTCAGCCCAACTTCATGAAGCTTCGCAACAGAAGATAGGAGATAGTGCGCTTGTGGTTCAGCAATCCAATCTTCGCCACCACATTGCTTGAGTAGCTGGCTGGCTGAATCGGCGACTAGCTCCCCATATTCGGAATCAAGTTGGTAGCGAGACTGTATGCTGGCAATAGTTCTGGCTCGAATGTCGTCTTGACGCATTTCTGCCATCATTTCATAAACCATACCTTCACGCAGTGCGCCGCCAGCCAGTGTCATTGAATCTATATCCATAAGCTCAAAAATGGCAATCAGGATAGACAGACCACTAGGGAAAACTAGAGCTCGCTCAAGCGTTAAGCCATCAATATCCAGCTCTTCTAGGTGATCTGCCAGCATAGCTTGCTTTTGTAGGCGTTTTAATTTGGCATGGGTGATCACTTCATCCATACCTTGTGCCAACATGATTTCTTGAAGTGCCTGTACAGTACCGCTCGCCCCTACGCATACGTCCCAGCCGATGCCTTTATACTGCTCTAGAATCGGGGCTAGGGTGCTTTTGGCGGCTTCAATCGCGGTATTGAAATTGGTTATGGTTAACTGTCGGTCTTTAAAATGCTGTTCCAGCCAAGTAACGCAACCCATTTTCAAGCTGGTGAGTGCTTTTGCATCAAAACCTTCACCAATAATCAATTCCGTACTCGCACCACCAATATCAACAACCAATCGGCGACCTAGGCCGCCTGAAGTATGAGCTACCCCTTTATAGATTGTGGCAGCTTCTTCTTCACCAGCAATGACATTGATGTCGTAACCTAAAATATCATTCGCTTTTTCTAAGAAAACATCCACATTCGTTGCGGTGCGCAATGTCGCGGTTCCGACTATGCGAATGTTTTCTGGCGATATATCTTGCAGTCTTTCTGCAAACAAGCTGAGACAATCCCACCCTCGCTGCATGGCTTCAGTACTAAGTTTATTGTCCTTATCTAACCCAGCAGCCAAACGCACTTTGCGCTTGATTTTGGCCATGGTTTGAACGCTGCCATCTATGTGACGCACAACGAGCATATGAAAACTGTTCGACCCGAGATCGATAGCAGCGTAAAGCGGCGAAGTAGCTGACTGACTCATAAATATTTGCTGTGTTCCTTAAGACTGATGACGAGGTGCTCTTGGGCGCGAATGGCGCTTGCGGTTACCGCCGTGTTTGTTTCCACCAGTGTTAGTGCGACGCTGCTGCATTTTGCTGTGGCGTAGGCGAAGCGGAGCCGGCAGATGTTCAAGTAATGCGCTACCATCATAATCTGACACAGGGATCGGGTGTTCGATGTAATCCTCGATAGCGGTCAAGTTAATGGCGTACTCTTCACACGCAAAGCTAATTGAGTGACCACTTTCGCCTGCACGACCGGTACGACCAATTCGGTGCACGTAATCTTCACAATCGTCAGGCAGGTCGTAGTTAAAGACGTGCGTAACTTGAGGAATGTGTAAGCCACGAGCGGCAACATCGGTTGCAATCAGCAGATCAACATGACCTTGTGTGAATTGCTCTAGAATACGCTCACGCTTCTTCTGTGGTACGTCACCAGTTAATAAACCTACACGGTGTCCATCAGCGGCTAGGTGCCCCCAAATGGATTCACACTTGTACTTGGTGTTGGCAAATACAATCGCACGATCTGGCCACTCTTCTTCTATCAACGTCTGAAGTAGGTTCATCTTGTCTTCGTTAGACGGGTAGAAAAGTTCTTCTTGAATACGGTGACCTGTTTTTCGTTCAGGTTCTACAACAACATGCTCTGGATTGTGCATGTGCTCGAAAGCCAGTTCTTGCACTCGGTATGACAATGTTGCCGAGAACAGCATGTTCAGCCTGTCTTTCGGTTCAGGCATACGGCGGAACAAGAAACGAATGTCTTTAATAAAACCGAGGTCAAACATACGATCGGCTTCATCAAGAACAACCGCTTGGATGTTATTCAGGTTGAAAACACGCTGCTTGTAGAAATCGATGATACGACCAGTTGTACCGATAAGAATATCAACACCTTGTTCAATGGTCGCCAGTTGCTTGTCGTAGCTTTCGCCACCGTAAGCCAAAGCAATCTTAACGCCAGTCGACTCCATCAAGGGCTTAGCGTCGTTGTGGATCTGGATAGCAAGCTCTCGGGTCGGTGCCATCACTATCGCACGTGGTTGCGATGGATTGCGACCTTCGTGTTCAGGCGTTGTCAGTAAATGATTGAAAGTAGCAGTAAGAAACGCGAGGGTCTTACCAGTGCCCGTTTGGGCCTGGCCTGCAATGTCTTGGCCGGTGAGCAGTACCGGCAACGCCAAGGCTTGAATAGGGGTACAAAACTCGAACCCTTTTTTATCAAGCCCTTCAATGATTTGGGGGTGTAAATCCAAATCGGCGAACTTTTGCTCTGTGATATGCGTCTTTTTCATGGGTATAGAATATCAGCTTAAGCTTGCATTACGAAAGTAAATACATTCCAATAGGGCATCTATTTACTGGTTATCATCCAACCAGTTCCTGAAAAACACAACGGAGTGGAAGATGAGTGACAAGATTTTGCAGCTTACAGATGACGGTTTTGAACAAGATGTAATCCAAGCTGCAGGTCCAGTTCTGGTAGATTTCTGGGCAGAATGGTGTGGTCCTTGTAAAATGATTGCTCCAATTTTGGACGAGATCGCAGACGAGTACGAAGGCAAGCTCACTATCGGTAAGCTAAACATCGATCAAAACTCGGGTACACCACCAAAGTTTGGTATCCGCGGTATTCCAACGCTACTTCTATTTAAAGATGGTAACGTTGCAGCGACTAAAGTTGGCGCACTTTCTAAGACTCAACTGAAAGAGTTCCTGGACGCTAATATTTAATAGCGAATGCAAACTTAGTCATAAAACCGTGCTCCATATCTAGATGCACGGTTTTGATTTTTTTTAATGGCTAGACTAGGCTTGATTTTAGTGCTAATTTATCGCACGCTAATTAAACAAATGTTCATTTCTTGGTCGATCCTGTGACCAAATCTCTCTAACTAACACAACAGATCCTATTTTGACTAAACAAGTATCCACTACTATGAACCTGACAGAACTGAAGAACAGACCTGTGTCTGAGCTCGTGAAACTAGGTGAAAGCCTGGGTTTAGAAAACCTAGCGCGTTTAAGAAAACAAGACATTATATTTTCCATCTTAAAGGCTCACGCAAAAAGTGGTGAAGATATCTTTGGTGATGGGGTTCTGGAAATTCTTCAAGATGGGTTTGGTTTCTTACGTAGTGCCGACAGTTCTTATCTAGCTGGTCCAGACGATATCTATGTTTCACCAAGCCAGATTCGTCGATTTAATTTACGCACTGGTGACTCCATTGCAGGGAAGATTCGACCACCTAAAGACGGTGAACGTTATTTTGCCCTTCTAAAAGTCAACACCGTCAACCACGACAAACCAGACAACGCTCGCAACAAGATCCTTTTCGAAAACCTTACACCTCTTCATGCCAACGAGCGCATGGTAATGGAGCGCGGTAATGGTTCAACAGAAGACATCACTGCACGTGTTCTGGACTTAGCCTCACCAATCGGTAAAGGTCAACGTGGTCTTATCGTTGCTCCGCCAAAAGCGGGTAAAACGATGCTTCTTCAGAACATTGCACAAAGTATTGCGCACAATCACCCAGAATGTGAACTGATGGTTCTACTGATTGATGAGCGTCCGGAAGAGGTAACTGAGATGCAACGCCTAGTAAAAGGTGAAGTGATTGCATCGACGTTTGACGAACCTGCTTCTCGCCATGTTCAGGTTGCTGAAATGGTTATCGAAAAAGCTAAACGCTTAGTAGAGCACAAGAAAAACGTGGTCATCCTTTTGGATTCCATTACGCGTCTAGCGCGTGCATACAACACCGTGGTTCCTTCGTCAGGTAAAGTCTTGACTGGTGGTGTAGACGCAAACGCATTGCACCGTCCAAAGCGTTTCTTTGGTGCAGCACGTAACGTAGAAGAAGGCGGCAGTCTGACTATCATCGCTACAGCGCTAGTTGATACTGGCTCTAAGATGGATGAAGTTATCTACGAAGAATTTAAAGGTACAGGTAACATGGAATTACACCTGAACCGTAAGATTGCTGAGAAGCGTGTTTTCCCTGCAATTGACTTTAATCGCAGTGGTACTCGTCGTGAAGAGCTTCTAACAAAAACGGATGAGCTTCAAAAGATGTGGATTCTCCGTAAGATTGTTCATCCAATGGGTGAAATCGATGCGATGGAGTTCCTTATCGATAAATTGGCAATGACCAAAACGAACGATGAGTTCTTTGATGCAATGCGTCGACAGTAAAATACGTTAATATTGTTTAACAAAACACCACCTTTAAGGGTGGTGTTTTTGTTTGCGTCTAATTCATAATGGTTGCAAAATAGACAAAATCGTTAACAGGATGTGAATATGCAACATGGAAGGTTGGCATGGTTTATATCTTTACTTCTATTGTTTTCCCCATTGTCAGCAAAAGAGCTGTCACACGAGGAAGCTCAGCAGTGGGTTTTAGACCAGCAAGTCCTGAATAAAGCCGATGAGCTTTATCAGTTAGTTTTGGAAGATGAAGTAAGTTCTTTGGACTTTGCTTTGCAAAGACTTAGTCTGCCTCAGCAAGATGTAGTGCGTTTTCTGCTGTTAGAGCACATGGAAGACAAGGAGATTATTCTCACGCCTAAGATGGCTAAGTTTGTTCAAAAACAAATTGGTCGCCCTTCGCCTTATAAAGTGCGTAAACAAGGTGATGGCTACGAATTCTCGGTTCCTGCCTTTGACTCCAGTGCAGTTGCCAGCCGCTTACTGAAGCGTTGGCATAGCGACCAACAAATATTGACCTTTATCCTTAAAGCAGAGCAACTCGACCTGGTTTTGTCTCAGTGGTTAACGGAAGGGGTGAGTAAGAAAAATAAAGAAAGAGAAGCGTTGTTGATCCGTGAATTAGACGGTTTATCTCCTAAGGCGCTGGACTACCTTATAAAGCAAATCACACAAAACCCCATCACCAATTGGCTTCCTTCGACCCAAGTGGTCGTTCGTATGGCTCAAGTTAGCGAAGATCCAGAAGTCTATAAGTTGCTATGGCGCATGAAAGCGGATAGTCACAGTAAGTCAGAATTGAAGCGACTGGCTAAAATCAAAAGCGAGTTTTCACTTCAGCAACTCATGCTTGCGAGTGATAACCCATCACTGCATGATGCTGCGTTGGATGAGTTGACACGTTTAGATCCTATTCCGTTGGAAGTGAAAACTTTTCTGATTAAGAAGCTCAAGCAGTCAAACGATGCTTCTATTGTCGCTCGCAACCTTGTTAAGCATGGACACAGGGGATGGGTTGAGCAATTGGCTGAAAATCATCGAGGCTTGAACACCAAATCGTTGCTTCAAGTGCTCTCGAGAACAAAAGACAAATAGAATTGCTCTTAGATTCCGCCATTCACGTATCTATCCTTGCCGAGAGTTTATCGGTAACGAGAGTATATTGCATTTGTCTTTGATATAATGCGCGCAATTTAACCTGTTACAAGAAAGGTCTATGAGTTTTAAGGATTTACGCGATTTTATTGAACACCTTGAAAATGAAGGCTTATTAAAACGCATTACCCACCCAGTTGACCCACATTACGAAATGACCGAGATCAGCGATCGTACATTGCGCGCTGGTGGTCCTGCCTTATTGTTTGAAAACCCAATTGGTTATGATGTCCCAGTATTAGCGAACTTGTTTGGTACGACCGAGCGAGTGGCAATAGGAATGGGGCGCGGTGACGTATCCGAATTACGAGAAGTTGGGAAATTACTGGCTTACTTGAAAGAACCAGAACCGCCTAAAGGATTTAAAGACGCCCTAGACAAACTCCCAGTCTTTCGACAAGTTTTGAATATGCCAGCAAAGCGTTTGCGAAAAGCACCTTGTCAGCAAATTGTTTGGTCTGGTGAGCAAGTCGATTTAGACAAAATTCCGGTGATGAGCTGTTGGGCTGAAGACGTTGCACCACTTCTTACTTGGGGGTTAACGGTTACGAAAGGTCCGAGCAAAAAGCGCCAGAACCTTGGAATTTACCGTCAACAAAAGCTGAGTAAGAACAAAGTTATCATGCGTTGGCTCGCCCATCGTGGTGGAGCCCTCGATTTACGCGATTGGATGGAAACAAACCCGGGTAAACCTTTCCCCGTATCGGTTGCATTTGGCGCTGATCCCGCAACCATTCTTGGCGCTGTGACTCCTGTACCAGATACTTTATCTGAATATGCCTTTGCTGGTTTACTTCGAGGCAGCAAAACCGAAGTCGTAAAATCGGTCAGTAACGAGCTTGAAGTACCAGCCAGTGCTGAAATTGTATTAGAAGGGTATATAGATCCAAATGAATATGCCGACGAAGGTCCTTATGGTGACCACACGGGCTACTATAATGAAGTGGAGAAACACCACGTCTTTACGGTAACTCATGTGACGATGCGCGAAAACCCGATTTACCACAGTACATACACAGGTCGTCCGCCAGATGAACCCGCAGTATTAGGGGTAGCATTGAACGAAGTGTTCGTGCCTATTTTACAGAAGCAGTTCCCAGAGATTACGGACTTCTATCTGCCACCCGAAGGATGTTCTTATCGCATGGCCGTCGTGTCGATGAAGAAACAATACCCAGGACATGCCAAGCGAGTCATGATGGGAGTCTGGTCCTTCCTTCGTCAATTTATGTATACCAAATTTGTCATCGTAGTTGATGAGAGTGTAAATACTCGTGATTGGAGTGAAGTGGTTCGTGCCATGACAACGCAGATGGATCCTGTCCACGATACGGTCATGATAGAAAATACACCGATAGACTCATTAGATTTTGCCTCTCCAGTGGTTGGGCTTGGGTCAAAAATGGGATTGGATTCCACCATCAAATGGGAAGCTGAACTGTCGGTTTCATCAAAGCCGAAAGAAACCATGCCTGAGACGGAAGTCGTCGATAAGTTAGTGTCTCAGTTCAAACAGAAATACCCAGAGCTGATTGATCTGCATTTGCCTGAAGCTGCAAATGGTAGAAGCATGGCAATTGTGAGCA
This sequence comes from Vibrio penaeicida, assembly GCF_002933855.1. Classification (GTDB taxonomy): domain Bacteria; phylum Pseudomonadota; class Gammaproteobacteria; order Enterobacterales; family Vibrionaceae; genus Vibrio; species Vibrio penaeicida_A. The sequence goes on from NZ_BFAQ01000051.1 coordinate 40,339, forward strand.
TCAACAAAACGGAAGCCTGGCAAGGTCATTGTTTGATGAACGCACTATGGGAAGAGTTTGAGGCGCATATCCATCTTCAATACATCATCATTTGCGATGAGGATGTGAATGTAAGAGATTGGAATGATGTTATTTGGGCGATTACCACGCGTATGGACCCAGCTCGTGACACGCTGATGAAGCAAGAAGCCAATCTTCCAACGACCCAAATGGGGCTAGATGCTACCAATAAAGTCGAAGAAGAAGAGACGCAGCGTGAATGGGGTCGACCAATTAAGAAAGATCCTGCGGTAGTCGCAAAAATTGATGAGATTTGGGATCAACTAGGAATAGAATGACTCAAACTGTCACAATAATGCCTCAGCAATGGGTATTTGAAGTTTCTACTGGGCAAACAATACTGGAAGCAGCGCTCAACAATAATTATCGCTTCCCGCATCGTTGCACAGTAGGTGCATGTGCTATGTGTATGTGCAGAAAATTAGAAGGGGAAGTCAGTTATCACCTTGAGCCTATGCTTACGGAAAAAGAAATAGCTCACGGTTGGATCTTCCCATGTCAGGCATACGCCGAAAGTGATTTACTGCTCACGTTCGAAAGTGAGTAAGAGGAAACCATGACAATTAAGTGCCAAGTAAAGTCCATCGAGCCTTTGGCGTGCAACACCTATCAAATATTGTTGCACCCAGAAACACCAGTCAGCTTCAAAGCAGGTCAATACCTGCTGGTGGAAATGGGGGAGAAAGACAAACGCCCATTTTCAATCGCAAGTAGCCCTTGCCGTCACGAAGGAGAGCTCGAGCTGCATATCGGTGCTGCGGAGCATAATGCTTATGCAAGTGAAGTCGTCGAAGCAATGCAAAAAGCACTGGAAGACGGCAGCGAGATCGCAATAGATGCACCACATGGTGATGCGTGGGTACGTGAAGAGAGTACTAACGATCTGTTACTGATAGCTGGTGGAACCGGATTTAGCTACGTGCGTTCTATACTTGACCATTGCGTCAGTCAAAAATTGAATAACACGATCCACCTATATTGGGGTGCGAAAGATGAGTGCCAGCTCTATGCTAAAGAAGAGTTGGTTGAAATCGCAAATGCTCACAGCAATGTTCACTTCGTTCCTGTAGTAGAAGAAGCAGATGCAAATTGGTCTGGTAAGTTAGGCAATGTACTTCAAGCGGTAGAAGAAGACTTTAATAGTTTAGAGAATGTAGATATCTACATTGCAGGTCGTTTTGAAATGGCCGGCGCAGCAAGAGAGCAATTTACTCAATCTAAACAAGCTAAGCGAGATCAGATGTACGCTGACGCGTATGCATTTATCTAATTAGTAGAGATAAATGAAAGAAAAAGAGGGTTTTTTAACCCTCTTTTTTCGTTTTTGATGGATTATTCATCGAAAACGCATTTTTTTCGATTTTTTATCAAAAAGGTCTTGCGCACTCCATTAATCTCCCTATAATGCCGCCTCACTGACACGGCAGACGCCACAAGGCTTCAGCAGTGTTAGAGAGGTGAAAAACTTCTGAGAAAATAAATTTGAAAAAGTGTTTGACTCTTCAAATTATCTCGCTAGAATGCACCTCCGCTTTGAGAGAAAAACTTCTCGAAAAGCAACGCTCTTTAACAATATAGACCTATCAATCTGTGTGGGCACTCGTTGATGATAATCCAAATAGTTTCTTCGGAAACAATTTAGGTTTCAATGAACTGAGTGACCAATACGATGATGACTTTCTTTAGAAAGGAGTCATTGGCACAGTCAATTCATTATCGTTCTGTTGGAACGATAATAGCTTTAAATTACATACGTAGTTTGAAGTCAGTATTCATTGAGCCGAACAAAATCTTAAATTGAAGAGTTTGATCATGGCTCAGATTGAACGCTGGCGGCAGGCCTAACACATGCAAGTCGAGCGGAAACGAGAATAGCTTGCTATTCGGCGTCGAGCGG
>NZ_BFAQ01000052.1 GCF_002933855.1 Vibrio penaeicida
GGGATCACGCCGATGTACTACTGGATGAGGAAGGTAAAAAACTGTGCTCTTGGAAATCGCAGAGCAGCAAACGTATCGATGTCACTGCACTAAAAAAAGCACACCCAGCCCTAGCGGCACAATATACCACGACAAACCACACTCGAGTATTTAGAGTGTAAGGAGGATCTTATGAGTGTCCAACTCTCTGATCAAGAACTGGCGATACTGAACGCTGAGCCAGAATCGGTCAACTCTAACGTAGACATTACATCAATGATGTTCAATCCAGATCTCATGCCGAGACTAGAAAGGTTCGCAGAGTTAATGGCATCGGGCAAGTCCACCGTGCCTACCCACCTTAGAGGCAATCCAGGTGATTGCCTAGCTGTGACCATCCAAGCCATGCAGTGGCGGATGAACCCCCATTCAGTGGCTCAGAAAACCCACCTCGTCAACGGCACACTTGGTTATGAAGCGCAGCTGGTCAACGCCGTGATCATCGCTATGGCACCAACCAAAGATAGGATACATTTTGAGTGGTTTGGTGATTGGTCTAACGTCATCGGCAAGTTTGCTAACAAACAAAATAGCAGCGGTAAGACTTATCAAGCCCCCAATTGGAAACCGGAAGATGAATTGGGCTTGGGTATTAAAGTCTGGGCCACTCTCAAAGGCGAAGAAGAGCCTCGTGAGCTGGAACTGTTTCTCACCCAAGCTCAAGTACGTAACTCCACTCTATGGGCGTCTGATCCGAAACAGCAGCTTGCGTACCTAGCAATAAAACGATGGGCACGACTATACGCTCCAGACGTCATCATGGGGGTGTATACACCAGATGAACTGGTATCTATCCAAGAAAAAACCATCAATCCACCTCCTATTAAAGAAGGGACACAAAAAGAAAAGCTCTTGCATAGATTAACGGCAGAGGCGCATGACGACCATCAAATTGAACAAGAGGAGCCTATTACCTTAGAAGCCATTCTACTCAAGATTAAGTACGCTCAAAGTGAGCGTGAACTGATCAACGTCGTCGCAGACGCTCAGGCACTAAAGAAAACAGAGCAAACCAAAGCACGTGAAGCATACAAACAGCAGCTCATTAAACTAAGAGCACTGGAGTGTACCGAACGAGACCAAAGCTAACAAAGGATCGGATTGCGCCATTTTGAACAGAATGCGCAATTCCGATACAGAGTATTAGGAAGCCCTGTGGACGTCTTGTCACTCGCCAACAATATTGGCTATGGTGACTACCTTCTTGCCGCACAAGACTGAACACTTAGGGGATACCTTACGCATTCTCATCCATTGCGGTAAAGAAAAACGATTCGCCAGATCGACACCAAGGCGCAAGGAGGCACTCATGAGCCATTATGAATTGATCGACATCGCCACTTGGGCAGAGAGCGTATTTCCAAATGAACGCTACTGCAAAAACACCTTGTCCCACTGGGCAAAAACCAAACAAATTTTCCCACCTCCTGTAAAGGTAGGTCGTAAGTGGAAATGTGAGCGTGATGCCCGTTTCGTCGGGCTGACCGACACCACACAATCTGATATTACCGATCCGCTAGTCGAAAGGATTTTTAATCATGGCAGCCAGACCTAGAAGCCATCAAATCGATGTCGAAAACCTCTACCAAAAGTTCGATAAAAGAACGGGAAAAGTATATTTCCAATATAAAGATCCTAGAACAGGTAAGTTCCATGGATTGGGTTGTGACAAAAACCGAGCGATGAGTGTCGCTAAAGACTTGAACCAACGCATCAACCAGCAATTGGCGGATCACTTCTCCTATTTGTTGAATGCTGATTCAGGTCCTGACGCCAAAGGGGTTTTGAGTACAAGAAGGTGGTGTGAACAGTACCTAAAACTGCAAGATGACCGATTAAAAGAGGGAGAAATCGTCGAGTCAACCATCAAGTCCAAACGGACAGCGATTCGGATCATTAATGCGCGCTGTGGTCACCTACGAATTGATGAAGTGACTACGCGTGTCATTGTCGCCATATTGAATGAATATCGAAAAGCCAACAAAACCCGCATGGCACAAGTCATTCGAGGTACTTGGATTGATATTTATAAAGAAGCGCAATACGCTGGTGAGGTCGAACCTGGCTTCAATCCCCCACTGGCGACTAAACCACCTAAATCAGAAGTCAAACGCTCAAGGTTATCTGAGTCCGACTGGGCACCGATCCTCGCAGCAGCCATAGAAGAGCACTCTCCTTTCTTGGTCAATGCCATGAAGTTGGCGTTAACCACGGGACTGAGGCGAGAAGACATAGTCCGACTCAGATTTAAGGATGTGAAAGATGGTTATTTGCAGGTCGCAACCAACAAGTCTCGTGGTAAAACAAAACTGGCGTTTCCTCTAGCGTTAACCAACCCTTTACTGAATGAATCGTTGGAAAGCATCATTGATGGATGTAGAGAAAGGAAGTTCATCACGCCTTACCTCATCCACCACGCTCGAAATGGCTATGGAGTAAAATGTGGTGACAAAGTACACCCTGGTTCATTGACTCAAGGCTTTCGAGAAGCAAGAAACGCAACCCTTTTAAAGTGGGAAGGCACCGAACCAACATTTCACGAAATACGCTCTCTTGCTGAACGAACGTATTATGCGATTGGATTTGATACACAAACTTTATTGGGTCATAAATCGCAGACGATGACAGATCGATACCACGACAATCGCGGTCGTGAATACACCAAAATCGCCCTCGTTCCACAGTGATCTAAATCACGAAAAAAGCACCCTTTTAAGGGGGTTTTGGAGGGATTTTTTGGAGGGATTTTGGAGGGAATTTTTTCTTCAACGAAAACAAACTCTTAAAAGTGGTCTCAGTGTGCCTTAAACACTGAATTCACTGCAAACCAAAAGTGCCACGCGTTGGCTGTCGGTTTGAAGCTTTTGTTAAGTTTATTTCCCCCACGGCCCGATGTTTGCCTCTTGAATAAACTCAAACCCACTAGTCCCGCGGCTGCATTCACCTGTACCAACAACCCTTACTCTTTCCCCAGTTGCTTTAGCTGAAAGAAACATAGAATAAAGAGCTTTAGCCACATCGCTATCGTAACGCATTCCGAATGGATGTTCCCAAGAAACACAGTCAGCAAGTGACTGATAGTTGTCCATTCGTATCAACATAATATTGTCTTGTGCCCTAAGCGTGACATCTGTGATAATGCCATCACCTTTTCCTGCTGACGCACCAATTGACACACAAAAGCATACTAGCAATAGAACTAATCTCATTATTTTTTCCTTAAACTTAACGCTTAGCTTAAGTTGCTGACAACCTACCACAAACCTCAAATTGACCAGCGTAAACACTAAACTGAATTCAAACCAAAAATGCCACACGTTGGCAGTCGGCTTGAAGCTTTTGTTAGGTTTTAACACAATCCTCCGCACTACTTGGCAAAGAACTGCATGATTCATTGGAACTTTATGAGCACAATCACAGGGCATGAACCAAAGTAACCACCCAATGCGCAAAATATTCAGCTCACGCTGGCTTCATTGGTAATGAAATTCTCCGGTGCTTTGAGCCAACCAGAACTCCCAACACCCCTACCCCAAATTTAAATGAAGCAACCCGAAAAAGGATGATGTTGGGAAAGAAGAAAATTGCTGAACCTACACGAAACAAATGCCCAGCGACACCAAAGAAGACAGTTGAATTATTACCACTGCTTTCAAGTAAAACCTAACGCCCTGTTAAGGGGTGAGCAGCGCAATACCAAAGCCGCCGCATACCACCGTAATCACTCAAACCAACGCATAGTAAAAATGCCATGCGTTGCGAATCCCTCTTAAACAGATTGTTAGTTGCCATTTATCACTCTTGCGAACGTAACTAACATTGTACAGCCTAAGACGCAGTCAAAATTCTACCAGCCGTTTTATCACTTAGCTTTTTAATAGTTCCACCAAAAATCAAGTCTGGTAATGCCCAAGTTGCAATAAATGGTATTACCGAAACAAAGTATTTAACGAAACCCGCAGTTTCACCAGATATAGTAATATCAGCAAAAACAATGGTGTCTGGGAGCGACATCGCACTTACTTGATAACAAACCAAAGCCAACGTTAAGGACACAAGTAATCTAAGAATTTTCTCAAAAAATAGCGATAAACGAGAAAAGTTATCCGCACTTAATTCCTTGCGGGCAGCATGAACGCCATCTTCAATGCATCGAAATGATTCATCTTTAACTTTTTCAATTTCATTAAGATAGCTACTCTTGGATTCAGATGTTTGACGTTCCAAAGACTCTACTTTTTCTTGTAGCTTTCCAACCTTGTCATTAAGTTCAGAATTTTGCTTTTCCTTAATAACTTGGTCTTTTGATTTGGTAACAATAGCTTCACGAGCTTTGTTTCTTTCTAACTCAACCTTTCTAACCTTATCTTCCAAATTAGACTTCTCGGAATTATAGAGCTCCTCTTTTAATCTTTCTTCTTCATCAAGCCTAATTTTAGATTGAACAAGTAGTTCTTCGAAGTTATCTTCATCTATTTGGTTATAGTTTGAGCCCACCTCATCGATTAGATAGTTAAAGACGCGATCATTACAAACTATGCGTTCATAGTCTTTAACTTTTTCTTCCGGTAAGTTCTTTAAGAACTCTTTAACCTTATAGAACACCTCTTTGTGCATCTCAAAAGCACGAGCACAAGAGCTAACAAGCGTGAGCGAAGTTATATCTTGACCAACTCCGCCACTAATAACCCATAAGAGCACCGCTAATTTTTTTTCACTAAGTAAAGGGGTCATATCTGGCTTAGTAAATGTTCTAAGTGTATACAAAACCTTATTAGCTGATTTAATCAAGCTCTCATTCGGTGATATTAGAAAAGATTTGGATTCAGCGATATTCTTAATCGAAGAGTAACCATGATTAGCTACAACATATGTAATAGACTCAACGTCATTGTACAATGCAACTTCATTACTATACCAAGATAATTCAGTTGATAACTTCTCTTTTAGAGCAACCCCATGATGGTTACTTGCATATGAAGATATGTTTATATACTTATTATTAACGCTGAAATTGTATTGTTGAGATAAAATATCTTTTACACTATTCTGAGCCGTTCTTACATCGATGATCTTGCTTGGGTTCTTGAAAATATAATGATCTAAAGAGCTAACTCTGGGTTGTTTTCTATCTCTATTTGAAAGTGCTATTCTAATGGAGGTTTGAGCCTCTTCAATATAGTTTTCGGTTGTAGTCAGAATACCACCTTCATCGAGAATTTTGTTGATCAATAGCCTTGAACATTGAACGGAGTAATCATCGTTAAAGCCTAATACGTTGAGTAGAATAGGGGCGTCTATATAGAAACTTTTTCCATTAATCGAACCATTTGCGATGGATGGTTCTTTAATACTCAGAACGACTTCTGACAAAATACAGCCTGAATAGGCTTTATTTAGTACTTCTTTTAGTTCACCGCCTTTCTCTTCAATTGCATTTACAAACCAGACAAAAGTGTAGTCCAGAATGTCGCTACATTTATATTGTTTAACTTTGCTAGGGGCATATTTTTCTACAAATGTATCTATCTGAACCAATCTTGAGATAAACTCACTTGAATAGTCTATATCAGGGTTAGCGACCTTCGCTCGCTTCATATTCTTCTTAGCATACTTCTCATACTCATTGAATATTTTTTGTATATCAGACTGAAGCTTGGCATTGTCTATTTTTGGAATTGAATCGATATAATATCTTTTGCCCTTGTTCCTCTCATTTATGATAGTTAAGACCCCTGCCTCCACTAATTTTGGCGCAAGATCTTCGGCTACATATGGATGCATTTCTAGACCATATGTAGCATTTATCTCTTTACAAAACTTTTCTGGTACGAACTCTTTGCCTTCCAAGTCAGATAAAAGCGGAGTAAAAAGAGGCAAAAGTCCCCTAACTAAATCGCCAGTTTCAGCGAATTGCTCATGAACTAGAGCGAAGTGAAACATATGTTTGCTTAACATTTTACCTCTATCATTATCATTGCTAGCCAACATGCGGGATTATATACTGTAAGTTGCATATTTTCTATAAGTGAAACAAATGATGTTAAATGCCATATTCACGCATGGCAACTAACGCCCTATTAAACTGCCAAAAACGTACAAATACCGCTTCTGCATGCCACCTTAAACACTAAACTCAACGCAAACTAAAAGTGCCACACGTTTTTGGTCTGTTTGAATTGTTTGTTATGAACGGACTTTACGGCAACCACAGATTTTCAGCAAATACAGAAGGTTGAGACGCAGAGCCAATTCACAAAATGTTGGCAGCTATACGACAAACCCACAACGAGTTGACTTAAAACACCCACCAAGTTTGGAGCTTTTCAAAGTACTGCCGCCCCGCAAAAATCACGGTGCAGCAAATGGCTGATAGAAAGAATTACTTGGCAAAAATACCCAAACAGCCAATTTGCCTTTTGATGAAACCCAAGCGGCATTTCACCAAAGAAACATAACGGATTTTCAATTGGGAAAGATTCAAATCATGATAAAAATATAAGCAAATATTGAACCTTAGCCCCTAATTTTACTGAATTTTTCTAGATGCTTCATAACGCCAGCTTAAACCGCAGACAACGCACAAAACAAGCCGCTGCATTACGCCTTAAACACTAAATTCACCGCAAACTAAAAATGCCACGCGTTGTTTGTCGGTTTGAAGCTTTTGTTATATCCATTT
>NZ_BFAQ01000053.1:0-24291 GCF_002933855.1 Vibrio penaeicida
GACAGTGCGAAACTGGATAGAGCGGTACTGACGCACCCAACAGACGATGGGAATGCGGCCATCACGTCCGACATCACGGACGCGACTAACAGTGGTCTGAAAACCGACACCATCACCAACGACAACACACCGGACATCACAGGCGTGACGGAAGCGGGCGCCACCGTGACCATCACGTACACGGATAAAGAAGGTCAGGAGCACACGGCGACCGGCACCGCGGATGCGAATGGTGTTTACACCATCGCCATCACGAACGCGCTGAAAGACGGCGCAAACAGCCTGAGCATCGTCGTGACAGATACGGCAGGCAACGAAGCGACGACCACGCAAGACGTGATGGTCGACACGAGCCACCCAACCATCAGCATCGACGCCGACTTGGCGGGCGACGACGTCATCAACGCGAGCGAGAAAGGTCAGGCGCTGACCATCAGCGGCACCACCACGAACGTCGAAAACGGTCAAGTGGTGAGCGTGACCATCGACGGCAAGACCTACACAGGCGAAGTGCAAGGCAACGTCTGGAGCATCGTGGTTCCGGCGGCGGACGTGGCGAACTTCGAAGAAGGTCTGGAAGGCATTACCGCGGACGTCAGCGACGTGGCCGGCAATGCGGCGACGCAAGCGACATCCAGCATCGAAGTGGACACGGCGGTCGCTAAACCAACCATCACAAACATTACAGACGACTCTGAAAACAGTGATTACTCTGATGTGACTCTACATGGCACTGGTAGTGAAGTTGGGAATATTATTGAGGTATTTGCTAAGGATGCTGATGGTAGCTATGTATCTATAGGTACTGCCACCGTCCAGGCTGACTTAAGTTGGACTCTTGATATATCCAGTATTAGCGTTACGCCGATCAACGACAATGAATTCATGTTTGCTAAGGAAACAGATTCTGCTGGTAATGTGAGTGAGGCATCCGATACCGTTCATTATTACCATGGTAGTTACGACCCAGCGGTTACGGAGTCTTCGGATGACTACGTGCTTCTTGGTGGAGGTCGAGATGACCTACAAATGGTTTCTGATGATGATAATGACTACTTTGTCGCGGATGGCGGTGCCCATGATGACAGAGCAATTTTCTCTGATTCCATTGAAAACTACGTGATTAGTGTAAACAGTGCTGGTGAGATCGTAGTATTTGAGCCATCTGAGAATGATACGAACGTATTCCGTGAGTTCGAGCGCTTCAAGTTTGGTGACGAGACTTACACAGTGGAGCAACTTCTGAAACCTACTGTTACCATTACTAGTGATGTGAACGACGATGGTGTGCTTGCAGGTTCTGAAGTTGAACCATCCGTTAATTACCGAGTTGATCTTCCTGCCGGTGCAGTAGTCGGTACGGTTCTGCTAGTAACACTTCCTTCCGGAGTTCAGTCTATCACTCTTACGGAGCAGCAGATTAAAGACGGTCACGTGATTAGTTCTTACGCTACACCATCTGAAGGTAGTGATTTAACAATTAGTGTTTCTATTACACACGCGAACGGTCAGGAATACACGTCATCTGATTCTGTGCATGTGAATGAAGCTCCAGAAGTTAATGATTTCACAGTGTCTTCAACATCCAGTGTCTTCAACATTCCTTTCTCTGGAAATGCAACGGATACAGAAGACGATAGCAGTTCTGATAAGACGACAGACATAGTAGTGACCGAATTACCACAGTTCGGCAGCCTTTATGCCATTAACGAGGATGGTTCCAAAACGAAGCTGGAAGTTGGCTCTGTATTCGCTGATTCTGCGGTCGTTAAATATGAACTTGATAGTGATGTAAATGAAAATCTAAGCTTTGATTCGACTGCTTTCAACAATGAAACGCCAATCAATAATTTGTCTGAGATTACTCTAGATAGTGGAGTGGTTATCACTGGAGGTGTAGTTGGTAATGATGGTTCACTTAAGGAAGGTACCCTGAATTACGACAGCGACATAAATGAAGTTGGTATTGGTGTAAATGGTGGTGAAATAGAAAGTGGTAACAAAGAATACGTTTCAATTGACTTCGGCGACAACGTCAATGTCACTGAAGCTAACGTATCTTTAGCTAGCCTACATGGACATTATTCTGATGCAGGTTTGGGTATTGATGCCAAGGTTCATATCGAGCTTTACAAAGATGGCGTTCTACAGACAACTGTAGTTGTAGATTCGTCTAGCGACATCGTTAATTCTCAGTATGTGGCGAACTTGCAGCTTGATGGTGGCTTCGATGAAATCCGACTGACAACTACTGCGAACCAAAACTCCAACTTTACCTTAACAGGTGTCGAAGTTGTTGACTCTCAAATTAATGACGAAATTGAATATAAAGCGGTTGATTCAGATGGCCAGGAAAGTGATGGAACGGCAACTGTCGATATCAGTATCCCTAGCTCTGAGTCTGCACTAGAGAGAGCACCAGTCGTTAACGGCGATTCAGACTTAGGTAACTCTTCAGAAGATAACGCGTTTGTTATTGATGCCGCTAAATTACAACTACTGTTAAATACAGCGACGGACGAAAATCAAGACGACTTGTTTATTTCTGCTCTTTCTGTCGACGAGTCAAAAGGGGAGCTTGTTGTTACAACTAACTCTCACGGTCAAGTGACAGGCGCGGTGTTCCACCCGAACGAAAATATGTCTGCGGACGACATTAAGTTCGATTTCACTGTTAGTGACGGTAAGTTAACAGATACGGGTAGCGCGTACCTAGATGTAACACCAGTAGCTGATGAGCCAGAGGTTAATGTATCGATCACTGGTAGCCCAACTCATATCTACTCTGAGTTCCCTACATTTGGGATGACTTATGAAGACTTCTTACCTGAAAACTTCGATGGAACAGAGTTTGGTATCGAGAATACTCAAATTATCGATGTATGGGGCGAGCGTTCAGGGACGTCAGAGCGTGATTACGTATTTGGTGAATTCGACAATGGGGCTAGTTATTCGATATCAGGTGGTAACGGCAACGATATTCTAGTCGGTGCCAAGAACTCTAAAAATGACATCAGAGGCGATTTAGGTGATGACATTCTTGTAGCGGGTAACGGCACTGATGCGTTGTATGGTGCAAATCATTACGATCCTAATGCCAAGGATGTTGCAATTCTAAAAGGTAACAGCACGGATTATGAAATCAGCAAGGGTTCTGGCTTTACCAGTAATGACCGCTGGTTCAATTTCTCCGAAGATGGAGCGAATGAAGTTAATTCATTGCATTTGCACAATATTAAGTATGTTCAGTTTGAGGATGGAATTTTTGAGCTTGACCCTGACACAGGTTCGTTGACAAAAGTTGAGCCAACGTCATCTGAATACCCAATCGATATTGAAGCATCCTTAACAGATGTCGATGGAAGTGAAACGCTAACTGAGATTGAAATCTCCGGTCTTGCTCAAGGCGATGTGTTAAAAGACAGCAGTGGAACGGTTATCGGTACCGCTTCAAGTGATGGCACTATAACGCTTTCCGGTCTTTGGTCTTCCGATGCAACATCGGTGACTTTATCTGGTCTTACTCTAGTAACTACAGCGACCAATGCTGCTGAAATTTCTGTTATTGCTACTTCTCAAGAAGGAAGTGATTCAGCGAATACTGCTTCAGGTGATGATTCTATAGTCCTTAGTGAATTTGCTGGCGTAACAATGAGTGGCGATGGGCAAAGCAACACGACAGGTGATACCCACGACACCATTATAGGTGATACTACTGGCACTGTTGTTTCTCATGGTCAGGACTACAATATCGCATTTATGGTCGACACTTCAGGAAGTGTTGGTAGTAGCAATATTGACGACATTGAAGACCAACTTGAGAAAGTATTCGATAGCTTAATTAGTAGTGCGAAAGGTGAACACTCCGGTACTGTGAACGTGATGTTAGTGGACTTCGATACGCTAGCGCATACCAGCGTGAGTGTGAATCTTGCCGAATCAGGTGCTAAAGACAAGCTTGAAAATGTTTTAGACAGCTTAAGATCAGGCGGTGGCACGAACTATGAAGATGCTTTCACTGTAACCAACAATTGGTTTGAAACTGTGAAAACAACGCATCCAGAAGCCAATAATATGGCGTATTTCATCACGGATGGTCGCCCTACCTACTACAACACTGATGTTACAAACCCTCTTGTTTACAATAGTGCAGGTACATCTAATGATCGTACGCTGGATGATATTTTGAACAATGCTGATTACGTGCCGGGTCAAACCTATAGTTACGCAGGCAAGACAATTATTGATTCGCATGGAAAAGTATACAGCTATACGTCGGGCTACCACTATGGAACGTTCCAAGGGTACATGAGACCAGATGGCGCAGGAGAGCACGAATTTGTTCAGATAGCTGGAAGAGGCTCTTATGCTGATGACGCGACATTATCTCAAGCAGAACAAGGATTTGAAGCGCTTGAAAATAATGGTGTAACAGTAGAAGCAATTGGTATTGGCAGCGGCTTGAATGAAGATCAGTTGAAAGACTTTGATTCAGACCGAAACGTACAAGCAAATGTGGATGCCGATGATTTGGCAGAAGCTATCCTTGGTACTTCTGAAGACAAGCTTCCGGGCATAGATTCCATCAATGCGGGTAGAGGTGACGACATCCTATTTGGTGATTCTATGCACATGCCAGGTGTGTCTGCCCAAGGATATGAAGGGCTTAAAGAGTATGTTGCAGGTAAACTCGATGTGACGGATGTTTCTGATGCGCAAGTACACAGTTACATTACTGAAAACATCAAAGAGTTCAATCAGTCAACAGACGAAGATAAAGCCGATCATCTCCATGGTAATGACGGTGACGACATCATCTTTGGTCAAGGCGGTAATGATTACCTATATGGTGGTGACGACAACGATACGTTAATAGGTGGGCTTGGAAGTGATATTCTGACTGGCGGTGACGATTCAGATGTCTTTAAGTGGGTTAATTCCGACCTAGATGGAAGTACAGATCGCATTACCGATTTCCACATCAATGAAGGCGATAAGCTTGATTTGAGTGATTTGTTCACTGATTTATCTGAAAATGAAGTGACATCTATGCTGGATCAAATAAAAGGCACTGTAGATGGCAATGATGATCACTCAAGCATAACCGTCGACAAAGATGGTAGCTCGGTGACGATTGACTTTGAAGGCGTATCGGCAACTGATCTGACTAACAACTTGAGCACCATACTTCTTATTAAAGATGACTAACTGATAAGAAGGATCTTTATAAGTACTTTGAAATGCCGGGGCTTAAAGCCTCGGCATTTTTCAATTGTAAATTGAAATGATTCAACTCTCTGTTATACAGATTTATTTCCTGTTTCTCTTTACCTAAAGGCGACATCATTAATCTTAATTGTGCTATCTGAATCCCACAACTCTCCAATCATCATTGAGTAATGCTTCTTCTCTCGTACAGATAGATATGCACTCAGCTCTAAAGCCATCTATAAAGGTGGCTTTCTTTTTATACTTGCATAGCTACCACGTTTTTGGTGTGTACCCAGCATAATTCCAATGCTATCTTTTTGATTACACAAACGAGAGGGAGCATCAAAATGGATTTTGATTGGGTAGAGTGGTTTGGTTATCTAGCATCTTTGGTCGTACTCGTATCGCTAACAATGACGTCCATCATAAAGCTTAGAGTGATTAACTTTATCGGCTGCTTACTCTTTGCAGCATTCGCCTATTTTATTGATTCTTATCCCACTATGTTGATGAACTTAGGTATTGCAGGAATCAATGTCTATTATTTGTGGGGAATTTATACCACCAAAGAGAGATTCAAATTGATCTCGGCTTCTGTCGATTCTGAGTATTTTGACCATTTTGTTGCCACCAATTTAATGGAAATTGAGCAGCAAACCTCGGTGGAATCGATAAAGAAATCGGATACGGCTTTTTACACTCTTCGAAACAATAGCATTGCTGGCGTACTGGTGGGGAACAAAGATAAGGATGGCACGTTATCTCTTGTGCTGGATTTTGTGACACCAGAATATCGAGACATGAAGGTAGCGCAGTATTACTACCAATTACACCCAGAAGTGATGAAGCAACGAGGTGTAAATATGCTTAAAGCCATTGCGAAAACAAAAGAGCACGAAGAGTATCTTTTGAACGTTGGCTTTTCTCCTTCTAAGGAAAATAGCGCGGTGTATTTAAAGGCTTTATAGCCACCGCGCGACACTTGTTCGTCAATTAAAAAGGCTAGGGTATGACAATTAAAAACATTGTTTTTGACGTAGGTAACGTGATCGTAAAATGGTCTCCTCTTGAGATCGTTTCCGCAACGTTTGATATGCAAGAAGAAGCGGCACAAAAGCTGGCGCAAGACATTTTCTCACATCAAATTTGGCTTGATTTAAATAAAGGTCGCTTTACCGAAAGTGAAGCGAAACAAGCTTATCAAGAACAACTGAAGTTCAGTACTGAGGAAACCGATAGGCTATTTGATAACGTGAAAGCATCACTGTCTTTATTAGAAGGCACAGAAGACATGATGAAAGACTTGAAAGAATCAGGTTATGGCATTTATGCGCTCACTGATAATGTGCATGAAATTGTTGTGTTCCTTAAAGAAAAGTACGATTTTTGGTCGTTATTCGATAATGCCATTGTATCCGCTGAATGGGATGTGCTTAAACCCAACCCTAGGATTTACCAATTAGTGGTGGAACAATGTAACGTGAAAGCTGATGAATCGGTGTTTTTAGATGATATGCCTGCGAATGTAGAAGGGGCGAAAACAGAGGGTTTTCACGCTTTCCAGTTTTCAACCGCTAAGAAAGCGCGAGAAGATTTGCGTAGTTTAGGTGTTTCAGTATAGAGAGCAAAGCTAACTGGTGATACTGCGTGTTCGTAAGTGGGGGATTGCCAATGCTATCGAAAAGGTAATCATACTGACAATAACGCGCAGTAAATTCGCGGTATTCCACTGATCTCGAACGGCTTTCCAATCATCGGGTAAAGCGGCTGGATTCCATGACTCGGTGTAATAGTTAAGCGGTAAATTAACAAACCGAGTAAAAATAACTATCCCAATAAAGTAACTCAAGGCGGTCGCAAGCCAAACCAGTGCTCGCCGTTTGTCCTTTCTCAGCCACACCACTCCGGTTATCGCAGGCAACAGAGCGGCACCAAAAAAGCACATAAAAAAGCCAGCGTGTCTCACATTGATGTTAAACAACGATTGTACCGTAGCGTAGGTGTTGCCATCGACTTCGAGCATGGCGTAGTTCACATTAAAACTGTAGGTGGCAAAAAAACCAGCCATAAGTCCAAGCAGTAAAGTAGATGTCGCTTCTAGTCCCTTTTCCATTTTGCTTTCCTTTTATTGCGTTAACGGAAAGTTTGGCGAAATGTCGGAGCGTTGTACTTATCATTTGGTAAGTGAGATGGATTTTTTTAATCGAGAAAAGGATTCAGGGGTTACGCCGATATAGCTTGCGAGGTGCATGTTGGGTAAACGCTTTAGCTCTGGTCTTAGGGTGATGAGTTTAACGTAGCGCTGCGCTGCGGTAAGTTGCAGCCAATCTTTCTCTCTATTGAACTTTTCTGCTAATACATTTTCCATCCAAAGGTGAGAAAACGTCATCCAGTCGTTTTCGTTGGCAAAAGTTTGTTTGAAAACATCAAAATCCCAACGCCATCCGCTTCCACTTTCAATGGATTCAATAAAAAAACCAGCGGGCTCATTCCTTAGCGATTCTGTCACCGGCCAGAAGAAAGCATGATCGACAAAAAAGGCTTTGTTGTGCTCTTTTCCATCCCTATCGAGGTAGTACATCCTCACTGAGCCTGAGTTCAATAGAAATACCGTGTTCCATTTTGATTGTGAATCGAGAAGAAACTCTTGTGGTTCGAATCGAAAGGATTGCGCTGAAAGGGTAAGTCTATTTTGCGTTGGCTTATCAAGTGACCTAAAGAACCGACTTTCCACCATGGTTTCCTTTTCAATATTTCTTTGCAACCAGTATAAGACCTAAGCTTACCAAGACGAGAAATCTCAATGTCTCAATGATAAGAACTTGGCTTTGAACATATTGTAATATTCCAATATAGGAATATATTGAGGTTTATGGCTAGAACAAAAACCACATTTGATCCATTTAACGCGATAGCTGAGCCTAAAAGAAGAGAGCTACTGGAAAAATTAGCTGGCAAAGAAATGACGGTTAATCAGCTAGTTGCATCACTTGGGTGGAGTCAGCCAATGGTATCTAAACATTTGGGGGTGCTAAAAGCCGTCGATTTGGTTAGAGAGCGTAGAGAAGGAAGGTTTCGCGCTTATCACGTAAATGGCGAGCAACTTAAGTCTATTCAAGACTGGGTTGTTCAATTCGAGCAATATTGGACCCATACTTTGGATAGTTTGGGAGAATACCTAGAAGAGATTCAACAAAAAGGGGACAAGGATGAGTAATCAACAAGTAGAACCCACCATTCTAACAAGAGAATACGATGCGCCTATCACTTTGGTGTTTGAGGCATGGACCAAAGTAGAGCACATGACAAAGTGGATGGTACCAATGCCTGGTGTAACCTGTGAATTTACCCGCGCCGACATTAAAGCGGGAGGCTCATCACTCCATAAAATGGTTATGCCAAATGGTTTCGAGATGTGGCTTTTATCTCAATACATCGAAATTGTAGAACCGCACACGGTTGTGTTTATTCAATCAGTATCGAATGAGCAGGGCGAGATCATGCCGAGCCCACAAATGCCAAATTGGCCGAAAGAAATGAAAACAACGGTCAAGCTTGAAGAAAGCGGCAGTCAAACTAAATTACAACTTATTTGGGAGCCCGTTAACGCGACGCCAGAAGAAATCGCCGCATTTGATGCATCGCGCAGCCAACACGGTGCAGGTTGGGGAACTGGCTTGGACAGCTTAGGTCGATACCTTTCAACTCAATAGCTACATAGCTACATAGCTACATAGCTCAATAGCTACATAGTTGTATGGCAAAAGTATTGGCTGTTACGTTCTCATAACAGCCTTTTTTGTTTTAGGCGTATTGGGGATAGAAGTTTTTTGTTAAGCGGGCGGTCAGTATTGTTACGAGCCTGCTGTATATATAGCGAAACCTATGCCCATAGAAATCTATTTACCCTGCGATCCTGATTGGCTTTGTCAGACAATACTTGCTGTCTTTGGCATTGTGTTTGTCATCGGGTTGATACGCTTTGTTTTCATTTTGAAGAATGAATATTCTTCCATGCAGAAAGCGTCTAAGCCAAAGTCCAATAAAAAGAAATCCCGCCTTTAAGCCGAGTAAGTTCACTTTCTGGATTGACGAACGATCACCCAGTCACTTAATGTTACCGGGTAATGCCCCTCTTTTTAGATTGATTTTAGAGAACATCCCATGACCACTACCGAGCAGCGTGAGTATCTAGGCCCATTTCAGGTCTTTGTTTTGTTTTTGTCTGTCTTTGTTTTGATATCCATTGTGTTGCAATTGACAATGAAACTACCAGATGACATCAACATTATGCTCAGATGGTCTGATCAATTTATCTGTGTTTTCTTCTTTATTGATTTCATTATTCAATTGAAACATGCCCCCGATCGCTGGCGATATTTTCGTACGTGGGGGTGGATAGATTTACTTTCTTCCATCCCATTTGGTTTTTATCCGCAATTTGCGCGTGTCGTTCGTGTTATTCGTCTCATTCGGGTTATTCGTTCTGTCCGTACATTAGCTAATGTCTTTTTGCGGAACAAAGTAAAAAGCTCTTTCTCTTTCGTTGTTTTTGTTTCGATTCTTATGCTGACCGTTGGCGCAATTGCACTGCTTTTGTTAGAGCAAGGGGTTGAAGGTGCCAACATTCATAATGCGGCAGACGCATTTTGGTGGGCGTTTGTGACGATAACTACTGTGGGATATGGGGATTTTTATCCCGTGACAGTCGAGGGTAGGTTTGTTGCCTCTGCATTGATGACAACGGGTGTTGGCTTATTTGGTACTTTTACCGGTTTTGTGGCTTCTTGGTTTCTAGAAGAAGACAAAGAGGATCAAGGTAAGCACGTAATGGCGAACCTCAAAGACGAAGTAACGGAACTCAGGTCGGAAGTCGGAGAGCTTAGAGCATTACTTATAGAATTTAACCAAAAAAAAGACCCCAATTAATGGGGGCACTCAGACTAAGATAAAAACGGCTTTTAAACAGACCCGAATTCATCGAGTTCTTTCGTTGCTTTCTTAACGCTTTTCTGCGAGGCGTTATTTATGACAGGCTTTTGGAATTTAACGCAGGTCTGTAGAAATGCATCGTTACACCGTTATCGCAGCTATCAAACTTTGTAAGTTCAAATTGGTGTGATGCGTTGCAATGTTCGAACAGACGTTTTCCGCCACCAACAACGACAGGGAATACCCAAAGGCGAAGTTCGTCAATTAGGTCATGCTTTAGAAGCGTCTGGATCAGACTGGCGCTACCATGTACTTGTAGGAGTGGACCGCTCTGGCCTTTCAGAGCTTGAATTTCAGCAGCAATATCGCCCGTAACTGCATGGGAGTTCGCCCAACTTAACTCTTTCGGATCAGATGTGACAACATATTTTCGCGCCGCATTCATCCGGTCTGAAAGTGTGGATTTTGGTGCGTTGGGCCAATGCCTCGCAAAAATGTCATAGGTATTTCGACCAAAAACCATATCGTAAGGTTTCGACATCGCGTAGCGTTCAACCTGATTCATTACCCCCTCCCAGTAAGGCTTTGCCCAACCACCATGTTTAAACCCACCAGACGGATCTTCTTCGGGCATACTAGGGGATTGCATGACTCCATCAAGCGTTACGAACGCTAGAACAGCAAGGTTTCTCATAGATATCTCCTTTAGACTCTATTCGCGTAAGTGTTTCTTCGAGTAGATATTTTGATGCTAATTACCTGACCGGAATTTCTGATGGATCCAGCCTAAAGCCAGTCCAAAAATACCAAATTGCAGTAACCCGACCGTAAGTTCAATTTGAATCCAGTTTGCAATTGATGGCACGGTATATTTAGCGGGTTCGGTGAGCGCGATATAGCTGACAAGAAACGCCCCAAAAAGCAACGAAATGAATATACCGTCTTTCATTCTAACGGCACTGTCTTTCCAGGCTTTCAGACCGATGCTGATGATTAAACCTTGAATAATCATGACGGCAAACCCCATCGCCATGATTGGCTCTTGGCGAAGAAAACCCACTGAATCAAAGTGTTCTTTGTTGATGACAAAATGGGATAAGCCTTGTGCGGCAAAGGTTACGACCATAAAGGCGAAAATTGATAAGGCGTGAGAAATCATTGCATTACTCCCTCTATTGAATCAGCGACCGAGAACGACTTTTTTATGAGGCATGATACTGGTGCTATTTTCGTCAGGCGAACAATTGGGCTTTCAATCTTTTGCCATTGACTAAATAGCCTATAGCTTGTCCTAATCCCCTGAGTGGATAAAAGTAAACCGTCTAAATTACGTTCGGCTCTGGTCCCATTCCTTTCTTGATTCATTCCCACGGCTTTCTCCTTGATAAGCTGTTTAACTTAAGTTCAAACCAGTTTTGTTCTGGCTACTATCTAGACGAGAGAAATCACAATTTGGGGACAGTTTAGGTGAGATTTTTTTAGCTGAGCCAAAAAAAAGACCCCAATTAAGGGGTCAGTCAGATTGACATAGACTAAGGTTAAGGCTTTTTAAAAATAGTTATTTCGATATTATTGTGTATCTCAATTCTTGCAAAAGCGAGCAAGCGTATAGTCTTCGCCACTACGCGACGTGTATTCTTTGTCAACGCTGTGCGCAATAGGGTCGCCTTTCGATCCCGTTTCTAGAAGGCTGATCCAGTAACGGTGGTTAGATTGGGTTTCCATGCACAACGAAGTACGCGATTCCAGCTGAATATCTTGGATGTTTGCCAAATTATCAATGCTGCCTAGGTGTGTACCAAGCGTAATCTCTAGGTGCGAACCTTGAGCATCTTTAAGTAAAATGGCTTCTGGTTCACGTTTGTGACCTGATAAGGCGACAAACTGTGAAGGGTTGTTTAACCCCACTAACTTCCCATCTGCAAAGCAGGCAACCAAGTTGCAGTAGTACACCATATAGTTCACAACATCTTGGTGAGAACCATGCTCAAGTGGGAAGGATGAATCCAATATTTCTTTTGCTCGTTGTTGCTTTTCTGTCACTCGTTGCGCATTTGATTTTTCAGCAGCGAGGACAGAAGTCGCATCAAACTGTTGTTCGGTTTCTGTATTTTGATTGTTCGAAGCAGTTGATATAGTCATAGTGATGTCCTCATCATTTATCTTTTTTCCAGCTTGGGTAAAAGAGGTGACTGTTCTTTTGCCCTTGCTTCAACTTTAGATTAGCGCCATTCACATCAAAATTTCACAATAAAAATTTCACAGTGTAAATTTTACAAAAAAAGCCTGTGAAATTTTACACAGATTCAATCAGTTCTATTTTCGCTTACTTCTCAGCGAATAAAAAAGCGACCGTGAAGGTCGCTAATAAATGCTCTTTGTTTCCTGCTTCGAACACCGCGTTTACTGTGAGAGAAAACTACACGTTGGCTTCTTCATGTATGGGATGAGCTTTTTTATCACCAAGTAACCGGCTGGTAATCGTACCTGCTGTCATCGCACCAGAAACATTCAATGCGGTGCGTGCCATATCAATCAAGGGCTCGATAGAAATCAATAGCGCGGCGATAGTCACAGGTAATCCCATTGCAGGCAACACAATGAGTGCTGCAAATGTTGCCCCGCCTCCTACACCAGCAATACCAAATGAGCTAATGGTAATAATGGCAATCAAAGATAGTATAAAGTTAATATCAAGTGGATTAATACCCATGGTTGGTGCAACCATTACAGCGAGCATTGCAGGGTAGATCCCAGCGCAACCATTTTGACCAATTGTCGCACCAAATGATGCCGACAAGTTTGCGATGGCAGGCGGCACATTAAGCTTGGTTATCTGCGCTTCAACATTAAGTGGAATAGTGGCTGCACTGCTGCGAGAGGTAAACGCGAAAGTCAGTACTGGCCAAATTTTCTTGAAGTACTCTAATGGGCTAACTCCGACAAAAGAAACCAATAACCCGTGGACCACAAACATCAGCAATATTGCAACGTAAGAAGCAATAATGAAGCCTAGAAGATTCAAAATATCGGCGGCGCTTGATGTTGCTACCACCTTGGTCATGAGAGCTGCAATGCCATAAGGTGTTAACGCCATAATCATTTTGACTAAACGCATAACTATCGACTGAGCTGCTTCAACAAATGTGCGGATTGGTGAAGCCAGTTCTTGCTTCTCCATCATGACTTTTCTAGCGGCAATGCCCGTTAGTATACCGAAGATAACCACAGCGATAATGGAAGTGGAGCGTGAACCTGTAAGATCAGCGAACGGGTTGGTTGGAATAAAGCTCACCAACATTTGAGGGATGGTGAGGTCACTTACTCGATCTATCCGATTTTCAAGTACCGAAATACGTGCTGTTTCACGAGCTCCTTCTGTTAACCCCTCGGCTGTCAGCCCAAATGCTTGAGTCACACCAATACCAATAACTGCTGAGATCATAGTGGTGACCAAAAGCACTGAAATGGTTAGGGCACTGATTTTTCCTAACGAGCCTGAATTTTCGAGTTTCACCACGGCTGCGATCATTGAAACCAAAACCAAAGGCATGATGATCATTTTCAATAAACCAACATAGCCACGACCAACAACGTTAATCCAATCAAGGCTTGCTTGAATGGAAGCGTGACCTTCACCATAAAATAATTGAAGTGCAAGCCCGAAGAGGCTTCCGGAAACTAAGCCAACAAGTACGAGCCTTGAAAGCGTGTTTGATTTTTGCTGCTGTTTAAAAATGAGTAACAAAATAAGCGCGAAAACAGCAAGGTTGAGTAATACTGCCACAGACATTGATAGATAACCTTTATTTACATTTAAGATACATAATTCTGATTAATATTAAATATTTAGAATTAATAACTATTGGCTAACATAGTCTTAGGTGTGTTAATCGCAAAGTGTGATTTGAAATTAGATATGTGAAAATATTATATGAAATGTGTTTTTATGGACAATAAGTCATAATTAATGTCAGAACTGGATAAGAAACAGAGTAACTCACTGAATTAAATACACGCTCCGTTAGAGAAGTTTTTCGCAGAAGGGGGGTAGCAAGTTAGATTTACGCGCCGATAGCCATCGTTGCAAGTAAACTCAAGGACATTGCAGGTAAGCTCAAGGGGGTTACAAGTAAGTTCAAGGGATGAGTGGTAAAAAAATCGGCTAGAAAAGCGTTTAGAGCTAAATTCTTGAGCGGACCCAAAAATGTAAGCTATTTGAACTTTTTTAGCATCGCGTACATTGAACGAGTATCAAAAATGGTGGGGTAGGTCATAGATGTTTGAGTTTCAAATAAGGAATAGAGCATACATTGCGCTACGTCTTGTCCGGAGATAGGTCTGAAGTTCGCAAGTTTACCGATGAGAAGAGGCGAAAGGAGTTTAAGGGCATATTCAGTTATTATTTCGTTTTTTCGCGGTTTATCACGCTCGCCGCTTAAAGGACCAGGTCTGACAAATACAACTCTCTCAAACCCCATTCTTGATACGGCTGACTCCATGCGGCCCTTGCATTTCAAGTAATGAGAGTAAGAATCAGGATCTGCGCCATAGCTAGAAACAACAGCAATACGTGTTACGCCGAGCAATTTCATTTCTTGAGCAACATTGCACACCAAATCAACATCTACTTTAGCCAGTTTTTCTTTCGAACCCGCTTGCTTGAGTGTTGTGCCTAGGCAAATAAAACCGATTTCTGGAGAGGGCGAGTTTTCATCCCATTGTGTGACCGCGAGATCAACGTGGATATGCTCTTTAAGCTTCGAATGAGAGAGGTGTATTGGTCTTCTTCCCATGGCATGGACTTTTGCAATGGCATCTTCTTTAAGAAGTAACATCATTAATTCGTGACCGACTAAACCACTGCCGCCTGCAACAATCGCCACTTTACTTTCTGGAATGCTCATAACACCTCTCGAGAATTTAGCGCGAGGTTGTGGACAACAATATTCCTGAACCTACAAACACGCTACCAGTCAGCTTATTAAACAGTTTGGCACGACCACTTTGCAATAACCAATTTGAAGATTTTGCACCTAAATAGGCGTAGATCAAAAGCCAAGACAGTTCCATCACCGCAAACGTACTGGCCAATATGGAATATTGAGTGAGTAAAGAGAGTTGAGGATCAATAAACTGTGGGAAAAGAGCTGTGAAGAAGATAATGGCTTTTGGGTTACTGGAACCGACGATAAAACCACTTAGAAACAAACTACGAGGTGATTGGCGCTGACTTTTTCCTTCAGCAACCTCATAACTTTCCTGTTTAGAAAGCAATGCCTGTACGCCGAGGTAAATAAGATAGGCTGCACCCGTCCACTTAATGATATTAAATACCCATTCGGATGTTGCGATGATCATACCTAACCCCGTAAAAGAGAGCGTTAGGATGCCCATAATGGCGGTTAAGCTGCCAAGAGCCGTAAACACTGAAGAGCGAAACCCTTGTGTTACCGATTTGCTTAAGCAAAGCAAAACACTTGGTCCCGGTGATGCGGTGAGTATGAATATTGCCGCGACGTAGATCATCCATGTATTCCAATCCATTTCTCTATCCTTATGAAAAATGTGCAAAAAAAAGCAGCGATATCACTGACTCGCTGCCTGAGTTGATACTTTACATAAATTACTGAACTTTAAAGCGTCCGACAACCTTATTTAAACCGCTTGATGTTGAATCAAGGGCTTGGTTCACGGTACTGGCTTGCGAAGCGTTGTCGTTCAGTTGATGTACGATCTGCTGAATCGCGACCATATTTCTATTCACTTCTTCTGTAACCTGACTTTGCTGATCTGCAGAGGTTGCCATTAGGGCATTCAATTCATTTATTTCAATGACAGAATCGGTCACTTGGTTGAGAGAATCCATTACCTTGTTAGTATTTTCAGCGGTGTTCTCACAGCTATTGCGTGTAGACTCCATAGCTGAAACCACATTGTCGGTCGCGTTTCGTAGTTTACTAAGCATTTCGTTTATTTGAGATGTACTGTCTTGCGTACGCGCGGCTAGAGCCCTTACTTCGTCAGCTACGACAGCGAACCCTCTTCCTTGTTCACCTGCTCGGGCAGCTTCTATAGCTGCATTCAAAGCAAGTAAGTTCGTTTGTTCAGCAATTTCACCAATTACTTGCAATACAGTACTGATTTGCTTGGTGTCCGCGCTCATAGTCCCGATAGATTGAGACATACTACTTACTTCATCGACAAGGGCTGAAACGCTATTTACCGCTTGAGAAACAATTTCTTTTGATTCCTCAGCATTTGCAGAGGTGTGCTCGGTTAACTTCGCTGCATCAGAGGCATTTTGTGCAATGGATTCAGCGGTTGCGCTCATTTCATTTATCGCGGTGATCGCTTGTTCGGTTTCAATATTGTGGTTGTTCAGCGTATGTAAGTTCGATTCTGTTTGGCTATTTATTTGAGAGACAGCGGTATCGATACTGTGGCTAGATTGAGAAACTTCAACAAACATCTTCTGAAGCTTTTCAATGAACAAGTTAATCGAGTGAGATATTTGGCCAATTTCGTCTTGAGAAACGACATCCAAGCGTTGCGTTAAATCACCACTTCCTTTAGACAAATCGGCAACAACACTTTTCAAGTTTTGCAAAGGTTTAAATGCGATATGCAGCAGAGCAACACTTATCCCGATAATAACAACAGCGCAGATGATTAAAGCCATCGTGATCAACCAGTTCAACGAAGAAGTGTTTTTTTCAATTAAATCCAAGTCGATGTAACCATTTAGCTGCCAGTTCTTTTCACCCAAAGAGACTCGCTTGTTAAACGGCATAAGGTTATCACCTTGCTTATTTGAGTAGATAACGGTGCCATTTTGAGAAATCAGTTCAATGTAACTGCCGCTAATCGCGTAGTCGGCAACAATGGATGACATTTCACTCAAGTCGATAACAAAGAAATCGACAGAATCATCTGAACGACGCATTGAAATAGTCAGAAGGGGTTTTCCATTAGTGACTGTTACTTCGCTGATGGCTGGTATTTCTGTTTGGGAAGACGCAGCGTTAATAAAAGCCTGAGAATCGTCTTCTTCCATTATACCTGAATCATCAAATGCATAGTCGTTTACGATTTTAACTATTTTATAGAAGCCAGAGTTTTCTTTGGTTTCTGCTATATCCATCATGCTGAAGTTTAAGCTTTTCGCCAAATTCACTTGCCGTTGCAGATCGGTACTCAGTTTCTTCTTAACCAACTCGATGTTGTGGCTGATGTTTCGTGTATCTGAATCATGAATGTATTGGCTAATAAAGTAATTAACACTGACGTAAGAAGTAAGAATGGTAATGGAAACAATGATGGTTATTAGAGCGATGATCTTGTTTTTAAAAGATAGGTTTTTCATGCACTTTACATCCCTAAAAGTGTACTGAAGAAAGCAACCACATAGCGAGGAACCAATGGTATGCGACACATGTTAAGCAGAGTGCTACTAATGTGCAATCGATACGCAACAAAGATATAAAATTGAGCTTTATGTTAATTAAAGTGAGCTTTTACTAAGAAAAAAGATAGACAAGTTCACACCTCAGGTTCTTTGGAGACCGACGATTATTTAAGTTGAAGTTTTAATGGCGAATAAAAAGCGTGAGCTATAATTGTAAGTGTTAGTGCACGCGCTTGATACGCAATGAAAAGGTTTGACCATAAAAAGTCTTTGAGATTAAAAAGATAAATGGATAAAAGTTCAGCTTAAGAAAGAACGTTGCGTGTTGTAGCCAGTTAAACCAAACAGGTTTAGGCTAGGTATGAAAATCAAAATCAAAATTAAAAACATAACGTTACTTACCGTTGTTACATCATTGCTGTTTTTAGTTCTCTATTACGTTACGTGGAATGCAACGCATGAACTGGAGAATAAAGTACAAGAGGAAATGCAGAATTCTGCAAAAGAGCTGGTTGAAAAAATCGATCGTAACTTATTTGAGCGATTTCATGATGCGCGAGCTTTTGCCCTAAATGCGAGGCTGACACCCAATTTCCCCGGTCAAAACAGATCCCCAGACTCCAATCTTACCGAATATCTCGATAAGTTAATTACTGAATATAAAGTTTACAGCCACATCTTGGTTTTCTCTGTTCAAGGTGAGCTTGTAGCGCAAAATAGAATTGACGTATTTGGGGAAGATATCAAGCCAGTTGAATCGAACGCCGACAAAGTGCTGTTAAAGCAGTGGTTCAACAATGTACTGAATGAATCCTACTTAAAACCTTTGTCACCAAACCCAGCTTTTCCCGAATTAGGCACTGTAGTATACGGACCCAATTCATCCCTTTTTGGGCAACAGAGTGTGCGCGACGAGCAGTTCGATATGATGTTTGCTACGGCAATAAAAAACGACTCGGGCGAGGTGACTGGTGTATGGGTTAATGTTTTAGATTTTAAATTTCTTGAAGACATATTCCTCGAATACCACTTATCGCTGCTAATGAAGGGTTACAACGATGTTCAGTTACTGCTTGTTGATCAAAAAGATGATGTCCTCATCGACATGCGATCCAAAGACAATCAAACCATGGATTATTTTCGTGAAAACGCTGAATTAAAAGGACAAAACTTTAGCGATCTTTATCAAACTCGATTGGTCATTTATCGAGACTCCACAACGGGCATTTCATTCGTTGGTCAAAAGGGTGAAGAAGATCTTTTAAGAATACGAGCGAGTAGCGTCGGCGCCTACGACTTTCCTGGGCTGAGCTGGCAGGTATTCATTCAAGTTCCTACTGAGTCTGCGTTTGTAGAAGCGGCCCAACTTAAAACCAAGTTGTGGCTAATATCTATCATGATCATCGCTGTGCTTGCCGTGACAGGCTTATACATGTTCTACCGTGTAAGTTCTCCACTCAAACAACTAGCGGAGATATTTTCACAATTATCTCGCAGTGACTTTTCCACACCGCTACCCAAATACCGCCGTAATGATGAAGTAGGGGACATCATTAAAGCAGTGGACATCTTTAAAAGCCGTCTTCAAGAACGTGAAAAACTGCTTAAGAAAACGTTAGACCAGCAACAAGAACTGGACTTACAACGTCGAGCAATTCGAGCGGCAAAGTCGGGAATGATGGTATGTGATGCCAAAGAGCACGACCTTCCTATTGTTTATATCAATCACGCGTTCTTAGCGATGACGGGGTACACCAGTGAGGAAGTCGTTGGGAAAAATCCTCGGTTTCTTCATGGTCCCGATCTGGACCAGCCCGGGCTAACTGAGTTAAGGAGTGCTTTAGCTGAAGGACGATCCTGTAACGTCTACATTCAAAATCAGCGCAAAGACGAATCGATATTTCAATGTCATTTACACGTAGACCCCGTCTACTCCGACGAAGGCGAGTTGACACATTTCATTGGTATCCAAACCGATGTGACTGAATTGCACAAAGCGAAAGAAGAAGCCCAAGAAGCAAATAAGTTATTGCAAGATTTGATCGCTCAAACAACGTTGGAGCTAGAAGATAGCGAAAGCCGAATGAAGGCGGTATTTAAGTCTGCAATTGATAGCTTAATTATCTTCAAATTGGATGAAACCATTCTAGATATAAACGACTCAGCGAGAAAACTGTTTGGTTGGACGAGAGAGGAGATATTAGGTAAGCCATTTGAGATTTTGTTAGCAGAAGATTTTGAGCAAAAAGGCATCAATTTTCTTACGCACTCGATATCTGTGGAATCGTCTGATAGAGCGAACGAATGCGATGAAGTGATAGGGCAAACCAAAGGAGGAACGCTCGTACCGTTAGAGATGTCGATTACACAAGTTGCGGTTAATGGCGAAGCTTACTATTTAGGAACGCTACGCGATATTAGTGACCGCAAACACGCAGAGTCGGAGCTTAAATTAAGTAAAATAAGCTTACAAGATCTTGTCAGGCGCTTGAATCTTGCCACCGAGGCAGGGGAAATTGGTATTTGGAATTGGGACTTTAGAAGCGGCGAGCTTGAATGGGACGACCGTATGTATCTTATGTATGACGTGGACAGAGAAAACGCCACGGATACATACGATATGTGGAAAGCACGAGTCCTTGATGAGGATGCCTCTCGCGCTGAAGAAGAGCTGATGAGAGCAAAAGATACGTTGTCACGCTTTAGCTCTGAATTTCGGATTCAATGGCAAAACGGTGAAGTTAGGTGGATCAAAGCTGCTGCGGATGTTGTGTTTGATGAAAGTTCCGGTGAAGCCATTGGAATGGGTGGGGTCAATATAGACATTACCAAAGAGAAAACCGCGCAAGACTTGTTAAGACGCGAAAGCGAAATAGCCACTGCTGCTAATGAAGCCAAATCGATGTTTCTTGCCAATATGAGCCATGAGATTAGAACGCCAATGAATGGTGTGGTTGGGATGATCAATCTGTTGAGCGAAACGGAGTTAACTCCCGAACAAAGTACAATGGCAACGACAATTCGCGATTCCTCTATGACGTTGTTAAACATCATTAATGACATTTTGGATTTCTCCAAAATAGAAGCTGGACAAATGCAAGTGGAGAACATACCCGTTGAATTCCACGTGGTCTTGGAGCGCACGGCAGACGTGTTGTTCTTACAAGCTCAAAAGAAAAATATCTCTTTACTGTTGAAGCACGATTCTCGAATTCCACAATACATAATGAGCGACGGAGTTCGACTGGGGCAGGTGCTGCTCAATGTGGTTGGCAACGCAGTGAAGTTCACTAGCGGAGACGAACACTATCAAGGGCAAGTTTGGATAATGTCTGAGCTCATTTCGAAGGATGGCCGAGATGAAATAGAAATCCGTGTACAAGACAACGGTATTGGTATGTCCCAATCGCAAATGGATAAGTTGTTTTCAGCATTTTCGCAAGCAGACACATCAACTACCCGTGTATACGGAGGAACTGGGCTGGGCTTATCCATCACTAAATCGCTGATTGAAATGATGGGAGGGCATATTCGCGTTGAAAGCCAGGTGGGTGAAGGGAGTTGCTTTATCATGACTATACCCTGTGTTTACGATCTTAACTTCAGAATGGAACAAGAGGATATCCCTTACTCAGAAGCGAGGATTCTGTCGGTCTTACGTTCTCCAGAGCTGAGTGAAGTAGTGAAATACAATCTCGAATCTGTGGGCTGTGAAGTGGTCTCTGTGTCTTCACTTGCGAAAGCAGAAATGGTTCTGACTCATGAAGAAAAAAACTTCACTATCATGATTGCAGGACCAGAATATACCGTAAAAGACATCGATAAAGTGTATGAGGGCAATATAGGGAAGCTACTTAATGGTAAAGCCAAAACATTGCTACTCTCAGAGGATTCGTCCTCAAGCAAAGGGTTTGTTGCTTCTAACACGATGGTATCTGGCGCACATCCACTCAAACCCAGTGAACTTGAAATGGGTATAGCGATCTTAATGGGCAAACGTAGCCCTATTGTGGAAAACAAACAAAAACTAAGAGCAACGCAAGACTTACCCACGAAAGAACAAGCCGAGAAAGAAGGCAGGCTAATATTGGTGGCGGAAGATCAGCCCACCAATCGTGATGTGATAGAAAGGCAGTTAAATCGGTTGGGCTATGTGTGTGATATGGCAGAAGACGGATTAGCTGGTTTGAATATGTGGAATAAGGGGCGCTACGGGTTGGTGCTGACCGACTGCCATATGCCGATAATGGATGGTTTTGAGTTAACGAAAGAAATACGAAAAATAGAAAATGAGCAAAATGAAGAGGAGCGAACGCCAGTCATCGCGATTACAGCCAATGCGTTAGTTGGATCAGCAGAGCATTGTATTCAAGCAGGAATGGACGATTACCTTTCTAAACCCGTGGAGCTTAATACCTTAGGAAAAATATTGGATAAATGGCTGGGTCACTCTGTTGAACAAGACATGGAAAACGCAGAAATTGAACAAGACAAACATGGCTTTGATATCGATGCGCCACTTAAACACGATTTGGAATTACCAGAATTAGAGGATTCAAGCGCCATCAACCTTGAACGGCTTGAAGCCATTCTCGGTACTGCTGAATTGGATGTCGTTGCTCCGTTGCTACAAGGTTACTGGGATTCGCTACAAGAAGACATGAACGCATTGGAAAGTGCACTAACCAATAAAGATGAAAGCCAGATTCAAAGTATTGCCCATGCCGCAAAAGGCGCGGCGAATTCAGCTGGCGCAGAACGGCTGGCAGAATCATTTATGACTATGCAAAACGAAGCATTAAAGCAGGATTGGGGGTACTTGGAAAACGTTTACCAACAGAGTGTTACTAAAGTAACAGACATCCAGAAATACTTAGAAAAAGAAAAAATAATTTAGCTGAAATACGCTCTGGAATGATATAGACCCTGGAATGAAACAGGCTATGGAATAGGACAATAACGCTAAGGCATAGAACGCTAACAAAATTTAACCGAGAAAGTTCTACAGACTTTAGTGATTGTAATACAACGTAAAAAGCTAGGAAGGAACACACTATGAAAGCGTCAGAAATGTTCTCTAAAATTACAGTGATGATCGTCGAAGATCATGATTTCTCTCGAAAGGCGACTCTTTCGATGCTTCTTAGGCTGGGAGTAGAAAATATCCTTACCGCCCCAAATGGCAAAATAGCGGTTCAAAAGCTGGATATGCACAAAGTAGACATCATTATTACCGATATCAACATGCCAGAAATGAACGGAATCGAGTTGTTAAAAGAAGTACGAACTGGCAACACATGCAACGACAAATCCACCAGAATAATTGCAGTTACATCTTACTCTAATACTGAAGTGCTGCGCGCTTGTATGAATCTGGATATTAACTCATTTCTTGTTAAGCCAATTACCCTCGATATGGCGAAAGACAAGATAATTTCTGCTTTTAGTGAATCGGCCCAACTCTTCCATGAGCATGAATATCATCAAGTTGAATCCAACTTTGATTGCATGACCGAAGACGCTGTTGTTCAGCATGAAATTAAGCCCGCTAACCGTGAACCTCAAAAACCTACATTGGGTCTTAATGAGCGGCTGATCTCCAAATTGAGTGAACTGGAGGTGGGCATGCGTCTCAAGCAAGATATTTGTGCTGCCAACGGTTCTCGCTTGATAGCGGAAGGTGTGGTGTTAAACGAAAGGCTGATCAATCGAATCCACGAACTCAGCACCATCATCACCATAGATCAGCTTAAAGTGGAGTTACCAGAAGAAGATGTCACAAAAGTTTCATAATTCAGGCTTATTCCAGTCATTATTAAAGTTTTAATTTATTCTGTTTCGAATTTCTTATTTCATTCTCTAAATTAAGAACAGTATTGCGCACGCTTTACTCTATAATCAGCACAATAGGTTGCGGTAACCACGATATGAATGTGGTTAATTAATTTGCTTATATGCATACAAGTTATGTATAAAATCAGGCGTGCATTGAAATGAAAGCCATATTTCAAATCATTTTAAGCTCATTTAGAGCGGCGATGGTCTCACTGATCCCTTATTTGTTTTTTCGTTCTGCTTGGATTGTTTTCATTGTTGTGAACAATAATTATGAGCTTATCCCATACGAAGATATTGCAACCATAGATATTTTGCTCGGAAAAATATTCCCAGTTTTACTTACATGCACTCTGGCTTATCACCTCTCTTTTCACTTCTTTGATGAGCGCTTACTGGTTACATCTCTCGCTTTAACCATGTTTCTTATCTTTTCGGGCTACATTACAAAAACCGAAAACGGACTGATTCTTTCTGATGCTTTTGTTCTAGACGATGCGGTATTTGTTCCCGTTATGGTTTGCTTGGGTTACTTCCTTGTTAATCGCTACGTGAAGTACAAGTTGATACACACAAGGGTGGTGAATCCTGTTTTAGAAGGTGCGATAAACGGGATGATGCCTCACCTTGTTGTCTTCATAGGAATGGGAGCTCTGTACTATATATTTGGTCAATATACATTCCAGACTCTTGTGGACATGATTGCCTTGTGGCCGGCTGGTATTCAAGCTTATTTGCATACGCTAATTATCCACATTACCTGGTTGTCAGGAATACACGGCGCAGCCGCGTATTACACCTTTTTTGATTCTTCTTTTGTTTCAGATGTCTATGTGACAAATATGTCTTTCAGTATGTTTTTCGATGTATTTGTTATTTATGGCGGTGCGGGAAGCACGTGGGCG
>NZ_BFAQ01000053.1:24331-76857 GCF_002933855.1 Vibrio penaeicida
TATATTGTTATTTTCTAATATGAAATACGCAAGGACGCTCGCCAAGCTTTCCATTCCTTTTGCGATAATCAATGTGAACGAATTATTGGTTTTCGGTTTGCCGATTATTTTCAACCCAATTTTAGCCATACCATTTGTATTAGTACCACTTGCCAACCATCTGTTTGCTCAAATGTGGATATCGGTGTTGGATATAACGGTCGTCCGAGACAGTATTGAATGGGTAACGCCATCATTGCTCGATTCTTATCTGGTCACAGGTGGTAGCGTAAAGGCGATAGTGTTACAGCTCGTCACTGTCGGTATGGGCGTACTTATCTATATGCCATTTGTGAGAAAATACACCAATACCAGTAACGATAGTTTACTTAATACACTGATTCGAAAGCTACGATTCAGTTACGCCGTTCCGGTTCAAAAAGAAGTCACATTTATGGGGATGCATGATGAGTTGGTGGCCCAACAAGATAAGTTGAATCAGAGTTTAAAAGAAATCTTGGCGGGTGAACTGAAAATGTATTATCAACCCCAGTTTGACTCCAAAACACTCAAGATGGTTGGCGTGGAATCCTTACTTCGATTAGAAAGCGAACACAGACCTAATTCTCCTGATTTTATTCAGCATTTCGAAAATGCAAAAATTGGAGAGTACATTGATAAGTGGGTAGTAGATGCGGTCGAAAATGACGTAAAGAACCAGTCTGTGTTTAAAAACTTCGGCTTAAAGATCAGTTTGAACCTCAATGTAGATTCTCTAAGTGATAAGAAATTTATCTCTGAAGCAATTAAGCAGCTGTCTGGCTACCCTGTTCTATTTGAAATAACAGAATCCATTTATTCCCAACACGTGGAATTAGTCAGTGAAAGTGTCGGAATGTTGCGTGAGGCCGGGTTTATGGTTGCGATTGATGATTTTGGAACCGGATATTCAAGCCTATCAATGCTTGGAGCGTTAGATGCTGATGTGATTAAGCTGGATCGCATATTTTTAAAACAAGCCAATAATATTAAAGGGAAAGAACTGTACCGATCTGTCGTCTCTACCTTAAAGCGTCTGGGTTTTACGGTTGTGTCAGAAGGCATTGAAACAGATGAAGAGCTGGATTTTGTACGAAGTTGTAATGTCGATGTTTTACAAGGGTATTATTTCTCGCGCGCGATCAATGTTGAAGAGTTAGAGCATTATTTTTCTGATGAAGAAGTGTCGGCTCAAGCGTCAGAGCAACACTTCACTGTAACAAGTTAATCCAATACGTAAGGTCACTGAATAAAAAGCTCAACTTACCATGGGTAAATTGAGCTTTTATAGGGTTCAGCAGCTCTAATCACAGTTCCCAGTGTTATCGTCCGCGTGCACACACCACAACCAAAATGGTTTTCTTGATGATTTCCCAATCCATTTTTATCCAGCTCGAAAACGAGGCTAATGCGAGAGCATAACTATGATCGTACCCTACCTTTGAGCGAACATCTTCTATACAGGTATCGTAACCTTGGTTAACTTGCGCAAGCCCAGTAATTCCAGGTAGAACACCATAAGTTCGATCAGAGAAAAACGGGATTTGAGATTCCAATTTACCATAGAAATATGGGCGTTCTGGGCGAGGACCAATCAAAGACATTTCACCCTTTAATACATTCCAAAATTGCGGGATTTCGTCCAAACGTGTTTTCCTTAAAAACATACCAACTCGAGTGATTCTCGGATCGTTGTCTTTTGCCCAAGTCGCGCCGGTTTTGGATTCTGCATCTGAGTACATGGTGCGAAACTTGATCATCATAAATTTGGAGACGCCAGAATGTGTAATCTTTCCGACACGCTCTTGCCCGTAAAATATTGGTCCTTTTGAGTCCAATTTTATTGCGATAGCGATAATAGGATACAAAGGTAAGGTCGCACATGCGCCTAACAATGCACATGCCAAATCAAATAAACGCTTTGCAAGTAATATACGTTTTGTCGTTGTATTTGAAGGTGTTGAACTAAAAGTCATAATATCCATCATCCGTCTCCTAAACTCTATCCCATTGGCCTTTTTCTAACCCAAGCAGGTAGCGCATACCACCAATGAAACTGGCGACGTGCCCTGAAATGACGTAGGCAAGGGTTTTGAAATGTTTATAGCAGAACACTCTCGGTAGCAGGTAAGCAAAAAGAGCGATTGTGTAACCAGCTGCCTGTAAAACAGCAGCGGTCATAAATAAGGGGTGCTCACTCAATAAAATTGAACCGGCTAAAGCAAACATCATCAAATAGGGCATGGTGACGCGCAGCCCTTTTCCTGAAAAGAAGGCGAAAGCAACGCCCTTGTGCTTCGGGTTTAACATGGCAAACAAACGAAGAGCTTGCTGTAAGTTGCCTGCAGAAATTCTTAAGCGGCGTTTAAAATCTTGCTGCATAGAAACTTGTTCGAGTTCCAAAGCCATCATCTGAGGCTCGTAAACACCTTTATAACCTCGCTTAACAATGCGCATAGGTATGATGAAATCATCATTGATGGTATCGAACTCAAGCTCTTCGAATAACGCTCTCCTAAACATATAAAAGGCACCGTGTGCACCAAGGACCGAGCCTAACAAACATTCGCTCTGCTTAATCGCCCCTTGATATTGCCAATATTGTTGTTCAGCGTGATCACCAGAAATAATTTGATACTTGGGGTTCACTACGCCAACAGATGGAGACTCGAAATGTTTGGCAGCAATCAGTAGGGCGTCGCATGATATCAGGCTGGATACGTCGCTTAGGGCAACAATGTCACTGTCTGCTTTATCCACCATTTTATTCACCATGGCGACTTTTCCCTGGTTCACTTGAAAATCAAAGATTTCGATGTGAACTTCTTCGCATATTGCTTCTTGGATTGTATTGAATGCGATTTCGGCGGTTTGGTCTGTGCAGCCATCGCACGCAATCCAAACTTTTAGTTGGCTTGGTGGATAGTCCAAACAGCACACATTTCTAATTTTTTCGGCAATCCAATCTTGTTCGTTGTAAGCAGGAATAATCAGAGTAACGGTTGGGAGGTTTATGTCCGTATGTTCAGCGCGAAAACAACGTTGCTGGGGGATAAACTTTGTCGGTTTTACTCGCTTGGCAATCATGCTTAAAAATAGTGGATATCCTACATGATGATAGACCACCAAAAATATGCAAATAACCGTGGTAGAGATTAGGAATAACTCCATTACATTTCTCCTTTATTACAAAGCTTTTCGTAGGCGGAAGTCATGTTTCTGATGTCGTAGTTCTTTACGATGTAGTTTCGAGGTGTAAGTGCATTCGTACAATTGAGCATGCTGCTCAATGCTTCGTACATTAAGGAAGGGTTGTCCGCTGCGACTAATTGACCGGACTCAAGGCATATGGCTTCTTTAACGCCACCTACATCGGTTGCAACACACGGTATGTTACAAGCTTGAGCCTCTAGAGTGGAAAGTGGAAACCCTTCATTACGTGATGGTAAGCAATACAAATCAAGGGCTTGATAGAAGCTCACCATGTCGTCTGTGAAACCGAGGAAAAATACCCGTTTCTGTAGGTTTAGCTTTTTCGTCAATTCCTCAAGTGAAGAACGCTGTGTACCATGCCCAGCAATAACCAACACTACACTAGATGGCAGTCTTTTCAGGGCGTAAAGTAACGTGTCCTGACCCTTTACCCACTCCATGCGACCCGAGCAGCCAACGATTTTTTTGTTCATTGGTAAATTTAAGTGCTTTCGTGCAATGTTGGTATCGCCAGGTTTGAAGCGCTCGCAATCTATTCCGTTGTGTATTGTTTCTACCGGAATATCTTCAAGCACATTAGCAAGTTTTTCTTTCACAAAGTCCGCATCTGCAACCAGCTTGGGCTTAGACAAATAACACGCCAGCTTTTCTAGGCGGACATCGACGTCATTGTCTAAGTGCCAAGCATCATGCTCGGTATGAATTCGAACTGGCACATTAGCTATTCGTGCTGCGACATTACCGTAAAGTAGGGGGCCAATGTGGTGGCTATGCACAACATCTGCTTTGAGTGTGGAGAGTAAATTCCTCATGGTCATGAGTAATTTTGGCTTCAAGCCAGGGTGTTTATTGAGGAAAAAGAGCTGATTTTCGTGATCTTTTAACCGAGGCCAAGCTTGGAGCGATGTTTCTTTTGAGCCCTCAAGGCTAACGACAAACACCTTGTTGGCTTTATCAGCGAATCGCAGCATATCAAGAACCATGACTTCGATTCCCCCCGGTCTTAAATGCTGAACAACGTGTACGATTGTTTTCATCTATCCACTCTCAAATTCAAGTATCTTATTCACTACATAGCGAAACTCGTGCCAAGATTAAAACCTTTAAAATACAATGTGATATGTGATATTGCTTCCTACGCCATTTAGGTTTCTCATTTTGATAGTCGGTTTGAGAGGCGTACTATCAAACTTGCATATGGACATATGAGAGGGGAGGTGCGGAAGAAAAAAAGCCCGTCTCGAAACGGGCTTACTTTGGTTTGCGTTTGGTTTAGAGTCGCTTAGATGTAGATTGGTTTTCGGGGTACGATGGATTACCTTGCCGGTTTAATATCAATGAACGGTACTTCTTGAATTTCAGAGCCCAAATTTAGCACTTCGTCATTTGTGTTTTTCATTTTAGGCACTCTAGTTAACACGGGTTTTCCTGTGATTTTTTCGACTTCATCTCGGCGCCGAATGGCTGTATCTGTAAGTTCTAGCATCAGCGCAATACCCGCACCCATGCCAAAGCCACCGATAATTCCGGCAATAAGAAACACAATCGGTGATAAGTTGGATGGAGCACTTGGGGTGTAAGGTCTATCGATGACTTTTACACGCTTTTCTTGTTCGAAAACACCAAGCGAACTGGTAAGGCGTGCCATTTCAAATCGTTCTAAAAGGTTTTCGTAGAGTTGTCTTTTCAGTGCAAGATCGCGTTGCAAGTTCAAAAGTTGCTTTTCATTTTCTCCGAAGCTTGAAGTTAATGACTCTAGGTCCGTAATCATGATCTGAAGCGTTTTGATTTCTTCACTTAAGCTGTCTACGTTGGAACGCGCTTTTTGTAAATCTTCAAGCTGGGAAATTAAGACAGGCTGGCTCTCACCATAATTCTCTAGTGATGAAGAGCTCGCGATATCCCAAAGTTGTGTGCTGTCTAAGGTCGGTTGAGTTTGATCTAAAAGGATGTTTCGCTCAGCTTCCAATCGTCTCAGGTTACGGATCTTTGCTTGAACTTTACTGTGAGAATCGGTGTATTTGGCCCGTAGCAAAGTCAGGTCACTTCTAATACGGATGATCTGTTCTTCAATTTTTCCCACTACAGGATTGGTTTTGGATAATTGAACATCCAAGCTGCCCAGTGTTTTCTTTGCACCAGCGTATTCTGCTTGTCTCTCAAATAACCTTTGCTTGAGTTTCGCGAGCCTACCTAACGCTTCTAGCTGCATTTCTGGTAGTAACGATCCGTTTTTGCTTTTGAAATCCGCGAGGTTGGCTTCGGCTTTGTCCAATTCTTCCTGTCGGTATTTTATATTGGTCGCCAAAAAATTTTGCGAGTCGACCATAGATGAACGCTCTGGTGCCAATAGTTGCTCTACAAAGTGCAAGCTAACAGCCTCTAACGTTTCTGCCATACCTTCAGCAGTAGAGGAGCGGTATTCAATTCTTAGTAAATCACGCCCTAGCTTGGTTACCTTCAAGCTCGATGATAGTTCACCAATAACATAGTCCAATTCGGCTGGGGTCGGGTTTTCAGGAAGTAGACCTCGCTCTTTCGCGACAGATGCAAGAATGTGGCGGCTGTGCAGAAGTGTTTTTAGCGCATCCAGCCGGTCTTTTAGCATGGTAGAGACCGCGAGATCTTCCAAGAATGGATTCATTTTGGCGGTTTCTTGAATCAACATACTGGTGTGCGAATCATAATACCTTGGTGTAGTTTTACCGATGACAAAACCAATAATGGGGAAAAGTACGATAGGAATGGCAATCACGTAGCGCCTGCGCCACGCGCCCATCAATATAATCAATACGCGCTGACCAATTGTCATCATAAGGCCTCCAGCCAGCTTTCTAAGTCTTTTGCTCGGCTATCCCAGGAATGCCTTGCTGCGGCTTGAACTTGAGACGCATTCACCGCAAATTGGCTGTTTTCAATCGCAGAGCTGAGTTCATGGGCATTACTTACGCATTGAACAAATTGCTTAAAGGGTTCTAACGCCGGAAAGTCTGTTGTGACGATTGGTGTCCCAGCGGCAATGTATTCCAGCAACTTTAGTGGATTACATGCTCGAATCTGCTCGTTATCAATAAAAGGCAGAAGGCTCGTTTGCCAATGTTGACTGTATGAAGGCAAGGTATGGTGAGGTCTTGGACCGAGCCAATGAACATTGGGCAGGTTAGGTAATGGGTTGGTTGATAACTCTAACTGACCAATGAACACAAAGTTCCATTCTGGTAGTGAGCGCATGGTTTGACTTAGCATGTCGTAATCCAGCCATTTTGAAAGGCTGCCATAAAAGCCAGCAATGGGTTTGCCATCTTTAGGAAGATCTGCTGCCCGTTCTGCGTGATTCGAAAACAAGGTGAAATCGACACCGTGTGGCAAATATTGCGTTTTTTCATGGGGAAACTTGTGCATTAAGTGGTGACTAACCGTCAATATGAGGTCGGCTTTCTCAACCAGCTTAGACTCATGTTGCAAAATACATTCGTGGTCGACGCCTGATAGGGCACCGAAATCATCGCCGCAGTAGTAAACAACGGAAGACTCACCCAGAGTGCCGCAAAGGTCCGCAGCGGTAGGTAAGGAAGTCCAAAGAATCGGATCTTTCATTCCGTAATGGTCGAGAATGGGAAGTAATTGTGAACGCATCCACTTTTGCGCAAGGTGTCGACCAAGACGAGAGCTAGGCGCGGGTAGGGTTTTCAATGTTATCACTGGAAACTCCGCTTGGTTTTGAAGTTGTGCAGGGCGGTTATAGCTTGAAGCGCAAACCTTATCCCAAGCTCGCTTAACGTCGTGCATAGTAAGACGAGGTTTACGTAGCCCAATAGAGTTAATCCAAAGCACTTTACGATTTTTGCTAAGGCGATTAACTAGGTGTTGAGTGCTGGACGGGAGTCCGCCCCAATCTTCACCGAATACAATTAAATCACGAGGCATTTCGCACCTCCTGTATGCATTCAGGGGTTAAGCGTCTAACGATTTTCGCTGGGTTGCCTGCCGCTAACACATCCGCTGGTAAGTCATGGGTCACAACACTATTGGCTGCAACAATGGTTCTTTTCCCTATTGTGACACCTTTCATTATGGATACTCCGGTCGCCAACCAAACATCGTCTTCTAAGATAATATCGCCACATTGTTCATCAAGGCAGGGGAGCCCTTGGGCTCTTGCGTTCGCTTCTATTGGGTGACCCGGATAGCCACATAGAAATGCGCGCCCTGCAATTCGAACATTATTTCCTAATATTATAGTCGTGCCCACGGCGATTGTGGTTTGCCAACCAACGTCTACATTATTGCCAATAAGCAACGTTGGGTTTCCACTCAGAGTGCGTCCTGAAAAGGTGGTATGTCCCGATACTCTTGTATTGTCGCCGATAGTAATTGAGATGGGACCTGACACAAATGGGATACCGCCGTACAAATATAGATGTTTACCACATTGGCTTAAGCGGCCTTTGAACGCAGGTGTATGAAAAGCGACTCGGGTGATAGTAGAGAGTGCTGAGGATAGTAATTGATAGGAGAAATAGAGCCCATTGTTTACCACTTTCGGAAAGACAAGTTCGAAGTGTATAACTCGTTTAATGACACGAAATAGAAAACGCGCTGAAGGTGAGTTGCTATGCTTTAGCCAATTTTTTAGAGTCTGTAGTTTTAATGAGAGCATAGTCTGTCCTGTATTATGCAGAAACGATGACTATGCTCTTTCAATGATTGTGCCAGAATTATTTTATTTAAAATACAGTGGTTTAGGTTTGTATTTATGTCAGTGACATTGGGATTCTCAATTTGACACGCGTTTTAGATGAGTCTTTTCTTGTTGTGGGTTTCTGTTTTGTCGGTTTTTTCGGTTGTTGATTAGGTAACATAACGCCTCCTAAATCTTGGCTTTATGCAAATTGAGAAAGAAGATGCCTTCAATGTTCAACTTGCCTAACAATTCACCCCTTCGGTGTGTCTATTTTCTCAATATAAGATAACGAAGAGACAATTTAGTTATCTCTGCATATAACATGCCTAGAGTTAAAAGCCTGTTCGCTTGTGTACTAATACAATCTATTTTGTATACACTTTGTTCATAAGTATAGACCATGCCTTTTGAGATAAAATTTCATGCTCCATTACCTTGTTGCAGTTCGCTATTAAAGCTGTGATGAAATGGAGCCTAAGCACAGTATGAGTTCATCAAATTTTCGCCATGTTCGTTGAAAGAAAAAAGCCCTACCAGTTGTGTCCGATAGGGCTTTTTTATTGAGTATGTTGCTTAAACAGATGAGACGTTAGTCGTGTTGTTCAGTAATAGAGCGGTTAGTTAGAGCAGAAATGATGCTGTTATAGCATTGGTCTGCGCGGTACCCATTTGCGATATGCGCGCCAGCTTTGGATATTTGAAGCAAAGACGACGGTGCGTTCACAATCAGTTCTAGCTTTTCTTTTAAAGATGATGTGTCGTAAGGTTTGTATTTTAAGCAGTTGACTTGGTTAGATAACGCCAAGTCCCAAAACGACCCGTCTGCTGGTAAAATTACGCACATTCCAGAACTTAATGCTTTTAGAATCTGCCTTTCGTTATCAGGGTTTTCAGGCAATGCGAGATAAACGTGCCCTGGTGACCAAGGGATTGAACCATCGATTTTATAGCAACCCAAATGATCGGATTGATGTTTTAGGTCGGTATTTCGGTTTTCATTCGCACCGGACTGTTTGAGTTGGATAGTCGGGCGAGCGCTTTGCTCGGTGTGCGCTAATGCATCAAGTAAATGAGATAAATTTTTAGTCTGCGTTTCGCAATACACTTGAGAGTGCTCTGAGTCGCTTTCTACCGTTTGATCGACATGAACGTATCCAAGTTTGAAGGGAGTAAATCTTTCACTCTGAATAACGTCCTGCGCTTGCTGGTGGGCAGTTGTATTTGGGCAGTGTCGCCATTGACATGCAATGGCCTCGAACATGGATTCTCGCATGCTTTGTAAATAAAACACTCGGTCTGCTTTGACGAGACTGGCACCGTTTTTAGGCGTCCAGCTGACTGGTTGACACACTATCTGAACGACTTGGTATTTAAGCAAGTTACGAAGCCAATAAACAGGGGAGCTATGGCTTGGTTGAGCTGTGAGTAAAACGCTAGAGATCTCACCAAATTTTATTCTCGCGTAAAGCACATAACAACAAAACATAAAGGCACGGTACCAACGAGAAATCGCATGAACATTAGCAGACATGCTTTCTTTACCCATAGAGACCGTATTGTAGCCTTCGATCTTGGAATGGTCGGGTGCCATCACTGTGATTTTTGTATCGTCCCCTTTTAGCTGACCAAGTACATCTTGGGTAAGATTTTTTGCACTTTGACCTTGCTCGTTAGGAGAGACAACCAGTATGTGAGATGTATTGTTCATAGTGAACCTCCCGTTGCTTTACCACCCGTTAGCAACTTAGTTAAATAGCCCAAATTATTTAGAAGAGGAGATAAATGGGCAGAATTATTGGTTTCGTAGTGTGTTTCGATTTCTTGCACGTATACCGAGGCAAGGGACGCGCAGTAGCGTTTTGGATCGGACAACCGTTGTGCTAAAAAGTGAGCTTGTTCTGAAAAGCAGGATAAGCGGTCTGAATCAGCCGTGATCATTTCGATGGCTTCACTGATAGAAACATGAGAATGCGCGAGTGCCAGAAAGCCCGTCATGCCTTGGCGAATCAACTCTGGGTTGCTGCCTATCATAGGAGCAATCGTCGGCAATCGGTTTTGACCAGCAACAAGGATATGAGTTCTTGCTCCTTCTTTTCGCGCTCCGCTAATGTAGACATCGGCTTGCTGTAAATAGGGGCTATGGTCATCCGGGCTATAAACAAAATGAACAAACTCTTTAATGTCCAAAAGCATGGCTTGTTGTTCTAATTCGCACCGGTCCTCTCCTTGTCCCAACAAAACTAAGTGAATATTGGGTTGGTCTACGCGGACGATAGAGAGGGCTTGTATCAGTGAATCAATTCCGCTGGAAAGCTCTAGCGGCTCTGAGTTGATTAAAATGTAATCATCTTCAGCGATGTTAAAGTGTTCTTTTAAATTAAGTACTCTTGCCGTGCTTGATTTAACATCCGTAAGCGCCACTGGATTTGGGATAACTTCCAACTGCTCGCTCGGATACCCAAATGCTTTGAGTGCATTGGAAACGTTATTGCTAGGTGCAATAAGTTTGGGCATCAATCTAATGCCCAACGGTAACGAGTGCGCTTCTGCGAACTCAAAACCAATGTCCGCTATTATTGGAACATCACAGTGATTAGATACCCAGTTCATCCACTGACAGCATTGAATATCTAGGC
The DNA here is from genome assembly GCF_002933855.1 of Vibrio penaeicida. Lineage (GTDB taxonomy): Bacteria > Pseudomonadota > Gammaproteobacteria > Enterobacterales > Vibrionaceae > Vibrio > Vibrio penaeicida_A. The sequence continues at coordinate 34,883 of NZ_BFAQ01000053.1, forward strand.
AGTGAATTAACGATATTTCTTCACTGCGTACAATTCTTTTTCCAACCTGGTATTTTTGATACCAACCAGCCAAAGATTCAGAGCTGCGCGTCGTAGAAGCGTAAAACTTAACTTCTGGAAAACTGCTCTGTAATGCATTTTCTATATCTGCGTGTAGGCGATGCCACAATGTGATGGTAAATGCTTTCGTATTCAGACCAGAAAATATCACTCTAAGACGGTTAGCGACCTCATTTGGATTTTCATTGTCATGCTGAACGAGCAAAATATTTGTTGTTGCCATCATATTGCCTCCCTACGATCCATTTCTTAAATGGCTTGTAATGAGTAAGAGCAATAGATGTGCCAATTTGAGGTTGTGATCTATCTGATTGATTTATATGGCAGTGAAAAGTTGATGTGCTCTTTGTTTCCTATTATTGCAAAGGTGCATTAGCATTTTGAAAATTGATTCTCAAAATGCTAATCCCGAATGCACCGTTGATAAACTTGCAACAATGAGGGGATAACTGCCTGAGCTGAATAGCTATTTTCTATGGCTCGCCGCGCCATTTTTTTGAGCGCCATTTTTTTGACCTGTGGCATGGATTGCCATTGTGCGATTGCCGCTGGCAATAGCGAATATTCGTTAACCCACCCATTCACACCGTTTTGGATAAGCTTGGGAAGATCTCCAACAGGCGTTGACACAACAGGGATGCTTCGAGACATCGCTTCTAGAGCAACCATTGGTAAACCTTCGTAGTGCGAAGGAATGACTAATAAGCCAATATTTTGCCACACACCAGACATGTCTGTTTGCTGGCCATGAAAGATCACATTTTCTGTGGCAGTTGCATTAAGCGTTTGCATCATAGGACCGTCACCATATACGTGATACTGATGATTGAGGTCATTTGATGCCATTTCTAGGAATCTATCCGGTGCTTTTTCTTCACTCAACCTTCCAACAAAAGCGATTTGTTCGCCGTTGCTGAATTTGGATTGTTCTATGTTGATGAAGTTTTTGATGATGGGAATCGGGGTCTTCACTCGATCGGCTATTTTTGAACTAACGGCAAAACAATGATGGCTTAACTGGTGGGTATTGCGTTCTAACCACAAATAGAACTTAAGTTTTCCAGAGCCTATTTCGCCAGCGTGCATTGTGCTAATAATCGGAGGTGAAATAAAGGGACGAACTAACCGAGCATAGAGAGATGCTTTGTAGCCGTGTGTATGAATGGCATCAGGCTGATCAAATTTAACCTGTTTGTACAAATCTATTGGGCTTCCGGACAAAAAGCGGTAAGGGATACAGAGCGCTTTCAGTTTAGGAAGCATTGGGTGAGCTGAGTTGTATTGTTTTACGAATACAACTTCAGCCTTACATCCCAAAGAGATAAGCCCAAGTGACAATTGAACAATATGAGATTCAATGCCACCAAAACTCTGTGAATCTAAAACAAGCCACACACGAAGTGCATCATTCCTCTTCTTCATGGGCTTCCCATGCTTGTTTTTTTCGGTATAAGGTTGATGGGCTTAGCTCAAGTAATACTGCCGCATTTAACACATTGCCATCACAGTATTCGATAGCATTTTGGATAACCTCGCGCTCGATTTCTGCCATTGGACGTATTTTCATATTGTCTTTTTCTATGGCTTGATGAGAAGGCGAGCTAAGCGCTGCAATCTCATTGTCATTAGGTTCGGGCTGTGAATGTGATGCGTTTGCTGCAGTTGGGGTGTAAATAGGATCTGGCGTAACAGGCATTGGCTTTTTCGGCATGGTTGCCGACATATTGATGCTCTGAGCTCTGCCAAGACCTGACGGCGATGAATTCAACGGCGGTGGGAGATGATCCATCGAAACTTGTACATCGTCGTTAAGAACCACAATATTACGAATAATATTTTGAAGCTGCCTAACGTTACCTGGCCAGTCGTAATTGCATAGTGTGAGTTCCGTATCCCGTTTAAAGCTTGTGAATTTTTTCTTGTCTTGCCTTGCATACTTGCGCAAAAAGAATTTTGCAATATCGATGATGTCAGTATCTCGATCTCTGAGAGGAGGTAAATTGATTGGTACAACGTTTACTCGATAATACAAATCTTCCCTAAACCGACCTTCGTATACTTCTTTCAACGGATCGCGATTGGTTGCGCAGATTATGCGTACATCGACTTGGAGTTCTTTGGTTCCTCCAAGGGGAGTGAAGCGGCCCGTTTGCAGGAATCGTAGCAGTTTTTTCTGCATGTCCAATTCCATTTCACAAAGTTCATCAAGGAACAATGTACCACCGCTTGCGAGAGAAGCTGCTCCTTTACGATCTGTTGCTGCTCCTGTAAATGCCCCTTTCATATGCCCGAAAATTTCGCTTTCAACCAAATCGCGAGGTATGGCACCGCAATTCAGCGCAATGAATGGTTTGTCTTTTCGATTGCTCTGATTATGAATCGCCTCTGCGCATACTTCTTTACCAGTGCCACTCTCTCCACAAACAAATACACTTGCTGTGGTAGGGGCAACAGAATCAATGATTTTATACACCGCTTGCATTGGCAATGATGAACCAATAAAGCCTTGATAGCGTTTTCTATCGAGAGTGGATTGCAAATCTTCCACCAAGTTTTCGAGCTTATTACGTTTTAAATGGTTTTTAATTGAGGCTTTAAGGCGATCAGCGTTAATGGGTTTTTCCAAAAAATCATCTGCGCCAATTCTCATCAGATCTACGGCCACATTGACTGAACCATGAGCTGTGGCAATGATGACTGAGGTGGATATTTGGTTTTCACGAATCCACGCCAGTACATCTTGCCCCGTCATATCTGGCAGTTTAAGGTCCAAAATCACTAATTGAGGAGGGTTCTTCTCAATAAACTCTTTTGCCTCTGCCCCTGTTGCGACGTGAAAGAAGTCATAGGGCTCGTTCTTTACGTACTGTTTGTAAAGGATGGCTAATGAAGTTGAATCTTCGACTAAAAGAACGTTTGGTTGATTCATAGTCTTACATCTCCCATGTGTGTCACATGGTTCTAATTCCAAGGACGTCGAATACTTGAGTTAACAAATCCAAGTAAGCAATTGAATGATATTATATTTGTTTAGTATTGAGTTAAGCAGACAATACATGATTCTGCAAAGTGAATCCTATAATTTTCAATAAGTTCGACAGACCAATATTCTAATCAAAGCCTCGAGAATTCCTTTCTCGTAATGCCGCAAATGAAAGCTCAGCTACATTTGGTAGTGCTGCAGCGCATTCCAATGCTTCTTCAAGTTTGTTTTGCACACACAGAATTTCGATTTTTCGTGCGTGTTTTGAAAGCCTGAGATTGCCTAAAGTGACGGAACTGCTCCCAAGGGTGTGGGATTCGAACTCCAGCGCCTCCTGATCTTTCGAGTTAGCCGCATCCATTAGATTTGCTACTCGTTCTTTAGATTCTTGTAAATAGAACTCGATGAGTTCTGGTAACACACTGGCATCAGTATCGTAGATTATCTGCTGAATGACCGATTCATCGACTAAATCGACGTTGTCATTGTTATGTTCAAATGCGGTAATCTGCTCGATATCTTGTTTTCTTTCTTGTGAGCCGTTTTCCATAGCGCCCTCTGACATTTTTTTACTTAAATGTAAGCTTAGACAAGATAATAAAGTTGAGCGATTAAAAGGTTTCGGAAGATGGTCCGACATCCCAGATTCAATAAATCGCTCTCTATCGCCTGACAGGGCATGAGCCGTTAGGGCAATGATAGGAATGTTGGAATATTCTTCAGAGAGAGAACGGATGTGTTTTGTCGCTGTCATTCCATCCATCTCTGGCATTGAAATGTCCATCAAGATTAGATCATAGTGCGCCTGTTTTACTGCCTCTATAGCTTCACGTCCGTTATTCGCAATGTCTGGTGTAATGCCAGCGTATTGCAATGTATTCTTAATCACCATCTGATTGGCGCTGTTGTCTTCAACCACTAGTAATCGTGCATTGGAAAGGTCGGCGTCAGTGTCTGGCTGCTGGTGAAAGTGTTGTTCTACTTCGCTTTGATTTGATTGGTCAAACCAAGCATTGAACCGAAATTCGCTCCCGATTCCATCAACGCTGTGCACTTCAATTTTTCCCTCCATTAAATGCAACAGTCGTTGGGTTATCGCTAATCCAAGTCCTGAACCTTCATAGTGGCGGGCAAAGGTTTGGTCAACCATCGTAAACTCATCAAAAAGATGAGGTATGTGCTGGTCAGGAATGCCTATTCCGCTGTCCTTGACTGAGCATTTAAGCTCGATTCTTCCTTCGTGCCTCTCTGAGTAAACCTGTACGTCAACTCCGCCATGCTCAGTAAATTTGACGGCGTTTCCAATAAGATTCAACAGAACTTGTTTAAACCGATATACATCTCCGTATACGAAGTCGGGGACATTGGGGCTAACCGACATCTCTAAGTAGATGCCCTTTTTGTGGGCTTGAGGTTTAAAGAAATCTATCGATTGATGGAGGCTCTCATTTAAGTTGAACGCAACAGGTTCAAGTAGAAGCGTACTGGTTTCCATTTTAGAAAAATCGAGGATATCGTTGATAATGGAAAGCAAGAGTTGACCAGAATCGGAAGCCGTATGAACCAGCTCCTTTTGATCGTTTTGCAAAGGGGTTTGCTCCAATATTCCTAGTAAGCCTAAAACCCCATTCATTGGTGTGCGAATTTCATGGCTCATTGAAGCAAGAAAGCGACTTTTTGCTTCACTCGCGGTTTCGGCTTGCTTACGTGCAACCTCTAGCTCTTTTTGTTTATCAGCCAGTTTTTGCGACATGGAGTTAAAGGCTTTCGCTAAGTCGCCTATTTCGTCTCCCTCTGCGATGGCAACTTGAACTCCCGGACCTTCTTGCGTTACTAAAAGGGCGGCTTGTTTTATTTTGTACAGATTACGAGTGAGGTAAGAGCCTAAAATAAGGGAAAACAATGTGACTAAAGCAACTTCAATTGTCGCGATACTCAGTATCCATCGTTTGGCTTTCGAAAGCATGCCATTAATGTCTTTTGTTGCGAACCCCATTTCGATGTGGCCATGACGCATTGACCCAGTGGTAATTGATGTGGCCCGATCAAAGACCCCATCTTTTGAGGAAGATAATCCTGTATCCATTGCAGCAAAATGCCCCAACAAATTTTCTTCTCCTCCCTCTACAAGTAATCGACCTTGAGCGTTATATATCCGAACGTAGCAAAGGTCTTTTACTTCTAAGATATCTTTCACTAATACATTAAGCGTTTGTAAATCTGAAGAGATAACGGCTTCTTTTGTTGCGCCAGCGAACATGGATAGCATGGTGTCGGCACGTTGCAGTAGCTGCTGCTCATTGGAGTCGGATAAGAATTTTACTGAACTTAAAACAAGTGTCATCAGCATCACAATTTCAATCCCTGCAATGCCTAAAATGGTTTTTAATCTAAGATTCATTTCCTTCTCCTACCCACATTTGGACTCAATAAGAATCAATAAGGTATCGTCTTTAGCTGGTGTTCCTGCTAGAACATCAAATGCGCGCATGACTTCGTCAATAGCAACGCCGATTGGCTTGTGTAATGTTTCTACGAGTGTTTTCTCAATTTCTATCGTCAGTTGCTCTCTCTCGGTGACACTGTCACCAGATTCAAATAATCCATCCGTAAATACAGCAATGCGTTTTCCTTTACCTAATTGAATGTGGGTAGAAGAGTAGTTACTGTGATGAAGTAATCCGGGCAGCATCCCTTGTACAGGCACGCTTTCTATCCCTTTATCTGTTATCAATAATGGGCAGGGGTGACCCGCTGATGCCATCTCTATTTGGCAATCATCGAGCAATGAAAAAGCGCAGCTGGTTAACGTGATTTGTGATAAAAGCTGATCTTCAAACGCGCTGTCAGATAAGTTGTTTAACGTATCTATTGGGCTTGCTGTTGTTGTGGAATGTAACAGCCCTCGTAAATAGCCAGCGTAGGCGTAAGCGAAGAATTTGGCGCTAACATCGTGTCCCATAACATCTGCTAGTACATATAAATTTTCTTTTTCAAAACATTTTGAAAGTAAGAAATCCCCGCCGCCACATCCTGTCGTCCTTTGCCGAATCTCAATATTCCAGCCCGACTTAGGTTTACTAATTTTGGGGAGTAAGCTATTCGTGATTTTTTCATCGAGCCGGTGAGACAGTTGGTTGTATACCTGATTTGATCTAGCTAACACGCGCTGAGCAGAAAACAGTAATGATTTCTTATCGACGGGTTTAATAAGGTAGTCATCTATCCCTAAGTGATTGGCGTTTGCTTGAACATTTTCTTCCGATAGAGCAGTAAGAAATATGAATGGAATGCTTCGACCATCATGCGCCTCTTGGATGGCTTTTCGAAGCTCCATTCCACCCATATTTGGCATTTGAATATCTGAAATGATCAGGTCGAATTTGTTATTGCCGATAAGCTCCAAAGCCTGGTCGCCGTTTTGCGCGCAGGTAATATCTAGATCTTTATTTAGATACGCGTCATACACTTTAAGCAGTAGTGGGTCATCATCGACAATGAGTACTCGAGATTTACTGGCTGTTTTAACGATTTTCCAGCGCATCGTGAGGTGATTGACGCCATCGACCGTTTCATAATGTAAATCATTGCAGTACGTTTGTATTAGCGCGATACCTCGTCCTTCTTCCGAATCACTAAACCGAGCAATAATGGATTTTTCATCAGCTAATGTCGGGTTCCAGCTTTGTCCTGTGTCCATGACTTTTAGAATGAGAATGTCAGCTTGCTTCTCAATCGATATATCAATTTCTTCGGTCATCGGTGAAGCATGTTGAATAAGATTGGTTGCCCATTCGGAAAAGCACAGCAAGACGTTGTTTTTCTGAGCGGTAATTTTAATGGTGGTATCCAGCGCTTTGGATAAGCACTGACGCAGCATTGTTACCGACTCTAAATTGGCTTTGCGACGATGTGCAAATAATAGCGTGCTGTGATGATGACTCACTTGATCTCCAATCATATGGTCACCTGAAGAAACCTTGCTCGTCGAATCGACATTGACAGCTTAGACACTAAAGATTTAGGAAGAAATGTTAGGCGGTTGAGTTGGCGGCACAGTTCATCTGAAAGGCTAGGGTGATGTAAATCGTTGATTACGGTACCCAGTAGGTTGGCATTATTGTCGCTCAAATGATGCATGGCAGACGATAACTCAGCGTGATTTGTTTTCCCTGCCATCAGCATAAGAACGGTACCATCGCAGCATCCTGCTATCGTTTCTGCCGGAATATTGTTGGCGTTTAACTGCGAGATTGGGCTGGTATCTATGATGACTCTGTCGTAGTCCCTGAGCCAAAGTTCGATCTTTTGTTTGAGCATGTGAGGTTGGCGAAAGCCCATAATTTCAGCTTTTTCAGATGGTGCGTTAACACCAGAGATTACTTCGTGTGTCCCTTCTACTATCGCGAGGTGCTGGCAGCCAGATGGTTCGGGCTTGGGCTTATATTGGTTGCTGACTATCGTGGCTTTTTCGCCAATTTTTTCTCTTTGTTCAAATGCTTCTGTGTTTTCAAATGTCTCGATGTTCTCAATGGCTTCTATATCTTCAATAACGTCTATGTCATTAGTTGTGCGTATATCACCCGTGAAATCAGTGGATTCTGACGCTTCGGGTAGCATACTGGGTAAATCAATCGACTTTAGGCTTGGGTGCTTTAAGTTTAAGTCGACAAACAAAGTTCTGTACCCAGCAAGCAGGTGCCGTTCGGTAAGAGCCAATGCAATGGAACTGCTGCCTTCGCCGCAATTTGTCGAGGTAATACAAAATGAACGGCAGTGGTGTTTTTCTAGCTGAAGAAAAATTTGTTCAATTTCCATGTTACAAGCAGGAATAGACATTACAGTGCTCCTATCAATGCGACGGTAGCCAAGACACGAAACACATCGTCCAAACCCGTTCGAACTTTTTCCAACATGCTTTCATCCATTCTTGGAACATAAACAGTGTCACCTGCTCTAAGTACTGGAAGGATTCTAAAGTTGGCGGTACGGCTGAACTCAATAAGGTCAAATGTGCGAGCTTGACCGCTACAGCAAGACATGTTCACAACACTAATTTTTTCTAGGTACGCATTGTTACTGGGGCCGCCTGCTTCTGCCAAAAGATCCAAAATTGTCATGGTATCGTTGAATCGATATCTGCCGGGGTTGTTGACTGCTCCTAATACGCGAATCGTTGATTCTTTGCTTTCATCTAACCAATTTTTGTCTTTCTCTGGGATGTATATGGTGTCGCCAGGTTTTACCTTAGGAAGTAACGATTCATCACCTGTTTCGAAATAAAGCGACAAGTTAAGCTTGCTGACTCGGGCATATTTCCCATTGCGGTGAGTGACGCGAATATTATGGATATCAGCACTTTGGGTAGGACCATCAGCAGCAGCTAGAATGTCGAGGAAATGCATGTCTTCGGTAAATCGATATCTTCCGGGGGCAGAAAGTTGACCAAATACATAGATGGAAACGTCGGAAGCTTGGCGAACCCACTGTGCTTTGTTGTCGGAAGGATCTTGAGGTAGGTCGTGTACCCTAACGGTGCTACCTGCTCGAATTAACGGCAGTTCGGCATCGCTCGTCCCGTTCTTTATAAAGCTATCCAAATCGAACACGGTCATTTCTGGAATTCCTTGCTCAGTGGGAGTGACGACCTCAATTCGGCTTGTATCTGCTCTGCCAATGGGGCCTCCGACATGAGCCAACAAATCCATCAAATTCATTTCGTCAGACCATTCAATACGCCCTGGTCGTTTTACTTCTCCAATTACACGTACCGCTCGGCTAGGCGCGATTTTTAACCATGACTTCTCATTCATATCGGTCTTTTCAGGGACAAAGATGGCGTCGCCGGGACTGATTTCTGGCGGTGTCATGCGTTGCGTGCCTTCTGTATAACCCGACAAGTCAAAATTGATGACTCGACCATTACTTTTGATGACGCGAATTTGGCGAGATTCAGCAAAGCGAGTAGGACCGCCTGCGTTCGCGAGAATGTCCATGAAGGTTGCGCCTTCTTTCCCTTCAAATGCTCCCGGTTTAGCCACTTCACCCATGACATACACCGTGTTGGAACCGGATTTGATTTCGTCTTCTTGTTTCGGGACGAATATGGTTGCGCCAGCGACAAGTTCAGGTAAAAGGTTGCTATTGCCTGTATCGAGATATTTCTTAAGGCTGAAAAGGGTAGGTTCGTTGTGTGCAATGACACGGATCTGGTCTACTGCTGCGTAGCGAGTCACGCCACCCGCACGCATTAAAAGATCGACAAGCGTATTGTCTTGCTTGAAAGAAAAGGTTCCCGGAGCGTTGACTTCCCCAAACACTTTGATGGCGTTTCGTCCATCGGCGGCATCACCTGCATCCGCCAATTTGGCTGGGTCGAATTCTTGCTCGATATTGCCAACCATAGGGGAAGCAGGAATGAACAACGTGTCTAAAGATTTCATATCGGGCAGTAGGTTCTTGTTGCCTGTATCTAAAAACGCTTTGTAATTGAACGTTTGGACATCATCTCCACGACGAAGCTGTATTTGGTCAAGCTGTGCCCCAGAGCGCAATCCACCCGCCGCATGGAGAGCTAATTGAACACTATCGCCTTTTTGAAGAGTGTACTCGCCTGGGTTTTCAACATAACCTTGGATACTAATGAGTAACTGTTTTTTACTGATGAAAACTTTTAGGTTGGAGAGATCTTGAAGCACGGTTTTCAAACTGATCGTAATCGTTGCGATCATTTGATCTTCCGTTTTACCTGCAACATGAATTGGGCCAACTTCCGGAAGAATGAGCCTGCCACGTTTGTCTACTTGGAAATCCTTATTTAACGTTGTTTCCCCCGGCAACATAACACTGACTAAATCGCCTACGTTAACCGTTTCTTGTTTGGCATTTGCATTTAAAGGCAGTAAACCCACCACAAGGCAAAGTATGACACGATAGAATCTATTCATTGCTCATCTCCGCTGGCAATATTTGTTCTGCTTGAAGCAATTCAATGGTGACACGACGATTTGTTAGCCGAACATGCGGTTCGTTGCCTTCAAATAGTGGGTCTGCCGCTCCCACCGAATCGACATGAATACGCTGAGGGTCTAAACCAAAAATGCTCAAGTATCTTTTCACCTGTTTAGCTCGCTCCATCGCCAAGTCGGTGTTGTAACTCTCTTTACCGACAGAATCAGCATGCCCAGTAACGAGTAGTTTGAATTCGGGGTTTTGTTTCAATAGCTGAGAGGCTTCCGCAAGACGTCCGACATATTTAGGGTTCAGTTCATAGCTATTAAAAGCGAATTGGTTATCTGCATTAAGCAAGTCGTATAGGCGTGTGGCTAACCCCACTTCTTTTTTGCTTTTCTGATTACTTCCTGGGGGCACACAATCTTCTTTTGAGAGGACATAATCCAACTGGTTTTCAAGCCTTCTGAGAAGCTTTCTTTGGATGATTAAGTCGTTAGCTGCGTCGTACTGTAAACCGCCCTCAAGCTCGCGTGCGATTCTTGCTTCATTATTTTTTGCATGATAAACGGTAGCAGGGAAACACCATTCAGCTTGTTCCAAAATCAGCACATCTAAGTGCCTAGCAGCCAGTTCCCATTCGAATCTAAGCCCGTGCTCAGGGCCGAGAGGCTCGTCAGGCATTACGGCTGAGAAACTTGCTTGAGGATAATGCTCTGCAAGCCCGCCATTGCCTTCAGGTGCAAAGCTGGTGCAGCCAGATATTGAAGCAAACAATGACAGTAAAAAGATGAATCTCATACCCAACCTCCGAACATTTCTAACTTAAAATCCACGTTAAAGATTTCGACTTAAAATGAAGTCACTAATGACTGTTATTGTTAACAGGAATGGCATTACTAATTCTGAGCAAAGTAATAAGTTCAAGAGGTTGCCCATGCGCATTTTCAATTCGCATTACTCGTTTTTTCTCGATTAAGCGTTTGTAGAGATAAACAATGGCACCAACGCCAGAGGAATCTAAAAATGAAACTTGAGATAAGTCGATTTCGACTTCTTTATGTGTATCTTCAAAAATGACTTTATCAATTTGAGGTTGCAGCGACTTACATCCCATTGCATCCATATCGCCTAAAACGGACAAAGTAAGTAGTTGAGGGCTTTGTTCTGATCTTTGCATTTCCATAAGTATCTCCTGTTGTTGGAAACGTTACGCTTATAGAATTAGCACAATATGTGCCAACAAATAATTTTTTAAATTACAATAACTTAATGATATTTAATGAAGGTTTCGCAATTTGAAATGCGTAGCTTCTTTCAAATTGACAATAGGATACAGGTTGCACTTGTGCGAATTCTCAAAATGAGATTATTTGAAAATTGAGACAGTTAGCTGTGTTGTAGGCTCTCAAACCGAGCTAATAGGACTGAAGCAATGTCTTAGAAGTGATAATTACCGAAGTTGTATTGTTGGTATGTTGATACGTGATTAACGTGTTACTAATGTATAGGTGTGAGTGATTTTTGAGCAGGTGCAGAGCTGGAAAATGCACCTTAAATTGGATGATGTCATCATAACTTGAGGTGGACTATGGTTTGCAAAGCGCTTGTTCTCTTCCTTGTTGTAATGGCTGTTAACCTTATCAATGCAAGGGCTTTGTCTGCAGAGGACATCACAGGTGTACAAGACAGCTGGGCACCGTTTTCTATGCAGGGTGAAGAAAAAGGCATTGCCGTCGATATTGTGACAGCAGCTTTTAAAGCTCAAGGCTATGACCTTAATTTTAAACTTATGCCGTTTGCAAGAGCGGTACACGAAGTTAAGAAAAGCCGCGTGGATGTGTTGGTTGCTACTTGGTATACCGAAGAAAGGGCAACATACCTAGAGTACAGCGACCCGTATTTCTACAATAAAGTGAAATTCATTAAGCTCAAAGACGATCCATTTGAATATTTTGGAATGGAAAGTTTACGAGGACTCAATGTAGGTATAGTAAGAAGTTATGGATACGGAGATGAATTTTCGAGCTCCTTTCTATTCCAGCGTGACCCAGTATCAGATACATTGAGCAACCTCAAAAAGCTCAAGGCAGGCAGAATCGATCTAACGCTAGAAGAACCCATTGTTGCATCATTTCTAATGACCGAAAACGGATTGGATCCTGATTTATTTGAGGTTTCAGAAAACTCACTTTCAGTAAATGCGCTACACATTACAACGAGTAAGAACCATCCTAACGCAAGCCAACTGATCCATGATTTCAATGTTGGATTAAGAGAAATCAAGAAAAACGGCACTTATTGGGCAATATTGGTTAAATATGGGCTTCAAGAAGAGTAATGATCTGAATGATTGTTGCACAGGCATACGTTCAAACTGATTCACAATTCATGAATCAGAAATTTACCACCAAATGATACCTCGCTTGGTAACCAACCTTCTGAACTAACATAGGTATAAAGCGCCACAATTGAGTGTTCATAAATTTTGTGACTGCCAACACTATAATTAATTCAGTGCTTTAAATAAGTCTTTTACCGATAATTCAGTAAATAACGCGAATGTGTCGCTAACTGAGTGAATTAATTAACTATCGTGAGCGATGTGTTCACTAAATGCTCTGGTATGAGGTGTGCGAATATTTTGATATTCAGCATAGCCTGCGGTGGCTTGAGCAGGTAGACTGAATTTCATAAGTAGTAAAAATAAGAAGAAAAATGCTAGACCAAACACATTCCAGTTACATTCAAGATGTCATCAATCAAAAAACTAAGCCACTAGGTGCACTAGGTTTGTTGGAAGATACTGCACATCAACTGGCTTTGATTCAAAGCCAAAACAAATCAAATGCTATCAACAAAATCATATTGAATAAGCCTAAGATGATCGTATTTGCTGGCGATCACGGAATTGCTGAAGAGGGCGTGAGTATTGCGCCGAGTGCGGTCACTCAACAAATGGTTCAAAACTTTCTTGCTGGTGGGGCAGCAATAAACTGTTTTTGTACACTCAATAACATTGATTTGTCGATCGTAGATGCTGGCATCTTGCAGCCAGTGGAGTCGAGTCAGAGTAACTATTTTGTGCAGCGTCTTGGCACCGGAACGAAAAATTTTGCCAAAAGCTCGGCTATGTCTTTAGATCAAGTCAATCAAGGTATATCGCTTGGGCGAACTTTGATTTCAGATCTTAGCCAGCAAGGTGCCGATATTCTTATGTTTGGCGAAATGGGCATCGGGAACACAAGCAGTGCGTCGGCTTTATTAAGCCTGGCGCTTGGCATTGAAGCTGAAGAGTCAGTTGGTGCTGGAACTGGAATTAATCAAGAACAGCTTTCTCGCAAAGTAGAGCTTGTTCAGCAAGCAATAGAACGCAGCAATAAATCACATTTGGGGTTAGATCCTTTGGTGATGCTGAGCGAAGTTGGTGGTTATGAAATCGTTCAGATGGTCGGAGCCTTCTTAGAGGCTTGTGACAAGAGAATTCCGGTGTTGGTTGATGGGTTCATTGTATCTGTCGCTGGATTTGTTGCTACGCGAATTCAACCGGAAGTGCGTGACTACATGTTGTTCGCCCATTGTTCAGAAGAACATGCTCATAGGCTTGTTCTCGAAGCCTTAAGAGCAAAACCCATGATCGATCTTGGATTAAGGCTCGGCGAAGGAACAGGCGCTGCATTAGCGTATCCACTTGTACTAGCCGCCGCTGCTTTTTACAACGACATGGCAAGCTTTGATAGCGCAGGAGTGACTGTGTGAGTTGGCTGAAAACTCAGCTAGAATTGTTCTACCTTGCGCTGAGTTTCTTCTCTAGAATTCCAGTACCGGCTTCTACTCCCTATTCAGACGAACGTATGAATAGGGCTGGTCGGTATTTTGCTTTTGTAGGCGCATTATTCGGTCTGCTAAGCGCCTCGGTTTACGAGGCGTCAAATCTCATATTCTCACCACAGATTTCAGTCTTTATCGCCATGGTATTTAGCCTTATGTTGACGGGCGCTTTCCATGAAGACGGTCTTACCGACATGGCTGATGGGATGGGCGGTGGAATGACTCGAGAGCGTCGGCTGTCGATTATGAAAGATAGCCGGATAGGAACCTACGGTGCCAGTGCACTAATCATGGCGATATTGGGAAAATTCTTATTGCTTTCAGAATTAGCAAACCATGAAAATATCTTTCTCATTTGGGTTGCGGGGTATACGTTTAGCCGCGCAATTGCAGCCAGCTTTATCTTCGATACCCCCTACGTATCGGACTCTGATACCAGTAAAAGTAAGCCTCTTGCACAAAAACAATCTCTTTCTGAACTTCTTTTTATACTAGTGTGTGGTATGGCTTCAATATTTTGGATGCCTTTTATCACCGCCGTTATAGTCGTTGTAATGGGTATGATCTTTCGCATGACATTTAAGCGTTGGTTGATGGCTCGGCTTGGGGGTTTTACTGGTGATTGCTTAGGTGCTGCTCAACAACTTGTCGAGATCCTTTTCTATTTGGTTGTATTAGGGGCTGTGGGAGTAAGCATGTGAAAAATCATCATTTGATTTTAGGTGGCGCACGAAGTGGGAAATCGACTTACGCTGAAGGGTGTGTACAAGAAATAGCAAGTAGCTCCACCTTAAAGAAAATCTACATCGCGACCGCGATATCTTTTGACGGAGAAATGTCACAGCGGATCGATATACATCAGCAAAGAAGAGGGGAGAGCTGGAATCTCATTGAAGAACCACTAAATCTTGCCGAAGTCATCCAATCATTAGATGAAGGCTGTGTCGTCTTACTCGATTGCCTAACGTTGTGGCTCAATAATGTTTTATTTGAGTTAGGGGACGATGCGGTGGATAGTCAAGTACACGAAAAAGTGGAAGAACTTGTTCGTGCCATTGCGACTTCGCGATGTCGTCTTGTTGTCGTGTCTAACGAAGTTGGAATGGGGATTGTCCCGCTTGGTAAAGTGAGCCGTTTGTTTGTTGACCATGCTGGTTGGATGAACCAGAAGATCGCAACTGTATGCAGTAATGTAACGTTTGTTGCTGCCGGTTTGCCCTTGCCTTTGAAATCTTAAAGGCTGATAAGAAATGAAAACCCCCGCCAATTACAACATCTATTTAGTGAGACACGGAAAAGTGACCGGTGAACCTGCTCTAAATGGTTGGACAGACGCAAAAGTACCGGAAACAACACAGTCTCAAATTGCTCAAGATTTGGTATCGGAAATCGGTACTTTTGATTCTATCATTTCATCACCATTATCTCGTTGTTTGAATTTAGCTAAACTTATATCGTCAGGGAAAGACTCGACTGCCACAGATAGTGCCCAATCATCTAAGAGTGTTGAAGTTTCAGATGCCTTCAAAGAAATGTTGTTTGGCGACTTGGATGGTAAACCATTCAACACAATAGAATCTCATTGGCATCTTCTCGATGATTTTTGGCGTGATCCCGCAGGTCACCCTCTACCCAATGCAGAAACATTAGAAGAGTTTCATAATCGAGTTGAAACTGAATGGCGATCCCTAACTCAAACATGTCAGCGAGATACGCTTGTTGTAACACATGGCGGTGTAATCAGAATTATACTAGCCAGCGTTTTGGGTTTAGATTGGCGCAACCCTGCACTTTACTCTACATTATCAATCGCTAATGCCTCTGTTACGCATATTGAGCTTTGCAAAGCAGAGCAGGTTTTCATAAAAGTGAGGAGCGTTGGCGTTACTATAAGGAAATAAAAATGACAGCTCCTAGCTGGGATCTCAGTGTCGCATATCAAAATCTAAATGACACCAGAATAGAAAAGGACATCCACACCATTGAGCAAGGTATCGACCAGCTCAACTACCACGTAAAACAAGGCTTTTCCGAGGGTGAACAACTCATTGCTCAGATTCAAAAAGGCATTGTTACCTACTCAAATGTGTTAAAAACCCTTCGCACCATTTCCAATTTCGCCAATTGCTACGCCTCGGTGGATTCAACTCTGAGTAAAGCCAAACAATTGGTGGGTCGGACGACCAAACTAGGTGCTAACCTTCAACAAGCATACAGCCCATATCAAGATAAGCTAGCAACGGTAGAAGAAAGTATTGTTGAAAAAGTACTCAACCATGAGTGCGATGACGTTAAAGCGCAGCGTTTTGCTATTCGCTGCCTCCGAGAAAAAGCGTCTCAACGATTATCTGTTGAGCAAGAGCAATTATTATCCGCACTGCAAGTGGATGGAAAAACGGCTTGGGGGCGGTTGTACGACAACCTAACAGGCACACTGAAAGTTGATGTTTCCTATAAAGATGGCTCATCAGAAACAATGGCTTTGTCACAAGCCGCGAGTGAGCTATTTAGCGGTAACGTTGATAAGCATGAACCTACATGGCGCGGCATTCAAGCAGCCATGGGAACGCACCAAGAAACCTTCGCAGCCATCGTCAACGCGCTAGCAGGTTGGAGACACACGGAAGCGCAGAAGCGGGGAATTTCCAATTTCCTAGAGCCTAGTTTGTACGACAGCCGCATATCAGAAAAAACGTTAGAAGCATTGATTGGCAGTGCACGAGACAATAAAGACATTTCACGAAAGGCGGCGCGTTTAATGGCGATTG
The DNA here is from genome assembly GCF_002933855.1 of Vibrio penaeicida. Classification (GTDB taxonomy): domain Bacteria; phylum Pseudomonadota; class Gammaproteobacteria; order Enterobacterales; family Vibrionaceae; genus Vibrio; species Vibrio penaeicida_A. The sequence goes on from NZ_BFAQ01000053.1 coordinate 51,476, forward strand.
TAAGAGGGTCTGAGTCCCTTACGCCTTGGAATATGCACGCGGCAATGCCGTCGTTAACTGACGGGGTAACCAAGGTTTACGAATTTGATGAAGCGATTGAGATCATTAAGAACGCGTTTGCTTCCGTTTCTCAGGAAATGGCCGATTTTGTCGATCTTATGGTGGAAAATGGCTGGATCGATGCTGCACCTCAGCCTAATAAGAGGCAAGGTGCTTACTGTACTAAGCTTGCAAGTACACGTACTCCACTTGTCTTTATGACGTGGAGCGGCAGTCAAAAAGACTTGATTACCCTCGCTCACGAACTTGGCCACGCATTCCACAATTGGGTGATGACGGATATGCCTCTCGCGGAAACATCGTACCCAATGACGCTTGCTGAAACGGCATCTGTCTTTGCTGAGAATATTGTTCGTGATGCCTTGTTAGAGCAAGCAGAAAGCGATCTAGATAAACTGGAAATGCTGTGGGAAGAATTGTTTGCTTGCGTTGCTTTTATGCTCAACATTCCAGTGCGTTTCGAGTTTGAACGTGAGTTTTACGAAAAACGTAAAAACGCGGAGCTGTCGTCAGAAGAATTGTGCACGTTGATGGATAGCACTTGGAAAGAATGGTATGGCAGCGTTATGCCAGAATCAGATACATACTACTGGGCAAGCAAGCTTCATTTCAGTATTCCTGAAGTCAATTTTTACAACTACCCATACCTGTTTGGCTACCTATTCAGTAAAGGCGTCTATGCGCAACGTGAGTCTAAAGGTGAAAGCTTCTACCCAGATTATGTAGAGTTGCTTCGTGATACAGGCCGAATGAAAGCAGAAGAAGTCGTAGAAAAACACCTCGGTATGAACTTAGAAGAAAAAGCGTTCTGGCAACAGAGCATTGATCAAGTCGAGCAGAAAATCTCTGAATTTGAAGCATTGTTGGCGAAGATTAATAGTTAACTCCTTGTTAACCCCAAAGAAAACACTTTGGGGTTATCTCCATCCTAGTGCGATGTCCTTCGCAAAAAATTATTCACGTACCCCTAAGTATGCAATATGGTATTGGTTTGTTACATCGATTCAATTAGTTTGTCGAAGTAATAAGTTGCATAGGTTGGTTAGGGATAAAAATGACAAGAATTACATTAAGTGGCTCGGTTGGTCTTAAAGGGAAAAACGTATACACGGATATAAAGCGAGTACAAATTTCTCTTAATAAACTGTCGAGTTTAATCAATCTTAAAGAACCTCTGGCAGAGGACGGTACTTTAGGTTCAAATCCAGCTAAATCAAAAACAGTTGGAGCGATAAAGTCTTTTCAATCGGTTTTAGTTGGGTTGTCGAATCCTGATGGGCGAATTGATGTAAACGGACGTTCGCACAAAACGCTATCAAAGGCCCTTGATAAAACCAAAAGCATAAGCTCAAGCCTCCCTTCAATTAAAGTAGTCCCTTTCTCAATCATATGGCCACTAAAGAAAAATAAAATTAGAAGAGGATTGGTCAACCATACTTTTGGAAATGTAAGACGGAATGATGACGGGAGTGTTCGAGCACACCAAGGTTGGGATTTTGAGGCTAGGGTAGGTACACCAATCTATTCCATAGCAACGGGTAAAGTTGAGTATTTTCGCGATCATGGGTTATATGGAAAGCAACTGTGTGTATCCTTTTCTTTTAACGAGAAGATTCATTATGCATTTTATGCCCATCTTAAGAGTGCTAACGTATTTAAAGGTGACATAGTCTTCGCCGGCCAACATATTGGTTATACAGGTGATAGTGGCAATGCTAAGTGTGACGATGTTAGAGATGAGCACCTACATTTTGAGATTAGAACATCAGCCTATAGTGGTCGAGGCTTAGCAGGGCGAATATCCCCATTTAACGTATACAAAAAATGCCCTTTAAGAGCTCCCCATATTCAGTCTTCTGCGCTTCCTCAATGCAAAGTGGATGCGAATGTAAACTTCAGCAAAATTTTTGACGGTAGTTAATTTAGTATGAAATACATAATATGTTTGGTCTTTATTTGCCTTAGCTTTACCGGGTATTCTAAATCTAAAGACTTGGTTCCAATAGTCTCCCTTCAAAACGTACTAGAACAGAAGGGACCCTGGTCATCTGAAAAGCCAAAATGTAAAAGCATGTACATCCCTCCTGGTTCGGCAATTAAGCTTTCTGTTTGTGCTGGCTGGGGAATGACTACTACGTTTGAGCGTAATGGAAAAGTGTTATTAGCAGAGTCACGTTTTGGGGATGCTGATTTCTACTATCCGTACTTCGTTAAGACGCGCAATTACGACTTGCTGGTTGCTGAGATTGGCGCTGATTTACCATGGGGCGTACGCATATATAATCTGAATAATGGGAATGTCCAGTATCTAGGCACACTCGACATATATCCAGGCGACGATTATACGTACGACTCAACAGACGTAGTGGATATTATCCAGTTCACAGACTTGGGTGAAAGAGTAAAAATTAGTTTTACTGGTCCTCATTACTGGCTTGATGAAAAGGGAATTGGGCACGACATCGACAAAGATGCTTATTACTACGAGCTAACCGCAGACTCGATTGTAAAAGTAGAGAATAAAATATCCGACTGATTCAAACCTAGTTCGCCTTTTTACATCACAGAAATTGATTGCTAAATTACTGAAGTGCCATTGAATAATGCGCTTCGGTTTTTTTAGTTAAACTCTCATTGTGTCAAATATTACTCTCAGGTTGTATATTTCAAAAAATAAATATTCCTTCAGTATGAATAGTAAGTCATTTTGGTATTTTAAATATTGCTAGAGCTTATGACGCTTTCATTTTAATTACTTGGTTATTAAGTCTAAATATATTCTATATCGTATGTACTTCCACTTTACTCAGATGTAACATTGTTGCAACAGATGTTGAGCCGGACAGGGAGTTGTACAATGCAGGGTTCACTTTTCAAACAGTCTTTTCTTTACGATACATTGGATCTTGATGGAGGCTTTTCCCCTCAATCCTTTTCATTAACGTCAGGTCTTCTAAATTGGGTTGATCGTGGTGTCCTTCTTTGGGAGCCCAAGCAACTTTCTCAAGACAGTAAGAATGTCATCGTTTCTGCTGGTATCCATGGCGACGAAACCGCGCCAATGGAGTTAGTTGACCAATTGGTGAACGATATCGTGGATGGCAGCTTTGAACCTACTTCAAGGTGTTTACTCATTTTTGGGCACCCTCAAGCAACAAACCAACACACGCGGTTTGTGACCGAAAACTTAAATCGATTGTTTGATGAAAGCGAACGACCAGAAACCATCGAAACAGAAATAGCGGGAAAGCTAAAAGCACACGTCAAATCGTTTTTTGAAGGTACCGAGCAAGCTACTCGCTGGCATCTAGATTTGCATTGCGCGATCCGTGCATCAGAGCACTTTACCTTTGCGGTCAGCCCTCACGTCGATCAACCTGTTCGTTCTAAAGACGTCGTTGAGTTTCTAGAGGCCGGGCAAATAGAGGCGCTGTTGCTTTCGAATTCCCCGACCAGTACCTTTAGTTGGCACTCAGCACACTTTTATGGTGCTCAAGCATTAACAATGGAGCTTGGTAGAGTTTCAAAGCTTGGCAGTAATGACCTGAGTTTAATTTCTGCATTTGACCTTTCACTTCGCGCATTACTTTCAAACGATTCGATGCCTGCAAAGAAAGACGCTTTAAAAGTGTACGCCGTAAGCCGCACTATCATTAAGAATCACCTAGATTTTAGTTTTACGTTTTCTAACGACGTAGCAAACTTTACGCGTTTTGATAAAGGGGAGCTCTTGGGGTTCGATGGCGATACATTACTCTACGCTGAGAAACAAGGTGAAGCTATCGTGTTTCCAAACCCAAAAGTAGCGTTGGGTCAACGGGCCGTTGTGATGGTCGTTGAATCTGAAACTTGCTTTGAAAACGACCAGTTAGTAACGGTTAGTATCGATTGATACTTGCTTAATATGGTTTTTTATCGGTATGGTAGTGAGATGCTGACGAACCATACCGATATGAACTTTAACCAACTTATTCAAAACAAGCAGCGCAGATGGAAAAATTGCTTCATTGCAAGTTCGATCTTGCTGCTCGTTCTCTGTTTTAGCTACCTTTCTATTGGTGAAGTGTTTATTTCACCCTTTAACTATTCCGAACCACTCAATCAAATGCTGCTTATGGAGCTAAGACTGCCTAGGTTGCTTGCGGCTTTAGCGATAGGGTCGGCATTGGCGATTTCAGGCGCAAGCCTTCAGGTGCTATTAGGTAACTCGCTTGCAGAGCCAGGCGTGCTTGGCATTTCTGGTGGTGCAAGTTTAGCAATGGTTGCCGTATTGTTTCTTCTCCCAGTGATGCCAAGCCCTGAAGTGTCGATGCTTGCCGCAATTACCGGATCATTACTCTTTACGCTTTTAATTGTAGGTATGGCAAGAAGCCTAAAGTTAAGCACACCAAGGTTATTATTGGTCGGTGTTGCGCTCGGTATTTTATCGGGTGCAGTGGTGACTTGGGCATTCTATTTCAGTGACGATATGAGTATGCGCGTACTCATGTATTGGTTGATGGGCAGTATTGGTGGCACCAGCTGGCATCAACATACACTCACATTGCTTATGGTTCCCGTTGTCGTGTGGTTGTGTTTACAAGGCAGAAAACTCGACAAACTCATGGTGGGCGAAACACACGCTAAACAGCTTGGAGTCGATGTAGATCAATTGCGCTGGCGCTTGATTCTCGCCGTATCGTTGTTGGTCGGAATGTCCGTTGCTTTGGGAGGAATCATCAGTTTCGTTGGTTTAGTGATTCCACATTTACTGCGTTTAGCCTTTGGAACAGAAAACAAATACCTTTTACCTATGTCGACCATCGCTGGTGCTGGTCTGCTGGTTTTTGCAGACATTCTGGCTCGAATTTCTCTCGATTCAGCAGAATTACCCCTTGGTGTTGTCACCACAACGATTGGTGCGCCTTTTTTCATTTGGATGCTATTAAGAAACCATGATTTGCGTTGATGCTTTGTCTGTAGGAAATCGACTTCTGCCTCTTTCATTTAAAGTGGAAAAAGGGGAAGTGCTTCATGTGATTGGTCCGAATGGTAGCGGGAAAAGCACATTGCTTTCTGCCTTATCAGGTTTACTTGGGTATAAAGGCGAGATTTATTATGGTGACCGAAACATTGAGCAGCTTTCACTTGAAGAACTAGCCACCGTTCGAGCATACCTTGTGCAACAAGAACGTCCAGCCTTTACCATGACAGTGCTTCAATTCTTGTCTCTTTCCGTGCCCAATAGTCACACGCTAGCCGATTTGGGTGAGCCACTGGAATCACTGTGCTCTCAGCTACAGATTAACGACAAACTGGTGCGAGATACCACTACTTTATCCGGAGGGGAATGGCAGCGCGTGAGATTAGCAGCAATGTGTATTCAAGTGATGCCTCAATGGAACCCTTACGGAAAGTTATTGATTCTAGATGAGCCCGCAGCTCCATTAGATATAGGGCAAGAGTCTCTGCTGTATGAATTGATCGAACAAATTTCAAAGCTCGGCATTACGGTTGTAATGGCAAATCATGATTTGAATAGAACCCTGCAATATGCAGATAAAGTGCTGTTGCTTGAAAATGGCACGTCTAAAGGGTTCGGAGATGTGCAGGAAATCATGAATCCTGAACTGCTGGAAAAAGTGTACAAAACGAAGATTAGACGAGTCGAATTAGAAGGGGAGCCACACCTAATTTTCCGGTGAGTTTGAGCATGATCTTGAAGCCAGTGATTTGGAGCCAAAAAACCGCCCAGTGGAGCGTGGGCGGAAAAATGGGACTACTATTATTGAAATAATATGATTAGCCAAACACAGCGCAACTCTATAATCAAAGCGCTACTCTATACAGACCAGCGCTATGCAGGCAGATTCCAAAAGTTACGAAATACTCGGGTAGGTTTTGTAATGCACACCCATCATTTGTTCCATACAGTGAACAACTTGGCAACTATAGCCAAATTCGTTGTCGTACCAAATGTAAAGTACGCAGCGGTTATCTTGAGCGATCGTTGCTGCACCATCAACAACACTTGGGTGACGCGACCCTACAATATCGGTAGACACCACTTCGGTTGACTCCGTGTAATCAATCTGTCCAGCCAGAGCGGAATTCAGTGCCATATCACGGAGGTATTGGTTCAGCGATTCTTTGTCGACTTCCGATTCCAAGTTCAAATTAGCAACGGCCATTGAAACGTTTGGCGTTGGGACTCGAATAGAGTTACCTGAAAGTTTCCCGGCTAGCTCAGGGAGTGCTTTTGCCACAGCACTTGCAGCGCCAGTTGACGTAAGAACCATATTCAGTGAAGCACTTCGACCGCGACGTTCACCGTTGTGGAAATTATCAATGAGGTTTTGATCATTCGTATAAGAATGGACAGTTTCAATATGACCAGAGTGGACACCATATTTGTCGTTAATGGCTTTTAAAACTGGTGTAATGGCGTTAGTCGTGCAACTTGCCGCAGAAACAATGGTGTCTTCTGGCAAGATCATGTTTTCGTTAACACCAAACACGATGTTCTTAATATCGCCTTTACCAGGCGCAGTCAGCAGTACTTTTGATGCACCGTTGCATGACGCGTGTTGACCAAGCCCTTCGGTATCACGCCAAACGCCAGTGTTATCAACAACCAAAGAATCTTGAATGCCATATTTACTGTAATCTACTTCTGCGGGGCTGTTTGCATAGATGAACTGGATATAATTACCATTGGCGATGATGGCTTTGCGCTCTTCATCAATAATGATGCTGCCATTAAACTGACCGTGAACTGAATCACGGCGAAGCAAGCTAGCACGCTTCTCAAGATCACCTTTTTTACCACCACGTACAACAACAGCACGAAGCCGCAAAGGGTATCCAGGACCACTTTTCTCAACCAGAAGTCGCGTAAGTAGTCGACCAATACGACCAAAGCCATAAAGTACGACATCGCGAGGCTCAGTCATTGGTTCGCCATTTAATGGCTCGACGAGAGCTGTAGATAAGTAATCACGTAGATTCGTTTCATCTTCATTGTTTTGCCAGTAACCATGGGCAAGTTGCCCAACGTCAATACGGCAAGGTGATAGTGACATTTCGTTTAGACGCTGCAAAACAGGTAGAGTTTGCGATGGAGAAAGGTCGTTACCGACGTAACGTCGAGCGAGTCGGTGTGCTTTAACAATATCAATAGTCGATGCGTTAACGAGAGGACGACCAAAAAGCAAAACTTCTACGCCTTTTTGTCGGTAAAGCTGACCAAGAATAGGGAATATGGATTCAGCATTGGTTTGGCTTGTTTGCCAGTCTAGAAGGTGTTTTTCTGGACTCATCTTTACTTTAGACCTTTTCACGTTTTATAGCTTAGATACAGCCTCACGGCTCAATCATAAGCTGGGTTAGGGATAATATTTTTATGTAGGGTGTTTGTTATATTTATGCGTGAGGATTGTAAAGTTGAGATGCTTATTCTGCTAGTAAAATTAATGGTGGTGCTAAGCACGTTATAATTGATACTTAATGGTTTAAAACACCTAAAAAGACAAATGCTATGAGTGGATTTTGAAACAATTTGTTTACTTATGATTCGCTTAATTCGCGACGTAAACGTTTGGCATCACGGAAGGTGAGATATTTTGGTGTTAATTACATAGAAAAGTGTGATCTAATTAGCGGCAATTACGCCTTGCCGCCTTAGATGGAGAAAATCTGACCTTCATTGCGGGCAATGAATTCGTCGAACTCAAAATTTACGGGTTGAAGCTGGATTTGTTGCTGTGTTGCCATATTAGGATCTTGTTTTTTGTGATCTGCTTCAGGGTAAGTTAATACCAAAGCTGTCGCAAACGCTGCCAAATAAAAAGCAAACACGCTACGCTTTCTTAAAGCTTGCTTAATGCGCTCTCTTTTACTTACTTGTAATGTCATCGTAATCTCCTTCTATAGTGGCGCTGCGGCGAGTACCTGAATCGTATGTATGAAAGCCTTCTTTGTTCATTTTACGCTCTAATCTTTTTCCCATAATTAATGCTGCAATGCCGATGAATACCGCCATGAAAAGACCAGTAAACAACGTAACAAGCCCAACAATAACTGATGTGATTGATAGTAAAATTCGTTTCATGGTGTTCCTTATCTTCTTTAATGAGTAAGTTCATATTAAGGAAAGGTCTATGAATAGAAGATGAATGTATGATTCATACAATCGTTAGTTGCTTTACCCGTTGAAAACAAGGAGAATGGCGCCCTTTTTAGCGCCTGTGCGCTACTTCATAAAATGAGATGTTTAATATGAGTTTTTCCTCTTTGGGTTTATCTGCTGAAATCATGAAAGCGATTGAAGAGCAGGGGTACGAAACTCCCTCACCAATTCAAGCTAAAGCGATACCAGCAGTCATCAAAGGAAAAGATGTTATGGCTGCTGCCCAAACGGGAACGGGAAAAACTGCTGGTTTCACACTTCCAATCCTAGAGCGCCTTGCAAAAGGACCTAAAGTTAAAGCAAACAATGTACGTGCACTTGTGTTGACTCCGACTCGTGAGTTGGCTGCGCAGGTAAATGGTAGCGTCGTAAAATACGGTAAATACCTGCCTTTAACCTCCAATGTTGTTTTTGGTGGTGTGAAAATTAATCCTCAAATGATGAAGTTGCGTAAAGGTTCCGATGTTTTGGTGGCAACACCGGGAAGGTTGTTGGATCTTTATCAACAAAATGCGGTTAAGTTCTCTCAGTTGGAAGTGTTGGTTTTAGATGAAGCCGACCGTATGCTGGATATGGGCTTTATTCGAGACATCAAAAAAATCTTGTCCTTCCTGCCTACTCAGCGCCAGAACTTACTGTTTTCGGCGACGTTTTCTGACGACATTCGTCAGTTAGCAAAAGGTTTAGTCAAGAACCCTGAACAAATTTCTGTCAGCCCTCCTAATGCGACAGCCAAGACGGTAGAACAGTACCTGTACTCCGTAGACAAAAAGAAGAAGCCATCAGTTCTTGCTCAGTTGATTAAAGATAACGATTGGAAGCAGGTACTTGTGTTTTCGAAAACAAAACACGGTGCGAATAGGCTCAGTCGTTTTCTAGAAGCAGAGAAAATCTCTTCCTCGGCTATTCATGGTAATAAAAGCCAAGGTGCTCGTATCAAAGCTTTGGAGCATTTCAAAACAGGTCAGATAAAAGTACTTGTCGCAACGGATATTGCTGCACGTGGCTTGGATATTCCTCAACTGCCACAAGTTGTAAATTTCGATTTACCTCATGTTCCTGAAGATTACGTACACCGAATTGGCCGTACTGGTCGTGCAGGTGAGTCGGGTAAAGCGTATTCACTGGTTTGTGCCGATGAAGCCAAAGAGCTGTTTGCCATTGAACGCTTAATCCAAAAGCTGATCCCGCGAGAAACGCTAGAAGGCTATGTACCTGTTCATCCACTTCCTGCTTCTAAACTGGATACTCGCCCGATCAAGCCGAAGAAGCCAAAGAAAAACAAAAGCTTTGGTGGGCAGAATGAAGAAGGTAAATCCAACTCTAATTCTTCCAACAAGAACCAGAAGCAAGGTAATCAGAAAAGACGTTTTAATTCTGACGAACAAAAGCCTAGGCAAGGAAGAAGTAATCGCAATTCGAATGAGAACAAAGGCACATCTGAGAAGCCAGCAAGAAAACCTCAGCGCAGACGCAAGCCTAAGCCTAGCGTTAACAAAGCCTAGTATTTACAAAGCTTGCGGTTGTCAGAGCCCAACAAACATAAAAGTTTATAAGACTGTATTTGGTCTTTGAGATAAAAGAAAAGCGCCAAGTTGAATGGCGCTTTTTTTCGTTTCTAGCTTCATGAAACATAGAGCTTCTGAAACATTGAGCCTTTTGAAATGATTAGCTTAGGCTCCTGAAACTGGCTCCAAATCGGAATAGCACTTTGGAACACGTGGGCATACAGCACCGCGTGAACAAATCAAGCGAGCTCGATTATCTATTCCACGTTCTACCCAGTTGATGTTAAGGATCCTTGCCACAGTCATTAGCAATTTTCGAACTTTAAGCGGAATGATCGCCGTACCACCATTTTGAACGCATGCGTCTTTTAAGAGGTTAGCGACGGCAACAGAATCATGCCCTTGTGCATCAATTGCAGGGTTGAGATCCACACCCGTACACAAAACGTGTGGATTCCCCGCTAAATCCATGACTTTCTTCGACTCACAGCAGTAAATGTGTGGGACGTCGTTCTGGTAAAGAATGGAAATTTGCGCAACGGTTTTATTGTCATTCAGCTTGTCATCATTCGACACCATTCGAAATACCGACCAGTGCTGACAGGGATCTTCCACCATCCGCATATTTCCCCATGGCAGGGGAATGCCATTCCCGCGATAGACCGCTTTGAGTTTACCGGGATTATACGCATCGAAGTAATGCCAGTGTGGGTAGGGAGAAACCGCTGTCATACGCCGCATTGCTATTGACTCAGACACGCCAGCTTGTTTACAAACGTCGATCTCATAGCCGTTTCTATCGAGTAACTGACGGAAAGGAACCCGTGGGCAGAGTAGAGCACCAGCAAAGAAAGAGCACTCGAAATCTCGCCAAGCATGGAGGATCTTGGTGGAATCCAACTCAACCGATCCGCCAGACTTAGATTCATCACGAACCTCATAGCTTGGGTTGCTGTCGGCAACGACCATACTTTTCTCACCATCTCCATCATGCAGAACCATATGCCCTATGTTGACCGCTAAATCGTATTTAAGGCGAATAGAATCTTTTTTCAAAGACTTATTCAAATGTAAGGTAGCTGGCGCTTCAAAGTAAGAGCGAAGAACACGATGAACTTCTATGCCATTAGAGCTCACACTGCTTTGCGTGGATTTTTCAAACCATTTGATCTTCAAACCGACGTTTTCACAGATTTCGAGCAAATCTTCCACACTCAGTGGCATTCGCTTTTTACCGATTTCTTCTGCTGCACGTTCCAGATCAGGGAAGTGGTTTTGGTGATGCTCTTGGTGAGCACGTATGAGCAGATGCGCAAACTGCCGACCTGTTGTTCCGGTCTGAGAGAGCATTTCAGGAATAGCGATTTGTAGAATCTCATTCGAGAAAAGAAAACTGGGCTCCAGCGCCATTCCCCGAATACCACCACGGCTTCCTTTCTCTGGCACGATCTCTTTCTGATCGTGCGCATCATCCAGAAACCATTGCACATTTTTCTGAAAAACTGACGCAATTACTTCCAGCATATCTTCACTCGGCACCCGTTTTCCTCGCTCTATCATCGACAAATACGAGACAGAAGGGGCGGATTCAGGGTCCAGTTTTACACAGCGTGACGACAGATCTTCCAGCGTTAAATTGTTTCTTTTCCGTAGGTTACGGATTTTTGTGCCCAAAAAATGGGATTGTCTAAATAGACTTTTTGTATTTTTCATAGTTGTAAAATTTACATTGTGAAATTTTCTTTGTGAAATTTTAGTAAATATTTAGTTAAAGTGAATGTGTAGCGAACAATAAGCGAGCAGAAATGATTCAAAAGGAGAAGCTGCTCACTTAATCAACACTTTCCCTAAGGGAATAAATGAATATACAGACCAAGAATTTCACGAGGAATGAAGCGATGAGTCTACCGAAAACAAAGGAATGTCATTTTCATCAAGGCTTCTATGAGTTCATCAATCAGGAAGTACTGCCATTAACCGATTTGGAACCCAACGAGTTTTGGGAAAACGTGGCACGTTTAGTCAGCGATCTTACGCCTCGTAATCAAGCTTTACTGGCGAAGAGACATAAATTGCAAACTCAGATTGACCAATTTCACCGTGAAAATCGCTCCTTCTCTCAAAACCAATATCAATCGTTTTTAGAAGAAATTGGCTACTTAGAGGAAGAGGGACCGGACTTTCAAATTGAAACACGAAATGTAGATGAAGAAATCGCTTCAATTGCAGGACCACAACTGGTTGTTCCGATTCGTAACGCTCGATTTGCTTTGAATGCTGCTAACGCGAGATGGGGAAGTTTGTACGATGCGCTTTATGGCACCGATGTGATTAGCCAAAACGGTGCGGGTATGAACGTAGGTAAAAAATACAATCAAGCACGTGGCAAAAAAGTGATTGCGTTTGCGAAAGACTTTTTGGACGAAGTTTTCCCTCTTAACGAAGGTTCGCACCACGACGTCGAAAGTTACACCGTTTACTTCAAAAACCTGCTGGCCTTTTTCCCTGATGGTACTCAGGCAGGTTTGAAGCACCCAGGTCAATTTGTCGCAGCAAGCGATCTCGATCGAGAACCCACATCAATCATTTTAAGAAACAACGGCCTCTATATCGAAATGATCATCAACAGCTGCGGAACCATCGGTAGCCAAGACTTAGCAGGCATTGATGACATTCAAATTGAATCGGCAATGTCGACCATTATGGACTTTGAAGATTCCATAGCCGCTGTCGACGGCGACGACAAAGTAGAAGCTTACACCAATTGGTTAGGCTTGGTTACGGGGTCACTTAAGTCTGAGTTTACCAAAAATGGCAAAACTCTAACGCGTAAGTTAAGTGACGATAAAGTGTACACCGGACGAAATGGCGACGACTACACCCTACATGGTCGTTCGCTTCTTATGATTCGAAACGTTGGTCACCTTATGGGTATCGACTTAATGACAGACCAAGAAGGAAACGAGGTGCCGGAAGGCATCATGGATGCCATCGTGACGTCTCTCATTGGCAGTATTGCCATCAAGAATTCAAGCGCATGTCGCGTCTCGAACAGCAGAACAGGAAGTATCTACATAGTGAAGCCCAAGATGCACGGACCTGAAGAGGTTGCGTTTTCCTGTGAACTGTTTAGCCGTGTTGAGTCCATGTTAGGTCTCGCTCCCAATACTTTAAAAATCGGGATTATGGACGAAGAACGCCGCACTTCATTAAACCTTAAAGAGTGCATTCGCCAAGCGAAAAACAGAGTGGTGTTCATCAACACGGGATTTTTGGACCGAACTGGTGACGAAATTCATACCAGTATGGAAGCCGGTCCCTTTCTTCCAAAAGGTGAGATCAAAAATCAGCCATGGATTGCTGCTTATGAGCAAAACAATGTCGCGGTTGGTCTTGCCTGCGGTTTCTCTGGAAAAGCTCAAATTGGTAAGGGAATGTGGGCAATGCCAGATGAAATGGCAGAGATGATGAAACAAAAAGTGGCCCACCCATTATCAGGGGCAACCACAGCTTGGGTGCCGTCACCAACAGCGGCCACTTTGCATGCATTGCATTATCACCGAGTGAACGTTTTTGAATGCCAAAAAGCATTAGAAATAGACGCAGGTTCACTCAAAAACAACATGCTGAAAATTGCCTTAATGCCGCAAGAAACCAACCTAACTGCAAAGGATATTGAACAAGAGTTGGAAAACAACATTCAAGGGATCCTTGGTTACGTGGTTCGTTGGGTAGAAATGGGAGTGGGGTGTTCGAAAGTGCCAGACATCAACAATGTAGGCTTGATGGAAGACAGAGCAACACTACGTATTTCCAGCCAACACATTGCGAACTGGCTAGCACATAAAGTGTGCAAAAAAGAACAGGTTGAGAGCATCTTAGCGCGAATGGCAAAAGTGGTGGACGACCAAAACGTGGGCGAAAGTGGCTACAAACCAATGACGCCAGACATTGAATCGAGCACCGCGTATCAAGCTGCCAGAGCATTGATATTTAAAGGAGCAGCGCAGCCGAGTGGCTACACAGAACCGCTACTTCATGAATACCGAAAGCAAGCAAAGTACCAATGAATTAAGCAGTTGTATATTCAAGAAAATGATTAGAAACATCCAATAACGTGAACACAATAAAATATTAAAAGAGAGATACCATGGAAAATTACAGAACGGAAACCCAAAAGGCAGACGAACTTATCCAGCAGCAAGGACAAACTTGGGCGGCAATTAACCCTGAATATGTGGCACGTATGCGTCTTCAAAACCGATTTCAATCCGGTTTAGACATTGCTCGCTATACAGCAAAAATCATGCGTGAAGATATGGAAGCGTATGATAACAATAGCGAGAATTACACGCAGTCTCTCGGTTGTTGGCACGGGTTTGTCGGCCAGCAGAAAATGATTTCCATTAAAAAGCATTTTGAAACCACTCGTGGTCGTTACCTATACCTTTCTGGCTGGATGGTCGCAGCGCTTCGTTCTGAGTTCGGACCTCTACCCGATCAGTCGATGCACGAAAAAACCACAGTCCCGATGCTAATTGAAGAGCTGTACACCTTCTTAAAACAAGCGGATGCTCGCGAGCTTAACCACCTATACAAAGAATTAGATGGTACGCGTAACTCCGGTGATACAGTGAAAGCGCAAGCGGTTCAAAATCAAATCGATAATTTTGAAACCCACATCGTACCAATCGTAGCTGACATCGATGCCGGCTTTGGTAACGAAGAAGCAACGTACTTACTGGCGAAAAAAATGATTGAGGCAGGTGCGTGCTGTATCCAAATTGAAAACCAAGTATCGGATGCGAAGCAGTGTGGTCACCAAGATGGCAAAGTAACGGTTCCGCATGAAGACTTCCTAGCGAAGATCAATGCTGTTCGCTACGCATTCTTGGAGCTGGGTGTCGACGACGGCGTGATTGTGGCGCGTACGGATTCATTAGGTGCTGGTCTTACTCAGAAAATCCCAGTATCGCAAACCACGGGCGATTTGGCGGACCAATACAATGAGTTCATCGATGGGGAAGAAATCAGCTCACTCACTGATTTAGACAGTGGCGACATGGTATTGAAGCAGGGCGATAAGTACATTAAGCCGACTCGTCTACCAAATGGTTTGGTTCGTTTCAAACCCAATACGGGTGAAGACCGTGTGGTATTGGATTGCATTACCTCTCTTCAAAATGGTGCTGACCTGCTTTGGATTGAAACCGAGAAACCACACGTTCAGCAAATTGCGGGTATGGTAAATCGCATCCGTGAAGTGATTCCAAATGCGAAGTTGGTATACAACAACAGCCCATCATTCAACTGGACATTGAACTTCCGCCAGCAAGTATTTGATGCGTGGGCAGCAGAAGGTAAAGACGTGTCTAGCTACGAACGTGAAAAATTGATGAGCAGTGTATACGACGACTCAGAACTCGCAGTATCTGCGGATGAAAAAATCCAAAGCTTCCAACGAGACGCTGCAAGAGAAGCGGGTATTTTCCACCACTTGATTACGTTGCCGACTTACCACACAGCGGCATTGTCTACCGACAACCTAGCGAAGGACTACTTTGGTGAGAAAGGGATGTTGGCTTACGTGAAAGAAGTACAGCGTAAAGAAATCCGTCAAGGGTTGGCATCGGTTAAACACCAAGACATGTCGGGTTCTAACATCGGGGACGATCACAAAGAGTACTTCTCTGGAGAGCAAGCGCTGAAAGCCTCTGGTGAAAACAACACCATGAATCAATTCGCGTAAAAAAGCGGATTAATTAGGAAACGCCAACCTTTTAAAAGGTTGGCGTTTTTTTGTTTTTTATTGTGCAGATATTTTGGTCTTTTAGGGGGTATTAATACTGTCTTTATGTACGATTCGATTGAATATCACTCTTCGGGACTTTTGGTTTGGAATAGTGCTCGTTTGGTAAAGTTGGTCTTCAACGCCATTTAGTGAAGCGTTAAACAGCGATAGGGGTTTTATGGAAATTTACGACGAACAATGGGCTGAAAATTACAATCGGTTAGCAACAATTTCAATCGCTGGACGCGAAGGGCTTTATCGCTTGTGTACCGCGTACTTTAGAAATCTGACTAACGGCGCAAAAATACTTGTCATCGGTTGTGGTACCGGTGAAGAGTTGATTACATTAGCGAAAGCTTTGCCTTTGGCTTCGTTTGTGGCAATTGACCCCGCTGAGCCAATGCTCGAACTTTGTAGGAAGCGGTTAGTAGACGAAGGGTTGTCTGGACGCATTAAACTATACAATTCAACGCTTGACGAATTTTCGTCGCCACTCAAGTTTGATGCCGCAACAGCTATCTTAGTGTCTCAACACCTTAGCCTAGACTTTAAAGTGCAGAGGTTTTTTCAGGATATTGCAGCTTTCCTTAAACCTGGAGGCTTGCTCTATAGTGCAGATCTCCATATTGGAACAGGGCAGGATCGAGATGCATTAATGGACTTATGGTACAACAACTTAGTCATGTCAGGTATCGATTCAGAAATGGCTGATGGTATGCTTTTAAAAATTAAAACAGAAATATGCCTGCGCAATGAAGAAGTGATTACTGGGTTTATCCAACATGCAGGTTTCGAAAAAATTCTTATGCCTTTTAGGTCTGGTCTGTATGGTTCGTGGGCGGCATGTAAAAGTGCGTAACAAACGAATATGGCGTTAATAGTTAATATTTGGCGCTTTCTTTATCTCACGTATGCACCGCCTCTGGGTATTGAACTAATGTCATTCATTCCCTTTTAGCGTGTAATTAATCGACTATCAGCTACTATTTTATCCTAATCACACTGATCCCGATAAAGGATAAAATAATGAGTCACTTACAAAAGATAGGTGGAATTGCGGCATTATCTGAGGCTGTTATTTATGTATCAGCCTTCGTATTTTTTGGCGTTTATTGGGATTTTCCTGTAGATGCCAACTCAATGAGAAAATTGGCTTTTCTCTCTGAAAATCAAACCGTTTTTTCCGTTGTAAACCTCGTTATGTATGTGCTGTTTGGTATTCTTTTGGCTGTGCTCGTACTGGCAGTTCACGAGCGTTTGAAAATCAATGCTCCAAATCTATCGAAAGTGGCTTCCATTTATGGGGTGATATGGGTGGGTTTGGTCATTGCCAGCGGAATGATTTCAAATATAGGTTTAGCTGCTGCCCTTGAGTTATCAACAACGAATTCAGAACAAGCGATTTTAGTTTGGTCTATTATCTCCACCATAGTTGAAGGTATCGGTGGTGGAAACGAGGTTGTTGGAGGCTTATGGGTTTTATTGTTAAGCATCGCTGCCTATAGATGCAATGAATTTTCTAAAGCTTTTAACTACTTGGGCTTTTTCGTTGGCATTGTTGGTATTCTGACGATTTATCCCGCTGAAGTGCTCACAGCCATTTTCGGCATCACTCAAATAGTGTGGTTTTCTTGGTTGGGGGTGGCGATGCTTTCTGGTAGTAAAAGCCAATAAATATGAATTGAGTTCAGCTCAATAACAGGTGGTTTTACTCGATACTGCAGGCTCAAGATTCGGTCTTGGGTAAACGCCCAGTAATCTCTTCCTAAATTTAAGGAAGTTCTTCGGTTTACACCAAATGAACAACACCGATGATAAGTAGCGCTATCAAAGAAGCGCCAACTCTGTACAGGGTTGGCGTTTTGTTCTTTTTGAACATAAAGAAAACAAGTGTTGATTTAGTCAATGCATTCCATTAGTTTGTGACGTATTGGTAATGATAATTATTATCATTTAAGTTTATATGGATATTGTTATTGGATGAAACTATGACTGAAAGAGTGAAATGGGATGGAAGCCTTATTGAAGGTGCGGCTAAGTCTTTAGAAGAAGGTAAGATGATAGTTAGCCCAACAAAAGTTGGTTACATCATTATGGCTGCAAATGAAGAGGGGCTGAAAAGAAAATTCGACGCTAAGCAACGCAAATTAAACAAACCCGCTGTTGTACTTTGTGGTTCGATGGAGCAACTAAAGGAATTAGCGGAGCTTAACAAAGAAGTCGAGTCTTTCTATCAACTTCACTGGGATCAAGATGTTTTGATGGGCTGTATTGTTCCATGGAAAAAGGAAGCGATTGAGAAACTCGATCCAGAAGTCAGAAAACTGGTAACAGACCACCGAAATACAAGTTGTTTCGTCGTGAAGTTTGGCACACCTTCCGAGCAGATCGTTGCCCACAACTGGGAAAAACGCATTCTAACCTTTGCAAGTTCAGCAAATCCGTCTGGTAAAGGGAACCGTGGTCAAGTTGAATACATAGGTGAACGCATCGAAGAAGCTGCCGATTTGATCATTGAAGCCAATGATTATGTCAATTCTATTCAATCAGATAAGACTGTCGAAACCCGTTACGAGCAGGGCGTGATGGTTGCTATGGTCGACAGCGACGGCATCCTGATCCCTGAGCAAGGCGACGAAAGATCCATTACGCCTGCA
Source organism: Vibrio penaeicida (assembly GCF_002933855.1). Taxonomy (GTDB): domain Bacteria; phylum Pseudomonadota; class Gammaproteobacteria; order Enterobacterales; family Vibrionaceae; genus Vibrio; species Vibrio penaeicida_A. The sequence goes on from NZ_BFAQ01000053.1 coordinate 69,659, forward strand.
CCAATACTGATTCGAAAAGGCTTGGATACGGAACAAATTCTGATTAATTTGTCAGACAGCTTCCAATCGTGGGACTTCCGCCACGGTGAGTACTACTAATTTAAGCAAATCAAATAGCCGGAACACTTTATCGGGAATTTGTTCCGGCTAACTAAGAAAACAAGCTCACGATATCTGTACTTTGTTTTGCTTTACTATCGAAATCAATATTGTCCCTTATGTGATGGATGTGTTCTAACATCAGGTTATGAGCAAGCTCGCCATTCTTTGTGCGTATCGCCTCTACCAACTCTGCATGCTCTTCCTCTCTGCACGCGCTTGCCCCAACCGAATCAAAGATACCGATAATTAAAGATGATTGTGTAATCAGGTCTCTGACAACCTGTAACATCACTTCGTTGTCGACAACTTGAGCTAAAAGGGTATGGAATTGCCCTGAAAGTTTTATCGAATCACGACGGTTATCAGCCGCACGTGCGGCGGATTCCTTTTTTAAATGTTTTTCCAGTAGCCGTAAATCTTTGGGCTTCGCTCTTTCCGAGGCGAGTCGTGCAATAGACGGCTCTATCAGGAGCCTCATGTCAAAGATATCACGAGCTTGTTTTTCGGACGGACTAGCAACAAAGGCGCCTTTATTGGGCTGGCGGTTGATAAGACCTCTGTCAGCCAACATAAAAATTGCGCGTCTGGCACGCATCCGACTTACTTTAAATGCTTTACCCAATTCAGACTCAGAGAGTTTGGTTCCTGGGGTTAAGCGTTGGTCAATGATTGCTTCATATATCTGATCGACGATTGCTTCTTCTTCAGCCATATCTTTAGCGGTTGTCGCTTTCATATTAAAGAAGTTACTCCGTTTAAAAGTCCCACTCAATTTCTAAACAGTATGTCCAAACAAGTGCAGTTTTCAATGGTTTTTGCACACATTTAGACCAATCAATTTATATGCAACAGAATAAAAAATATAGGTTTCTTTTTTATCTTATTGTATTGGTTGGGCTTTTTATGAGGTGAAAAAGTGGTACTTAATTTGCTTTATTGATAACAGGATTGTTAACAATGTGACTTTTCATTGTTAACAATAATCGTGCACTGGTACAGATTGTTAATTTTTGGTTGGAGACCAAATTCAGTTGCACATAAAAGAAAAGGAGTAATTGAAATGAAAACATGTGGTTTTCTTAAAGCCGGCATAATTGCTAGTGCAATGAGTGCTGTGATATCGACAGCGACTTATGCTGCAAACCCAGTGCTGAAAATCGGTTTTGTAGGTGTGACTTCTGGCCCTGCAGCCGCTTGGGGTATCTCTAATCAACGATCAATGGAAACGCGTGCAGAGTGGATCAACGAAACTGGTGGTTACACCATCGGAGACATAACATACGACATTGAAATTGTTGCTTTTGACGACCGAAAAGACCCTAAGCGCGCTGTCGCTGGTATGGAAAAGATGGCGCAAGAGGGCATTCATTATGTGGTAGGTCCTAATGTAGACGACGGTGCTGCTGCAGTAAGACCAGTGGCTGAGCAAAAAGGTATCATGTATTTCCCTTATGCGTTCCCGAAGAGCCTCTATCAAGCTCCAGCTTCTAATGCGGTATTGGGAATGGTTGCAAACTACCAATCTGGTCCTGCTATCTACAAGTATCTCATCGAAAACAAAGGTATTAAAAATGTTGCTTTTGTTGCGGCTAACGAGTCGGATCCTTTGAGCCAAAGAGACAGCGGTATCGTTGCGGCTGAAGCACTTGGTCTGAAGGTGGTATCGGGTAATGTTACTTATCAGGTAGATACCACGGACTTCACTCCTGTTCTACTTCCGGTTATTAAGTCTAAACCTGATCTGCTTGTTTTATCAGGGGTATCCCCGGCTAGCGCACCTCAGCTAATTCGTTCTGCTCGTGAGCTGGGCTACAGTGGATTGATATCTACTGAAACTGCACAGGATGCAAGCGTACTTAGGGAAGGGGCTGGCGAATTAGCTAACGGATTTATTTCTGTCGGGGGAGCATCAACACCAGAGCTTGCTTCAGACGCTATGCGTGAATTTGTTAAGCGTTATACCAGCAAATACGGTGAGTACAACGACGAGTCAAATACGAAAGTGTACGCATTGGAATACATCCTAGAGACGCTGAAGTCCAACCCTTCGGCTATCACAAACGTGGACGAGTTCAAGCAGACAATGGATTCGTTTGAAGCGTCTAATCCTTATATCAAAGGCGAATCTAAGCTTAGTTACGTTGGTAAAACATCTTTCGGTCAGAAGCGTCAAATATCGGTGCCACTGGTTGTGAATGTGTATCAGGATAGCGAGTTTAAGACCTTGTTCGTTGCAAAGGTTGACTAGAAGCCGCACTCACCACCCCATGGCGACGCACAAAGTGTGTCGCCATGGGGCCACTGTTCTTTAGTTAGGGATTACTTATGGAACAAATTATCGCCAACGGGCTGTACCTTGGCGCGCAATACGCACTGATTGCGTTGGGTCTGACTCTCATCTTTTCATTGATGAATGTTCTTAATTTTGCCCATGGACAGATGTATGTGTTGGGCGGATTCGTTACCTACACTTTCGTCTCTCAATTTGGCTTTCCTTTCATTATTGCACTACTGGTTTCAGCCATCGTCTTGGCTGTTGTGGGTGCTGCGGTGGAACGGTTTCTTTTTCGTCCGGTAATCAAAAAAACCAAAAGAGATGAAAGTACCATGCTATTGGCGGCAGCAATTGGCTTCTTTCTGGATGCCGTTATCTTGTTGGTGTTTGGCGAGAAGCAACGCGGTGTTCCGAAAATCATCGATGGTGTTTTCAATTGGGATTTTCGCATCATCATGCCTTACGACCGTATATTCATCGGATTATTGGCTATCGCAATGATCGTAGTCTTCATTCTCGTTATGCAGCATTCAAAGTCTGGACGAGCAATGAGAGCACTGGCTCAAGATAAGGTAGCTGCAACTTTGATGGGGGTAGATGTAGACCGCTATCAGATGATTGGTTTTGCGTTAGGAGCGATGCTTGCGGGTGTTGTAGGGGGGCTACTTGTGACCATAACTGGCATCAATCTAGGTATGGGAGGACCCACCTCAACCAAAGCATTCATTATGATCATGATTGGTGGAGCCGGGGTCATTCCGGGAGCCATAGTCGGCGGTTTTATTTTGGGTATGATGGAGAGTGTCGGTTTGTCTGTTTTATCCCAATATGGCGATATCACGTATCTGGTTATATTTGCCTCTTTGATGCTCTTTTTGGTCATTCGCCCTCACGGGCTGATGGGAAAACCATGGGGGTAATAAAATGAATAAGAAAACAATAAGTTGGGTTGCAGCCTTTCTGGTATCTACCTATCTGGTGATTCCCTTCATTATCGAGATAACAGGTCGCACAGATTTTTACTACACGTTGACGTCTGTTGCGCTACTTTCAATTTCATCTGCTGGTGTCTGGCTAACCTTTTACATAGGGCGGATTAATATTGGTCAGGGAGCCTACTCTTTAGCTGGTGGCTACGTTGCCGCTATCCTAGTGACTCAGGCGGAGGTGAATTTTTGGCTGGCACTGCCATTGGCAGGTGTGTTTTGCGCCGTGTTATCAGTATTCATAGGGTTGCCTATATTGCGTCTTCGCGGAGTGTATTTCGCGATGGTGACCCTGGTTCTTACCGAAGTTATGCGACTAACCGCAATGGCATTACCAATCACGCAAGGTGCAAAAGGCATTACCTCGATTCCGCTGCCTCAAGCGTTGAAAGTGTTTAACTTTACCTTGATTCCAGGGTTCGATACCTTCGAGAGACCCAAGGTTGCGTTTTACGTGATGGCTGTGACTTTAATGGTTTTGGCCTTTTTTGTTCTGTGGCGAATAGTCAACTCTCGTCTTGGGCACCTATGCCGCTCGCTCCAGCAGAATGAGGAACTGGCTTCCTCAATTGGTGTGAATACGACTTATCTGCGTGTATTGACCTATTCAATTTCGTCTTTCTTTGGCGGGATTGCTGGCGCAAGTTTTATCGCTATTACTCAGTCTGTTTACCCCTCTTCTTTCCAAATTGCAGACAGTATCAACTTTATGCTCAATTGCTTTCTCGGCGGGCTTGGATATGTGTTCGGACCTATGCTCGGGACTCTGATGCTGTACTTCGGATGGGATCTGCTGTTCAGCATAGGCAAGTATCAGATGCTTGTTTATTCAGGGCTCTTAATCGTTGTGATGTTGGTTTTGCCAAATGGCATCTTAAGCCTTTTAGATAAAAAGGGGGAACGCTAATGTTGCCATTATTAGAACTAAGAGGGGTAACCAAACGTTTTGGTGGTCTCACTGCGGTAAACAACGTGAGTTTCTCGGTTAGAAAAGGAGAGATTCTGTCCGTTATCGGACCAAATGGGGCGGGCAAGTCTACGCTGTTTAAACTTATCTCTTCGTTCCTAAAGACAAGCAGTGGAGAGGTCTTTTTTCGGGGACAGAGAATCAGTAATCAAGCCCCCCACAACGTTGCCCAGTTAGGTGTTGTACGAACCTTTCAGGAGACCACAATCTTTCGCTCAATGACCGTGAGGGAAAATATTATCGTTGCTCATCACTTGCGTTCAAAGTCCTCTCTGTTGGGTTTCTTTGTCGGGACTAAACTCGCCAAAAAAGATGAAGCAAGATTCGAAGAATCATCGGACAAACTAATAGAGTTTCTTGGAATTGAATCCATCGCGGATGAAATGGCATCAAACTTACCTCAGGGGCACCTCAGAACATTGGGGATGGCGATAGGTTTGGCGACAGATCCGTCGATAATTCTTCTGGATGAACCCTTTGCCGGGATGAATCATGATGAAACCATGCGGATGGTCACGCTGGTTAAGCGCCTTCGTGACGAGCGAGAAGTAACCATATTGCTGGTGGAACACGATATGCCTGCTGTAATGAAAATTTCAGACCGTGTTGTCGTCATTAACTTTGGTGAAAAAATCGCGGAAGGAACACCTCTTGAAATTCAAAACAACCCAAAAGTCATTGAGGCCTATCTGGGCTCGGAAGATGATGCGGTGGGAATGTAGCCAATGACTGAAATACTTAAATTTGAAAATGTTGAGCTTTATTACGACCACATTTATGCATTGAAAGGTGTTTCACTTGATCTTAATAAAGGCGAGATCGTTGCGTTAATTGGAGCCAACGGCGCAGGAAAGTCCTCAATCTTACGAGCCATAACTGGTTTGGCAAAAATCAAATCAGGATCGATTTATTACAACAATAAACGTTTAGATGGGACACCAGCAGCAGAGATTGTAAAGCTGGGGATTGCGATGGTTCCCGAGGGACGAAGAGTTTTTCCATACATGTCGGTGAAAGACAACCTTCTTATGGGAGCATTCACACGTTCAGACAAATCGGAAATTGCAGAGTCACTGGAAAATGTACTTGAACGGTTTCCTAGGCTTCGAGAGCGTTTTTCCCAACACGCAGGGACCTTGTCAGGAGGTGAACAGCAGATGATGGTGATAGGTCGGGCGTTAATGGCAAAACCTGATCTACTCCTTCTTGATGAGCCCAGTCTTGGGATTGCACCGAAACTAGTGCAAGACATTGCTCGCTCAATAGTGTCGATCTCAAAAGATCAGAATGTCAGTGTGTTGCTGGTTGAGCAGAATAGCCGCATGGCAATGTCAATATCCGACCGGACTTATGCTTTGTCTACAGGCTCTATCGTCTTAGAAGGCCCTTCAAAGAGCCTGATCCATGATGACCGTATCAAGGCAGCATACTTAGGCGGGGATTTATAATTCAACATGAAAATCCTGATTGTAAACCCCAATACTACCGCGAGCATGACAGAAAAAATTCGTGTCTCCGCACGGAAAGCGGCCTCTCTCGATACCGAAATAACTGCAGTATCTTCACTTGAGGGGCCAGCATCCATTGAAGGTTTTTTTGATGAAGCAATGGCAATACCTGGAATGCTGGCAACCATACAGGCAGCAGATGATTTTGATGCAGTGATTATCGCCTGTTTTGACGATACCGGGTTGGATGCAGCGAGATGTCTTACGGATAAACCTGTAATAGGTATTGGTGAAGCGGGGTATCACATTGCGTCAGTCCTATCCAATAAGTTTAGTGTTGTTACTACGTTGGCGCGGTCTGTGCCTGCATTGGAGTACAATATTTTGCGGTATGGAATGGAAAGGCGTTGTGTGAGAGTACGCGCTTCTGAAATCCCAGTTCTGGAACTGGAAAATGATAGTGTAAAACCGGTTAAGATTCTGGGGAATGAAATCGAGCGAGCCATTTCTGAAGATAAAGCTGAAGCTATCGTTCTAGGGTGTGCAGGAATGACAGACCTAGCAGCAGAATTGTCTAAGAAGTTTGGTTTACCTGTGTTAGATGGTGTTTCCTGTGCAGTGTCAATGTGCGAAAGCATTGTAAAAATGGGATTAAAGACAAGTCGACTGGGTGGGTATACACAACAGCCTACACATAAGCTTACTGTATTGAACAGATTAGCTTCGCTGGAAAATGCTGGCGACTTGGGGCAATCATCCAATAAAACTGACTGATGAGATTAACCACCAGTTCTCGCTAGTTATTTGCTAGCGAGATATTCGTCGTCATGTTGAAGAACCTTATGGCACTGGTGTCTTGAAAATGCCCCCTGCTTGTAAGAGTAACTTTACTGATTTACTTAGGTATTTTAGCGCTAACCTAATTCTTCCAACCAACGGACGCGCACTGCGTCTTTATCGATCATAGTAAAAACTTTAGGTCTCACTTCGGTTATCCACCACTCATTATAAGTCGCTTCATTCGCCTTGATTTTGTGTTTTTCAGAATCGTATTGCCGAGCCCAAACAAACCAAAGGTTCTTATCTTCGTCTTCATGAATGCTTTGGAATAAGATCTTCATTCCGCACTTTATTTGGTGTGGTAACACCACGTCGTTCATAAATTTCAACCATTTTTCTTTATTACCCTCAATGATTTTGTATTCACGTAGTTCAATCATAAATCCTCTTTGGTAAGGCAACTTTGAGGGTTTTATTATCTACTAGAATGACATTTACTATCAATTTCAATAATGAGAATGAAGATATAATGCTGTAATTAAAGGTTATATTTTGATTTTGTGATTTATTTGTTAATTAGTTGTTGCGCGAGATTGGAAAATTTATTAGCGTAATTGGTAAGGCAAATTTGTTTACTAAGG
>NZ_BFAQ01000054.1 GCF_002933855.1 Vibrio penaeicida
GCTACTTAACTGGGCGTTAAAGCTCATTTGGAGTATCTATGAGTCAAATCACAAAGAAACAACACTACGTGCCACAGTTTTTACTAAGAGGTTTTGACGCTACTCCAGATGGTAGTGAGAAAATAAACGTTTATGATATTAATAGAAATAGCAATCGTGGTTTACAAAGTATTAACACGGCTTTCATGCAAAATTATTTCTATGACAAAGACAATGAGGTTGAAAATTTCTTAAGCAGTAAAATTGAAGCTCCTGCATCTGTTGTGATTAATGAAATCAGATGCGGTCAAGTAACTAAAATTCAGGATAAGGATACTTCATTAATTAAGTTTATTGCTTGCCAGCACAGTCGCACTGTAGAAGCTAGGGATGATGCGTTAGCATTTATAAATGCACACTTTTCAGAGATTTTTTCTGACTTAAATCGTTTGAATAATCTTGGTTTTAAAGATCCAACCAAGATCAAACTTGCCCTGAAAGATAAAGATGCCATGAGAAATTTTATTTCTGAAAGGGTGTATAGTGGGGTACTTATGTCAAAAGGATTAGAAGACCTTAAGTTTCATCTGCTTGTAAATAAAACCAACAGTGAGTTTGTAATCTCCGATCACCCAATTACGCAATATAACTGGCTTTATAGAGAGCTTGAACATCCTGGTATTGGTAGCTTAATGGCAAAAGGGGTTCAATTTTATTTGCCAATTTCGCCGACACTTTGTTTATGCGCATATGATCCAATGTCGTATAAATTTGGAACTAGAAAGTCTTTTGTTTCAGATATCACTTGTATCAGTGATATCGATTGGCTCAATGACTTACAGGTAAGGTCAACTAATTCTGTAATCGGCTATTGTTCTACGTTTATGCAACAGTACATTGCGCGTAAATCTTCTCTCATTGGACAAAAGATTTATACAAGGCACAGCGAGGACTTAGGTGAAATAACGGATAGCGGTGGGAATCTTAGAACTCGTCATATGGCGTACACTAAGCAAGTTAGGTTAACGACGAAGCCTAGTTTCTACAAAGTGTTGAAGCGAGCTAACAGTAGATCAACTATATACGAAGAACGAGACCCTGAAGTATCGTCCGCTGTGCTAGAGCTCCAAAAATTTGCTAGGGAACAACGTCGTGCAAATGAGCTTTAACAAACAATTTAAGAGTGATTCAGCACGTTTGGCATTTTTGGTTTGGGTCTAGTTCAGTGATTATGGTGGTCAAATTAAGTATAATGGTCGCGTGCTTCACACCTTAATTGGGCGTTAGTTTCCCTGAGGGAGTAATCAACCCATTGGAAACTTTTGCTTATGGTGAAGTACGCGCATAATTCGGATGATATCGCCTTCAACCCAATATGAGACGATCATTGAAATCTCAGGGATGATGAGTAGTCGCCCACGAATACCGTCTCGTTGAACTCCCATAAGAGGTTGCTCTAACAAGTTTTCTACTTTTTCTTCGATTAGGTTGTCAGTTTTCTCTGCAGCATCAGGGTTGAAGTCATAGAGAAATTCAAAGATCTTTTCGCGATCATTAAGTGACTCTTCTTCCCATAAAATCATTGCTTACCTCGGTTACGAATTCTGGCTTTTCGCTCTTCCATTCGAGATTTGGCATTTTGATGTTCAACGAAATCCGCTTTTCCTGAGTCAAATTTTTCAAATGCTAGGTTTATTTGTTCAGTTAGCCAAGTATCGTGAGATAATGTTTTTCTTTGTTGTTCAGCAAGCTGCTCAGTAAGCTCACGGCAAGCATCGCTTAGTGTACGACCTTGGCTTTCAGCCATTTGTTGAGCTAGACGTTTTGTTTCCTCATCAATACGAAATTGAATTCTAGTGTCCATAATATCCCCCTTCGCTTCTGTGTGTACAAATGTTAGCACTACTCATTGGGATGGGCAACTAACAAACAATTCAAACAGACCTAAAACGCATGGCATTTTTAGTTTGCGTTGAGTTTTGTGTTTAAGGTGGCTTGCAGAAGTGGCTTTTGTACGTTTTTGGCAGTTTAATTAGGCGTTATGAAGCATCTAGAAAAATGCAGTAAAATTAGGGGCTAAGGTTTAATATTTGCTTATATTTTTTTCATGATTTGAATCTTTCCCAATGGAAAATCCGTTATGTTTCTTTGGTGAAATGCCGCTTTGATTTCATCGAAAGGCAAATAGGCTGTTTGGCTGAGTTTGCCAAGTAGTTTTCTCTTGCAGCCATTTGCTTCGCCGTGGCTATCGTGGGGCGGCAGGACATCGAAAACTCCAAACTAGGCGGGCGTTTTGAGTCAACACGTGGTGGGTTTATCGTGTAAGCTGCCAACATTTTGTGAATTGGCTCTGTGTCTCAACCTTCTGTATTTGCTGAAAATCTGTGGTTGCCTTAAAGTCCGTTCATAACAAACAATTCAAACAGACCAAAAACGTGTGGCACTTTTAGTTTGCGTTGAGTTTGGTGTTTAGGGTGGTTTGCAGAAACGGCATTTGTACGTTTTTGGCAGTTTAATAGGGCGTTAGCGCACAAATCTTACCTTCAAGGACAGATAGTGGAACTAGATAAAATTACAAAGCGCAATATATACGATGTTCTTCGTTTAAAATTAAAGGAGAAGCAAATCGGTTTTGTTTCTTCAAATGCATTTTCAATCGCCGAGTCATCAGTTAATCCTGATTATCAGACAAGAGCAGCAACTGTTGATGGTAAGGTGATAGGGTTCGCAATGTATACCGAGTGGGTAAATGCATTGTGGATGAAGGAGCAAAAGCCTGATGAATACTACATTCCAAGGGTCATGGTGGACAAATCCTATCAGGGAAATGGTTATGGGCGACAATTAATGGTGTTGCTGCTGAATGAAATAGAGAAGAATCAACCTAAAGCAATCCACATAGTTTATTGTCCAGACAACACGGTCACTAAGGAGCTTTATATTAGTCTAGGCTTTGTAGAGTATGGTAAAGATAGCTGTGGTGATACTTTGGCTAGGCTGACTTTCTAGTCTGTGGCAAAGTGCGCTAACAAACGCTTCAAGCCGACTGCCAACGCGTGGCATTTTTAGTTTGCAGCGAATTTATTGTTTAAGGTGCTATGCGGTCACTTTTGTAGTGTGTTGGCAGCGGCTTAAGCGGGCGTTATAGCTCGCGTATAAAGTCACAGCTAATTGGTTAAGAGCCTTGAAAGTTGGCGAGGAGTCTCTTTTTCTTCCACTTGAGAAAGAGTCTTATAAAACAGGTGAAATCATGACAGTTGTGGAACAGCTAATAGTTAAAGACCCTGATGGCTACCTAATACGCTTTCTTTGTCAGCAAAATGGTTAACGGTACTATTTGCATAACAAAAGCTTCAAACCGACAAACAACGTGTGGCATTTTTAGTTTGCGGTGAATTTAGCGTTTAAGGCGCAGTGCAGCGGCTTGTTTTGTGCGTTGTCTGCGGTTTAAGCTGGCGTTAGCTTACATGGAGGAAGAAATGGATAAACTCTTACAAATTACCTTATTCGGGGCACTATTTTTCAGTGCTTCGACTTTTTCAGCAACTTCGAAAGTCACAAAAGTTGGATGCCACATCGATTCAAATACATGCTTTGCGTACTTGGAAAGTAGCTTTCCAACTTCCTGTGCTCGCCATGACGGTTCGGTTCGTTGGGATGGTGAGTCGAATACCAATGGTAAGGCAGCACTCTCCATTTTTTTAACCGCCAAAACTACTGGTAAGAGTGTGACTTTAGGTTTGTCTGGCTGTTATTCAGAGCACCAAAGCTTTTCTTGGGTATCTCTGCAGTGAAATATAAGCTAACAAAAGCTTCAAACCGACAAACAACGCGTGGCATTTTTAGTTTGCGGTGATTTTAGTGTTTAAGGCGTAATGCAGCAGCATGTTTTGCGCGTTGTCTGCGGTTTAAGCTGGCGTTAGG
>NZ_BFAQ01000055.1 GCF_002933855.1 Vibrio penaeicida
CAATTAAAGTAGGAAGATGATTTCATTGGATTAAATAATTAATTGTCCTACCTACAATTAACACTCTATTGGCTCGATTTCCTGTGAATTGAGTTTTAATAGCCTTTTTCTTCATTTAAAACTTATTTCACGAATTATGCCGATTTCATTACTTTAATTTTTCTACGTAAGTGACATCCAACTGTCTCGATACGCTTTCGCGCGCTTTTCTAATTCTGAAGGCTTAATGCCTTTCTTATATAAACCGGACCCTAAACCAAAACCATCTACCCCTACATCTCGGTAGGATTGCATTTGCTTAGAGTCGGCTTCAATACCGCCAGTAGGACAGCAAATCGTTTCGGGTGGTAGTACCGATTTGATCGCTTTTACACCTTGCGGCTGTATTAATTCTGCTGGGAAGAATTTCAGGGCTGTTGCGCCATGCTCTATGGCAGCAAAGGCTTCTGTGGGGGTCTGAATCCCCGAAAATACCACACAATCATGTGCCCGAGCTGTATGAATAACGTCTGGGTTCATATTGGGGGTCACAATTAACTTGGCACCAGTCTCAATAACAGGCATCAATTTATCTACTGTCGTTACTGTTCCTGCACCGATAAACGCTTCTTCTCCAAAGGTTTGCATGAGTTTATTTATGCTTTGAATAGCATTTGGAGAATTCAGTGGTACTTCAATAAATCGGAATCCATGTTTCAATAGAATACGCGTAACTTCAATAACCTCGTTTGGTTCCACGCCACGTAATATTGCGATGAGAGGTAAAGTCTTAAACCATTCGTGCTCTCTTAATTGTTTAGTATTCATAATTGTTTCCACTGTTATAGATTTTAGTCATACCTTTTAAGAAGCATTGGTCACCATCTATTAATTGGTGTTTCATGTTTAAATGATTTAATGCGTCTGAATAAGGTTTACTTAAACTCTTTGAACCAATTAGGTACAATTTTTCTTCTTTTATCAAAGATAATTCGTGGCCAATTAATATTCCTGAGATAAAGGAATGAACATGTTCTTGTTTTATTTCATTTGTTAAACGGAATGTTCTGGCGCTAAATAAAACGTGATTTAACGGGTCGTTTATTCCTACATCAACGCCTTTGTTAAACACATCTTTATTGTCTTTTTGTTTTGGTAAAGCTTTGCCTAGCAAACTATGGTCGACCAGTATCGAATATAATTCTCCAGTCATTACAGTGGAAAACTGGACTAACTTGTTGTCTTTCCATTTGGCGTGTTTGCTGTGCGTGCCGTAGAGAATGGCGCTAAAATCTTGGTTGAGTAATTCACTTAATCCAATCAGTTGGACTTCCTCCCCACGCATAACATCGGGGTAGCCAAATGCATTCTGACAACGGATACCAGGAACGATTTTGGCACTGTCACCAGACAATAACGAAACGGTTTTGATCCCGCTAACCATGTCGCTAACGGATGCGGGCGCAAAGGTGTAAGGCACTTCACACCAACCTTGTTGAGAGCCTACCATTCCAGCCATGAGCACGGGTAGTTGACCTGATTCCTTTACCCAACCACCGATAAGGTGGTCGAATTCAACTGAAAACTGGTTGTCTTTAATGGAAAGCAGCCCTTTCTTGGCATGGATTGAGTCTAGGCATTCGCCAGTTTCTGCCATCAAAAATGCTCTAAAGTTCGTTGTTCCCCAATCTACGGCGATCCAGTTTCCATTCATTACTCACCTCATGTATCACTTTATTGTCAATCTTGTATTACAAGGTGAAGGAAGTAAACACTTGTCTGATCCATTCTAATGATATCTCAGACTAGCGGATCAAATTACTGCCTTTCAGGTTCTTAACTGTCTTGCTTATTGCATCCAAAACAATGTCACGCATTAATTCTCGGGCTTGCTCTGGGTTTCTCATTCGCACCGCGTCCATGACCCGATAATGCTCTTCAAGAGCTGGCTTACTCAGTGTGACGTTTTGTTCTAACGTTTGTGAAAACGATACTGCCATGGTTGTTGTGAGCGCATCGCCTAAAGAAATTAAAAATGGATTTTTAGTTGCCACGAGCAATTGCTTGTGAAACTCCATATCACCAGTATTAATCTGTTCTCTATCACTTTTTTCTACCCCATCTGCCATCATGTTGTAACTTTTTTCAATAGCAGCTAGGTTATCGCCAGTAGCGTTTAATGCTGCAAGCGCTGCTGCATTCGGTTCTACCATTAAGCGAACTTCTAATAGATGGGGGATAAAAGTGTCGGATTCTTTGTACTGTGTAACCCAACGGAGTACGTCATGATCCAACCAATTCCACTTGTCTGGTGTATTCGCTACACTGCCCACTTTTGGGGTTATGGTGATTAGCCCTTTACTCGCCAATGTTTGTAATGCACTTCTTACTGATGTGCGAGACACTCCCATCGTTTGTGCTAATTCATTTTCCCCTTTAAGGAAAGATCCAGCTGGAATATTTTCCCTCAAAACGTCGTAAACAATTTGATCTATCGCTAACGTAGATTTTGATTTTTTCATTTATGAATTCATGATTTCAGTTCTTGTAATACATGATAGGTCAAATAGTAACCATAAACCGTGAGTGGCTTCTCATTACTAATTGTTTTGTTATTAGGTGTTAGATTGAGAAGCGATATCATTCTTACATCTTGATATATATAGAAATATTGAGATTTTTATTTCTGGCTATGTAAAATCTACACTTTCGGTGGAAGCGTTAAAATAACCTCACATGCTTGATGTAACTTGCGTATGAGGTTATTTAACTAATAGATAATAAAGAAGTTATTGAGGAAAGTCGGTTTAGCTCGCAATTGGCGAGAGAGTAATAATTTTGATTTCTTCTGAAATAAGGTCGTTCACATTTTCAATAAGGTGAGCGAAATGGGCGGTTGCCTGATGTTCCTCAAATGCGCTTTGATCAACAAAGCATTCGTTGAAAATAAAATGGCCTTCTTCGCCGTTATCTTCAAACAATTCATATCGTAGACATCCGGGTTCTGCCTTAGTAGGTTCAACCATTGCACTTAGCATTTGTTGAAGTTCTGTTTCTTTTCCCGGTTTGGCTTTAAAGCAAGCAAGTAAATGAATCATAGTGTTTCCTAATGGTTATTGTACGAATAGTTATTGTATGGATGGTTATTGTATAGAAAGTTACCGTGTTGAACGTTGCGTTTCATAAATTATCTAATGATAAATAGAATATAAAAAGAAAAAGGGGCAGTTTAATTTTCCTCGACACATATGAGGGTTGGAGTGTGCCGAGGGGGTCTGAAAACTAAACAGCCAAAGACAAGGATGAGAGATGAACCCTAACTTTTTACGAAGTGAGGCTCTTTATTATTCGCACTTCTGTGTGACCAGAAATGACATTTCTTATTCGAATCGACCGTCCCGCTCTATGAACTCAATCTTGTACCCATCAGGGTCTTGCAAGAAAAAGAACTTAGCCAAACGCTCGTTATTGTGGAAAAACTCTTTAACTGGCGTCGGATCTAATCCAAACTCAGTGACTTTATGATAGTGCTTATCGATGTTTTCCACTGACACTGCTAAATGACCATAACCTGAACCATGAGTATAAGGTTCTTGCTGATCATGATTGTAAGTCAGCTCGAGCTCGAAGCTGGTTTCTTCATTTCTAAGATAGATAAGAGAAAAGCCATCGAAGTCAAAGCGATCTTCAACAGATAAGTCAAGGGCTTTGTTGTAGAAGTCGAGCGATTTTTCTAAATCGAAAACCCGAATCATGGAGTGTATTGCTTTTGTCATGTATCGCTCCTGATCGTTGTTGGGGTGCTATTGCTAGTAACGCTAGGCCGGTATTATTCATGGGTTTTGTGATTAAGTGGTGGTATTGGAATACTACATTTCAAATTTATTGCATGGTTATTGGGATGACGAGTGTATAAAATCAGTTTCATTGAGTTTGAAGCCTCACTCTTGGGTATATGCGACAGTAAACCAAGCACACAAAAATGAGAAAGGAACGTACTATGAAATACATTTGGGTATTGTTTGATGCTGATGAAACTCTGTTTAGTTTTGATGCATACCAGGGCTTACAAACAATGTTTTCCCGCCTTAGTGTTGAATTCGATAGAGAAGATTTTGAAGAATACCAGTTGGTGAACAAGCCACTTTGGGTAAAGTATCAGGATGGGGAAGTTTCTGCACAACAACTTCAAGAGGATCGATTTGTTGTTTGGGGAGAAAGGCTTAACATTCACCCATCTGAATTGAATCGATTATTTCTTGATGCTATGGCTGATATTTGTAAACCACTGCCTTTCGTTGAAGAAGCTTTGGAGCAAATCAGTAAACATGCACGCCTTGGGATCATCACTAATGGGTTTACTCAATTGCAAAGCATTCGCCTAGAACGAACTGGGTTAAGTCATTTCTTCGATCACGTCATCATTTCTGAAGAAGTTGGAACGGCAAAGCCCGATGTCGCTATTTTTAATGCTGCTTTTGAAAAGATGGGGTACCCAGAAAAAGACCGAGTTTTGATGGTGGGGGACAACCCTCATTCAGATGTTTTGGGTGGCCTGAATGCTGGAATAGAGACGTGTTGGTTGAATGTTGACGGAACACCGACACCAGAAGGTATTACTCCGCACTATGAAGTGAAATGCTGGAAAGAGTTACAAGCGCTATTACTGAGCTAAATTTGGATTGCACTTCACGATTTTAAGCCGCGAATAGTCAGTATTCGCTTTCTTTGTTTTGAATCAGTATTTTCAGAAAAGCGCCGAATTACCATAGCCTTAGATTACTAAAGAGGGTTATGTTATGAAGCGCTTTTTTCCTTCGTCTGTCATGCTTACGCCGTTTGTTGTCCGATACTACAATGGCGATAATTCTTTGTTCGAATCGGAACACATCAATTCAGATAACGATGAAATTAATGAAATAGAAGTGGAACGTAGAGAAACCAAAGAGCCAGATCTCTCGGTTTCTTAACCTTTGCAGGCTTCAAAGGCAGAAATGCCGCAGATAAACGCTGCGGCATTATAGATTTCTATAGTTAGGCGTATTAATAAAAGCTAGGTTTATTAACAAAAGTAGGCGAGATTGATTACGCGAATTCTTTCTGGAGATACGCAACGATATCGCCAGATTCATACATCCACTTCGTTTCACCGTCTTTTTCAATACGAAGGCAAGGTACTTTCACTCTGCCTCCGCCATTTTCTAACTCTTCTCTGTGAGTTGCATTATTTTTTGCATCACGCAACTCAATGTTCAGTGATTGTCTTTTCATTTCACGACGAACTTTCACGCAAAATGGGCAAGCATCGAATTGGTAAAGAGACAGCTGCTTGGTTTTTTGGTTGATGATTTGCTGTTCATTCTGATCTCGTTTTACACCCTTTGGTGAGAATACAAAATTCAACCCTAGAATGATCTTACCTAAAAACCAACGTATCAACTTCATTGCTTGCTCCTTACTGCAGGTGTTGCATTGATAATTATATCGAAACGACAACAGAACTTATCCTAAATCCAACTCAATGCCAACCAATTGAGGGGTTAAGTGGTACAGATAACAGCGATCCATTTTCCAGTTTGAGGGGCTAGGAGCTTCTATCTCTTTAGAAAAGCGCAAACGCTTGTGCAAAAAAGTAAATATTGTATCGATGACTAGGATTTTAATTGAGGATGGTATATTTTAAGTCGTTTTTTGAATAAGAATGATTACTATTGGGGTTACAGCCTGCTGTGTTTAAGTTAGTTTTTGTTTTACTTATATTAAGTGCGGGTTCACTGTTTGTTGGTGTAGCCGACTTGAGCTTGCAAAAGTTGCTGGAAGGCGATGAAGCAGCATGGGAAATATTACTGATTAGCCGCATTCCACGTTTGCTGGCAATTTGGCTGGCAGGGGCAGGTTTGAGTATTGCTGGTCTTATTATGCAGCAAATTAGCCAAAACCGTTTTGCTGCACCTTCTACATCGGGCACCATTGAGTGTGCAATGTTGGGGTATTTACTCAGCATCCTAATTTTTGGTCATGGTGAGAATCTATTCCTGATCTTTGGTACATCAATTCTTGGCACGTTACTTTTCGTAAGGTTCATCAACACCATTCAGTTTAAGAATGCGATATACGTTCCCTTAGTGGGTATCATTTTCGGTAATGTCGTGTCGGCTGCCGCTACCTTTATTGCTTACAAATTTAACCTCGTCCAAAGCTTATCGACATGGGCTATAGCGAACTTTTCTACCGTTCTTCAAGGCAATTACGAATTACTCTATATTGCCGTTCCTGTTGCCGTCTTTAGCTATTGGTATGCGGCGAGGTTATCTGCCGCTGGAATGGGCAAGGATTTCGCAACAAACATAGGGCTTAATTACCAGCAGGTTGTAGTTGTGGGCGTTATGTTGGTCTCCGTTACTTCTGCCAGCATTGTAATGATTGTTGGTGAGTTGCCGTTTTTAGGCCTGATAATTCCTAACCTCGTTGCCGCCTATATGGGAGATAACATTCGCCGAAATATTCCATATACGGCACTGTGCGGGGCGATTCTCGTTCTAGTTTGTGATGTTGCTGGCAGGCTTATCATTTTCCCTTATGAAGTCCCCATTTCAATGATCATTAGTATTCTCGGTGGTACGGCTTTCTTGTTCCTCATTTTGAAAGGAAAGCATAATGCGTGACAGAATCGTCTTAACCGGTTTTCTAATCGTCGCTTTGTTATTTGTTTTTCTTTTTATTGGGTTGGGACTTAACGCAGATAACTATGAATACTTTTTATCTCGTCGAACCCCTAAAGTGATGGCGATTGTTATCGCCTCTATTGCGATCGCACAGTCTTCCTTGGTGTTTCAAACCATTACACACAATCGGATATTGACGCCGAGCATCATGGGGTTTGATTCACTGTATGTACTCATTCAAGTGTGTATTTTAGTGGTATTGGGTGGTGTGGGCTCTGTGTTGTTAAGTTCATTCATTAAATTCTCGATATCCGTTGCCGTTATGGTGGGTTTTTCGTTAGCTCTTTTTAGTTTTTACTTTCGTAGAGAAAACCCGAATATCATGACGCTTCTACTTACTGGCGTGATTTTTGGGCAGCTGTTTTCCAATATCGCGGGCTTCTTTATGATGGTAATGGACCCGACAGAATTTTCTTTCCTTCAAGGTGCCATGTTTGCGAGCTTCAATAACGTAAACAGTGACCTAGTCTATTTGTGCTTAATTCCTCTATCCATTGTTATTGGGTGTTTGTATTTCTTACATAACAAACTGGATGTTTTTTGGCTGGATAAAGATAACGCATTAAGCCTAGGTGTAGACGTAAATAAAGTAACGAAACAAGTTTTGGTGTTGGTTTCTATTTTGATTGCCGTTTCAACAGCATTAGTTGGCCCAATTCTTTTCTTTGGTTTGTTGGTGGCTAATTTGACTCGGCAATGCTTTAAAACCTATCGCCATAAGATTTTGATGACGGGTGCCTCGCTAATGGGAGTTTGCATGTTGTTAAGTGGGCAGTGGGTGATAGAGCGCGTATTTGAATTTGAAACAACGTTGAGCGTCATCGTGAATTTTGTTGGTGGTTTGTATTTTCTTTCCTTATTGATTAGGCAGAAAGTGTAAGTGTTCAGGCAGAAAGTGTAGTTGATCAGAAAGAAAGCGTAGTGGTTGCATCATGATTAAAATTGAAAAACTTACCAAAGCATTTGGTAACTATAAAGTCGTCGACCAAGCTAGTGCATCCTTTGTGAAAGGAGAGGTCACGTCAATCATTGGTCCTAATGGTGCAGGTAAAAGCACACTGTTGTCCATGGCGAGTCGCTTGTTGCAAAGAGATGAGGGACAAGTCTTCATCGACACGAAAGAAATCGCAGATTGGGATACGAAGGAATTGGCAAAATGCTTGGCAGTGCTAAGACAATCTAACAATTTGAATATGCGATTTACAATTCGTGAGCTTGTCTCATTTGGTCGTTTTCCCCACAGCGGCGGAAAACTGGGGAAAAATGACCTCGAAGTGATTGATAAAGCGATCAACTACCTAGATCTTAGCGATATACAAGACAAATACCTTGATGAACTGAGTGGCGGACAGAGGCAATTAGCATTCATTGCCATGGTAGTGGCTCAAGATACCGATTACGTATTTCTTGATGAACCTCTTAATAATCTAGATATAAAGCACTCACTTCAGATCATGAAAAATATTCGAACGTTAGCGCATGACTTAAAGAAAGCCGTAGTCATCGTTATTCACGATATCAATTTTGCGTCCTGCTATTCCGACAATATTGTGGCATTAAAAAAAGGAAAAGTGGCTGCTCGTGGAACTGTAAGCGAAGTTATTGACTCCAACGTGTTGGCGGAAATCTATGAAACTGACTTCCAAATACATGAAGTGAATGGTCAGCGTATTTGCATGTATTACCAATAAAGATATATACCCCAAATAAAGGACAAATTAATGACTCAGGTTTTATCTGTTAAATCAAAATCGTTCATTACCCCATCCATGCTTAGAATCACCTTCAGTGGTGATTGTGTTCAGACATTTACTGATGATTTTGCGGGCGCCTACATCAAGCTAGAGTTTACTGAAAAAGGTAAAAGCCATGTTGAAAATGGCTCACTTGGCAACCCAACACTAAGAACGTATTCCATTCGTCGCCTTGATAAAGAAAACAACGAAATCGATGTGGACTTTGTGACGCATGGAAACAGCATTGAAGCCGGTCTTGCTTCTTATTGGGCACAGCAAGCTCAAGTCGGAGAGCGTCTTTCTGTTCGCGGTCCCGGCAGCGTTAAAGCGATAGAACCTAATACCGATTGGTGTTTCATTGTGGCAGACATGACGGGCTTGCCTGGTGCGTCAACCGTGCTTGAGAGCCTAGATCGCAATCTAAAGGGATACGCAATTTTTGAAGTAAATACCCAAGAAGACATACAAGAGATTGATGCCCCCGAAGGTGTAGAGTTTCACTGGGTTATTAAAGGTGATACTGAATCACTGGCTTCTATGGCTGAAAAACAGCAGTGGCTTGAAGGTAAACCTGGCATATGGTGTGCGACTGAGTTCTCAACTATGAGACAGCTTAGGAAATACTTCAGGAACGAGCGTGAAGTTGAAAGAGATGAAATTTATATCAGCAGTTACTGGAAGCACGGGCGTACAGAAGATCAGCATAAAGTCGACAAGAAAAAAGACGCTGAACAGCAAGCAAAATAAAACACAATAATATTAAACAGATCACATTGATTTTGCTTTTTAATAAGATGATAATGATTCTCATTATAGTTAGATTGGATATGGAAATATGTTTGACGCGGTCAATAGTTTTGAGCTTTCATCAGCATTTGAAAGCAGTACCAATGAGAAAGAAATTAACCTGTTATTGGTAGAGGATGACCCAGATCTTAACTCTCAACTCTCGGCATTATTGTCGTCTCAGCAATACAATGTAACAAGCTTTGAATCCGGTTCTTTGGCATTAGAATGCATGAAGACGAGTTCGTTTGATTTGATTGTGTTGGATGTCGATTTACCTGATGTTGATGGCTTTGAGTTATTGAATTTTGTCCGCGAACAGTCAAGCACACCAGTCATTATGCTGACTGCGTATGGAGCAGAGGAGCACAGAATTCGTGGGTTACAATTTGGTGCCGATGATTACATCTCTAAACCATGCAGCTTCACCGAGATATGCTTGCGAATAGAAGCCATTTTAAGACGCACGCAATCGCGTAGTAAGCCCATAAGCAGTTCATCTCAACTCTCCCATGAAGAACTTATCCTAAACAAGTACACCCAAATCGTAACGGTTCAGGCAAAAGAAGAGCCCGCCGATGTTCAACTGACGCCTATTCAGTTCAAACTGCTATGGACGTTAGCTCAAAACAAAGGGCACGTGCAATCTAAGCCTTACCTATATCAAGCCGTACTGGATCGTGACTTTTGCCAATACGATCGAAGCCTAGATATGCACCTGAGTCGAATTCGTAAAAAGCTTGTTGCTGAAGGTATGCCTTCAACCCGCATAAAAACCGTTCACGGTAAAGGTTATTTGTTTGTATGAAGAAAGTGCTTTTTTGGCGACTGTTTATCATCCTTTCATTAGGCGTCGTCATTTTTTTCTCATTACTTCACAGTGTTGCGATTTTATCTGAAGAGAAAATGAGCTACATCAAGCAGTCGCATCGAGATGAAATTCTCGCTTGGGGTAGCAAAGCACAAGATTTAGTAGACGAAAACCGATTAGACGAGTTGGATCTTTGGTTAAAAGAACTGGCCGCTCAAGAAGACACATGGGCGACCCTCGTGCGTTCACAGGTGGATGTAATCGGTGGGAATGCGCTTAACCAACGATTTTTTGAAGGGTATGGGATCGGTCGAAATGTTGATTGGAAAATACACCTTTATTTTCCGGACAATCCCATTATGGAAGTGGCTCTTAAGCAAGGGAACTATCACTTTTTAATCATACTACCTGATCGAATGAGACCGGGTACGTATATGTCTCATGCGTTTTGGTTGTTCCGTTTTGTTATCCCATTTATGGCCTTACTCGCTTTAACGGTTTATATCTACCGCTACGTGATGAAACCACTACAGCGTTTTCACAATGCGACGCAAGAATTTAGCCGAGGGAACTATCAGGAACGAATAGGGAACTCAGAAATAAACAGTAACGACGAGTTTGGTGAAATCGCCAAAACGTTTGATGAAATGGCAGAGCGTACGTCGACGGTTATTGAACACCACCGAAACCTGATTAGCGATATGTCTCACGAGATTCGAACACCAATTAGCCGAATAGAGCTGGCGCTGAGCTGTATCGAGCGTGGTATTGACGTAAAAGGCATGTTCAATCGGATCGAAACTGAAGTGCGCAACGTGCGTCAATTAGCGGAAGATACGCTAACTCTTGCTTGGATAGAGAACGAACGACCTGATCTTCGAAAAGAAACGTTCGACCTAACGGAATTAGTAGACTCAATCATTGAAGACGCATCGTTCGAATACCCAAATGCCAAGATATCAGTATCGCTACCCGATCATTTAGTCCTAAGCCATTCTAGCCAACGCGCCTTAGGGCAAGCAATTGAGAACGTAATCCGTAATGGTCTCCGATATACGCCAGAGCAGGGAAGTTTTCATGTATCTGCGGAAAGAATGGGAAATGAGGTTGTTTTAAAAATTCGGGATTCTGGTCCTGGTGTTCCTGAGTCGATGCTTTCTCAAATCTTTAAGCCGTTTTTCAAAGTAAAACAAAAAAACAACGAAGGGCGTAGCGGATTTGGTGTTGGGCTCGCGCTAGCTAAACGACATATAGAATCTGTTAAAGGAAAAATCATAGCGGTAAACAATGCAACTGATGGTCTAGAAATGATAATTACATTGCCACATGATGCATAAGTGTTTGATATGTAACACTTGTAAAAGTGATTTACTCAATAGGGATGGGTAAGCAGAATTCACGGCGATAATAGTTCTCATTACCAATGGAGTTGTC
This sequence comes from Vibrio penaeicida, assembly GCF_002933855.1. GTDB lineage: Bacteria > Pseudomonadota > Gammaproteobacteria > Enterobacterales > Vibrionaceae > Vibrio > Vibrio penaeicida_A. The sequence goes on from NZ_BFAQ01000055.1 coordinate 11,472, forward strand.
CGTGAACTCAATTTCTCAATTTAAATTAACACCTATTGCAAGTGCATTGTTACTGGTATCAACCGTAAGCGTTGCACAAGACGATATCGAAGTTATCGAAGTAAAAGGAAGCCAACATCAACCGGTAGATATTTCTATCGATAAAAGTGCGTTGGAAAATGCCCAAGCGAATGATTTAAACGACGTATTTCGTAAAGAATCAGAAGTTAACGTTGGTGGCTCTTCTTCCGTTTCGCAAAAAATTTACGTTCGTGGCTTAGAAGACACGATGTTGAACGTTAGCGTAGATGGTGCTGAACAGTCAGGTAACCTGTTCCACCACCAAGGACGTTTATCCATTGAACCTGAGCTCTTAAAAAGAGTAGAGGTTAATGCAGGCGCTGGTCGTGCGACAGATGGCCCTGGAGCACTGGGTGGTGCGATTAAATTTGAAACCAAAGATGCTCAAGACCTACTTAATGGTGGAGAGCAATTCGGCGGTAACGTTAAAGCAGGTTATTACAGCAATAATAGCGCATATAAAACGTCTGCAAGCCTTTATGGAAATGTAACTGAAGACTGGGGTGTGTTAGCAAGCTTTAGCTATAAAGATTCTAAGAACATTGTTGACGGCAATGGTGATGAGCAAGATTACAGTGGCTCAAAACAAAAAGTAGCGTTGGTAAAACTTTCAGGAAAGCTAACGGATACACAGAAACTTTCTATTAGTTACGATTTCAGTGACGACAGTGGTGAAAAACTAAATCGACCACATTGGGTTCCTAGTAAGAAAAATGCTGCATTGGAGCAAGAAACGGGTCGTCAGACTTTGACTTTGAAGCACCAACTTGCGATGAGCGATTACGTCAACGTTGATACAACGATATACACCAACGAACAAACGCTAACTCACAAAAATCATCCGCGTTGGGGAACCAGTGCAGGAAGCATGAATACGTTCGGCGGTAAGGTGTTTAACACTAGCCTCTTAGGTAATCATTCACTCGTGGTTGGCGCAGATTTTAGGCAAGACAATGCAAAACTAAGTTCTGGCGGTAAAGATGGTACTGAGAAAGGTACGGTTTATGGTTTGTTTGTACAAAATGACTGGCAAGCAACAGAGCTGTTATTGCTAACAGCAGGTGCTCGATACGACACCTACAAACTTACCGATAGCAAAGATGTTGAATTCGACTCCAATGGTTTTAGCCCAAATGTAGGGGCAACATATACCGTTATTGATGGGCTGGATGTATTTGCAAGTTACGCCAAAGCCTTTAGAGGACAACAAACCAAAGAGTTGTTTGTTTTGGATGACAGATACAACGATCCGAACCGTAAGCCAGAGAAAGCAACGAATGCTGAAGTTGGCGCAAAATACTACAACAATGGTTTTAGCGCCGGTATCACCTTATTTGATAGTGAAATCGAAGATGTCGTGAGCAACAAAGGCAAAGAGATGACCAATGTTGGCAAATTAACCAATAAGGGTGCGAATGCTTTTGCAGGCTACGAAGTGGGCGACCTATCGACAAGACTTAGCTACAGCCAATCCAGCCCTAAGTTAGATGGTGAACCACTGACTGACGAAAACATGACTATCGGAACATCTGTCGGTGATACATGGATTTTAGATTTCATTTATCAGCCACAAGACACGATGGAATTTGGCTGGAATACGAAGATCGTAGAGCGCTTAACTGAAACAGGTAACACGGCTACTGAAAACGAAAAAGCAGGCTACAGTGTGCATGATCTTTACGCTCGCTGGATGCCGCTAACGGATGAAGAATTAGCATTAACATTGTCGGTGAAGAACGTGTTCAATGAATACTACTTTGACCATGCGTCTTACTACATTTATGGCGATAGTACCGTTGCACGTGGCTTCGCGAATGCTGGAAGAGACATCAGATTCAACGTGAGTTGGTCATTCTAACCAACTTTTTTAAGGCAAAACTAGAATTAGTGAATTAAGGAAAGACAATGAAAACATCGCAAACCTTGCTGAAAAGTGCACTTATTGGATTAAGTGTACTGTTTGCCAGCGTCGCAACGGCAAAGTCCATTACGGTTGAGCATCAAATGGGTAAGACGACCTTAGAGTCTAAACCTCAAAATGTTGTGGTTTTAGGTCAAGATAGCCTCGATGTTCTTGATGCAATTGGTATTGAACCAGTAGGGGTTGTGAAGGGGCATTTGCCAACTTATCTGAGTAAGTATAAAGACGATAAGTATAAGGCTGCAGGGTCATTGTTCGAGCCTAATTTTGAAGCTATTTACAGCATGAAGCCTGACCTGATTATTGTTAGTAACCGTAGTTCAGGTTCTATGGAAGAGCTTTCTAAAATTGCACCTACAATCCTTTTCTTAGCCGATTCAAAAGACTACTGGGGTTCAACAAAGAAAGCTTGGCGTATGCTAGGAGATGTTTTTGAAAAACAAGATGTCATAGAAGCACTTATCCAAGACAAACAAAGACAAATCGAAGGGCTTCAAGAGTTATCAAAGAATTCTGGTTCTAAAGCGTTAGCTATCATTACTAGTGGCGGTAAAATTGGTGCATTTGGCTTAGAGTCTCGTTATGGTTACATTCATACGTTGTTTGGCTTCCAGCAGGCTGTCGAAGACATCAAAGCTAAGTCACACGGCGACAACATTAGCTATGAGTTCATTGCGAAGGCGAACCCTGATGTACTTATTGTTTTAGATCGTGATGAAGCTATCGGTGCATCGAAAGGTGACGCTAGGAAGCAACTTGATAACGCTCTTATCAAGAAAACCAATGCGTTCAAAAACAACAATATTACTTATGTTAGTGCACCTGTCTGGTACATTTCGGCAAGTGGTGTGACAGCAACTCAAATCATGATCGATGATATGAAGAAAGCGCACAATTAGCAGTTTTGATTTAAATAGTCGTTATTAATTCGATGCAGAAAAGTATAAAAAGACCGCAAAATGCGGTCTTTTTTTATGTCCTTTGATTTTGCCCTAATTTTGAAATGATTGATTTAGTTAGTATGAATTCTATATCGGTAAATTGAAGGTGCATGAATGTCCACTGAAAAAGAAAAGATGCTGGCGGGTGAATTATATGAGCCTTGGGATGATGAAATTCACAGCGAGCGCATTGCTTGTCGACGTTGGCTGCAAAAGTTAAATCAGAGCCTGCCAAATAGCAAAGAGTGGCAAGATGCTATTGCAGCACTGCTACCTGAAGCAAAGGGCGAGGTTTATTTAGAACCCCCTTTTTACTGTGATTATGGAAGTAATATTGTGGTGGGGGAGAACTTTTACGCAAACTTCGGCTGTACGATCTTGGACGCCAATTCAGTCGAAATTGGTGACAACGTTATGTTTGCGCCAAGCGTACAAGTGTATACCGCGACACACCCTTTAGACGTGAAAACACGCATAACCGAGGGCTTAGAGTATGCGAAGCCAATTCGTATTGGCGACAATGTATGGGTAGGGGGAGGCAGCATTATTTGCCCTGGCGTTACGATTGGAGATAACTCTGTTATTGGGGCTGGAAGCGTCGTAACGAAAGATATTCCTAGCAATGTTGTTGCTGCAGGTAACCCTTGTCGGGTTATTCGAAATATTGAACAATAACTGTTTATGTCTGTAGCGGAATAGCGCTGTGGAACGGTATAGTTTTTTGTTCTTTCTATCTTGAACACAGAAACAGAAAGGGAGCGTTTGCTCCCTTTAGATTTCTCATGGCAAATTGGAATGTTTACGTTGGCGTAAACTCACGTTACCCAGTTACCCAGTTACCCAAAGGTTTTCGAGAACCAAGAAGAAACCTTGGAAAATACCGAATGTTTCGCAACCGCCGAATTGTGAGACTTACCTATGTAGAAAGCTTTCATCAAATCGGTACGTGTTTTCTCCGTATTGGAGCCCTCTATCTTTGTTAGCACTTCACTGGTCTGAGTGGCGTGATCATTGGCTAGGCTGAAATCCATTTGCAGATAGCCTTGCAGCAACAGCCATAATCGCGTACAGCAAAGTAGATCTTTCGGCAGTTCAACACTGAATTTATTGGAATGCTCATTACCCAAGGTATTTTGAATAATGTCCCCCATACTTTTTAGTGTATCGGCTTGTGTTTCAATATTAACCATTAGCTCCATCTGAGCTTTTGTTAGCGTCCCAAGAGCCATATCAAAAGGGCTTTTCTCTGGGTTATTTTGACAAGCCTGGCTGAATATTGCGTCGCATGTTTTGATGATACTACGGCTTCTGACTTGGTCTTCATCTGACAGTGTTAACTCATTCATGCCAGCAGACGATAAAATCTCAGTTAGATTGGTCATTAGGATGCGTCTTTTAGCGTTTCCCAAACAATCTCGCAATCACCGTTATCTGCGGTAACAAACACAGAGTTACCTGTTAGCATTACCGATAAGTCCATAGTGCGAGTGACCAAAGAGGCGAGTTGTTCAATGCCATCCCAATCGAGTCGGGTGACAGAGGCATCTAACATACCAATCTTGCCTTGGTTTTGATTCCACCAAACATTCGACTTGGTGTTAAAGCTGTATACGTGCACTTTTTTTGCCAAGCGTGTGGATTTTTTGATTCGATCTACGTCTGGTTCGCCGACATCTATCCAAAGTTGGATTTGGTCATCTAAGCTTTTTTGCCAGATATCCGGTTCCTCAATACTTGATAGACCTTTGGTAAATTCAAGCCCTTCCTGAGCATTCAAACAAAACGCGACGACTCTAGCCATCATGCGCTGTTCATTTTCAGAAGGGTGTTGAGCAATCGTTAGGTTTAAAGAGTCGTAATAATCTCTGTTCATATCCGTTAACGTGATACGAAATTTGTAAATGGTAGGTTTAAGAGCCACAGTTTTTGTCTTTAAGAGAGGGTATGAAGGTATTGTACTCTAATATCTATGCTTTAACGCGTAAAAATGGTCGTCAGTTGATTTTGCTAACGTTTACCAAAATAGTATTCAATACTGAGGTTGAAAGAGCTAACTAATGTGCGATACCAATGAGTTAACCGGAATTTATGGGTAGTGTGATTATGAATGTTGTGCCCTGACCAATTTTACTTTCTACATCAATATTGCCTTTATGATTTTTTATAATGCCATAAGATACGGATAGACCTAGACCGGTTCCATCTCCAACGGGCTTTGTCGTGAAAAAAGGATCAAATATTTTGGAAATAATCTGATTTGGGATACCGTTTCCATTGTCGGAAATGGAGATTTTTACGTTATCATTTTTCTTTTGAACTTTAATTGATATTTTTCCTACATCATCAATCGCTTGGCTAGCATTCATTAGGATGTTGAGAATGACCTGATTGACTTGCATTGGCTGGCAATACACCTTGGGGAGATCGCAGTCGTAGTCTGTTTGAACTTCGATATTATATTTTATTTGGTTGTTCATGATTTTCAGCGTTGCTTCAATGCCTTCTTTGATACACGACTCTGTCCATTCAGCTTTGTCCACATGTGAAAAATCTTTCAAATTCTTAACTATCGACATCACTCTCGATGCTCCTTCAAGGGACTCACTAAGTAAGTCGGAGACATCGTCTTTTATAAAGTCGACTTGATAGTCATTTAATATGGACTGTATCTTTGTATGCAAATTTGGTGTTGAAGTGGCTAGGGTTTCAATTTTGCCTAATGCTGAAAGTAAGTCATCAGTGTACGTTTTTAGTGTTTGTAGGTTGGAATTAACAAACCCTACTGGATTGTTAATTTCATGGGCAATCCCTGCGGATAACTGACCAATTGAAGCCATTTTCTCTGATTGAATCAATTGGGTCTGCGTCTCTTCAAGCTTTTTAATCAAATGCACTTGCTCTTCGTGCTCTTGCTTTATCTTATTTTTTGCAGAAACAAGTTGATGTTGCTGACTTGCCTGAATTGTGGCGTCGTGGACGCATATACAAACATGGTCAATTTCACCATTGTCACTGTGAAATGGAATGACTTCGATGTTTTGGAACATTTTGTCTTCTTGACCCGAAACTGGTCTAGAACTTTTAAAAGGGAGCACATGTGGTTTTTGTTCCCACGAAGAAAAACTTGGGCTTTCAATAACAAGGGCTGTATCTATTTTTCTTTTTAAAAACTGCGCAGCATCAGGAAATATTTTAAGGATATCTGACCCTGCCAACTGAAGCGAGTCGTAAACCGCTTGCGTCGAAAAGTAGTCATTAGCTTTTACTATTTTGTATTGTCGATTCACTATGCATATGGCAAATGAAAATTGATCAATTAAATCTGATAGTAACAATTTTCCTTTCATTGCAACTCTCCTTACATTAACTCATCAAGTTGCTCTATAACATTTTCTAAATCGTTATCTGCAAAACATACGACAGTCTTTGCCTCAAATGATGCTTCTTCTACGATAAAAGAAATCTCCATAATTAAAGCGAGATGCCAATCTGAAAGGGGGAGGGGTTGTTTAGATGGTTCAAAAATAACAGGAGAATGAATTTTCGTAGTGAGTTCCATCTGTTGACTTAACCCTTTCAAGCTAGCTCCAGATAAAATGTTTGAAACATCTAAGATGGAGTCGGCAATGAGATCGACGCTGGCGCTTTCCGTCTCTTCATTTAATGACAACACCACTTTGTGGCAACCTTCTTTCGAAAGGAGTGTTATCAATTCACCATCTATACCACCAAAGAAAGATTGACGTGTAAAATAGTGTGTGGACTCTAGCTTCTCGATTTCTAACAAATCGTCATCGTTTGCTACACGAATATTGGGAATAGAAAGAGTGACATGAAGGTCAATTAGTGTTGCAAGCTTGCTAGCGGCTCTTCCCATTGAGATATTCATGAGCTCTTGAAGCGCGTCTTTGTGATCGGGCGTAAATTCACTGTTCATAATAAGCCCACCTCATGTAAAGCTTCGTCAAGAAGATTCTTATCAATCGGTTTTTTCAAAAACTTTGCAGCACCGAGTCGATTCACTCGCTCTTGAGCTTTGGGTTGGATATCTGCACTAACGACAAATATAATGCTTTTTGCGTCTTGTTCATGAAGATATTCGAGAACTTCAAAGCCATCCATTTCAGGCATAGTGAGGTCAAGGAACAGTATATCCGCCTTTCCTTGTTCATATAACTCTATTGCTTCTCTGCCATTAACGCCTTCACTTATATTGTCAGTCCAATGTTCGGGGAGTACACGTATCACAGATTTTCGGGATAACTTTGAATCATCGACTACGGAAACTTTCATAGCCTACCTCCATATTTCGAGAGATTTGTTAATGGCTTTATACTAATGTTAATGTTTTATATGCTATTTTTTTCAATTTTAAATTATCAATTGTCATTAGAAATTTTGATGCATCGTTCTTTTCCATCTGAAATATTTTTTGTGAGATATACAATATGTTGCTTAAGGTGCAATTGCGATCATTTGTGTCTCTATATTTGTCGCAACGTATAAGGGTGTCACTGATTTCCAATTGCATTCCCCATAAAGTTGACAGGTAAGATGAAACTAAAGCGGTGGTCGTATAGCCAGAAATTTTTTCATCTTGTTGCTTAAGAAAATCAGAGTGATTACAAACGATTACACCTAGTGAATGCATAAGAGCTGCTGTAAACAAGTTGCTTTGAGTGTCTACTGGCAAAGCCATATTACTAGCGATAGATTTTGCTAATGTTGCGATTTGAAAGGCTTTGTCGGCTTCCTCTTTGTGATCAGCTCTGTTTATCAAATAGGAACCTTTAAACTCACATAAAAGTGTCATTGCTATATCGATTAAATTATCGGTTCCAATGCGGGCAATGGCTTCACTTAGATCGGATGTGGAAACGCGAAAACCAAGATAGGCTGAATTTGCAACTTGGACGATGCGAGCCGCAAGGCTTGGTTCTGCTGCAACAATGGAAGCAGCATCTTGAATGGTACAACCTTTTTTAAGTTTAGTTTTGAGGCGCCTAACGGACTCTGTGAGTATGGGCAAATCAATTTTTCCCAGATGTGCTCGGAAGTCGTCATTTATAGGAAGTTGAAAAAGTCTTTCCGTACATTCCAGTAATTTTAGGTAATCATCATCTTGGCAAGGCTTCGAGAGTACAAAGTGAGAGTATTTGTGGGCAAGTTGATAGGTCTTTGTATCAACGTCACCTGTTAGTAATGCACGAATACAATGGGAGTGATTCGCTTTAAAATGGTTTAGGACTGTTTCTCCATTTGTGTGGGGCATCAGCATATCTGTTAACACAACATGTATTGGCAGCGCTTGCTCCCTATGCGCTAACACCGCTTTTGAATCGACCTCGGAGTATATCTTCCATTCTGGGCGTAGCCTTCTTAGAGTTCTTACGGTTGCTCTTAGGGAAAGCTGGTCGTCATCAATGCATAATATGTTCAATTGAGTCATTGCATTTCCTAAATATTTCTGAAAATAACTGAATTTCTTGCTTGTCCACTAGATGAAAAACGCTAATTGGATTCCAGCTTGATTCTCAATATCGCGAAGTCTAGCTATGGTTGCCTGATTTATTTCGCTGCCTGCAGTAAGCACTGTTGTACCATTTTGGAGCGTAAGATCTTGCTTCAATATGTCACCATCTTTTAATTCATTGGAACTGACACAATACTCTATTTCATGCATATCATCTTGAGGTCTTACCTTCATTACTTCACTAAACGCCTTAACAACGTTACGGTCATACACCTTCCCACAGTGATTTTCTAAATATTTAGCAGCCGCAAACGGTGACTTTTTTGAAAGATTGTTTTCACCAGCAATCATATATTCATAGTCTTTTACTACTCTTATTATCCGAGAGGAAAGCGGGATATCTTCGCCTTTCAAATGGTCTGGAAAACCAGTTCCATCGTAATTTTCATCTTGAAATCTTATAACGGGTGCTAGGCTTTGAAATTTTTTCAAACTGGTTAGAATTTCTGCACCGAGCTCAGGATTGTTAGAGGGCGCTATGTGAGTGTGCTGGAAGTTTTGAGTCGATTGATTGTTGTCTTTTCCTATTAGTCCCAGCTTATGCATAATTGCACCGAGATAAGTTTGATTGATTTGTGTTTCATTGCTATCAAGAAAAATTGCGACTTGTTTACTTAGATAAGCGATTCGATCTAAAGACTGAGAAGTTGTTCCAACTCTATGCCCAACAAGCGATGTAACTAGAGAAAGCACATCTTTGAGTAATGTTGATCTGGTTTTCACCGAAAGTTCTAATTTCTTGTGTGAGTCTTTTAATGCGGCTGTTCTGGCTTGAACTTTTTCTTCTAAAGATGAATTTGCCTTGTTTAGCTCTTCATTTTTCTCTTCTAACTCAGATGCAAGCCTTAATCGCTCCTCTTGAAGCTCGTAAAACTCATGCGAACGAATCAAAGTTAGCTTAAGGTTTTCATTATCCCAAGGTTTGCAAAGGTAATTATTCACACCACCTTCGTTGATTGCCCGCATTGTTGCATCAATGTCGGCATAACCGGTTAGAAGTACCCTTACGCTATTGGGCTGCATTTTTTTTGCCTGTGCAAAGAAGTCGGCACCATCCATTTCGGGCATTCTCATATCAGAAACCATTAAGGGAACTGGATGGTCTTCTAAGTGAGCTAGAGCATGGTGAGGGTCTGTAAAAGAGATGACATCAAAATCTCGTCGCAAAACTCTAGTTAGAGCTCTAATAATATCTTCTTCATCATCTAACAGAAGTAGTTTGGGCTTTTTCTTAAATGTTTCAGCATTTATTCCATCCATGGTGATCTCCACTACTTGTTAATTTTTCATTACTTTAAGAGTAGTTGATATATAGTGACTGGCAAAGAAAACGGTATTTTCTTGAGCTGAATTTGATATGACTATTTGAATACTGCAGATCTAGAACAGTCCCTTAGGTATAAGCAAAAGTACAACTCGTCTTACATCCCTGGAAGCAAAATAGTAAAAGTCGTACCTATGCCAACTTCACTCGCTACTTCTATAGAACCTTTGTGATTTTTTATTATTTCATAACTTATTGATAAGCCCAGCCCAGTACCTTTTCCTACTTCTTTTGTTGTGAAAAACGGTTCAAAGATATGAGCAAGATCTTCTGCCTTTATGCCTTTTCCTGTGTCTTTAATACTTATTTTTACCCAATCTTTGTCACCCATATCTATGGGTTCTGTTGTGATAGTGAATACTCCTTTATCTGGTGTCGCGTGTTTTGCATTTACAAAAAGGTTAATGAATACTTGCTGTAGCTGAGAGTATGAGCCTTTAACACTGGGTATATTCTGTATGTTTTTATTTACGGCAATAGAATGTTTGAGTTCGCTATGTACCACATTAAGAGAGTTTTCTAAGCAATCTTGAATATTGACCTCTGCGTATTCGCTAGTACCTTTGTGCGAGGCTTTTTTAAACGTAAGAGAAATTTCTTTTATTCTGTTTAATCCCTGTATCGTTTCGGACAACAACTCTTTTATGTCTACGATAGTTAGGGTAATCTCTGCCGACTGACGATGAGCTAAATAAGCCTGCAAACCTATAGCGCTGTCTTTATTCTGCAAGGCCACCTGATCGAGGTCGATCAAGTCTTGAATGTATGATCTGAGTTGATTCAAATTAGACATGGCGTAGCTAACTGGGTTATTTATTTCATGAGTGATACCAGCTGCTAGCTGTCCAATGGCTGCCATTTTTTCACTGTGGATCATTTGATCTCGTAAATTTTGAACGCTCAGCAGAGTTTCTTGTAGTTTCCCAAGACTTTCATACAGCTCTCTAGACTTAGTTTCTAAGAGTTTTTCAGCTTCTTTGCGTATTTTTTTTTCACGAGAATAAGCGCGCTTGTAATACTCAAGCTCTTCGTTTTTTGGTCCGCTTTTTTCATTCATATCAAATGATTCCTGTGAATTTTATAAAGATGCTTTTGAACGTTAGGACAATCATTTCTTATTGGGCATTCTCCACTTTGATTCAGTTTGTTGAATCAATAAAAGCTAGGGTCAACAAATCTAAGTAACTAAGGAGCATTTGTTCCCGTTTTTAATTCATTTAGTGGGCTCACGTGGTTTGAAGCATCAGCATGCTTAAAAACTTTTGGTAGAGTAATCGTTATGGTTGTACCCCGCTGAAGCTGACTTTCTACCTCAATACTTCCTTTGTGTTGCTCTACTATGTTGTGAGCAAGCGTTAAACCTAGCCCAGTTCCTTCACCGATGTTTCTAGAAGAAAAAAATGGATCAAATATTTGTGTTAGTTGTTTAGGTGCAATTCCAACACCACTATCTCTCACCATAATTTTTACTGATTGATCAACCAATTGTGTTTCTACTAAAACATGTTCTAAGGAATCTCCTTGCATAGATTGAAGCGCGTTTTTTAATACAGCATTGATGGCCTGTTTAAGTTCCGTCTGATTACACAACACAACACTTCTGATCGGAGTCTTCAAATCAATTTTGATTGAACTAGGGTACTCAAATTTGACTTGCTCACAACATTGTTTAAGTACCTCTTCTAGATTGGATTCTGTTTGGGGAGAATCTTTTTGGTACATCGAATAGCTCTTAAGCCCTAGAACTATATCTCTTACTCGGTGGGTATTCGTAATGGCATCCTTTAGTGCTTCTCCTATATCTTGTTCAATAAAATCCATATCTTGATAGTCGATCCATTCTTTCAAGGATACTATTGATTTCTCTCTTTTAATCTCATCTATTTCACTTAAGGCGTTAGACTGTAAGGCAACTAAATTTCTATAGCAGTCTAGGTATTCTCGAATCGTTTGAAGGTTGCTATCAACAGAGCCTATGGGGTTGTTGATTTCGTGGGCGAACCCTGCGGCCATGGTTCCGATTGAAGCCATCTTTTCACTTTGTATTAATTTGCCCTGAGTTTTTTTAAGCTTGTTGTTGGTATCAATTAAGTCTTCATTGTTCTGCTTCAATTCTACTGTTCTTTCTCGGACGGTATCCTCCAGTGAACTGTTAAGAGTTTCCAATTGCTGTTGGTAATTTTGACTGGCATTTTCTGAATTGGTCAGTTTTGTAACCATGGAGTTGAAAGCTTTAGCAAGATGCGATATTTCGTCGCTTCCAGAATCATCCACTTGAATATCTCGGCGCCCTTTTGCTAGCTTTTCAGCTGCTTTCTCTAATAGGGTTAACCGCTTTGTTAAAAAAGCTCCAAGAACATAAGAAAACAAAGCAACTAGAGCCATTTCACCTAGGACAATAAAAAAGCTCCATTTTTTGGCTTCATCTATTTGCTTATTTAAGTAAGTCATATCTAATCCAATACGTACTGATCCGTATTTGATTTCAGATTCTTGTATCGGATACGCTACGTCGAATACACCATCTGTTACATGCTCTGCAGTGAGCTCGGGTGAGGATTTTCCTTGAAGGTTATCGTGACCGAGTTTTGCGAGTGGACTGCCGTTTTCCCCAATTACCTCTACATATACAATGTCTGGATTAGACATGAGTTCCTGAGTGAATGATTCTAATGAAGCAAGATCCCATGATAAGACCGCATCTTTAACTGAACTTGCGAATAGTCTCGCTGTAGTTTCTCCGCGCTTAGTCAACCCCTCGTAGTTTGTTGTTTTGAGGAAATCTAAAGTGAGCGTTATCAGCATCGCAAGTAGTACTGCTTCAATCAATGCGATCCCGAGTATGGTTTTCAGCCGGAGAGACATATTGTTATTGCTCCAAAAAATGGCTCAGTAATTTAATATCAAGTGATCTTACGTCATCCCAATCGCTGTCCTTAGCTTCTGAAATCGCTTTAAAGTTAATGGTTTTCAAAAGTTTTAACCCTTCTGGGCTGTTATTCATCTCGAGTATTACGGAACGTATATCGCTAATCACTTGTGGGTCTAAGGTAGGTAAAGCGGCAAAGGCGTGAGGGGTATACTCTGGAGTATCCCAGAGAACTTTGAGTGACGAGCGAACTTTTGGTGATGTGTTGTTAAATGTTCGATAAACTCCGCCTCCTGCTGGGAATATACCTTTCGATACAGCGAGATAAACAGAATCGTGAGATGAAACATAAGTGGGTTTGAAGTTGATCCCATCTTGTGCCATTTTGGCTCGTGGCAAGACGCTTGCCGCAAAGGCTGCTGGTGATGGAAAAGCAAGATTTTTCTTGTTTAGCTCACTTAACTCTTGTATTGGGCTGTCGTTCTTAACAACAATTATCCCTTTTATTTTTTTGTCTTTCTGTTTTGCGAATGCTTCATAGCCAGGACGTACACTGAAAACGGTGTAGTGATAAGGATTCATGTAAGCGAGATCGTATTGACCTTCAAGTAGGCGCTTTTCAAACGTAGGTATGTCTTTTGCGGTAGCAAACAAAATAGTGTGACCAGTTTTTTCGCTTATGTATTTAAAAATAGGTCCCCATTTGGCGGCTAATTTTTTTGCTGATTGCTGCGGTACTATTCCAAATGTTAACTCTGCAGACCAAATTGATGAAGAGAACAAGAAAGCAATAAGTAGAAAATAAGTGCGAGTTGTATACATGATTGACCTTACGAGTTACCTAAATGTTTAATACTAAAAAGATAGTACATAACTTTTAGATTGGAAATTTGTAGAAGAAATCTGCTTGTAACTATTTCAAGTTTAACTGTGATAATTAATTCTGAAGCTCGACAGTAATCCGCATAGCGTTTTCAGTAGAATCTATTGATATACAGTTAGTTTATTAAAAAAAACGTTCACATGTTTCTTTGATAGAAAACACGTATCTAAGATAATGGGGAACAGCTGCACATGTTTTTGCTCTTAAGAAAGCAGAAAACTCTGGATATTCAAGAGTAAGATCAGCTTGAACACCATCCCAATGGATGCAAATTACATTTATCAAAAGGAAAGGTAATGGGAGAAAAAGGCGGTCAGGGAACTCTATTCCAGTGGCAACGAATTCAACGGTTTAACTTCACTATCTGGACAGTGCTCAGTGGCACTTTACTAGCAAGAACCAGCTACTTCATGGCTTGGCCTTATTTAATTGTATTTCTATATCAAGACTATAATGCGACGGCTTTAGAAGTCGGCGGGATGCTTGCAGCTTCCGGATTAGTTGGTGTGTTCACTGGGCTTTATTCGGGTTACCTTTCTGATAAGTTTGGGCGAAAATGGGTCATGATTGCTGGCAGCGCGATTGCGGCACTAGCGTACAGCGGCATAGGTGTCGCGAATGAAATTTGGCAGTTTTTTGTGTTACTCACTCTGTGTGGGTTAATGCGCCCTATGATTGAAGCGCCAGCCAAAGCGGTAATTGGCGATAACTTGAGTGATGTTAAAGATCGCGAGCTTGCTTTGAATATTCGTTACTTCATTCTCAATCTTGGTGGTGCTATCGGGCCGCTTATTGGCATTACGTTAGCACTCGCTGCTCCGCAGCAACTTTTTATTGTTACAGGGGTGACTTACCTATTATTCGGCGCTTGGTTGTGGTTAAGCTTTTTGCGTTGTCCTGAAACAACAAAAAGTGAAGGTGGTGAGATGCCTGATTTTAAAGCAACGGTGAAAGTCATCGCACGCGACAAAATCTTTCAAATCCTATTAATCGCCAACCTGATCATGATGTTTGTTTATGCTCAGTTAGAATCCTCTTTGCCTCAAGTTTTAGTGCGAAGTTCCTTACCAGATGCGGCAACGCTAATCGCTACTCTAGTGTTAGTGAATACTCTTACGATTATTGTATTTCAGTTCCCCATGCTTAAATTGATGGAGCGTTTTCCATTATTCATGCGAACACGAATCGGCATGCTTTTAATGGGATTGGGTCAAGTTGCTTTTATCTTAACGCCAGAAAACTGGGTGCTTGGTTGGGCTTTAGGTTGTTTCATTGTCAGCCTTGGTGAAGTCATCGCATTCCCAACCTTGAGTGTGCAAATCGATCAGCTCGCGCCGGAGCATTTAAGAGGATCTTACTTTGGGGCGGCAGCCATTTATTCTTTAGGTTTTGCCATCGCGCCACTAGTAGGAGGGGCAATGCTGGATACACTCGATGCCGACTGGCTATGGGCTCTTTGTATTGGTTTGTGTGGTGTTATGATTTGGTTGTACAAACGGGTAGAAGCTCGGTCTTTTGAGCAAGACGCATTAAAAGAATCCTTAGCAAGATCATGAGCAGGTGAACCGAGAGCAAAAATAGCTTGTTCGAAAATCAAAAACGGGGCTTTAAGCCCCGTTTTCATTGTATTTTCAATAAGGTTCTACCTATCCCAATAGGTTTCTTCCAAGCTGTCTTCTCGTTCAGGTAATGCGCGGTTTAAGCGAGGAGAATGTTGGGTAAGCACTTCATAACTCACTCGGTTGGCGTATTTACATATTTGTGAGAGGGAAGAGTAGCTTAAGAAATTTTGCTCATGCTTACTCGAATTGGGCACATTAGACTTGTGATACTGATTAGCAGCCATATCGTGCAACAAAGAAGAAAGTGCAGCATCACCTGCTCCGTTGGTATTCTTGATTTCAAGAGGACCACCGAGGTAAGGCGCAATATGAGAGTACACCTTTAGAGGGTTACGGCATTCTTCTTTTTTAATCGAGCGGCTAAATTCGTATTTATTGAATTCAGCAATATTGCCCGGTAACAACGGGAAAGTTGTTTCGCGTTTGCTTTCATCTTCCGTATATCCCGCCATATATAAGCCCACAGGACCAGCAGTACACAAAACAAGGTCGACCCACTCAAGCGCTTTATCGGCAGCCAGTAGAGGATCTTTTTCGCCAGTTAGTGCTTCACCTTCATCTTCATTCATGGCAACAACAGTGACGTTTTCTTTTAGGTATTCTTGCCACCACGTCTCGTTACCCTCGATGACGTACTTCGTCCCCAAAGTCAGAACGACAGGAATATCATGCTTTTTCGCTAGCTCAACGGCTCGCTGAACTGCTTGTGGCATTGGATCCGTTGGCTCTCCTCTCATCAAGTAAGAAGAAACCACCAACGCGGCTGACTTTTTGAATACTTTTTCAGGAATGCTTTCAGGTGACAACTGATTCATTTGCCCGACGTTTAAGGCAAATGTTCGCTCACCGTCATCTGAGATCAATGTATAGCAGCGACCAATAGGGCCATCTACCGTTTGAAGATAATTCAAATCCATACGAGAAGACGTATTGCATAAGTAGCGATAAGCATAAGAGCCGACTTCGATGTTTTTGCTCATTACGCCTAATAAAACAGATTTGCTATCCGCCAATACAGAGTAATTGTGAAGTGTGTTACCGATAGTGTCGCCAGGGTACTCATGAGTAATCAGGTTTTTCTCGGTCAGTTCACGGTATAAGGCATCCGCCTTTTGTTCTTCCAATACCAGAGAATGACCTTTGCTCAAGTCATACCGTTCAAGAAAGTCATCATCAACTCTCGCTTCGATATCCACAATGGTTTGACCTACGCCAATAATGGTAGGGCGACTTAACTTTGGTGTTTGGCGAATCTGATTAACAAGTGGATCACGAGAATGGGTAGGGAAATAATGTTTGGACTTACGCTGACCGGGAAATTTCATGCTGATACAAGCGACATTTGAAAAACGAAGCGCGGATTCTACACAAATTTAAAACTCAAGTCACCCCAAGTTGAGGAGGTTGAATCCCTACTTGGGGTGACTTCTATATATGGTTGTTTTTATTGCTGAATATCGGTTTTTTCAACAAATGCCTTTGTTCCCCAAAGAGGAACGGTCGATAAACTGTGCTTGAAGCTACCCGTCGTTTCCTTTGTTGAATAGGAAAGGTACATCAAAGTCTGAGTATTTGGATCATAAATACGTCGAATCTTCATGCTTTTAAAAAAGATGCTTTTTGATTTTTTAAATACCACCTCACCAGATTTTGATTTATCAATTTGTGCAATCATTTCCGGTGTAATATCACCCGTTTGGCGACATGAAATCGAGCTGTCACTTGGATCGGATAGGCTCAAATCTGCTTCTATACTCGCAACATGGCAGGTAACACCTGTAACCACAGGGTCCGCCCATGTATTTAGCTTAATGTCTTTCAGGGTGAACCAGCCCAGTCCTACATCACCGACTTCGTCGCTGCTGTCACACGCCGTTAATCCAAAAGCGAGTAGGGGAACAATCGCAAGTTTTTTCAACATATTAGATCCCAATTATTTAACCATTAGTTATCCATCAACCTACAACATTAAGCGGATTCCTGCGAGCAATAAATACCCATAAGGCTAACAAGTATTGCTTTTTGAACACGTTAAAGGAAGCTAGGGTGCATAAGTTATTGTGGTTGCTGGTGGTGGCCTGTATGCTCTCTGCATGTAGTTCATCACTCAATGGCACTTGCAACACGTGCATTTGCGTAATTTGGGGAAAAGGCATAAGCATTTGAGTAATCAAAACGAAGAACATCAAGCACTAGTAGAAAGAAAAAACCAGTGGTTGTACTCGCAAGTCGACGTAAAGTATCCAACAAAAGAAAGTTTGGCTGGGCGTAAACTCTATCAGCATTTTCAATCCAACAAAGCTTATAGCACTGAATCATCGAATCCGTCTTTTACTAGCAACATTGCTGACGACCTTTTTATCGTCGATTTTCACCGCCTGACGATTTGCTTCGCAACGTTATATTCCAACCTCTGGGAAGACAAAGATTCTCAATCTCTCATCATCGAGTTTTTAACTCAAATAATATTAGAACCAGACTTTCCCATTATTATTGGGTTTAAGAATGGTGAACCCATTGGGTGCGCTTTAGGTACGATTTGGGATAAGGAAATATTGATCTCCGACATATATTTGTTGAATGAGAGAAAAGACAGTTATCTTAATTTTGTTCAGCAAATTGTTAATTTTACAGGTAATAATTTTGATGTTGATAAATACATAGTTGAACATCGCGAATCTCGGTTGATTACTTCATAGACAGTACTTTTCATTATGTGATATGTTTCGCATTGTTTTGCAGATATATGCACGATTAGCTTATGAGATGTTCTTTCTTACTGACGTTGTTGACCTATTTAACCTGCTTGGTTTCTGCTCAGCTCTTTGCAAGTGAGCAGATAACCTCGGAGCAGATGAAGCTAGCCGCCGAAAGGGGAGAGCATGCACAGCATGTTCTTATATTGCATTCATACGCTCCCTCTTATGAATGGACAGCAGATATTCAGCAAGGCATCAATACCGCCTTTAAACATAGTGACGCTCTCATTGCTCCTTCCATCGAATATCTAGATTCCAAACGTATTCATGAAAAGTCTTATTATGAATCGTTTAAGCTGTTTCTTAAGCTTAAATATGAAAATTACCACTTTGATGGAATTATCGTAAGCGATGATAGAGCGCTTAGCTTTATTAAAAGCTTTGATGGTGAGCTTTTAAAAAATGTACCGATAGTTGCAATTGGTATTAATAATAAAAATGCATATTTAACTTCACTATCTGAAGCCGGTCATATTGTATACGAAGAAGATAATATATTAGATAATATTAAATTAATTATAAAAATAAGACCAAATATTAAAAAGTTGTATCTTCTTTCTGATAATAGTATGACATCGTCAATTGTTAGAGGCGAAATAAAGGCGCATATTCGACAGTTTAGAAATATTGAGCTAATCGAACTGACTGCGGAAACACTAGAACAAGCACAAAAAGTCCTAATGCACGCGTCTGAAAGTGACGCTGTTCTCTTAACACACTTCAACAGTGAACTAGAAAGTGGTGTGTTTCATAGCTACGATAAAATCGCGAGAAAAATCAGTCGTTCGAGTTCCGCCCCTGTATTTGTTCTTTGGCGACATAACATAAAAGGCGACATTCTAGGTGGTCGCGTCCAAGACCCGTATTCATTGGGTATCTATGCCGTTAAGCTGCTAGGAAAAGAGCTACCGTTGTTACTTTCTCCCTCTCTTCCAGATTCAAAACCGTATCAAGATCTATTCAATTACGACGCTCTCAATAAGTTCAATATTTCAAAATTCATGTTGCCCAAAAATGCTGAAATAGTGAATGAGCCCACTTCATTTGTCGAAGCGAACCTAAGAATACTTTTCATTTCGGGCAGTATCATTACCATTTTAGTCGTCATTATTGCGATGCAGTCTGTTTCAATTAGGCAAAAAAGGGAGCTTGCGAAGAAGAATCGAAAAATTTATGAACTGCAGGACAAAACGCTTAACGTTCAAAAGGACATGATTTATATCTTAGGTGAAGCAATTGAATCTCGTTCAGGGGAAACAGGCAACCACGTAAAGCGTGTTGCCAGCCTTTCTAGTAAGCTTGCCCAACTTTACGGTTTGGATAAATCTGAATGCGATCTAATAGAAGTAATTAGCCCAATGCACGACGTAGGAAAAATAGCCATACCAGAAGCGATTCTAGACAAACCTGGCAAGCTGACGGAGCAAGAATGGCAAGTGATGAAGACTCATACAATAAGTGGGTTTAATTTGCTCAATTCATCTGAGGGAGATGTTATGGCCCTTGCGGCTGTCGTAGCGCTAGAGCATCACGAGCATTGGGATGGTAATGGCTACCCAAATGGCAAGAAGGGGAAGGACATCCATATTTACGCTAGGATCACGGCAATCGCAGATGTATTCGATGCGCTTTTGAGCCAGCGGTGTTATAAAAGTGCATGGCATGCTTCTGACGTAAAAGAGCTGTTTATAGAAAAATGCGGGAAGCAGTTTGATCCGGAGATTTGCATGTTACTTATTGAAAATATAGAAGAATTTATAGAGTTGCGCCGCTACCATCCTGATAATGTTGTTCCTTTAGAGTATGCCATATAGTCTAAAATCACACTTAAACAAGACTTCGAGATACATAATCATAAGCATCGTGATCAAGATGCCACTTTAGATAGAAACTCGCGTTGCTAATAGCAGTTTTTATCAATTGATCTTTTCAAAAAAGAATGTCTGTACAACACTGAAATTTCTCTCAGAGGAGTTGGGTGGAATATGGATAAAATACGTTGCGTTATTTTTGATTGTGAAGGCACCTTGGTTGATAGCGAAACATTATGCTGTCAGGCGATTGTCGATGTATTCGCCCATTTTAACAAGCCTATATCGCTTGAAGATTGCCTCAGTCATTTTCAGGGTGGGAAGCCCGCCGATATCTTGTCTGAAACTTGCCATCGCTTAAACTGCAACTTATCTCTCGACTTACTGGAGCCTTTATATAGAGATAGAAAACAGACTTTGTATGAAGCTAAGCTCAAGTCTGTAAAGGGAGCGAGCTACCTGCTAAAACAGCTCCAACAAATGGGTATAAATGTCTGCATAGCGTCTAATAGCGAAAGTGACAGAATTGCACACGCTCTTGAACTCACAAATTTAGATGGTTTTTTCCACAACGCCATTTACAGCGCATTTGATGCAAACAGCTGGAAACCAGAACCCGATCTACTCCTCTATGCGGCTCTGAATATGGGGGTTTCTCCAAAAGAGTGTATTTATGTTGACGACACACTGAAAGGGGTGGAAGCAGGCATAAAAGCGAGGATGCAAACATACTATTACCGTCCGAGTCAGCCAGAGTATCAAGTTGATCATGCTCTGGTACACACCATATCCAACATAGAAGAACTGCTAAAATCGCTGGAAGAAAAAGACCCTCAATTTAATTTGAATTTTTCAGCACTTTAAATGGTAAATCACATCAGTTCTAATGCTCTGGATTTCAATTTCAACTAATAGCAAAAAGGCACCTTTCGGTGCCTTGTTTAAATCGATCTAACTGATTATTGCATCTTCATTAATGCACTGTTTCAGGGTTTTTCTCTTCGGGTGCTTCTTCCTTCGAAACCTTTCCACACTGCTCGCATATTAACGTTTTACCATTTTCGGAAATCAAATAATCTTCACTGCCACAATTTGGGCAGGAGCAAACAGGTTTAGTCTCATATTGGATTTGAGTGAAGCTTAAAAATTTCAACGGCATATCAACCTCACTATAAACTGGAAGTAACGTCACACAAAAAAGGTTTGGGTTGCATTAACCGCTTGCTGCAACAACGTTTTTGAATATAGCAGTCGAGTTTTTAGAAATCTATTTGCGTTTCCGATATGTTACCAGATTCACTTGGAAGTGCGCCAAGATTCAAATTTTTTGAATGTAGTTTGATAAAATCAGCGATCTAGCTTGCAAAACGAAATCAGTTTGCAAGCGTTTGTGATCGAAATCTATCCAGTGGATGCTAAAAATCCGAAAGAAATTAAAAGTTGTGTCGTGATAATAACGATACCGGCTATCGTACATATAACAAGGCTTAACGAGCCGCCCACTACTTTATATTCAAACTCTTCTGAGTGAATTTTCCTCGCTCTATGAGCCATATTGACAGGAAGGAAAATAGCGAGCACAACGAGTGCAATTGCTGCATAACCTAATGCCATAATGAAACCTTGGGGGTAGTACAAAGCAAATGCCATTGGTGGAATAAATGTAATGGCTGCTGTGCGGGTTCTTGATGCCTTGACGACCGATTTAAGGCTGTCTCCCAAAAACTCAAACAACCCCAAACTGACACCCAAAAATGACGTGAGCAGCGCTAGGTCGGCGAATACGGCAATGGCATTTTTGATGGTTCCCGATTGAGAAGCATTAGTAAGCGAAACCATAAGTGCACTTAACCCACTTTGATTGGCAAGATCACTCTGGCTTAACACACCCAACGTCGAGATTTGCCAGAGTATGTACAAGAGCAAGGGTAAAGATGCACCAATAACCAGCGCTACCCTTAAGCCTTTTATGTCTTTGTTTAGGTATTTTACGATTGCGGGGATACTGCCGTGAAACCCAAATGACGTGAAAATAACTGGGAGAGCAGAAATTAGTAAGCCCTGTTGTAAGGGCATATTCACCAAGTAACCCGTATTTATCCCTGGCGCTAGAACATACAAAGCCACACCCATAGCGATAATTTTCACTGAAAACAACACTCGATTAATTTTATCGACCGACGCCGTGCCCATGGTGACAATCGCCGCTACGATGACAGTAAACAAAACGGTAGATGTTTCTTGGCTGATTGAAAAATTCACATTGGATACTAAGCGTTGATGAAACTGCCCACCACCTCCAGCAATATAGGCCGCACAAAGCGCATAGAACAAAAAGAGCATTGCACAGCTCGCGACCCATTTCCCTTTTTGTCCAAGGAACTGCTCAGCAAGCGTGTGGAGAGTGGCATCATGATCGGCAAATTGATGTACTTCCAGCATAAGAAGAGCGGTGTAGACCATTAATAGCCATATAAAAAGCATGATGACTAACGACGCCAAAAAGCCAATGCCTGCTGATGCAAGGGGCAGGGCTAACATTCCTGCTCCTATTGTTGTTCCAGCAATAATCAAAGTGCTGCCAAAGATCCGAGATTTTTGTGTGTTCATTATTTTTTACAACTTAGTGTTTTTAGGGCAAGTTGAGCAGTCAGAAATGATGAAATAACCAACTTTATTAGATTTTTAGGAATGTGCCAGAACGTGGTTAATGATACAAATATGCATGTAAACTAAAATAAACTTTAGTTGTATTGATATGTTTACAGTGGCTGTTTGAAGGTAATTTCTAGAGGTAAGTCAAAATTTCATTGAAGCAGCAACGAATTTTAATATGAATTTCCGGTCTATTGATATATAGCTGATTGATAGAGGACGATGGTACTACACCTTTGAGACTCACGATGGGTGCAGTAACCGGTTAATGGTCCCTTTCCGAATCCTGTGGCTACGCAGGATATAGGTCTATATTCCCATTCAGAGGAAGATGTATGATTGAAGAACGTAATGAAGAAGAAAGCCTTGAGCTTCTAGATGCAATGGAGATCGGGCTAAACTTGTCAAGCTACTTACTGGAAGAACTATCGGAAGACGAATGCTGATCGCTCAGTAACTTATTTCCTCTTCATGAACTATCTCGCCCATCTTCATATTGCCGATCATTGTAAAAGCAATTTGTTAGGAAACTTATTAGGAGACTTTGTTAAAGGGTCTCCCGAAGGTCGTTATAACAAAGACATTGTTGATGGCAT
This sequence comes from Vibrio penaeicida, assembly GCF_002933855.1. Classification (GTDB taxonomy): domain Bacteria; phylum Pseudomonadota; class Gammaproteobacteria; order Enterobacterales; family Vibrionaceae; genus Vibrio; species Vibrio penaeicida_A. Next base: position 34,446 of record NZ_BFAQ01000055.1, read on the forward strand.
CAAGCTTCACCGATTTGTTGACTCATATACCGACACACACCACCTGGTTAAATCGCTAAAACCACTTTTCCCTTCAGAATTGCGGCGCTATTCTCCCATTGCACTTGATATGTTTTGGGATCATTGCCTAGCAAATCGATGGGAAGAGCATCATAGCCAGTCACTTCAACAATTCTGTTCACACTCGGAGCAGCTCGTTAAACTAAACCAGCCTAGTACGCTGCCTTCGCGTTTTGTCACCATGTCTTCACATATGTGGGAAGGTCGATGGATGGAATCCTATGCTGATCTTGAAAACATCCAGTTTGCGTTATCTCGCATGGCGATGCGCAGACCAAAGCTAGAAAAGCTGAGTCAATGCTCGCAAGTGTTGGCTCAACAATACGATCCACTTATTGAAGCATTTGACACGCTTTACCCTGATGTTCTTGCGCAATCAAAACAGTTTTTCCACCGGCTTATGATCAAAAGCTAGTTGCTGGCATCTTTAGGCAGTTTGGGTATACAATCCGCGCTTCTTGTTACTGCTCCCGGATTTTGTGAACCATGTCTTTCGAACAACTCGGCTTACAGCCAGCCATTCTTTCTCGCCTTTCTAAACTCAACTTCAAAGAGGCCACACCTGTCCAAGAGCGCGCGATACCGCTTGTTCTGCAAGGAAAAGATGTTCTGGCAGGGGCACAGACAGGAACCGGTAAAACGGCCGCTTATGGTTTACCCATCATTCATCGACTCATCGAAAGCCCTAAGCCACTAAAAGACAAACTCGTACGTGGGTTGGTTCTGGTTCCAACGCGAGAGCTCGCGCAGCAAGTACTGGATAACCTAACCGATTACGCAGAAGAGCTCGATATAAAAGTACTCGCTGTTTATGGTGGAACGAGCATGAAAGTGCAAACCGACAATCTAAAGGGTGGAGTAGATATATTGGTTGCCACCCCTGGAAGGCTACTGGATCATGTGTTTACGAAAAACATTCAGCTGGCAGAGACAGAAGTTCTCGTTTTAGATGAAGCTGATCGTATGTTAGATATGGGTTTCATGCCTGATATTCAGCGAATACTCCGCAAGCTGAATGATGCTCGTCAAACATTGTTTTTCTCTGCTACTTTTGCAGGCAACGTAAAAAAAGTTGCCTACAAGATACTAACTGATCCTGAAGAGGTTCAAGTTACGCCAAGCAATTCAACGGCTGAAACTGTAAAACAGATGGTCTACCCAGTAGATAAAAAGCGCAAAGCTGAACTTTTGGCTTATTTGATTGGATCGCGAAACTGGCAACAAGTGTTGGTGTTTACTAAAACCCGAGAGGGATCAGATTCATTGGTGAAAGAGCTTAAATTGGATGGAATCAAAGCGGCATCTATTAATGGAGACAAAAGCCAAGGCGCAAGACAAAAAGCACTGGATGACTTTAAATCGGGAAAAGTCAGAGCGTTGATAGCGACAGATGTAGCCGCAAGAGGTTTAGATATTCACCAGTTAGAGCAAGTCGTGAACTACGATATGCCCTATAAAGCGGAAGACTACATTCACAGAATCGGTAGAACTGGCCGTGCGGGTAGCGATGGATTTGCTATTTCACTGATGAGTAGAGATGAAGAATACTTGCTCAAGGCCATTGAGAACTTGTTGGATAAGCGTTTACCACAGGAGTGGTTAGCGGGTTTTGAGCCTAGTTTGGTTGAAGAGCTTTCAGAAGATAAACCAAGAAAGCGTCAAAGCCGAAGTGCAGAAAAGCGCAAAATGAAAGCAAAAATGAATATTCACAAAGGTCGTGGTAAATCTAAGAAATAGAGCGTTTGATTAAGAATTGGTTTAATACTGAGTTTTTTATCACCTACATAAAAGTGCCATAAGTTATTCACTCGTTTGTCATTTCAGGTAATTAACGTGTCTTCTTCAAAACAAGAAATAGCTGACAGGAGTCACCAAATGAAGAGTTTATTTAAGGCGATTACAGCAGTGGTATTGCTTGGTTCGTCGGTTAATGCCAATGCACACGAAACAGTACAACTTGGACCTCGCCCGTTCTATTTGATAGAGGACATGGACAGCGGAGCGCTTAAGCGTAAGCTACAAAACTGCAGTTCAGGTCCTTTTTACCGCAGTGATTTCTCCATTGGTCACCGCGGAGCGCCAATGCAGTTTCCAGAACACACCAAAGAATCTTATCTTGCCGCCATTCAAATGGGGGCAGGAATACTTGAATGCGATGTTACCTTTACCAAAGATAAAGAATTGGTATGTCGTCATTCACAAAGCGATTTGCACACCACTACCGATGTACTCGCGCACCCAGATCTCGCTAAAAAGTGTACCGTACCATTCCAACCTGCCAACCCAACAACGGGTGAAAAAGCGAAAGCTGAATGCCGCACCTCAGACTTCACGTTAGCTGAATTTAAACGCCTAAAAGGAAAAATGGATGGTGCTAACGCTATGGCGACAACCGTAGAAGAGTACATGAATGGTACAGCCGGCTGGAGAACGGATTTGTATTCCAGTAAGGGTACATTGCTCACACATGCAGAAAGTATCACGTTGTTTAAAAAGCACGGGGTAAAGATGACGCCTGAACTAAAATCTCCCGCGGTTGAAATGCCGTTCAATGGTTTTACCCAAGAAATGTACGCAGAGAAGATGGTGAGTGAATATCGTTCTGCGAACGTTCCCGCAAGCGATGTCTTTGCTCAATCATTTAATCTTGATGACGTGAAATACTGGATTCAGAACAACCCAGAGTTTGGTAAGCAGGCGGTGTATTTGGATGATCGCGTCTACAACGACGAAAACTTCAAGCCAACATTGCAAGGAATGAAAGATCTAGTGGCTTCGGGTGTGAAAATTATTGCACCGCCAATGTACGCATTAGTGACATTAGATTCTTCTGGCAAAATTGTCCCGTCTGAATATACCAAATTGGCTAAGAAAGCGGGCTTAGACATCATTACTTGGACACTTGAACGTTCAGGACCATTAGGAAATGGTGGTGGTTGGTACTACCAATCCATCAAAGACGCGACCAACAATGATGGCGACACCATGGTGCTGCTGGATGTATTGGCGAAAGAGGTGGGTGTACTGGGCGTGTTCTCAGACTGGCCAGCAACCACGACTTACTATGCGAACTGCATGAACATGTGACTCGTTGCTATTACTAGGTCAACCGACCCTAGAAGTTTAGGTTTATACTGAAAGGTAGGATGGATATAAAAAGGGAAGACTACACTCTTCCCTTTTATCGTTTTTCGCCAAAAAGAAATGGCAGCAAAAACGGTATTTGAAACGACAACTTACTTAAACTTGCGGTGTTCCGACCAAATCAGAAATGTGTTTTGTCAGTATTTCAATATCTTGCGAAGACACATCTTTGTGAGTCACAAATCGAACAGGGTTTCCGGGGCTGATTGTAATGCCTTGTACTTTAAGTTTTTCCGCAATGCCAACAATATCGACATGCTCATCCAGCTTTGCAAACACGATATTGGTTTGTACCAATTCTGGCTTTACATGAAACCCTGGGATCTCGGCTAAATTTAATGCCAATTGTTTCGCATGCTTATGATCCAACTTGAGCTGTTCAACTTGCTCTGTCATGGCCAGCTTTCCGGCAGCCGCGAGCATACCGACTTGGCGCATTGCGCCCCCAAGCATCTTCCGAATACGTCGCGCTTTATTGATCAACTCTTTATCGCCGAGAAGAAGCGAACCAATAGGGGCAGACAAACCCTTAGATAAGCAAATGGTCATAGAGTCGAAGTGTTTGGCTATCTCTTGAATATCCACATCCAATGCAACAGCGGCATTGTAAACACGGGCACCATCGAGATGGAGTTGCAATCCGTGTTGGCGTGTAAAAGCCCGAGCTTCTTCTAAATAGCTTAGTGGAAGCACTTTTCCGTTAATGGTGTTTTCTAAGCTCATCAATTTTGTTTGAGCAAAGTGGAAATCATCCGGCTTGATTACTGCCGCCGCTTTCTTAAGGCAAATGGTTCCGTTTGGTTGATTCTCGATAGGCTGAGGTTGAATGGATCCTAATACGGCTGCGCCTCCACCTTCGTACTTATAGTTATGCGCTTGCTGACCGCAAATGTACTCGTCTCCACGTCCACAATGGCTCATTAACGCGAGTAGGTTGGCTTGTGTACCGGAACTCGTAAATATTGCGGCTTCAAAGCCGTGTCTTTGCGCTGTCCATTGTTCCAATTCATTTACCGTTGGGTCGTCCCCATACACATCGTCGCCCAGTAAGGCTTCCGACATGGCTTTTTTCATATTTAGAGTAGGTAGTGTTACGGTGTCAGAACGAAAATCCATTGTCATTGATCCTTCAAATATCCACACAATTTGGCTTTGTAAATGCAGGCGATGGTTTTGGCGTCGGTGAGTTCGCCTTGTCGAATAGCAGCTTCGATTTCGCTCATGGAAAAAGGAAGAAGCTCAATAATTTCATCTTCATCGCAGGCTAGACGATTGGTTTGTTCAAGTTGTTTCGCGACGAACAAGTGTTGAATTTCGTCACAGAAACCAGCGAGCGGCGTCACTTGTCCTAATGAAAACCATTCAGATGCGCTGTAACCAGTTTCTTCTTCAAGTTCTCTTTTTGCACAGGTTTCAGGGGATTCGTTGAGTTCCTTGGTACCAGCGGGAACCTCAAGCAACCATTTTTTCAAAGAAGGACGATATTGCTTAATCAGTAAAATTCGGTTGTCCGAAAAAATGGGCAGTATAACGGCAGCGCCGGGGTGCACTATGGTGGTATGGGTAATGTCATTTCCATTCGGAAGTTGAACATCCTCCTCGCAAAGCTCTATATTTTTCCAACTGTGGATCGTGCGGGACATAGCTTTTCCATCGCTTTTTTATTGATACTGCCTGCCAGTTGATTGTTTTGTAAAGCTCCAATAGAAAAAAAGTCCAACTTTTGACGTTTCTATTACAACCATCAATGTGTATTTGATGAAAACCTCATTTACGTAATCATAGATTTCCTTTCCATGGTTTTTCTGTAGATCTGCTATAAGAGTCTAATAAAACAAGATATTACTTGTAACAAAGTGATAACAAATGTATAAAAATGCTAATATGCTTATACCCATGTTGCCTAATACAGAGGTGCCTAAATGTTAGGTTCAAATCATCCCAGCCATGCTCAAAAGGCACTGCTTTCAGAACGAATTAATAAACTGGTTCATGCACTTTCCGATGGAGTATATGAAAGAGAGCATACTATTAAGCTGTGCTTACTCGCCGCATTGTCTGGCGAAAGTGTTTTCTTACTCGGCCCTCCTGGGATAGCAAAAAGTCTTATTGCGAAACGCCTTATTCAAGCGTTTGATAACAGTTCCTACTTTGAATACCTGATGACACGTTTTTCCACACCTGAAGAGGTGTTCGGCCCCCTTAGCATTCAGGAATTGAAAGACAACGGAAAATACGTTCGCTTAACGAAAGGGTACTTGCCGACGGCGCAAGTCGTTTTCTTAGATGAAATTTGGAAAGCGGGACCAGCAATATTGAACACTTTGTTAACGGTGGTGAACGAAAAGACGTTCAAAAATGGTAACGAGATCGAAAAAGTGCCGATGAGGCTATTGGTTTCTGCTTCGAACGAATTGCCCGATGAAGACAGTGGATTGGAGGCACTCTACGACCGGATGTTGGTTCGTGTGTTCGTTAACCGAATTCAAGACAAGCAAAACTTTCGCTCCATGCTAACCGTGGGGACAGCGCAAGAAGCGCAAGTACCAGAAGGCCTTGCCATCACAAACGATGAATATCATTTGTGGCTAGAAGAGCTTGATAAGCTCTCGTTATCCGAATCGTGCTTTGAAAAACTTTACCAATTGAAGTCGATGCTTGAACAGCGTGTCGATGAAGCGGTCGATATTTCTGAAACAGATATGTATGTGTCGGACAGGCGTTGGAAAAAAGCGGTTAAATTGTTGAAAGCCAGCGCGTATTTCAATGGTCGCGATACCATTAATCCATTGGATCTTTTGTTGCTTCAAGACTGTTTATGGAATAGCCCTGATTCACGAGATATTGTTGAAGAGGTTGTCCGTGAGTTCGCCATTCATTCGGCGTTTGATCAAGGCACCATTAGCCAGCAAATAGAAACGTGCAAAGAAGAGTTGGACGATATTCAAGAAGAGCTTGAGAGCCAATATGCGATGCACCTTTCAATGGACAGCACGGGCAAGTTACTGAAAAAAGAAATTCACCATTTCGATACGAGCAACGCCAAGCGTTACCAAGTCGGTCGTGACTCTGGGCTCGTCAAACTGGCACTCCTTCAAAGTAACATGTCTGTTTGGGAAGGAGAAAAAGGTAACACTCGTTGGGTTTACCTTTCTATGACGGAACTAGAGCGTGTCATCAAAGAAGGAGGTGGTGATGCCTATGGTTACGTGAACCAAAACACCAACCTTGGACGGCTTAAATTTGGTTTAAATGCCGATGAGCAGCTGGTGGTTAAGGACATCGCCAATCGCTCGGTACTGGTGACTTTAGTAACGAAAGACGGGTTAGATAACGGCGTGTTCGAAGAGTGGAGTGCGAAAGCCAGCCATGCTTTGGAACAACTTACTCACGCCGAGCATCACCTACTTCAGGTTAAATCTGATTTCCATGGCGCTTTACCGCACAGTTTTATCGACCCTGAATTGCCTACTCAAATGGAAGCCAGCATTCAATCTATTAGTCAGCGTCTAGAATCAACTAAAGCGCAGTGTGAAAAAAGCGCATTTCGGATTAAGCACCTGAATGAGTATTTCGAGTAGGTTAGGGGTGAATCATGTTAGGAGCAGATAGCTTAAACCTCGCATTGATGATTGCAGAATCCGGTTTAATCGATACTGCGGTCAACGATCTAATGGCTCGATCTCAGGTAATGATGGTGGTCGATAACAACCGGGGTGTAAAAACCTCCATGAAAAACCATCTATTGAAATGGCGGGGTAAAGTTAAAAAGAAAATGACGAAGGTGTGTGAAACGGAGCACTTTCGTAATGAACTTGCCCTCTATCAAGAAGTCATTCATTGGACTGAAGATGAGTTCTTTCTAAAGATAAACGATGTATTAAAACGCCTAGAGTGGCATTCGGCGTTTTATTTGCCGGCCCGACGTTTACTCGAAAAGAATAAAGGGGTGAACAACCCTATGTTCCCTCATTACTTTTGCGACCAGTGGTACAAAAGCTTGAGTGAAGCCCTGCAACAGGCACAAGTAACAGAACTGGAAGCCGATAAAGAAAAGCTACTGCTCGACCTGTATCAACGCATCGAAACCATGAAAAATATGGATAAAGTGTCTGAATCCGGTGATGAAGGGCAAATTGGTAAGCTGTGGGACATGGCGTCGGCTAAATTGTCGAAATCTGACATTTCTACCATGAAGCACCATGCCGAATTTTTGAAGAAAAACGGCACGTTGCAAGACATCGCCGAGCAACTTGGCCGAATGGCCAGTGAAGTGTCTGATCCCGATTTGAACAAAGCGCCTAATGAAGAGTTGAAAGTTGTAGAAGAGAAAAGCGACGAAGCAACAGACGATATTGTCGGCATTCACGAAAGTGACGATTTAAATAAGCTGTTGCCCAATGAAACTATGTTTTTGGCTTATCCTGAATTGGAAGTAATTTTCTACAAACATTTGATCGACAAACGTTTGATGAACTACAAAACACAAGGCAAGTCTCGCAAGCTCCGCAAAGTCAGAGCAAAAACGCCAGACAATGCAGAGGTAGAGATAGAGAAAGGTCCGTTTATTATTTGCGTCGACGCTTCAGGATCAATGAGTGGATTCCCTGAGCAATGCGCAAAAGCAATGGCGTACGCATTGATGCAAATAGCGCTAGCAGAGGGAAGAGAGTGCTATGTGATCATCTTCTCTACCGAGCAAATCACTTACGAATTAACTAAACAAGATGGTTTGCGTGAGGCAAGTGATTTCCTTTCTTATACGTTTCATGGTGGGACGGATATCGATCCTGTTATCGAAAAGTCCATAGATTTAATGTCGACCGATAAATATCGCAATGCGGATCTGGTGGTCATTTCGGATTTCATCGCTCCGAAGCAACCGGAACATATCTTGGAAAAAGTAAATCAGCTTAAGGAAAAGTCAAACCGCTTCCATGCCATTAGTTTGTCTAAGTATGGCAACCCACAGCTGATGTCGATGTTCGATCATTGTTGGTCGTATCATCCAAATTTAGTGGGTCGAATGTTTAAGAAGTGGTAAGAGGTCGCGTCTTTTCGATTTTTGATTCAGTTTGTGGTTAGTGATTTTTGGGCAAATAGAGATCAAACCATCATCGCTTTGCTTTATTAATCAGCAACCGAATGAAAAACATAAATTTTTATTTGACTCCTGATGATGAATCCGTAAAGTGTGCATCGAACGCAACGGAGCAGATAGCTTCAGCGATTCAATTGGCGCCTTGGCAGAGTGGCTATGCAGCGGATTGCAAATCCGTGGACCTCGGTTCGACTCCGGGAGGCGCCTCCATTCAAATTGAAAGATATGGTAAATATTACGATATCTTGATGGTGTCTTAACTCTTCAGTTAGCAGCATCGCAACAAGTTTGCGTGCCCTGGTGGTGGAATTGGTAGACACAAGGGATTTAAAATCCCTCGGCGTTCGCGCTGTGCCGGTTCAAGTCCGGCCCGGGGCACCATCAATATGAATTTTTTAGTGAACTGTTATTGAGATTTATAATCTCAGCGCTCGAACTGACCGGCCGAAATGTCGGACCATCAATTCCGGTCCGAGGCACCATCATTTTAATTTTGATAATAAATTGTTATTGAGATTTATAATCTCAGCGCTCGAACTGACCGGCCGAAATGTCGGACCATCAATTCAGGCCCGGGTCACCATCATTTTAATTTTGATAGCAAATTGGTATTGAGATTATATATCTCGAACTGACCAGTTTTATCTGCTATCAAAAACCTCACATAAAAAATCAGAAATGGCGCCTTGGCAGAGTGGCTATGCAGCGGATTGCAAATCCGTGGACCTCGGTTCGACTCCGGGAGGCGCCTCCATTACCTTTTTTATTGCCCCTATCGACTCTATCAACGCAATCTAAAGCTTATACATTCTCGCACTGCGCGCAGGCAGCTCGAATGTGTGGTAACGAGAATCTACTGTCGTCTGAGCACCCGATAACGTATCGGTGTAGGGCATATACCAATTAAATTCGTGCTGGTATGTATCAACAGTTACATTGCGAGATTCACCACATTTGTTAATGCCCACCACACCCACTTTCCCACGTTTAAAAAGTAACGAGCACGCATCGCTATGCAGCATGGTCATTGGTTGTCCTTGCATCGCATTATGAAAACGCAGCATGTTCTTCATGGTATTATTGTTCCACACGTTCGCCCAGCGACCATTATCTCTGTCCTCATGATCAGGCAACTCATCACTGTAGATAAGTGGTGTTCCACCGTCTCTTCCCAACACGTAGGCATACGCGAGTTCTTCATCCTTCGGATCCATTATTTGATGGCGAAATCCGTCGTTGTTCGGAATATCGTGAGTAACGGTAAAGGTGATGGCTCGTGTCCCTTCCAACGCTTGTCCGTATGCGAGCGGATCGTGCAGCAAGTTCATGCTGCCATTAAACGAAAACGCTCTGCGTATCGAAGCAAATAGGGGGAAATCGTATGCCGAGTGGTAGGTATCGTTCAGGTAGGGGGCTAAAAAACCATCGTAGCCTGCATTTCCTCTGCCGCCATCGGTTATGACTTCGCCGAAAACATGCATGCCTGCCGTAATCTCTTGGGTAAAGATCTGGTTTATATGGTGTGGGCTCATGTGCTTAACGGCATCAACTCGAAAACCTTTCACCCCCATATTTTTCAAAGCTTGTAAATATTGGCGCTGTTGATTCACGACCCATTGATTGGGGGTCAAATCGGGTAATCCTGTATCGCCGCTCGCACCACACAATCGCCAGTACTGAACGTGACCTGGGTTATTCCAATCGGTGATACACCCAGCTGGGTGAAAGTCGGAGGAGGAGTACTGGTTATCGCTTAGATTGCCAAACAAGGTTTGGTTTTGATAGTACGCGGGTTGTGATGCATAGTCTTGCAGAACGTCACTACCGGGATAGTTTAGCCCATCGACTTTTAATGACTCGTTCGCCATGTGATTCATGACAACATCGGCGTAAACCGCCACCTGATGACGGTTGAGAGCGTCAATCATTGCTTGAAGATCTTGTTTGTTTCCAATAGGCGAATCAATCACTCTAAAATCGAGTGGCTGATAGCGAGCCCACCATTGATCGCCACGTGATTTCATAGCCGGGGAAATTAAAACCTTCTTATAACCCGCTTGCGCAATTTGCTCTGCCTTCGCGGTTACATCGGAGTATTTCCAGTTAAATGCATGGAGAATAGCTTCTGCAGAAGCCAATTGAGGTACAGAGAAGCTAGCCAAAGCTGCGAGGGTCAGTGTCGTTATTTTTTGCATAGGGTTTGTCTCTTATTGTTGGTGAATGCAAAAAATATATTTATAGATACATAAGTAAAGATGGCTGAGATATAAATTTGAAAGACAATCAACATGTGTATGGGTGAAAAATACCAAATTGTGTATTTGTTAAAGTTTTGCTTCAGTATCGAGGGAGATGGATAATACTATCTTAATGTGTGACGGTGTCACATTTTGAGCTATTTAAATTAGGCAAAACTTAAATTAGGCAAATACACAAATTAATCAGTGCTTTTGGCATATCTGAGTAGTAGGGCGTTCAATCGGCTTGTATTAACCCTATGAGACTATTATATTTTCTGCACTTTGACGTTATTTGAGTATTGTAAGGAATTAACGCCATGAAAAAACCGCAAAAACTCGCTCATGAGTTGAAGAAACAAATAGAGCATAAAATCTGGCAGAGCGGTGAAAAAATTCCTTCAATACGAGAAACGTGTAAGCGCTATGGTTTGAGTATTGAAACGGTTTTGCAGGCCTATCAGTTGTTGGAAAACCAAGGTTACGTAAAATCGAAACCCAAATCTGGTTACTTCGTTTTGCCAAGAAGAACGGTAGAAGTTCAAAGCCAAAATGAACGTAAAAAGCTTCAGCCTTTTCCTGTCAAAATCAGTGATCTTTTGTACGATGTGGTACAAAGGGCAAAAGACCCAAGTATTATTCCACTCAGTTCAGCCTTTCCCGATCCCGCCCTGTTTCCGCACCAAGCGTTATCCCGAAGCCTTGCCAACGCAAGCAGGCAAATGCCAAGTAACAGTATGCTAACCAACCTACCGCCGGGGAGCGAATCTTTACGTAGGCAAATTGCCCAGCGATATCAGCACCGGGGTGTGAATGTTTTGCCCGACGATATTGTGATTACCTCGGGTGCGATGGAAGCACTGAGCTTAAGCTTGCAGTCGTGCACTGAGCCAGGCGATCTGGTTGCCATCGAATATCCAGCGTTTTATGGTGCGTTGCAAGCCATCGAAAGGTTGAACTTAACTGCAGTTGAAATACCTACAGATGCCGTGAATGGTCTTGATTTAGGGGCTTTGGAATCTGCGCTTGCTACCATGGATATAAAAGCGTGCTGGTTTATGACGTACGCGCAAAACCCCGTTGGTTACAGCTTGTCTGAAGAGAAAAAGAGAGATCTCGCTACTCTCGTTGCTCAATATCACGTCCCAATGATTGAAGATGATGTGTATGGCGAGCTATACAGTGGGGCAACCGCACCATTACCTGCTAAAGCGTATGATGAATCTAACCACATAATGCTATGTGGCTCGTTTTCTAAATCGCTTTCTCCGGGGTTTAGAATCGGCTGGGTGGTTGCTGGGGATCGAGCGCTATCTATTCAACGTTTGCAGCATCTTTCAACGTTATCCACCAGTATTCCTATTCAATTGGCGCTCTCTCATTATTTGACCTTCTACAATTACGACAATCATTTAAAAAAATTAAGGAAAATACTCAACGATCGAAAAAAAGCCTACATCGAATGCTTGAAGAAAACTCTCCCTAAGAGTGCGAAGGTTAAAGCGTTCAATGGTGGGTATTTTGTTTGGGTTGAATTAGAACCGAAAGTGAATGTAGAAACGTTGTATGAAGCGGCGTTGAAAGACAATATTTCAATCGCTCCTGGGATCATTTTCAGTAGCGATAAACTGTTTAGCCATCACCTAAGAATCAACACATCATATCCATGCGACGATAGGATTCTGGCGGCAATCACTCAACTGGGTACTCTGATTCGGGCGTTATCTGACTCTGTAAATAGGTAGCGAGTCGATAGGAAAAACTCACTCATTCCGCTTTTTGCTCAAAAAACTGTTCTATTTTTTGTTCCATAATCTGTTCTAGTTAGAAAATCCTCCCTTATGTTGGAATAGCCCGCGAAATCGAGCTTAGATTTGCGAGCTTTCCAATTCTAATTGTCTTTTAAAGCAAACAAGTTGGCTCGGTAACAATGTTAGCTGATGTTTTGGAGCTTTAATGTTTGATGTTATAGAGCTATCGCGTTTGCAGTTCGCCTTAACTGCGATGTTTCACTTCCTGTTTGTGCCACTTACCGTCGGTATGTCTTGCCTACTTGCCATCATGGAATCTGTCTATGTGATGACTGGTAAAGTCATTTACAAAGACATGACTCAGTTCTGGGGGAAACTTTTTGGAATCAACTTCGCGCTCGGTGTTTCCACGGGTTTAACCATGGAGTTCCAGTTTGGTACTAACTGGTCTTATTACTCGCACTATGTCGGTGACATATTTGGTGCCCCTTTGGCGATTGAGGCTTTAGTTGCCTTCTTTCTCGAATCCACGTTCGTTGGTTTGTTCTTTTTCGGCTGGGATAGGCTAAGCAAACGTCAGCATCTGGTTGCGACTTGGCTGGTGGCGTTAGGGTCTAGCTTTTCAGCACTATGGATATTGGTTGCTAACGGGTGGATGCAAAACCCCGTTGGTTCTGAATTTAACTACACCACCATGAGAATGGAAATGGTGAGCTTTGCCGAGGTTGTGCTAAATCCGGTAGCACAGGTGAAATTCGTACACACCGTCGCTTCCTCCTACACCTGCGGAGCAATGTTTATTCTCGGTATCAGTGCGTACTACTTGTTAAAGGGACGAGATGTGGCGTTTGCGCGTCGCTCTTTTGCCATCGCTGCCTCATTTGGTATGGCTTCTATCGTTTCAGTGATCATTTTGGGTGATGAATCCGGATATGAATTGGGCGATGTCCAGAAAGTAAAGCTTGCCGCGATAGAAGCGGAATGGCACACGGAACCTGCACCCGCAGCATTTACTGTAGTCGGTATTCCGGATCAAGAAAATATGCGTAACGACTACGCGATTAAAATTCCGTACGTCATGGGGATAATTACAACGCGTTCACTGACAGAGCAAGTGACGGGACTTATTGATTTGCGTGAAGAGCATGTAGAACGTATCCGCAATGGCATGCTGGCTTATGAGTTACTTGAAAAACTCAGGGCAGGCGATCAAACAGAGCAGTCATTGCAACAGTTTGACGCGCTGAAACAAGATTTAGGGTACGGGTTACTCCTTAAGCGCTACACCGATAAGGTGTCCGACGCCAGTGAAGAGCAGATACAACTCGCAGCCGACGACTCGATTCCAACGGTTTGGCCACTGTTTTGGTCATTCAGAATTATGGTCGGGTGTGGATTCATTATGCTGTTTGTTTTTGGCATGGCTTTCGTACAAACCTGTCGTCAAAAAATCACCCAAAAATCTTGGGTATTGAAAGCGGCTTTGTTCAGTATTCCACTGCCTTGGGTAGCAATTGAAGCGGGCTGGTTTGTTGCGGAATATGGCCGACAACCTTGGGCGGTTGGAGAGATTCTTCCTGTTGATGTGGCGGCCTCTGCGTTACCTGTTTCGGATTTGATCTTCTCTTTAGCCGTGATACTTGCGCTGTATACCGTATTTATGATTGTTGAAGCTTATTTGATGGTGAAGGTGGCACGAAAAGGACCAAGCAGCTTAAAAACAGGGCGATATCATTTTGAAAATCAGCAAGATGATGTTCAAACCCATATTTCTAAGCAAGTGATGGCGTAAAGGAGAATAAAGATGTTTGATTACGATACGCTTCGACTTATTTGGTGGGCATTGATTGGTGTTTTGCTCATTGGTTTTATGATCACCGACGGCTTTGATATGGGGGTAGGAGCACTATTACCATTTATTGGGCGCACTAACACTGAACGCCGAGTAATGATTAACTCTATTGCCCCACATTGGGATGGCAACCAAGTTTGGCTTATTACCGCAGGTGGCGCGCTATTCGCGGCTTGGCCCCTAGTTTACGCTACGTCTTTTTCAAGTTTTTATGTAGCGATGTACATTACGCTTATTGCGTTGTGGTTTCGCCCATTAGCATTGGAATATCGCGCAAAAATAGAGAGTGAAGCTTGGCGCCGCAGTTGTGATATCGCCATTTGTTTCTCGGGGACCATTCCTCCCATTATGTTTGGTGTCGCGTTTGGCAACCTTATTCAAGGTATTCCGTTTCAATTGAATTCCCTTCTTATGTCAAGTTACCACGGGACGTTTTTCGATTTGCTTAACCCGTTTGCCTTATTATGCGGTGTTGTTGGTCTGTTAATGGCGCTGATGCAAGGCTCTGCGTGGTTATCGATGAAAACCGGTGGTGAAGTGTATAAACGTGCCAATAAGATCTCCAAATGGGTTGGCGTTGTTTTGACGCTGTGTTTTGTTGCCGGAGGCTGGATGTTAACCAAGGTTAACGGCTACGAAATAGTGGAACAACTAGGTGCAAATGCAGATTCAAACCCATTGATAAAGTCGGTGGTTCAAGGTGAAGGGCTATGGTTTAAAAACTATGTTTTGTACCCAGCGTTTTGGATAGCGCCTATCCTAGGTATTACTTTACCTTTACTTGCGAGCATTATGTCTGGCTTTTCTAAAAATGGCTGGGCGTTTATGTTCAGCAGCCTTGCCAATGCCGCCATCATTGCAACAGCAGGTTGTACAATGTTTCCCTTTATCATTCCTTCCAGCCACAGCCCTAATCACAGCTTAACGTTATGGGATTCGACATCAAGCGAACTTACGTTGAATGCGATGACCATTGTGGCGTTCGTTATGGTGCCTACCATTCTTTGTTATACGGCATGGAGTTACTACAAAATGTTTGGTCGATTGGATACCCAATTTGTCGAAAATAACAGTCGGTCGTTGTATTAGGAGAGTATGTATGTGGTATTTCGTATGGATTTTGGGGTTACTGCTTGCGGCAGCATTCGGCATCATTAACGCGCTTTGGCTTGAATATTCCGATTCAATGGATTCTGACACTCACGATTAGCGTGTAACTCAGCGTGTTTCGCATTGAGCCCAGTAGGTATTGCTCTGTAAAAGAGGCACATACTGGGCTTCTTACCCAATGGTTAGAGGTGATGATATTAAGTTTATTTACGAGAAATGTATGAGCTTAATACTCAAAATTGGAGGTTACCCGAGCCGCTCAATTTGACTCGAATGGGTAGGTATACTCGATAAAAGGTCAACAAGCCTTAGTTAATAGTCTTGCATAATTACACTAATTGTCAGTTTGTTAATTGATATTTACGTAAATTAGTTATTTAAATGAAATATTGCTACATATTGGTGAGCGGTTAAATGTTGTTCTTAACATATTGTTGTTAAAGGTTTGATGGTGTTATTGCAATTAGATTGATGGATCTTTATCTGTTTGATCTACCACTTTAGGGTAGTTTGAAATCGTAATTGATTTACATCATGTCTTCATATTCGTTCACAATTAAGAATAAGCTCAGTTAAGAATAAAAACCGTCAGGAAGTCTTATGAGCAAGTTGAAGCTAGTCGTAATAGGGAATGGCATGGTCGGCCATCGCTATATCGAAGATTTAGTCGACAAAACGGACGTGTCAGAATTAGACATTACTGTGTTTTGTGAAGAACCGCGTGTCGCTTACGACCGAGTCCACTTATCGTCCTATTTCTCTCACCATACTGCGGACGAGCTTTCGTTAGTAAAAGAAGGCTTCTACGAAAAACACGGCATCAACATGCTGATTGGTGAGCGAGCGATCAACGTTAACCGTGAAAAACAAATGGTGTATTCCAGTACCGGTCGCGAAATCCAATACGACAAGTTGGTGCTTGCAACAGGTTCTTTTCCGTTTGTCCCACCTATTAAAGGTAACGAAAGCAAAGATTGCTTTGTGTACCGCACCATTGAAGATCTAAAAGAAATCGAAGCTTGTGCTAAGAAAAGTAAAAGTGGTGTGGTTATCGGCGGTGGTTTACTTGGCTTAGAAGCGGCAGGTGCACTAAAAGCTCTAGGCGTTGAAACGCATGTAGTGGAATTTGCCCCTGTTCTAATGGCGGAGCAACTTGATTTACAGGGCGGATTACAGCTGCGTAACAAAATCGAACGGATGGGCGTTCGAGTACATACCAGTAAAAACACCCAAGAAATTGCACCAGAAGGCGTCGACGCTCGCAACGTAATGCGTTTTGCCGACGACACTGAACTAGAAACCGATTTTATTGTGTTCTCCGCAGGTATCCGCCCGCAAGACAAACTTGCCCGTCAAATGGGATTAGGCGTTGCACCTCGTGGGGGCATCGAAATAAATGATCATTGCCAAACAACCGACCAAAACATTTACGCCATTGGCGAATGTGCTTCTTGGAATCAGACTTTCTACGGTCTAGTGGCTCCGGGTTACAAAATGGCAACGGTCGCTGTCGATCACTTGTTGGGAAACGAAAGCCAGTTTGAAGGTGCCGACATGAGCGCCAAGCTTAAACTGCTGGGCGTGAAAGTGGGCTCCATTGGCGATGCTAACGGACGTACACAGGGTTCGAAAAGCTACGTTTATCAAAACGAAGAAGACGAAGTATACAAGCGCATTACCGTTTCAGAAGACGGCAAAAAGCTATTAGGTGCTGTGCTCGTTGGCGACACGTCTGACTATGGTGATTTACTTCAGCTGAAACTGAATGAAATTGACCTACCTGAACACCCAGATACATTAATTCTTCCTGCTCATGCTGGGGCAGAAAAACCCTCTTTAGGCGCAGACTCATTGCCCGAAACGGCGGTTATCTGTTCTTGTTTCGATGTGACCAAAGGCAAAATTGCCACGGCGGTTGCAGAAGGGCACCACACTCTAGCAGACATCAAAGCCGTTACGGGCGCAGGAACAGGGTGTGGGGGGTGTATTCCGCTGGTTACTTCCGTTCTAAACGCGGAACTGGCGAAATCTGGCATTGAAGTGAAAAGTGATATTTGTGAACACTTTGCTTATTCACGCCAAGAACTCTTCCACTTGATTCGCATTGAAGAAATTAAAACGTACGACGAATTACTAGAGAAGCACGGTAAAGGATACGGCTGTGAAGTGTGTAAACCTGCGGTGGGTTCTATCTTGGCATCATGCTGGGGCGAACACATTCTTAAACCGCAATTGGTCAAATTGCACGATACCAACGACAACTTCCTTGGAAACATCCAAAAAGACGGTACGTACTCGGTTATTCCTAGAATGGCGGGCGGTGAAGTCACACCAAAAGCACTAGCGGCGCTGGCTCAGGTGGGCGAAGAATACAACTTATACACCAAAGTGACGGGTGCACAGCGTATCGGTTTGTTTGGTGCACAAAAAGACGATCTTCCAGAGATTTGGCGCAAGCTGATTAACGCCGGTTTTGAAACAGGTCAGGCGTATGCGAAAGCACTCCGCATGGCGAAGACGTGTGTGGGCTCGACATGGTGTCGCTATGGCGTACAGGATTCTGTCGGTTTAGGCTCTCGCATCGAAAATCGCTACAAAGGCATTCGTACTCCACACAAAATGAAGTTCGGTGTCTCAGGGTGTACCCGTGAATGTGCAGAAGCACAAGGGAAAGACTTGGGTATCATCGCGACTGATGCCGGTTGGAACATGTATGTGTGTGGTAATGGCGGTATGAAGCCAAGACACGCAGACCTGCTAGCCATGGATTTAGATGAAGAGACGCTGATCCGTTACATCGACCGATTCATGATGTTCTACATTCGAACGTCTGCACCGCTTCAGCGCACCTCTGTGTGGCTAGACAATCTAGAAGGTGGTGTGGATTACCTAAGAGAAGTCATTGTCGATGACAAGCTAGGTCTTAACGACCAATTAGAATCAGACATTGCCAAATTGGTTTCGGAATTCCGCTGCGAATGGACGGATACGATTAATGACGAAAACCAACTTAAGCGTTTCTCTCATTTCATTAACTCCGACAAGCGTGATGACAACGTATTGTTTGTCCCAGAGCGAGAGCAACATCGCCCTGCAACGTTTACTGAAAAACATCGCGATGCGAAAGGCGACATCTTGCATGTGGAACTGGAGGGGTAACCATGACGAAAGGTAAAGCTCAAATGTTTGAACAAATTTGCGACATCAACGACATCGTACCCGGCACAGGCGTTTGTGCATTAGTGAGCGGGCAGCAAGTGGCGGTATTTCGCCCTACAGAAGAAGAGGCGGTATTTGCCATCAGCAATACCGACCCTTTCGCGCAATCCAATGTGTTGTCACGTGGTTTGATAGGGGAGCACAAAGGGGAGTTATGGGTAGCAAGCCCTCTCAAGAAGCAACACTTCAACCTTGCGACAGGTGTTTGTATGGAAGATGAGCGTTTTAACGTGAAATCTTATCAAGCGCGAGTTAATAGTGGCATTGTTGAAATTTCCGCTTAAACTGCGTCGCGTTTCTAGAATCCCAAATACAACGGGATTCAAGCCTACAGAAATTTAATAGCAAAAAGGTTTCCCGCTCTCCAGCACGGTAAGAGAGCGAGGAAGTGCGAGGAGCCTTTGTCTATTCAATTTTAATTTTTAACTTTCTTAGGGAATAAGGTCGATTATGTCTTACGTAAAACCTGCTGAATTCGTTCAAACTATGATTGATGCTGGCGAAAGCAAAGTGTTCATGTCTACGCGTGATACGCTAATTCGCGGGATCATGGCTGGCGCTGTATTAGCGATTGCCGTTGCCGTAGCGATTACCGCTGCAGTACAAACGGGTATTCCAATTGTTGGTGCGTTAGTGTTTCCCGTCGGTTTTTGTATCTTAAACTTAATGGGTTTTGATTTGTTGACGGGCGTATTTGCTTTGGCACCGTTAGCATTATTCGAGAAACGTCCAGGTGTAACCAAAGCGGGCATACTGCGTAATTGGTTGCTTGTCGGTTTAGGTAACCTAATTGGCGCTTTGTCTGTTGCTTTCCTTGTCGCGCTTACCTTCACAATGAACTTCAGCATGGACCCAGGAGCAGTGGGGCAAGCGTTTATTAAAGCATCGACCTCTCGTACTCTTGGCTTTGCAGAACATGGTATGGATGGCTGGATTACCGTTTTTGTTAAAGGCATTCTGTGTAACTGGATGGTATCGCTAGGCGTTGTTGGTGCGATGGTTTCTAAATCCGTGAGCGGTAAAGTTCTGGCAATGTGGTTCCCAATTTTCATTTTCTTTGGCCTTGTATTCGAACACGCTGTAGTAAACATGTACCTATTCCCACTTGGCATGATGCTTGGTGCTGAGTTCACCATTACGGATTGGTTAGTATGGAACCAAATTCCAGTGACCTTGGGTAACTTAGTCGGTGGTCTTCTTATCACGGGTATGAGCCTTTACGTGACTCACGCAAAAACACTTCCAGCTCGCAACGCTAAATAAACTATCATTGAGCTCCTTACGAGGAGCTCTTTTTCTTTTTCTGATGTCACCAATGGAGCTGCCTATGTCTTCTTCTCCAATTGCTTTTGCTGAAAAAACGGTTATCGCTGAAAAAACAGCTGAGTTGTCTGATAAAAAACGTGTTTCTGCAGAAAACGGATTTGTCTCGTTGGTTGGCGCAGGTCCCGGCGATCCAGACTTACTCACAATGAAGGGGTATCGTGTTATTCAGCAAGCGGAAGTGGTTGTGTATGACCGCTTGGTATCAAAGGAGATATTAGCGTTAGCAAATGAAAATGCAGAAATGATTTACGTAGGTAAAAAGCTGGATTATCACTGTGTGCCTCAGGAGCAGATCAACCAAATCCTAGTGGATAAAGCGAATGAAGGAAAACGCGTGGTTCGCTTAAAAGGTGGCGACTCGTTCATATTTGGTCGCGGCGGAGAAGAGCTAGAAACACTGGCGGAAAACAACGTTTCTTTTGAAGTGGTTCCGGGTATTACTGCCGCTGCTGGCGCAACCAGTTATGCGGGTATACCACTCACTCATCGAGACTACACTCAGAGCGTTCAGTTTATTACAGGTCACATTCAAAAAAATGGCCAAGAAATTCAGTGGGAATCACTCACTCAATCCAACAATACGTTGGTGTTTTATATGGGCCTAAAGCAAAGCGGCAATATCGCGAACAATCTGATCACTCATGGGCTTTCAGAAGATACGTCGTGCGCTATCATCCAAAAAGGCACCACGAGAGATCAAAAAGTATGGGTGTGTTCATTAAAAGAACTCCCTAGCGTAGCAAAGCAAGCGGAAAGCCCATCGTTGATTGTTGTTGGGGAAGTCACCCAACTTCACCACAAGCTAAAATGGTGTTAACACGTTTCACAGGGCTCAGCGTTATACGCTTTTTGTAGAAGTGAAATGAGTGGTTCTGATTGACTGAACCTTTTGGTTTCAATCATAGAAACAGCGATACCTGAAGTCCAAGAGTTCATCACTGCGGCACCATTGAGCTGCTGTAAGCGTTCAAGCGTTATCGTTTCGCTACGTTGTGGAATTTTAAGCAGTTCGAGTTGCCTTTGAATCATCTGCATCATCGTCCCTTTTAACATGTTGGCTTGTGGCCAAATAACGGTTTCACCATCCCAAAAAACGAGATTCCAAATCGTCCCTTCACTCAAATGACCATACTTGTTTATAAAAATGGCGTCATCAAAACCACGCCGTGTAGCTTGGTGCAAATAATACGTTTTTGCTATTTCTCCCACATGTTTAATTTCAGCGAGCGGTCTTTCATAATTCACCGTTGCCAATCGGAGTGGACCGTTGGGGCCGTTTGAAGGTGACCCGGTACGAATGAGTACCTTTGGTAGGACATCCATACTGTCTGTTGTAAATTCTCCTTCCACTGAATACACCGTGATGGTGAGTGATTGATCCGCAGGTCCATTCTCTATCGCAGTTCGAACGTAAGAGTGTATAAGCCTATCTGGTACTGTTTTACCAAAAAGTTCGATTGAAGCCTTATGCAATCGGTTCAAATGTAAATCCATTCCCTTAACCATCTTGTTGCGGATTTGAAGAGCTGTGAAGTGTGCAAAGCCAGAAAAAGCCAATTTTGTTATTTCAGAGGTCGGCACCGATTTTTCATTCAACAGAGTTTGTTCAGCGATTATGTGTTTTGCCATGATGTAAGATCCTAATTGAACTTATGTTTTAGAGCGATTAGCATAAACCCTCACAGTACTGTCAGGGTCAAGGAGGAAAGGTGAAGATTGGTGAACTATCCAAGCAAACGGGAGTTATTGTCCGTATGCTGCGGTATTACGAAGAACATGGATTGCTTAAACCCAATCGAACTCATGCTGGGTATCGCGACTTTGACTCGAAAGAAGTTCGCACGATCGAAAGGATCAAGCTGCTCAGTGCAGCAGGCATGAATTTGGCTACAATTTTGCAGTTTTTGCCTTGTATCAGGGGGGATGAACCTATTTTTGAGCCATGTGACGAACTTAGGCAGCTTTTGCGAGAACAAATTAAAATCTCGCATAAGAAGTCTGAAGAATTGGCAGAAAGTCGTAAAACACTTGAGGGTTTCTTGTATCAAATTGAGAACAGTTAAAATTAAATAGCTCGTGCTTTCAATGTGAGCTTAAAGAATATAATAAAATACGCTAATCTGACGCGAATTTATTGGCAGGTTTACTCATGAAGAAAATAGAGGATATTTGAAAGAGAACCGAACAGTGGTTCTCTTTTCAATGCATCACCTCTGTTCCATTAATTTAGCTACACATAAGTTGCATCATAATCGCTGTCTGTGAAGACTTGGAATGTATCTGTTGATGTTTCAAAGGTAAGGGAAATAAATTCGTCCGAATTAAAATTGTGAGACTCCAAATATGCTGCTTCCTCAGGAGTAAGGGAATTGGCTTCTGTAATCAATGAGTATTGAAAACCGGGTGACCACTCTTCCATCCATGTACCTGCATTAGAAATAATGAGACCAAACCCTGTTTCATTTGCTGCATCGTTTAAGGTCAGCATTTCGTTATTCAATATGAGCCCACTATTTTCGCCACTCCCTATAATCGCCTCGAAATTTGAATACATGACATGATTACCGATGTTTGAGTACTCATTACGACCATTTCCTAACTTCAGTATATCGAAGCCAGATCCTCCATCGACAGTGCGAGTCATTGGGTCATCTCCAAAACCACCAAATATCTCTTCATAAGTCGCATCAGAAGGGCGCTCTATTCTTGCATTTGGTTTGTTGAGAGCAGAGATATCAACAATATCGTCGCCTGATCCTGCTGAGATTTCGAACTCGGTGAACTGTGAATTGTAGGAATGGGTTAAAACGATATGATCATTACCAGCGCCGGAATCGATGGTAAAGAGGTTGCTCCAGTTGGCGTTATTGCTGTACGCAGAGATAGAGATACTGTCAGCGCCATTTCCGGTAGTGATGTCTCCGCGTTTTGCATTTTCAATAATTACGGTAGAACCATCATGGTTGGTTAATGTTACGTCAACGTCTACAAAATTACTGATCGTTACCGACTGACTTTCACCTTCTACTTTAGCTTCTTTGTAACCTTGCTTGTTCCATGTATCGGAATAAAGAGAAACGGATTTGCTTGCATCAGGCGCATGTTCTGCTGTTACCCCGTTTTGTACCGAGCTATTGATACCTACAACTGATTGAGTTGCGTTTATATCACTTAGATTTGAAGCATTGCCTGTTCCATCAACGTTTGTTGTACCTAAGAATGAGCTGATCATATTAATAATTCCATTTTGTACTTGGGTATAAGACTTTACTTATAAAAACACTGGAATTATAAACATTTAATAAACCAATAAAATAACCAGAAATGAAAATAATAATAAATTAAGGCATTGCGTCATCGGGTTTATTATTTATCTTTACAAAATAGATGATGAGAAGTGGAAGAGTGTGGGAAAGGAACTAGAAGTTACATTATCAATTATTATTGAACTTAACAGGCGCTATTTTAAGAATGGTGTCAGTTTGGTTTCAGTTATGAGAGTGTGTCGATTTTAAATGAGTAGACTGAATTTTAAACTGATTGATTTGTTTCATGTTTCACTTTCCTAAAATAATTCTTCCCATTTAAATTTTTTCTAACTGAATCTGAACTGAGACGGTTGCACGTAAACTTTAGTTCTAAATTAATAAAGTCATTTAACGACACATTAAAATTAACAACGTCATAGTAAGTTGGAGAAAAATAATGAGTACAGCACAATCTGAGAATGAAGTTTTTGTAGCCAGCTATAAGATTGGTAAGGGGCTTATGGGTGCAAAAGAGTTTATCGTGAACTTGTTGATTAGCCGAGTAGACAACTCAGTAGTCGGTAAGGGGCATATATTCCAACCAATTAGTCGACCACTTAATGTTTACACAGAGTTGAACGGTACCTTTAACTACCAATGCACCATGAAAAACTGTCACATCATGCTCAATCTGCAAGGCTATCAGCCTTATCCAGGTATTCCGCCTATTGGGATGGATCTACATAACGTTTCACTGCGTGTATTGCTCAATGAAGATTGGAAATCAGGTGTCGCATTCTACAGCTATAAAAATGACGAAGGCGTTTGGGTTGAAGAAGAAAACCAACCTGTAACCTTACTTGATGCGAAACAGATTAAGTCTGTCGAGCAGTTTGATTATGAACCTCGCGAGTTAGCTGAAGCATAACGGAACTTTATAAAAGTAGACCAGTTGCAACAACGTTGTAATTGGTCTTTTCGGCTTTTCTGTGTGCGACTTGGATAGAATCTGACCGAACAAACAGGAATTTCAAATTTACCGTTGACTGAAAACAGAATTGCGATAAAGTACACCTCGTCTTCAGCGCTTAAGGTGCTGAAAAATAGAAATAGTTAAATCGTTTCTATGATGGTGTCTTACTTCTTCAGTAAACAGCATCGCAAGAATATTGCGTTGCCCTGGTGGTGGAATTGGTAGACACAAGGGATTTAAAATCCCTCGGCGTTCGCGCTGTGCCGGTTCAAGTCCGGCCCGGGGCACCATCAATATACAAAAAAGCAAAAAATGGCGCCTTGGCAGAGTGGCTATGCAGCGGATTGCAAATCCGTGGACCTCGGTTCGACTCCGGGAGGCGCCTCCATTTTCTTGTTCCCTTTCTTTGTAGTTCCTCCCTAAAGAACTTTATTCCTTAAAAAATTCAGACTCTACTGATTAACCGTTATTTTTGTAGCGTTAGCTCACATCATTAAACACACGTTATTTCCATTCTTTGAATCAGTTACTGGTATTGCTAGAGTTAATTAAATACATATTTATTTTATCAATAGGCCAGCCATGCAAATGCGTTTTTTGCTCCTGCTCACTGTTATGTTGTCAGGTTTTGTCATTGCAGAAACTCCCCAGAAGTACTCTGATACCGAAATGTTAGATAGACCATTAATGGAGCGCTACATTTTGGATGAACTGAAAGCGCTTAGATCGGAACAGCAATCGCTAGAAAAACGGCTTACTGTGCAGTTTACCGAAAGGGAATTGCAAGTCGCTGACAAGTCATTGAACTATGCGAATGTGACCGTGACGTATTTCTTCTACATCATTGCGGGTGTTGCCTCACTTATTGCACTGGTGGGCTGGCAATCGCTCAGGGAATTTAAAAACAACACCAAAGAGATGGCGGATAAGCGATTGGGTGATATCGCGTTGGAGTATGAAAAAAAATTCTTGGAGCTGGAAAGAGACTTAAAACGTAAAACTCGCATTATTAGCCAAAATAACAAAGACATAGAAGTCATCAATGAAATCCATAATCTGTGGCTACGAGCTCAAAGCATGCCGACGCCAGAGCAAAGAATGGAAGTTTACGATGAAATACTGCGTATTCGACCGGGGGATTTAGAAGCGATGACCTACAAAGCGGATGCCGCAATGGAAATCCGTGAATACCACTGGGCGTTAAGCTTGTGTAATCGCGTTTTGGATTTGGATGAATTGAATGGTCCAGCATTGTATCAACGAGCCTGTGCGTATTCTCGCTTAGGTGCAGAAGATCAAGCTATCGAGGATTTGGAAAAAGCCATCCAATCTAGCCCATCTGTTCGGGACCATATCTATGAAGAAAAAGACTTCGAACCGCTACGTGGCAATCCGCGTTTCGACGATCTCATCTCCTGATTCTGTCCTTCACCTATACCTATACCCAAGCCACCTCAAGACGCTTGGGTATAGAGAAATACAGGATTAGGCAAGGTTCTCTATCGGCTTAGCTGCTCTTGGAATCGCCATTGGCGTTTGTGTTTCTGGATCTAGAATAATGCGCGCGTTTAGGTTGAACACCTCGCTAAGCATATTTTCAGTAAATACGTTGTTTGGCGAACCTTGGGCGTACAAATCGCCAGCTTTTAGAATGATGAGTTCATCGGCATAACGGCATGCTTGGCTTAGATCGTGAAGTACCACTACAACGGTTTTTCCTTGTTTCACAAGCCGTTCCATTAAGTCGAGCAGCTCGTATTGGTGTGACAAGTCCAGATACGTCGTCGGTTCATCAAGCAAAATGATATCCGTATTTTGTGCCAAAACCATGGCAATCCAAACTCGCTGTCGTTGACCTCCTGAAAGTTCATCAACCCTTCTCGTTGCCAATTCGGTCACGCCTGTGGTTTCCATTGCCTCGTCTACGGCTTGCTTGTCTGCGATTGAAAGCCTTCCCATGGCATTGAGATAAGGTGCGCGACCATATCCCACTAGCTCTTTAACTGTAATGCCTTCAGGAATAATTGGAGTTTGAGGGAGGAGAGAAACCTGAGTGGCGTATTCTTTATCCTTAAAACCTTGAACCGGTTTGTCGCCATAAAGAAAAACATTCCCTTTAGAAGGCATAAGTAACCGAACAAGGGATTTTAAAAAGGTCGATTTACCACAGCCATTTGGGCCAATCAGTGCCGTCATTCTTCCTTTTTGAATAGAGGTGCTGAGTGACTCGATAATGATGTTATGTTGGTATTTTAATTCCAGGTTGTTCACGCGGAATGCAGGTGATTGATTCATAAATTACCAATGTTTGTAACGGCTGAGTAAATAGATGAAGTAGGGTGCGCCAATGAAGGCAGTGAGCACACCAGCGGGAAGCTCGATAGGTGGCATTAATATTCGAGCAAATAGGTCGGCGCTGAGTAGTAAAACCGCCCCAATGAGAATGGTCGCCGGAATGAGTACAAGGTGGCTCCCTCTAACCATCATTCGTGCCGCGTGTGGTGCAACCAAACCGATAAAGCCAATGTTGCCACAAATAGAAACGGCCACACACGCCAGCGCAATAGAGACCACCAAAGCAAATAACCGAGTGAATGGCACCGCCACACCCAAACTGTGGGCAGTGTCGTCGCCTAGGCTGAGGAGATCCAGCTTATAAGCGAAGTAAACCGCAAAAGGCACTAAACAAAGTAACCAAAGGACCAGTGTCGGCACGTGTGTCCAATTTCGCCCCCAGACTGATCCAGTTAGCCAAACCATTGAGGTATTGATTTCCAGCGGGAAACTCACCAAAAGAAAATCGATACCAGCAGAAAAAACAGCCGCAAGCGCAATGCCGACCAAGGCAAAAGAGGCGGGTCTATCTAGCAAGCCTTTCGCGAGTAACAACAAAATAAGCGTAGACACGGCTCCGCCCGTGAGCGCGACAACAGGCAACCAATGGATGGGCATGTCGTTAAAAAATATATTGGCAACAACAACCGCAAAACTGGCTCCGGACGTTACGCCAAGAATATCGGGCGAGGCTAATGGGTTTCTCACGACGCCTTGAACCAGCAACCCAGAGAGCGCTAATGCTCCTCCAACTAAACTTCCCACCAACATTCTCGGCATTCTGTATCCGTACAACACAAACTCATGCTCGGTGGACTGCCCGAATAATGTCGAGAATATTTGATCCCATGGAATAACAACCGCGCCTGCGCTAACGTGCCATGTCGCGAATCCTACCCAAATAAAACCGAGCAACGCAGTCCAGTGATACCAACGAATCATCGGATCTCTCCCATTTTCAAACGAACGAAACCAAGGAAGAACAACGCACCAATCATCGTGGTAATAATACCGACGGGCGTTTCTTGCCCTTGTGAAAGGTATCGACTTGCAATATCAGAATACATAACGAGATTTGCACCCAGAAGCGCCGTTACAGGCAGTTGAGATCGAATATCCGAGCCCACCAAAAAGCGGGCAAGATGCGGAGCAATCAAACCAACAAAGGCGATTGGCCCTGCGACACTGACGCTGGACGCAATAAGCAATACAACAACAATGCTGCTTATCGTTCGAACACGAAAAAGATTTCCGCCAACCGAGCGCATCAATTCTTCTCCCAGTTTGAGCAGGTTGAGCTGAAACGCCAAATAGACCGAGACCAAAAAGCCAATGGTTACACTAGGTATCACTAACAATGCGTCGTCCCAATCCGTGTTCGCGACGGAACCCGTTAGCCAATGCAGCACACCATAGGCATTTTCGTCGGCAAAGATAACGGCAGCACGCGTAAGAGAGATAAACAAAAAGTTCAGTGCGATACCGGCAAGAATAATACGAAGTGGATGTGGTCTAGCAGTATGAAGCCCAGCAAGGAAGAACACCAACGTGCCAGCAAATGCAGCACCTGCAAACGTAACAACCAGAACAGGGACGGACTCAAGCCACGGAAGTAAACCCGTAGATGCGAAGGCAAACGCAAACGCGGCACCTGCACTTACCCCCAAGATAGAGGGAGAGGCGAGTGGGTTTCGCGTGATCGACTGCATTAACAAACCTGCGACGCCAAGCCCAGCGCCCACAAAGGTCGCGGCTAAAGTGCGAGGTAAACGAATGGAATAGATAATGTGTTGGTGGATAACATTGCCTTCTCTGCCCAGTAGGAAATCGGCAACATCAGCCCAGTTCATAGGAAAACTGGCCGCATTAATCAGCGACCAGCCCATACCCAAAATAAGAAAAAACATCAGCCCTAAGATCATCGCCGGAAAGCGGTAGGACTGACGTTTTACTTTTGGAAGTGTATGACTTCGGAATTGAATGAAAGCCATTACTGTCTTAGCAAATGCTCAATTTCTGAAGCCATGATTTCAGCAGCGATCATTCCACGGTTTAGAGACCACAACCTTGCATCTGTTTCTACGTATTGGTCGTTCTTAACCGATGTCATTAGTGACCAAAGTGGGTTTTGCTTGTATTTATCGACGGTGGTTTCAGAGCCGTACTCACCCACAAGGAAATAGTCTGGGTTCAGCTTAACCAAGTTTTCTAATGTCGTACCGATGTAAGCTTTGCCACCATCTTCTGTAATAGGAGAGCTAAGACCTAATCGAGAAACGACACCGCCAGCGTAAGCTTTAGGGCCGTGCATCCAAACGCCCTTCGATGTTGAGACAGCAAACATAACCGTCGCTTTTTTGTTAACGCGATTCGCAACCTCATCCATACGTTTACTGTGCGCGGCAACCAGCGACTTCATTTCTTTTTCACGATCAAATGCAGCGGCGATTTTTACGCCCGCAGCGAGGTTATCTTCGTAGGTTTCGCCACGGCTTTTAAGAATAAGCGTTGGCGCAATACGCTTAAGATCTTCATAGATCGCTTCATGGCGTTCGATATCGGCGATGATTAAATCGGGCTTTAGCGACGAGATAACTTCTAAGCTCGGTTGAGAGCGAGAGCCTACCGACGTCCAATCTGAGATTTTATTGCGTATTGGCTCTATAACTCGGTTAACGTCGCCATCGTCGGCGACACCAACAGGAGAAACACCAAGGTTAGCTAACGCATCAACAAAGCTGAATTCAAGCACCACAACTCGAACAGGCGCTTTTTCTAGTTTTAGCGTGCTCAATTCGTCTTTAACTTCAATGGATGCAAATGCCTGAAAGGTGAGGAGCAAAAGGGTGGGCATTAACCACTTTTTAAACATATTTAAATCCTTAATATGATTATTATTTAATTGCGTCCCTTATATCACAAATGATAATCATTATCATAATCAAGGTTGAGATAGAATCAGCTTTTGTTCAAAAGATTTGGTATTCTGCTGCGAATTAATTTTTTTGGGTGATTTGGGTATATGTTGGAAAAAGAAAATTTAATCAAACTCGCTCGAATGCAAATGCCATTTGGAAAATACGCAGGCAGGGTACTAATCGATTTGCCAGAAGAATACCTACTCTGGTTTGATAAGAAAGGGTGGCCACAAGGCGAACTGGGGGAGCTTTTGAAGCTTTGCCTAGCACTGAAAATTGAAGGGCTTGATAGCGTGGTTAAGCCTTTAAAGCGAATGTAACCCACCACTGCACGCTTCATTAAAACGAAAAGACATACTATGAATTTAGATATCAATGCACTGAGACACCACCAACTGGTCGAAGATGGTCAACTAGAGGGGTGTTACATTCATCAACCAGCCCAAGGCAGCCAGCAAGACGACAAAGCCGTTTTAGCAGAGCGCCAAGCGCTAGAAAAAATGGGCTACAAGGTAATACAGGTTAAAGCAAAAGGCGGATCAACCACCTTTGCCGAGGCTATGCAAAAGCTCGCGAAAAAGACGGGGCATCAGCCTAAGTAATTAGCGGTTGTAAGCTGTCACCGTATCCTGAATCTATCTCAACAGAAATCTGTTCCTATTCAAAAGTGTCAGACCGTTTGGTGGCTCTTTATTACCTCAATCGCGCTATTACTCTAGCTATTCTTAACAGGTATTCAGAAGTTCAGATTTCGAAATCAGAAAAGTGAGGACAGACAGTTGAAGAGTATTATTTCTCAGAACGATAATTTAACATACTTTTGACCATACTAAATGTGGCTATTATGCTGGAGGCTATTCAGAAGGTAACTTTGTTTTTGTGATGACAAATTCAATAAATTGTTCCATGACTTTATTTGTATTGGATTTATTCCAAATCATGCATATATCCCACTCGTTGTGCTTGCCATCTAGCGGGATGAAGCGCACTCCTGATTGCACGAGTTGCTTGGTACTTAACGGGAGTATTGAGAATCCCAAGTTGGCAGATATCATTGAAAGCAAAGTTAATATGCTGTCATACTCTTGCTTGACATCAAGTGATATGCCGCTATTCGCGAGATAAAACATCAACTGCTCTGAGAATCCAAATGAACTTGACTGCCTGAATTTTAAGTAAGAAGCACTCTTCATGTACGTCATTGGGTCATCATCTATGATTGCTGAATCCGGCACGACTAAAGCCAAGCTATCGAGAAATAATGGATGACACATTAATTCATCATTTGGGCTGAAACGACAAAAGCCCACATCAAGCTCTTGACGCTTTAACTTCTCTATCTGAGTCTGGGACTTCAGATCACATAAAGTAACGTCTGTGAAGGAAAACTTCTCCTTAAATGACGAAATTAGGTTCGGTACTTCTTGATAAACTGAAACACCAAAGCCAACCTTTAACCTTCCTTTGATACCATTTCTAAACATTTTTGCCGATTGGGCTAATTGATTGTAGCTCTGTATAACCAAGAGAGCCTCAGGCAATAGCAGTTCCCCGCTAGAAGTGAGAGTAGTTCCGGTTCGGCTTCTTTCAAAGAGTGGAACATCAATACTATTTTCTAATTTTTGAATTTTTTTTGTCAGAGCGGGTTGAGTAATACAAAGCTTCTCTGCTGTTAATTTATAGCTACCATACTCCGCTAATAAGCAGAAAGCTCTAATTTGATCAATATCCACCCATTCATTCCATTTGGTTATCTAATGATGACAGATATTCAATATATGTTATTTGTCGTTTGTTTTAAAGTATCAAATCATTGAACAGAATGTCGGAGTTTAGATGCTAAAAGCGATACTATTTGATCATGATGGTACGTTGGTCGATTCAGAAGAAATCCATTACAAATTACTATCAGAAATACTTTTAAAGTATGGAGTTTCTCTGTCATACGATGAATATCAGACGAACTATGAGGGGTGTCCTCTACCAGAAACCGCTCAAAAATTAGTGCTAAATTATTCTTTGGACGTATCTCCAGAAGAGATAGTGGTCGGAACGAAACAAGCAACGGAACTATTTTTGGCTGACAATGCCTTTCCGCTGATAGACGAGGCAAGAGAAACTATCATGCACTATCACTCATTAGGCTTAAAGATTGCCGTTGTAACAGGAGCTGCGAGAACTGAAGGGGTTTTGAACACGATAGAAAAGTATCAGTTGAGTCAATATATCTCAGTCGTTGTAACGAGTGATGACGTTAAGCGTAGCAAGCCAGCTCCTGATTGTTATTTGTACGCTATGGAAAAACTTGGCGTCAAGCCTGAGCAATGTGTTGCTTTTGAAGACTCTCTTTATGGTTGCATTTCTGCGGTTGCTGCTGGAATACCATGTATTGGCGTTTCGTCAATGGTAAGTCAGTACGATATTTTTCAGGGCAAAACTGTAGTTTCGTTTACTAATTTAGCAGAAGCGAATGCATGGCTTAAACGTAAGTCTTTCGTACTCTTCTAACACAACTTGAAGGTACTTTTTCTAATTTACCATGACTGTGTTAGTGCAATAGCACTAACACACCTGTGTCCAATTCCAAGTTCAGCAACAAACAAAACGCCCTTAGAAAGCTGTTCTTTATTGGTTTAACTAAAACAGCCGGTCAGAACTGGTTTAGCTTCAGCTCGCCATAAAAAATGGGACTTTTAAGTCCCATTTTTCGTTACACGCTCAGCTTGTTAACTGGTGTTTAGTGGCTGAGCTGGTACAGGTTGGCATCTACTTCTTTGCCTTTCGCTGGGCGAGGGACAATTTCAAAGCTGGAATCGAAGTCTACGAGCGTGTCTTGTAAAACGACGTCGTTATTCACTAGCCTTAGATTTTATACCTGTCTTTCGAGGAAGTCGCGTTGAGAATGCCGCTGATTTTCGTTTTAAGGACACCAAGCAATTTGGTTTTCTTTTAGCCGACAAACAGGCAGGTAAGTTCCACCTAGAAGTTTCTCATTTTTCATTTCAATGAACGCACATACCAAAACGACTTGAAGCTTTTGGTTTCCGCGGATTGAGCCATCCTGCTAGTAAATAGACTGATATTTCAATAAGGTTTGATGTAAAATAATGTTTAACTTGTTTACCCTCTTATATTGGTGCTTAATGAGTTTCATAATTAAGATAAAAATTGGGGAAGAACATGAAAAATAGCAGCTTAGTAACCGCGTTACTTATGTCATTTACGTTCAGTACCAATGCCGCGACCTTTCACCAGGAAGATGTAGAGTTTATTAAACAGGCTGAATCACTTGGTCTCGAACGTTCTGCGTGGGATCAGGGGGAGTTTGCGGCAATGACTTTCCCAAATGCTTATAAACTGACTCGCCACTACAGCATTTCCACAGGCGAAGGTACTGTGCCTCCTCAACGCTTAGTTGAAGAAAACTTATTGGACTTGAACAAGCTTAAAGGGTTTGACGCAGATGGTAAGCACAGCCTGTATACGATATTACGTGACCGCCTAAAAAATCATACCATGGTGGTGATCAAAGGTGACAAGATCATTCATCAGCACTACTTCAACGGTATGACTAAAGACTCTACGCATCTCGATATGTCGGTCACCAAATCTTTCACTGCGACGCTTGCGGGTATTGCTGTTAGCGAAGGCAAGCTGGATATGTCGAAGAACGTCGAGTTTTACCTTCCTCAATTCAAAGGAACCGCTTTTGAAGGATCTACTGTTCAGGAAGTCTCTGATATGCGAAGCGGTTTAGCCATTAAAACGCCACCACATATATCATGGGATCCAAGGTTAACCGAGTCACAGGAATGGCATGGTAAGAACGATTCGGGGCTTCACGGTATTAAAGATTACCTGGTGCTAATCGACGAGCGTAAGTATCCAACCGGTGAGGTTTACCAGTACCAAGACCCAAATTCTGAGGTACTGGGTATGGTTGTAGAAAAAGTCACGGCGAAAACGCTGGCTGACTACCTAGAAGAAAAAATCTGGAAAAAGCTGGGTGCTGAAAACAATGCATACTGGATGGCTGATCCAGCGGAGTTTGTTGTTGCTTCTGGTGGTTTGAATATGACGACACGAGATCTGGCTCGTGTTGGCAAAATGATTGTGAATGACGGTAAAAACTACTTAGGTGAGCAGGTCATTCCAAAAGACTTTATTGATGCGTTGTGGCAGGGCAATGATGAAGTACGTTCTGCATGGAAGAAAGGCAAAGAGTCTGCATTGATCAGCGATGCTTGGTATAAAGACCAGTATCGAGTTTTGAATCTGGGTGAACATAAGGTACTTGTGATGATTGGTATTCATGGTCAGGTGTTGGCGATGGAGAAAGATACAGGAACGGTCATCGCGATGAATGGTGGTTACCCGCAAACTGAAACTCCACGTATGGCGAATTTGATCTTTGGTCAGGTTATTCCAGCCGTTTTGGCTGAAGCGAAGAACATCAAGTAATTATCTTTGTTTCTTGCCTTCTCTGCGCTATAAAAAAACCGGCAATCTAGCCGGTTTTTCTGTTTATGCCTACTCTGTTAATGCTTTTTGCTCGGGCCGTTTCGCACACGATCTTTACCATTTTCGTAGACATCTTGGGATACCCAGCGACCAAGCAGCAGTTGATGTTTCTCACCTAATACAGCGACGAAAGGGCGACCATCAGAGTTACTCGTTGCCATCGCAATACCCGTTACACCTTCTAGCCCCAAACCGCCACTTTCAACTGCGGTTAAAAACAGTTCTAGCTCATCTAAGGTTTCAATTATCGGGAGATCGTTATTCATTTTCTTTTCCTGTACTTCGTATTTCTATGGCGCGCTGTCGAGGCACCCTATGTATGGGCGTACTGTACCGACAAATCTGAGTGAATGGAATCTCGGTGGTAAACGCTGCTAACCAAAAAGACAGGCGCATTTCAGTTCTCTCTGTTTTTAATTTGTTGATTTTTTTGACAATTCAACGTTTCGTGAAGTTTTTGGAGAGAGGTGATCAACACATTTAGTGAACAATTTTAAAATTAGAGTATATATTCTAATTCCTGAACTGAGTTCATAAATTTTATGCAACTGAATTCATCTTATTG
Source organism: Vibrio penaeicida (assembly GCF_002933855.1). Taxonomy (GTDB): domain Bacteria; phylum Pseudomonadota; class Gammaproteobacteria; order Enterobacterales; family Vibrionaceae; genus Vibrio; species Vibrio penaeicida_A. Next base: position 68,805 of record NZ_BFAQ01000055.1, read on the forward strand.
AGTACAAAGAATATAACAGCGCCCTCAAACATATAACTAATTAATGAGTGTAGCTATGTCCCATCCCCGTTTATTTCCACGTCATCGCTTGGCGCTAGCTTGTATGCTTGCCAGTGTTTCCAGTTTTTCCTTTGCTCAAGAGCAGTGTGATATTCCTGAGCTCCAACAGGCACCTGATCTTGCTTTAGCCGTCTCTGACGCAAATCACAATTGCTATAGTGCTTGGTTCTCTGCACCTGCTGATTCCCTGAGCGATATATACAGTGAAGCTAGCCTAAGCCGTATTCAAATCGCGTTAAACCAAGCCATTGCTACTTACAAAGGTGAGGCAGAGCAAGCACGCAAACTAGAAAACCTTGGTGAATTTGTACGCGCGGCTTATTACGTTCGCTATAACGCCCAGCAGCCGGACTTTTCACAGGCATTAGGTCAACGTTTTGCTCAGTCGATTAATGCGTTTTTAGCTAACCCACACGCTTTCGATCAAGGTCGTGAACAAGTGGGGGCAATGAAAAGCCTGACTTTGATGGTCGATAACGTAAAACAGCTTCCTTTGACTATGGATTCACAACTTGCCGCACTGCGTCAGTTCAATCGTGAAACGGCGAAAGACACGCAGTGGGTGGATGGGCTGAACAATCTCTTTCGTGCAATGGCCGGTCACTCTGCGCGAGATGACTTCTACAACTATATGGCGAGCAATACGCAACACATCGACACGCTGGCGGTGTTTGCTCGTGATAACGGGTGGGCACTGGATACGGACGCGAGCTTCTTGGTTTACAACGCAGTGCGCGAAACCGGACGTTTGTTAGCAAGCCCAAACCAAAAAACCAAAGAAAAGGCACTGCGTGTGATGCAGCAAGTGATGGAACAAAACCCACTTGGTAGTGAACACGACAAGCTTTGGTTGGCGGCTGTTGAGATGATGAACTACTTCGCGCCAGAGCACTTGAACGGCCTGGATTTAGACCAAGCGAAACGTGATTTGGCGGCTCGCGTGCTGCCTAACCGTCATGAGTGTGATGGTCCGGCAATCATTCGCTCTCAAGATTTAACCCAAACCCAAGCGGTTGAAGCGTGTGAGGTTTTAGCGGCAACAGAGGCAGACTTCCACCAAGTGGCGAACACGGGTAATCAGCCTGTGGCAGACGACAACAACGAGCAAGTCGAAGTTGCGGTGTTTGCGAATAATGGAAGCTACGAGGATTACTCGTCTTTCTTGTTTGGTAACTCGACGGATAACGGCGGTCAGTATCTTGAAGGGGATCCGGCAAAGGTAGGCAACGTGGCGCGTTTTGTCGCTTATCGTTTCGCAAATGGTGATGAGCTATCAGTTCTCAATCTAGAGCATGAATACGTTCACTATCTAGATGCACGCTTCAACCAATATGGCTCATTCAGCGATAACTTGGCTCATGGTTACATTGTGTGGTGGCTAGAGGGTTTTGCTGAGTACATGCATTATAAACAAGGCTACGACGCGGCGATTGGTGTGATTGCCGATGGAAAGATGAGCCTGTCTGATGTGGTTGCGACGACTTATTCTCATGATACGAATCGCGTGTATCGTTGGAGCTACCTAGCGGTACGTTTTATGTTGGAAGAGCACCCGCAAGAGGCAGACAGTTTACTCGCGCTTTCTCGTTCTGGTCTGTTTGCCGAATGGGCAAAACAGGTTCAATTATTCGGTGAGCAATACAATGGTGAGTTTGACCGTTGGTTAGATTCAATCTCTAGTGAACCAGAACAGCCTGATCCAAACCCAAACCCGGGTGAACCAACAGAGCCTTCGGATCAAGTAACACCGCTAGCAGTAAACCAAAGCGTGGTGTTAAGCGGTGAGGCATACAGCGAGCAGTTGTTCTACGTTGATGTGCCAGAGAACGCCACTCACTTTGAAGTTGAGATCCAAGGTGGCAGCCAAGGCGATGCGGATCTGTACATGAGCTTTGAGAAAGTCGCTCATTACTACGATTTTGAGTTCAGCCAATATGACGCGGGCAACAATGAGATCGTAGCGTTTGAGCCAGAGCCATCGGGTTACATCAAACCAGGCCGTTACTACATGAGCATCGCGGGTCGAACTGCATTTGATGCGGTGACGCTCACGGCTTCATTGGAAACCAAAGCGCCAACACCACTAAAACCGGAGCAAGATGACTTAGCGCCAGTGGTATTGGAATCGGGCCAAGCACAAACCCTAACGGTAATCCAACAACGCTATGCTGCGGTTTATGTCCCGCAAGGAATTCAAGAAGTGCGCGTGTGGCTAACAGATAAGAACCCCAATACTGATGATGCTAACGATTCCACCAGTGCAAACAATGGCAACGTGGATCTGTACGCGAGCCAAGCATACTGGCCAACAGCAGAGCAGTACGAATACGCATCTAATTATTCTGGCAGCAATGAATATCTGCAAATCCCCGTAACGGAAGCGGGCTATTTGCACTTCTCGTTGAACGCGCCGCAACAAGGGGATGAGGTTGAGATGTTGGTGCACTTCCACTAGGGTCTGTTGACCTTTCGAGCTGATTTTTGCAGCAATTTGTGGGTTCTTTATACAAGGCAGCGCTTATTCGGTGTAGTCGCTCTACATCAATAAGCGGTAACGCAGTAGAAAGGAGCCACAAATGCTGCCCAAAGGGTTCGACTAGGCGTCCCCGGTCTATACCCTTTACTCTTTGTTGCAAGGTATTTGCTTAGAATTGCTTTTGTTCTTAAAGAATGGGCTAAAGACCTTGCGCCGCGATTAAAACACATAGAACTCGAACAAAATTTAACCGCGAAAGGTCAACAGACCCTAACAAACGCATGGTAAACAAACTTAAAGCCGAACCTCTGTGTTCGGCTTTATTTATTCGAGTTTTGTATCTAATGAATATTCATTGATGCCAAAAGCGAGTCGATAACAAAAGTTGAACGATACGAAAAGTGAATCGATGCCAAAAACCTTACAACTCATTGAGCATTTTTTGAAAAGAAGGGCAAGTCAGGTGATCGTCTGCCGGGCAGTTAGCGACATGTAAAAGGCTCTCTTTAACGCATATCAGTTGTCGGATGGACTTTTCTATTTCAGACACTTTCTCAAGTAAAGCGTCACGATTGATATCCAAGTTACCGTCTTGATTAAACATTGCTTTTATCTCTTCGAGCGATAATCCTGCCTTTCTTCCCAAATGAATCAAAGCCAATTTTTGCAAAACACCTTCGGAATATTGCCGCCTTAAGCCATTTCGCCCAATGGAGTGAATCAGACCAATGCTTTCGTAATAACGGAGCGCCGAAGAATTCAAACCGCTTCGCTTTGCCACGACGCCGATATCGAGTGTTTTCATCTTGACCTCAAGTTAACTTCAAGTAGTACATTTAAACATCGAAAACCCGCCAAATTCAAGGCGTTGAAAATAAGATAAGGAGAGGTCGTGGTGGAAACAGCAGTAAATGCAGTGGTCTTGGGCATCGGTGCCACATTGTTCATGGATATCTGCGCGTGGGTACAAAATCGGTTTTTCGGTGTGGCATCGCTGGATTATGCGTTAGTCGGTCGGTGGCTATTGGGGTTAAGAAAAGGGAAATACTTTCACAAACCCATATTCAAATCACCTAAAGCGCACGGAGAGATCGTCATAGGGTGGGGGGCGCATTACCTGATAGGCATTGTGTTTGCAGCTGCTTTGCTCCTTGCCTTTCCAGATTGGCTAAGATCACCAAGCTTAGTTGTCGCACTATCTGTGGGTGTAATCAGTGTTCTCGCCCCATTTCTTATTCTGCAACCTGCCTTTGGGTTGGGGATTGCAGCAGCGAAAACACCTAATCCAAGCGTGGTAAGGGCAAAGAGTATGCTCGCACATATCACTTACGGGGTAGGATTGTATTTGAGTGGAATCTCAATAACCATATGGCTATAAGGTAAATAATAGGGGTTATCATCATTTGATATAAGAGATAAGAACTTTGCCTTGTCATTTTTAAACTTTAGTTGCATATTAATTGTTCAGTCTTCGGTGTTGGATAGGCTAGCAATACTAAGAAAAGAAGGTTTGACAAAGAACTAAAAGAAAAAGGAGAGGTTATGAGTAACAACAGTTGGAATGATTTTGGGGTGCTTAAAAGCGTCTCAAAAGACGAAAAATTTGTTTGGGTATCTAATGAAGAAGGGTGCCAACTGAAAATGAGTATCGTCAGTTATAAAGAAAGTGCAGAGCGAGTGTATTCGAAGGCTCAAGAACTGGTTGGAAAAAGCGTTCGGGTACGCTCTAGCCAAGATATTTCGGACTTACGCGATTTAGTATGGTTTAACAGCATTGATAACGGTTCTTATCTCTTGTCGACTCATTGAGTTATCTTCGCTCCCTTTTTATTAGGGGCTATAGCCTCTAAATAACCGATCTTTTGATCGGTTTTTTTATGTCTTCTAATTAAAGGCAATACTTGATGAGCCTAGCATCTTTAAGCTATTTGGGTATACTATGCCGCTAATTGAAATTCATGTACCAGTTTGGCTGGCAAGCGAAGTATAGGCTTGCGTTTCAGCCATCAAAGGTTGTCTGATAAAGGACCTTGCTTCAATGTCATTTTCTTCTCAAGGTTTCGCTCCTGAAGTAGCGAAAGTACTGACCGAAATCGGTTACGAAAAACTTACGCCAATCCAGCAAAAAGCCATCCCTATGGCGCGTAAAGGGCACGATATTTTTGCCACTGCGCAAACGGGTACAGGTAAAACGGCGGCGTTCTCGTTACCAGTGATCCAACACTTATTGGATTCGGGCAAGCAGCCTTCGCGCCGTACTGCACGTGCTCTGATTTTGGCTCCGACTCGTGAATTGGTTGCACAAATTTCAGACAACATCAAAGCCTACACCAAATATACCTCTCTTAGTGTGGCAGCCGTTTACGGTGGCAATAAGATGTCATCTCAGGTTCGCCAATTAGAAAGTGGTGTGGATATTCTTGTTGCAACACCTGGTCGCTTGAGTGAACACATGCAAGAAGGCAACGTTTCAATAGCTAACCTTGAATTTCTTGTATTTGATGAAGCCGACCGAATCCTCGATATGGGCTTCATCAACGCGGTACGCGAAATCATGATGGAAGTCGAAACAGCACCTCAGATCATGATGTTTTCTGCGACAACATCTAGCCAGCTTAACCAGCTTTCTGCGGACATTTTGCGCAAACCTAAACGTATTAGCGTTGACCATGAAAACTCGACAGCAGCGACTGTTGCCCATGTTGTTTATCCTGTAGACCAAGAGCGTAAAACCGAACTGCTTTCTGAACTGATTGGTCGTAAGAACTGGCAACAAGTTCTGGTGTTTGTGAACTACAAAGAAACGGCTAACGATATTGTTAAAGAGCTTAAATTAGATGGCATAAAAGCGGTACTTTGCCATGGTGATAAAGCGCAAAGTGCTCGCCGACGCGCATTGGATGATTTTAAAGAAGGCAAAGCACGAGTGATGGTTGCAACAGACGTTGCTGCTCGTGGTTTAGACATTGAAAGTCTGCCTCACGTAATCAACTACGACATGCCTTTCCTTGCGGAAGACTACGTTCACCGTATTGGCCGCACGGGTCGTGCAGGTAAACAAGGTCATGCGGTTTCATTTGTTAGCCGCGAAGAAGAACTGACGTTGGTTCAAGTAGAAAACCTTATCCAACAACGTATTCGCCGCGTAGAGCAGCCTGGGTATGAGCCAAAACGCCGTGAAGCTTATGTTGAAAAGCTCAACAGCAAAGATGCGTTTAAGAAACGTCGTGGTCGCACCAATAACCCAGACGCACCGAAAGATCAGGCTTCTGCTGAACGCAGACTCTCTATGATGAACCGAATTAAAGCGCGTCGCGGTAAATAGTCACCATTTAGACTAGATAACGTAAGAACATAAAAAGAGCATCCATTTGGATGCTCTTTTAGGTTGTATTCTTGAAAGCGTTTGGAATAACGTTTTTATTGCTTCGTAGCGCTACTGAGTAAGGCGGAATTTGAAAAACTCGCTGGTTCCATCATCGTTATCACTGGCAAGAACGCCTTTGATTGCTTGCGAACCGTCTTGGGTAACGGATACCGATTCAACCTTAGTGATAACTTGCTTACCTTTAATTGAGACGGGTTTGGCTACGTTAGTAAGATTGAGTTCTTTACCAGACTCAAGTTGAGAAACGGGGAATGATCCGACAAAGCTGCCAAGGATTTCACCATCATTATAAGCGTCGCCTGTTGCCTCAACTGAAGCTGTAAACACCAATCGTTTCGCTTGTTTCCAATAGGTCGCACCAGAAAGACCCGCTTCAAATCCACCTACTTCTGGCAACGTGATTTTATTGGTACCTAAGTTAGCGATCGTGTCTGTTTTACCCGTGAGGTAATCTTCAAACTGCTGCATAGGGGCAGTGAATATCACGTTTGAGCCACCATTTCCGCGATTAAGAATGAAAACGGTTCCTTCTGAAGCTGCCAAGCCTTCAATATTTAACTCTTCTACACCGTATTCGCGGCTTGCTCGGTAAAGTTGTTCGTATAAAGGAATGAGTGAACGTTCGATACGGATCTGCTTATCTTGGCTAACCACAAATGCCCACTCACGAATGCCGGATTTACTTCCAGAGCCAAGCATAACGAATGAAGGCTTTCCGTTGATGCTTAACAACTCCATCGCTTCAAAGTCGGGTTTTACTTTCTTAAGAATTCGCCCGCTTTTTTCTACTGGATAGTGTTTGATGAGGTCTTTATCTGCGATTCGAAAGTTCAAACCAATCTTGTATAGCCATGGAGAATCGTCACCTACGGCATAAACCATATCTTCGGTGTAAACAATTCCAGAGGCGGACGGAAAGGCAGTGTTTAGTTTTGGTGTCGTAACGGTTAAATCTGCTGAGGAAGCGGAAAATGGTAATCCAATAGCGAGAGCCGTAAATAAAATTCCTTTTTTCACTGATAGTCCTTAGGGTCTGATGACCTTTCGAGATGATTTTTGCAGAGATTTGTGCGCTATTTATGCAAAGCAGAGCTTATTCGGTGTAGTCGCTCTACATCAATAGGCGATAACGCAGTAGAAATAGCACACAAATACTGCCCAAAGGGTTCGTTTCAATGCGCTTTACTGTTTGTTACAAGGTATTTACGTAGAGTGACTAGGCTGCATACCTTGAGCCGCGATTAAAACGCATTGAACACGAACAAAATTTAACCGCGCAAGGTCATCAGACCCTAATGTGTTGCGATGCATATCTCGAAAATTAGCACTTACCAACAATATGAACCAGATGTTCATTCCAAAAAATGAGACGGTCGGACGGAAATATGAGTGAAATCACAATCATGGTGACGTTTTATGATTTCATACATTCGGCATGCATGGTCTTCATTTAATCGATATCCAAAAATAAATGAGCTATATATTAAAATATTTGAACTAACTTTGAGATAGGAAACTCAATAGAAGAAGCTAGGGGTAAAAAGGAGAGACAATTACGCTGCCATACTTCTACAACCCATGCCTATTTCGATAGCGAGAACTGGCTGAGGTTTTAAATATGGCAGCGAATGGGTTAAGTTCTACTTGTGTAAGCTAAACGAGAAAAACTCGCTTGTACCGTCATCGTTATCGCTGGCTAATGCGCCTTCAATGGACTCTGGGGTACTGACTTTTATCGAAACGGATTCAACCTTGGTAATAACCGGCTTGCCATTCTTGTCGATGGATTGAGCGTATGGGCTAAGATCCAATGTCTTTGTTTCGCTGAGTTGTCCTACTTCAAAATGACCGACAAAGCTTCCTAAGATCTCTCCATCGTTGTAGGCATCTCCTGTTGCTTCTACCGAAGCAGTAAATACCAAGCTATCCGTTTCTTCCCAATATGTGCCACCAGAAAGACCCGCTTCAAACCCTTGAACGTTAGGAAGCGAAACGTGATACGTACGTAAAGAATTTACTTTGTCTTGCTTACCTAAAAGGTAGTCTTCAAACTCAGCTGCCGTTAAGGAAAAGATAATGTTTGAACCGCCATTTCCACGGTTGAAGATGTAAACCGTGTCTTCGGAAATAGCCAACCCTTCGATGTTTAGTTCTTGTTTGCCACTGAATTTACTTGCACGGTATAACTGCTCATAAAGCGCGACCAGCGAACGCTCAATTTTTACGCCTTTATCTTTGCTGATGATGTATGCCCATTCGCGAATGTCTTGTTTGCTTCCCGAGCCGAGAAGAACCAAAGCACGGCGACCGTTTACGGTGAACGACTCCATGGCTTCAAAGTCTGGTTTTACTTTTTTAAGAATTCGACCATTGTCGCCAACAGGGTAATGCTTAATCAGGTCTTGGCTAAGGATATTGAAATCCAAGTCCATGTTGTAAAGCCAAGGCGAGTCATCACCAACTGCATACAATGTCGTCCCGTCTATCACCACACCGGAAGCAGAAGGGAAGGTGGTATTTAAAAGAGGCTCAGATACAGAAAGGCTGGTTGCCTGAGCAGAAAACGCCAACGCACTGCTAATGGTAATTGCTAAAGCTGATGCTTTTTTAAACATGGAAAAATTCCTTTAAAACTATTGAGTTACGATGGCTGGAATCTATCACTCACGTTTTATATCCACTAGTTGAATATCGCTTTATCGATAGGAAAGTTTATTATTTTGGGGCTGACCTCACGTCTATAAATTTCGCGATTGAGCGAAATCTCATTTGGTTCCGAAAATGGCTAGTTTGCGTTTCAAAATTGAGTAGACTGGATAACATCAGCTTCACATATAAAATCAGAGTTTTCAGCTAAGGATGCGACGCCAATGAATAATCAGCCACTTTCAATTGAGGAATGTCAGCGAGCGAGAATGGCACGAGATCAGCGGTTTGATGGTCGTTTCTATGTAGCCGTAAAAACAACTGGCATTTTTTGCCGTCCTATATGCCCTGCAAATTTACCGCAGGAAAAGAATGTGACTTACTATTTCGACCAAGCACAAGCTTTGCAGGCTGGGTTTCGTCCGTGCTTGCGTTGTCGGCCAGACAGTGCACCCAGCTCTTGGGCTTGGAAAGGGGCAGAAACGTCCTTTCAACGTGCGATTAAATTGATAGAGCAAGGGGCTCTGCAATCCGGTGGTATTTCCGATTTGTCTGATCGTTTAGGTATATCTGATCGCTACCTAAGAAAACTCTTTGATAAGTACCTCGGCATGTCTCCCAAGCAATACGCCCAATATCACAAGCTGATGTTCGCAAAACAGCTTTTGCATGAAAGTTCAATAAGCATTAGTGACATTGCGTTTGCCAGTGGTTTCAATAGTGTGAGGCGGTTCAATGATGCATTTAAAAGCATGTTAAAGTTGACGCCCACCCAAGTAAGAAAATCTGAGGGGGATGCATCGAAAACCAATCATGTGCGTTTAGGCTTCAAATCGCCTTTGCATTGGCAGCACATGTTGGGTTTTTATCGGATGCGAGCCATTGAAGGCGTCGAAACCATTGGAGATGATTTTTACGAGCGGCATTTTAGTTTAAATGGATCAAAAGGCTGGTTTCGGGCTTCCGTGATTTCTAAGCAGCACATGCAGGTTGAATTTGAACTTGATGATATTACCCAATTGAAAGCATTGGTGGTCAAGTTACGTCGAATGTTTGATCTTGATGTGAGCATTACCGAAGTTGAGCACCACCTAACAGCGATAGCGCCAGATCTAATCCGAGAAAGTGGGATCAGAATCCCCGGTGTTTGGAGCCCTTGGGAAGCAGGGGTAAGAGCCATCTTAGGGCAGCAAGTATCGGTTAAAGCGGCGATAGGTCAGCTTAATTTATTAACGGAAAAACTGAATTTGGAAGGCAATTCAAAAGACAGTTCGGGTATCCGATATTTCCCCACGCCAGAGCAAGTGGCGAATGCGGATTTAACCTTTCTTAGAATGCCCAACAGCCGAAAAGAGACGCTGGCTCGATTTGCAGATTATTGTTTGAACAATCCCGATGCCGATCCATCTGAATGGATAGAAATAAAAGGGGTTGGACCGTGGACCATTAATTACGCTCAGCTTCGTGGTCAGTCCATAGCCAATTGCTTTTTAAGTGGCGATCTCGTCGTTAAGAAGGCGATGGTCCACTATCCAGAAATGTCACCTGAAAATGTTGCTCCTTGGGGCAGTTACGCCACCTTACACTGTTGGAATTTACCGCTATGAAAAATTTATCTGAAAACGTTTATACCATTTTGTCCAGTAAACTGGGGGATGTCACGATCCAAGCGAACGACGACGGTTTGTTAGGCATTTGGTTTGAAACGTATACGACAAAACCAAATGAACTTGGACGTGAAGATTGCAAGCACAATGTATTAGCCCAAGCTTGTAAGCAGCTTACGGAATATTTCGAAGGAAGCCGAAAAACCTTTGATGTACCACTTGCAGCAAAAGGCACCGATTTCCAAAAGCAGGTGTGGCAGACATTAACGCAAATTCCCTTCGGAGAAACATGGAGTTATCAAGATCTCGCAAACACCATTGGTAACCCGAAAGCGGTTCGAGCAGTTGGGCTTGCCAATGGAAAAAATCCTATATCAGTGATTGTGCCGTGCCACCGTGTGATAGGGAAAAGCGGTAAGTTAACTGGATACGCTGGTGGCTTAGAGCGCAAAGAAGCGTTATTGAAGTTAGAGGGGATTCTTTAGACGGCTGAGTAAAGAATAGTATGAATTGTAATGTAAATTCAGATTCAAAAATGTCGTCATTGAATTGATTTATGACCTATAAACAAAGCGGCACTTAACCCTGATGAAGGTAAATATTCGATCAAATTTCGCTGAACCTAGTACCCGGAGTTCGTTTGGGTATATGCTAAAGCATGAGCGAGAAATAATTTATTGGGATAGGGTTGCTGACGTTTGTGGCTAAAAAAACAGAAGATACACGTCAAGAAAAACAGGAAAAAATTGTAGTTATTGATGATTCCAAAACTTTGTGTGACACGTTTTGTGAGTTACTTGCAGATTTAGGGTTTCGTACTGAAGGTTATTATTCGGGTATTGCTGCCTTAGAAGGCATGCAAAAAGATATCCCAGATCTTCTGTTACTTGACTTGAATATGCCAGATATGGATGGCTACGAGGTATGTCGGCGGATGCAGTCCAATGAAGCATTGTCAGAGATTCCTGTGCTTGTAATAAGTAGCTACAGTAATATCGATGAAAAGCTAAAGGCGTTTGAGGTCGGTGCTGTGGATTATGTAACCAAACCAATCCAAATGGCGGAGGTGCAGGCTAGGATAGAAACTCATTTGTCTTTGCGTCGTTACCAGTCAGCTCTGGAGGACAAGAATACTCAATTAACTCAAACTCTCGAAGAGTTGAAAAATGCTCAGCGACAACTGGTACAGACTGGCAAGTTAGCTTCGCTAGGCAAATTAGTAGCTGGGGTCGCACACGAAATTAATAATCCTGTCAGCTTTATTATTGGTAATGCTCATATCATTCAACGTGATCTAACTAAACTTCTTGAGTTACACCGTAACAATGAGTTTTCTTACGAAAGAGATTCCAATAAAGATAATCACCTTGAACATACATTGAAGGAGTTGGTTCCTGCTGCTGATGATGTTCTTGAAGCATCGCTAAGAATCAATAATATCGTTAAAGATCTGCAATCGTTCAGTGCTAAGGGAACTACAGAAAAACTAGCCATTAATTTTTCCGCATTAGTTAAAAAAGCAGTGAATTGGATTAATAAAAGTAACCAATCTATGGCAGATATTGAGCTAGTGCTCCCGAAGAATTTACCAGTACAAGGAAATGAAGGTCAATTAACGCAGGTGATACTGAACTTGCTTACCAATGCTCTAGACGCTTTGAAAGAAGAAGCCAAACCAAAAGTCACGATAACCGGTGAACGTTGTGGGGACAGTGTAGTACTAATAATCAAAGATAATGGTACTGGTGTTAAACCGTGTCATTTAGAGTATCTATTTGATCCTTTTTTTACCACCAAGGAAGTTGGAGAAGGAACCGGACTAGGTTTATCGATCAGTTACGGCTTAGTGGTTGAACACAAGGGGACTCTTACCGCAGAAAATAACCCTGACAAAGGGGTATGCTTTACGTTGACGCTACCTTGGCATGACTAGGGTCTGTTTACCTTTCGTTGTCAATTTTCTTGTATGGTAAACAAACTCTATCCGTTCACTATATTTTCCACGTTTAGGAAATCAGTTGGTGACATATTCTGTACCTGATTCAGTAAGAATTGCTGAAATGCCTCCGCGATAGGTGACAACCTTTTTTCTTTGTGGCGGACTAAGTACCAATGCCTGATTATAGGCATATTTTCTACATCAAGAACGACCAGTTTGTTTGCTTCCAACTCAAGTTGAATGGTATGTAAAGAGACGATCCCTAACGATAATCCAGCAGACACAGCCTGTTTAATTGCTTCACTGGCGCTCATTTCAGCGGACACATGAAGTGAAAGACCGTGTAAATCGAAAAAACGCTCAATAGCGCTACGCGTACCCGAGCCTTTTTCTCGTACCACAATCGACTCCTGCGTTAAGGTGGTAAGAGGAATAGCTTTTCTCTTTGAAAGAGGATGATTTGGGGGGGCAATAACGACTAAGGGATTCTCCATTAACACCGTACTCTCGGTGTCCAATTCTGAAGGTGGTTTACCCATTATTGCTAAATCACAGAGGTTGTTTTTTAGATCTTTTAGTAAATGATCTCGATTCGTCACATTCAACACAAGTTGTACGTGCTCGTACTGTTGAGAAAAGGCGGAAAGTAAACTCGCCGCAAAGTAATTGGCTGTGCTTGCCACGGTGATTTTTAACTTCCCCCTAGAAAGTGTTTTCATGCTGTTGAACGTATTTTCGGCATCATTAACGATATAATTTATTCGCTCGCAATACCCAACCAACTCTTCACCTGCCGAGGTAAGAAAAAGTGATTTACCCAATTGTTCGAATAAGGGAAGTCCGATATTTTCTTCAAGTTGCCTTACCTGCATAGAAACCGCTGGTTGCGTTAGGTGAAGAATTTCTGACGCTCTTGTATAACTGAGCTGGCTTGCAACGGCATAAAAAATATTCAGTTGGCGAAGAGTTAGGTGCATGTACAGTCCTGAACAAAGATTCGATAGCCTACTGGTTCTGCATAATGTGTGCCTTTAGAAATATATTCACCTAACGTTTTGCTTTTAATCCAGAATGCATAAATTATGTCATCAATGGAAAGAGATAATACCTATGCATTGGAAAGTGCCTATCCATTCATTGGTTAGGTACTATCCGTTCATTGGTTAGTATTATCCGCTAACCCGTTAGCTAATCTGTCTTTTTCGTCAAGCTCGCAAAAAGGTGCGGCAGTAAGGATGGCAATCGAGTTACATCGTTCAAAATGGTGTAGCGCCCTTGCCCAAAAAGCGCATCGATGTAGGTATCTGCGTTTTTGTCGATGGTTAGGCAATAAGGTGTAATACCTTGACAAAGTAATTCATCCACCGCTTTGTGTGTGTCGGATTTTAAGTACTCAGGGTCACGTACATCAATATCTGACGGCTCTCCATCACTGAGTAACAAGATCAGCTTCTTACTTTGGGATTGTTTCATGAGATAATGACCAGCATGGCGCATGGCTGCACCTATACGAGTGGACAACGCTCCTTTTACCCCCGCCAGCTTTGCTTTTACATTATCATCAAAAGCCTGATTAAACGCTTTAATACATTGGTATTGGACTTCATGACGTCCATTAGATGAAAAGCCATGAATGGCGAAAGGATCGCCAATTTGTTCAATCGCGCTTGCCAATAAAGTTGTTGCTTCTTTGGTAATCTTGATGACAGTCGTACCATGTTCGTTAACTGAGTCGTTTGTTGACTCAGACAAATCTAGTAACAAGACGACCGCCAGATCGCGTTGATGCCTTTTTAAACGCTGATCAACGTTTAAATCGGGTAAGCTGCCACGCTTGATTTCTTTATAAACTTCGATCAAGGCATCCAGATCAAAATCATCACCATCGCTTTGTTTTCTAAGTCTTTGTAATCCTTTGGGCTGAACTGTTTCCACTAATCGTCGGAGCTGTTTAACTAAGGGGCGATGAATATCAAGCAGTTGTTCAATGTTAGCCGGTGATCCTATTTTACCTGAGTGTTCAGTAACCGTTGTCCAGTTTGCTCGCGAACTTGCAGAACGATAATCCCACTCCGGATAATAAAAAGGAGAAGACACTTGCGTTGTACCTTCGAGTGTATTGATACTAACATCCTCAGGATCACCATCACGGAAAAATTCTGATTCAAGAACCCATATCTCCTGAGCATTGTCATCGGCAAGCTCACAATCCAGTTCATTAACCATTTCCATAACACTGACGCTTTTTTTCACCTGAGGGGGGTTGAGTGATGTCCATTTATCCAATTCCTCTTTGTCTTGCCAAAGAGACTGGTTATCGTCGCGATAAGGGATGACTTCCCGAGAATACTGAGTAACCGACGTATGACGACATTGCGATGGTAGGGCTTCGGCTAACCATACCCCTAGTTGATTAACAGCGGCTGTATGTGTGGGATTGGGCTGCGCTAACAGTTCAGTAAAGCGTTGGCACGTTTTTGCGACCAGTGGATGAGGATCACGGGAGTCTTGATTCAATAATGCAACGACTACTCGTTCGACCAAGGTTAACCCTGAATCAGGCAAGCAGACTTGATGACGGGGAATAGTAAGAATTGAGTGCCAAAGCGTTTTGAGCCCTGGAAACACCTCGATGGCAAGCGCCTCAACACGAGCATCTTCAATGACACCAATAAAAAACTGTTGAATTGGCGTGAAATCACAACGGCGACGGGGTGTAGAAAACCGAATATGGGCAGCGCAGTGAGCTGCGGCAGCTCTATACATCAGTTTAGCAGGAATACTTACCTGATCCGTTTGGTGGTCGCAGTCGGGAAAAGAGCTCATGTAATCATCAATTGCATCTGGCAATAGAATCATCTGGTGCAATATTGAAGGTCGCATATTGGAGGTAGCAGCGCTCTCGTCATTAAATTGAACACTAACAGGGCGGAGCAAAAAATCCTCTCCCCAAATAGCGCATAAAAAATATTGCAGCTGACGTTGGGTATCGACGAACAAAAGACCATTTTTTTGTTGCTGAAATACAGAAAGGCTGTCACTGGATTGTAATGAAAAATAGCTATGCAATGATTCATTTTGGTGGGCAAACGCGCGAACACCCCACATTGCCCAATGTTCTAAGCCGGATATCGATAACTGGCGAAGGTACCTATCTAAATAATTAAAAAAAGGCGCTAAACATCGGGGGGCTTGTGTGGCGAGAGACTCGGTTAAAGAGAGATATTGCTTCAATGCTGCAACAGATTTTAAACGATTGGATGCGATTAGAAGTGAGTCTAAAAATTGTATAAGGCGCTCTGTCCCCATCAATTCACTTAGCACAAATAGTGTTGACTCTGTTTGTTGAACCAGTGCACATAGTACTTCAACATTGTCTTGGTAAGGCGTATCGCCGTGGCAGGTATTGACCATTTCTGAGACGTTGTGAAACCAACAATACAATAGAGATCGATTAGGGTTTCGTTGATAAATAAAGCAAGCTGCGCGAACACAATAACAAACCACAGGCTGTGGTAGTGTCGCTGTTGTCTGAACGATGGCTTCCTCAAGCTGAGTAAGGTCATCGTCTCGATTCTTTTCTCCTTTAACATTGATAGATGGAGAACCAGCTCGAATCGATTCAAGTAATTGGCTTGTCAGTGCCTCAGTCGCTTCCATATTCCAATCCTCGTATCTTTGCCAATATCAGACTCTAAAAACAGCCTCTAACCGCCGTTTCTATGATTTCACAGATGTCTGGGTCATCACTAAGAGGATGAACCAGTGCCATTTTACAGGCAGTAATGGGGGTGATTCCCTTTTTAATTAACTGACCTGTGTACACCAGTAAACGAGTAGATATCCCTTCATTCAGCCCATGCCCAACCAGATTTCTAGCATGACCAGCAATACGGATCAGCCGTTCTGCTGTGTCACTGTCCACACCGGCTTCGTGGCAAATAATGGCGCCTTCAACCATCGGCTCGGGATAATCGAAGACCAGCGAGGCAAAACGTTGCTTGGTCGATGTTTTTAGATCTTTCATCAGAGTTTGATAACCTGGGTTATATGAAATCACTAGCTGGAAATCAGGATGAGCAGAGACGAGTTCGCCTTTTTTTTCGAGCGATAGGGTACGGCGGTGATCCGTCAGCGAGTGAATGGCAACTGTGGTGTCCTGACGTGCTTCAACGATTTCATCAAGATAACAAATTGCTCCGACCCTCGCTGCCGTAGTCAATGGACCATCTTGCCAGTAAGTACCGTCTTGATTGAGAAGATAACGACCAACCAAATCCGATGCAGTCATATCCTCATGGCACGATATGGTGATCAACGGTCGTTTTAACTTCCAGGCAATATGTTCAACAAAACGGGTTTTGCCGCAACCGGTTGGACCTTTGAGCATCATTGGGATACGCGCATCATACGCGGCAAGATATGCAGCAAGTTCGTCACCTGTTTCTTGATAATAGGGCTCAGTTTCAATCATGTATTGATTAAGGGTGGGTAACGCTTTGATTGCTTGATTCATCGTTTAAAGCTCCATCCTATGAGTGGAGAAAAGAGCCGGATATGAGGTATTTCACCACCTTTACCAGCTTACCTATTTTGCGTCGTCTGCTGACCTGATTTTTTGTTCCCAAATAACGGGCGCACTGGTGTGTCGCCTATGCTATTCGAAGCGAGGGTTACTCTAGGCCTAGGTTATTCGAAGTCAGGGTTATTCGAAACCTGGGTTATTCGAAGCCAGGCGCACGATAAATGACGGTTGCCATTCCCTGAGTTTGGCTTAGGTTGTCGTAGCCGATAATACGAACATGGTGATTTGGATTACTGTTATGACAGAGCTGAGCTTCTGACAGAATCTGGTCTACATTTGTCTCACCAAACATGGGGAGTTTCCACATATACCAAAAGGAGGAACTCGCTTCTTCCGGCTCTGTGTGCTCGATGGCAGGGTTCCAGCCCTGCTTCACTATATAGTTTACCTGTTTACGAATTTGCTCTGCCGTTAAACGCGGTAAGTAAGAAAAGGTTTCAAATTTTCGGCTGTGCGGGTCGGTTAGCCTTGATGGGTAATCTCTAACTTCACTCATCGTCATTCTCCTTAATGAGGTGGCTGTGAATCTGGCATAACTGTGGATTATTAAGCGTGAGCGGTATCTAGCTTGTCTACCGTATCAAACTCAAACTTAACCTCTTTCCATGTTTCCATTGCGACTTTGAGCTCGGGGCTGTGCTTCGCGGCAGCTTTCAGTATTTCTTTACCTTCTCGTTCAAGATCCTTGCCTTCATTGCGAGCTAAAGTGCAAGCTTCAAGAGCAACACGGTTTGCAGCTGCACCTGCCGCATTTCCCCAAGGGTGACCCAACGTACCGCCACCAAACTGGAATATCGCGTTGTCACCAAAAATGGAAACCAATGCTGGCATGTGCCAAACGTGGATACCACCTGATGCAACAGGGAATACACCCGGCATGGAGCCAAAATCTTGGTCAAAGAAAATGCCACGTGAACGATCTTTTTTAATGGTCCGTTCACGCATAATATCTATCCATCCAAGTGTGGCGTTGCGATCCCCCTCCAGCTTGCCCACGACTGTTCCTGAGTGGAGATGATCCCCTCCTGATAAGCGAAGACACTTTGTCAGTACGCGAAAGTGAATACCATGACGAGGGTTGCGATCGACCACCGCATGCATAGCACGGTGAATATGCAGTAACATGCCATTCTCTCGGCACCAATTTGCCAATCCTGTATTGGCGGTAAATCCGGCAGTGAAGAAGTCATGCATAATGATTGGCATGTCTAACTCTTTTGCATATTCTGCGCGACGGTACATCTCTTCCGGCGTCGCTGCGGTAACATTAAGGTAATGACCTTTGCGCTCTCCTGTTTCACTTTCCGCGCGGTGTATCGCTTCGGCGACGTAGCCAAACCTGTCACGCCACCGCATAAAAGGCTGTGAGTTGACGTTTTCATCATCTTTTGTGAAATCCAGGCCGCCTCTTAACCCTTCATAACAAGCACGACCATAGTTTTTGGCAGACAAACCTAACTTCGGTTTGATGGTACAACCTAGCAAAGCTCGACCGTATTTGTTTAGACGATCACGCTCAACAAAAATACCATTTGGTGGACCGCCACACGTTTTGACATAAGCGATTGGGAAACGTACATCTTCTAACCGTAATCCACGTATCGCTTTGAAACCAAATACGTTTCCCACTAGAGATGTCAGTACATTGACAACCGAACCTTCCTCAAATAGGTCGATAGGATACGCGACAAATGCATAGAAGGCGGTATCATCCCCAGGCACGTCCTCAATGGCATATGCGCGACCTTTGTAGTAGTCCAAATCGGTTAACAAGTCAGTCCAGACTGTCGTCCATGTTCCGGTTGAAGACTCGGCTGCGACGGCTGCTGCTGCCTCTTCTCTTGGAACACCTGGCTGAGGGTCTATTTTAAAACAAGCTAATAGATCGGTGTTCGCAGGTAGGTAAGTCGGATCCCAATAGGTTTCACGATATTCCTTAACCCCCGCCTGGTAGTTTTTAGCCATAATTATTTCCTTCTTAAAATAGTGGGTCATCAGCTCTATGGTATGAGCGCGATGTATATATATTGTTATAGGGAAATTTAAATTATGAAAATTGGAAATAGTTATGATTTCCATAAGTAAAAGTTAACTCGTTTTTTCTATATTCCTCTGTTTTCCTATGGATAATTATTAACTATTTGTTTTTATTGGGGTAAGTGGGATTTATTATTTTACTTTCTAAGCGATGCAAGCTGTATGTTGTTGATATTTAATATTACCGATTGTCATATAAATTATATTTATCATCTGGCAAATTAATTCTTATTGGTTTGTGTTGTCATGCTGTGAATTAATGATGTTAGATGATTATTCTTGAAGTCAATAATAAGTATATTGTGAATTTGTATCAGAATTTTTACCTATCTAATTTGCGAAGCTATTTATATGAAAAATTTATTTATACTAATGAAGAATTGAGTAATAAAAATAACCAAGTAATAAATGGGTCCAATTTAAATTATTCTTTCTTAGGATAAGGAGACAACTATTATGGCGTTAATAAGTCTTAGACAAATGCTCGATCATGCAGCGGAATACAGTTATGGCGTACCTGCATTTAATGTGAATAACATGGAACAAGTCCATGCCATTATGCGTGCAGCAGCAACCTGTAATGCACCTGTTATTTTGCAAGCGTCTGCCGGTGCTCGGACATATGCAGGTAGTACATTTCTTCGTCACCTGATGTTGGCAGCTGTCGAACAGTGGCCACAGATACCTATTGTTGTCCATCAAGATCATGGTGCGTCACCAAGTGTGTGTTTACAAGCGATTCAGAACGGATTTACGTCCGTGATGATGGACGGTTCGTTACGAGATGACATGAAAACGCCAGCTAGCTACGAATATAACTGTGAAGTTACCCGACAAGTCGTAGAGATCGCCCATGCGGGGGGCGTTTCTGTTGAAGGTGAACTCGGCTGCTTGGGTTCGCTAGAAAGTGGTATGGCGGGAGAGGAGGATGGTTCTGGAGCAGAAGGCAAACTGGAATGGGAGCAACTGTTAACCGACCCAGAACAGGCGGCCGAATTTGTTTCGATGACCGATGTTGATGCATTGGCGATTGCCATCGGTACCAGTCATGGCGCGTATAAATTTACTCGAGAGCCGACTGGAGACATTCTCGCGATAGATAGGGTTAAGGCTATCCATGCACGTATTCCTAATACTCATCTTGTCATGCACGGTTCTTCTTCCGTACCACAGGATTGGCTCGCCATTATTAATGATTTCGGTGGTGACATGGGGCAAGCCTATGGTGTCCCTGTTGAAGAAATTGTTGAAGGGATAAAGCATGGAGTGAGAAAGGTGAATATTGATACCGACTTACGCATGGCGAGTACGGGGGCGGTTAGAAAGTACTTGTGTTTGAACAGAGAACAGTTTGATCCACGTAAGTTTCTGCAAGCGGCTACGGATGCAATGCAAGCACTGTGTCTAGAGCGCTACGACGCGTTTGGCTGTACAGGTATGGCTTCGAAGATAACACCAATCAGCCTGGAATCAATGGCATCCCGTTACCAATCTGGAGACTTAGCCGCAATCACAAGCTAAGGAGTACTCATTATGTCTATTAAACACCCCATTATTGCCGTTACCGGATCTTCTGGTGCCGGAACGTCAACGGTAAAAAATGCTATGGAGCAGATTTTTCGGCGAAACAGCTATAAAGCAGCAATCGTCGAAGGTGACAGCTATCACCGATACGACCGTACAGAGATGCGATCACGCCTTGATAAGGCTCAGAAAGATGGAAGGAACCTCAGTCACTTTGGTCCAGAAGGTAATCTCTTTAAGGATCTTGAAAAAACACTTAAAACCTATGGCGAAACAGGATCAGCGAGATTTCGACATTACGTCCACAATGAAGAGGAAGCACAACAGTTTAATCATCGGGTTGGCACTTTTACGCCGTGGGAGTCTATTCAGGAAGGTACTGATCTGCTGTTTTACGAAGGTCTGCATGGCGGTGTGGTGACCGAATTTTGTAACGTTGCTCGTTATGTGGATTTGCTTATTGGTGTTGTCCCGATAGTGAATTTGGAATGGATTCAGAAAATTCACCGTGATACCAGCGTACGTGGGTACAGCCGTGAAGCGGTTACTGACGTCATTTTACGTCGTATGCATGACTACGTACATTACATCACACCTCAATTTTCCTGTACTGATATTAATTTTCAACGCGTACCTATGGTCGATACGTCGAACCCGTTTATTGCACGTGCTATTCCTACATTGGATGAAAGTATGGTCGTGATTCGGTTTCAGGATCCAAAGAAAACGGGTGTTGACTTCCAATACCTGTTGAACATGATTCACGGCTCGTTTATGTCCCGACGTAATAATATTGTTGTTCCCGGAGGGAAAATGGGGCTCGCTATGGAGCTTATTATGCAGCCTCTGATTGAAGATTTAGTATTCCATGGTTCAAACCGAGTTAGTGTCGAAACTACTCATGATCGTTTCGCCAAAAATGAAATAAGAGCATAAGGAGGTTGTGATGAGAAAAGGAATTACGTTTACTCGATTTATCATGGAAGAGCAGCGCCGCATTCCGGAGTCCACTGGTGAGTTTACATTGCTCCTAAACGCCATTATCACTGCCTGCAAAGAGATAGCAGACGACGTTAACCGTGGTCAGCTTATTGATGTGTTAGGCAGTACAGAAAGTGAAAACATCCAAGGGGAAACACAGAAGAAATTGGATGTAATCACTAACGAGATCTTACTGCGATCACTTGAGTGGTCTGGTCATCTTGCGGGGATGGCGTCTGAAGAGATGGAAGATGTTTATCAGATCCCGAAGCGATACCCAAAAGGAAAGTATTTGTTGGTATTTGATCCGCTAGACGGTTCATCAAATACCGATGTCAATGTCTCGATCGGGACGATTTTCTCTATCTTACGTTGCCCTGAAGGCGTGAGTGAACCAACGGAACAGGATTTCCTACAATCCGGAGTACGTCAGGTTTGTGCAGGTTATGTGCTTTATGGACCGTCGACAACACTGGTTCTTACAGCAGGGCATGGCGTGAATGGATTTACGCTCGATCATGATATTGGAGAGTTCATTCTTACTCACCCAGCAATGACCATCGCCCCAAAAACAAGCGAATTTGCCGTCAATGTTTCTAACCATCGTTATTGGGACAATGTCATTCGCCGCTATATCGATGAACTGATTAAAGGCGAGGACGGACCAAGGGGACGCAACTTCAATACCCGCTGGATCGCATCAATGGTGGCAGAGGTTCATCGCATTCTGATGCGAGGAGGTATCTACCTCTATCCCGCAGACAGTCGAGAAAATATAAAAAATGGTCGTTTGAGGCTGTTGTACGAAGCAAATCCGATGAGCTTTATTATTGAGCAGGCTGGTGGAGCGGCGACAACCGGCCACAAGCGCTTGCTTTCCGTTGTTCCTGAGTCACTACACCAGCGTGTACCGGTGATTCTTGGTGCCAAAGAAGAAGTTGAACGATTGACGCGCTATTACAAAGAAACGGATGACTCAAACCAATTGA
The DNA here is from genome assembly GCF_002933855.1 of Vibrio penaeicida. GTDB lineage: Bacteria > Pseudomonadota > Gammaproteobacteria > Enterobacterales > Vibrionaceae > Vibrio > Vibrio penaeicida_A. Next base: position 91,037 of record NZ_BFAQ01000055.1, read on the forward strand.
ATTTGAAAAAGCAAACAAGTTGAACCTGAAAGATCAAACAAAGTAGGAAGAGAACAATGAAACCATGGATAGCCCCTTCGATTTTAGCCGCCGATTTTGCTTGCTTAGGTAAAGAAGTCGAAAAAGTGATTGATGCTGGCGCTGATCTAATCCACTTCGATGTTATGGACAACCATTTTGTGCCGAATTTGACTTTTGGTCCGGATGTTTGCGGTGCCTTGCACCAGCATTTACGCAAACGTGATATCGCCGCACCGTTAGACGTTCATCTTATGGTTGAACCTGTTGATCAATTGGTCGAGAGCTTTGCAAAAGTGGGCGCAGAATGGATTACCGTCCACCAAGAAGCGTGTCCGCACCTCGATCGTACACTGCAACTCATTCATAGCTGTGGCTGTAAAGCCGGTGTTGCACTTAACCCTGCAACTTCGCCTGAAACGATCAAATATGTGATGGACAAAATTGACCTCGTTTTGGTTATGTCGGTCAACCCTGGATTCGGGGGACAAGTGTTTATTGACTCGGCATTCGACAAAATAGCGCAAGTCAAAAAAATGATTGAAGCATCGGGTCGTGGAATCCGCTTGCAGGTTGATGGAGGAGTTAACCTAGATAATGTTGCGCAACTGGCAGAAGCAGGTGCAGATTGCTTTGTTGCTGGTTCCGCTATTTTCCGAACTCCAGATTACAAGGAAACATTTGCAGCGTTTCATGAAGCACTCGAATTAGCCTCCCAAAAGACTGAGTGATTTTGGAACCATGAAGGAAAAAGTATCCATTAGGCGAAAATTGGATTGCGCCTAATAACTGGAAGTTGAGTAACCAGTCTAAGAAAAAAGTGGAAGGGAATTGAGTATTCAGCCACTTCTAGGTAACAAGTGTTCACTTTTATCTATCTGAAAAAAAGAACAATTAACATTTATTTAACTAATGGCTTGCCCTTTGCATAACCCCATAACCTAAGGGAAAAACACGAAAGTGACACTCGTTTCAGCGAGTGGGGTTATCAAGGATGGAATTAAGCACAGCGCACGCTTGCGTCGTTGTCTTTTATTCGAGAAACATTTTTGTCGAGAAACACGTTTTTAGCTTTCCTCTAGCCATACAGTTTTTTCCTCTAGTCATACTGATTGAGTCTCATCAGATTCTCGAATTAGTAACAGCAAATAAAAATTAAATAATTGAATTACTGGGAAGTGGCTTGGATGAGCTGGTAGCCGGCAATACGTGACAAGGAGTGCACATATGAGCAATGACGTATCTTCAATTTTAAACCATTATCAACATCGCCGAGAAAGGCTAATTGATATGCTATGGCAAGTTCAAAACCAAGACGGATTTATCTCCCCGTCAGCAGCAGAAGAGTTAGCTACTGGTCTAAACCTGTCTTTTCTGGATGTACAGGAAACACTGTCGTTTTACCACTTTTTCCATGACAGACCATCTGGTGAGCACAAAATCTATCTTGCCGATACCGTGATCGCACGTATGAATGGCTACGAAGCGGTTCGAGAAGCGCTGGAAGAGGTGGTTGGGTGCCAGTTTGGAGCGGTTTCAGCAGATGGTCGTTTTGGACTCTTCGATACCCACTGTATTGGATTATCTGATCAAGAGCCCGCGATGCTGGTTGATGGCGTTCCCTTTACAAACCTTGATCCCGAAAAAGTCCGATCCGTTATCACAGCCTTGCAAAACGGCACTACAGCGCAAGCTTTAGCAAATCCGCAACAGTTACCGGACGATACGATTGAATATATTGAAGCCCTAGCGGGGAGTCAGATCCATCAATCGGGTCCGATTTTCTTTCAAGATGATTTTGATATAAAAGCTGTTGTGACTGATATTCTCGCTAAGCGTCCTGAGGAAGTGGTTTACTCCACCAGTGCCTCAAAGCTACGTGGTCGTGGTGGTGCCGGTTTCTCTGCAGGATTGAAATGGCAGCTTTGTCGTGACGCACCAGGGAAGGAAAAATACCTGATTTGTAATGCGGATGAAGGGGAGCCAGGTACTTATAAAGACCGAGTGATTTTGACAAAAAGTCCGGAACAAGTGCTTGCAGGTATGATTGTAGCGGCGTATGCCATTGGCGCTAAAGAGGGGATACTTTATCTTCGTTCAGAGTACACCTATCTCGTGCCATACCTTGAGAAAAAATTGAGCGTTTTGAGAAGCCAGAATTTATTGGGTGATCAAATACAGGGTAGAACGGACTTCAGTTTTGACATTCGTATCCAATTGGGGGCTGGAGCCTACATATGTGGCGACGAGTCTGCGCTCATTGAATCTTGTGAGGGAAAGCGAGGAACACCTCGAGTTAAACCACCTTTTCCAGTTCAGCAAGGGTATCTCGGTCAACCCACCGCAGTAAATAATGTAGAAACGTTTGCCACCGTTGCAAGCATTATGCAAAAAGGGGCGAAGTGGTATGAGGCGATGGGAACAAACTCCTCTGCGGGCACTCGATTAATCAGTGTGGCTGGAGATGTAGAGAAACCGGGTATTTATGAAATCGAATGGGGTTCGACGCTCTCTGACGTATTGTTACTAGTCGGTGCACAGAATGCCCGCGCGGTACAAGTCAGTGGTCCTTCCGGTGAATGTGTTTCCGTGTCTAAAGGTGCGCAAAGAACGTTTGACTACAACGATTTATCCTGTAATGGCTCGATGATGGTGTTCAATCACCAGCGGGATCTGTTAACCATCGTACGTGAGTTTATCCACTTCTTTGTGGAAGAGTCATGTGGGATTTGCGTTCCTTGCCGTGCTGGTAATGTGGCGCTTTACGACAAACTTAATTTAGTCATTGCAGGTCACGCCGTTGAGGAGGATCTAGATGAAATTATTGCTTGGTCGAACATCATACACAGTACAAGCCGTTGTGGTCTGGGGACGACATCTCCTAAACCCATTCTGACAACCCTGAACCAGTTTCCGGAAATCTACCAAGAAAAGCTCACTCAGCAGCAAGGTCCTTTATTGGCGTCCTTTGATCTCAATGAAGCGATGGAAGGATATGCGGTGGCATCTGACATCCTGATGCCGAAGACAAGGAAAGGCACTGTGGAAGCACCGGAGGCAGTCAAATGACAATTAAACTCACAATTGATGGAAAGACCGTAACCGCGGAAGAAGGTCAGGGGTTGATTGATGTCGCCAATGACGCAGGAGTATACATCCCATCATTATGCTACCAACGAGGAAAACCTTGTTTGGGAACGTGTAGGGTCTGTACTTGTAAGGTGAATGGTAATGCCGTCGCTTCATGTACGGTACCGGTTCAAGATGGGATGGTTGTGGAAGTGGAAGAACCTGAAGTTCAAGATATGCGTAAGGCATTGATTGAATTATTGTTTGTAGAAGGTAAACACAATTGCCCAAGTTGTGAAAAGAGTGGTAGGTGTGATCTTCAGGCTGTCGGTTACGAAGTCGGCATGATGGTGTCTCGTTTTCCATATCGTTTTCCCATCACCGAAAATGATTTCCGCGCCGATAACATTTGGTTAGAGCGTGATCGTTGTATTTTTTGCCAGCGCTGTGTGGAGTTTATTCGTGATGAAGATACTGGGCAGAAAATTTTCAACATCAGTCATCGAGGAGCAAAATCTCGGATAGAGATAGACGTTGAATTGGCGAACAAAATGAGCGAAGAGCAGACGAAATCCGCGATGGATATCTGCCCAGTAGGCTGCATCCTCAAAAAGGCGGTGGGGTTCGATGCTCCGATAGGTAAACGGAAATTCGAGATCGAAACCGTTCGTGAACGCGCTTTAAGAGGAGAACACAAATGAATACGAGTAATACCAACGTGATTTACTCTCACGAACTACCTAAGACTCCGCTGGATGCGGAAACGAAGGCACTTCGTGAAGAAAAGATTAAAGTGGCCATGATCGGGTTATGCGGTTGTTGGGGCTGTACTCTCTCTTTCCTCGATATGGATGAACGCATCCTCGGTTTACTGGGAAAAGTAACGATTACTCGTTCATCCATTACTGATGTGAAGCGTATACCAGAGCGATGTGTGATCGGGTTCGTTGAAGGAGGCGTCGCTAACGAAGAGAATATCGAAACGCTTGAGCATTTTCGAGAGAACTGCGATGTCCTTATATCTGTCGGTGCTTGCGCTGTATGGGGCGGTGTTCCGGCTATGCGCAATCAAGTCAGTTTAACCGAATGTTTAGAGGAAGCTTACATCTCTTCAACGACACGTCCACCTGGCTCGGACAATGTCATCCCTCATATTGATGTTCCTCGTATCACAACCAAAGTATACCCCGCGCATCAAGTTGTAAAAATGGATTACTTCATACCCGGTTGCCCACCTGATGGGGACGCCATTTTTAAAGTCTTGGATGATTTCGTGAATGGTCGTGAAATCGACTTACCATCATCGATAAATCGGTATGACTAACACATCGGTATAGCTAACACATCGGTATAGCTAACACAATGGAAGGGATTCTCATGAGCAGAACATTGGTGATTGATCCGGTTACCCGAATAGAAGGGCACGGCAAGGTAACACTTCAACTTGATGACAGCAATAAAGTAACAGACGCAAAACTGCAAGTTGTCGAGTTTAGGGGGTTTGAGCGATTTATTCAGGGGCACCCATATTGGGAAGCCCCAATGTTGTTACAACGCATTTGTGGTATTTGTTTTGTGAGCCACCATTTGTGTGGCGCGAAAGCACTTGATGACATGGTCGGCGTAGGATTGAGTGATGGCATCCAAATGCTGCCTACGCCAGAAAAAATGCGTCGTTTAGGGCATTACGCACAACAATTGCAGTCACATGTTACGGCGTATTTCTACCTGATCGCTCCGGAGATGGTGTTTGGAATTGAAGAGGCACCAGAAAAACGGAATATCTTAGGGCTTGCTGAAGCAAATCCTGATTTAGTTAAAAGAGTGATTGAGCTTCGTCGCTGGGGACAAGAGCTTATTCAGGCGGTATTGGGTAAACGGATGCACGGGATCAGCTCCATTCCGGGAGGAGTGAATAGCAGTATGTCTGAGGAGCAAAGGGATCGTTTTCTAAACGGTGACAAAGACATTCTTTCAATCGATCAAGTCATTGATTATGCGCAAGATGCTCTTGATCTTTTTTATGATTATCATGAAAAACATAGGCAAGAAATTGACAGCTTTGGTGTCGTGGAAGCTTTGGATATGTGTCTTGTAGACGAAAACGGAGACGTTGACTACTACCACGGTACATTGAAAGTTATAGACAAAGACAAGAATACGGTTCTAGAAACGGATTATCATAACTATCTTGATTACTTCTCTGAAGCGACAGAGCCATGGAGCTATATGAAGTTCCCTTACCTCAAGTCTTTGGGTAGAGATAAGGGTTCCGTTCGGGTTGGCCCGCTCGCACGGGTTAACGTAACGCGCCGTTACAACACACCTTTAGCTCAAGAAGCACTGGAAAGCTTTCATAGTTATACACACGGTAAAGCGAATAATATGACGCTACATACCAACTGGGCGAGAGCGATTGAAATTCTTCATTCTGCAGAACTGATTAAAGAGTTGTTGGTTGATCCAGACTTACAAGGAGAGCAACTGATCATCACCCCAGAAAAAGGGGCTTGGACGGGAGAGGGAATTGGAGTTGTTGAAGCACCTCGTGGAACGCTGCTTCACCATTATCGCGCTGATGAAGCCGGTAATATGACGTTTGCCAATTTGATCGTCTCTACCACTCAAAACAACCAAGTGATGAACCGAACGGTGCAGTCAGTGGCACAGGACTGGATTTCGGGTAAACCAGAGATCACTGAAGGTATGATGAATGCAATCGAAGTAGGGATTAGAGCCTATGATCCCTGTTTAAGTTGTGCGACTCATGCAATGGGGCAAATGCCGTTGAAAGTCTCCCTTATTGATAAATCAGGGAGGCTATTGGATGAAAAATACAGATAGTCCGATACCACTTAACTCGTTTGACCTAATCTATGGAATTGGCAATATCGGTAGGCAAGATGATGGTTTGGGATGGGCTTTTATTGATGAAATTGAAAAGAAGTACGATATCAATGGCGTACTGGTTCGACATTATCAGCTCTTTTTTGAAGATGTGGATTTATTGCGGCGCCACAAAAGAGTGTTGTTTGTTGATGCCACAAAATGCTCTGATACCGAGAGTTTTTCCCTATCAAGAGTCGAGCCAAGACTGGATGATTCATTTACTTCACATGCCATTACGGTGCAGACTATTTTAGCTCTGTGCCACAACGTGTATCAGTCGTATCCGGATGTTTGGCTGTTAGCGATAAAAGGTGATGAATGGGAGCTTAAGCTTGGTCTTACTGATCGTGCACGGAAAAGGTTAAATCGCGCTATCAATGAGGTGATGACGGTGGGTGTTTATCCGTGCGGGTTGGCGATGGCTAACGTTTAAGTCTTATTAAATCAAGGAGTGAAGTAATGAACAAACCTCAAATAGAGCAAGTAGTGAAGCAGATAATTCAGGCACCGATAGGCTCCTATATTGGCGAGGAGGGAGCGCAGGTACTCGCTCAGCGAGCAGCTCGAATTGAAAAGCTGAAAGATAGTGCATTTTTATATCATCAGGGAGATTCAGCAAGCAGTTTTTATATGGTCACGACTGGTCGGCTTGGATTAGTAAGGGAGAACCAGAAAACGGGTAAAATTACGCTACTGCATGTACTTGAAGAAGGCGATCTGATTGGTGAGCTGAGTTTTATTGATGGTGAACCAAGAAGCGTGTCTGTGCAGGCGCTCGGCGAAGCATCTGTCTTATGCTTTGATCGGCAGGATATCGACCCATTAATTGATGAGTACCCAAAAGTTATCTTTAACTTTATGCGAGCGATTGTGAAACGGGTTCATCACACGGTGTCAGCTATCGGTCAGCAGCAATCTGAGCTAACGCATTATATTGCCACCGGTGGCAGAGGTCGTTCGTAATTCCGTCTAGCTATCCAGCCTTATACAAGGCGTAGGTAGCCATATTCACTGCTTACGAAAGTGATAATTTTCCGACAAATGGAATTCGCCAACCGAGCCCTTATGCTGATGCTAGGGCTCTTTTCTTATGTTCCCTCCATAAATCCCAGAGTAAATATGAATATGCCAACTGAACAGTTTCTTTGCAGTTTTGAAAAAATTTGCAAAGAAACTGTTCAGT
>NZ_BFAQ01000056.1:0-130 GCF_002933855.1 Vibrio penaeicida
ATCGCGGTAGTGGTCCCTCGCTGTTGTATAAGGTGATTTTTATCTACGGCTTAATACTAGTGGTCTTAATATCGGTAGGGCGCTATTTTGCATTGCAGCAGGAGTATGATTTCCAAGATTCGTTGCCCAT
>NZ_BFAQ01000056.1:379-3102 GCF_002933855.1 Vibrio penaeicida
ATGTCGATAGACAAAACGGTGAAAAAAAACATGTCTATTAAAGCATAAGCTTAAAGCTCTTTAACTTTGAGACGAAACTTGGAAGTCTCTGTTTTTGCAAGCAAGCTAAAAACTCATCTTGACTCATTGGTGGTCTTTTCAGAGAACCTCTCTGTTGCTGGGCAGCCTTGACGCAAGCACTGCTATCTAGCTCAAACATATCACATAAGAACTCATCTGGATGTATTGCAGATAGACCCAGCGGATCAAGCTCCTTTAAAGGGAAGTCTTTTAGATTGAAGGTGATGATAGACTCTGCTTTTCCTTTAATAGCAGCAGCAACAACGTGTTTATCACCAACATCTGGTAAGGTTAAACCATTAATCAATGGCTCATAACCTTCAACTAAGCAGTCAGGTACATGCTCGTTCATTAACTGCTTGGTTTTTTCTAGCCGCACTGGATCTGCATCTGGGTTGTTCTTCAAAAGGTTTCGAATCCATTCGTCATGTATTTGCTCTGTCCATCGCGCTCTAAATAACCCTGTGTTGGACAAATACATGAGGTAACTGCGAAGTGGGGCTGGATACATAACACATGCGTCTAAAATTACCGTGTATGATGTCATTAATATCCCATATCCATTTCTTGATCTAATGCGGATAGCTCAGCAAGCGCAGTTAGCCTCTTCTTTTCTAAACGGTTCTTGTATTCCGTAAGATCGGCATAGGCCACCTTCCTACGGTTGCCAGTACGACTAAACGGAATTTCTTTAGAATCTAGGAGCTTAATAAATGTAGGGCGAGACATATTTAGCATGTCAGCACTTTCTTGCGTTGTGAGTTCCGCATGAATAGGTGTAATGCTAACAGAGTTACCCTGACCTAATTGAGTAAGTATCTCAATCATCATGTTTATTGCGCTTGATGGAATGGTGACTTCGTGAGTCTTACCCGACTGATCGATAACATTAATCCTTTGAGCTTCACCATTGGTTGCCATAACGGCTGATAGCTCTTGACTACCAAGCTTAGCCAGTGCAATTTCTTCAGCGCTTGGTAATTTTGTAGCTGTATTCATCGTATTTCTCTCAAGTTTCAGATTTCAGGCTATACAATTCTGTATATCACCACATTATCCGAAATATTCGAAAGAAGGTCAATATTCGAAATATTCGCAACAATAAAAACTTACTGTTAAGGAGATTACATTTCATTGTATATGGATTAGCCCTAAAAGCTTATCTCCAGAAGCGATTTGTGCCTTACAATGAAAAGGCATATTAATTCAAACGGAAACTACCGGCTGGAAGCCGTTTTTTGCTTGAAAATCTGAATTACCGAGCACTGCACCTCAACCGTCATCCCAGATCTGAAGTGTTAGATTAACTTTTGCAGAATTTCTTGTTGAACATGTGTCACACGCTCACGGCTAAACTCTGAAGCATTTTTGCCCCGTGGTGTTTCAGAAGATTCGATACTCACTGACCTAAGTGTTATTTGACTTACTTTTCTTAGTACCAGTATTGTGTCTTCAGAAGCATGGGTTTTACAGTCTGTTTCTCTTAACCTTTTAACTTAAACATTCTTGCACGCATGAGGAAAAATATGTCTCAGTTTGTCTATTCAGAAAAAGAACCGAATGGATTCATACACGCAATGTTATTAGATGGTTTTGGTGGTAGCCAACAGTTGAGTTGGTCAGAACTCAATAGATTTAGCTGCAAACAATCAGGGTTATGGTTACATTTCGATTACAGCGAAATTGAGGCACAAAATTGGATTATGAACTGCAGTGGGCTGAATGAAATTGCGGTCGATGGCTTGCTTAGCCCTGAAAATCGCCCTCATGTTCTTACTCGGGATAACAACCTACTTCTTGTCTTGAGGGGAGTAAATCTAAACAGGGGCGCAAATCCAGAAGATATGGTGTCAGTTAGAATTTGGACAAACGGAAAAACTCTGATTAGCACAAGACAAAGGGTCCTGACCTCGACCCAAGACGTGTTAGCTAGCTTAGAAAGTAAGTCAGGACCTATATCTACTAGTGGCTTACTTGTTTGTTGGGCAGATCGTATTGTTACAAGGATGAATGACACGATTAACCTTTTAGAAGATAACGTATCGGAAATAGAAGAAGCGTTATTTATCGATGAGCCTAATGAACTGCGTTCTACATTACTTAGAGTAAAACAGCAGTGTGTTGGTATTCGGCGCTATATTGCTCCACAGAGAGAAGCCTTGAATAAGTTAGTATTAGAACAACTAAATTGGCTTGACGATATTGACCGTTTAGCCTTACGTAGCATTGCGGATAAACAAGTTCGTTATGTTGAGGATGTTGATACAATAAAGGAACGGGCCACAATGGTGAAAGAGGAGCTGATTAGCAGAGTGTCAGAGCAATTAAATAATAGGAGTTACGTTCTTACAGTTGTCGCAGCAATTTTTCTTCCCCTTGGTTTCTTTACAGGTCTTATGGGAGTCAATGTTGGAGGAATGCCTGGGATACAAAGTGACATTGCGTTTTGGCTAGTTGTGGGCATTTGTCTAGGTTGTACAGTGTTGCTCGGTGTTTATTTTTACTGGAAAAAGTGGTTTTGACCAAACGAATTGATTCCGGCGAGTTCAGTATCATCAGTAGCGAATAGATTATAATTCATCGTTGTCCAGACCCTCATAGGCTGAATTTTACCTGTGGCACTTTCAAGCTCGAAAGTGCCACAAAGTTTGTTAGATTAAATT
>NZ_BFAQ01000057.1:0-15506 GCF_002933855.1 Vibrio penaeicida
TTTCCATATTGTACTTGCTTACATCATAAATGAGCTTCTTCCTTACTTTAATATCAATAAAAAAGAAAAGTATATTAAATAACCATGATATAAAATAAAGAGAAACAATATAAGAAAAAGTTATTAAGGAATTATCCCCATTAAAAAGTGACCTCACTAAATAACTAGAGTATATTTCAGAACCTATAGATACGAGTGCAATTAAAAATAATGTAATCGTCCACCATGGTCTGGTTAATACACCAAAAAAAACTTGCTTAGGTAGTTTCATCCAAGTACCCCAGTACTAAATGAATTGACCATTCTTCTATAGGTTCAACTAAATGAACCTCATCTTTTGAAAAACTAATCGAATCTCCTTGGACTAAGATAACGTTTTTTCTTTCAGAATTTGGGAAGGTCCATTTCTTAGAACCCAAAAGTTGGTACACCTCCCCAGAGTGGTCATCTGCGTGTGGAACAAATCCTGCCAAATTGCCATGAGTAATAAACATAACTGGTAAGTAAATTCGATTTGTCTCAGACATTCTCATATCGGTAAAATCTTTGATATTAGTAAAAAACCTATCAGCAAAATCTAATACTACTGTCACATTTTTATCTTTTATATATTCATAAAGATTTTTATCTTTACAGACATTCCAAATTTCTAGTGTAACGTCTTCATATTTCTCACCGCAGTTCCCTCTAATATATCGATTATCAACGTCTGTACTTGAGAATTTTTCTTGAATTGTGTCAATGACACTTAATGGTTTACCGATTTCAATCATATCAGTACCCTTCAATTGCTGGCTTACCAATTTTTGTTACATAAAGTGGAGAGAGCTCGTTACCATCTAAATTTAATAGAGACGATAGCAAATTTTCTGAACCTGCTGGAGTCATCCATCCACCATATCCAAACTCAGATGACTTATTAATGCATCTTTGTGAAAATTTTCCTAACTCATACATAATATTAAAATACGATATATCTCCAGAATTACACTTTTCTTTCCAATTCAGTATTGAAAACAAAATCATCCCTGGTCCATGAATCCACATCATACCTCTCAATGCATTCGATAGAGTTTCAAAATCATACTTTAAACCTATGCTCTCTAAATCATTTCCATCAAATATATAAAATCCATCCTCTATCTCTGAGACAGATTCAATATACAAGTATGTCGACAAGTATTTTGGAATGCCAATATTCCCGAATTCCAATATTTTTATAACATCTTCTCGACTCATACCGTTTTCAAAAAACCGCCTAGACCTTCTTTTATACATTTGCATAAAAATAGATCTATTTATATTTCTTACTTCTAAATTATTTATATAATTTATTCCAGGGTGATAGTTAACACTCTTAGCATTTTCCCAATTGTATTTAATCCATACTGACTCTTTCATAATAATTCTATCCTAGATCTCTAAACTAATCATGACTGGTTGGGAATCATGGTCCAGTCCCAAACAATTAGTAATTTCTTTATCATAACCAACTTTAGCTTCTCTTAGGCTTAACCCAAAATATTGGCTTACAGAGATATACATTTCGGAATAATGACCAAGCTCTGCTGCAATAGCTCTCCATGAACGACTCTCTCTATATCGCCACATAGCTCTCTCATATATCGGAGCTAGTAATATAAGACCATTAGATTTTTCTAAGTTAAAGTTATTTTTTAACTTATCTAAACTATTTCTTTTTACATTGTAATGATATGTCCCTTCATTAAGTTCATGAGATTTTTTCGTCACTAAATAAGTCTCTACTGGATGCCTTGAACCGCCACTTGGGACTGACTTGGATATTAGCTCTCTTTGCCGATAACCTTCGTGACTCTCGTAAGGTTCTTCATGTCTTCTCATGCCAGAACAAAATTCAATCATCGCTAGAATCTTAGTATCTCTTGAGTATTCGTGATGGAATTGAGATAAGTGCTCAACTGAAAATGCATCTTTTACAAATCCAAGGTGTTTACGACTTTCAACATTTCCATGTTCGTAAAAGGGTGAAGGGTAACCATCTTCATTTTCATACTTATCCATACGTTCGTGATCTAAAGTAAACCCTTTATCACTTCGCATATTTAAAAATGGATAGTCTATTGTTGATAGGTGGTATTTTGCATCACGACAGCCACTCAAGGCCTCTCTTTCAATAAAACTTAGAGTTTCATATTTTTTTATAATGTTCTCTTTAAATAGAGTTGAAATTAACTCTCTAGCATCTACCAAAGACAAACCATTATCAACAAAAACGTCTTCCATAGTTCTATTATTGAATCCTGATTTTTTATTTATCAATACTTCAATTGAAACTTTTACAGCATTATCTTTGATATTTACCAGCCTATCAGAAGCATGGATCTGTATCGCATCATATAGTTTATCTTCTTCTAGATTTTCTTTTATTTCCAATATAGGATTTATAACAAACATATTTCTACCTTTATAAAAATGCGCCTACTATTAATAGGCGCCATATTTTATTTTTTCTGTTCCTGCTTGCGTGTTTTTTCCATTTCGTGGAAGCGCTTGCTAACACTGGATAGGTTACATGTAGAGCTTTGAACCAATGCTAATACAGGTTTTCTTTCTGACTTTGCTATAAGTTTTGACATTACATTCTCCTTAATAACTTTAACGAATACTTACTTACTAATTAGTAGATAAGCTAGCCAAAGTTAGCATATTAATATTTTTATAAAATATTAAAGTTTTATATTTGTGAATATGATTCTATTTGCACCTCATATGAAACGTGTATTTATGAGCCTGTGGTTTATTTACTTCATATTGGCTCTTATCTGTTCACTTCTAACTCTTTGCTATGAGCCACTGGTTAAAGAATACAACGCGACGATGAAGTCACTTAATTGGAACCTTGGGTACAAGTTTTTGGATAGTGGTTTGAAAGGTCTTAATGTTCGTCTATTCCACGGCATGTTCCGCGGTAGCGATGTGGTGCATAAGCAAGACCGTAATGACGTAAAACTGCTTATTTCCTATAGCCTAATTTTATAAGCTGCCTTTGTGCCCTGCATGGTTTCCCGCTTGCAGGGCATTTTTTATGGAAGACGGCACTGGTTAAGCACGATTTGCCATCATCTCTTTTAGTTCTTTAATCAACCAGCTTTTTACTTCGCTCGTTTGGCTATCAATGCGCTTGACTAGCCCAACTTCTACCATCATGTCTGCGAAGGAATCTTTACATGCCATGGTTTTGACCTGTCCTAAAAACCAATCTGAGTCAGCGATGTGCTGAGGGACAATAGCCCAACCTTGGTTACGCGCTACCAAATCGCAAATTAAATAATAACTGTCTATGTGCCAATGGTTTGGCGTTAATGCCTTATCGCCTCCCTCTCCGGAGCGGTCGCAAATCACCAATTGCCTGTCTCCATACAAATCCGATAACGAGACTTCTTGCTCACCCGCTAACGGATGATCTTCGCCAATAATCAGCACCTTTTCAAAGTACCCGATGGATTGAAAATCCACTTCTGCTGGTAAATCACTTTGGCGAAACATAAGCCCGATATCGGCTTTTTTTTCTGCAATCGCAGCTGAGATATCATCACGCGAACCGTTGGTGATTGTCAGCCTAAGATTCGGAAATCGCTCCCCAAGGCTGGTGAATATTGAATGGGCGGTATCAAGTGGAATAGCTTCATCCACCGTGAGTTTTAAGGTGATAGGTTCACCGGAAGAAGCCGTAAGTGCTCGGCTATTCAACTTTTGGCTTTGCTGTAAAAGCGCTTCTGCATCGATGAGCATTTGCTTGCCCAACTCGGTTAAAATAGGAAAGCGAGCGGAACGATCGAAGAGTTCAAACCCCAGATCCGCCTCTAGATTCGAGATGGCACTGCTCACCCGAGATTGCGCCTTTCCCATTTTTCGGGCTGCTGCGGAAAATGACCCGGCATGAGCAGCCGTCACAAACGCTTCAATCTGATCCAAAGTCCAATTCACCTTACACACCTCAACCCATCCGCAATACGGATAGATAGTAACTTTTATCTATCCACAATAGAAATATAATCGATTTCAAATTTGATCAACGTAATTAGGTATCGCGCCATGTCTCAAATCACTGCCTCTCGAAAAAATGACTCTGTAACGAGTACGTTTTGGCGTTACGCCATTCCGTCTATCGTTGCTATGGTAGTGAGTGGCCTTTATCAAGTCATTGACGGGATTTTTGTCGGTCATTACGTTGGAGGAGAAGGGCTTGCGGGGATCAATATGGCATTCCCTGTTCTAGCAGTTGTTATTGGGATTGGGTTATTAATTGGCATGGGTGGCGGCAGTGTTGTATCCATCAAGCGTGGAGAGGGAAACACTCAGTCAGTTAACCATTCATTATTCACATCCATCTTTCTTGTTCTCATTACAGGGATTGTAGGGGCAATATTTCTGGTGATTTCGAGCGACTCAATATTGTCCATACAAGGTGCTTCAAATACACCAAGAGCATTCGCAGAAGATTACATTGACATATTAACTATGGGAACGGTGTTGACTATAGGCGCTGCCGCACTTCCGATGTTAGTTAGAAACGATAATAGCCCTAATCTAGCGACAGCCTTTATCGTCGTTGGAGCGTTAGCCAATATTTTGCTGGACTATGTGTTTTTGGCGCACCTCAATATGGGATTGAAAGGAGCAGCCATCGCTACGTTAATAGCACAACTAGCAACGTGCCTTTTAGCTCTTTGGTATTTTATCAGTAAGCATTCCGAAGCTTCTTTGAACCAAGGAAAATTCTCATTCAAAATTGCTAAGCGAATCTTTGAATTGGGCGCATCTAGCTTAGTTATGTTCATATACTTCGGCTTTGTATTAGCACTGCACAATAAGCTATTTATGATGTACGGCGATGCAACTCATGTCGCGGCCTTTGCCATCGTCGGTTACATAGCCAGTTTGTATTACTACTTCACGGAAGGGATAGCCAATGGAATGCAACCCCCAGTGAGTTACTATTTTGGTGCTAAGCAATACGACAATATCATTAAGACAGTCAAGCTGGCTCTGGCGGTATCTGTAGGGTTAGGTATTGTTGTGGTACTGCTAGTGAATGTATACCCACTAGCTGCTATTTCATTATTCACCACGGGTGATGTGGCATTAACTGATGCAACAGCGCAAGGCGTTAAACTTCACTTGCTAGGCATTTACTTAGATGGTTTCTTATTTGCTGCTTCTGTTTACTTTATGGCAATAGGTCTTGGGGGCAAAGCCCTGTTTGTTTCAGCTGGGAATATGTTTATTCAACTGCCCTTTTTATGGATCTTACCGAAATATCTTGGTGTAGATGGCATTTGGCTATCAGTACCTGCTTCGAACATTGCTCTTACGGTTATAGTGTTGCCTATGTTAATTAAGAGCCTTAGAAACTTGAAAGAAGAGGCACAACATCCTGAGCCTTTGCCAGCAACATGACAGTAACTAGAAGGAAAAGCCGTTGCAGCACCTGACGGTTTTTCCTTTATTACCCAATATCTTATTTTGATTCTTATTGCGCCTGACCAATCTTGCTGTATTCTGCTCAATACGAACCTACCTGCTTATAAAATAGAGAAGAACATTGATGGATTACTCGCAATACTATGGAATAGACTGGCTTGCAATGGTGCTAACTTTTTTGGCCATTTGGCAGATTGGCAATAAAAACAGAATAGGCTTCATGCTAATGATGTGCGGTAACAGTAGCTGGGTAGTGGTTGGTTACCTCACTGACAGCCTAGCCATGATCATTGCCAACATCATTTTCTTTTCAATGAATTTACGAGCCATCATCAAATGGTCTCGATCGCCCAAAGCTTCCGTGGAATAAAGGCTGGCGCAATCAAATACTCCTTACATGAAAATCGTGGCTACTCATATGACCGTGGGTTACCCCTGCATACTGACACTTTTGTAAAAGCGTGTATTACATTTTTATCAATTATATGTATGAAAAACATTCAAGATCGTTTGGGATAAATCACTACAATTGAGGGGTTCGCCATTTGTTTACAGCATGAAATGCAGGTGAATGTATTTAAAACTTCTCATATGTAAGAACACGTAAGAATTTGGTTATTTACAATGAGAAATTTTTTTCCTTTCTCACTCTTGCGATACAATTCACATTCTATATACTCACCTCGCAATATATATAAAGACCATATCAAGATGCCAAATTGTAGAATTTTATTGGTTGAAGATGATAAGGAAATATCTCGCCTGACTAAGATGTACCTCGAAGCCGAAGGCTATGAGGTAGACGCTATCTGCGACGGTTTGGATGCTGTCGACGCGGTTAAAAATACTTCCCCAGATCTTGTGATCTTAGATCTCATGTTACCCGGAAAAGACGGCGCAACCATATGCCAAGAAATTCGGGCGTTTTACGATGGGATGATCGTTGTTCTGACGGCTTCAGAAGATGAACTGACAGAAGTTAGCCTATTTAAATTTGGGGCAGACGACTACCTCACTAAACCCGTTCGCGGTCATATTCTTGTTGCTCGAATTGAAGCCCTTTTAAGGCGCTATCAAAAATCCCAAGTAGCGCCGGACCCTCAATCTCTTTCAAACTACGGCATTTCACTCTGCCTAACCCGAAAAATTGCGTGCTATCACGAAACTAAGCTCAATCTTACCGAGTCAGAATTCGATATTTTGCACTTACTATTAGAGAACGCTAACAAACCCGTTTCACGTGAAATTTTCTGCCAGTCCGCTCGCGGCATTGAATACAACTTTAATGATCGCTCTATCGACATGCGCGTTTCTGGTTTACGCAAAAAGTTTTTAATGGCGAATGTTTCAACGGCATTCATTAAAACGGTTAGAAATCAGGGTTACATGCTGACTCATGTTTAAACTTTTCAATTCCATGTTCACCCGACTGTACCTAGGTATTGTAGCTGGGCTAGGGTTAACCATTATGGTTTTCCTTCATCTCGGTGAAGAATACATGCATCGAACTGATGTCGAGATATTCCTCAACGATGCGAGTTTTTTCGTCAATCAATACATTGAGGAAAGAGGGCAACCCAACTCGTTATACAAAGAACTGGAACGAACCGGGAAGCAGCGCTTTTACATTTTTGATATGGCGCTGATCAAAGACTGGGATGAAAGTAAACCCTGCGCTAACTGTGAATTCATGTTTTATATGAAAGGGTTACCGGTATACCTCATAAACGGTTGTCACTTTGCCGTTGTCATGCCCATACCTAACTCTTCGTCCAGTTTGTTTTTTAGTGAGCATGGCGAATTTTTTGAACCTCAGTTTGAGTGGTACGAAAACTCAGAAATTCATTTCGTACTCGCACTATTAGCAACACTAGTGGTGAGCTTAGGCGCGCTCATTTACATGCCTGTCCGTAGGATTCAAAAGCAAATAAACCAATTACTCAACGATCAGCGTAAGTTCGGCCAAGGGTGTTTAACAACCCGTACTACGGAACAGTATTCGCATCCTATTCGGGAGCTAGCGGACGGATTTAACAACATGGCGGAAGACATCGAGAGCCGAGTTCGTCAAAGCCAAATCTTTACTCAAGCCATTCCCCATGAAATTCGCACACCACTAAGCCGCATACAAATGGCTTCCGATCTCGCAAGAATACAAGCTCCAATTCAAGAAAGAGCTATCTTCGACAACATAGACAGTTACGTCGACGACATAAAAGAACTTTCGACTAAAATTGTGCAGCTCTCTAAGTTGAATTTGGCGGGGAATGTCGATAAGAACAGCAAGAATTCCGACATTTATATTTCAGATTTTTGTAGCGAACGACTAGATAAAATTACGGAATGTCAGGGAGAGTTTGTTGTTAACTGTAAAACGGACAACACGGTTCTCAATGCAGACAAAACACTTTGTCAGCTCGTGATAGACAACTTCATAACCAACGCCACTCGTTATGGCAAAGAAAACGTTAGGCTAAGCCTGACCTGTTTCAAAACACACTGGGCTATAGACATTGAAGACGACGGACCGGGTATACCACTTGATAAACGCAAAGAAATCTTTATGGCATTTTCTCGCTTAGATAGAAGCCGAAATGCCGACAGTGGTGGGTTTGGACTTGGGCTAGCAATAGCAGCCAGTGCCGCGAAGACATTAAACTGGACCATCTCAGTCGATGACAGTGAATTAGGTGGCGCACGCTTCACCGTTTTGGTTCCGGTAGAAGTTAAGCCTCAGCAGAAAAAAGTTGATATACAAACCTACCAGTTCGATACCACGACATTGTAGCCACCAGTGTAACGTCCATAAATACCGGTGTAACGTCTATAAAAACTAGTGTGACGCTCATAAAAATGGCGACAATCACATGCCGCCATTTTCGTTTTCAGAGTCGTCTAAATCTCTCTAAACCTCTGCACGGAAGTTAAAATGCTGCTTCTGATGCAAATGCCAACTGTCTTTTCAGCGATTCAAAATCGCCTACCGCTTCGCCATTCACTCTAAACTGCGGATAGCTGCGCGCTGTTGGGAAGAGTTCAAATAAGGATTCACGGTCGAAGTCTTTATCTAACTTTAGTTGACGTAGCTTCATACCCTGCTGAGCAATCCAATTCGCTGCAGAAACACATTGTGGACAGTTGTCCTTGCTAAACATCTCTATTTGCATTTTCCACTCCTGTTAGAAATCGGCATCAAAAGCCAGTTGACGATCTTGCGGACGCTTGTACTCGGTCACACGTTTTTCAAAGAAATTTGTTTTCCCTTCCATATCAAGAAGGCGCATGTAATCAAATGGATTTTCCGACCCAAAAACAGGGTTAAATCCAAATAGCCCAGCGATAACATCGGCAGTGTGTTCGATGTATTGGCACATCAGATCCGCATTCATGCCAATCAGGTCCACAGGCAATGCTTCGGTCACAAACTCTTTTTCGATAGACACCGCTTCACGGCATATCTCTTCAAATTCCGCTTGAGTCACTTTACCTTGACCCAGTGTTTTAAATAGCAATGCCGAGAAGCTAAAGTGCAAGCCTTCATCACGAGCGATTAAGTCGTTACTTGCAGCAAGCCCCGCCAATAGACCACGCTTGCGGAAGTAGTAAATCGCGCAGAAACTGCCTGCAAAGAACAACCCTTCCACTAAACCAAACGCGATAAGACGCATCGCAAGGGGTTTGTCAGACGAGATCCATTTCATTACCCATTGAGCTTTACGCTTCACTGTCGGTACGTTATCGATGGCGTTGAACAAGCGCTCACGCTCTTCGACATCCGGTATGTAAGTTTCCAATTGAAGCGCGTATGTTTCGGCGTGAATAACTTCATTGAACGCTTGCAGAGCAAGGAAGCAGCGCGCTTCTGCAATTTCAATCTCACCGTAAAAACGGGTCAACAAGTTCTCATTGATCATGCCTTCACTTTGTGCGAAGAATGCCAAAACGTGACGGATAAAGTGTTGTTCACCTTCTGTCAGTTTTTGTAGATCAGGCAGATCTTGAGCAAAGTCCAGTTCTTCGGTGGTCCAAAAAGCGGCTTCATGAGTTTTGTATGCTTGCCAAATTTCTTCGTACTGAATAGGGAAAAGGCTGAACTTGTTTTTTACTATCATGGTGTTGTCCTGTTAAGCAGGCGGATAGGGTATACCCGCCTTAAAGCTCTGTTTTGAGAGCTATGTTTTTTGAAAGCTATGTCTTCTTTGAAAACAATGCTCGTTTTAAAATCATCTGGTGGTCTAACCTAAGCGCCACAGCCCACGCAATCTTCATCGTTGTTACCGACGGTCATCTTCACCGCGTTAGCAGAAGGTTTGGATCTCAGGTAGTACATGCCCGTTTTCAGTCCGCGTTTCCAAGCGTAGAAATGCATGGCATTAATCTGAGCAAACGTAGGAGATGCTAGCCATAGGTTAAGGCTCTGCGATTGACATACGTACGGGCCACGATCTGCCGACATATCGATGATCGCTTTTTGAGAAAGTTCCCATACCGTGCGATAAACCGCTTTTACATCTTCCGGAATCGACGCAATATTTTGCAGGGAACCATTGTTCAAAATGATGGAATCACGAACAGCTGCCGTCCATAAGCCGCGTTCTTCTAGCGTTTTAACCAAGTGACGGTTAACAATGATGAACTCACCAGACAGTGTCTGACGCTTATAGATATTGCTGGTCTGAGCTTCAAACGCTTCATTGTTACCTAGGATTTGGGCAGTAGATGCCGTTGGCATTTGAGCAATCAACAGTGAGTTGCGAAGACCATGTTGAGAAATGTTGTTTCTCAGTGAAGACCAATCCCAACGATCACTTGGTTGCTCATTCCATAAATCAAATTGGAAGATACCTTGGCTAGCAGGTGAGCCATCGTAACTGCTGTATGTGCCTAGATCTTGTGCCAACTCGCACGATGCTTCTAGAGAAGCGTGATACATGGTTTCAGCGATATCACGATTCAGGGCGCGGGCTTCTTCACTGTCGTAAGGCAGGTGCAACTTGAAGAACACGTCTGCTAAGCCTTGAATACCTAAGCCAACTGGTCGATGAGCGTGGTTCGACTTTTCGATTTTATCTGTTGGGTGGTAGTTCACATCAATCACGCGGTCTAAATTCTTAATCGCGATTTTGGTAATTTCATGGAGCCTTTGGAAATCAAACTCACCATCGATAATGCATTTAGGCAACGCCAATGAAGCCAAGTTACAAGCAGCTGTTTCATTGGCTGTCGACACTTCCATGATCTCAGCACACAAGTTGCTCGACTTGATCGTACCCAGATTTTTTTGGTTCGACTTCACATTACACGAGTCTTTATACAACATGTAAGGCGTGCCAGTTTCCGCTTGAGACTCAATAATCTGAGTCATAATTTGACGCGCTTTAACTGTTTTGAGCCCTAGCCCTTCACGCTCGTACTTTTCGTACAAGGCAACAAAGTCATCACCGTAAACATCTGAGAGCCCTTTCGCACTGTGTTCACTGAACAGCGTCCAATCACCATCCTGCTCTACGCGCTCCATAAACAAATCTGGAACCCAAAGTGACAAGAATAGGTCACGAGCACGAAACTCTTCTTTACCGTGGTTTTTACGCAGATCGAGGAAGGCTTCAATATCGGCATGCCAAGGTTCTAGGTAAATCGCAAAAGAACCTTTTCGTTTACCGCCGCCTTGGTCTACATAACGAGCGGTTTCATTGAACACTTTCAACATCGGGATGATGCCATTCGAAATACCGTTCGTACCGATAATTGGTGCGCCAGATGCACGAATATTGTGGATGTGTAAGCCAATACCACCCGCCGATTTTGAAATGAGTGCGCAATCTTTTAGCGTGTCGTAGATACCTGAAATGGAATCATCTTGCATGGCCAAAAGGAAACAAGATGAAAGTTGCTGCATTTTGCAGCCAGCATTAAACAACGTTGGCGTCGCGTGAGTGTAATAGCCTAAGCTCAACATGTCGTAGAGCTCTTTAATTTGCTCAATGTTTTCACCAGCTACTGCTATTGCGACACGCATGTACATGTCTTGCGGGCGCTCAACAATCACACCGTCTGCTTTTAGCAGGTATGAACGCTCTAACGTTTTGTACCCGAAGTAGTCAAACTGATAATCACGTTTGTAATCAATCAGCTCTGCGATTTCAGCCCCTTGGCGCTGCACTTGAGCAACATATTCATCCGATAAAATACCGATTTCGGCTAGTTGCTTTGTCGCCCACTGGAAACCTTGAGTTTCTTTTTGGAGTGAACTTACCAACACTCGTGCTGCAAGTTTTGCGTAATCAGGGTGTTCTGCTGCCAAACTGGCTGCTGTTTCTGCCAGAAAAACATCAATTTCTGTCACCTTAATGCCATCGTATAAGCCACTTACTACTTTTTGAGCCACTGCTATCGGTTCTACCTTTAAACCGTCTGACAGTGCCTCTGCTCTTCGGGTAACTTTATCCAGGCTAGTTTTCTCTTTTCGCCCGTCGCGTTTTATTACGTCCATAACTATATCTTGTATCCAGTTCAAAAATTAACCACTACATCTTGCTATATAGATCTAGTTGATAATGATTATCAATTCAAGACGTTTTACATATTCGAGCTGAACAAGCGAAAAAAATTTTGCAATTTCGAGATGCCTTGCCAGACCAGAGGCGAGCAAAGTTTGACGGTTTGAAGCACGAAATTTCCCACAAAATTAAACACCAGCCATGATTGGCGTATGCCAATGATATATATGAATTTTTTATGAAAATTAAGTAGAAATAAAGTTTCGTGATCGACCGCGTAATTTTTAAAACAAAAAAAGGGTGTAGATTTATCAATTGATAATGATTATCATTTAAAAAATACTTCACTCATTTGGGATGTTAAAGAAATGGATTCACTTCATCATCAGATTTTCCGCAATATCGACAACTATCGCTTGAGGGCTCAAGATTTAAAAACCGAAATGTATCTGTGTGAAGCTGTATTGACTAAAAGCAACGGCTGTGAGCGAGCACTTCATGCCTATAACGATGCCTGCCAAAAACTGGTGAGACGATCACAGGAAGTCGGTGACGACTATTGCGCTATCCGTGTATTGAAAAAGCTCCACTATGCGCTGGTTAATGAGATGAACAACCCCGACCGCGGTCAGGCATTTCGACATAAAAGTTACCTTTTGGCGTGCGATACATTGGTGGAAATGTGCCGTCTCTACCGTTTGTATGAAAATGAACCACGCGCTCAAATGTGTCAGGAAGAATTTTCACGCTCAATTACGTGTAATCATCCCCCAAAATCGCACTAATTTTTCCTCACTTCAAATTATCCTACTGATGTTAGGGTCTCTGTTGACCCTAAGATTTATTACTCCCGATTGTAAAATGTAAAACACTTCTTTCTAACCGATGACCTTAGAATCTTTGGGCTGTTTAAGTTCTTTTCGCTAAATGTATTTTTGCTTTTCTTACGACTTATTCAGAATCCAGAGGAATAAGACGAATCCCTTTTTTTAAAAAAAAGCATAAAAACATGAAATGAACCTGTGCTTTGATGGGTCTTTTAAAACAAGTCTTCAAAACAGAGCCGTAATTAATCCCCAAGATACTGGATTCAGAGCGTTATCTTCTGTTTCGGTTCAAGGAAAAGAACGTATTTGCCCTGTTTTTATTAGTCAGTTTCACTACACTTATAGCCAGACCACATGGTGGATATAAGTGGTTGATAATTTTGCCAACAACCTAATGAAGGAAATGTGATGAGCAAAAAAAAGATACTTCTCGCACTCGCGATTGTTGGGTTCATAGTTTTATGGTTTAGCCTAGATTTAGGCCGTTTCCTAACCTTGGAAACAGCAAAGCAGCAGCAGGAGCAACTGTCTTCTCTGATTGCTGAAAACCCTCTGCTTTCCAGTGTGACCTACTTTGTTATTTACGTCATCGTGACCGCGCTGTCGCTGCCTGGTGCAGCCATTATGACGCTACTAGGTGGCGCATTGTTTGGATTTGGCTGGGGCTTGCTATTGGTCTCATTCGCCAGCTCTGTAGGGGCAACACTTGCGTTCTTATTCAGCCGATTTTTACTGCGTGATTGGGTACAAAGCAAATTTGGTGAGCGTTTATCTGCCATTAATGAAGGTGTTGAAAAACAAGGTAAATTCTACCTGTTCACTTTACGCTTAATCCCTGTATTCCCTTTCTTTGTCGTTAACCTATTAATGGGTTTAACGCCAATCAAAGCGCGTGATTTTTACTGGGTGAGCCAACTGGGTATGTTGGCGGGCACAGCGGTATACGTAAACGCAGGTACTCAGCTGGCTGAAATCGATTCTTTAGCGGGCATTATCTCTCCTCCAATTCTGCTTTCATTTGTTTTACTTGGTTTGTTCCCGTTAATTGCCAAGAAACTGGTTGATATTATTGCGGCTCGTAAAGTGTATGAAGGTTGGAAGAAACCCGCTAAATTCGATACCAACATGGTCGTTATCGGTGCCGGTTCTGGTGGTTTGGTTTCGGCTTACATTGCTGCCGCGGTTAAAGCGAAAGTCACCTTGATTGAACGCCATAAAATGGGCGGTGACTGTTTGAACACAGGATGTGTGCCTTCTAAAGCACTGATTCGTGCCGCGCACACAATGAAGGAGATCTCTCAAGCCAAACGATTTGGAATTGATGCTGGAGAAGCAAAAGCCGATTTCGGCGCGGTAATGGACCGTGTTCAACACGTCATTGCAGACATTGAACCTCACGATTCTATCGAGCGTTATTCTTCGCTGGGTGTCGATTGTGTGACTGGCGAAGCGAAAGTCCTATCCCCTTGGGAAGTGGAAGTAAATGGCGAACGTCTAACAACGAAAAACATCGTTATCGCAACTGGTGCTCGCCCACTGGTTCCGGGTATCCCAGGTTTAAGCGATGTTGAATACCTCACTTCCGACAACGTATGGGAACTGCGCGAGCAGCCTGAAAAACTGTTGGTGTTAGGTGGCGGTCCTATTGGTTGCGAACTTGCACAAAGCTTTAGCTTACTTGGATCTGAAGTTACTCTAGTTGAAATGGCAGAACAAATCCTAATTCGTGAAGATAGAGAAGCGTCTGATCTCGTAGCAAGCCATTTGACCGAAGACGGTGTCAACCTATTAACGGGTCACAAAGCCGCGCAATTTGGCCGTGATGAACAGGGTCAGTTTGCCGAGCTTGAGCACCAAGGCGAAACCAAACGTGTCTATTTTGATAAAGTGTTACTTGCACTCGGTCGCGTTGCCAATGTGAAAGGCTTCGGTTTAGAGGAGCTCGGCATTGAAGTTACGGATCGTGGCACGGTTGATGTCAATGAATACCTACAAACTAAGTACCCTAATATCTTCGCTGTTGGCGATGTGTGTGGACCATTCCAATTGACTCACGCTGCCGCGCACCAAGCTTGGTATGCCGCCGTAAATGGTCTGTTTGGGCAGTTTAAGAAATTTAAAGCCGACTACCGTGTGATGCCAGCGGCAACGTACACCACACCAGAAGTCGCTCGTGTTGGTATTAACGAAAGCGAAGCAAAAGCCAAAGGCATTAACTACGAAGTGTCGACTTATGGCATTGATGATCTAGACCGCGCCATTACCGATGGAGCAGACATCGGCTTCATTAAAGTGATCACACCAAAAGGAAAAGACACTATTTTGGGTGTCACGATTGTGGGGCATGGAGCAGGTGAATTGCTGGCTGAATTTACTTTAGCCATGAAGCACAACTTAGGTTTGAACAAGATTCTAGGTACAATTCACCCTTACCCAACAATGAGTGAAGCTGCGAAGTACACTGCAGGGGTTTGGAAGAAAGCCAACGCACCAGAAAAACTGTTGGAGTGGGTTCAGAAATTCCATGGTTGGCAACGTGGTAAGTAAACCAACAACGTTTTAACTAAAAGTGCCCTGTTTTTCAGGGCACTTTTTTGTTTTTACACAAGTCATCAAATAATACCAATCACAGTAAGTAAGTGTTCATAAATAGCGAAGGAAAAACGCTTGAGAACAAGGCAAAAAATTTCGATAAGTAGTTATTCTACAATCA
>NZ_BFAQ01000057.1:15544-72861 GCF_002933855.1 Vibrio penaeicida
TACTACGATTGGTATAAGTGCCAAGACAAGTCCAACGACAATACACACCACCCCGACACCTCTTGTATACAGCCACTTTTCTTTCAAGAAAATAATACCCAGTAAAAGACCAAATATAATGCTGGTCTGGCGTAAAGCAACCACTAAGCTGACGTTTTCAGTTAGCGTCATGGCATACAAAACTAAGGTGTACGTTACGCCCATCATTATGCCTGCGACGGTGGCGGATTTTTTCATTTCCCAACCTCGTCTAAAGACATGCCATTGTTTCGTAAAAGCAAAGGTCAGGGTTAATGTCACGGCCATAAATGCAAACTGAACACCCAAATAGAAAATAGCCACCTGTTGCGCGCTATAAACATCCTTCACTTCACTGGTGAGAATGTCTATCGCGACTTTATCTAGAATGGAATACCCCGTTGTACCGACGGCAGCTACCAGTGCCCAAGCTACTCCCCCATTCATGTAGTCAGAGAGCCTAAACTGGCTGAATTTCACTAACGGAACAAACAAGCAACCAACCGTAATTAGGGTGAAGCCAATCCATTGGACATCACTCAATGTCTGCCCTAACAATACCGTGCCCAAACCGACCATCAATACTGGCATGGCTCTCGCGATAGGGTAAATCACGCCAACATCGGCACGCTGGTACGCGTACGCTAGCCCAAGCATGTAAACAGCTTGAAATACCGCACTCACGCATACCCAAAGCCAAAATTGGGAAGGCAATGAAATCTCGGGGGAAGAGAGAAACCAAAAAGTATAAGGGGCTAGGATAAGAGTTGGCGCATACGCCGAAGCAAGAAAAAACGAACCACCAGCACCTTGCTTAGATTTGCCAATGATATTCCAACTCGCGTGCAACAACGCTGAGAAAATCACTAAAGCAATAGCAAACAATGACATAGATTATTTTTTCAGCTCCACACTCGATTCAATGCTGATCGCATCATGTCGCCAATATTCGATGCGACAATCAATGATGGCACCGGAACTGTCTAGGCTAGAGCGCTCAATCACCATGGCTGGAGCACCTGGTGTTGCGCGCAAAGACTGCGCAATGTCTCCAAGCAAAGAGGTGGTTCGCAGCCGAATTTGAGTAGATGCAGGGAGAATACCGAATTCACTTGCGCAGATACCACTTAAAGAAAGGGTAAGATCGTGATCCAGTAAACTCGGCGCGTAATCGGGCTGAACATAGTGAGTCACATGCATGACGGGGCGTTCATCGAGGTAACGAAGCCTCTCGATTTTGTGCACGTCAGAGAAAGGTTGGAGATCCAAAATCTGAGAAGCGTATTTGGTCGCCAAAATGGTTTTCGATGTGAGAACTTCGGTTCTAGGCTTTCTTTCATTCGCCGTCGCTAATGCCGTAAAACTAAAGTCTTTACCCGGATCGTAGCTTAATGGCGGAGGCGAGATAAACCACCCTCGCCTGTCTTCTCGGTAGATTTTCCCTTCTATCTCAAGCAACGATAGCGCTTCTCGCAGTGTTACCCGAGTCGTGTTAAATGACTCAGCTAATTTGCGTTCCGGTGGTAATTTCTGCCCCGGAGGTAATAGCCCCGATTCAATCTGTTCTTCAACTGCGATTTTGATCTCTACGTATTGCACCCATTCACCTATTTGTCAGACAACCGTTCATCTTCTTCCTCTTCTATTTTGGCCAATGCATTGGCTGCGCGCTGCAAAGCAGGAAGAAAATGCAGGGCTTGTTCTGGTTTTAGGCGAATAATCGGCGCTTGTATAGCGATACCAAGATTAGAACGTCCACGTTTTGAGGGCACTAACACAGCAACACAGAATAGACCTGGCAAAAATTCTTCATTATCTATCGCGTAACCATTGTTCTTAACTAGGTCGAGTTCTTCTTCCAAATCTTCAATGTTGGTTTTCGTATGCTGGGTGTAACGTTCTAACTCGGTGGTTGAGAGTACACGTCGACGTTGCTTAGCATTCATATTGGCGAGGAAAAGCTTACCCGTCGCACTGCAATGCACAGGCACACGTGAACCCGGGTGCAAATAAAAGCGAAGTGGGGCTTGGGTTTCTACGCGATCAACATAGACAATCTCGCCGCCAGAAAGCGCCGTAAGGTTACAGCTTTCTCCCACTTCATTTTGCAATTGCAGTAATACGGCATGTCTTGCACTGTGAATCGTACTATTCAGTAGCAACTTTTCGGCAAAACGGCGTAGCCGTATTCCGGTGCTGTAATGCCTGTCATCATGGTCACGCTGCACAATACCAGCACTCTCTAACTGCTGAAGCATTCGGTGTAATGTGGGTTTCGGCAAACCCGTTTCTTCGACAAGGCTTTGTAATGAGAAAAATTCGTCCTTTTCCGCGATCACTTCGAGTAAAGCAAAAAGGCGCAAGGTGGGCGTATCACCCTCCACTTTAGGAGGCTGAGTGGGTGACTGGCTGTCCATATCTCTCCGATTTTCTTGTTCAACTGCTCACGTGACCACTTATAGCAAGAAAGCAATATGATTTATACCACATAGCGGATTTTAGATTGATCTATGGGGCATCAATCGTTAGCATTGTTACATAAATACAATTTACGGAACAAATTGTATCGATAAATGGAACTTAATCATTATGAAAGCAATTGAAAAGATCATCGAATCCGCAAAAAAAAAACCAAAAAAGATCGTGTTGTGTGAAGCACAAGATCGACGCATCCTCAACGCCAGTGTGAAGGCTCAACAGCAAGGTGTAGCTGAGATCATACTGGTGGGTAGTAATAAAGATCTCGAAGCTCAAGCCTTGGCACAAGGGCTATCGTTGTCTGGGTTGACCTTGCTTTGTATTGACGAGAGCCCACTTACCAAGCCGCTAAGCCAAGCTTTATATGAGATAAGGAAATGCAAAGGTATCAGCCAAAAAGATGCCGAAGCATTAATTCAGCAACCATTGGTTTTTGCAGCCATGCTTGTGCGAGAGGGTTACGCCGATGGATTGGTTGCGGGCTCGGTGTACACCACAGCGGATGTGGTTCGCAATGCCATTCAGTTAATTGGCACCAACAAAGCATTCCCGCTCGTGTCGAGCTTTTTCATCATGATGCTATGTGAACCCTTCCACCAGCATAAAGGACCACTCATATTTACAGACTGCGGCTTGGTGGTGGATCCAAACGAAGAACAACTTGCCAATATTGCGATCACAGCAGCCAATAGCGCACAACAACTCCTGAATGTTGAACCGAGAGTCGCAATGCTTTCATTCTCAACAAATGGAAGTGCGCAACATTCTTCGGTAGACAAAGTGATAAATGCGTCAAAAAGAGTAAAATATCAACGACCTGAATTGGCAATTGATGAAGACGTGCAATTCGATGCCGCTATCGTCGCTGAAGTCGCCAACAAGAAGTCACCAAATTCAACCGTAAAAGGCAACGCCAACGTACTCGTTTTCCCTAATCTAGAAGCGGGTAATATCGGCTATAAACTGGCAGAAAGGCTCAGTGGTGCAAAAGCCATAGGACCTCTATTACAAGGACTGGCAAAACCAGCCAACGATTTATCCCGAGGATGCAGCGAAGACGATATATTCCATGTCATCGCCACAACGGTTGTGCAAGCTCAACATACTTAATTGAGGTTACCTATTACGAATGGAATTGATCCTGTTACTCGTTATTATCGCCATTGGCACGTATTTCCAAACTGTAGCAGGGTTTGGTATCGCCATAATCATTATCGGTTTGACCAGCGCCTTTCAGCTCTACAATTTACCTGTTGTCGCTGCCATCATCAGTTTGATTACCATTGCAAATTGCCTAGTAGCCTTGAAAGGTATTGGTCGCCAAACCCCTTGGCGAAAGTGGGCATTTACTATTCTAGGGGTTATTCCCGGTGTTTATGTTGGTCTACTGGGTTTGAATCATCTCAGTGGTGAAGCGATAAGTACCTTGGAATTTTTGTTGGGTTGCATCATCTTGTATAGCGCCATCAGTTTATTTTGGCGTGCAGCTGCGAAGAAAGAACTGTCCCGTTTTCGTAGTTTCTCCGTCGCAGGTTTTACTTCTGGGCTCTGTAGCGGAATGTTCGGGCTGGGTGGTCCTCCACTTGTCTATCACTTTTATCGCCAACCTATGGCAATGGAGCATATTCGCGCGCTGTTGCTTTCCACCTTTCTTTGCAGCTCGGTTTCTCGAACGGTGATTCTTGCATGGGAAAACCAGCTCACCCCTGAAATTCTGACCATTTCAGCCGCAGCGATTCCTTTAGTGATGCTTGTGACCTACTTAACCCAGAAATATCCAACGAATATCGCCCCCAATACCATGAGAAAAGGGATTTCTATTGTGCTGTTTCTGATCGCCATGCGTTTGATGGTGCCGTTCTTTATAGACATGCTCCCCAAGTGACTCATCTAATTGAACACTGATATGTGACTGCAGCTAACACACCAGCCCCATGCTTTACTTTTGGCTGGTATAATTGCGTGATATAAAACCTGAATCGAGCCGAATTTTGAATATTCTGATCATTGAAGATGAACCTGCAATTGCTGAAAATTTAATCCACGTTTTGGAAATGGACGGTTATCAAGTGGACTGGTTTTCAACCGCTGGCGAAGGGCTTGCACACTTAAAAGCGCAAAACCCTGATTTATTGGTTCTGGATGTGGGGCTACCGGATGGAAATGGCTTTGAGTTATGTAAAACCATTCGGGATTTTTCCGCGATTCCTATCATCTTTTTAACCGCCAGACATGACGAAATAGACCGAGTTGTTGGACTAGAAATCGGGGCTGATGATTACGTCACCAAACCTTTTAGCCCACGTGAAATGCTTGCAAGAATCAAGCTTCGTATTAAGTCTCGCCCATTAGTTTCACCCCCATCTGAAGCGGAAAAATCGGTCGAGAACACCCAAGACTTATACCCCGAGAATTTTGATTACCGTGTGGGCAACCAAAACCTAGGGCTAACCGCTGTGGAATTCAAAATTCTTCACAAATTGATTGATGTATCGACCAACGTACTTAGCCGAGAACAACTCATGATCGCTGCCGATATGACGCCAGGTTCCATCTACGAACGTAATATCGATTCTCACATTAAAGCCATTCGCAACAAACTCAAACCCTTTGGCATGGCGGATAGAATTTGCACAAAACGAGGGTTCGGATACTACTATTGCGCTCAGAACTCAAACCGTTGTAAGGCTTAACATGACCGATAAAACGTCCAATTGGCCTAAAATCCCCCTCGGGATTCGTCTGTTCTTCCTCTACTTTGTGTTGGTGGGCATGACAGCCTACATCGTTAGCCAAACAGTCATTCAAGAACTCAAACCGACCGTGCGCCAAGCGACAGAAGAAACGTTAGTCGACATGGCGAATTTACTTGCCGTGCTGGCGGAAGAAGAAGTGGCGAACGGCGAGATGGCGCAAAGTCGATTTGCCAATTTACTGACTGCTTATGGTAAGCGAGAGCCTGAAGCGAGAATCTGGGAAATCGGCAAAAAAGTCATTAATCATCGAATCTATATCACCGATAAAAATGGCATCGTTATCGCCGATTCTTGGCAACAAGATGTTGGCAAAGATTACTCTCAGTGGAATGATGTGTACTTAACGTTGCGCGGAAAATATGGGGCTCGCAGTACAACAGCAAACCCCGAAGACCCTTTATCTACGGTTATGCACGTCGCCGCTCCCATCTACCATCAGGGAGAAATTATCGGCAGCGTTACGGTAGCGAAAGCCAATCGCAGTGTTCAGCCTTTTATCGACCTTTCAAAACGAAATGTCTTATTCTGGATGATGTGGATGACAGGGCTGGTTTTGCTGGCCGGTGCGCTCATCGCTTGGCGCATTCACTCTGCCCTACATAAACTCGAAGATTACGCAGAAAAAATGGGGCGCGGAGAAAAAGTCACCAAGCCGACTTTTCGAATCTTTTATGAATACGGCACGCTAAGTAATGCGCTGGAAAAAATGCGTAATCAACTCGACGGAAAACACTACGTTGAGGAGTATGTTCAAACACTCACCCACGAACTCAAAAGCCCAATCTCTGCTATTAAAGGCGCGAGCGAAATTTTGCAGATGCCTCTACCCGAAGAAAAAATAACCCGTTTCGCTGGCAACATAGAACGCGAAAGCAACCGAATGCAATTGCTTATCGATAAACTGCTGGAGTTAGCTCGGCTGGAAAAAATGCCTCAATTGGAAAATACGCAGCCACTTCAGCTACTCACCATGCTGGAAGAAATTGTGCACGCCTCAGACGCCAAGCTCAGTAAAAAATCGGCATCGTGTGAGATAAACGGGAGTGAACTAAGCGCTTCGGACAGTAAGTTAACCGTATACGGTGACAGTTTCTTGTTGAAACAGGCCTTATTTAACTTAATGGAAAACGCCCTCGACTTTGTCTATGAACAGGGCAGTATTCATTGGAGTATTTCCTACAAAAATGGAAATGCGACGCTTACGGTGTTCAATACAGGACCGCATATTCCTGACTACGCGCTGGAAAGAATTACCGAGCGATTCTACTCTCTGCCCAGGGGAAATGGCGTGAAAAGTACGGGGTTGGGGCTTAACTTCGTTGAGCAAGTCGCCAAGTTACATAATGGTACACTGAAGGTAAACAACGTCGAAGGCGGGGTCAAAGTCACACTGCAGTTTCCAACCCCATAAAAGCGTTTTTAACCCACAATGGCATTAGCAACTCCATAAAAACTCCACATAACCTCCATTCACTTTCCAAATTGCTGTTTTAGAGTGAGAATAACGTTTAAGGAGAGTGAAATGAAAAAATTTATGAACAACCAACTCGGCATAAAGTTTGGCTTTGTGCTGTTTTTGTTTCTGCTACTGCAGATTCCAGTGTCCATGATTGACGATCTTATTTCTGAACGTTCCTACAGACAGCAGGAAGTTCAGCAAGACATCGCTCGAAGCAGCAGCGGTGAACAGCGCATCATGGGGCCTTTCATTAATATTCAGTACACAGAAACCGTCACAAGCAAAGACAAAGAATTCATGATCGAACGTCAGGCCTTCATTTTACCCGATAACTTTAACCTGACCTCCCATCTTGAAAGTTTCGAGAAATACAGAGGGATCTATAAAGCTCGCCTTTATCAAGCGCAGACCGACCTCAATGGGGAGTTTGATCTCTCTTCGCTGGATGATTTGAGCGAATTCACAATAGATAAGATCAGCATGGTGGTGGGCATCAGTGACAGCAGAGGGTTAATCAACTTAGGGGAGTTATCACTAGGTGGACAATCCATCGAAGTTGAACCAGGTACTGGGATGAACCAAATGACACAAGGTTTCCACAGCAAACTGGACATCGATACTTTAGATACATCTAAGCCGCTAACATTTGATTTGAACTTCTTGCTACAAGGTATGGGTAATCTACAAATCACCCCGATTGGCAACAATACCAGTGTTAAGCTTTCCTCTAGCTGGCCTCACCCGAGTTTTATTGGCGATTATTTACCTACTTCTTCCGATATCCAAGAAACCGGCTTCAGCGCTAAATGGGCAACCAACAACTTTTCAACCAACATTACCCAACTGTTTGATAAATGCATGTCAGACAATACCGAATGTTACGAACTTAACGGCAGGCAAATGGGTGTGGACTTGATTGATCCTGTCGACCATTATCTTAAATCCCATCGCGCAGTAAACTATTCTCTGTTGGTCATTACCCTTATATTCGCAAGCTTCTTCTTGTTAGAACTGTTCCAAGCGCGCCCTATTCACCCTATCCAGTACGGTTTTGTGGGTCTTGCTCTGGCGCTTTTCTATTTGTTGCTAATTTCCCTTAGCGAACACACTGGCTTCAACTTAGCATACTTAGTGTCTGCCATTGCCTCTACTGCCTTATTAAGCGTGTACGTGGGCGGTATGCTGAACAACCGTAAGCATGGCAGTATCTTTGGCATCAGTTTGCTCATTCTGTACGGGTTGTTGTTTGGGCTGCTGCAAGCAGAAAGCTATGCCCTACTGATGGGAACACTATTGTGCTTTGTCGTCTTAAGTTTGGTTATGGTGATGACTCGACATGTCAATTGGTATGAACGAAGTGCAAAAGCCGCAAATGCACAGCCTGAATCCAACCATGATGCTGATTTCGAAGACGGTAAACAGTAACCCGATTCAAACCAAACAAGAGCCGCAGCATTAGCGGCTCCATCAAACCTACGAGTCCGTTTATCCGATCTTTGTTTTAGCCAATGTTACTCCTTGGTATAAATAAAAGTACAAATGAAGAAACCACAAGCAATATGCCGGATAGCTGCCAGCTTAGAGGTATACCGTAATGTTCTGATATAAAGCCAAACACTAAGGAGGACAGTACCCCACCAATCGTTACAACGAACGAGCTCACCGACAGCATTGTAGAACGCACTTCTTCGCTGGTATTGTCGTTTAGCAAAACACTTTCTGAATTGTTTCCCAAAGTGAAAAGGAAGAAAAAGCCCAAATAACACACTAAAAAGGCTAAAAACGATGTGGTATGCGCAAGTAAAAAGAAGAGTACACCAGCCATACATCGCGTGACCAACATCAGCATTCGATGCGACCCATTAAACCAAGTCAACAATGTTATAGAGCAAAGTGAAGCGACAGCGGACATCAAGAAATACAAAGAAGACACCATACCAAACATGGTGATTCCATACCCTGTATCTTCAATAATACGTGCGAGATAAGGCTGCCAGTGATTCTCAGCGGCACTCAGCACCATGCCTAGTACTAAAGTGGTTTGCATCAATCGCTTGATAACACAATGTGTAAAAGCGCATTGTATTGTTCGGAGGATGCTTTTAGCTGAACTGACGAAAATTGATGGATCAGTACTTGTCCCTCGTTTTTGGTTAGGTATTACCCATATAGTACCTGCCAGTAGCAACACGTTACCTATGATCACAGTCAAAATATTCAAATCATAAACGCTAGGAAAACCAGCTCCTAAATTATTTATAACATCGGGTAGCACCCCGCCAATTAGAGACCCAATTGCAAGTCCAAACGTAATCATCACGTTCACTTTTGCTAATGCCGAATGAAAGGTGCCATCACCAACTTGATGCTGAAAGGATTCATAAAATAATGCATCGAGAGTGCCTGAATATAGGGCACGAGAAGCGCCTAAAATAAAAGATGACATTAGCAGGAATGAAAAATCATAAGACACCAAAAGCACAATACAACCCACCATATTCGTAAATAGTGAAACTAGGTATGTGCGTCTCTTACCATATTTATCTGCTAAGCCTCCCATTGGGATTTCCAACAAAGCGGTACTGCCAATCCAAACCGCCATCACTAAACCAATGTCAAATAAGTTTAGCCCCCGAGATTGGAAAATAAGCGTAATCACAGGGATCATGATCCCCATAATCAACCAATGCAAACCCTGCTGGATACCGAATCGTATCGTGAGCTCCCTTTTGTTCATTTAACCATCCCACGTCAAAAATAACGTTAAAGAATCTCATAACGACCCTTAGTTTCAACAAGACTATTAAATGGATACTTTTATGATACCTTATGTATCAGGTAAGGTGACTTAAGCCGTAAATAGGAAGAACAAGAATGGATACCCGTTTACTTCAAGAAACATGCGCCATCTTGAAAAGAGAATTAAAAAGTAATCATATTTCCTACAAAGCACTTGCGAATGAGTTGAACATATCTGAAGTCAGTGTAAAAAGGCTGTTAAACAACATACAGCCTCTATCAATGCAACGGATGATGACGATTAGCCAGTTAGTGAATTTTCCTCTATCGAAAATTCTTGCTGAAGCCGAGCGCAATGCTTTCTCCATCCCCCTTTTTACATCTGAGCAAGATTTAGCATTTTGCGATTGCCCTGCTTTATTTACTTTTTGGACAGAGTTATCTGAGAACAATTCTCCTGAGGAGATAGGGCAACGCCACGAACTGGATGATGCGTCTCTATATCAATACTTAAGAAAGCTCGAAAATTTCAAATTCATTGAGTTACAAGCAAACAACAACTGCAAGGTTCTTGTTCCCGCACATACCGCTTTTGAGAAAGGAGCAAAATTTTCTAGTTTCTTTACTCACCAAGTACTCAATGGACTAAAAGAAAGAGTGGTGGATATACCGTTGGAGGACGATCAGGCTTTCCTTATCAGCCTTAAGGCAGAGTTAACAAAAGAAGAGTTTGCTGAAGTTTCACTCAAGCTAGAAGAGTGGATGTTTAACAAACTACGAGAAAGCCAGAACCTAAAGGAACGAGAAGGGTTAAAAGTGAGCCCATACACTTTTGGCTTTATGGGTGCACAAGGCGCTTTTCACGGGGAAATGCCCAAAATCCCAAAAATAAAAGCATTTTATTGAAAATAAACCTTTACAACGCCTCTCTCTGATGTAATATTACGTGCGCTCTGTCACATAGAGTTATTTAAAAAAAACATTAAGTCAAAGCAAGTCTTCAGAATTCCTTCGTAACTGTTGAACCCTCTGTTACACCCTTAGCTTCATCGTCAAATTAAATAATTCCGGCTTTCAGTGCATTCGCTTATAGCGAACCTATTTAATTCAATATATTTAAGGGGCATTCCATGTCTAACAAAGTAACTGGTTCTGTAAAGTGGTTTAACGAAGAGAAAGGTTTCGGTTTCATTTCTCAAGATAACGGCGGTGCTGACGTATTCGTTCACTTCCGTGCTATCGCTTCTGAAGGTTTCAAAACTCTTAACGAAGGTCAGAAAGTGACTTTTGAAGTAGAGCAAGGCCAAAAAGGTCTTCAGGCTGCTAACGTAGTTCCTGCGTAAGTTATGCTTTTACGAGCAAGCTTAGCGGCTTGCTCGTTTAGCCCTTCGGCTCTACCTCGCATCACCGCTTCAGCTATACAACCTTCTTTGTTACTACTTCAATTTCTTCCTGTGTTTTAACGCATCCATCATTATGATGATCGTGTCATAGAACTATTTTAGAAACATACAGTCTTAATATACCTAAGTAACATCAAAGTGAAACATTCGAATACTTTAATGAAGGTATTGGTATGCGTTTACGCGCATTCGAACGTTCAGCAAATTTTAGCTTGAACAAAATTTAACTGCTACAGGTCAAAAGACCCTAGTGAATAGAAAAAAGGAAAAACCATGTCTAAATCGATTGGTCGACACCGTTTCTGGTTTCAGAAATGCCGAAACAAAACAGAAAAATCCAACTCTCGAAGAGGAAATAAATGAGAATAGAATTCAATATTTTTAAAAATAACACTCAGTGGGGAGTCACGACCCATCAAATGAATAGCGATATTTTGCTGCGCAATGTTCTAACTCAAGGCAAGGTATCTGATTTAAACCTGCAGTTTGCATACGATGAACACACCAGTAAAGGCACCATTGCCAACGCGAGTAACCAAATTATTGGCGATTTTCACGTCAGCTTCTAGATTATCAGCCGCCACTTACTGATTATCTTTCGCTCTCCATTCAGAGCATACTTGTTGAACACATTGATACAGCCGCCCGTATCATGTGATTCACCATTTACCATTCATAAAACGACTTACCATCAGAACAAACCAATCTAATTTTAACAAAAAAATAACAATTATTTGACATTAATCTCCTTATTAAATTTGTGCCTATGCATAATGTTTAACGAATTCAAAAAGGTGAAAGTCAATGAATATATACCAAACACTTATCGCATCTTGCGCGATACTGGGTGTTGGCTGTACCAGTACCGCATTGATTGAATCTAAAAACATAGATATGGAGTTTACAAATACCGCTCCTTTACCTTCATTCTGCTAGGAGCAGGGCAGCAACTTTATTCCAGAATCGCTAATACAAACTTTTTTGATTGATCAAGTCGCCAGCTTTTTAGTCGATGCTGTAGATAAGCAATTAGAAAAGGAACTGAAGAAAAAAGTTCAGGTTTATAAAGGTGAGTACCTTGTTCAATGTGACTTAAAAGAACGGAAAGGCAAGGATGAATCCACGAAGAAAGTAGCAAAAATTGAAGAACTCACTTTCCCTATGTCGATTCAGCTAAGCTCCGCTAACACTGCCTCTAAATTAATAATACCGATCACTTTAACAACATCGCCAATCTTCTATAAGGCGTCCGTTAACAGTCATTCTTTAGCTGACGAAACATTTAATGCCCTTCCCTATCAATGGCATCACCTAGTTAAGAACAAAGAGGACCCAGCAAAAGCCTTCAAAGGTGCTGCTACTTTGAATTTGAACTGGGTAACGTATACACGCAGTAAAGAGTCCATCTCTATCAACACCATTTTTGACGGTGAAGTTGCGACTTTGGACATCCCAACAACGATATCCAGCAACCAGATTTCTTTCGGCGAATTGTCAGGTATTAGACCGCCTAAAGATGTAGATCGAGTATTTACTCAGACTCATAAAATAACGCTGACTTTAACCGTAATAGATAAATCGATCTCAGCCAAAGCATTGGAAAAGCTGGCTGAAGCGCTTGAAAATAAAAAAGATGACAGCAAAGAAAAGTTATCCGAAAAACTTAAAGAAATACTGGATGTAAAAGAATAGGGAAATCAGAATGAAACATTATTTTTTAATCGCCATCTGCTTAGTTATAACCGCTTGTACTACCCCTTATTCCCCTCCTGAAATGGAGGAGACAGCCACGTTTGAAGGATTAAAGACGGACAAGACGAACAATATTATTTATCGGACTATTGTTGTTATGGTTCATGGCATGTGTGAGAAACCATCAAATTGGGCCAGAGAGCCTGTTGAAAACATAGTAAAAAAGGCTGGGTACAACGGTCCTATTGTAGAAAATGACTTGGGCTACTACTTCCCCAATGGCGGTACATCCAGCGGTTTTCCTTATCTTAGAGAATACACAGTAAGTGATGACCAATCGGAAATGAAATTGTACGCATACCATTATTCCGACTGGAATCAAATTCGAAAGTCTGGAGAGCTGGAAATCCAAGGTAGAGCAGCCATTGTGAATAAAAAAATCAAAGACAGTTTGGTGTCTGGTTGCCTTTCGGATGTCACTACATACGCTGGATCTAAGGGCATAAAAATCCGAGAATACCTCGCGAAATCGATGGATAAAGTTCAAGAGATGAATCCAGAATCCGACACCATCAAAAACCGAATCTTCTTTATTTCATCGAGCTTGGGAAGCAAGGTGCTCAGGGATGTCCTGATGTGTTCCCCACATCCTCATCAGCACTCTGATTACACTAAAAACCAGTCTGCAACTCAGTCACTCATTGCTCAGTCATCAACCGTTTTTATGGCATCGAACCAAATTCCACTCTTAAGCCCCCTGAACAATTGCAAACCAATAAAAGTAAATAAAAGCACTGAAACGGTTCAAGCAGAGCTGTACTCAAATAGCTTGGTCGCTGCCTTGTCAGATTCGATAGGAACAGAACAAAAGAGTTTTCGAAGAATTAACGTCGTCGCGTACACCGACCCGAGCGATTTATTGAGTTACCCTGTGAGTAACTACGGCAATGCAATATCAAATAAAAAAAATACAGGTGATGGCAGGGTTACTGTACACAACGTAAAAGTGAGTAATGCAAGTACTTGGTTTGGCATTGTGACGAATATGTATAAAAGTCATACGGGTTATTTCAGTAATCCAGACATCATTGAAAGCATGGTTTGTGGCTCCGATGGGTGTCAATAACGGTAAACATATCCTCTCTTAGAATAGCGACCATCCAAAAACAAAAAATCCCGAGTGAATCGGGATTTTTCTGTTATTGAGTTGAATTAACTAAAGCTTTGAATATGGGATTACCTACACCGCAACTGAATCGAACAAGCGGATCTTAGTAAGCGCAGTGACTTCATCTATGTATTGTCGAACGCGCTGAGGGAACTGAATACCTTTCACAACCGTTAGATTACGTAGATGAGGATATAAGTTCACATCGTCGTAACTGATGGTATTGCCTCGCTCTGAAGGCAATGTCAGCCAATCCAGCTTTTCAAGCAACGCATTCATTTTTGGTAAGTATTCATCAGACTTAGAGAAGGCTTCTTCAAAACTCATCCCTATCATGGCGGATTTGTTTTTGGTAAACCACGTTTTAGCTGCTTCACTGCCGTACTCTGGTAACTCAATCATCAACCAACGCGGGTAAAGCAAAGGACCACTAAACTCAAACGATTGCGCTAATATCTCACTAATTTTGTCACCAAATTCACCTTCGGTAACAACTGGAGAACCATCTGACGCATCCAAATATTTCGCGATATCCAAACTTTCTGCCATATAACTACCATCGGGCTTTTGAAGAATCGGCACCATGTTCGCACCCACTTTTTCAATACGGGCATCAACGTCATCGTTTTGCAAAAACACTTCTTCAACGTCAAGACCTTTCAAGCCAGCGACCATCATTGCTTTAATGCAATACGGACAATGTTCAAATACAAACAGCTTCATTTCTTCTCCTTAAGAGGCTGGTTTTCACAGCCAGTTTACCAAACCAAAGCAATTTCTCTAGTTCACCAATTTCGTTTTTTGTTGAAATAAAAAACTCAATACCGACAAAAAATTTGCTGGAAGACAATTCACACTCTCAATGTCATGAACAATCAAACCCAAACATCAATTCAGTATTTAAGGTACGCACCACAGAGCCTTATTGATACACAAGCGAATATAGTTGATTTTATAAAATGAACTACAAAATATTTTAATTTATTTATTTTAAGTTCAAAAACATCAAGCCTCCGAATGTTCAGAGTGATTAAATCAAAAAAATTAGGTGACAAGAAATGAAAGACATCAAGTTTAAACAAGCCCTGTTATGCGCTGCTGTAAGCAGCAGCTTAATGGCATTCGCTCCTCTTTCGACTGCCGAAAGTCTCGCAATAACTAATACCGACATCAACCTTGAGCTTGCTAATGGCGCAGAAAGAGCTTCACGCGAGAAACGTGCCGCGATTGGAGCACTTTGGACAATAGGTCGTGCAATTCGACCATTAACAACGTTAGTCCGCCCACTGTCATGGCATCGGTCAACACGTGTAGTCAATATCGCTCGCAGAAATCTTGCTCGAAAAAATATCACATTGCCAAGTGGGGCAACGGTTTCTGTCGCTGCACAAGCGCTAGGAACGGATGCTGCCGCACTCTTTGCTGCGGAAGAAACTGCGGCTATTGCAACATTACATCAATCAGGAGGCATTGCTTTACTAGAAGCATCCGATGCTACTATTTTCACTCAGCTTCCAGAAATTACAGCTATTGAAGAAGGCGCAGCCTCTGAAGAAATCCTGCACGCTATCAATATTCCTATTGTAGAAACAATGGCGCTTGTAGAAGGAAGTGAACTCTACCCAATTGCAGAAAATGCCGGCGAAGCGATGAAACAAGTCTTTGCAACTTGGGAGGCTGAGTTTAACTCAGTGCTACAGCAAGAAATTCAAAGTGGAAGCGGGTACGTTGGTTGGTCAAACATTAACGCAGGCTTCAACCCTGCTGGTGTTGTAGGTAATGAAGTTAGAGCACTAACTGGTCGTTGGGCAACTAATTTCGAACTTGGCGAATACAACGCCATTACTAAAAAAGTTGACCTTAGGATCAGAATGCGCGGTCTGATCGATACCGAAGTTCAAGGGAGTGCAAGATTCGCAGAGTCAAGGCATATACTTAACGTTGCCAAGAGGCTTCATCGCACAAACGTCTTCAACATCAAGAACTTCAACGAAGTAGCCACTGCCGCCACTCAAGCAGGTCAGTATTCGGGTGAATTAGAGTTGCTTGCTGATGCACAGCATGGAGCAATCACTAGGGGCTTTACTGAAGAGGCTGGAGCAATCATTGAACATGATGGGCGTCGTTTTATCGTCACAGATCAAGAGTACAAAGGATTTAAGAGACTTGCGGATGTGAATGGTAACCGTGTTCGCTCTAACCTCATACGTCGAGATCACGTATTCCTAGCGGAACATAATGGGCAAGCTGTTCCTGTATTCCAAGAAAACGGAGGAAACGGGGTATACAGACTGTTTGACGATGCAAAAACACAACCAGAAATGCTGGGCCGAAATGGAAAGGTATTTAGTGCAATTGGTGAGCCTAAACCGCAACCCAACCTTACCTTTACCTCAGAGCAAGCTAACAACCTTAAGAGCATCGCCAGAAGCCATTTAAAGCAACTAAAAGATGTTGATAAACTTGGGAAAAGAAAAATTGGTCCGGTAGTATCTGTCGCACAAGATCTCGAATCAGGTACGATATCCAAACCTTATATTAATAACTTTGAAGGCACTCAACCTTCAAACTTACACAACATTTTGGATAGAAGATTCAACATCCCTGATGCTGATCTTGAAGAGTATGCTTTCTCAAAAGGAAAAGGCTCTCATGCTGAGGTCTACGCTGTTAATGATCTTCTCAATCAAAGACCAAATGCGACTCTAGATGACTTCGCTGTATTTACAATGGAAACACAAAAGAAAGGTTTTGTTGGGGAAATAAAACCGCCGTGTATACACTGTAAGTGGATTCTAGGTGATGTACAGTACGTAGATTAAAATAGGAGCTCGATGATTATGCGTGTAACCGAAGAAGAGTTAGAATTCGAAGATGATGCTCTTATTTACAATGGTGGTTTGTTCACTGGCGTTGTTTTTTCAACCTACTCAAATGGCACTCTAAAAGAAGAACATTCCTATGTGAATGGCTTCCTTGAGGGAAAGTGTAAAGAATGGCATGAAAATGGTCAGCTTTCGAAAGAGTGGACACAATGTTCCGGTAACAACTCTATGCTGATCTCACAGTGGTATGAAAATAGTACCTGTAAATCTCGGGGAACCTACGAGCATGGCGTCGAGCTCAACTATATCGAGTGGGACAAAAATGGACATTTGATTGAAGAAAGGGAACTAGAGGTCGGGTCTAACTTGCACCAATATCTAGAAAAAATGCGAAAGCTATCTGCTAGATAATACCTTATTCACCAACTGGTCGGCTTGTCGAGTTGTCTCGGGAAGCCGATATTTTGGACATAACTTCAAAACCCAGCCACAAGCTGAACTCAGTGATATTCTATGCCCTACAGAAACATAAATAGGGTTAATATGATCTTGGGTTCGAAGAACATTTCCAATAATCTCGTGCCCATCAGTTAAGCAAGTCTTTTCACCTCGGTGTATTCCAACCTCTTCGTGAGTACCAATTAAACGTGTTTTTCCACACCCAATCGATGGTTTGTTAAAAATAACACCCAAATGACACGCCAGTCCGAATCGACGTGGATGAGCGTAACCCTGACCATCACATACAATTAGATCTGGTTGAATATTGAGTT
Source organism: Vibrio penaeicida (assembly GCF_002933855.1). GTDB lineage: Bacteria > Pseudomonadota > Gammaproteobacteria > Enterobacterales > Vibrionaceae > Vibrio > Vibrio penaeicida_A. The sequence goes on from NZ_BFAQ01000057.1 coordinate 32,856, forward strand.
TTTCAAAAGCTTCAATCAGCGGTGGGATCTCTCTAAAAGAAAACAATCCTGGTATATACGGAAATTGCTCCGAGCCTTCGGAAATTGAACTTTCTACCACTTCTAAAGTTTTGCTATCCAAAATAACGACGGCAGCAACGAGCATGTCGTCTTTTTTAGAATAGGCAACATCGACCCCAGCGATAAATCGAATCTCTTTATAATCATCCGTATGTGTTACTTGACCTGAAAGTTCTTTTTGCAGACTTAGGGCTTCAGCTTCACTAATATTCCACTCGTGAATAATAGCTGGTTTCATGAATCTCACTTTGACGGTTTAATAGTTTTCGGCAGGTTATCCGATAAATAGAGCCCAATAAAGATTTTTATTCAATGCGCGTGAGCCTCATTCCCAAATAGCATAACCTCTCAAAATAACCTTATTCATTAAAAATTTGAGCCGTTATGTTCATTGCGCTACTCTCAATCCACGTAAAGTTTTCCTTAGACAATATGAGTCAATCGACCCTAAACAAGGAGAACACTAATGAAAACTCAATATCTTGCCCTTTTGCTTGCAGCTGCTTCATTTAATAGCGCGGCGTTTACACTGAGCAGCAGTGACATTCAGGAAGGAAGTCGAATGGATAAAGCTTTCGAATTTAAAGGCTTTGGTTGTGAAGGCGGTAACCTTTCTCCGGTATTAAGCTGGCAAGACGCCCCAAAAGGCACCAAGAGCTTTGCAATTACCGCCTATGACCCAGACGCACCTACAGGCAGCGGTTGGTGGCACTGGGTAGCGACAGACATTCCCGCTGAAGTGACAAGCATTAATCGCGGTGCATCTACGCAGGTTAAATTTGCAGGAAGAGAACGTAAAAATGATTATGGTTCGATTGGGTTTGGCGGTGCTTGCCCTCCAGAAGGACATGGCATGCACAGATACCAATTCACTGTGTGGGCACTGCCAACAGAAAAACTTGCGGCACCAGACAATGCATCCAATGCCATTGTGGGTTATATGCTCAACAGTTCATCGCTTGGAAAAGCCACCTTAACCGCCACTTACGTGCGTTAAGTAAACTGAATTACATGGTATGGAGCAAACTCAAATGACTCAATCTCTGGTACAAGCTGGGCATTTTCATGCAAAGAAATCTCAGCCACTCAGAAATGTGCTGATTTACGCACCTACAATCATTTGGGTTGCCCAAGGTGAAAAACGCCTTTGGTGGCATGAGGAAACCCTCCGCTATACGTCTTCAGATTGGCTGGTCACGCCTGCCAGCCAATACCTAACATTTGTTAATGAACCCACACATACTCCATTTTATTCCAGAACACTTACTCTGCTAGATCCCCCTCCCGAGAGTTGGGTAAAGCAATCCAGTACCCAAACGAATGACGATGCCCTACGCATAAAAACCACCTCACAACTTGAGTACTGCTTCAATACGTTATTTGAAATGACAGGAAAAAATTTAGCTGAAGAAACGCAACGGCAGTTTTTGTACGGCATGTATGCTGAACTCAGAAATACAGGCGAACTTCATAAGCTTTTTCCTGAGCAGCCGAACCAGATTAAAGAAAAGCTGGCGCAATACCTCAGTAGCAACCCAGGGTTAGACTACAAGATAGAAACCGTTGCCGAGCATTTTTTTACCAGCCGAGCCACGCTAAACCGAAAGCTTGCTGCAGAAAATACAACGTTTAGACAAGTCCTAACTAACGTAAGAATGGTTTACGCATTAGGTTTGATGCAAAAAACTCGCAGCCAGCTGTCTGTAGCCTTAGCCTGTGGTTATAAATCGGAAAGCCGTTTTTCTAGTCGCTTCAAACAGACTTTTGGGCTTACGCCAAGAGAGTATTTGCAAACACTGTAATAGGGCAGAGTTCTTTAAAGAGTGAAGGTTTAAGAGTTGGCTATTGAAAGAACGAGCTTTCTAAAATATGGGGACGGTTCGAGGTCAGTGCGCTATTTTGTCGATCAAATTGAAGAGTGTCTTTGTGTTAGTGTCCTGATCTAAATCTACGGCTAAGTGGTGAGTGTAAAATGCACTCAAATCCAACCCTATCCCCATACCTGTGACTAACGCTCCCTCTTGTTCGCATTGCGCAATGGCGTATGAAAGATGGCGTGCGAGATAAGCATCATCGTTCGCCAATTGAGTTGCGGTATCCATAGGACAGCCGTCGGATATCACCAATAGCGCCTTCTTCTGGCATTCGCTGTTTGATAATCTTTTCTGAGCCCAGAGTATGGCCTCTCCATCAATCCCTTCTTTAAACAAATCGTGCTTCATCATCGCGGCTATCTGTCGTTTCGATTTCACCCAATTGTCTGACGCGCTTTTAAAAATGAGGTGCCTCAGTTCATTGAGCCGCCCGGGTAACTTCGGCTTTCTCGCCTTTAACCAATCTTGCTGCGCTCGCCCCCCATTCCATGAACGCGTGGTAAACCCCAATACTTCCGTTTTTATCCCAGATAATTGCGCTGCCCTAACTAGGACATCAACCATCAGTGCGACAGAACGAATTGAATTGCGCATCGAGCCAGAACAATCAATGAGAATCGTCAGTTGCATGTCTGGCTTCAACATTTGAGGGTGAGTATAAAATACACGCTTCTCGTTATGGCTCGTCACGATCTGACTAAGCCTGCGCCCGTCAATCAAACCCGATTCCTCACCAAACTGGTACTGGGGTTCGCATGGAGTGGAAAACCGCTCCTTCATTCTCTGCGCAACTTTACGAATGGACATTCCCGACTGCATCCACTGTTTATCAAGGTCCTCCCGAAACTCGGCAAGTAATGCAGCCCTGACCAACGAAGCGGCAAAACGTTCTTCATCATAGTCTGTGGTAAAAGCCTGATACCCTAATGCTCTCCCTTCAACAGAAGTACTCGCCCCTGCTTGGGCGACAGGCAATTCACACTCAATCTCGCCATCATTTTCCACCAACAAATCGAAGGCAATACGATTACGAGTAGGCGGTTGATTGGCACCTTCATCCTCTAATGTGCTGTCTATTAAATCCGCAATCACTTGTGCTATATCGTTCGCAAACTTAGCGTATTCAAGCTGATTATTTGCTGATCTTTTTAGTTTGGAAAGCGGGGTTCCTATAAGCGGCGCTAACGCCATTCTTGTTGACTCTATCTGTTCTTCAATGATCTCCGGGATAGGTAAGGATTGAACTCGAGAACGCGCCATTTGCAATAACGTAAACAACAATATGCCCACTTGGCTTTCCAGCAGCCCTGCCTTTTCATATTGCCGTGACCAATGCTCAAAGTGCATCTCTATGTTGACGCTCATCCCCTCAAACTCTTTTGAAATCAACGATTCCACTCGAAGCTGCTCTAGCGCATCAAATACCCAGCAAGCCATTTGGTGTGTTGGACGGCTTGCTAAAAAGTCAACTTGATTGGTGTTAGTGAGATGAGCAACCCATCCATCGACTAGTCCTCTTTGAATTGCTCTTTCATCTTCCAATGCGTGTTCTTGTTCAAGGTGCATGACACTTCCAAAATCCCTCAACTGCAAATGGGGAGCAAGCGTCACCAACGGCTGCGAGCGTTGAAACAAACGGTCCCCTTTCAGTTCAATATCGGAATACCCTGAAAGTGAGCGCAACGTCGCCAATAAGTGTTCTCGATTTTGTTGATTGCGTTGTTTCTGGCTAATCGCCTGTTTTCCGCTATTCATCGTTACGCATCGACCCTAGCGATTCTTGTTCGGGCAATTCTTGATTCAGCAGTTCCCGACCAAAGCAACGCTGATAGTATTCTTCCAAAAGGGCTTGTTCCGATTCCTCACACTTATTGAAAAAAGTCAGTTTGAACGCCAACTCACAGTCCTTGAAAATTTCACAATTCTCCGCCCAAGTCATCACCGTGCGCGGCGACATAAGACTGGAAAGATCCCCCGTTTCGAAACCCTGTCGCGTAAGATTGGCGAGCTGCACCATATGATCCACGATGGTTTTTCCTTGAGGTGTGTTTTTTTCTGGAACGCGAGCCAACACAATTTGCGCCTCTTGTTCAGCAGGCAAATAATTGAGCGTCGCCGTTAAATTCCACCTATCGAGCTGCGCATGATTTAGTACTTGGGTGCCGTGGTACAAACCGTTGACGTTTCCAAGCCCTACGGTGTTCGCCGTCGCAAACAGTCGAAATTGCGGGTGTGGGGTAATGACACGGTTTTGCTCCATCAAGGCAAGCTTGCCCTCTTTTTCAAGCAGCCGCTGAATAACAAACATTATGTCTGGTCGCCCTGCGTCGTATTCATCCAGTATTAGAGCCATTGGCTTTTGAACCGCCCAAGGCAAAATGCCTTCTTGAAACTCCGTCACCTGTTTACCGTCTTTCAATACAATGGCGTCTTTACCGACTAAATCGAGACGGCTGAGGTGTCCGTCTAAATTTATTCGCATACAAGGCCAATTCAATCGTGCCGCAACCTGTTCTATATGAGTCGACTTCCCTGTGCCATGCCGACCTTGAATCAGCGTACGACGGTTGTGAGTAAACCCTGCGAGTATCGCTAACGTCACCTCAGGATTAAATTGATACGCCATATCAATTTCAGGCACATCCTGCGTGGGATGTGGGTATCCCATCACGTCCATATCCACATCAATCCCAAACGTATCCCTAACAGAGTAGCGGGTGGTGACTCGCTCTGTTCTCATATCCATCACGCAATCCTTTTCATTCACTTGTTTCTATTCTTTCGCAGCGCTCACAAGTTGAACACCATTCTTTCTCGTTTTTGATAGATAAATATCATTTTATGGAACAAATCATTCCATTTTAAATATTTCTATTGACGTTCAAAAATTGCACATCTAGAGTAATGTTAAATTTCAGTTAACGAAATGTATTGTTCCAATTTTTGAAATTCATTCTATTTCGTCAAGGAGACAGCGATGAGCGAAAACACAAGAAACGTGGTTGAAGGAAAAACGCGTATGACGCCTTCAGAGGCGTTTGTAGAAACATTGGTAGCAAACAATGTACAAGACATGTTTGGCATTATGGGTTCCGCTTTTATGGATGCCATGGATATTTTTGCCCCTGCTGGCATTCGTTTAATCCCAGTCGTTCACGAACAAGGTGCGGCACACATGGCCGATGGCTACTCACGTGTTTCTGGCGAACATGGTGTGGTGATAGGACAAAATGGACCGGGGATCAGTAACTGTGTTACCGCCGTCGCCGCTGCCTATTGGGCACACAGCCCAGTGGTGATTGTGACACCAGAAACCGGCACCACGACCATGGGACTAGGTGGTTTCCAAGAATGTAACCAGCTTCCTATGTTCCAAGAGTTTACTAAATACCAAGGGCACGTAACCCACCCTTCGCGCATGGCGGAATACACTGGTCGCTGTTTTGATCGCGCAATGAGTGAGATGGGTCCGACGCAACTCAACATCCCACGCGATTATTTTTATGGCGATATTCAATGTGAAATCCCGAAACCCGCTCGTCTCGATAGAGGTGCAGGTGGCGAACAAAGCTTAAATGATGCAGCAGACATCTTAGCTCAAGCCAAATTCCCAGTGATCATTTCCGGTGGTGGTGTCGTTATGGGCGATGCTATTGAAGAATGTAAGGCACTGGCAGAACGCTTAGGTGCAGCGGTCGTGAACAGCTACTTGCACAACGACTCGTTCCCTGCCAGCCATGAACTATGGTGTGGTCCGCTAGGCTATCAAGGCTCTAAAGCTGCGATGAAGCTGATCTCTCAAGCGGATGTCGTGATTGCACTTGGCTCGCGTCTTGGTCCGTTCGGTACTCTGCCACAACATGGCATGGATTACTGGCCAACCAACGCCAAGATCATTCAGATCGATGCCGACAACAAAATGTTGGGATTAGTTAAGAAAATCTCTGTGGGTATTTGTGGTGATGCAAAAGCCGCTGCTGTCGCCCTGACTCAACGTTTAGAAGGTCGCACGTTAACTTGTGATGCAAACAAGCAAGAACGCTTTGAGAAAATTCAGGCTGAGAAAACAGCGTGGGAACAAGAACTGGACGATTGGACGCACGAAAAAGACCAATTCAGCCTAGACATGATCGAAGAAAACGCGCAAGAAACGCCTTTCTCTGGTGGCGAATACCTTCACCCAAGACAAGTTCTGCGCGAGCTTGAAAAAGCCATGCCGGAAGATGTCATGGTGTCGACCGACATCGGTAACATCAACTCCATTGCCAACAGCTACCTTCGCTTTGAAAAACCACGTAGCTTCTTTGCAGCCATGAGTTTTGGTAACTGTGGTTATGCGTTCCCAACCATCATTGGGGCTAAAGTAGCAGCACCACATCGCCCAGCGATCTCTTACGCAGGCGATGGAGCTTGGGGCATGAGCTTAGTCGAGACCATGACTTGCGTACGCCACAATATTCCTGTGACTGCCGTGGTTTTCCATAATCGCCAATGGGGTGCTGAGAAGAAAAACCAAGTGGATTTCTACAACCGTCGCTTCGTTGCTGGCGAACTGGACAACCAAAGTTTTGCAGAGATTGCTCGCTCAATGGGTGCAGAAGGGATCACTGTCGATAAATTGGAAGATGTCGGTCCAACGTTGCAAAAAGCCATCGATATGCAGATGAACGAAGGCAAGACAACCATCATCGAAATCATGTGTACACGTGAATTAGGCGACCCATTCCGCCGCGATGCACTGTCTACCCCTGTACGCCACTTAGATAAATACAAAGACTACGTCTAAAGGCCGCTGGCTGGTGTCACCAATTCATTTCTCAGTTTATGGATTGGCGACGCCCGTCACGTTGTAAAAAAATTGTTAATTATTGGTATCTATATCTCAATATGGAACGTTATGTATCGCATATTGAAATAATAAGACTGTAATCTAGCAAAACAAACAGCTGTTGAATCTGAATTCATACCCTGATCTTTCTCTCATCGATTCATGTTTGTTCTGCCCACTTTTTAAGGAACAGAAAATGAACACTAGCAATCAAGATCAAATAACAATCCAAACTCTTCAAGGTTTTAGTGATGCTTGGAATGCCCACGACATTGACGCTTTACTAAGTTTCGTGACTGACGATTGCGTGTTCCACACCGCGGCAGGTGCCGAGCTACAGGGGAACACCTTCTCAGGGAAAGAAGTACTTCGCGACGCTTTCGCTGTGGTATGGAAAAATTTCCCAGATGTTCAATGGAAAGATCCGGTTCACTTTGTCTCTGGCGATCGCGCTGTTACTGAATCCACATTTTGCGCAACCACACCCGATGGCGACCGAATTGAGGCACGTATGGTGGATGTGTTTACGGTAAAAGATGGAAAAATTCAGGTTAAGAACGCTTTCCGTAAAGATCGTCCCGTCGTCAGTGGCGACGTCAAATAATATCCGGAGGCAGACATGAACTCAGATTCCATGAATCCGCACGTATTGAATGGCGCTGCGTCTGTGCCTTCTGAAAAAGAGCAGAGCCGGCAAGCCTACGACCCTAGCTACGATCCACTCACACGACAAAATCCTGGTACTGGCCAAGCCTACGCACCTACTTACTGGATAGGAACAGCGGGCGAACCGCCTCAAGACGATGGGCCAATTCTGTCGGATACTGATGCGGATGTCGTGATTATTGGATCAGGCTATACAGGGCTAACCGCAGCCATTTATCTTGCGGAACACTATGGAATCAGAGCAACAGTCTTAGAAGCCAACCGAGCCAGTTGGGGGTGCAGCACACGCAACGGTGGGCAAGCACAATGTGCCAGTGGCCGCTTAAAGCGCTCCCAATGGATTGAGCGTTGGGGGTTAGAAACCGCACTAAAAATGCACCGCGAATGCCTTGATGGTATGGAAACCTTCAAAGAACTGATTCAAGACATCGATTGTGAGCCTCAACCTGGCGGTCATCTCTATATTGCGCATCGCAGTAAGGTCATGCCGACACTAGAAAAAGAAGCAAAGTTGCTTCGCGATACCTTTAATTACGACGCACAAATTCTTGATGCTGCCACGGTAAAGCGCGACTTTGTTGACGATAAAGAAGCGGCTGGTGCTATGCACGAACCAGAAGGCATTGGTATTCATGCAGGAAAATTAGCGTTCGGTTATTTGGAAAAAGCACGGCGTCTAGGCGTGAAAGTACACACCAGTAGCCCTGTGATCGGGTGGACATCGGAAGGTGACGTCCATTACATCAAAACACCGGGTGGCATTGTAAAAACCCAAGCTGTTGGCGTTGCGACAGGTGGTTACACATCACAAGGGTTGCACCCAGAACTCAAAAACCGCCTGCTGCCTATTCTCTCTAACTCCATCGTGACTCGCCCGCTCACTGATGCAGAAATCGATGAATGTAATTTCAAAACCAAACAAGTCTTAACGGATACACGGGTTTTACGTCATTACTATCGCCTGTTACCAGACAACCGAGTGCAAATTGGCTCGCGCAGTGCGATAACTGGCAAGTCTGCATCAGAAGAGAAGTACAAGCAATTTCTTGTTAACGATTTACACCGTAAATTCCCCGCGTTAACAGGGATAGAGGTCGATTATTCATGGTGGGGTTGGGTTGATGTAAGCCACGACATGATGCCTAGGATTTACCAGCCGAACTATAAAGAATCGATTTATTACGCACTAGGCTATGGCGGTAATGGCGTGATGTACTCCGCGCAAGCAGGTAAGCGGCTCGCCCAATGGATCGCAGGAGAAGGACAAAACCTCGACCTCCCTATTTTTCAATCCAAATTGCCGTTCCCAAACCTTCGGGAAGTGGTGGAATCGGAGGCATTTTCTCCGTTTCGCCGCATGGGGCAACGGTTCTTGTACAAGTGGTATCACCTAAAAGACGAAGTGCTGTAACTCGCTCTTCTTTGGCGATTCACTGCAAACTTATTTATTCACTACGCATTTTCTTAAGGAGAACAACACGCACGTTTAATCGGGGCGTCTTGCGGAAACATCTTCATCCAGCAACGGACGCATAACAGGCACAAGGAAGAAAGGTTAAAACAATGATACTTACCAAATCGAAATTCATTTCATGGAGCGCTTTGATTGCCGTCGCAATCGCGGCTCCCGTCACTTCTGCCAAGACCTTTAAAATGGCACTGGGTGATGCAGCTGGTGGTACACAATGGGAATTAGGCACCAAATTTAGCGAACTGATGGAAAAGAAAACCAATGGCAGTGTGAAATTGGATTTGTTTCCTAATGGTCAGCTTGGCAACGAACAAGACACCGTCAATAACGCAGCCATCGGCTTGCTCGATTTTTCCGTACTCGCGATCAATAACGTGACCCCTTTTTCTCCGTCGGTGGGTTTGCTCACCATGCCGTATCTGATTCAAAGTGCGGAAGAAGCCAAAAAACTGACTCAAGGCGCTGTTGGAGATGAGTTAGTGAAAAACACCATTCGCGACGCAAACGTTCGAATTGTGGGTTGGGCGTATTCAGGATTTCGTGTTCTGACCAACTCCAAGCGCCCAGTGAAAACACTGGCAGACCTGAAAGGGTTGGTGATCCGAGTCCCGAAGAACGACATCATGATTTCGGCTTATCAAGCATGGGGAATTAACCCAACGCCTATGGCATGGTCGGAAACCTTCACCGGATTACAGCAAGGCGTGGTCGATGGTCAAGACAACCCTTATATCACTGTCCACGCAATGAAATTCAATGAAGTTCAGAAGTACGTCACCAATATTCGCTACATCTTTTCGATCGAGCCGCTGATTGTCAGTGAATCGATATTCCAAGAGCAGTCCAAAGACATACAAGAAGCGATACTTGCGGCAGGTAAAGAAGCAACCGAGCACAGCTATCAATTCTTACTGGAGTCGGAAGACCGAATCCGCAAAGACTTAGTCGCTAAAGGTATGGTAATTACAGAGCCAGCCGACGGTGAAAAAGAATGGATGAACAAGGTGACTGAAAAAGTATGGCCAAAGTTTTATTCCAGCATTGGCGGCAAAGAAAAACTGGATGACACATTGAAATCTCTCGGTCGTTAATTCATTAATCAGCGCCAGTTTAGAGCGCATATAACGATAAAAACGCCTTACACAGAATACGTCTATTTAGAACGGTATTCGTCCCTACACAATGGCATCTAACCCTATTCGTTGGATGCCATTCTAGCTCGCAGAGACTCGTGTCATGAAGTCATTGAGAAAACATCTAAACAATATTGAAGAATACACATGCTGCCTGTTATTGGCTTCGTTTGTGATTCTTCTCTTTTCGCAAATTGTATTGCGGCAGACTTTCCAATATTCCATACCTTGGGGTGATGAAGTGGCCACATACATGTTCGTTTGGTTTGCTTATTTGGGTGCCGTTGTTGCGGCGAAGATGTCGGCGCATAACCGTGTGAGTTTCCATTTCCGGTTCTTCCCGCCAATAGTCAAAACCGTTAGTGAAACCATTGCCGACCTTATCTGGGTAGCGTTCAATCTTTATTTTGTATACCTAAGTTACGACTTTGTTTTCAACAAAATGAACCTGTTTTGGAAGTCTCAAACCACTGGGATTCCAATGAAGTATTTCTATCTTATTTTGCCCATCGCTTTCTTCTTAATGTCGGTTCGCATCCTATGGAATAACTACGAAAAACTGGTGCTTGGCATTGAAGCAACAGACCCGGAAAGCGAAGAGATTCAAAAACAATCGTTAAAAAACGATTTTCTTAAAAACAAATTTTCGAAAAACAAAGCCTTCAAGGCTGAGTAAATGGAGCCCTAAGCATGGAAGCCTATTTAACTCTGATTCTATTTGGCGGCTTTTTAGTGCTGCTGATATTGGGAGCCCCAATTACCGTCTCGTTGGCGGGCGCCTCGATGGCGGCTTACCTACTACTTGATAAAAACCCGATTGCGTTAGTGCAAATCGCTTTTACCTCGGTTGGGAATTTCCCCCTAATGGCGCTGCCAGCGTTTGTTTTAGCTGGGGCATTAATGGAAGCGGCAGGCATCTCTAAACGGCTAGTCGATATAGCAGAAAGTTTAGCTGGACCTGTAACGGGTGGTTTAGGTATGGCAACCGTGGTGGCCTGCCTGTTTTTTGGCGCGATCTCCGGTTCAGGTCCGGCTACCACTGCCGCGGTTGGTATGCTCATGATCCCAGCCATGGTGAAGCGAGACTATGAAAAAAGCTACGCCTCCGCCGTCACTGCTGCCTCTGGTGGGCTTGGGATCATCATTCCGCCGTCTATCCCACTTGTGATTTTTGGTATCTCTTCCATGGGGTTAATGCCACCACCCGAAGCGATTGCCGAGCACGGTACTTTTTCAACGGTTTCCATTCCTAAGCTCTTTGTCGCAGGTGTGATCCCTGGTTTGATTATGGCGCTGTCGCTCATGGCAACTAATTATGTTATTGCCAAAAAACGAGGCTACAAGGGGCTGAAAGAAGATTGGGACTCGAGAGAAATCAGAACAGCGGCAAGGCATGGTATTTGGTCCATTTTGGCCCCCTTTCTTATTCTTGGTGGTATCTACAGCGGTATTTTCACACCGACCGAATCGGCCGTGGTGGCGATTTTTTACTCCCTTTTTGTTGGGTTGTTTCTGCACCGAGAACTCACCTTTCAAAGCATCATCAAATCGCTTTCTACCACAACATGGATAACAGGTCGTGTCTTGTTGATTCTGTTTGCGGCAACAGTATTTGGCCGCCTTCTGGTGGAACAAAAAATTCCAGTAGTCGTCGCTGATTCTCTGCTTAGCCTAACCGACAACATGTATCTGGTATGGGCGCTAACCATCAGCTTACTCATCTTCATTGGTATGTTCATGGAAACCTTAGCTGCCATCATGATCATTGTGCCGGTACTGCTGCCGATCATGTACATGCTGGGTGCCGATCCAACTCACGTCGGCATTGTAGTCGTGTGTGTATTGTCGATTGGTTTTGCCACCCCGCCCCTTGGGGAAAACATCTTTGTCGCATCGGGGATTGGTGGCTCAACGGTTGAACAGATAACAGCGAGAATTCATCCGTTTGTGATTACCTCGGTGATCGCGGTATTCATCATCGCCTTCTTCCCGAGTTTGTCGCTGTATCTGCCTAAGTTAGTTGGGTTCCCTTGATTGGAACTTAGCGTTAACGACAGCCAAACTGCTTTGCGCTTGGCTGGTTTCCCCCTTACAGCCCCAACCGATTATTCGGGTTTATACGAGCAGCGACGTCTCTCATCAGTGGCAGTAAGTCTTGCTTTAAGCGCTCTTCATCCCAAGAAGGTGTTTGAACCACCGCAACTAGGCAGGCTTTAACTTGGTGATGGCTATCGTAGATAGGCACGCTTAAATTCAAGTTCCCTTGTCTCACTTCTTGATGAGTGATGCAGAAACCTTGCTCTCGCGCTGTGTTGACTTCTTGAATAATTTCATTGGGATCCGTTTGAGTGTAAGGCGTCACCTTTTTCAGGTTTGAATTCTCAAGGTAATGTTGGACCGCTTCTGAAGTTTTGGAAGATAGGAACAGTCGCCCTGATGTTGTGCAAAACAGTGGGAGCCTAAATCCGGGAAAGTCGTTTTGATAAGCTTCTTTATTGCTCTGTAAAGGAATCAAATAGGCTATATCGTCTTGAAAAGGCACACTTAATCCAATCCGCGCGTCCACTTGCTGCCTAAGCTGCACAATATGGGGATAGGCAGCATTAATCAGAGGATCGGAGCTTAAAAATTGGCTTGCCGGAAATAAAGATCGCATCGCGATTTTGTACCGCTTCGAGTCCGGATCTTTCACTAAATACCCTAACGTTTCCAACGTATATATGTAGCGCTGAGCCGCGCTTTTTGTCATCCCAGTAAGCTTAACAATTTCTGTGAGAGAAAGGCTCTCTGCATTACCAATGAAGCTCTCTAAAACAACAAACGCTTTCTCTACTGCCCCAACATAAAGTGCGTTATTTTTGCGCTCTTCGCTCATGCTTTCCATTGCTCATCTATCCTCAAAATATTGCATTGCTCAATTTTTACACTTGACAACATTATTAACAAGATCGAAACTAAATATCACAATACAGTAACATGTATTACAATGCAATACAAAAAGGAACTTATGATGAAAAGGATTTTTTCGATTTTAACTTTAATATGGTTAACCGTTTGGAGTGTTCATAGCTCGGCAAACAACTGGCCAAAACGCAATATCCAACTTACGGTGGGCTACGGTGCGGGTGGAACAACGGACTCGACAGCACGCGTGCTCGCTAAACTGTTAGAAGACGATCTCGGTAAAAAGGTGGTTGTCGTGAACAAACCTGGTGGCGGCGGTGCGGTTGCTGCATCACTGGCTAAGGGCGCTCGTCCCAATGGCTACGCACTATTCACTTTCACAACTGGGGCTGCTGTGCTGTCCCCTCACATGCAAACACTGCCCTATGATCCATTGAACGACTTCACATTGATCGCACAATTTGCTCAATGGAATTTGGGGATTGTTGTACCCGCGGATGCGCCATACGACTCACTGCCTCAACTCATCGATTACGCCAAAAAACACCCAGGAAAGCTCAGCTACGCCGTTGCCGGATCGGGTACCCCGCAACACCTGACAATGGAAAGGTTGGCAAATCGCGAATCGTTAGAATGGAAAGCCGTACCTTTTAAAGGTGGGGCGGCATCGGTCACAGCATTACTTGGTAAACATGTCGACTTTATGGTTGGCGCTACTGAGTGGCTACCCCAAGTTCAGTCGGGAGAATTTAAGCTTCTTGCCATCATCACCGACAAAAAAATGAAGCAATTCCCAGACGTTCCAACGCTGTTAGATCTTGGTTATCCAATCAGCGCGCCCTCTATTTTGGGTATCGCTGGACCAAAGGGCATCCCTCAAGACATCGTTGAAAAGCTCAGTCTATCGATACTAAAAGCCAGTGGCTCTAAAGATATGGAAGAAATTATCCAACGTCTGGCAATGCAAACTAGCTACCTCGGTCCGAAAGATTTTCGCTCTAAGGTAGAGCAGGAATTTGAAATTCAGGGCGCCATCATTCAACAAGCAGGTCTTGGAAAATAAATGGAGATTGGCGAGCTTGCTCAGTACCAGCTCGCCTCTATAAAAATGACTGAACGTAAAAATATGATTGCATCATGTGCGCTTGTTGGGTTTTCTGTTGCGCTGATGGTTTATTTAATCCCAACACAAATCGTCGAATCTAGCGGAGGATTGTCTCCTCGGCTTTTCCCTTACGCGGCTTGCATCGCAACTGGTCTTGGGGGGCTGACCCTGTTTGTTAGATCCATTCGCCGCCGAAGCTCTACAAACTCAGAAGTGAAAAGCACATTCAGCCTACTGCCTTTGTTTGTGCTCGTTAGCTTAGCAACATTTATTTTCTTATTTGAAAAGGTTGGCTATTTCGTTTCTGCACCTGTACTCATCGCCGCATTGATGCTGATTTACGGAAACCGAAGCCCACTCATAGTACTGACGACAACCGCAGTGAGCAGCATCTCGCTTTATGTGATGTTTGTGTATGGGTTGAACTTATATTTGGGGGGATAAAATGATCACAGATATTTTCTCTGCCATCGTTGTTGTATTCGAGTTTCAAAACCTATTGGCGATCTTTATCGGCGTTGCATTTGGCATATTCATGGGCGCGGTTCCGGGTCTGACAGCCACCATGGGTATCGCGTTGGTGATTCCATTAACCTACAACCTGGATACCATTACTGCTTTCTGCATTTTATTAGGGGCCTATAAGGGCTCACTCTACAGTGGGTGTATACCTGCAATTTTGATCAATACACCGGGTACTCCGGCCGCAGCCGCCACGGTTATGGATGGTTTTCCCCTCACCCAAAAAGGGCGAGGTTCAGAAGCGATGGGAGTTGCATTATGGTCGTCCGTAATTGGTGACGTAATTTCCACCGTCGTATTGATCTTTGGTGCGGTCTTTCTCGCTAAATTTGCGACGAATTTTGGCCCTGCTGAATTCGCCACGTTAGTCCTATTTTCTTTGAGTATTGTCGCCAGCGTTTCCGGTAATTCATTAATAAAAGGTCTTATTGCCGCATCCTTAGGCTTTTTGTTTGGTACCGTTGGGCTGGATCCCATTCATGCCACACCGCGATTTACCTTTGGCTCCGTAAACTTGATGAATGGTATATCCATCATGGCAATGCTAATCGGTTTATTCGCCGTGTCTGAATTACTGGTCCGCTCGGAAGACATAGGCAAAAAGAGGTCAAACGCCCCATTAGCTAATAGAGTTAGGGTGACATGGCAGCAAATTCGCGCCCTATTTCCCACCATTTTTCGCGGCTCCATCATTGGTACTGTATTAGGAGCGATCCCCGGTCTTGGTGCAACGCCAGCAGCATTCCTCTCCTACTCTGAAGCAAAAAGAAACGCCAAGCAGCCTGAAGAGTTTGGAAAGGGGTCGCTAGAAGGCGTCGCGGCATGCGAATCGGCAAATAATGCCACTTGCGGAGGTGCTCTTATTCCTCTTATGGCTCTTGGTGTACCAGGAGATGTTACGACAGCCGTTCTACTGGGTGCATTTTTGATTCATGGATTGGCACCAGGACCGATGTTATTTACGGACAGTATCGACTTGGTTTACGCCATATTTATCGCATTGCTGACCGCCGCCCTGATGCTGCCAGTGTTGGGTGTTCTAGCTATTCGGTTGTTCTCGCATATCACCAGAATCAGCCCGTCGATCTTGTACCCTATGATCGCCATTCTCTGTGTTTTGGGTGTCTATGGCTTCAATTCCAGTGTCACCGATCTCTGGGTCATGCTGTTCTTTGGCTTACTCGGATACATAATGAGAAAATTTGATTTTCCTCTCGCGCCTATGATGATCGGCTTTGTTTTAGAGCCAATAGGAGAAAGCTCAGCACGTCAGGCACTGACTATCTCATCGGGCGACTGGTCGATATTTTTCTCGACCCCTATTTCTGTCTTATTCCTCGTATTAACGGCAGCTTCCATCACCTTAATTGGTTATCGCACCATTCAAAGTAAAAGGACTTCACACAGTGGATCAGATAAGTAATAGCTTAAAGCTGTCTAAAAACACCTTACATTCCAAAAAGGGCATGGTCACTTCTCAAAACAAGCTTGCTTCACACGTTGGTGTCGATATTTTGAATCGTGGTGGAAACGCGGTAGATGCTGCAATTGCCACGTCTTTTGCGCTAGGTGCGGCTGAGCCCTGGATGAGTGGTATTGGCGGCGGTGGGTATATGATGGTGTTAAAAAAAGGTGAGCATAACGCGCAGGTCATTGACTTTGGTATGCGATCTCCCGCTAATCTTAACCTCACCGACTACCCACTCACGTCTGAAAGAGGCGGGGATCTTTTCAATTGGCCACGGGTTAAGAACGACCACAACATCAAGGGCGCAAAGGCTGTGGCCATACCCGGTTGTGTCGCAGGTATGGGGTTGGCACATGAGTGTTTCGGGACACTTGACTGGTCCTCACTTATCCAACCCGCTATCTCTTTGGCCAAGAAGGGGTTATCCGTGGATTGGTATTGCCAATTGATTTTATCTGGCGCTGCCGCCGACTTGTCGGCGTGTCAAACCATGCAAGACACCTTTTTTGACGATTCGGGTTTTCCTAAATCCTCACCTTGGAATGTATCGACACAAAATATCTGCCATTTAGAAAAGCTGGCATGCTCTTTAGAATCAATTGCTAAGAATGGTAGTGCTGAATTCTATCAAGGGGCGCTTGCCCAATCCATCGTTGCGGATTTAAACAGATTGGGCGGTCATCATACCCTTAATGACTTTAAGAGCTATCGAGCACAGCTCAAAGATGCAACCCGATTTCCCTATCGCGGCAATCATGTGTACATCACACCGGATATGACTGCAGGACCGACACTCAAGCGGGCGTTTAATTTATTAGAAAGAGCCTTACAGCCAGGTCAGTCTTTAAATGCCAAAGCCTACTCAGCGTTTGATCAGGTTTTTAGAAAGTCTTATCAAGAGCGATTGGTCGAAATGGGAGATATCGAAAGTGAGGGGATGCCGAGTTGCACCACACACTTTAATGTCATCGACAGCGAAGGCACTTTGGTTTCAGTGACCCAAACATTAGTCTCTATTTTTGGTTCGAGAATCATGCTCCCAACTTCGGGAATCATCCCGAACAATGGGATTATGTGGTTTGATCCTGAGCCTGGGAAACCCAACTCACTTGCTCCCAACAAAAAATGCTTGTCCAATATGTGCCCAGTACTCATCGCTCGAAAAGATGGTACATCATTCGCGATAGGTGCATCAGGAGGGAGAAAAATCATGCCCGCTGTTGCTCAGCTGTCCAGTTTTGTTATGGATTACAACATGAACGCCCATCAAGCAATGCACGCCCCCAGAATAGATACCAGTCAACCAGACAAAACCTATGTCGATGAAGCACTAGGAAAAGACATCTTGGCAGAACTTGAAGGCGTGATTGATCGCTCTGAAGCTGTTAAGAGATCCGTTTACCCCTATACATTTGCGTGCCCTTCGATCATAGAAAGCACGCGCGCAGGCAATTTCGGTATAACGGAAATTAGCTCTCCGTGGGCAGATTGCGCCACTCAGTAGCTGATTTCTCAATAAAACAGTCACCAACACTGTTTATTTTGTGAACATTTATGAATATGGAGTGAAAGCGAATGAGAGCCTCTGCCGATTAAGTAAGAAGTGCTCTCATTTGCAAACCTAGCTCGCTTGATTGCTCTATCATTCAGCTCCTTCCTCAGTTAAATCTGTATGCGAACGCATCATGTGAAGTTTCTTCACTTTTGCTTTTGGCTAGAAAGTTAACAAGGAATAAGTTAATGAAAAATAAGTATATCCTCCCTATTACAGCTATTGCGCTTGCATCCACCTCACTGACATCTCAGGCAAAAACGTTAGATCTTCCGCCAGGTTGTGAATACGGGCGAGTTAAATCTTATGACTTTAAATCTGAAGACGTACAACAAGCAGTAGACAACGGCTACGATATCTATCAAGACCCGGACTACCAAGAGAACCAGCAAGAGTATCAGGACTTTTTTGAAGCACTGGTTAACTTGTTTAACTCGTTCGACTACTTGCGCGTAGAAGTGCCAAAACACGTCGCCCAAAACGAAGTATTCCGAGCAAAAGGCAATCTGTTTGATCGCTTGGCGTATGTGCGTTTTAACAACTCAGAATTTGGCTACGTCGGGAAAGATAAATCCAACTGGGATGCAAACTCATACCACAACATGAAGTTCTCTAAAACGTATGGATACGGTTTAGTTTGGATAAACAGAGCCAGCGGAATGTGTTCTGCCGAAGGGGTTTGGGTACAGAAGAAACCGAGGATCATCAGCGGTGATGCGTATCAATCCTCTGGCCGTGTCAATGCAAGCGTTCAATACCTTGTCGATAAATTTTCAACGGCTGCGAAAGACCCAAGCGTAAATGCGCGTCTGACCATTCGTGTACGTGACGATCTTTATGGTCGTACGGCATCTAAATCCTACAACTTAAGTAGCCTAAACGGCTCAAAAGTGATCAGCGTTGTCCCAGCGAATGCCGGTATCAATAGCGTTTCGATCAGCTTATCTGATGGTAAATACTCCGACAGCTTATCGCTAGGCTATGTCCACGTTCCGGGCACACCGACTCCACCACCTAACTGCCCAAGGTGCCAACCACTATAATTTGGCAGGTATTATCAAATATTTATCGATTTTAAAGACCTCACATTGAGGTCTTTTTCCCTTGTTAAGCCCAATCACTTCACACTGTAATTCTTAGTGTATAAGCTCACGCATTCACGCTATAAATATTTATAATGAGATCACCACTCACAGTTACCAATACTTACACCTCATTAACAAAAATCATAGTAATATCAAAACAAGGTTATAACGGGGAAGTTAAACAGGAAATCATGGCTAGAAAATATCTAAAACTCAGCGCGCTTTCTCTGACGGTTGCGCTCGTAGGATGTGGCGGTGGCAGTGAAGGCTCAGCAAATGGACAAACAGGACCAGCAGGGAGTACCACCAGCAAACTGAACGTTACCGCGATTGATGGGTATTTGAGAAATGCTAGGGTGTGGCTCGATCTCAACAATAACTTCTCGCACGATACCAATGAGCCGACTGCAACAACTGGGCTGAATGGTAAAGCAACGTTAGATGTTTCAAATATTACCTCCCCTTCTTCCTACTCTGTCGTTGTACAAGCTATAAAAGGCACAACAATAGATGAAGATAACCTCGCCCCGGTGACTCGAAACTTCCTTCTTAGTGCACCTGCAGGGGAGCTTATCGTTACCCCAATAACCACACTGCTTAAACAAAAAATGGATCGCGGTGTTGCGATTGAAACCGCCAAGCAAGAAGTTGCGACCGACTTGCAAATCGAGTTGGACGATTTACTGAAAGACTATAAATCCCAAAACCTCTCAGATGTCGCGTTTGCGGCTCGCGTTTTGGTGCAAACATCGTTAATGCCAGAAAATCAGTCCGCCGCCAATGCTAGACAACAATCGTCAGACAGTAGTATTGAATCGAAAATCAAAGCGATTGGAACCCTGATTAAAACAGAGAAAAGCAACTCAACGACTGATTTTGAAAGCAAGACCGTTCAGTTAACCAGCCAGAATGGAACGGTTACGGCGGTGATTCGAAATGACAGGGACAATGATGGCTATTGGGATCATACCGATTCGCAAGGCAACTTATTGTCTGCAGCCAATTGGAACCCAAATACTCACGGAGCATGGCCTGTTGGTGCAGATTTGTTCCCTACCGACGCTAAAGAATACGCTGATACCGATGGCGATAAAGTAGGCGATAACAGTGATGCCTTCCCAAATGATGCTGCTGAATCGAAAGATTCGGATGGGGATGGCGTTGGCGATAATGCAGATGCGTTCCCTGACAATCCAAACGAACAAAAGGACAGCGATGGGGATGGCGTTGGAGACAATTCCGACTATTACCCGAATGATCCTAATCACTCAGTCATCAGAACACTTGTTATCAACGAAATTTCAACGTCACAGTACACTGACGATCGGCGTTGGATCGAAATTTACAATACTGGCTCCAAAGATATAGAGTTAAGTGATTATTCGTTGAAATCCGGAGCGCGAACTTCTAGCGGCTCAGTATTAAGTAGCCATACGTTTACCTTGCCACAACAAACACTCAAAGCGGGTGCCTATATCCTGTTACAGGCGCGTGATGTGGAATACGATTATGCAGAGACTGGCAGCTCCAGCCAAGTGATCACGTTAACTGCAAATTCACATGTCCCTTATTGGACAGAGAACGGCTTTATCGAACTTGTCCAAATAGCATCACAAAAAACTGCGGATTTTGTCCGATTTGGTGGTAACTACACATCACCAACTTCCAGCAAAAGCTGGATAGGAACATCAACGATTGAACGTTTACCACGAACTCTTGGCAAGAGTCTGGCTCGTGCTGAAAACCACTCAGACACCAACAAAGCGGAAGATTGGACTGTCATTACCTTTCCAACACCAGGTGGAAAGAACGATGTAAACAACTGTACAGCCGATAGTGATAACGACAATATTCCTGACTGTGCAGAGCGTCCAGATAGCACTTACGCGGGTATGAACATGTACAACTGGGGAGCCAGAGAAGGGCAAACCGATATCTTCATTGAAATTGATTACATGGACGCAACCAATAACAATCGCCAGATTGCAGATGAAGGTATTATCCCGAGAAAAGAAGCGCTTGATAAAGTGAAATTCGCCTTTCAAAACCAAGGTTACTCGTTGCACTTCGATACCGGTGCGCTTCATGGGCAGGATCATAATTTGGGCGGAGGCAACGAAGTACCTTACTCAGCCAGTATTGGTATAAGCAGATACTATAATCCCACTACCCTTCAAAGCTACAAGATAGAACATATGGATGTTCGCCGCCGCTTAGTTTTCTATTACATGCTGTTTGCCAATAGCCAACAAGCCAATGGAGCCGCTGGTTCTTCAGGTATCGCTGAAATCAACGGAAATGATTCACTGATCACGCTTGGAAAATGGAAACTCAATAGTCGTTATCCTAGTGCCAAAAACGAGCTCATCAATTATCAAGCCAGTACTATTATGCACGAGTTTGGGCACAACCTCGGGCTACGACATGGTGGTAATGAAAACCTTAACTTCAAGCCCAACTATTACAGCATCATGAATTACATGTACCAACTTGATGGCCTTTCCGTACTAGGGCAAAACGAGGGAGATAGATACTACTTACGCAATTACGATAATGAACTAGCGAATTCTAAGTGTAGAACGACTCCACAAGGTTATGCCACAAGAGCAAGTGATCTTATCAATGGTCCCTTTGGAGCGCATGACAATTTCAAAATCGATTATTCCGATGGCTCTGGTTCACCTCTAGATGAAAACAGCTTAGATGAAACAAAAGGTTTAGGTAGAAGCGTTACCGATAGAGTGGATTTTAATTGCGATGGTGATACGAACGACACTGCGCTTTCATTGGACTTAACCAATACCAGTGCATCCAACCAAAACAACGGTAAAACGGTGTTGAACGACTTTAACGATTGGGCGGCTGTGAGCTTAAAATTCCAAAGCACACCAAGCGGCAATACAGGCGATTCGCGCTCGTCATACAGCAGTAATATGCCAAACCAGCAGCAAGATTACCTGTCCAATGACCAGCAGGAATACATTATAGAAGAGACACCATCAGCAGCATTTTTTGAACGTTTAGAACAAGCGAGGAGTCAATAACTGATGCATAAAATTATGATGACCCTATGCTTAGTTGGTTGGTTAACCGCTTGCTCTCAGGCAGAAACCGAACAAACAAATAATCAGTTTTCAGTTCTTAATGGTGTATTGCATTTCAATCAAAAATTTGTCGACGATTGGAACGAGGAAGATGCCATTCCTCGGTGTTTGAAATGCCGAAAAGAATCCCAGATTAAACATCAGCCGGATGGGCCTGAAATATTCGACCGCTACGTTGACGCAAATGGTCTTCAATTCTTAACCGCCAAAAACATCCGACACACGTTTGATATTGCTCTTGCAGAAAACTCCGTCACGCTCAGTTTCAAACTCATTGATGGGGAAGTTTTTATCTCCATAGATAATGAAAACGATACTTTGATAACAACGGATCAGAAGCAGGTGTTCAATCATTTGAATCACCAACTTTCATTTAGGTTTACCGATGTGTACCGGCCAAAAGAAGTGCCCAATCATCTGTCAAATGAACAGCCGGAGTTTTCTGTCGACTTCCAGCTAAACGTTTCGAAACTTTAGCTTCATGCTTCAAAACAGCGGTAAATACCAAAGAAGCTTGTAGCCTAAACGTAGATCTCACCTTAAAAACAGCTTTCACCTTAAAAACATCAAGGCGACCACTTAAGGGTCGCCTTGTTTCATTTTGCTTTTTTAAACGAACAGATATTATTCCGACTGCTCTTGCGCTGAAAGTAGTTTGCTCAACAATGCAGACAGCGCTTCTCTTTCATCTTTGTTAAGGGATGTTAGCAGCGATTCACTGTTGTTAACATGTGCTTCCAACGCGGTATTCGCCAGCTTTAACCCTTCTTCCGTGAGCGACACTTGAACGCCTCTTCTGTCATTTGGATCAGCGCTTCGAACCACTAAGTTTTTACTCTCTAGCTTGTCGATACGATTGGTCATGGCTCCCGACGTTAGCATCATCGATTGCAACAAATTATGGGGGCAAAGCGTGTAAGGCTCCCCTGACCGTCTCAATGTCATCAACACATCGAACTCGCCAGAGTTGAGCCCAAATTCGGCGAACGTTTTATTCAGCTTTGGCGCAATATGACCGCGCAGCTGCCCAATTCTGCCCAAAATGGCCATTGATGAGGTGTCAAGATCGGGTCGTTGTTCTTGCCACTGACGCAAGATGGTATCCACTTTATCCATTGCTTTACTTTAAGTTAAGAATCTTAATTAGAAATTACTTTAATAGAATCAAAGAGGGCTGGCAATTCTTACCTCTCATATCCTTATCTTTAGATGTAAAAAATCGGTCTCAAAATACACTTTGAGACCGATTCTAATGTAGAGGTATATCGAAAATTAGAGTGGTATGACGTTTCTTTTAAGATGCTTTAACAACGTGTTTCAAGTCCGCTATTAGGCTTTCACTTAATTCCATGTTATTAGCTGAACCATCTACGGCGGCTTTGGCGTCTTCGGCTAACTGCTTCACCTTTTCTGCCATTTTTTCCATCTCTGAAATCTGCCACTGAGCACGATCATGAACATCAGTTGCAGCGGAACGAATTTGATCAATAGAAACCGCTACTTGCTCTGCCTCTTCGTGGCTCGTGTTTTCCTGCATTTTAGACATGGATTCAGCAAACAATTTCGCATCATCGGCAAGCTTAGTACTGGTTGTACTGAGCTCTCCCATCAATGCATTAATTTTTTGAGCATCTTCACCAGATTTGTTCGCCAACCCTTTTACTTCTTCTGCCACGACAGCAAAACCGCGCCCAAATTCTCCCGCCCTTGCAGCTTCAATGGAGGCATTCAGTGCTAATAAATTCGTTTTATCAGAAAGAGAGGTAATGGACGATGCCATATTTTCGATTTGAGCAAACTGTTGGCTAAGATTATCGATCGACTCTTTCAGGTTATCTGCCCACTCGGATGCTTGCGAAAATTCCGCCATAAACTCCGTTTGACGTTTGTTCATCAAATTGAAGTTGTCATGAACACTATGAATTTGCTCTTGAGACACTTCCGCTAAATTGGCTAATTCACCGGACCCCGACGTCACCTCATGAGCTTGATCAACCACAGATTCCGCAAATGCCAAACGCTTTCTAGAAGCCTGATTTACGTTTCCTGCGTTTGATCTCATCGATTGCACCTTGCCACGTGCCTCAGATAAGGTATCCCGACAAACTAAGCCAGCGGTATCTTCAGGGCATTCAGGCGCAACCATATTTTTCTCGACCGATTTCAATGTGATCTTGCTACTAACGATAGACACAATGAAAGGAACACAATAAGTCAGCATAGCCTTTACCACATTGAAATCCGCAGGACCAAGCAATGCATCGAATTGATTTATAAGGTTTAAGATGGAACCGACAATAACAGCGATAATAACTGCACGCTTATAGAGAGCAGACTGCATAACATTCCCTTTATTTATAATTGATTTGAATAGATCTATTTCGAACTATATTCAACTTACCGTAACTATAGCATTTCAGCGAGTACTAATTTGCCCAACTTCAGAACTCAGACCTGAGCTGAAGGAGAAATATTTCAGTTTTATTGGCAGCAATTTATAGAATGTGATGAGTATTCCATCTCAGTAAACCAAACCCTAATCAAATATTGAAGGGGTCGAGATGCACCGTTACCTCTAAAACACATAAAAATTGTTCAAAATACCGAGATAAAAAAAGATGAGGCGGCAACCTCATCTTTTCTGTTATTACGCGATGCTACAGCCAACAACCTTCAAAATACTAGGCTGTTTGAATGCACTAGCTTGCCAATATTTGGAGTGGTAGGCTCAGTAGTTGGTCACCACTTGAACCGATATAAACCATGATCCCCACCAGCGCGGCAACCAACGCCACATACCAGACAAAAGACACCAATTGCCCATAACGATCTAAAGGAAGTAGATGGCTATTATGTCGCGTTCGCCATTCGACGATGATTTCGATGCTGCCCATAATCAAAAGGAAACCGAACAAAGCCATGCCAAATGTGTAGCTTGCAATAATGCCAGCGACAGCCGCGACAATACAGATAGCCAGCCCTGCGACACTGTTGAATGAGAAGCTGATACTCTTGAGTACGTGCCCGCCATCCAATGGCAACACAGGCAATAAGTTAATCAAGTTAAGGAACGCATTAAATACCGCGAGACCCGCAAAGAACACGTCTCCAGTCACCCAATACACCACCAATAAAGCCATCGATAGTACTAAGCCAAACGTCGGACCCATGATAGAAATCACCACGTCCTGCCAGCGGGTGTTAATTTTCTCGTCACTAAGTGCGAGCCCACCCAGAAATGGAATCAGATAAATGCCTTTGGTTTTCATGCCAAAGAATTTCATGGCGCGAATATGTCCATATTCGTGGAACATCAAACACGCCAACAAACCTATGGCAAATTGAAACGAGAAAAACCAAGAATAGGCAGCCAAACTCAACGCGGCGAGTACGCCTTTGATCACCTTTGCGCTTTTTAGCGCTTTCATGCCAAGAGCAAATAACCCAACGACACTGAACTTTCGTTCCTGCTTCACAGGTACAACGGGGGTTTGCCTTTCAATATCTTTGGCGTCTCGTTGCCCTTGCGCCACTAATTGGTTGTCCACTTTCGCTTCATATTGAATATGGAAAGGCTGCCACTTTAAATCAACATTTACTTGGCACTCTATTGCCTGTTCGCCGCTGGTTAATTGAAACGCATGGCTGTGATCCAGCCTTTCTGCATTGGCATCCAATTGCGAGACTAGCGTGTTATCCCAATACAGCTGTTGCCAGCCTGCCATTGAGCCTTCTAGCCTTAATGGTTTTCCTAAAAACTCGATATTAAACAGTTCCACTTGGGTTCCCTGCTACGACAAAAATTAGGCGTAGTTTAATTCAGATAGAGGTACAGAAGCCAGAGCACACCAACAACAATACATTTGATATTCCAAGGTGCTTTAAAGAAAAGCATGACCAATACGATTGGTAAGAACAGTAAACCGAGAATGTACTCTCGCGTCGTCCACTTTTTCTTAGCATCCGATTCGAGATCACTCCAGCCGTCACCTTGGTTAACACCCTCACCTTGGTTAACGTCGTCACCCTGATTGAAATCTGCATTTTGCCACTCAGAATTCGTGCCTTGATTCTCTCTTTGTTCCTGATTTCTCTGTCGCTTGATCGCTCGCTTGCGTTCAGCAATCTGGTTAGGTGTTAGCTCCAATTCAGGCGCCGGTTTCTCTTCCGGTTGCCACCAGCCTTCTTTGGGGTTCTCCCCATTAGCCGCTTTCACCCGTAGCAAGCGCTTGTTTAGTTCGGTCACTTTGCCATACTTGGTGGTGACACCGTGCTGACGCTTCAAATGCACCAACGTTTTTTGCAGCGGAATGCCTTTTTCGGCATCCACCATCGCAACAAAATTGGCGTAGCCTTCCATTGATGCGAAAAGCTCACCTGCTCCCCAGTGCTTACCATCAGGACCATCGAGCTCGATTTGCTTGAGTGTAGCGCGAAAGCGTTTCAGAGTTTTGCGGTCTATCGAGAGCTTCTCGTTAACGACTACACCTGTGACTTCTTGCTTTTGATGCCTTCGCATAACACGGGTTTTATCCGGATGAAGAGTGAAGCCTTCACTCACAACGATTTGTTTTGCGCGCCATAAAAGTGCTTGCGCTTTCTCTGCGCTGTCAGTGGAAAACGTTAAATCGTCGGCATAGCGGGTGTAAGCAAACCCGAGTTTGTCAGCCATACCTTGCAATCTGGCATCTAACCGGCGACACATCACGTTAGTAATCGCAGGGCTACAAGGTGAGCCTTGCGGCAGTCGGCGTTCACCTTGGGCAACAAACCAAGTTTGATCATCCATTTCCAGCTCTTGGGTTTCAGGCTCTGTCGTCAGTAGCCCAAAAACAGTGGCAAGTTCTTCACTGTAACCTTGGGATTGAAACAATCCTTTTACCCGTTTGTAGCTGATGCTAGGGAAGAAGTCCTTCAGATCCATGTTGATGACCACCGCCTTACCGACATGTGGCTGGGCGTTAGACACAATGCTTCTGCCCGTCACGAAACCATGGGCAGCATCGTGCACAGAAAACTTAGCGAGAATGTTGTCTAACAGCCAATATTGCGCGCGCTTTAACCGTGGCATTGGCGCCGAAATATGGCGAAGCCCGCCCGTTTTCTTAGCAATGCTGAATCGTTGATAATGACTGACGTTCGATACGTCTTTTTGGTATGCCAAAAATCGAAGTTCTGAAACCGAGATGCCCATTGCTCCGGCTAGTGCTGCGATGTTTTCAAACGTTGGCAACTCTCGTTCTTCAAGCCTGCCATCATCGTTCTCTTTGTTTTTTAACCCGAGGGAAACGTCATCTCCTAACCAAGTGAATGTCTCTTTTTGCTGGTTATACCATGCCAATGCTCTGTCATAGCGTTTTTGGTTGAGTGCTTGACGAGTTTGCTCTCGCTTTTCTAACGCCGCTTTTTTGCGTTCTTTATGCAGAGCTTCTAATGCTTTTTCAGGGTCAGCGTATAACGAATCTAGATCACTTAGCTCCCTAAGCTTTCTTGTGAGTTCGGATCGGCGTTCAATGAATTCTTGAGTCAGACTTGGCTGTTCGTCATCTTTGTTCCAGAACCCAAGGCGAATCATTTCTTGAAGAATGTATTCATCCTTGCTGCTTTCTCGAATGCGATCGTAAATTTGCTGACGCGTCAGCTTTGGAGCAGAATCGGTCACCGAAGCCTCCTGATGGCTTGCGTTGGAAGAGTTAGAGCGAGACGTTGAGTGAGTGGAAGAATCAGACATAAGCCACCTCCTCAGCCGTAAACCCTGAGATGACGCGTAACAGACGAGTCGTTGAAAGCGATGTTTGGGGCTTTATAGAGAAGGGATTGAAAGATAATGCCAATAAACGAAAAAAGGAACGCAGCGCGACAAGATATTCCTTCGAAGAGTTCTTAGTACTGAGGTTATCAACTCGATGCCGTACGTTACCTATACCGCTCATTGACTTCTGCGAAGTCACACCGCAATAGCGGTATAGGTGACTGTACGGCTCAGTAAAGATAGCATCAGTGATGCGTGGGCAGTCTTTATACCTGAATGGTGATCCACCATTCGAGATGCAAGGTTCTTCTGCCGCGCTGCTGTAGTGTTCTATTGTATTGCTAGTTCTTTGTTCTGCAAGTAAAAAAATTGAGACAGAACTGAATTTTGAGAGGGAGGTAACTATCATGCCGTCACCTCTGTATGTTGCTCTCTTGTGGCTTGCAAGCGAAGCGCTAACATATGCTCACACGGTCCTTGCCTCAGTTTATTACTGTGCCAAAAGTGGCACTGGCACTCACCTTCAACCAACCTCTGATCTTGGTCTATTCGAAGCTTCGACTGAAATTCTTTCCCGTTATCAAGCGTCAGCCCAATTATCTCAGTGCCTTTTGCGCCTTGGTTTAGCTGTGTAACCGACACCAAGTTAGCCTCAACGAAATTGTTCGCCTTTTGCTCTCGTTCATTCGTGAAACGTATTTCTTCTAACGCGATGGGCTGATTGTAAAGATGACGAAGACGATAAACATCTAACGATAAATCGTACAACACCTGCCCAAGTTGACTGTATTGCGCCAATGCCGATTTCACCACACTCACATCCAGCGCTAGCCGAGAAGCTAAACTTGCTGCACTCTCTTGCTGAGTCTCTTTAAGAGCCAAATAGACTCGCTGGCTGGTTAGCTCGTCAACGGTATCTCTTGGAGCTAATAAATCGAACTGCCCTGCCGCCGACCAATCATTCGCGCTCCATCCCGATAAACCCAAGGTAAAAGTCATCCCACCCATGTTCGCGACATAAAACGACGGCATCCCATCGCCAAGCAAGCAAACGTCGAAGCTATCAGCGATGGGCAACAAACGCTCAAGAATCAAAATACGTCGACGCCCCCATGTTCGAATAGTGCGCGCTTCATCTCCAAGGTATAAGGATCGTGCGCAGGTGACGACATCCCCCCAAGGTTCCATCACAATCTGAATGGGCTTGTTTGGGACCAACTCGAAACGCATGGAACGCGGACCGACCCGTTCTTTCTTGCGTTTGAGTAATGCACAAATGTTGTGAATATCCATCGGATGCAGACAGAATTTCACCATCGGAAGTGTCATGGCGGAGCTTACTTGCAAGAAGCCTCTTACCCAAGAGTCGGGTAAATCAATTTTCTTTTCCTCAAAGGCGTCGCTGCCGCCGGTCTGTACATTAAATCCATCAGGGTCGACTTTTAGCTGCGTTTTCCGATAGTCTCGAATTTTTTGGAATTCATCGTACAGCCCTTGGGAATAATCAATGTTTGTCGTCCCATATTCCTTGTCGCTGACGTGCTCAAAGGTGTCGTAGTTGCAGCTGAGCTTTCCATAGCTTGATTCGTCTTCGGAAAAACACTCAAAAAAGACCTGATCAGGGTGAACGGTAATCACCGGGTCGAGCACATACCAAGCGTCCATATCGTGCTTGTATAGGTATTTGAAGTATTGATCTTGCGCTTTATAAAACGGAGCCATGATCTCGCTGGACGCTTTGCCCATAGAAGAAAGTTCCGCTTTTACTGCCTCCAAATCTTCTTTCACTTCACCATGGCGGCTAACGAATTCCGCAAGTAACCTTTCTTCTTCCTGTGCCAACCAAATCTTGTATTCGTCTCGGTTTCTTGGCACAAACCGCATGTCTGAAATCACGACATCATGAAGGGCGGATATCGCCTCTCGGAAAGCGCGTTTTTCCTTTACTTCACCAACGAAAAACGTAGGCGCTCTCGATGTATCAGGTGAAAAAGCAACGTCCGTAGATTGGGAGCCAGAGCGAACTTGGCTTTTGGATGCGTATTGATAATTTACTTTCATGATTCGCGCTCCGTGGCTTTCTTCTCTGGTGTTGAATCTCCCCCATTGGACGAAGTGCTTTCTTTAGACTTATTGCCTTCGTTAGAGATAGCGCCTTCTTTAGATATAACTGAGGGAGGAGAAGTCAATTTAATCGGCATATCGAGGTGGGTATTCGTCTTTTTCAAGTGCAACATGGCTTTAAGGATTTGGGCTTTATCCTTTTGAACCGATGTTAAAGATTGGCGTACCAAAATATCCGACACCATTTCCGTAACCAGTGCGCTGCAATCCGCTTGTTCGGTTAAAAATTTCAATACTCTGTCTTTTGCTACACGGCCACGGTTAACTCGGCTCAGCACCGATAAAAAATAGGGCTTCAATGCCAATAACATACCTTCATCATTTGCGGCGTACTGTGCCAGTAATTGGGTAACAAACAGCTCGACGTTTGCGGCAGGGTGTTGGCTGAGTTTAAGCAGGTACTGTTTACCTTCCGATTCATCAAAAAAGCGCTGTAGAAGTTCTCGCCCAAAGGCTTGTACTCGCTCGTCAGGGTTATCACATACGGCAACAATCGACTCTGGGTTCCAATGCTCTGACGTCATTTGATTACGGCAAAATTCGAACGCAAAGTCCTGTACATCTTGCCATTGGCTGTTGAGTAGCGTTAATACGGGTTCCGGTTCTTCTGGCGATTCATTCGCATTCAATAAGCTTGCAGGTGTTCGCACATATTGTTCAATGGCTAATGCTCTAAGGGCAAAAGTGCTGCTTTGGGCAAGCGAGTACCATTGGCTTGCCGTGAGTGCTCGCTCTAACTGGCGCGCGTTATGACTGTCTGAAAAAACATCATAAGCAAGATCGTGTGCCATTGCCGATGTCGCGGTAGCCAAGCTCATCACTTCATCTAGGGAGTTCAACGACAGCTCACGTTCAAACTCTTGGCGAATAAAGCCGATAATCATTTGCTGTAAATCGCTATCGAGTTCGCGCTTGTGGAGAAGATCAACCAACTTACCAAAAACAAGAGGGCGGTGCTGGCTACCACGCTGGTAAGTCGCGGGCAACGTTTTCAAGACTGCTTGGCGCTGTGATGGGTTGTTTTTGAGTAGCAATTTGAGTAGGTAAGGCAAATTGTCGACCAGCTCTTCGGCACTTTGTTTAGACAGTAAGGCGACACTGTATGACTGAATCTTATGAGAACGGTTGTTTTCAATCACTTCAAAAATCGTGGCGGGTATCTGTGCCCACTCCACATCAACAGCCATCAAAAATTCGCAACCTATCAGTAAATTCGGTGAATGTTGAGAGAGAATCAGCAATTCAATTTGTGATAACGAAAGCGTTGAAATGGCATCTTTACAATGTAAATTAAGCCATTCGGATAACCACTCTGCGTGCTCGAATGTCTCAATGGAATTACCCTCGGAGTGCGGGTCCGTTAGCGTTAAAACAAGGCTCATGAGCAGTTCACTCTGAGTGCTTCTAAACAGCGCTGTTCGCTTCATTCGCTCTTCGAGCCACTTGTGTATTGATGGTTGCCCCATCAAAAGGAGCGCGACCAATACATCGACTGACTTCGACAAGTCTCGGATTTTATCTAATTGCTCTAAAGCAAGATTTTGAGCGACTTCTAAGTCACTGTTGAGTAACGTAATCAAACCTTCTGTGCTTAAGGCGTGGCGTTTTAAGTAGGTTTCTAACAGTGGTAACGCGAAGTTCTGACAAGCAGTGTACGGACGAACCAAGATGCCCACCAAAATATCGGCACTTAACGCGTCAGTGTAACTTGTGTTGTCTTGCAGCGCCCGAACCGCAAAATCACATACAGGTTCGCATTGGCTACCTAGTACTAACTCAAGCAAATTATGAGGCACTTGGTCCCAAAGGTGAGCAAACGCTTCACCCCGACCTTCAAACACGACATCGGGGCTCAGTTTCCAAACATACCCCGCATCGCTTCGTTTATAACGTGGGTTCTCACTTCTCAGCAACGCATTCAAAGTGGAATAACGGGCAAATTCATCGTAGTGATTCACCGCTTTCAATTGACGGCGCCAATTTTGATCGTATTCGTATATTTCCGATGTTTTGGGCTTCTTGCCGTCGCTGTCTTTAAATTGCAGTAAAAGCTGAGTCGCAAACCGAACGAAATCAGGGCTTTCATTAACCCCCAATTGTTTTAACACCCGCCACTGGCGACGAATCAAATAATTATGGGTATGTTGGGAGTGCGCGAGTTTGGCCTCTGGGGACGACAGTTCATTTTCAATATTCAGCCTCCCGTGTTCTGGGGAGTAATGGTGTGTCCACGTTCTTTGGAAATACGGGTTACTTTGTTCCAATCGATAGTATGCGGCGGCAAACATACTGGCATCCAGCCGGAATTCACTCATTTTTAGAATGTAGCGGATACCTTGAAAAGCATTGGGGGCGTACGGAAGTTTGGCGAGAATATCACGTAATGACTGATGCATTTCTCCATCGAAAACGGATTGAAGATACGCTTTCTTCAACAACAGATTAATGCTTTCCTTCGCCGTTCTTTGGGCAATAAAATCATCTATTTGAGTGACAAACTCTTCTACAGAGACAAGCTTAAATCCGCTGACATCCACGTAAATACGTTTGCGCTCAGATTTAGGCGAGAGTGAAATTAGAGATTCCAGTGCGATGGTGGCAAGACGAGCATCTTGATGAGATAGATAAGGTTTAATGACATCGATATTTGCTTCGCTACCGACTCTTCCCAGTGCCCACAAAATAGCGTATTCCAATTGCCAAGTATCGCTGCCTAGCTTATTGGCTATCAAGGACGCCACATCAGGATTTGCCACGGGGCGTAAGCGCCAAATCTGCCGACCTAGCTCATAAGGGCTGGATTCTTGTTCAATGCGATTGATTAGGGTGTTGTGGTCAAATCCGGAGCTCGGTTGTTTAGGTTGGAGTGAAGTGTAAGACGAGAGTGCATTCTGATCTTGGTAGCCTTTGTTTACCTTCGAAACAACCACACTATCAAACAGCCTTTCCGCTTGCTCAAGTGTGACTGGATCTCGGGTTTTGGTGCCTTCTCGTAAGGTACTGCCTTTTCGACCGTATCGAAAATTCACCAAATACCTTAAAGGCTCGCCTGATGTAAGCTCGACAAGATCCACTTCGTAGACTTTATCGGATTTGTCCTTTTGATAACGAAGCCGCGAATTCCTTATCAATTTCATGTTGTCGCCCTAACCCATCTTTAAACATATCGGACGACATTATCAAAAATAATCAATTGGTTACATAACACCACACTGTGAATTAGGCACAATCCACATTTTGAGATTTCGATGCGTATTAAATGGTATTTACTGCCCGAGTTTTTTCAGGAATTCGAGGCGCTCTTTCTCTTGCTCTGTGGGCTGATATGGCTCATCACTCAGTAGGGAAACGTCAAACGAACCTAACGAATACGACGGTTGTTCGCTAACGCCAAAACCTGTTTTCTGACCGGGAAAATCAGACAATTTTTCTAATTGAAGGTAACGCAGTTCGAATTCGAAATCCCCACCTTGTTGAGTGCCATTTTTTAACGAACTATTTTTTAACGAGCTGTTTTTTAAAACACTGCTGTGCGCCTTCAAATGTATTTCTTGGCTCCCTTCTGCTAACGTCTTTGTTTCACGTAGCGATGCAATCGGTTTGCCGCTTGCCGAGAATAGGCTAGCCCGAAGTCGAAACGTCCCGCTCTTTTTGACATCCAACTGAACAGGGATGAGCATGTCGGGACCTTCGCTACCTAATGTGTCTACGCCCGTAATTTTTCCAACTGGAACGTAGAAGCGAAAATCGCCTGTCAGAACATCATCTCCTTGTGCGAACGTGACTTTGGCTTTTACGCGGATTTCTTCTGGCCAATCTTCGCTCGATTTAAATATCGCTTCTGCGCGGTTAACGGTTTGGCTAGCAATGCTTTTCCCGTTCTCTACTCCCCGTAAATCAAACGATACTTGCTGGATATCCAGTGGCGAATCTATCGCGATGCGAATCGGGTTAGGGTAAAAGTAACGATATTGTTCCAGCCTCAATGACGCTTTATGCTTACCATCTAAAATAGGTAATTCCACTTTGTGGTATCGATTTGGATCAAGGGTAATTGGGTTGTCGTCATTAAGCGGTGGCGAGTACGTAGGGTGCTTCAGCTCTTCACTATAAGCACTCGCTATCAACGAAAATTGCTGTTTTATTGGTACCTCTAGTTCAATGGGCTGCTCTGGGAGATCCATAACCTGATCGGGCTGCTCAAATTGGGGAACCTCGGCCTCGTTTTCTTTGAGTTTCACCGCCATTTCTTGTTTGGGTTGACTGTATTTTTCGGAGGTGCTGCCCTTAATGGTGTCTTTGTCATACGACAGATACGTCACCAAAGCCACTAGAATTATGGCAACAGTAATGACAAAGCTTCTTACATAAATATTTCCAGATAAAAATGCAGAGCCAAACACTTTCATAAATGAATCTCGGTTAAAGAATAAAACTGGGCTCTGCCAAATCACAGAACCCAACTAACTGCTGTGCAACGCTTAATATAACGCACCTTTATTGAGCACCCTCAAGCAAGTTGTACGTTAACTGAGACATCGATTGAGAATCTGAGTGTTGGACATAACGATACACGCTGCTCGACCACCAAGAGCTCTGATCTTCTGTATTAACTGTAACGGTTTTGCCGTTACTTAAACTCAAATTGGCGCGTGCCGTGGTCACTTTGCCTTCGTGCTTGTTATCGATAAGGGAGCTGTGAGAATAATCCTCACCCATAAGCAAAGGATAATGCTGCGCCATAAAGCGGGTTACACCACGAGACTGAGCAGTAACCTTGCCATTAAGCCCGACAAACGCAGAACAACTGTTGTAGCTGCCCGCTGACTTTGCGCCACAACTGGAATGCGCAGCGACTACGCCATCGTCGTGCCCAGGAAGGAAGCCTGCTGTTAGCCCCCAGAAATCTGAGCTATCACCAACAATACGTACGCGTGGGACTCGACTATCTGGTGTCGCGGAAAGTTGTCTCGCGTTTGCCACTTTTAAATCGTTCAATACACCAGTATTGCCCGATGTCGGTACCATGCCCAACCACAATGACAGAGCTTGCCTAAGTGTCCAATTACCTGCACCGCCGCCTTCTGCAGCGTTAATCGCAATATCGGCCAATTCTGAACCGCCGCCTGCACCCGCAAAATCTACCGTAGCGATAATGTTGAGTGGCGTTAAGCCTGCGTTTTCAAGCCAGCGTTTTTGGTTATCCAAAATGTGTCGTGCAATAAGATCGCCCGTAGAATGCGTAACAAAAATGCAGCCGTTCGCGCAGGTATTGTTGCGAGAAAGTGATTGAAGCTTTGGCCAAACATAGTCTGATGCAATTTTACCTTGGATCCGTTCATGAGAAGGCCAATCGATACGCTCATCAGAGCGAGATAGCCAATACGATCGCCAACCTTCTTCACCCGCTAATGCGACCTGTTGAGCGTTTGGTTTTTCGCTCAACTGGTCGGCATTAAAACCGTGAATAAGGATAACAGGGTGTTGTGAAATGGCGGCTGAAGCGCCTGTAGAAATGCATGCCATAAGACATGCTAGAGAGCAGATTAACTTCTTCATTTTATAGTTTCTCTTGTGTGTTATAAAAACAACAACAAGAATAGAAGTAAATTATTTAATTACTAAGGCAATAATGTCACAACTCATAATAAATGTTAAAAAATTGTAACATTGTCGCAAATTTTACCAATACAGTCAGCAGTTACTCTCATAGCCCGCCCATCAGCATATACTTAGTTTCTAGATAGTCTTCAATGCCTTGGCGCGCACCTTCACGCCCAAGCCCCGACTCTTTTACACCACCAAATGGGGCAACTTCTGTTGAAATCAGACCCTCATTGATCCCTATCATACCTGCCTCCAGCTGCTCTGAAACCTGCCAGCTTCGTCTTAAGGATTGAGAATAGAAGTAAGCCACTAATCCAGCATCTGTCTGGTTGGCGCGCTCTATGACTTCCTCTTCTGTATCGAAGGTAAAAATCGCGGCAAGAGGTCCAAAGGTTTCTTCATTTGCGACTCTCATATCGTCGGTCATTCCGGTC
The DNA here is from genome assembly GCF_002933855.1 of Vibrio penaeicida. Lineage (GTDB taxonomy): Bacteria > Pseudomonadota > Gammaproteobacteria > Enterobacterales > Vibrionaceae > Vibrio > Vibrio penaeicida_A. The sequence continues at coordinate 68,545 of NZ_BFAQ01000057.1, forward strand.
ACTATCATGGGAGAACAAAACAGATTGACCGGCTTTTCTTTAGAGCCCAGTACAAGGCTTGCCCCTTTTTCCAAAGCATCGTTTAAATGGTCATAAACCTTATCCAGCCCCGCTTGATTGATCATCGAACCAATCTGGTTATCGGGGTTGAGCCCATCGCCTACTTTAAGCGTTTCAAACGCCACCTTAAGTTTGGAGACGAAGGTGTCCTGAACCGATCGATGGACAAATATGCGATTCGCACAGACACAGGTTTGCCCTGCATTTCGAAGCTTAGCAATCAACGTCCCTTGAACCGCAGCATCTAAATCCGCGTCTTCAAACACAATAAATGGCGCATTGCCACCCAGTTCTAAAGAGAGTTTTTTCACGGAACCGGATGATTGAGACATCAGCAGTTTGCCCACTTGAGTTGAGCCAGTAAATGAGACTTTGCGAACGGCTTTGCTGTCGGTGAAAGCTCCACCAATGCCTGCCGCATCTCCAGTGAGAATATTGAAAACGCCAGATGGAATCCCAGCCTCTTCAGCTAAAGCACCCAGCGCCAAAGCAGTAAATGGCGTATCGGGAGCGGGTTTGAGCACAACGGTGCAACCTGCCGCTAAAGCGGGACCGCATTTTCTTGTGATCATCGCAGCAGGGAAATTCCATGGGGTTATCGCCCCTACCACTCCAACTGGCTCTTTAGCAATAACAATCCGAGCGTCGGGCTTATGAGAAGGGATAGTTTCCCCGTAAGCACGTTTGGCTTCTTCAGCAAACCATTCAATAAAGCTCGCCGCGTACGCAACTTCACCTTTTGCTTCGTGAATGGATTTACCTTGTTCGGTTGTGATGATGGTGGCGAGATCGTCACTGTTATCCTGAATCAGTTCAAACCACTTCTTAAGCAAGTTGCTGCGCGCTTTGGCAGTAAGAGAGCGCCATTCTTTCTGTGCCAGGCTGGCTTTCGCAATGCACTGTTCAGCTTCTTCTCTGCCAAAAACAGGGACCTGACCAATCTTTTGACCCGTTGCCGGGTTGTACACGGGTTGTTGTTCAGCCGCCTCTCCGATCCAGTTCCCATCGACATAGCAAAGCTGTTTGAACAAATCCATATTTTGCAGTTTCACAGAGTACTCCATTAGGAAAAGTGGTTAACTGCCTAATAGTTGTTCTAAATTCCGGAACAAATCAACCCATTTTTTATTAAACAGTGACATGTATACCCAATCAACTTGAAGGTTCTGCCTAGAAAACACCCGAAAATTGGTTGGATTTTTTTTACTTGATATAGAACAACGTCCTGTATAGAATGCGCAATCTCAAAAATAACAAGGCAGTAAGTATATGAAAAAGCAAGGTGGTTTTACTCTAATTGAGTTAATGGTGATTATCGTTATTCTCGGTATTTTGGCAGTCGCGGCACTTCCGAGACTCATCAACCTGACAGAGGAATCGAAAGAGTCAGTATCGGCTCAAATTGCCTCAACGTTCTCTCGTTCTGTTGAGTACGTATCCAAAGCTCATGACCTACAGGGTCACACTGGTACCGTGACAATGGACGACGGGTCGACGGTTAACTTTAAAGATCGTTCGGACGATAAAGTCGAAATCATGGAATATCCAGTTGTAAAAAACCGCTCTCAGTGTGTTGATATGTGGAACACCGTTACAACAAGCCCACGCGCCACAACAGATAAGGCACTGGCTCAAAGCTCCATGATTGCATCATTTGAAAAAGGCGAGTGTCGTTTTGACTATTACAACGATTACAGCCGTGTGACATACAAATCAGGTGATGGCATTGTCACTTACAGCCTAGACAATAAAGAGAAAGGCGAGCTTCCAGGGCACCCAATCGACGACTAATGGATAAATATATATGTGAGGGTTACGGCTTAGTGATATGCTTATCAGCAATGATTAACGGAGCCGCAGCCATATTTATCATGATGTGATTTTAGCCCGTCAAGCACGGGCTTTTTTGTGCGTGCTTAATTGAGTGGGTTTAGCCGATTTCAATTTGATAATTTAACCGCATTGAATAAGGAGTGATTTGGAAAAACGAATTAAAATCAAGGAGGCGTTTCAGCCATCGCATTACGTCAGAATCATGCTGAACACAGCCAAAGAACGTGATGCGGTTATAGCCTTACGAGTTGTCAGTACAGGTTAAAATCATTTACCTTGCTGGTTAATACAAAGATCTAATACATTAACTTATCGTATTTTTTCTTTTAACTTGAAAATAAATCGGGCTTATGAAGATAAAAACCTTGTGCAAAGTCTACTTCTAGATTTTGAACGACTTCTAAAACATCTTTGGAGTGAACATATTCCGCAACCGTTTTAGCACCTAATTCCTTCGCCATATTTACGACGTTTTTAGTTATCATCCGAGATTCATTCGAAGTATCTATATTTTTAATTAAAGAACCGTCTATTTTTATGATATCAGGTTTAAGATTTAAAATATTTTCCATACTAGAATATCCGCTACCAAAATCATCTATTGCAATCTTGCAGTTGTATTCTCTTATTTTGTTCACAAATTTATTTACAATTGTATAGTCAGTGATAAAGTCAGATTCTAGTATCTCAAATATAATATTTTGGGGTTTATGGAACTGTTTAACTTTTTCATATAAATAGTTAACAAATTTTTTATTGTCTATATCTTCGTAAGATATATTTATACTGAACTCCATATCAACATATTGAAATTGCTGTATCGATTTTTCAACCATCATATGCATCATGGATTCATAAAGCTTAATGTTTTTAGCCATGGATAGGTAGCTGAATGCCGATTGAAGCGTCTTGTTTCTTTCATCTTCCAACCTCATTAAGCACTCGTACTTTGATAAGTTAAGTGAGGTTGTGTCAAAAATGCCTTGAACGTGAGGAATAACCCCATTATTTTCTACTACGTCCTTCAGAAAGATAATGTCGTCAAGTAATTTTTCCTGTTCCTCTTCTTTGTAAGAGACAGTAAGCATATCTAAGTTAATGTCAATTATCTTGTCTATTGCAGTCAAAGAATCATAGGCTTTATGCTCAATTGCCAAGTCTTTAATTGAGCGTCGGATAAAGCTAAAGGCAGTATTAATATAATGAGTTGGTAACCCTATTTTTACATGCACTTCACTTATGTAATTTAATCGATCAAAATATTTTTGGTCGTATTTACCATCGAAAAGTTGATAGATCCATACTGAAATACTTTCTTTATGCCGGTTTAAAACCTTGTCACACCCTAAGAATCTCGTTGCGTACTTAAATTTAAAAATTGACGTGTAAAAATCATCCAATAAAAGATGCATTTTTTCTTCAATGATCGGCTGTACTTTTTTTAAATGTAAAGCATCGTCTTCGGTGAACTGATAGTACTTTAGTACCTTGCTATAATTTTTAGTGCTTTGTTCCGTCTCTACATGATACTTCACTAAAGTGTCTTCCCATTAAATATGCTTTTAAAATCAATCAATACTGATTTTTTATGTAAATCACTTTACATATTAATGATAGTCTTTGTTTTTTGATTTAGACAAGAAAACACAGAACTATTTTAAGAACCTTAGGTTCAGATAATATGTGCAGTACTACGTAGACAGGGTTGATGAAAACAACTAGATAAATTCTCACCAGAGATTATCAATAGATGGCTTGGATGAAGGTTTCTAAGAAATTTCCCCCACTCATATCACTGAGTGAGGGGGTCGAATTAAATATTCTGTTCATTTGGGTGAGGCACTCCTTTCCCTGTTTCTAAGTAGCTTTTTAGGCTCAAACCAAGAAACAACCCCCACTTACAATTACAGTGTCCGAAGAAGGCTCCCAACTCTGGCCACCCTTCATGGGTAAAGCTCAGCGCTGCACCTCGATCGTCCTCTTTAATGACAAAAGAGAAATGTCCCATGTCTGCCCATGGTCCTTCTACGCATTGCCAAACCACTTTTCGGTTCGTTTCCAATGAGATCAGCTGCATTTCCATTTTGTGGTCACACTGAGGACCAAAGAAAAACGAAAGGTTCTCGCCTATCTGTTGTGTCGCTTCTGCCTTTGTCCACCATGAAGATAAGCCTTCAGAAGACGTGACCGCTTGAAACAATTTTTCAGGGGTCGATTCAATGACAATGTGATGATGTATCTTTTCCATGTTACTTTCCTTAGTTATGTACACCAAAAGGTGTACTATTTACTTCAAAAAAAAAGCACTAATCCAGTGCTTAGTTTTGCTCAAACTTATTGGCTATACCCAAGTAACCTCAGGGTACTTGGTTCAGCGAGAATTAACTGGCTTTCAGGCAAGGCAACGATATGAAGATCTAGTCA
>NZ_BFAQ01000057.1:72920-79084 GCF_002933855.1 Vibrio penaeicida
TTAAACTCGCCCTTGGGAGCCCATTTTCAGTCCCATTTCTTCGTCAAAGAACTTGGAAAGGACTCGTCATTCCGCTGCGTTCATTTCCTTGAACTGGAACCGAATATGAGGCTCTGAATCCTGTATCTTGAGGTCACTTGGGTATAATACTTTGAAGAGTATCCTCTAAACTGTCTAAGCTGCTCATCCATCCAAACTTATGCCCTTCGTAGGCTTTCTGGTTAGGCAGTTTTTCATGAAGTAAGGTCAACCGAGTTAGCTTCGAATCCAGCGGTTCAAACCTCAAAGTCACTAACGTGGATGTATCTTGATCTGCACAGCCACCACAATCTTGGTTAGCGAGCACCCAGGTAAAAACAAGGTGTACGTGTGGGTCAACGACAACATATTCGCCAAAGTGGCTGATCTCACCTCCCTCTGGTGAACGCAGGACAATCTCGTATTGCCCACCTTGTACAGGATTAATGTTAGCCGTCAGTACATCGTGTTCTTGTGGTCCAAACCAGCGACTGAGCATAGCCGATTGCGTCCACGCCTCAAAAAGAGTTTTACCATCAGTACGAAATTCTCGTTGCAATTTTAAAGCTGCATAACCTCGCTGAGCCGACATCGTTACTCGCTCTCCGTTAGTTGCTTATCTAGGTAAAATTCTAGTGCATCAAATTTGTCTTCCCAGAAAGTTTGGTAGAACGCTAGCCATTCGTTCACTTCGACCAATGGATCGGGGTTCAAAGAGCATATGTGCTCACGCCCAACCACTTGCCGAGTCAGCAACCCTGCTCGCTCTAAAATTTTAAGGTGTTTCGTTACCGCAGATTTAGAAATGTTGTTCGGATTCGACAGCTCTTTAACGGGCAACGACCCATTAGCTAACTGACGTACCATTTCACGTCGCGTTTCATCTGCGAGAGCCATAAAGACGTGGCTCAGTTGTTCGTCATTAATGTTTACCATAAGGTGTACAATAGGATTGAATCTATTCGTTGTCAAGATCGATTAAAATACAACCAATAATTTCGCACAAAATATCAAAACGTGTATTTACCCAACCTGCACAATGACGATGTTCATAACTCAGGTCTGTTGACCTCAAGGAGAATCATCATGGAACACAGCAAAATTTGGGAACAATATGTACAAAGCTGGAAAGCAGAAACCGCAGAAGAAAAACGAGTTCTATTCAAACAGTGCATGACAGAAAATACGGTATACACCGACCCACTAACTCAGACCAAAGGTTGGGATGCACTCATTCAATACATGCTTGAATTCCACCAGCAAATTGATGGTGGTCACTTTGTCACCACCTACTTTTTAAGCCACCATAATAAGAGTATGGCTAAGTGGAACATGTGCAATAGAAATGGTGATGTACTAGGAGAAGGCGTTAGTTTTGGCGAGTACGATCACAATGGGAAACTAAAAGCAGAAACGGGGTTCTTTGAACTGCCCGATCAAGAGGGTTAATCAGTGAAATATATCGAGCGTATTCAAGCGGGGATTGCGTTTATAGAATCTTCTCTTGAAAGCGATTTTGAATTGCATGACGTTGCCAAAGCGGCGGGAATGAGCCAATGGTATTTCCAACGAATTTTCAAGGCTCTCACGAATGAAACCTTAAAAAGTTACATCCGAAATCGTCGGCTCTCTCAATCGCTAGTTGCGCTCGAATCCAGTAATCAGCGCATTCTTGATATTGCTTTGCAATCCGGCTACGAATCCCAAGAAGCTTATACTCGATCTTTTAAAATGCTGTTTGGGATTACGCCAAAACAATACAGGCAGGTTGAATGTAAAAAACAGTGGTTAAAAAAATCGGAAATCACCGCCGATTACTTACGCCATTTGAACCAAAACTTAGATACTTTGCCCGACATTCGCTGTCAGCCCGAAATGTTTCTGGTAGGGCTGCATACTCGTTTCCACAGCTCTGATTCAGACAAAAATAACATTGCAGACAAATTACCAGCACTTTGGGAAGCCTTCCTTCCACGCGTCAAAGAGCTGAATGGATACATAGTTAATGATTCTACTGCATATGGCGTTATTCAGCCTGTAAGCAACCAATTGGATTTACTCGAATATTACGCTGCAATCGAAGTTCAGCCCAATACGCCTCTGCCTGAAGGGTTTGCATCCATAACTGTGGAGAGCGCTCGCTATGCTAAATTTACACATCTTGGTCGACCTCAAGCTTTAGATCAAACCGTGAACTATGTTTATTCTAATTGGTTACTGAATCAAAATTATGAGCATACACAGGGTCCAGATATTGAAATATACGGACCTGAATACAAAGCCGATTCAGAAGAGTCCTGTATTTACTATGCCATTCCGATTGTTTAGCGGGTTTGAGAAAAATTGGTTAGGGATAATCTACAGACGAAAAAAAGCCACACGCAAAACGCGGGTGGCTAAATCATTTGTGAACAAATATCGGTTCACTAACAACGTCAGTTGGCTAGGTGACCCTCGGCTTTAAAAAGGGTCGCTCTTATTAATGCATCTACCGTGCCAACTTTTCATGTCACATTTTAGGCTAAAATCCGAACTTATCTCTCATAAATTCGCCATAAAATACAACCCCATTCGCATTTTGCAAATGCAGTTTGCAATCAATAGCAATATAAAACCTGTTTCAGCTAGAGCGTAAATAATTTAGTCTCAGTTATAAAACGCCATGCGTAAATCAATCATGATTGACTATTGAGCTAATCATGAAATTGATAGCTCTATGAATCAGGGAACGCCAATTGATCTCTGCTGTCGTAGAATAAGTATATTTACACACATCCTCTCAATTACTCGTTAGCAAGGAATCGCTATGAATTGGAAACGTCTTTTACCTGTTGTTTTCGCATTTGGGCTAATTGGATGCACAACCAAATTCGTATACAGCAATTTGGATTGGATTGTTCTGGAATACATAGACGATTACGTTTCTCTTAACTCCGAGCAAGAAGACGTTATTGAACTTAGTTTGCAACAACTGAGTGAGTGGCACAAAACCCAAGAACTCCCTGCCTATATCGAACACCTTAATGAGCTCGAATCAATGGACCCAAAAACCGTCGACGCTGCCTATGTTTTTAAGCATACCGAGAAGTTTAGGCAGCACGCCAGGAGAGTGATCGCCAAAGCGTCACCAAACCTTTATGCACTTGTCAGCCAACTCAATCAAAAGCAAGTAGATGAATTACTAGAAAATACGGCGAAGGATCATGAAGAATATCGCGAAAAATACAAAGATATGGACGAGGCAGAGATCCGAGAGGTGTATCAAGAGAGGATGGAAGATAATCTGGATACATGGTTAGGCTCGCTATCAAGTAAACAGAAGGCGATCATCAAGTCGTGGTCTGAAGACGTTAAAATTACGAACTTCGATTGGGCAGATCACAACGACAAAATGTATAAAGAGATGGAAACCTTGTTCAATCGCCGTGACGAAGTCCAGTACTTTCAGTCTATGTTTATTCGCATCCTAGATGATCCGAACAGTTTTTACACCGAATCACTCAAAGTAAAACTGGAACACAATCGTCAATTAGCCAGCGATAAAATCGCAGAAGTCATTAACTTAATGGATAGCAAGCAACTGGCTCACTACAAAGAAGAAATAGCGGACTGGAGAGAGATTGCTCAAGATTTGGCAGCAGTAAAATAACGATCTTATACTCAAACCACCTCAAGGTGCAGGATTCAGAGCTCCAGCAATGCTGGAGCCGATTACTTAAGCATCTTTTGATAACCCAGCACGCTGTGCTATCTCTGTTTCGAAGCCGTCAATACTTTTCTGGTTTTTCTTCAACCAATACTTCTCAACACCTTCTTTTCCTTGTCTCTCAGACCATTTAGCCAACTCATCTCGGTCTGCAACATAATCGTAAAAAGGCACCGACATCCCACAAGAAGATTGCACCAGATTAATATCAAGTAAGAAGATTTGACGAGTTGCGACGCTTGGAGGAAATTTACCAACGTATGTTTCCCAATCAGCGTCTCCCTGATGCAGCACTCGCGCATGTCCATACGCTCGCAAAATCAAAGGCGCACCTTCGAAAGCACAAAACATAACCGTCATTCGAGGGTTTTGAATAACATGGGACGCAGATTCATTTCCGCTGCCCGTCAAGTTTTGCCAGGCAATGGTTTTACTATCAATCACTCGAAGCGAATCCCCACCTTTAGGCGATACGTTCACGCTGCCTGTTTCGCTCGCTGTCCCAACAAAATACATCTTTTGCTCCGCAATGAATGCGATATGCTTTTCGTTTAATTCTGAAAACTGCTTCCCCATTACCACTACTCCTTATGGCTGTTTTACTGCCTTGTATCTAACCTATTACTTTGTGCTCTAGTCTACTGATAATACTGACTACTTCACTTCAAAGCAGTATACGTACCTAAACCTAAACAGAGCTTAATCCTTAATTTCAAACTCAGTGCACAGCGTTCCCTGATGGTAAATAAGTTGCCAACTCTCGCCAGAAAAAGTCCAAACCGACGATCGTTTAGCGTAATCAAAATAACCGCCTTGTTGATCCTGCAAAGCCGTTTTATAAAGCAGTAACTGGACAGAGGGTTTAAGCGTGACGCACAAAAAATCCTGAGAGTGAATCACAGGTTCAGAATCCGTGTTCATTTCTTCTAACACATCATCAAAATGATAGGTTATCCCTGTTTTCCCAACTTCGACAAAGTCGGGATGCAACAGCCGACTTACCTCGTCACGGTTGTTCCTAATACTAGGTTGATGTAAAGCCGTTTCTTGCTCTATGAGTATTTTCACACTGCCTCCATTCGCTTATCCACCTATCGTTTATCTATCAAGAATGTATACCCAAAACGTTCCCACCAAATATTGGATGGGGCAGCATCGCGGTTTGTATTATTTTCTTTCATTTTATTCAAGCACAAGCTCACTAGAAATGTAATCTCTAAGCCTATGTTTTGGGGTGAAACTTTGGTGAATTGGCAATTTCAAATTCAAATATTCAATCTCCAACGCGTCTTGCCCAAATTGTTTATCAAACTCTGTTCTATTGCATTTTATGATCTCACGGACAACCCCACATTGTTTCAACATCAAGGCATATTCAAGAGGGCTGTAACCTTGCTCTTCAGCAACAAAAATATCGGATTCTTCACACCCTAAACGCGTTAATTTGCCATAAAATTCAGCAATGTCTTGAACGTGTGCATATTGATTGAAGCCAGTAGAAGGTATCGAAATATGGACCTGACCTGATTGATAAGTCCTAATGATTCTTTTTAGCTGACAGTGCTCACCGCCATAAATCAAGCTAGGACAATAGATAATTTTCCAATCTCTGCCCCTCGCTTGTTCTATCGTTTGTTTATCTGGCGCTACGATATTAAAGGGATTGAGGATACTTTCTTTCAATTCTTGTTCATTTGCATGCCCGAAAAGCCAAACACCAGACGTATGAATTTTTACACCTTCGGCTTTGCAGAAATTATCAAGTGTCGCCAACGTACTTCGCTCAATAAGAGCAATATCATTCGGTGAAAACTCAGACCAATGTGGCCTTGCGCAATTCACTACTAAATCAAAAGAATGGTAAAAAGACGTGTCCGACGAATGCACCCCATCACGATGAGACTGTCCTTCTCTCAAGTATCGGGACACGCTGTGTCCAAGTGATTCCATATAACGAACAACGTGCCGACCAAGATATCCGTTAGCACCTGAAACTAATACACGCATTTTTAAAGTACTCTCTCTAGACACTCAAGACCTGTCCCATATCCTTAATGGGTAATCATTAAATATATTTCTATAAAAATCAAAGTTATACAATCAAACTGTGTCAAAGTACGAGTTTTAGTCACTTTTTATATATCAAATCTCTTGTATATCAAAAGCTTTGTATACAAAAAGCACCTAATTTTAAGACAAGTCGTTAAGTTGAAGAATTCGTACACGAAATAAAAACCACTGTAATAATTAGGATATAACCAATTAACATTGATTTATCATTAATATACAGAATGAAAGTCACAATAAATACTAAAAAAAAGTTCAAAAAATGAAAAACATAAACAATAACATGCATAATGTAAAATTTGATAATTTAATATTTATCATTATTTAACCCTTTATTAACTTTAATATTAACGTAATAAAATAAAGGTAAAGC
>NZ_BFAQ01000058.1 GCF_002933855.1 Vibrio penaeicida
TCAAAGCGCTATAACGCCGCATTAAGTGGTGAACAACGCGACCACCCAAGCCTAAACCTTGCCACATTTAGCACTAAAGCTGACCTGAAATGAAATTGCCAAGCGTTGAGAATCCGTCTTAAATGCTTTGTTAAGCTTATTTTATTGCGTCAAGGTGCCTCTTTAGAACGTTCTCGACCTTTACTTTCCCTGATATTGAGTTTTCATAGAAAATACAGCGGAAACCTGAAACATCAAATGGTAGTTTTTCTCTAGTTCTATCACACAACAGAATCGTAGGTTTATCTAACGCATGTGCATAGCCAACTTCATAATATACATTCGGGTTATCAGGTGTTATATCCGCTAGAATCAACGAGCTTTCACGTATTGCTGTAGTTATATCTTGTATAAGCTGAGTGTTGGTATACATATTATCTGCTCGAACAACTTCATAACCATACGCCTCGCAAATAGGCTTAATCACCTCCGTATACAATGAATTAAATTCATCTGTAAACTGCATGACTATAAATGCCTTTGGCTGCTCAGATTTGACTTTAAAATCACGAACACTAGCATCGCCGATACCACGATAAAGAAGTTCCATCTGAGAATTATTGATACTAGCTGACGCTGAACAAACCTTCACATCGTTAATATATAAAGATATATTCGAACCACTACATTTAATGTTTACTTGTAACCATTCGTCGGTGGTAATTTCGACACCAACTCCATTTTTGCTTAAGTGCTCATATTTTCCATTTACTAGTTTAGCTATACCATATGCAGCTATCGAAGAATTGATTCCTACGTTTAGCGGTTCATTGCTATCGACTCCAAGCAATAACTGGATCTTATCTTTAGGACTAGAAATCTTAGTTTTGAACTCAATTTCACCCTCTTGAAAACTTAGGTTAGTTCTTAACTTCTGTCCTTTTTGCTTATCGAAATCTACCACTTCATCATTTTCATCTAGTTGAGGTGCGAAGTTGATTTCATCTTTCTTTACTGAAGGGTTTCCCCAAATTGGTAACCAACTAACTTTCATTTATACTCCAAATTTTTCAATAAGCTTAACAACTTATTAGACCGATACAATCCGCCTATCTCTGCAGCTTGTATCCACCTAACATGTTTCCGCTCTGTTCTTAAACTATTTTAAATTCATGCGATTATGCCACGAAATTGATTTCATAGGGTTGTGAAGTCTGGAAAATGTCGAGCTAAAACGCGATTGTACAAAAAAGTATCAGCTTGGTTATATGTACAGTAAGAAATGAGAGTGTATCACAGCCGTGAGATATACACCGACTAAGGCATAAAAAAGCTGCCTGCCTTGGTGAAGACAGACAGAAATGTAGTGCTCGGTTAAGGGTCTCTGCTTTTCTCGATAGAGCAGCTACCCATTTGGAAATCCAAGTTCCTTTTAGTCTAAAGTTCTTAATATTTACCTGAAAGCAGTGAACCAAAATCAGGTACGTGGGTGTCAATGCCTAGCTCTTTCATCATTTTGTATGCCGTAGCAACGGATGATGAAATAACAGGGATACCAATGCGATCTTCAATAGGCTGTATCGAAGGCAAGGAAGGCATCTGTACACATGCAGATGCCACCAGCACGTCCACCCCTGAAGTTTGCAGCTTCTTGGTTATCTCAATAGGGGCTCTCGGATTTTGTGTACCTACCTCTAAGTTATTTGATATCTCCAATGAAAGGCTATCAACCACTTCAATCCCCTCATTTTCAATGTAATCAATCACAAGCGCGGTGAGCGGCTTCATGTATGGTGCCAACAGCGATATTCTTTTAGCTCCTAACGCATGAAGCCCTTCAACCAATGCGCCAGCACTCGTCACTACAGGGCAGTTAGCCCCATTTTGTGTCGCCACATCACCCAAGCGTTTTTCCGATTCGCGGTGGTACCCCCGCCCCATGCTCATTATCGCAACCAAGCAGGCATACCCCATCACATCCACGTGCGCATCGGATAATTCCAAGGCGCACCGCAAGCTGTCGCTGTCCATTTTTTCCAGTTCAGATTTTGTCACGCTCTTCATTCGCATTCGCGAAGAATGAAACGTAAATCGTTCAGGGTGAACACTTTCTCGCGCTCGAAAAATCGCTGGTACTTCCGTTTCCATTGTAATGTTGGAAGACGGAACAATTTGACCAATACGAAAACGTCGTGGTGCCGTCATAAATCGCGCTCCTTTGCTGCATAGGCTTTATCTATGTTTGTCTCTGCGAAATTATCCGAGGTGATGTTTTCCGAGACTTGTGCATCACCATCATGAAAATGAGCGGACTGAATCGGATTGCGATTCACATGAAGTTGGAACACATCGAATCGATTGTAGTGCCCCGTTATGTCATGCATTTGCCTCGGTTGAATACACTTGTTTAGGTCAATCTCCGCATAAACAATACCTTCTTCATCAATGAGAGGTTCACCCATTACGCGTCCGTCGGGACCAATAAACCCAGTGAACGCACTGCTTTTTCGCTTCAAGAGCGCTTCAGATTCTGGGTGCGACTCTTTAAATGTGTCGATGATTTCCTGCGAAATGGTCGAGCAAGACACCGCCGTAAACACCTTACCTTCAAACGAGTGCGCAGAAGATCGGAGCTTTATGGCTTCTGCCATGTTGTAATCTGGCGGCGCAACAGGCAATGAAATGTAGTTTGCGACATGCATCAGTTCCCCCTGAGCAAGCAAAGAGAAGCGAGCCAGAGTATTGGTATTCTCGCCACAAGCTAACGCCCCAAGCGGACCAACCGACGTTTTATGTACTTTCAGTTGCGAACCGTCACCCGGCGTCCAAGTGAGCTTTTCTGCCCACGTTGGCATGAGCTTTCTGTGCTTCCCTATTATTTCGCCCTCGTCGCTGATGATCACAATCGTGTTGTAAAGTGTCCCAACGCCCACCGAACTTCGCTCGTTCACACCAATCACTACATTCGCCTTAAAGCGAGCGGCTTGCTGAGCAATTTTCTCGATTTCCGGACCAGGGATCTCAATTGCACACTTACACAGCTTTTCAAACCACGAGCTACCTTCTGGCGGCGTCATGATCCAGTTCCAATAGGGGTAACCGGGAATGAAAACCTCAGGAAACGCAATCAAGGTAGCGCCTTCTAACGCCGCCTCTTCAATAAGATCGCATGCCTTATCTACGGTCGCATCTGTATCGAGGAAAACAGGTGCAGCTTGAATGGCAGCGGCTTTAAACACATTCAGTTCTAATGCTGGCATAACGCCCCCTTACTTTGCCGCGACAACCGAATGCCTAAGGCTTCCGATGTGCTCAAGCTCGGCCTCAATCACATCACCGGGCCAGACCCACTCTTGAGGTTCGCGCCCAGCCCCCACACCCTCTGGCGTTCCCGTTGCAATAATGTCGCCGGGTTCGAGCGTGATCCCTTTGCTGATGTCGTTGATGAGTTCGTTCACTTTAAAAAGCATATGACGAGTATTAGAATCTTGTTTCGTCTCACCATTCACCTTTAAACTCAAATTCAAATCCTGCGGATCAGAGATTTCATCTGCCGTCACAATGCACGGACCAAAGGGCGCGAACGTGTCTTGCCCTTTTGAATAAATCCATTGACCCGCACGGCGGCAATCTCTGGCACTCATATCGATAAGCAAGCTGTAACCAAACACATAATCCAGCGCGGACTCTTTCGACACCCCTTTGGCTTTGGTGCCCATAACAACCGCCAGTTCGACTTCCCAATCCAATTGTTGGGTGATCTCAGCATTGTGCTCAATCACATCATTCGGTCCTATCACCGTCGTGGGCGGTTTTGAGAAAATCACTGGTTGTGTTGGCAAAGCTTTGTCGGTATCCAAAGTGCGGCTCGATTCGGCAACATGCTCAACGTAGTTCAAACCGATTCCAAAAATGTTCTTCTTAGGTCGAGGGATCGGAGCCAGTAATAACGCATTGGCAAGCGGAGTGCAGCTGTCCGCAGGCCAATTTTTATCGTGGCTTTCGAGCAATTCAGTAGCAACACGAACAGCATTCGGTCCTAACTCGATAAAAGACTGCATGCAACTGGGCAAATCAATATTGTTGTGGCTTGCGAGTTTGGATAGATCAATCACTTGATTATCGACCAATGCCCCCAAACGCGATTCCGATTGAATGTGTGGGCGAAAAGTAACGAGACGCATAATAAATTCCTTTTTTTCGTGTGAATATTTGACTGAATAGCCTTTTTGTTTGGGCTGATTAAATTAGCTGTTCGATACGGGTTGATGCCCATCGTTTTCTGCGAGTGCTTCCTCTCGATACAAACCCAAAGCTTCAATGGTGGGCAAATCGCTGAAGCAAAACAGGCATGTATCTTCCGTATCAGAGGCGTTCACATGTTCATGAAATGCCCACGAAGGCACACAGAAGATGTCTCTTTCCTTCCAATCAAAACGTTTGCCGTTAATGATGGAATGCCCCTTCCCTTTTGCAACATGGTAGATAAAGCTGCCTGTGTGGCGGTGCGCTTTTCCCTTAAACCCGGGTCGTAGCATTTGCATACTCGCACCCATGGTTTTCATCACGTGTCCCCCTGTAACGGGGTTGGTGTAATGCATTAAAATATCGTCGTAGGGGTTACCATCGGACACCGCCGCCATCTTCGTTAGCGCGTCGTAGGTGGGTTCCCATTGGTATTTAAATAATGGGGAATAGGGCTTATCCCAACTCACGTTTTGAGGGCGCAGTGCTCGCCCTGCCCAAAGTCCAATGGAGTTATCAACGGGCTGTGTGATCGCCTGATTTAAGTCTGGATGAACCTCATAAAAGCCCGCTTCGAACGCGTTAACCAAAGGAATGTCGAGCCCATCTTGCCAAATACACGGCGTGCCACCTTCTTCAACTCCATGTTCGTGCCACGTACCATTGGGAGTTAATACAAAGTCGTTAGCGCCGAGAGGCATTTTTTGCCCGTCGACAATGGTATAAGCACCACTGCCTTCCATAATAAACCTGAGAGCCGAAGAAGAATGCGCATGAGCACTGGCTGCCTCTCCAGGGAACATCACTTGCAACCCTGAATACAACCATCCCACCGCAGCGGCAACGTCTTGGCGACCAGGGTTATTTAAATAAACAACGCGTCTCCCTGCTTGCTCAGGCGTCACCAATTCTGCCGACTTAAGCACTTTGCTGCGAAGATCTTCATAACGCCACAAAACAGGTTCAGACTCTGATTTAGGCTCCCAAGGTTCTATTTTGTTCGCCACCGTCCAAAGTGCGCCCGTATTAAGCGCTTTAAGATCTTTATAGTAAGAAACCAACTCCGGGGTATCGGCGACATTAGCTCGACCGATCACATCTTCAATATAATCATCGTAATTTTCGGTAGACATAGTGTATCTCCTTTAATTGGATAATGTTTACGTTCTCGTATTGGGTAGTTCTGGCTCGAGTACTCTTCGATCTTTCGGCAGAGCCGCTAGATAAGGGCGAGGCAGTGGCAAAGGCCAATCCATGCGGTTACATTCATCTATCAACCAATTGGGGCTGAGCATGAAAGGACGAGCTAACGCACACAAATCGGCCCGACCCGCTGCGATAATGCTGTTGACTTGGTCAGCGTCTGTAATGTTGCCGACCGCGATGGTGGGTATGTCGCCTTCGTTGCGGATACGATCCGACATTGGGGTTTGATACATGCGCCCGTACACGGGTTTCTGTTCTGGTGTCACTTCACCCGTAGATACCACGATCATGTCGGCACCGGCTTGTTTAAAGAGACGGGATATTTCTATCGCTTCATCAACTGTCGTGCCGCTTTCCACCCAATCGGTAGCCGAGATGCGAACGGCAATCGGTTTATCCTTGGGCCACGCTTCACGGACGGCAGCAAACACTTCAATAGGGAAGCGGACTCGGTTCGCCAATGACCCTCCGTATCGATCCTCACGCTGATTGGTTATCGGCGAAATAAAGCTCGACAGCAGATACCCTTGGCTTGCTTGAAGCTCTAACCAATCAAACCCAGCTTCATCGGCTCTTTTGGTGGCGTCCACAAAGTCTTGAATCATGTTAACCATGTCTTCGCCTGTCATTTCTCTCGGCACGGGGCTAACGTCGGGTAGGTAAGGGATAGGGGAAGCAGATACCGTCATCCAGTTGCCTTCCTTTAGAGGGTGACCCGGCTTTTCCCAACCTAACTGACTAGAACCACGACGCCCTGCGTGCCCTAATTGAATCCCAATGTGTGCCGAGCTGTTTTCATGCACATAGGCGGTAATGTCTGCCCACTTACGCTGCTGTTCTTCATTCCAAATTCCAGTACAGCCCTCGGTAACACGTCCACTTTTCGACACCGATACCATCTCGGTCATAACAAGCCCTGCACCACCTAGGGCACGAGCCCCCAGATGCACCGTATGCATGTCTGATGGCTTACCATTGTTGGCGCTGTATAAAAGCGTTGGTGACACAACCACTCTGTTCGCTAATGTAACGCCTCGCACTTTATAGGGAGAAAGCAACGGCACGGCGCTTCCAGTGCTAGACACCTCACATTGAGCCTGTTTCAACCACTTTTCGTAGCGGTTAATCCATGCAGGATCGCGTAAGCGGAGATTTTCATGAGAGATCCTCTGTGAACGCGTCAGCAAAGAATACGCAAACTGCTGTGGCTCCATGTCTTCATAACGTTCTACGTTTTCAAACCACTCCGTAGAATTCCTAGCTGCGTTTTGGATCTTCATGACTTCTACATTTCGGATTTTTTTGTAGTATTCCAAGCCCGATTTAATGTTCGATTGAGACTGCCTTAAACATTGCGTCAGCTCTATGGCATCCTCCAAAGCTAACTTGGTGCCAGAACCAATCGAGAAATGCGCGGTGTGAGCGGCATCGCCCATAAGAACCAGTGGTACGGCTTTCTGGGAATTTTCATCTGGTTTAATCCAATGCACCCAGTTCTCACAAATCACCCGAGGGAATTGGATCCAAATGGCAGAACCGCGCAAATGGGAGGCATTGGATATCAATTTGTGACCATCCAACCAAGGGGAAAACAACTGTTCACAAAATTCGATGCCTTCTTCTTGGCTCATCTTATCGATGCCTGCTTTATGAAACGTTTCGTCGGTGGTTTCGACAATGAACGTCGACCGTCCTTCTTCAAATTGATAGGCATGAACTTGAAACCAGCCATATTTGGTGGGCATAAACAAAAAGGTAAACGCATCGAAGATTTTTTCGGTTCCTAGCCATACAAAGCGGCACTTTCTCACGTCGATGTCTGGCTTAAACTCCGATTCATATTTCGTTCTGATGGCGCTATTAATGCCATCGGAAGCGATAACCAGATCGGCATCGTATTCACGAGCAATGTCTTTTTCATTCTCAACATTGGTTTCAAAAACAAGCTCTACCCCCACTTCTTCACAACGGGCTTGCAGAATGTTGAGCAATCTCTTTCGGCCTATGCCAATAAACCCATGCCCTGAACTGCGAATGGCTTCGCCTTTAAAATGGATATCAATGTCACCCCATTTACTGAATTCAGATTCAATGGTTTTTGCAGAAACCAAATCGGCTTTTTGTAAGTTCTCTAGCGTCGCATCGGAAAACACTACACCCCAGCCAAAGGTGTCGTAGGGTCGGTTCCGCTCTATCACCACAATCCGATTTTCGGGGTTTTCCAGTTTCATTAATAAGCCGAAATACAGCCCAGCTGGTCCTCCGCCAATGCAAACAATATTCATAGGGTACTCCTTTGTTTTTTCGTCCCTTCTTGGGAAGAAGAGAGTTCGTTAGTCGTAGAAAGCCCTTGTGGAGTAAGCTCTTGAGGAGTAAGCGCTTGAGGAGAAGACGGCTCACTAGTAGAGGCATTTAGAAAGTATTGGATAGCGATATTCAGTTCTTCAGGAATAGGAATCGAGCAGTGCGTTTCTAAAGAAGTGGTCACTAAGGTTTGTTGAACCTTCATTCTCGGATCGCCGTTCTGCCCGATACAGCGGTATTCAAGGGTGAACGATTTCGTTCCGAGGCGTACCACTTCGAGCTCTAGGTAAACGTCGTCTCCCATCTGGCTCACTGCGGTAAAATCGGCCTCTAAATGAACAATGGGCATGCCGAATTTGGCACGCCCAATGTAGCCAGCAAAACCGCCTTCCAATATGGAATCGACCCACGCTTCTAAAAGGTCATTGAACATGACGAAGTACTGCGGATAGAACACGATACCTGCCGGATCGCAGTCCGAAAATCGTATTTTATAAGGTAAAGAAAACGAACGTTTCATTATTCCTCCTAATTAATCTAATGAGTATTGGGCTTTAAGAGCGTTCAATTTGGCGCCATGTTCGTCGGCCAATGCCGCTTCCCTGAGCTCTCTCAAGAGGTCTGGTGTTATTTGTTTTGGGTGTCGCTGGGCAACAGACATGACTTGTCGATAGTTATTCATCCCGCGTTTGTGTGTTTCTCCGTAGCCTTTCACCAATCGCTGACACAGCGCGATTTCTTTGGCTATTGCAGGGTTGGTTAGCGCGGTGTGTTTGATTCGTTCAATCCAGTCCAAAATGGCGGCTTTTTCGTTTTTGTAACGCAGAGTGATTCGGCGGCATTTCTTCCAGTTCGCCAATGAAAACAGTAATAAGAAACCCGATAGCGAGCTGGTTCTCACTACCCTTCCCTCTTGGGTTAGCTTGTTGACTAAGCCTGATAGCACTTTCGAACGCTTTAACCAACGCCCTAAGGAGGCGGGCAGCGAATCGCAAATCTCATCCAAACCGGGGTGCATGAACTCTTCAATTTGCAGCAGCTGAGTTTGGGCTGCCCCCACTTCTTCTCTTACCCGTTGAAAACGCGATGCACGCACTTTTAAATCTGCCACTCTCATTACGTCTTCATAGCTAAGCCAAAGCGCCAAATGTCTCGCCACAACCTCTAAAAGCTGTGGTTGCTCAGTCAGTGACATTTCATTTAACAAGTCGACGTATTCTTGCGCGTAGTTCAGATCTTGATAATCCAGTAAACGTTCAATGCCATTACTGACCGTCGCTTGGCACTCTTTTGGGAAAGGGCGGCTTAAAGGGTGAAGCGAAAAGCGTTGGAACGCCAAATCGGGTTTGGGCTGATCTGTCGACCCATTCGATGTTAAAAGGCAAGCGGCATTAAACGCGTTCAAACTTTCTTTTACGCCAATGCCGCCTTTTTTGATGGTTTGTTCAAACGCTTCTCTGGAAAAAGGCAACACACCCGACTCGCTCAACGCCCCAAACAGTACAGAGCTGATCACGCTTTTGTTTTCTGCCGCGACTTTCGCCATATCGAACTTGATCAAGCGCTTGGAAGACTTTTCTGCGTGCGCAATCAGAGAATGGCTGTCGACACGCCCGTCGCCCATATCGGAACGTTCTTGATAGGAATAAACGCGGTGTGTCGAAGAGATCAGCAACGTTTGCGACGCTGTCACCAAGCCGCGCTGGATAGCACGCCCAGCTTCCATTAATTCGGATGTGAGCACGATATCGACATCTTCGGGAATGGGCATTAAAGCCAGCACAGGTACAGCGTTATGCTTTTCCGCGATGTCTCGGGAAAAGAGCTCGACATAATAGATGGTTGAACCGGTTCTTTGGGCAACCCCAGGCACGGATGTCGTTTGGGCATAAAACCCATTCGCTTCGGCTAAATGAACGATCCAATCGGCTAATACGCCTCCCCCTTCGCCCCCCATGGCAAGAATGGCAATTTTTATGGGTTTGTTCAGATTCATACGTCCTCCTTACCCTTCTGCACGGCTAATTTGGCGCTCATAGATATCTTGAAGCCAGTGAATGATTTTGTTTTGAAAGCGCTGCCACAACGCCTCCAGTTTTTTAGGGTGCGTAATGATTCGTGCGCGATAAAATGACGGGCAAAGCACCGCAGTGTGAGAAACCTCGCCACATAAGCCACACCCAACGCAGCTATTGAGCACGGTGGCGACGGGATCTTGCCTTAGTGGATCTGGGTTTGTTTTTATGGAAAGCGATGGGCAGCCGGAAAGGC
Source organism: Vibrio penaeicida (assembly GCF_002933855.1). Classification (GTDB taxonomy): domain Bacteria; phylum Pseudomonadota; class Gammaproteobacteria; order Enterobacterales; family Vibrionaceae; genus Vibrio; species Vibrio penaeicida_A. The sequence goes on from NZ_BFAQ01000058.1 coordinate 10,006, forward strand.
GAATGCACGAGTGATCACCAGTACAGGTATCCGAATCTATCCCAAAGCGTTCACGTGCATTTCTGACGCCGTTGGCGATGTCTTTTCGAACTTGTCGCTTCACCCTTCTCTGCTTATTGAGCATGCATTCACTTTGGGCAACGATGACTTTGGGACCCCCTTCTTTCGTTGTGAGCGCTTCGCGGAGCGTTTTCATCATGTTTTTCAGGTCATAAGTTCGCTCGACGGTTTTTATCCATTTCACGCCGACGCCTTTCGCTGCTTTCTCAATATCGTGCCCGGTACTGCGGCTGTCGTTTTTGGCGACCGACGACAAAATATCTTGCCCACCGGTTGCCGCCGTATATCGGTTGTCGACCACCAGCGTTACATGATCGCTTTTGTTAAACACCGCATTCGCAATGCCACTGGTTAATCCGTTGTGCCAAAAACCCCCATCGCCCATCACGGCAATGGCGCGCTTTTGCGATTCAGTGTGAAAAGCAGAGACCCCAGCACCGCCCAATCCATAGCCCATTGTGGTGTTACCAAGATTGAAAGGCGGCAAAATGGAAAATAAATGGCATCCAATGTCGGCGCTCACGTGATGAGTACCAATCTCTTTTTCCAGCATTTTTAATGCCGTAAATACTGGGCGTTCAGGGCAGCCCGTACAAAACCCCGGAGGGCGAGGGTTAATGAGCGAGTTAAGAGGCTCTGGCTCTACTTCCTTTACTGGGCTTGGCTCACTAATTTCAACAACCGAGATATTGGAGCCGATGTTATTGCAGTCTGTGTTATGTGAAATGTCATACTGCTCCAAAAACTGCGAAATGCCTTTGATCAGCGTTTTGGCGTTGTATTCGCCAGCTAGAGGCAGCACATCTTTACCGTGCAGCTCTGTGGCGATCTCTCTTTGCTTAAAGATGCTGGCGATATTCTGTTCAATAAAGTTGGGTTGCCCCTGTTCGATGACCAGAACCGCATCCTTACTTTTGCAGAAGGATTCGAGTTCGTCGTCTACCAGCGGGTACGTCACATTCAACACGTATAAGGGGGTGTCGGAATCGCCGTAAATATCGCTCATACCCAGTTTTTCGAGCGCGCGAATCACATTGTTGTAGCAGCCACCTTGAAGAATAATGCCGATGTTTTTCTCTTTGCCGGAAAAGAATTCGTTGAGATTGTTTTGCTGAATGTATTCCACAGCCGCGGGCCAACGCTTTGTGATCTTCTCTTCTTCGTGCAAAAAGCTCGCTGGAGGTAAAACAATTCTGTCGATGTCTCGATAGGGGTTCTCTATTGCGTCTTTAGGTGTGTATTTCGCACGGATATTATCGGACGTTTCAAACTGACCGTGTAAGTGACAAGAACGAATACCTATTTGCAACATAACGGGGGTATTACTGGCTTCTGAAAGCTCAAATCCGGTTTTAACGGCTTTTACAATTGCCGGAATATTGGGGCGCGGATCCAATAACCAGATTTGCGATTTCATGGCAAAGGCGTGGCTTCGCTCCTGCATGATAGAAGACCCTTCACCATAGTCTTCCCCTACAATGATCAACGCCCCTCCTTTGACTCCGCCTGATGCCAAGTTGGCTAATGCATCACTGGCGACGTTGGTTCCCACCGTCGACTTAAACGTGATAGCACCTCTCAATGGGTAGTTAACCGACGCCGATAACGTTGCCGCTGCTGTGGCTTCGCTTGCGCTGTTTTCAAAACGGACATCGTATTCCGACAGCACTTCTTGTGCATCGGCTAACACATCCAATAAATGCGATATGGGCGAGCCTTGATAACCCGCCACGTAATTCACACCCGATTCCAAAAGCGCTTTCGTCACGGCAAGTATCCCTTCGCCGCTAAACACTTCCCCTTCACCTAAACGAAGTTTGCCCATTTCGTTTACAAAAGATCGCTCAGCCATGTGTTCCTCTCACTTCCTTGTTTACTGCATATTTCTCAGCGTTTGCTGTGTCTTATTAGTACAAAGCACATGAGGGCCAACATCAATCGATAACAGGGGGTGAAAATCGCTTTCTCGCGAGTAGTGGATAGAGGGTGCAGAGACTGGATAACTTCTTCGTGTATATGGAGAAATCAAGTTTGGAAGCGCTGAGAATATCGTGCTGTAAACGAAGAAATCACGCTCTAACGAACCGATAGAAGCGTGACTTAAATGAGTGGGTATTTCTTGCTTTTCGAACTTAAAGACCAAACCTTCAAAACGAAGGAAAAAAGCGTTTCTTGAGCAGTTGCCGTGCCACCAAATAACCCGATGTTGCTCCTAAACCGGGACCGGGGTGAGTACTTGCGCCAATATGAAGCACGTTTTTCACCGGTGTTTGATGACATTTAGCCGAGCCAGTAGGGGCAAACGGTCGTAGCCAGAAAAACTGATCCGGGCTGCACACACCAGAATAGGGATCGCCCCCCACTAAGTTGCAGTTCAGCGATTCTAGATCGGCGGGGCTGTAGGATTTACGCCCCACAATCAATGACGATAATCCTGGCATCACGTTTTCTAATCGTTCTTGCACACGCTGCGCAACCGCCTCGCGGACTTCTTCTGTCCAATACCCATCTTCAGGTATTGGGATTTGATTTAGTGCATCCCCTTTCAACTTAGAAGGAAGTTCTTGCATCTGAACCCACAAGATCCAGCCTCCTTCCGGTGCTCGGCTTGGATCGACGGCTGTCGGCTGACCAATTCCCAATGTCGGTTTTGCTGGAATGATTCCATTGTTGGCTTGCGTGACCGACAAACACACTTGCTCCATACTTTCGGTTAAATGGACAAGCGGAACATTCACCAGTTCAGCTTCAGTCCAAGGTGGGGGGGCGCTGAGTGCAAAATGCACCTGCATGCCTCCCCGACCGAATTGATAGCCTTTTGCTCGCCTTCTTACTTCTAAAGAGGCCTGTTTTTTGTTTTTCAAAAAACGTCCATAAAGCTGGTCAGGAGCTACGTTGCACACTACATGCTCTTTCGCGGTATAGAGGGTTTGGTTTGCCACAACGCCCTTAGCTACCTCAGAGTCACTTTGAGTTGAGAAGAGACGTTTCTTCGATTGGGTGACGATTTCATCCACGTTTGCGTTGTGAATAATGGTTCCACCATACTCTTCGATAACCTGTGTCAGGGCACGTACGAGCTTATTGCTCCCCCCTTTCACCACTGGCATTCCACCTGCAACAACCGCTGCGAAGGTTAATTTTCCAATAAGCGCGGAGCTGGCTTCATCTGGTCCTAAGCCAGTATGAAGAACCCAAGGGGCAATAAGGGCTCGTGTCTTTTCATGTTGAAATGTTCTTAGTGACCAACGTCGGCAGCTTTCAAGAGAGTCAGACATAAAAGAAAGCAACCCGTTCGTTCCGCGCTTTCGCCATTCGCTAAAAACTAAACGGATGAGGTTTAAACTGAACGGCTGGTTATTGAGTAAACCAAAGGTGAGAGAGACATCTTTCCCGAACAGCGTTTCCGCGCTTGTCCCGAATGCACTGCCATCCCCCGGACAGCAAGCTTCTAACCTTTTCACCGTGTCTTCTATATCGCTTTTAAGCGCTAACCCAGTACCGTCTGGAAAAACAATACCGGTTGAGTACTCATTTTGAACAAACTCGACTCCTTTTCCATCGAGTACCTCTTTAAGCTCGCCGTATCCTGCCCCTCCAACAAATAAGGGATACCACATCGACATAATATCGTGATGAAAATCAGGAAAAAGCTCTTCAGTGCGAATACACCCGCCAGATACGGCATTGCGCTCTAAGATCAATACGGATTTGCCGTTCATCGCAAGGATCGCAGCGCACACCAAGGTGTTTATGCCGCTGCCAATAAAAATCACATCTGCATCAATACTGCTTTTTTTCATGCTACTGCCTCTTTGCCTAATCCTTTTTTCAATGAACAGCTATACTCGTTCGCCGAATCGTTAAACCTTACTTAACCGCCGACCAAGGCAAGAACACGGAGCGGGCTACCCGACCCACCTTCTATTTTCAGTGGTGCGGCGACAATCAAAGCACCAGTGGCAGGGAGCTGGTCCAAATTTTTGAGGCACTGCAACCCGTATTTGTTGGCGCCATGCATTAGGGTGTGGCAAGGCAGTGGCGTCGGCCACATAAAGGATTGTCCTGCGTCGGTATTAATGGTTTCGACACCGAACCCCAGCACGTTTCTCTCGTTGATCATCCACTCCACTGCGTCTTGAGTAGGACCAGGGGTGTGAGTGCCGTCTTCCTTCATGTTTAAGAAGGCAGCAGGGTCGTTTACTCGTTTCGACCAATCGGTTCGAAACAGAACCCACGCCCCCTCAGGGATGGTGCCGTGTTGGCTTTCCCACGATTCAAGAAAATCTACCGTAAGTAACCAATCAGGGTCGTCAGTAACCTCTTGACTGGCATCCACCACAATAGCAGGGGCAACAAAGTTATGGACGGGAATGGTATCGACCGAGTTTTTGGGATGATCTTTTCCGCTGATCCAGTGAACGGGAGCGTCAAAGTGTGTGCCCGTATGTTCCCCACAACGAAAGTTATTCCAATACCAGCCCGGACCATTTTCATCGTATTGGGAAATCGTTTCTTTTTTAAATCCCCAAACCTGACCAAATTCTTCCGGTAACTGAAGGGCTGGGAATTCTTCATTCAATGTTTGGGTAAGATCGATAACCTTAACTCCACCATTGCCCAAACTTTCTGATAGTGCATTTAGAATTGCGTCCGACATAGCTCTTTCCTTGTAATAGCAACCATGAGTTATGGTTATAGGAATTGAAAATGTCTTCTATCCGGATCAAGAAAACTGTATCCAATCGATGCACCAAACTGTTCAAACTGAATACAAAAGAAAGGGAGATAAAAATAATAGGATGAAGATAAGCAATATGAATAACTGCGCAGGCTCGCTTCTTGATGGGTATTAAATTGCGGATTTATATAGCATTTCAGAACATCTTTTTGAGTTGCTTGTCAATTGATTTAGATTTGCGCTATGCTACTTATTCTCTCCTTTCGCATCAATATCACATCAAGTTGCACAGAACTCGCATTAATAGAAATCACCAATTGATTTTATAGAAGAAACCTATTTCCAATCATAAATGTAAAGACCCTATACTGCTTGTTGGCAGAAAAGAGCTTTGAATCTTGTATATAAAGGAAGCAAATATGCAGGTCGTCAAAAGCTTACTTATCGTCTCAATTGGGGTTGCGTCTAGTGCACATAGTACAACAATGACACGTGACAACGGCGCCCCCGTTGGCGATAACCAAAACTCGATTACCGCGGGTCCTACAGGTAGTGTCTTACTTCAGGATGTGCATTTAATTCAAAAACTTCAACGGTTTGCTCGTGAGCGCATACCGGAAAGAGTCGTACACGCCCGAGGGACAGGTGTGCATGGTGAGTTCGTGTCTAGTGGGGACTATACCGATCTCACTTTGGCAGCGCCGTTCGCCCAAAAAGGGAAGAAAACGCCTGTTTTTGTGCGTTTTTCGACAGTTGTTCACTCAAAGGGTTCTCCAGAAACATTAAGAGATCCTCGTGGTTTCGCGACCAAATTCTATACGGATCAAGGTAACTGGGATCTGGTTGGGAATAACCTTCCTGTGTTCTTTATTCGTGATGCCATTAAATTCCCGGATATGGTGCACTCTTTGAAACCATCACCTGTATCTAATGTGCAGGATCCGAATCGTTTTTTTGACTTTTTCAGCCATGAGCCAGGGTCTACCCATATGCTGTCTTGGGTTTATTCCAATATGGGTGTACCAGCAAGCTATCGAAAAATGGACGGTTTTGGCGTTCACGCATTTAAGTGGATCAATGCCGAAGGCGATGTCAATTACGTAAAATTCCAGTGGAAAAGCCAGCAAGGCACACAGGGATTACGTCCGAAAGAAGTGGTTGAAATGCAAGGTAAAGATTTCAATCATTTAACCAATGATCTGTACAGTGAGATCAATAAGGGCAATTTCCCTAAATGGGATTTGTACGTGAAAGTTCTAACGCCAGAAGCTTTGATGAAGCTGGATTACAACGGTTTGGACGCCACCAAAATGTGGTTAGATGTCGCAGATAAAAAAGTCGGCACCATGACGCTAAACCGAGTACCCGATAACTTCTTCCAAGAGACAGAACAGTCGGCGTTTGCGCCTTCTAATCTCATTCCGGGGATAGAACCTTCAGAAGATCGCTTATTACAAGGTCGAGTTTTCTCGTATGCCGATACTCAACTTTATCGCCTTGGAGCAAACCATTCGCAATTTCATATAAACCGTGCCCGTGTGGATGTGCTTAACCACAATCAAGAAGGCGCATCAAACAACGGCAACACTAAGTCGGACATTAACTATCAGCCAAGTCGGCAGTTAGCGCTGGCAGAAGATACCCAGTTCCGAGCCGTACAAACGGAGTTACAAGGGACGGTGCAACAAAAGGCCATCAGCAACCCACGTAACTTCTTCCAAGCTGGTGTGTTTTACCGAAACCTAACACCTCAAGAGCAAGAAGATTTGGTGACGAATCTAGCCGGTGATCTTGGTAGGGTGAGCGATGAGAAAACCAAACACATCATGCTCAGCCACTTCTATCGAGCAGATGAAAACTTCGGCATGGCGATCACCAGTGCCGTTAATGGCGACATCAATAAAGTGAAAAAGATCGCGAGTATGTAGCTGATTTAAAAATGAAATAAGTTCATCTAAGCCCCGTGCGCCACTTCCCCTGCTCTTTTCTGCCAATTAGAGTGGTGGCGTACGGGCACCTTAAACTTGGCTTATTACAGAAAATTAAAAGTTACTAAGAACAGAAAGTCACTGAAAATAGATCGCTACTACGAATAAATCGCTACCGAGAACTAATCGCTACTGAGACAACTTGCTACTAAGACAAATTGCTATTGAGAATAGGAGGTTGCTATGAAATCCCTACTTATCCGAATCTTGCTTGTTAGTACTACCTGGCTGCCATCACTTAGCTTTGCAACTCAAGCATCCCAACCCGATTCGCTGGAGAGTCAGCAAAAGTCGTTAATTCAATATTTCTTTGCTGCGGCTCGAACGGGGGAAGAAGAGGTCGTGCGCACCTTTGTAAAATCGGGCTTCCCCATCAACCAAATTAACCCTCAAAGTTACACCGCACTTATGGTCGCTGCCTACCACGGGCAATCTGAAATCGTAAAAACATTGCTCCACTACGGCGCAGATACTTGCATCCAAGACAAGCGCGGTAATACCGCCATTATGGGGGCTTTGATTAAGGGAGAGTTTTCTATCGCCACAACCTTATATGGCTATGATTGCGACCCTACGTTAAGAAACAAAGCGGGCATGACGCTAGAAGAGTTTGCAGAATTTTGGGGCAAAAAAGACTTGTTGGTAAAGTAACCTCAGATGCTGCCCCTTAATTACCTAGAGTTAGAAGCAAATATACATTGCTGCTGATTGGCCAATTTCGCTTGATACATGGCGCTATCGGCAGCCTTTTTCACTTGCTCTAAATCTTGCCCATTTTCAGGAGCAATGGCGGCGCCAATACTGACGCCAACGGTATAATAATGACCATCGTACATGATGGGCTCCCCCATCAACGTTTGAATTTTGCTGGTTATCGTTTGTACATCCTCTTTTTCACGAACCTGCTCAAGCACCACAATAAATTCATCACCCCCCACTCGGCTAGCAAACCCTTCATGTTTCACTGCCGTTTTTAGCCGCTCCGCAGTTACTCTCAAGCAATGGTCTCCGGCATCATGGCCATAGGTATCATTCACTGCTTTAAACTTATTCAAATCCAAAAACAGGAGCCCAACGTGATATTGAGTATTTTGATTCCGCTTTAAAGCCTGATAAAAAAGGTCTCGCATTAATTTAAATGTGGGTAATTGAGTAAGATCATCGTGATTCGCTTGCCATTGAATGTAGTCTCTTTGAAGTTGCAACTCATGCATTAAACGTCGAGTTGCATCCCGATACTTATACAGCGAGTAACTCGTGATACTGAAAAACATCATCATGCAAATCACATATCCAGCCCAATGTGCAGGGCTGTGAATCAGGTCTGCGACCAATATTTTGGGCGTTAGAAAGTCCATTATAAATGCCGCCCCCACCATCACCGTAAAAATGGACACCACTGCAATATAACAGTTCGTCCACTTTTGGCTGAAACACATTGAGACAACAAAAATAGACAGGGGAAAGAGTAAGATACTGCCAGCCATTGGTCCTATCGATATAAACCCTAACGCAAAATTAATGAACAGGATCACCACAATATATATGGCTTTCTTATGCGTTCTGATTTTGTTGCGGCGAAACGTAATGAACAATAAGCAACAAACCAAAAAAAAGTTGATGGCTAAAGTCAGGTTGAGGCCGTAATTCCATGTGCGTATCGCAAGAGCAGATAACCCAATGATGCTGTAAACACTGCCCAATACAAGGATTAGGTTGATCAGCTTTCTTCTGACCGACGCTTCTAAATGAGCGACTTTGCTATTTTTGAGATACATCTTATTCCCCACCAGATAAGCACTTAATAGTCTTAAGCAAAGTGTGGGTTATTTGGAATGGAGAACAGATTCAAAATTGATATATTTTTCACAAATTCTCATTTATTAAGCAAATGAGAGACCTTGCATGAATTTTGAGTGGCGAGGAACTGAAACGAATTTGAATTGTTAAACCTCAATAATCTTTAGTAACAATATTGTTAATTTACCCTCTTGGTTTTGCAACCAAAATTTTACATATAAAGCTCAACTCTAAGATATCTCACAATCGATTTTTTATATTTGAATAGTCATCATAAAAGCTCTAAAACCCTATTGAGCATAAATATTTATAAATTTAGCATTTTAAATAATATATTTATTAAATAGTTCAACAAGGATCCATCCGTGCCGCTATCCAAACCACTTTTTACCATTTTGGTGATATCAACATCACTGCTTTCTGCGTTTAATTCCAGTGCTCAAACACCCCCTAAAGATCCAAGTTTATTTGAACAATACAGCTGGGGTGCAATGCCTCCGAAGTACCAATCTTATCTATCCGAACCGAATAACCAGCACATAACAAAAGCCGTAGTCACCGCTATTGGTGCAGAAGATTACCTCGCGAGAGAACCTGTACTAAAACGAATCCAACCTGTGGTAGATGATTGGATTCAAGGTAGAAGAATGTTTTTGACCACAAAGGTTGGTGATGCATTGGAGCTTCTAGAGTCTGGACAGGAAAGCCTTATAGACTTTCAACCAGAGCCCAATATTCAGCGATGCGCCATTATTTCTGGTGAAACCTGTTCTGAGAAAACGAAACACCTACCCTATCAGAAGCGGCATAAAGCAGAACTTGCCTGCAAAATTAACCATATTGAGAAAAACTGCCAAGATTGGCAGGAACACGCTACCCCTTTTTATAAAACCACTCAGATCATCGCTAGTCACATTGCCTTAGCACTCTGGATGGATGTAAATGACCGTGTTTCATGGAGTCTTACCAATAATACTTCTGAAGAGCTGCATTCGATGTGGAAAGAGAAAAACGTTCTGATGGCTTACACACCTTATGAAATGTTGAATACCAAGTCTCGTCGTTTTATCAACACATACCCTTCACTCGATTCGGTGACAATTGCTGATATCGCCGCTTTCTTCTCACCTAAGTTTACCTATATCTATAACTCCTCTCCATATGAGAATTACCAATGGCTGATGGAAAGTTTTGGAACAAAAATTTCACCTTCAAGTACTCAAGAAGACGTGCTAAGAGAACTGTTTACACTGACTCAGAAATTTGAACACGGCGCCAGCTCCGACATCTTCTACAAGAACAAAGCTGGACAATCCACTGCCATTGATGTGGAGAGCAGTATTGATGTACCTAGATACATGCCCGTTCCGTTTTCTTTCCTTCGATTGAGAACGCCGCACATGGCAATTAAGGGCTGTCACAGCGCAACTCGAATTGTTCACTCTTTAGCAAAAACGTTGAATATTCCATCATCCATTGTATTGGGTGACAACAAGTTACCAGCCGATGAATCGCCATTTTCTACGAATCACTCCATGCTGTATTTTCCAACAGTCGACCGTTGGCTTAGCCACGGTGATGATATCTATGGTGAAAGGGATCTTTTCCGATACATAGAAGATAAACTGGACATCACCATCCCAAAATCCCAATTTACTCAAATACCTGAACTTGCAGCCTGCCGCGGGCAAGAAAGCGTTGGGTTGTGTATTTCTTCCCGTTGGAAAATCAATAAAACACTCGAAGGTTATCTCGCTGACCCAGCCAATCACAAGACTTGTCTGGAAGCCATTCGCGGCATTCTTCCAGGTAATCACGACGCGCTTATTTTCAGTGACAGCGAGCGAAGCGCCATGCTCTCAAGGCTAGGTTTCTCGAACGATGCATCATTCGAACAGGCATGCAAAAAAAAGTGGAGCGATATCTTTGGTAGTTAATGTCTGTCGGTAATGAAAGGATGTTGGTAATTAGCTCTGTTGATCCAAATCTTAGCTTTTGATTCGGCACTGACCTATCACCTATTCCAACTTTGGACCTTGCGACGAAAACGTAAACCGCAAAAGGGCAACAGCGATACTGTTAAAATCGCCTAGCGTAACTACCAAGGAATAACCGAGCCATCGTAAGCCAGCAGTTGCCCACTTTGCGATGGTTCGGTACTTTCGATGACGGCAATCAGATCGCATGCAACTCGCTCTGGTGTAAACAACTTACCTTCGGGAACATTACGCTGAAAAGGCTCAGAGAGATGAGTATCGGTTGTACCCGGATGCAAAGCGAGTACGGTTGCTTTGGGAAGTGTGCGCCCCCACTCGATACTCAGTGTTTTAATGATCATGTTCAGCGCCGCTTTGGATGCTCGGTAGCTATACCAACCACCTAAACGGTTATCGCTGATACTGCCGACTTTGGCTGAAATCGCGGTAAACATAGGGTGGTGACTTTTTCTGAGTAAGGGAAAGGCGTACTTGGCTAGTAAGAGCGAAGGCAGGGCATTCGAATTCATCGCTTCTATAAAATACGTACTGTCTATTTGCTGAATATTCTTTTCAGGCGAATGGTCGTGTGAATGTAAAAAGCCAGCAGCGTTGATGACCCAATCTAGTGATTGAATTCGACCTAAGGCATTTTTTACGGAATCGTCGCTAGCAGCATCCATTTGTATCCAACGTAAATTCGGATCAGATAATTCTGGCAGGTTACGTCGATACGTCGCGAAAACACCATCTTCGGGGTATTCTTTTAGCAAGTGTTTCACCATTGCCAGACCAATACCTCCGTTTCCTGCCACCACCAATCTATTCAAGCTAGAGCTCCTCAATGCGTTGTAAATTCATATCCGCGGTCTTTAAGATCGCCTCTTGCACTTCTAAATCCATGTTGTCCCAGCTTCTGTAGATCATTCCGATACGTGGATTCTTACTAAGCAATTCTCGGTGTTGATTCATGAATCGCCAGTAAAAACCATTAAACGGACAGGCTGTATCACCGCTTCGCTGCTTAACGTCGTAGCGGCACCCTTTGCAGTAATCACTCATTTTATTGATGTAAGAGCCGCTGGCTGCATAAGGTTTGGTCGCAACAACGCCACCATCAGCAAACAGTGCCATCCCACGAGTGTTGGGCATTTCTACCCATTCAATCGCATCTACGTAGATACCCAAGTACCAAGCATCGACTTCATCAGGACGACACCCCGTTACCAGCGAGAAATTCCCTGTGATCATCAACCGTTGAATGTGATGGGCATAGGCGTAATCTAACGACTGACTAATGGCTTGTTTCATGCAGTGCATACGAGTTTCGCCCGTCCAAAAGTAACGGGGAAGTGGGCGCGTGGCATTCAAATGATTCTTCTGCGCGTATTCCGGCATGTTTGCCCAATAAACCCCGCGAATATATTCTCTCCAACCGATTATTTGACGTACGAACCCTTCGATTTGATCAAGTGAAACCAAGCTATTGGGTTGTTCATAACAAGTGAGTGCGGCATCTACGACTTCCATTGGCGACAATATTTTTGCATTGAGAGCGAAAGACAGGCGGCTATGGTAAAGGCTCCATTTGGCTTTATGTTGCTTGGTCATCGCATCTTGAAAAGTACCAAAAAGGGGTAAGCAAACCTGGCAAAAATGCGCCAACAAGTTCAATGCTTGAGAACGATTTACCGGCCAGAGCAGGGAGCCATCGATATGCCCGATGTTTTTTACATCGTGCCTTTCCAAACGCTGCAAGATCTCGCTAACGTCATTAGCGAACATGAGCGGCTCGGGCAACTGTTCAATGTCGGCGGGTTTGAGCTTCTTGCGATTATTGGCGTCGTAGTTCCACTTACCTCCAACAGGCTTATCGTTCGCATCCAGTAAAATGCCATATTGCTTGCGAATGCGCCGATAAAAGTGCTCCATTAAAACATGCTTCCCTTTAGGAAACTGGGCAGGGATAAACTCCTCATTCAGCATGAAATGCTCTGTGTCTGCATTTCGAACTTCCACACCCTCCACGCTTAAAGACTGTAATTGCTGGGCTAGCCGAAATTCGTCTGGGTTTTGGTATTCAAGGTATGTCGCCCCAGTTTGTCGACACAACTGGGTCAGAAGTTCAGAGAGGTCTTTGTAGGCTTGTGTGTCATCCAACGTCATATACTTAACTTGATGACCCGAATCTAACAACCAACAAGAGAAGGCTTCCATTGCAGAGAAGAAAGCGCATACCTTTTGTATGTGGTGTTGCGCGTAATCCGTTTCTTGTTTTAGCTCTGCTATCAGATAAAGCGTCGATTCATCCACTTGGCGAAACCAAGAATGCTGATAGTTCAGTTGATCGCCCAAGATTAAGCGGATTCTTTTTGTTTTCATAAAACCTCAAAAGTCGGTGTTTTGATTTCACCCTCCCTTCTTACGTCCTACGAATTCAACCGATCACCCATTTTTTCTATCTACTAATCAACCGCTTTTCTATTCTCACTTAAAGCTCTTTTCCACTCTCACTAAAAGCTCTTTACCACGCTCACTAAAAAGGCAGCCGAAGCTGCCCTATCTATGCGCTTATAAAAGCGAGGAATACACGATCACTTTCCGAGTAGTGCGTCCAAATTGACTTTGTTACCCAAAGGCTGAACCTGAATGTCAGCATAATCCATACGAATGGCTTCAAATTGCTTTGCCAATTCGCGTACATGGGCTTCATCTTTGGCAATAAAGGCCACATGGTAAATCGGTCTTGTTACGCCGTCACTTATCTTTTGAGTATTCAAGTAGGCAGATGTTAGAAAGCCCGCTTGATTTAAGCTAACCACACGCTGCAGATCAATACCCAGAACTCGGTCAATTTCTATTGGATCAACGCCTTCTTTCCATGTCATGGTAATACCATAGTTGTACACCAAGGGAGTTTTATCTAACCACTTTTGCCCCAGAGCCTGTATCCCTGCAATCTTGACGAGATCCTGCTTGTACAAAGGCAGCTCCTTAAGTGTATCTCTTACTTGCTGTTCATTGTCTCCACTGATCACAAAGCGAATCAAGCGAGTGGGCTTTCCGTCCAATTCGCTATCATAAATGTACATATCTTTGACATCGCCTTTTTCAATCAATTGCCCGAATGCTGCCTTCTGTTCGGGCATGGCTTCCAACACTTTGGAGTGGTCTTTCGTGTTCCATGCCAATTCAACACCAAAATCGACTGCATTGGCCGACATTGTGCACAACATAGCGCCTACCAGAAAAACAGCTTTAGTAAATTTATTCATGGTTTACCTCAATTTATAATGATTTTCGATAACTTCGCGGGGTACAGAGTTTGCGAAGAGACCGAGTGTTTGCCTTCCAGCAAATATACCCAAGTAACCGCAAGATATTAGATTCAGCGAGAATTAACTGGCTTTCAGACAAGGCAACGATATGAAGATTTAGTCGTTCTAAATCAAGAATCGGTAACGCAGTATGAAAGCCAGTTAAACTCGCCCTTGGGAGCCCATATTCTGCCCCATTTCATCGTTAAAGAACTTGGAAAGGACTCATCATTCCACTGCGTCCTTTTCCTTGAACTGAGCCAGAATATGCGGCTCTGAATCCCACATCTTGCGGTCACTTGGGTATATAATGTGCCTACCAACGCGATCGATAACTTCGGTGACAAGAGCGACACGTCTTTTCTGCCTGCTTTAACCCTTGTTCCGCTAACGATAAATCCTGCTCTTTACTCCCTTGTTGAAAAGAGACATACCCGTTGTGAAGTTCAAACAACAGGGCATCAAACTTTTCAGGTTTGCTCCAAACTAATGCTTTTGCCTTACTCCCACTCTCGCTTCCGTGTGGAAACGCATTGAACAATAAGCCGCTGTTTTCAACGAGTACATCACTCGCTTCGAGTACTGCGTTCCAATCTATTTCAGACTTCTCGATCATTTCGACGGCTTCATCGGTCTTGGTTTCAATGATCGAAAATGCTTCTTGTCTCGATTCAATGGCATCGTCGTGCTTTGCCAATACACAGGCTGGCATAAACAACGCCACGTATGTAACTAGCTTGGTAAACCTTTTGTTAGACGCTCTCATCTTTTGTACACCCATAAGTTCTATTGACGCCGTTATGTGCGTCTTTTGTTTAGACCGAAATAATTTACAACACAATTATTGCACTTGCAACTATTGCAGATTATATTATTAGCAAAGCAATCAACTCAAGAGCGACATTATGAAAATTTGGGATTTACCAACTCGTATTTACCACTGGCTACAGGCTGTATTATTTATTGCATTGTTAGGATCAGGTTTTTCAGGCAATGGACCACACATCCAAATAGGACTTGTACTTTTCACCTTGTTGATGTGGCGGATATGCTGGGGGTTAATAGGGAGCACAACCAGTCGTTTTCAACAGTTTTTGGCATCACCCAGTACTGTCGTTAGGTATGTTAAGACCGGAAAGTCGAACCAAATTGGACACAACCCAGCAGGCGGGTGGATGGCGTTCTTGATGATATTCACGTTGTTATTTCAATGCTTATCTGGAATGGCAATCGCAGGGCAGTTTGATGGGTTAGTATTTGCCGAAAACGTCTTAACAGACGATGTATTTTTCGTTATTGAAAGCATGCATATGATCTGTGCTAGGCTCCTTCCGGCTCTCATTGCTTTGCATGTCGGAGCCATCGTTTTTTATAAATACAAAGGCATATCACTGACTTGGGCAATGGTGACTGGCATTCAAAAACACATAAACACTAACGTAACCGTCTATTTTGCTTCGAATATTCGTGCCTTAGTGGTGCTAGCCATTGCAATTTCCGTTACCATTGCAATAGTTGCATTTGCATAAGAGATGACTATGAGCGAAATATTTGAAAGAGAAAAAAGCTTTGGGTGGAAAGTGAACGTTGTCGCAGCGCATGTCGCAAAACTTCTGGAACAAGAACTGGCTAAACACGATTTTCCAAAAAGTTTTTGGCCCACCATGATGTGCCTTTGGGAACAAGAAGGCATGACTCAGCGAGAGCTTTCAGATAAATCTCGTATCGAAAACTCTACGACCACCAGAACCCTCGATAAACTGGAAGAGCGTGGCTGGGTTGAAAGACAAGCCGATCCAAATAGCCGTCGTTCTTACCGAATCTATCTAACAGAGGAAGGTCGAAAACTAAAAGGGACTTTGCAGCCTTTGGCTAACCAAGTGAATCAAAATGCGTTATCTCACTTAGAAGAGAAGGAACAGCAAGAATTACTTCGTCTACTCACAAAAGTCATGGACGGTGTCGCCGGAAAGTAAGCGGATTCGGCTAGAATATATTCAAGGTGCTAGGTTCAGCTGCTTCTTATCTATAGATTGAGTATTGCGGTAGGGTAACAGGCAAATTTCTGTTAGAGTCCTGCCCTTCTGAACTAGACCCAACCTGCTTCGGTAAGCGTAAGAATTTAGGAACTTGCTATGATGACAGATGAAGAAAGAATTGAACTGCAACAAAACAACCCATTACATGGGCTTAAGCTAGAAACCTTGCTGCAAGAATTGGTCGATTTTTACGGTTGGGATATTCTTGATACCGCAATGCGATTCAACTGCTTTAATACCAAACCATCGATAGCAAGCAGCGTTAAATATTTAAAAAAGACCGATTGGGCAAGGGAGAAGATCGAAAACTTCTACCTTTATCGCTTCAAACGTATGCCACGAGCTTCCGCTGAAGAATATGACTTGCCGCCCCGTGCTCGCACGTTTCCACATGGTCTTAAGCCGAAAGATCCTATGGTATTAACCGTTGATTCTATTTTAAAGTCACAAGCTAAAGCGGCTTCTGCTCACAAAGAGCGCTCCTCGAAAAATCGAAACTTCCGCCGCTAGAAATAGCAAGAACTAAAAAGCTAAAAATCAAAAAGCCAAACAGAGTTATTCTTGTTTGGCTTTTTTGATCAGGTATTCCACAACTGAGGTCATTTATCCGGTGCGTTTCCTACCTGCTTTTCTAACGCTAATATCGAAGCTCTTACACTCTCTGGAATATCGGTTTTAACATTGTCTTTAAAATCAAACATCACTCCTGTCGCGGTGCCGATTGTCGCGACTTTTCCCCACTTCTTACTGAACGCTTGGTATTCCATCGTAATACGATCATCTTGGATGTCGATAACTCGGCTGCCAATAAAAAGGGTGTCTGGATAGGTGATCGGCAATTTATACCGACACTGTGTATCTCGTAATACGGGACCTATGTGCGCTTTAGACATGTCGACTAATAGACCGATTTTATTGAAGTAATCGAGTCGAGCGGTTTCAAAATAGCGGAAATACACCACATTATTCACATGCTGAAGTGCATCCATTTCTCCCCAAGCAACTTGAATTTCAGTTACCACAGGAAAGTCTTTAAGCATTGAATCCATACTATCCATCCTTGATTTAGAGTTTTTATACTAGTTCCAAGCTTTCGATATGTAACATCAATGCTCAAAAGTTGTGAAATAAGTAAATTAAAAATCGCCAGAACGGATCGCCGTCACAGTGACTTCAATCAATACATCCCCTTCTAGAGCCACACCTAAGCACGCTCTTTGAGGCCAGTGATCGGGGTTGCTTCCCATCCAGTCGCACCAAACTTTGTCCATTTTAGGCTTATCGGACATGTTAGCGATGTAAACCTGAGCAGATACCATTTTGGATTTGTCACTGTTCAATTCAATCAGGTTATTTTGGATGGTTTTCAACGTAAGTTCGGTTTGCCCAATAATATCGAGAGACGTATCCGACGACGTGGCTACCGTCCACACAAGATCTTTGTAAGCCGATGATTTGTTTCTTCCCTGGTAGATCCCGCGTTTCCTTTCAATCATTTTCATTGCCCTTTATCATTTCTGAAGAACGCATTATTCCTTTTTCTCGTCAATATTGCTGCAAAAAGCCGAAGCTGAATGCATTTGAAAAAACACATCCAAAGGCGAGCAAGCAAGTATCTCGGTAACCATTTGATATAAAACAAATTTTATTAACATTGCTATCAATTATGCTTTATGCCGTTCTAGAGCTTGTTAAATATCGCTTCCATCCTTTACTACATTTAACTTACGGATGTTTTAAAAGACATCATGAGCCTTTCATTATGAAAGGATGACATAAAGCTAACCCGTCTCTAACACAAATGTTTGAAATAAGGACTAATCCTAATTCAACATCAAAACTCTGCTCATTTCTCTAATAACATAGAGCTCAATAAGCAAGGTGGAAATTTGGCATAACGACAATATGAGAATTAGAAAAGCGATATGAAATTTAGAAAAGACATAAATGGGCTTAGGGCTTTAGCCGTAATCGCAGTGGTGTTATTCCACTTTAACCCGAGTTGGGTACCTGGGGGGTTTGCTGGGGTTGATGTATTTTTCGTCATCTCTGGTTTCTTAATGACCAGTATCATCTTTAAGGGGTTAGATTCTGGCGACTTTTCCATACTTCGATTTTATTTCGCCCGCGCTAACCGAATTATCCCTGCCTTAGCGGTGATGTGCCTTTTCCTACTTATCTTTGGGTGGTTTTACTTAACACCAGTCGACTATAAAGACCTCAGTAAACACACAATAGGAAGCATCGGGTTCTTCTCAAATTTGGTGTATTGGAAAGAGTCGGGTTACTTCGACGCCGCCTCTCACGAGAAATGGCTACTTCATACTTGGTCACTGTCCGTTGAGTGGCAGTTTTACATTATCTACCCTGTTATTTTAGTCGCGCTCAAAAAGACCTTATCGCTAGAAACATTAAAGAAAGCCGTATTAGCAGCTACTGTGATTGGCTTTTTAAGCAGTGTTTTGATGACCTATCGCTGGCCAGATGCGTCTTACTACATGTTGCAAACTCGTGCTTGGGAAATGCTTCTTGGCGGCGTTGCATTCTTGTACCCACTCTCTTTGAGTTCAAAACATAAGGCAATTACCGAATATACCGGTCTGGTGCTCATACTGGCGTCGTATTTTCTGATGTCCGAGCATTCTTTATGGCCTGGGTATTTGGCGCTATTTCCTGTACTTGGTACGTATCTCATTATCGCCGCGCAACGAGATAACAGTGCGATAACACATAACGTATTCATGCAAAAAATCGGGCTTTGGTCTTACTCCATCTACTTATGGCACTGGCCGTTAGTGGTAGCAGGGGTTTATTTTGAATTACCTTATTGGATGTGGATCGGCATTCCAGCTTCCGTGCTATTGGGATTTGTTAGCCACGCGCTGATTGAATCAAAACGTCGAGCCATTCCAGCATTTAGCGTTCGTCCATTACTCACCTATCAGCCACTTTGGTTTGTAGCCATTGTAGGCATCATAGGCTCCGGTATCTTTATTACCAAAGGGGCTGAGTTCCACTATGATCCAAGCGTACTGGTTGCCAGTAACGAAGCGAACAACAAAAACCCAAGAAGAGACGAGTGTTTAGTTCGAAACAATCGAGATGAGTTTTGCCAGTATGGCGAAGGAAAAGTGGGCGCCATTGTATTGGGTGACAGCCATGCCGCCAGCATTGTGCGAACTGTCGAAAAGGTGTTGGATGGTGAAAGCTTAGCCGATTGGACGATGATGGGTTGCCGAACCATCAAGGGGATCTATAACACAAGAAACCATGGCATCCCTGATCACTCCTGCGGCGATTTTATCGAAGGTAAGCTCGCTAAACTGCCTCAATACCCTAACGTACCGGTGGTGATTCTTAATCGTTACGCCACATTGCTACAAGGTCCAAATGAACCTGAACTGGCTCACCGAAAAGATAAGGTAGAAGAGTTTTTCGAAGGTGAAGAGATCATTGATAAACGCGGCGAGGCTTATTCAACACAGGCGCTCGGCAAAATGTTCGACACAATATGCGCGATTTCTGAATCGAACCCAGTATACCTGTTGGAACCCATCCCTGAGTTAAAACGCAATGTCCCAAAAACCATGGCAAAAGAGTTACTCTGGGGAAATACCGAATTTAGGGTATCCATTTCAAGAAGCGAATACGATGAGAGAAACCAAGCCGTATTTCAAATGTTAAATACACTGCAAGATCAGTGTAATGTGCAGATTTTGCAGACATCCCAATACTTTTGTGATGACCAATCTTGCTATGGCGACATTGATGGTCGTCCAGCTTACTTCGATGATGATCATCTTAGCGAATACGGCAGCGTCGCGCTTTTATCTGAATTTCGTAAAATTGTTAACTAACGGCAGTTTTAGGTAGGTTGTTTTCAATATAAACCGCGTCTACTAGACAATATACTCAAACCACCTCAAGGTGCAGGATTCAGAGCTCTAGCATCTTGAGGTGGTTTGAGTATAGAAGGCGCGAGATACATTCACGAGTCACTCAAAACCCGTGCTCACTCAAAAAACCTATTTATTCAAAGCCAGAGTATCGAACCCCCGAAAGCTGTGCCATTTCTTTATGCCATGTGGCCAAGTCTTCTTTATTGAACTTCGAAAACGAATCATGACCACAAGCGCGCGCCATTACCTGCATAAGCTCCGTAGAGGCTTCAAAGAAATTCTTCAGCTGGTTCGATGCTTTAGCTACATTCAAACGCTGACGCAAATCGGCTTTTTGAGTGGCAATACCGGCCGGACAATTGTTGGTGTTACACATACGCGCAGCAACACACCCGATAGATTGCATTGCACTGTTCGATATCGCGACACCATCGGCGCCAAGCGCCATCGCTTTTACAAAATCCATAGGGACTCTTAGTCCACCCGTTACGATCAATGTCACCCTGCCGCTCGCACCCACCTCATCCAAGTAACGTCTTGCACGTGCTAGGGCGGGAATAGTCGGAACGCTAATATGATCTCGGAACATTTCTGGTGCCGCGCCTGTGCCGCCCCCTCGCCCGTCTAAAATGATGTAATCGGCGCTGGCGTCCAAGGCAAACTGAATATCTTTTTCGATGTGGTTTGCACTTAGCTTAAAGCCAATTGGAATACCGCCACCCACTTCCCTTACGCGATCGGCAAACCGCTTAAAGTCGGCAGCGGTGCTCAAGTCTTTAAACGTCGGGGGGGAAATTGCGGATTCACCTTCCGGAATCCCCCGTACTTGAGATATTTTCCCGATATTTTTCGTCCCCGGTAAATGTCCACCAGTACCCGTTTTGGCGCCTTGCCCACCTTTGAAGTGAAAAGCCTGTACTCGATGGAGTAACTCTTCTTTGTAGCCAAAGCCTGCACTCGCCAGTTCGTAAAAATAGCGCGAGTTTGCCGCTTGCTCTTCAGGTAACATGCCTCCTTCACCGGAACAAATCCCTGTACCAGCAAGCTCTGCGCCAGTGGCGAGTGACACCTTCGCTTCTTCCGATAACGCACCAAAACTCATGTCAGACACAAACAACGGGATTTTGAGTGTCAGTGGTTTTTTCGCTTCGGGACCTATCACCAATTCTGTATTCACAGCCACATCTTCTAACAAAGGTTTTGTTGCCATCTGAGCGACCATGACCTGAAGATCATCCCAATGCGGTAACTGATATCTCGGTACCCCCATTGAGGTCATGGGTCCGTGATGTCCGAGCTTAGACAATCCTTCACGAGCCAGTTGATGGATAAACTCCACTGTGGGCTCTTCTTTGGTTGCTGCTGCTGCGGGAGCCGATGAAGCACCAGCTTGTTGAATTTGCACACCTGGTCCTTCTTGACCTACTTGTTCAGCACTAAACTGTTTATGGCTACCATCGCAAAAAGGGGTATTCGCCGAATGTTTACATTGGCATAGGTATGATTCTCCATCTGTTTCTGCAGTAAATTTTTTGGGTTTGAAATCGGTTCCAGCATGGGACCCATCACAAAACGGTTGGTTTTTGGAGCGTCCACACGCGCAGAAGTAGTAGTCGTCTCCTTTTTTGAGATCGACTTTAACGGGCTTGTTATCAGCCACTACAGGTTTGCTCATCAGGTATTCCTTATTGTTTCCAGTGTGTTCAATGGCATAACCTCCTAGCAAATGTACTGGGGCAGCCTTATTTTTTTATGGCGAAACGCCTTTTTAAGCATAGGTTGATGAGCAAGAAATAAACATTTCAAGGTATGAGATTGAAGTTCTAAAAATTAGAATGCATGAAGAAAATGCCAAAAGTACTCATTCAGGGAGTTGATTACCAAGAGTTAGCATGTCCGACAATTTAAAGAATTAAATACATCTGAGCGGCTCTTTTGTTGTTAAAAGCGAGTGGCAAAGCTTTCAGTTTTCCACCGTGCTAACGTTGTTGATAGCATCCATGCTCTTCGCAAAAAAAATGCTCCTCGCAAAAAAAAGAGTGCAGGTAATCCTACACTCTTTGCTTTTAAGCGATGACTAAAGCCAATGCAAATTCTGTTATTGAGTGATGTCTTTTGATTCAACCTGCGGCTGCGGTTTATTCATGATTTTAGCGATAAGCGGGGCGGTATAACGAATGGTTTTCACTGCGTTTGCCATGTCTTTTAATCCACATGGTTGCTCATTACATTGGATATCCGGGTTTGAGAATGTGTAAGTGCGTTTGCTTACCCCAAATTTATGCCCGTAAGCCATGGTCGTTGCAAACTGACCGTCGACACCATAGCCATAGGCACCCGAATAAGATTTTCCATTGGTATGCGGCAACTTGCCTGAGTACTGCTCACGGGCATGATACAGCCCCATATTGTGCCCTAGCTCATGAACGAAAGTGTCGTCTTTACACTCATTGGTATAAACGTGGCTATACAGCTTACGTTTAATGTATTCCGGCGAGTTATCGTGGAAGTATTTGGTGAGCAAGTGCGCCCGGCCACACTGCTTAGATATAGAGTTGTACGTTTTATCGCCTTTGGTTATTTTTTCTTTGGCGTAATCAGGTGAATTTTTAATGTCTAATGTACGAAACAGCGTCACCACATCTGCCCCCAGTTCTGCCCGTTTTCTTTCGACATTTTTGAACGCTTTGTTCGTATATCCTTTGGTGTCGGGAGTGATGTTGTTCAACGCCACCTTTTGTGAGATTTTCTGCACTTCTTCGTCGTACTTTACCTCCATGGTGCCTACGAGATTGATGCTGACACTCGTCTTACTCATTTGATGGATCATATTGGCAACGTTCACTTTGTGTTGAATCGCGCTAATAGGGTCATCGCTGTAATGCGCCTTTAACCCCGGAGTGTACACACCAAGCAAGTCAATTTCGGTTACCATCGCTTCAATAACCTCTGTTGGCTGTTTTTGCTCTGCCTGAGCGTATATGACAGGTGTGAAGAATCCTGCGGTCAAGACTGCCGCAATGCCTACTATTTTCATGTTCGTCCTTTTATATAACGAGTATTGAGGTGATTTCTTGATGTATACCCAAATGACCGAGAGGTATTTGGGTATCGTATGAAAAATTATTGGGGAGAGGGTTCTTCGAAGTGCTCTTGGGATACTTCATACAACCATGCCGTATTATTTAACCCTGTAACTTTATATTCAGAGTCAGGATGACCGATAAAACCAAATACATTACGCTCACCGAAAGTAAATACGGCTGGGTAATCGTAACCGTTAGATTTAAAAACACCCGACCAAGTTTTGGTATTATTTATTTGTTTTCTATCTTGAGTAATTGCAATTGAAATTTTTTCACCATTGGGAAGTAATATATGTACGCTATCTCCAGATGATAAATTCGAAAATTCATTAATATTACGAAATTCAATGGCGGATAGATTTTCATTACCTACGCTAAACGGTTTAATTTTGTCTATTGGTAATGTATCTGTCACTTCAAACCAAGGCTCTTCAATTTCCAAATGAACATCCTTATCCAAATCGGAACCATGGTTATTCGTATCTATCGTAGCGGTTTTCGAAGGGTTAGCAGTGTTGTCGCCGGATAATTTCTCAGTGGCTACATCTATATCGGCAATACTCTTCTTTGTATGATGATGACCAATGTCGTTTTGGTGAGGCGAGTGAGAGCCCGTATTATTTTCAGTCCCTTGTTTTACTTTCTGGTTTTGTTGTGAGGGCTTTTCATCATCCAGAAATACCACAGCAGCAACACCCAAAATCAAAACGAAGTACAGTATAATCTTACTCATAGCAATCACCCTTTTTTAGATGAGTGCATTATTAATTTAGTCTGAAAATTTATAAAAACAAAAACGTTATTATTGAATATACTATGGCTGAAAGTCACATTTTTGAAAAACTGATATATTTATCGTACAGCGAACACAACCTCACTCTTAAATATAAGACAAGAAATCACGATTTTAAGATAAATGATTAATAAGGAATAATCCGTTAATTCTAGGA
This sequence comes from Vibrio penaeicida, assembly GCF_002933855.1. GTDB lineage: Bacteria > Pseudomonadota > Gammaproteobacteria > Enterobacterales > Vibrionaceae > Vibrio > Vibrio penaeicida_A. The sequence continues at coordinate 33,802 of NZ_BFAQ01000058.1, forward strand.
AACTACTCTTTAGAGAGCACACGATATTCGCAGTATTGCTTTATATCTTGATTATTGATCCCATTACACACGCTTACAGAACTCTAATGCTGAGTTTGTATAATTCTTAGCTATAAATGGACTTTCATAAAGCGTAATACCTCAATGGTCAAATTACTTCGCGGTTTCCTCCAACACGTAACAACACAGAGCAGACGACGCTATCTACCTGTACTGTTTATTCTATGCGCGTCAACCAGCCATCTTACACTTGCAGAATCGATAGAAGTGAAGAATGAGGGCATCACTCTGGCATTAAAGTTTTCTGAACAAGCCGAACGCTACGATAAAGAACGCTATATTCAAGCAGCCCAAGAATGGTTGCAATACGTTAAATCGGTTGGGGGCTCACCTCACCATACGCTTACCCTTCACATAAAGATAAGCGATAGTATTCAACCTGATGGCGAAGCCATTATCGAAGAATACGCCGATATAAATGGCGCAGCGTTTCCCGTAACGGCAACAATGTGGATTCATTCACGAACCCATGAAGACTCTTTTGATCCAACTGACTATCAAACCACTTTGCGACATGAGCTTGCGCACGTGTTTGGTATTGGCATTCTCACCGTACCCTACACTGAAGCGCATACGTTAATGAAGGGTCCTGCATATTGCTTGAAAGGAAGCCAAGCCGTACGTTGGTATAACCACCTATATGATAACAACTACCCCTGCTTACCTTTGTCCTTATCTGGCGATCATTTTTATGATCACTATCTAATAGAAGATCCTATCCGCTATGACCTTCATGGTAATGCAATTCCCCCTCTTACACCCGAGGTGGCGGCTAATGGTGAAAAAATCGGCATTATTACCGTCGCCTTACTCGAAGATTTAGGCTACCAAGTGGAATACCCTGAAATCTCTTTTTTAGAATAGCCCCATAGGTTTAGTGTTTTTCCACCGCTTAAATAGGCGTACACTCGTTGCACACCAGCCTATAACAAGAAGGATTTATGTAATGATTGAACAAGGACAAACACTTCCAGAAGGTTCACTGAGCGAACTAACAGCCGACGGCATGTCAACCCATGAGGTTACCGAGCTGTTTGCTGGGAAGAAAGCCGTGTTGTTTGCCGTACCTGGAGCTTTTACGCCGACGTGTTCAGAAGCACACTTGCCTGGCTATGTCGTACTTGCTGATCAGTTCAAAGAAAAAGGCGTAGACTTCATTGCTTGTGTTTCGGTTAACGATGCATTTGTAATGCAAGCTTGGGGAGAGGCGCAAAACGCTAACGAAATCCTAATGCTGGCAGATGGCGATGCAAGCTTTACCAAAGCACTTGGATTGGTAAAAGAGACGGGATCTTTTGGAGGCATTCGTTCTGAACGCTATGCGATGATCGTTGAAAACGGCGTAGTGACCACACTGAACGTAGAACCACCTAAAACGTTTGAAGGCAGTAAAGCAGAGGCGATTCTGGCGCTGCTTTAATCGTTGTGATTAGAACCGCTAAAGGCAGACTTGGTCTGCCTTTTTCTTGGGTTCATTCCACCCACTTTTTCATATCAAAAAACAAATCATCTTCAGAAATCACGTCAAAACCCAGTTTTTGATACAACTTTAGTGCGGGCACATTATTTTTAAAGCAACTAAGAGTAATCGGCAGCGCCTTGCCTTTCGCTTCTTGCTCTATCCAGCTCATTGCTTTTTGCGCAAGCCCACGACCTTGTGATTGTTTGAATACAATAAGTAAATGAACATGCACACTTTCGGGTGTGGATTTGTGAATAACCAAGCCCGCCTTATTTCCTTCAGACTTAAGCCAATAGAACCATTCTGGCTTTAGCCTATTGGTGAACCCATTGTATTGATAATCTTCGTCCCAGCCCAACGCCTCATCAATCGTAGGCTTCATGTACTCTTTAAAGATCGGGTAAGCGTTGGAATATTCATTCGCAGAAAGAGGTGTTAAGTTCATGTCGCTATTCAATGCTATTTTGATGTCCATATAATAGGGTTATACGTCTAAATTCACGGCTCTAAAAGTTGGTGGAAGTTGGTGAGAACATTCAAATAAATCGTGCATATCAGGATGACATAAGCCAAATAAAGGAAGCGATGCAGCCCCAATAGAAACAGTGTGAAGGCTGTCTTTGGCAAGAGTGATCCGTTGGCGAGTCCGTTCGTGACGCTCACAAATAGAAGGAAAAAGCGGCAGCGTTGCGTCCACCAGCCTTTCCATAACACGTTCGGATAGTTGGCTCCCCAACACTATGCTTTCTGGCTCAAACAAATTTTCAAGTATGTTAATGGCAAATCTTAAGCGTTGACCGGATTCATCAATCCAACGTTGAACGACTTCATCATGCTCCCAATGCTCGTCAATAAATGCAGGAAGCTGAAGATCTGAGCCAGAATAATTCAGCATGGTTTTTAGTGCTTGCAGCGACAAGTGGGTTTCAATGTAATCTGTCGAACCTGAATTGTGCCAATGAATTCGACCAATTTCCCCTGCATTACTCCACGCCCCTTTGTATGGCTGGTTGTTGGTGATAATACCTGCACCCAATCCGTTACCAATATAAAGGTAGATAAAGTTGTCTAACCTGTCTCCACGGCAACTGAAACTGTGGCTGATAGCAGCAGAGGTCGCATCGTTTTCCAAATAAACCGGATAAGCCAGCTTTTCACTCAATTTGTGTGTTAAATCCAACTTACCCCACGCTTGCCAAGCATTGGCAACTGGGTGATGTTCGGTGTCATCTTTAAGCAGAGTGGCCACGGCGGCGCCAACTCCTATCAGCGACTGGCGGGAATTCGGCACCATATCAAGCAAACTATTTACCACTCTATCAAGTTGGTTTATCACGTAATCAGGCTCTAGGCTTGTTAGCTCTGCTTGGTGATCTGCCAGCAAATTTAGATTCAGATCCACTAAACTTGCACTCACAAACCCTTGATCAATCTGCAACCCAATAGACAAACACGAAGCAGGATTCACTTCCAACAATGTTTGGGGTTGTCCTCGCTTACCTTGCACCTTCCCAACTTCTAGAACATAGCCCGTTTGAATAAGCTCTCTAACCAAATTGGTAATGGTTTGGTTTCTCAGCCCAGACTGCTGCGCCACGCTCACACGGCTAATCCGAGGGTGCCGCCGAATAATTTCGAAAACCACACTCAGGTTTGAACGCTTGGTATGTTCGTGGTTCTTACCTTTCACTTTTACTTCCTTGTCGTACTCTTATTTCCGAAACTTTGTCTGTGACCAAAATCAGCGATTCCTTAGGTTACCTCTGATTAGTTCAGAAACAAGTTAACAAAATCCCACAATTGGAAAGCCGTTCGGTTTAATTGCGAAATTATACCCAAGTAACCTCAATTGTCCTTCTACCCTAACTCATTGAATTCACAAAACCTACGAAATAAATTCAAATTCAGATCACAATTAATCGATCAAAAAATATACAACAATGACCTTTCTATCATTTAATTCCATTCAATGGATTTATTTACTCAACCCGAAAATGTGCGATCCCAACGTATCTACATATTCAGGTTGACTCGGGTCGGCAGACCCTAACACATGGAGGTGATATGAATAAGTTCTTACCACTTTTGGCGCTGAGTATGTTAGCGAGTAGTTATACGCTTAATGCCCAAGCTGAAGAAGTCACAGTGTTTTGCAGCTCATCTGGCGTAGAGTTACAACTCTGCAAAGATGGGACTAACGCATGGGCAAAAGAAACGGGCAACGAGGTCACTGTTGTTACCTTGCCAGCAAGTTGGGATGACGTACTGCCTCTTTATCAACAATTGCTAACGGCTAAATCTAAAGATATTGATGTGCTCATCTTGGATACTATTTGGCCAGGGGCGTTGAAATCTCACCTACTCGATATGAATGAGTACGCCAAACCAGAGAGTATTTCTCAGCACTTCAGTGCCGCAGTAGAAGGTACAACGGTTAACGGAAAAGTACTGTCCATTCCTTGGTACATGGACACTGGAATGCTGTTCTACAGAAAAGACTTACTGGAAAAATACGGCTATAACCCACCTAAGACCTATCAAGAACTCACAAAGATTGCGCAAGATGTCCAAGCAAAAGAACGAAAATCAGGAAACCCAGATTTTTGGGGATACGCATGGCAAGGACGGTCATATGAAGGCTTAACGTGCAACGCGATCGAATGGTTTGGCTCGACAGATGGCGGCACCATTATTGATGAAAATGGTGACATTACCGTCAATACCTCTGCCAATCGCGAGATTCTCAAAACAGCGTCAAGTTGGATAAATACAATCAGCCCACCGGGCACATTAAACTACGACGAAGAGTCGTCTCGTGGTGTTTTCCAAAATGGAAACGCCCTTTTTCACCGTAACTGGTCGTATGTATGGAGCCTTGCCAATTCGGAAGACTCCGTCATCAAAGACAAAGTGGGTGTGGTTGCATTGCCGAAAGGCTCCCCTGATGGCATCCATGCTGGCTGTTACGGAACCGCATTGCTTGGGGTATCCAAGTATTCTCGCTCCCCAAAAACCGCAGTGAGCTTAGTGAACTACCTGACGGGAATGAGCGAGCAAAAACGTCGCGCTATTGAAGCCAGTTACAGCCCCACTCTGCCGGCACTTTACAACGATGCTGATGTTCTAAAAGCAAACCCGTTTTTAGCCGACATGCAGACATCGTTCGCCAATGTGGTTGCCCGTCCTTCTCAGGTGACTGGTGATCAGTACAGCCGAGTGAGTAACACCATTTGGAAACAAGTTCATAAAGCTCTGTCTGGAGAGATCAGTGCTGAGAAAGCGCTTGAACAAATGGAATCGGAGCTGAAAAGGCTGAAAAAACGCGGCAAGTGGTAAACCACGCCGTGCTTGGCAGGCAGTAAAGCGAATTGCATTGCTGCCTGCCATACTTTTACTGAATTCAAGATGATTTCGTATCGAACATAGATAAGGACGACAAGCTGTTATGTTGAACTCACCTATAAGACTTGGGTTGATTGGGTTAGGCGAAGCTGCACAGAGCCTTCATTTGCCTACTTTGTTTCACCATCCCGACAAATTTTGCGTAACCGCGGTATTCGATATCAGCCCAACATTGGTCAGCGAAGTTTGCCAACGCTACCACGTGAAAAATGGTTATCACACTGTAGAAGAAATCGTAAAGGATGATGCCGTTGATGCCGTTATCATCATGTCACCCGATCCTCTTCATTTCGAACACACCAAACTCGCCCTTGTTCACAACAAACCAGTCTTACTGGAAAAACCCAGCTGTTTATTACCACGCCATGTTGAAGAACTCATCAAACTGGAAAAGCGACACCAGATTTCTGTCACCGTTGGTTACATGCGTGTCTATGCTAAAGCCTTTTCATTGGCTCAAGATAAACTGGATGAACTGGGAGATATAAAAAGCGTGCGTGTTAGGGATTTGCAACGTGAAGGCGACCACTTCCTTCCACAAGTCTCAGATTTATACTACCCAGAAGACCACGATAAGCGACACATCGAACACGCTAAAGAAACCGAACAGAAACAAAGAGAGGAGTTACTCAGCAGCAAAGCTTACTCCAACTTATTGTGGAAAGCTTACCGCGTGTTAACGGGTGCAGCCATTCATAATTTGGCGGCACTGCGTCATCTAATCGGTTCGCCAAATAGAGTGGTGAGCGCGTTTGCTAACTCCAACGGCGAACATATCTCCATGACAATGGATTACGGATCCTTTTTTGCCACCTATGAAATTTTGATCGACAACATTCCTCGCGTGGATGCCAGTATCGAACTGACCTCTGAAACTAATAGGCTCAAGATCAATTATCCGACGCCTTACATTCGAAACTTGCCCACCACACTTGAGTTTCAAAGTGGAGAGGGGCACCACCCAAGCGAAACCCACGGTCCATTTTACCAAGATCAATTTAATCTGGAGCTTCTTTATTGGCACCAAACCCTTACTCAAAACGCCCCTGTTTTAACGGGTCTTAAAGAGTCTCAGCAAGATCTCAATTTAGTAATGCAAGCTATCGAATCCATCGCATTCAATCTCGGAATTGACGACATTCCTAGCGATACGGCATCTAATATGGCGGGAGAACACAAATGACCAGCCAGATAACACTCGCCACTTGTCCTTGCTCTTGGGGAGTTTGGTACCCAAAGGATCACCAACAGCCAACTTGGCGAAAATTTTTAGATGAAGCCAACTTTTGCGGATACCGCACCATTGAACTTGGACCCTACGGCTACCTTCCGACGGATATAGGGGAGCTCAAGTATGAACTGGAAGCCCATAATTTGAATGTTTGCGGCACCGCTCATATGTCGGATCTCATTGTCCCTAATGCACTAAACACCATTCGATCGGATATAAGCAATATTTGCCCTACCCTGAAAGAATTAAATGCGCGCTATTTTGTGTTTATGGACGGCGATAGCCTTTATAAATACCCAAGCGATCGCAACCTCAACCTTACGGATTGGAAACACATCATTAAGGTAATTTCTGAATCGGCAAAAATTGTTAAGGAAGAGTATGGATTGGATTATGTGTTTCACCCGCATGTTTCAACCTGCATTGAAAACGAACATCAAATTATCCGGCTGCTTAACGACACCCATCCCGATTACGTGAACCTCTGTTTCGACACAGGTCATCATCTTTACACGGGTGGAGTACCAGAAGATTTCATTAAAGAATTCGGATCGCGCATTCGCTATTACCACCTAAAAGACATGAGTTCCCCCATTCGAGATAAAGTGAAGCAGAAAAACCTCAGCGACAATGACGCGTTTGAACTTGGGGTGATGGTGCCGCTGGGCGAAGGCAGCGTAAACTTCACCGCTATTAAAGCTGAATTGGATAGGCAGAACTTTCGAGGCTACGCAGTGGTAGAACAAGACATTTACCCAGACATTCACAATATGGCACTCACACACGCCAGAAGCAGCCTCGCCTACATCAAACGACTTGGAATGGGGGTGGCATGACCCCAAACGCGCTTAATACGTACAACTATCAATCCGCTAACGCATTTGTGGGTATCGATATTGGTGGCACCAAAATGGCGTCGGCATTAGTCGATACCAATACGGGACACATCCTTTGCGAAACTCAGGTTGCCACACAAAAGCAACGCCCAAAGAAAGACATCATTGGCGACATTCACAAGCTACTGTCTTACCACCTTGAATTCGCGAACATCAGAAATTTTCCTGTAAAAGGATGCGGGATTGCCTTCCCAGAGCTGGTGAACAACTCAGGTGAAATTGTCAGTGATTGGAATTTCGATCTTCGTTCACTGTGTCACTCTGATTTCCCCCTTAACAATGTGTTGTTTGAGAGTGACGTTCGGGTGGCGGGTCTCGCTGAGGCAAAATTGGGGGCTGGCAAGCCATACCAATCGTTCGTCTATGTCTCTTTGGGTACTGGGGTGGCCTATACCTTGTTTAACAACGGTGTACCTTGGCGAGGGAAAAACGGCTACGCCATTCATTTTGCGAGTAGCACGCTCACGGGGTGCACAACTGATATGAAACCCCTGAGCTATCTACCTGAAGCATTGGTATCTGGCGCGGGGTTACTAGATTGCTGGAACATGAGCCACCCCGCGCAGCGCTATCAAGATTTGCCTGAACTGTTATTGCAAGCTGAAATGGGCGCATCGAAAGAGCGTCAATACATTAAGCTCGCCGGAGACGTTTTGGGCAGCTTGTTGGCACAAATGGTCAATATGCTAGACCCAGAAGCCATCATTTTTGGTGGAGGTTTAGGCTGTGCAAGTGGGTTATATCATCACTATATTGAAGCCACCCTTCGTGACCGAATATGGGCGGAGGAATGCAAAACCATTCCCGTTCATAAAGCGTATTTTGCGAACAAAGCAGGGACGATTGGTGCGGCGCTTGCCGCATCTAAAATGGCGAAAGATTAGGTATTCAAGTTCGCAGAAATACATGCGCTTTCAAGCTCTACGTTAGTAAGCTCTACGTTAGTAAGCTCTACGTTAGTAAGATCTAGGAAAAAGGAAGACAACCCATGGAAGTTTTGTCTTTACATCAGGTAAACAAAACATACAGCAAAACCCCTGTTTTGCGAGACATCAACCTATCGATTCATCAAGGCGAATTCATTGTGTTCGTCGGGCAGTCTGGTTGTGGAAAATCGACCCTTCTACGCCTTATCGCAGGTCTTGATCTTCAAACGTCTGGTGATGTTCGAATTGACGGAACAAACGTCAACGATATCGCGCCCGGACAGCGTGGGCTAGCCATGGTATTCCAATCCTACGCGTTGTACCCACACATGAATGTATGGGACAACATGGCGTTTGCCCTGAAAACGGCTCGGTTGCCTAAACATGATATTTCAGAGCGTGTCACTAAAGCTGCTGACATTCTCAAACTGGGTTCTTTACTCGATAGAAAACCAGCTCAACTATCAGGCGGACAAAGACAACGTGTCGCCATTGGAAGGGCCATCGTTCGTGAGCCTAAAATCTTCTTGTTTGATGAACCCCTAAGTAATCTAGACGCCGAACTTCGCGTAGACATGCGAGTTGAAATCGCCACACTTCATAAAAAACTCAACGCCACCACAATTTACGTCACACACGATCAAGTCGAAGCCATGACGTTAGCCGACAAGATCGTCGTGCTCAATAACGGCATCATTGAACAATTTGGATCGCCACTTGAGTTATACAACAACCCAATAAATCAATTTGTGGCAGGGTTTATTGGTTCACCAAAAATGAACTTTATTGAAGGAGAGATGGAGGCTGACGGCTTTCATTTCCATGGTTACCACCTTGATATGGTGGATTCCAAAATGATGGGTAGAAAAATAACGCTTGGCATTCGCCCAAAAGATCTCTCTCTAACAAGCAGCCCGAAACAAGCCGATCTCAAAGCCAAAATTACTCACACCGAAATATTGGGTGATGAAAGTTACGTGTATTGCACCGTAGGGACACGGATCAAACTTGTCGTGACACTGGATGGGCAACAGCATCTTGAAGCTAACCAAGAGGTGTACCTGGTTTTTAACTGGGATCATGTGCATTGCTTCGATACCCGTGGCATCAATATCGATTGCCAGAAAAGCGACCGCCCAAAAGGCGAGAGCGAATCCACTCAGCCGCGAAATACTCATGAATAGGTTGAGCCCGTATGAATAAAGAAAGTAAACCATCAGTCGGGTTCCGGTTAAACCAACAAAAAGTCTACGAAGCGTGGCTGTATATTCTCCCTATGGCGCTAGTGCTAGCAGTGGTCGCCCTTTATCCATTGCTCAAGAATTTCTACTTCTCATTTACGGATGCTTCGTTAATGGAGCCCGAACTTGCGAGCTGGATAGGGTTAGAGAATTATACCTATTTGCTCACCGATTCATCGTGGTGGAATTCGGTTTGGAACACGCTTTATTTTGCGGTGGTGTCTGTGGTATTGGAAACCGTCATTGGGCTTGGTATCGCTCTAATTTTGAATGCCAATCTGCCTACCAAAGGCATTATGCGCGCGGTTGTGTTAGTGCCATGGGCTATCCCGACTATCGTCTCTGCCAGAATGTGGGAATGGATGTTCCACGATCAATATGGTGTGATCAATCAAATTGGCATGTCGATTGGCATACTGAGTGAAAAGATCGCATGGACAGCAGACCCACAATGGTCGATGGCTGCGATTATCTTCGTCGATGTTTGGAAAACCACCCCCTTTATGACGCTGTTGATCTTAGCTGGTTTGCAAATGCTCCCAAAAGACATCTACGAGGTGGCGAAAGTGGATAATGTCCCTGCTTGGCGAGTCTTTTGGCACATAACGTTACCCCTGATCAAGCCAGCCATTTTGGTGGCGGTAGTATTCCGATTGTTGGATGCGCTGCGTATGTTCGATTTGGCGTACGTGTTAACAGGGAGCAGTGAGTCTACGATTACCATGTCGATATTTGCGCGTAAGCAGTTGGTTGATTTTCAAGATATGGGGTATGGGGCAGCGGCTTCAACTCTGTTGTTCTTCATTGTTGCCTTAGTGACGATCGGGTATTTGTATTTATCCCGCAATAGCTTAATGTCTAAGGAGTCAAGATGAAGAACTCCACAAGACAACGCCTCAGCAAGGGGATGTTCTACATTTTGGTCGCCATTATCGCGCTGTATACCCTATTTCCTTTCTATTGGTCTATCGTGTCCTCGTTTAAGCAAGGTGCCGATTTATTCAAAGTCGAATTTTTCCCAAGTATCCAATGGGACAACTACATCAGCGTACTCAGCAACGGTACGTTTTTACGCAATATCCTAAACTCGGTTATTGTAGCGACCGCCGTTGTCGCAGTGTCGCTTTTTCTTTCTGTCACCGCGTCTTACGCTCTGGGACGAGTCAACTTTAAAGGAAGAACCACCATTTTGATGGCGATATTGAGTGTGTCTATGTTTCCTCAAGTGGTGATTCTGTCTGGGCTGCTGGGCATGATTAACCTGCTTGAACTGTACAACACACTCTGGGCGTTGATCCTTGCCTACATGATCTTCACCCTGCCCTTTACGGTTTGGGTCATCACCACTTTTATGAAGGAGCTACCCCAAGAATTAGAGGACGCCGCAAGAATGGATGGCTGCTCTACCTTTCGAATCATTACCCACGTGTTCTTCCCAATACTGGGGCCGGCTTTGGTTAGCACAGGTTTGCTGGCATTCATTGCGGCATGGAACGAATTCTTGTTCGCCCTCACTTTTGTCCTCAATGATGAAATGCGCACAGTTCCTGTAGCCATCGCACTTATTTCTGGCGCTAGCCGTTACGAATTACCATTTGGTGCCATTATGGCCGCTTCGGTCATTGTGACGGTTCCACTCGTTGTATTGGTTTTAGTGTTCCAACGAAAAATTGTATCGGGGCTGACAGCAGGTGCGATTAAAGGATAATTTATGAACGTCACTCAATTGAAAAACCACGAAGAAGTGTCGGCTTACCTCGCCCGTATGCTCACTAGCCAAATTCAAGTCACACCAGATTCAAGGATCATACTCGCTTCTGGTGGCACACCATCTTTAGCCTATGAAATTACAGGGGAACAGCTGCTAGGAGTCGATACCTCACGCGTCACCATCATCAAGCTGGACGAGTGGGTCGGGCTACCCGAAACCAGCGGCAGCAGTTGCGAGTATCAACTGACCCATGAAGTGATAAAACCGTGGGGGATCGAACCACACCACTATATTTCTTTTAATGGCTCCGCGAGTGATATTTTAAGTGAAGCACTGCGTGTTAAAAGCCGGCTAGCCGCTTGTAAGCCTGCACACCTTTGCGTTTTGGGGATAGGGCTCAACGGACATATCGGGTTCTTAGAACCTTCCCCTTCTTTGCCACATCGCTCAAGCGTTGTACCACTGCATGCTATGTCGAAAAACCACCCTATGGTCAAAAATCAATACGAGGTATCGCTCGGCATCACCATTGGAATTGGCGACATTATGGAGTGTGAAAAAGTCGTCTTAGTAGCAACGGGCGAACACAAGCAGCAAATTCTCGCTCGATTGCTGGAGAGTGACATTTCCACGTCACTGCCTGCTAGCCTATTGAAACTGCATCCCAATGTTGAATTGATAGTAGATGATAATGCGATATTTTAATATAGCCTGACGTGTTGATGTCGGTTCGCTAGAAACGACATCACTAAGTGCAACGTATACTCAAACCACTTCCAATTTTAATCGGTGACTTTGGTGAGCTCGCCAACCATACTGTCTAACTCTGAGATCACATACGGCTGTATATCTGCTGAAAAACGTAATCTTATGTTTTTACCCTGTCCTTTCTTAGGAAGATAGGGCTTCCACTCATCAATTACTTTATCTATATCTTTTCTGCTAGGATATTTTAAACCGCTTTGAGCAAAGTCCTTTTTTAGTGAGGCAGCAGTGCTCGGATCGATTAATTCCAACGCTTCTATTGCTGCAATCGCTTTTGCTTCATCGACTGAGTCTTCATGTGTAAAAAATAGATAAAAGACATACAGTGAGGAAAAATCACCCATAGGAACAACGTTTTTCAAGGTTATTTCATAATATTTATTGATATCTGTGTACGCAAAACTTCTCGCATATTGCTTTATACTTGACGGAATACTAGGGATACCCTGACTTTCAAAGCTCTTATCTGTCTCATAGATATTTCTTCCTTTGTCACTACTGATCAATCGCAGTAACTTCGTAGGATTCTCGTCCATAAGCCACTGGAAACCTTGAAGGTTACGCTTTGGTTCGTAGGGTAAATCCATCAATAAAAAGCTAAGAGCCTCCTTGCTAAAAGGAGTTTCATAGTAAGTAAGGTAGCCCAACGTATTTAACGTTTTATCCCAGTCTAAAAACCAATGTTTTTGCTTATCCTTACTATCAGGCATTGGGTACATTTTTGTTTCCAAGATATGCTTTAGAAGCTCTAGGCGTTGGACTTCTGTCATGCTGCCAATCTTATTAAAATCTTGTTTATTAAACGTATTGCCGCATACGAGGGGGCGACTAAAGCTATCAAAAGATCTCTCAAACTCCGACTGATAGCGCTTACCCGCCATATCTGCTGCGCACCATTTAAAATCTTTCGCTCCCAATAGCCACATATTGTGAAATACCTTTAGCCATGCATAGTGTTCACCAAAGTCTTTAACCAGTTGATCTGCTTTGTTTAGCCGATTTACTGCTTCTGCTGGCTTAACATCGTCACCCAAGAATCGGATAGGCGTCCATAGATAATAAATAAGAGTCGACTTGAGTACTCGAATATCTCCTTGGTCTGCTAAGTCGAGTATTTCGGCTACGTAGCGTTGTTTGTCTAGATCGGATAAATTTAGAGCATCAAGTTTTGGTGAACGACTATAGTGAGCGGTTTTCTGTACAGCATTTGCAGTAATCAAAATGGCGCGAGCATCAATATCGCCTTGTTTCGCTTTGTCTACTATCTGCGAATAGTCGTTGTGTACTTCGGTATAAGCCGAATAGTTACCCAGCTTGGCAAAGTGCTGATTAATGCGGTCGAATCGACCTTCATCCTTTAAGTCGACATCGAGACAACCACCACTGGCGATATAATGATAGTAAGCATATAAGGAAGCATCTTTGGTGTTGAGCGTATGAAGGTCTTCAATATATTCTTTCTTACAAGTGTCCGAAACATGAAGTACTTGATCACTTAATGCATTAACGGTGAACAACCCAAATACAATTAAAACTAAAAAACGCATTAAATAAATATTCCTTTAAAAATAATCCTTGATTAGACTTCGTGTCCGGATAATTGAAAGCATCGGTAATAAGAAAATTACTGGGTCGCGATTTGTGACATCTAGTTAGCTTCTAGTTTCTTTAACTTAATGGCTAACTCTGAGAGAACGTAAGGTTTAATGTCATTATCAAACCTAGTATGAATAAACTTTCCTTCACCAGGTTTCGGAAGATAGGGAGACCACTCATTAAGTATTTTATCTACTTGAGAATCGGAAGGCTTAGTTAAGCCCCTATTTAAGAAATCTTGCTCAAGTAAATGAGCTCTTTTAGGGCGGTGTATCTCAAGCGCACGTATAGCAGCCCAAGCTATTGCTTCATCTCTTGCACTCTCGCCAGAAAATACAAAATAAAATGCGTATAAAGTGAATAAGTCTCCCTTCGGCAGTGCCCTCTTTAACATTGTTTCGTAATATTTAGATGCTTGGTTTGAGAAAAGAAAGCTAGTTGCGTAATGCCTTATACTCGACGGTATACTGGGAATTCCTTGTTTCTCAAAGCTCAAATTAGAATCATACAAATTCTTACCCAAGCCGCCGCTTACTAATTTTTCTAGTTTCGTTGGCTCATCACCAGATAACCAGTGTAATCCTTGAAGATCACGGTTAGGAAGGTAAGGGAGTTCAGTCAAAAGAAAGCTCAATACCTCCTTACTGTACGGAACTTCATAATACGCTAGATAACCGAGTTTATTCAGGGCAGTATTCCAATCCAACAGCCACTTTTGATTTTCTTTTTGACTGCTTGGGCTTTGCAAGGAGCGTGGTTCTAAAATTCTCTTAAAGTACAAAATACGGTCGTATTCACTTAGCTTCCCGATCTTTTTAAACTCTAATTTATTAAATTCACCTGAACAAAGCATGGTTCGAGTGGATTCATTAATGTATTCTTCAAATTTTGATTTATAATTACTATCACTGGTTCCTTTAGCGCACCAACGAAAATCTTTTGCACCCAGTAACCATAGGTTGTGAAACATTTCTAACCAAATATATTTCTTACCATATTCTTGAACCAACTCGTTAGCACTCACCAACCTTCTTTCAGCTTCAGCCGCACTTGGATTATTTCCTTCCAAGTTCGTTGGCTTCCAGAGAAAATAAACTAAACTTTGTTGCAATACTCGTATGTCACCTTTATTTGCTAATCCTAATATCTCACCAACATATCTATTTTTTTCTTCATTGGTTAAATTCAGCTCATCTAATTTTTTTGTTCGGCTAAAGTGGGCTGTTTGCTGAACAGAATTTGCCATTACTATGAGTGCACGAGCATCAATATCACCGTTCTCAGCTTTTTCTACAACATTTTGATAATCATTACTGATCCGAACGTATGCGGAGTAGTTACCTAGTTTTGCAAAATGATTGTTAATGCGGTCTAGTTGTCTATCGTCTGAAAAATCTACATTCGGACAGGCCCCATGGGCAATATAATGGTAGTAAGCATATAAGGAAGCATCTTTGGTATTGAGCGTATGAAGGTCTTCAATATATTCTTTCTTACAAGTGTCCGAGATATGAAGTACCTGATTACTAAATACATTAAAGGTAAACAACCCAAATACAATAAAAACTAAAAAACGCATTAGAACTTTCCTTTAGAAATACCGTTTCATCACCTAATACTTTCCCAGCGAAGGCATACATAACCAATTAATTAATACTTTTTAAACTTTCAATCATCTTAGTTAATTCAGCTGTAGTGTAGGGAATAACATTTTCAGCTAGATTGGTTCTTACGAAAACACCTTCTCCGTAACTGGGTAGATAAGGTTCCCATGACTCAAGAACTTTATTTACTGCTTGTTTGTCTGGTTGTTTAAAACCCTTATTTAAATAATTTTTCTTCAAAGAGGAAGCAATTTCGGGCTCATGGACTTCAAGCGCTTCAATTGCGCTCCATGCTCGCGTTTCATGTTTATATGAATCGAGTGTAAACAATAAATAGAATGTATATAACGTTGTTAGATCACCCATTGGCAGTACTTTCTTCAATGCTACGTCATAGTATTCATTAAATTTTTCGGCATATAGAAGCGAATAGGCAAAAAGCTTGGTACTTGAGGCGATAGACGCGATACCTTGCTCGTCAAAGTTCTTTGTAGGGTCATAAATGTTGTTGCCCATTGTACTGCTGATCAGTCTCATTAATCGGCTAGGGTTTTCGTCCGTTAGCCAATAAAAACCTTGGAGTTTACGATTAGGACCATAAGGTAAGGAATAGAGTAGATAGCTTAATACTTCTTTGCTTAGAGGAGTTTCATAAAACACATGATAACCTAATAAATTGAGCTGCTTATCCCAATCGTTTAACCAAACTTTTAACTTATTTTTATCATCTGGCATATCTGCAGGATATTCCGTTAAAGTAGCTCTAAGGTGCTCCAACCTCTCCACTTTTGACATACTCCCAATACGTTCAAACTCTTGCCCATTAAACGTATTCATACATAGATAACCACGACTAAAGTCATCCAAAGATTTGTGAAATTCAGATAAATAAGTCTTTTGAATGTCTTTTAAGGCACACCATCTTATGTCTTTTGCACCTAATAACCACTGATTATGGAGCATAATCAGCCAAGCATATTGTTCACCATAGTTATTAAGCAGTTGATTGGCGCGCTTGATTCGATCTTGTGCTTTTACACCCTGTTCATAATTAGCAGATAACTTTGTAGGCTGCCATAGATAGTAAACTAGCGCAGACTTAAGCGTCCGAACATCTCCTTGGTCTGCTAAGTCGAGTATTTCGGCTACATAGCGTTGTTTGTCTAGATCGGATAAATTTAGAGCATCCAGTTTTGGTGAACGACTATAATGAGCTGTTTTCTGTACAGCATTTGCAGTAATCAAAATGGCGCGAGCATCAATATCACCCTGTTTCGCTTTGTCTACTATCTGCGAATAGTCGCTGTGTACTTCGGTATAAGCCGAATAGTTACCCAGCTTGGAAAAGTGCTGATTAATGCGGTCGAATCGACCTTCATCCTTTAAGTCGACATCGAGACAACCACCACTGGCGATATAATGATAGTAAGCATATAAGGAAGCATCTTTGGTATTGAGCGTATGAAGGTCTTCAATATATTCTTTCTTACAAGTGTCCGAAACATGAAGTACTTGAGCACCAAACGCATTAAAAGCGAACAATCCAAGAATAAGAAATACAAAAAAACGCATTAAAAGAATTTTCCTTTGGCATGCTCTCCCTCTTCAGTAAGGGAAAACAGATTTAAAACCGACAAAAAGGCATTGATCTGGGGTCAACCCTCTGATTTATTGTTATTTTTCTCAACCTCTTGATAATGAAGCTCCGTACTTTAGTAGGCGCTGCCCCCCTCTTCAAACTAACCATGCAGTTTTGCGACACATACCTCTGACTTTTGTCATGGTTTCTCTGTTGTACAATTGAGTCTCGAAGTGCGTTTAAAAACAGCATGTTACCAATGAACAATGAAACGTTTTCCAAACTAATGCCGCGGCTTACACCAGTACTTTGTTCACAAAAAGCAAACCATGCTAGAATCTGCGCCACTATTTGCACCGTGTTATCGGTGCACGCTTAAATATCAATTGGATTTCTTCATGCCATTTTCCAAATTAGGACTCAGCCGTCCGATCACTACCGCTATTGCCGAGCAAGGTTACGACTCCCCGACGCCGATTCAGGAACAAGCCATTCCGGTTGCTCTGCAAGGGAAAAACATCATTGCCGCAGCGCAAACCGGAAGCGGTAAAACCGCCAGCTTCGTGCTGCCTATTTTGGAACAACTGAGCCAATCAGAAACCCAGCGTAAAAAGCGTTTCAGAGCATTAATCTTAACCCCGACTCGTGAACTCGCCGTTCAGGTTAATAAAAGCATTAAAGTGTACGCCAAACATTTAAACCTAAAATCGCTTGTGGTTTACGGCGGTGTAGATGATAAGCCTCAAAAGCAAAAGCTGATTGAAGGCATCGATATTCTAGTAGCGACACCAGGGCGTTTGCTGGATTTGTACACACAACGTGCCGTGCATTTTGAAGAGGCGGAAATATTGGTTCTCGACGAAGCCGATAAAATGCTCGACATGGGCTTTATCGACGACATCAACAAAATCATCGAACGCTTGCCTGTTGATGTGCAGAACCTGCTGTTTTCTGCCACGCTTTCTCGTAAAGTTCGTGACCTTGCGAAAACCGCTGTACCGAACCCTGTCGAAATTTCTTTGCACCTGCAAAACGCTGAAAAGCCAAAGATCGCCCAATGGCTAGTGACGGTAGATAAAGACAAGAAATCAGCATTGTTGAGCCATTTGATTCAAGAGAAAAACTGGGACCAAGCACTTATCTTTATAGAAACCAAGCATGGTGCGGCTAAATTAGTCTCTCAGTTAGAGAAACGCGGCATTCAAGCGGAAGCATTTCACAGTGGTCGCAGCCAAGCCATTCGTGGGCAAGTCTTAGCGGATTTCAAATCTGGTAAAGTAAAATACTTAGTGGCGACAGGTGTTGCTGCCCGCGGGATAGACATCACCGAACTCAGCCGAGTGGTGAACTACGATTTACCCTTCCCGCCAGACGAATACGTTCACCGCATTGGTCGTACGGGTCGTGCAGGTAAATCAGGTGAAGCGATCTCTTTTGTGTCCAAAGACAACTTCAAGAACCTTTGTATGATCGAAAGCCTAATGGGTGAATTGATTGCCCGTAAAGAAGTGGAAGGGTTCGCACCAAAGAAAGAAGTGCCAATCTCAATTCTGAATTACGTGCCTAAGAACAAGCGTAAGCCTAAAGACAAAAATTAACGACGCTCGCGACCTATTGTGAGATATCCGGTCAATACCCTTCGGTATTCCTCATAACAAAACCCCATCGACTGAGCCCTCAACCGAGGGCTTATTCCCGCAAAAAATCCATTCTGTGTTTTACGCAAGTCACCTCAATTCACGAACTCTGCTTGGCATTCAGAAAACAACCCCATCCACGCGCATTTTATGTTCAATGAATGCAAAAAATATGACAGGTTGGACGAATCTCACGTACATAATTATTGTCATATCAGTTAATTACCGAAGTTTGCGAGTGATTTATAAATTAAAGGTCGGTGAGATTGTTTCTAGGTCATTGGGTTGATAGCGTGCCAGCAGAAGTATCCAATATCTACTCAAATAAGAGGTAAAAGATCTATGAAAAGCTTCACCTTGCGTCCTTTATTCGTTTCCACAGTATTGGCAACGATGACACTCTCCGCTGCACACGCGGCGACCACAACTTGGCCCGGTCAAGAAGTGGGTGTACTAACCTACAACCTAACGGCAGACAAACTCATTAAGACCGGTCCGATTCGCCTAGGGCAGATGGACTTAAATATCTCCGATGCAGAGCTAGACCAGATTCGCGCCAGCGCCCCCGATCAAGCAACAGCAGACAAGCTTGTAGAGATTGCGATCCTAAAGAGAAAAGTATGGCGAGCACCTTATTCTTTCGTCATCCCAAATGAACGACCACACTGGGCGATGGCAATGGCGCACGCCGCACAGCTTTTCAAAAACGTGACTGGGATTGATGACCCTTACCACAGCGCAAACCTCTACGCAGCCAAAACGCTACAAGAGAGTGCAGTCGGTGCCGACTATGACGCCAAAACCTTTACCTATCCGACGCCTCCTACCTATAAAGATCAGGATCCAAATCATTCTAATTATGGTATTTGGAGCACGCTACATAACGGCAGAACCAAACACGACGGTTTCTTCCAATTAGAAGGACATATGTATTCTGCTTACGGTGAAATGATGAGGATGTTCCCTAATCGATTCTACAAAGGCGTTAAACCAGATTCCGTCTACAAAGCAGTCGCGCCTTATGAGATGACCTCTCCAATCTATAATGCCGTGTTTAAACCTGAACAAGGAAAAAACAGTTTTGTCCCAAGTGCCATTGGCGCGTCGTACTACAACATTTTTGCTTACTACATTTTGGCGCGTTCTTCAGATAACTTCGGCGAATTTGTCGTTGAATCGAAAGATCCACTGGCGTTAACTAAGTTAATTTCAGTTGGCTACAACCGAGGACTTAGCCCTAACAGCATGGCATTAAATCCTCTAAAACCAGATGTAAGAGCACACTGCGCATCTTTGACTGTCATTGATGAGTGCTTCGACCCAGAAAACCAAGGCGGTTTCGGTACAAGTTACCTCTATCAAGTGCCGTACAAAGCGGTAGAGCTTAAAGACGTAGCCGAAAATAACGGACCTGGATACCCTGGTTACTACACGAGCCAGGTTGACTGGGCAACGGTAAGCAGCTATTTGGATGCACTTGGACCGCTCTATACACCTGAAGAAATCACCTTGGCTAAAGCTTCTGCAAAAACAGCTTTTGATGCCGTAGCAAAGCAAGGAAGCATAGATTTTGCGAATCAATTTGGTGGCGTTCTTGACGCCATTTTACTGTCACTTCCAGTCGACACACCTTGGACGCAGCTATGTAAAGCTGACGGCGGTGCTTATGATGCCTTCAACCGTGACGGTACCTTTAAAGGTGTTGAGCACAGCTACCGCTGTAAACCTGAGACTGTGAGCAAGCCGCTCATTTTAGGTACGCGTGTGGGCGACAGAGCACCCGTCGCGAGAGCTGGTGAAGACCAAATCGTAAGCCACGTTAAAACAGTGACACTTGATGGTTCTAAGTCTTTTGACCCAGACGGTGATTCCATCACTTATGCATGGAAACAAGTTAGCGGAGCACCTATCGCTTTAACCACTCAAGGTTCGCAGGCAACATTTTCAGCGCCGTTAGTGACAGCCACAAGTGTTCATAACTTCCAGCTGACTGTAACTGGCAATGGAAAAACGGGCACCGATGAAGTTGTGGTAACGTTACGCCCAAACCAAGCACCAGTTATCGATTACAAACCGGTTAAAGATATCTTTATCGGCGATACGGTTACGATTGACGCAAGTAAAACGGTAGACCCTGATGGAGACGCTATCAGTTTCCGCTGGGCTGGGTTACCAGATGGCTCCGTTGTGAATACAACAACACCCACCATTAGCTTTAAAGTACCAGCTGCGACAACCTACACTATCGAGCTAACCGCCACCGACTCGTTAAACAACTCAGCAGTAACCTCTATTCCTGTTCTGGTTGAACTTCTTGACGCAGGTTCTACTTGGGATTCGAGCAAGATTTACCAAAAAGGAGATGTAGTTCGTCACCGCAACAAAGAGTTTACGGCTCAATGGCAAACTCAAAGTGAGGAACCTGGGGTTGCTGAAGTTTGGCTACAATCTTACGGTCCTGAAATCACAGAATGGGATCCAAAGCGTATCTATGGCAAAGGCGACCAAGTGTTATATAACGGTGCAACTTGGGAAGCGAAATGGTATGCAAACTCTGAAAACGTTCCGGGGATCGACGGTGCTTGGAAAAAAGTGTAATCAAGCACTCTAATTTGGATATATAAATTAGAAGAGAGCTACGGCTCTCTTTTTTATTGTGATACTTATTCCATTAATAATTATCAATGAGTTATATGCTCTTGAAAGTAATACAGTATAAGAT
>NZ_BFAQ01000059.1:0-20092 GCF_002933855.1 Vibrio penaeicida
TCCTTTTAAACATCAGACAGCTTGATTGATGCGTTGGGAAATCATCTTTTAAGTTTGCTCTTCGAAGCATAAAAAACACCCTGGAGGGGTTCCCGAGTGGCCAAAGGGAGCAGACTGTAAATCTGCCGGCACTGCCTTCGATGGTTCGAATCCGTCCCCCTCCACCATATAAAATAAAAAACCAGCTCATATTGAGCTGGTTTTTTATTACCTGAATCTTGAGTATTTCTCTAATCTCTGCCGTGAGGGCTATCCAAATCCAATGCAGGTCCTTTTGGCACCACTTGAGTTGGGTTAATCCCGGTATGGCTGAAGTAATAATGCCTTTTTATGTGTTCAAAATTAGTGGTTTCTTTAACACCGTCAACTTGATACAGCTCTTTCAAATACCCATGAATATTTGGGTAGTCCGCGATGCGTTTCTTATTACATTTAAAATGCCCTACGTATACCGCATCGAAACGAACCAGTGTCGTAAATAAGCGCCAGTCGGCTTCTGTAATCTGAGAACCCGCTAAGTAGCGTTGAGAGGCTAACTGCTCTTCAACAGTATCCAACG
Source organism: Vibrio penaeicida (assembly GCF_002933855.1). GTDB lineage: Bacteria > Pseudomonadota > Gammaproteobacteria > Enterobacterales > Vibrionaceae > Vibrio > Vibrio penaeicida_A. The sequence continues at coordinate 560 of NZ_BFAQ01000059.1, forward strand.
CATCAAATAGCTGATCATACGCTTCTTCATAAGCTTCTTGCGTTGTTGCAAAGCCACAGCGATAAACACCATTGTTGATGTTTGGATAAACAAATTCGTTCCACTTCTCTATTTCTTTACGAAGCGACTCAGGGTAATAGTCGTCATTATTGCCTGTCAGTGTATTAAACTCGCTGTTAAACATTCTGATAATTTCAGAAGATTCATTGCTAACAATGGTTTTGGTTTTCTTATCCCAAAGTACAGGAACAGTCACTCTTCCCGTATAGTCATTTTTAGCTTGCGTGTACACTTGATGCATTCGAGTAAAACCGAACAACTCTTCAGGCTGATCAAACTGCCAACCTTCAGAAAGCATATCAGCACTCACTACGGATACCGAGATGTGTTCTTCTAACCCTTTGAGCTTTCGAAAAACTAACGTTCGATGCGCCCAAGGACAAGCTAATGAGACGTATAGGTGATAACGTCCCGACTCGGGCTGAAATTCGGCATTTGATTTATCTTCGATCCAATGGCGAAAACCCGCGTCTTCTCGAACAAATTTTCCATTACTTGCTTTTGTGTCATACCAAACATCATGCCAAACGCCTTCAACTAACTTACCCATGTTTTTGTCCTTCTCTGACGGTTTTCTTTTTTTGAACATAGTCAACTCGACACAAAAGTCATTTATCAAAAACTTTAGGGTCTGGTTGATATAGGGTTAGTCTACAAATCTATGATAAAGAAACGACCACTTTATACCGTTCAACTTCATCGAAATATTTGAATAAGCAGCCGTACAGCTTCAAAAATAGGGACTAAAAATAAAGGCTGACAAGAAGTCAGCCCCAAGGTATTTTGTTGACCGAAGATACATTTAATCAGGGATTGGAGAGCCAATACTCGAGCAATCGGCAATAAACTCGGCTTTAGGGTGGCGATTCAAAATGTCTTCAACTCGGTGCGCTTGATCGCGCTCAACATCGATGACAATAACCACTTCGCCATCATCGAGGTGTTGATTAAACAAACTCATAAAGTAATTGTCGAACGAACCACCAGTCATCTTCACGATCACAGTTGTTGTAATGGCGATGATGCAAATCAAAGCAAACGGAACAAAACTGGAAGAAGCAAATAGGTTAGTGAAGAACGTGAGAAAAAGGATAAGGACGCCAGCGGCGACCGCTCCGGCTATCAAGGCCTTTTGTGTGCCTGAAATGATATGAGCCGTCTCAAGGGATACACCACCATGCAAGTGATGAGTGTTGATCCCATTATCATCCCGACTTAATACATAGAAATGGTGATCATCAATTCCATTTGCGTGTACTTCATCAGAGATTTCTTCTGCATCGTCTAAATCTTTAGTGATGTAATACAGTCTTTTCATATGAGCCTCCAGCGCACTGAATAAAGCGTATTCATGCTTAACTAATAGTACATTCTTACTCTCAAATAAACTTTTGTAAAACATTTTATTTACATCTTGTTTACATTTAAATATTAATGCAACGAATAATACGTAGTTTTTTAGTGTGGAATACACGCTTTGAGATTGAAATATCGGATAAATTTAGGCTGTAAGAAAAGGAAGAGTTGAATAAAAAGAAGGCTAATATTTTTTGCACAAAAAAAGCGCGGTCCACAAAGGCACCGCGCTTAAGCCTGTCACAGGCTGAATTTAGTTAACCATAAAACAAGAAACGGCATGTACGTCGTCTCCCGTAATTTCAGGCTTTTTCTGCGAACATGCTTCCGTCGCTTCAGGACAACGAGTACGGAATACACAACCTGAAGGTGGGTTCATTGGAGAAGGAAGATCGCCTTCAAGCATATCTATCTTCTTCTTACGTTCGAGTTCTGGGTCAGGGATTGGTACTGCAGACATCAGTGCGCGTGTATATGGGTGTTTTGGTTCCGCAAACAACGCTTTAGATTCACCAAGCTCGACGGCATTCCCCAAATACATGACTAAAACACGGTCAGATATATGCTTAACAACAGAAAGATCGTGGGCAATAAAGACCAAGCTTAGTCCAAGCTCTTTCTGAAGCTCTTTCAACAAGTTAACAACTTGCGCCTGGATGGATACATCAAGTGCTGAAACTGGCTCATCACAAATGATCATTCTAGGGCGAAGAATTAGAGCTCGAGCAATTCCGATACGCTGACATTGACCACCAGAAAATTCATGCGGGTAGCGGTTGATTACGTTCGGTAAAAGACCCACTTTAGTCATCATTTCGCGAACACGTTCTTTGACTTCATTCGCTGATAGCTCTGGATAAAATGTTTCCAGTGGCTCAGCAATGATGTCTCCGATTGTCATACGCGGGTTCAATGAAGCCAAAGGATCTTGGAATATCATTTGGATTTCTTTGCGCGTATTACGTCGCTGAACATTTTGCATTTTGGTTAAGTCTTGTCCTAACCATACTACTTCGCCTTCTGTCGCTTCGACTAGTCCAATAACAGCACGAGCAAAGGTGGATTTACCACAACCAGACTCCCCTACTACACCGAGTGTTTCACCTTCATAAAGGCGAATGTTCACGCCATCAACGGCTTTCAAAGGCGTCGGTTTAGTCCAAGGCCAGGCAGATTTGGGCGCTATGCTAAAGTGTACTTTTAAATCTTTAACATCAAGCAATAACTTTTTTTCATCACTCATCGCTTCCAAGCCTCCCAATCAGAAAAACATGCTCTTTGACGTCCATCGCCAAAATTAACCAACTCAGGTGTGTCAGTCATACATTTATCTGTCACACGATGACAGCGTTCTTGGTATGGGCAACCTGGTGGTAGGCGAAGCAAGTTAGGTGGGTTTCCTGGAATCGTTGGCAAGATTTCGCCTTCGGTATCCAAACGAGGAATGGCTTTTAATAAACCTTCAGCATAGGGATGACTAGGATTGTAAAAAATCTCATTTACTGAGCCGTACTCCATGGTACGACCCGCATACATGACAAGAACCTTGTCGCATGAACCAGCTACAACACCCAAATCATGAGTAATCATAATAATAGCGGTATTGAATTCGCTCTTAAGCTCATTTAATAGGTCCATGATTTGAGCCTGAACCGTTACATCTAATGCTGTCGTAGGTTCATCGGCAATCAACAGTTTCGGACGACACAATAGTGCCATTGCGATCATAACGCGCTGTCGCATGCCGCCCGAAAACTCATGCGGATACATGGTAATGCGCTTACGAGCTTCAGGAATTTTAACCGCTTCCAACATACGAACAGATTCTTCGAATGCTTCCGATTTTCCCATGCCCTTATGCAGCATCAACACTTCCATCAACTGATCGCTGACTTTCATGTATGGGTTGAGTGATGTCATAGGGTCTTGAAAGATCATCGCTATCTGTTCTGCTCGAACGCGATTGAGCTCGCTTTCAGGCAGGTTCAGAATTTCGCGACCTTCAAACTTTGCACTACCAGAGATAATGCCGTTTTTAGCAAGAAGCCCCATGATGGCGAATACAGTTTGGGATTTACCCGAGCCAGACTCGCCTACGATACCAAGGGTTTCCCCTTGGCTCAGAGAAAAATTCAGATCATTGACTGCGGTGACGATACCATCTTGCGTGGTAAATTCGACTCGCAGATCTTTAACATCTAACAAGCTCATCATTGCTTTCCTGTGTAATTTTTTAATTGCTCTAAAAGGATCCGATAATTATTTTTTTATCTATCTTTTGGATCCAGTGCGTCACGCAGGCCGTCACCGACATAGTTGAAGCAGAATAGAGTCACAACCATAAATGCGGCTGGGAACGCTAGCTGCCAAATAGCTACTTCCATCGTTTGCGAACCTTCCTGAAGCAATGCGCCCCAGCTCGTCATTGGCTCTTGTACACCAAGACCTAGGAACGATAGGAAAGATTCGGTTAGGATCATACTAGGGATAAGAAGGGTTGAATAAACCGCTACAATACCCAGTACGTTAGGCACGATATGACGAGTAATGATCTTCCAATTACTCACACCACATACATGTGCCGCTTCGATAAATTCTTTGCTACGAAGGCTAAGAGTTTGACCACGTACAATACGAGCCATGTCTAGCCATGCAATTGCACCAATCGCAACGAAGATAAGCACAATGTTACGACCGAAGAAGGTAACCAATACGATAACCAAGAACATGAATGGTACTGCGTACAGGATTTCTAGGATACGCATCATGATACGGTCGGTTTTACCGCCGATGAAACCTGAAGCTGCACCGTAAAGTGTACCAATCGTCACGGCAACCAATGCACCGAGTACACCTACCATAAGTGAGATTCGACCACCAATCAGTGTACGTACATATATATCGCGACCTAGGCTATCTGTACCAAACCAGTGTTCCGCATTTGGACCAACGTGCATCGCATACCAATCAGTATCGTCGTATGCAAAAGGGGCGAACATTGGCAGGAACACGACAGCCATTGTCATAACAAATAGGATAGCTAAGCTCACCATCGCCGCTTTATTTCGCATAAAACGGATTCTGGCGTCTTGCCATAAACTGCGACCTTCTACTTCTAAGTCCTTAGAGAACTTTTCAATCGCATCAAGATTTTCTTTTTTAGTCAACATATCAATCCGGTCCCTTTAGTAGCGAATTTTCGGGTCAATCATAGCTAGCAAAATATCAACAATTGCGTTGAATAGGATGAATAAGAAACCAATTAAGATGGTTACACCCATTACTAGCGAGTAGTCGCGGTTGAATGCTGCGTTTACGAATAGCTTACCAATGCCTGGTAGGCCAAAAATAGTTTCGATTACAACGGAACCTGTGATGATACCTACGAATGCGGGTCCCATGTAAGACACAACTGGAAGCAGAGCTGGACGCAGAGCATGCTTAACAACAATGTAGCGATAGCTCAAACCTTTCGCACGAGCTGTGCGAATGAAGTTACTGTTCAGTGTTTCGATCATGCTACCCCGAGTGATACGCGCAAACGTAGCAACATAGAGTAGAGACATACCTATTACTGGCAGAACTAAATATTTTAAGCTGCCATCATGCCAACCACCAGCAGGGAAAAGATTCCAATGCAGAGAGAATAGATAGATTAACGCAGGAGCCAGCACAAAGGATGGCATTACAACGCCAAGCATTGCCGTGGACATTATGGTGTAGTCGACCCAAGTGTTCTGCTTGAGTGCTGCTATCGTGCCGACGGATACCCCCATAATTACGGTAAAGATAAAGGCGATGAAACCGACTTTAGCAGATACAGGTAATGCACCGTAAATCAGTTCATTAACCGAGTAATCTAGGTATTTGAATGAAGGACCAAAATCACCTTGTACAACGTTCGTTAAGTACGTGGTGTATTGTTCAAGTACTGGTTTATCCAAACCATATTTCGCTTCAATATTCGCCATTACTTCTGGTGGTAATGGCTTCTCGCTTGAAAACGGGTTCCCTGGCGCAAAGCGCATTAGAAAGAAGGATACAGTGATCAACACCAACATCGTTGGAATCGCTTCGAATATCCGTTTCATAATGAATTTAAGCATAAACTCACTCTTTCAGTCTGTGACAATGAATAATAGAAAAAACGCTGCATGTGACTCTCACATGCAGTGTCCGTGTTATTTATAATTTTATCAGCGGAGGTGATTACTTCGCTTTGATGTAGAGATCTTTAGAGTAGATCTTCTCTTCTGCGTTGTTTGATGGGAAACCACCAACGTGAGGGTTAAGCAAACGTGCACGTACGTATTGGTAAATTGGAGCAATTGGCATCTCTTTAGCAATCAGATCTTCTGCTTGCACGTAAAGAGCTGTACGCTCAGCGTCTGAAGTAGACTTAAGTGCTTTGTCGATCAAAGCATCATATTCTTTATTGCCCCAGTGCTGACCAGCAGTCGTGTTCTTGCTAACCATTAGAGTTAGGAATGACGAAGCTTCGTTGTAGTCACCACACCAACCTGCGCGTGATACTTCGAAGTCACCCTGATCTTTAGTAGATAGGTAAGTTTTCCACTCTTGGTTTTCAAGTGTTACGTTTAGACCCAATGTTTTCTTCCACATTGAACCTAACGCTACCGCAATTTTCTTGTGGTTTTCGTTAGTGTTGTAAAGAAGAGTGAACTTAAGTGGGTTGCCTTTACCGAAACCAGCTTCTTCTAGAAGACGTGCTGCTTCTGCATTACGCTCTTTCTGAGACATTTTTGCAAACTCAGGTAACTCAGGGTTGAAACCAGCTGTGATTTCAGGAGTTAGGAAGTAAGCAGGCTTTTGACCTTGAGCCAAAATAGCATCGGTTACGATGTTACGATCGATAGCGTAAGAAATCGCTTTACGAACACGCACATCATCAAATGGCTTCTTCTTGGTGTTGAACGAGTAGTAGTAAGTACACAAGCTGCCTTCTACAGAAACAGACTCTGGGTACTCTTTCTTAAGACGCTTAAAGTGCTCAACAGGAAGAGCTGAAGACGTGAAGTCCAATTCACCAGATAAGAAACGGTTCATTTCCGCTACTTGGTTTTCAATTGGAAGGAACGTCACTTGATCAAGAACGGTTTTATCATTGTCCCAGTAGCTAGGGTTACGCTTAAGAACCATACGCTCATTAAGAACCCATTTGTCTACAACAAATGCGCCGTTACCAACGAAGTTTTCAGGTTTTGTCCACTGATCACCATGTTTTTCGATAGTACCTCTGTGAACAGCCTTAGTTGTAGTGTGACCAGTCATCATAACAAAGTAAGGGACTGCAGTTTCCAGTTGAACCTCTAGAGTATGATCATCTAGCGCTTTAACACCCAATGTACTTTTGTCTTTTTTCCCTGCAACGATGTCTGCAGCGTTAACCATCTTGGTGTATTCCATGTACCAAGCATATGGAGAAGCTGTAGCTGGATCGACAGAACGCTGCCAACTGTAAACGAAATCTTGCGCTGTCACAGGATCGCCGTTTGACCATTTAGCATCTTTACGTAGGTGGAAAACAAAAGTTTTGTTATCAGCAGTTTCCCAATGGGTTGCTACACCAGGAATAGTGTTGCCATCAGCATCTTGGTTTACAAGACCTTCCAATAAATCACGAATTACGTGAGACTCTGGAACACCTTGTGATTTGTGCGGGTCGATAGTTGCTACTTCAGTACCGTTACCACGAACCAGTTCCTGAACCTTCGCTAATTTTGTGCCTGCTGGAACATCAGCAGCAAGAGAGGAGAACGAAGTGGCAGCCACTGCCATACCAGCACCTAGAAGAAGTGCTTGAGTGATTTTGTTCTTATACATGCATTAAACTCCAAGTTTTTTTGATTGCATCCATGACGTCTTCTTTAGTTGCCAGAACGGAGGGCATTTAGAAAAATTTAGCGCAAAAAAAGCGTACAGCGTTTTCTAAACCTAAAGAAGATTGCGCAACACACTACCAATCATTGAAGTAATTTGCCATAAAAATGTAGTAAAAAACCGTTTAATTTTTGGGATCACTGCATTTTTCAGACAATTACTCTGATAACTTTAAAAATAGTGGTTCAAACACACTTAGATAGCGTCTGAGCCAAACATAGAAACCAATTTGTTCTAAAAACAAGCAACATTGCAGAATCTTATACTATATTTGAACAAATATTTAACACTATATACAAACCAAGTCGATTAGCACCCCACAAAATGCCACAAGGTTTCAACATAAATGTGACAATAGTCACTCACATTTTCAGGAGTAGTGCAAAAATTCATAAGTGCAACACAAGCATGTCAGGTTTTATAAAAAATCGAGGCACAATCACTTTTTTTGTAACGCATAAGAAACTAATTTTTACTTTTTTTATGTCGATTCAAAAGCATTTTATTTTTCTTTGTCAAAACTTTGCCTCTCATAAACACTGATTCGGATGGTTGCAATTATGACCATCGAATCTTTCGCCTCTGCATTTTTGAGGCAGTTATTTATACAAGGAATGAGAGAAATACAATGAGACATCTAAGCTTATGCGCTATTGGTGTTGGATTAGCACTATCAGGGTCTGTAATCGCTGCACCAGCAGTTCCGACTATTGATCTTGATGGTTCTAACAACCTGCAATTTTCAAAAATTCAGTTAGAGATGCAATCCTTAAAAGGGTATCACCAAATGGTGAACTATAAGGATCTTGCAGACATCACCATTAAGTTTAATCAATGGTCTGGCGTGACAGGTGACACCTACAAAATCTTCTTTGACGGCATAGAAGTAAGCTCTGGTCCAATAGCTGGTAGTACGACAACAGCTAGTTTCCAATATGGTAAAGGCGGTCGTTACTCTCTAGAGATTGCAGCATGTGATGCGACGGGTTGTTCAAAATCGGCACCTAGCGAGATTGTCGTTGCTGATACCGACGGTGCACACTTAAAACCACTTCCAATGAACGTGGACCCTAACAACAAAACGTACGCTACAGATCCAAATACTGTTGTGGGTACTTATTTTGTTGAGTGGGGTATCTACGGTCGTGATTTCACCGTGGATAATATCCCAGTAGACAACCTGACACATATTCTTTATGGCTTCATCCCAATTTGTGGACCAAATGACTCCCTGAAGAAAGACAACCCTAGCGGTCATGGAATGTTGCAAACACTATGTACTGGCGTCAACAACTACGAAGTTGTAGTTCACGACCCATGGGCGGCATTTATGAAAGGGTTCAGCCAAGCTGGCCACCAATACGCTGATCCTATCAAAGGAAACTACGCCATGTTGATGGCGCTAAAACAGCGTAACCCGGATCTAAAAATTGTTCCTTCTATCGGTGGCTGGACACTATCCGACCCATTCCATGGATTCACTGAAAAAGCGAACCGAGATATCTTCGTTGCCTCTGTTAAGAAATTCCTTAAAACATGGAAGTTCTATGACGGCGTCGATATTGACTGGGAATTCCCTGGTGGTGGCGGTCCAAACGGCAATCTAGGTGACCCTGTTAATGACGGTCCTGCGTACGTTGCACTAATGCAAGAATTGCGCACCATGCTTAACGCGCTAGAAGCAGAAACAGGTCGTACTTACGAGCTAACTTCTGCAATCGGTGTTGGTTACGACAAACTGGAAGACGTGGATTACGCAGCAGCAGTTCAACACATGGACTACATCTTTGCGATGACTTACGACTTCTACGGTGCATGGAGCAATTCTCCAGGTCACCAGACAGCACTTAACTGTGGTAAGTTCATGCGCCCTGGTCAGTGTGACGGAACGGGTACAGACGCTGATGGCGTACCTTACAAAGGTCCTGCATACACTACTGACAATGCAATTCAAATCCTTCTAGCTCAAGGTGTTCCAGCAAACAAACTGGTTGTTGGTACAGCGATGTACGGTCGTGGTTGGGATGGTGTAATGCCTTCAACGCTTACAGACCCTACTGATCCAATGACAGGTACTGGTACTGGCGCATTAACTGGTACAGAAGCTCAAGGTGTATGGCAAGACGGTGTTATCGACTACAAAGGCATTAAGACACACATGCTTGGCGCTAACAAGCAAGGTGTAAATGGCTATGAGTACGGATACGACGAACTAGCTGAAGCTCCTTACGTATGGAACCGTTCAAACGGTAAACTCATCACATTTGATGATGACCGTTCTGTAAAAGCAAAAGGTGCTTACGTTCGTAGCCTAGGTCTTGCAGGTCTATTCTCTTGGGAAATCGATGCGGATAACGGCGACATCCTAAATGCTATGCACGAAGGCCTTGCGACTACCGTAGGTAACCGCACTCCAGTTGCAAAAGCAGGTGCTGACGTTTCTGTAGAAGGTCCAGCAAAAGTAACGCTTGATGCAAGTGCTTCTAAAGACCTTGATGGTACAATCGCAAGCTACGCTTGGGCACAAGTATCGGGTCCAGCGGTCACTATCACTAGCGCAAATGCTGCGGTAGCTTCTGTTGATTTCGCAGCTGTAACGGCTACTCAAACTTACGTGTTTGAAGTAACGGTAACAGATAACGAAGGCGCAGCAGCAACTGACCGTGTCGCTGTTACTGTAAGTGCGAAAGGCGTGAACAATGCTCCAGTAGCAGCAGTTTCGGCTCCTGCACAAGTAAGCGCTGGCGCTACAGTAGTAGTTGATGCAAGTGCTTCAACTGATGCTGACAATGACACTCTAACTTACACATGGGATGTTCCAGCTGGTCTAAATGCGACAGTTCAAGGTTCAAAAGTAACCTTTACTGCTGCTAGCTACAATGTAGATACAACACTGAACTTCACTGTATCTGTAAGTGATGGCAAAGCGTCAAGCTCTGCTCAAGCTGCTGTTCTAGTTAAGAAGAACGTTGTAGACCCAACTTGTGATGTTACAGGTATCAACGTATACCCTAACTGGCCACAAGTAGACTGGGCAGGTAACCCTAACCACGCTAAAACAGGTGACCAATTGGTTCACAACGGTGTTATCTACAAAGCAAACTGGTACACCACTTCTGTACCAGGTTCTGACGGTAGCTGGTCTACTGTTTGTACCGTAGCTAAGTAAAATGTAGCTAAGTAACACAACCTTGAGCTTATGTTCTGCATAAGCTCAACATAAAAAAGAAACCGGTCAGAGAAATCTCCACTGACCGGTTTCCTTTATTTTCGACTAAAGTTTTTTTGAAAACAAAGCTTTTTCGAAGACAAGGCTTTTGAAAACTGAGTTTTTGAAGACTGAATTTTAGAAAAACAAAACTTTTGAAGCATCAAGTAGTTAGCGTTAGAATTTAAGAACACAATTCAGCGCTAGTGGAGTTGCCTAATACCACTATCAAACCGTATCAAATTAGCGGACTATTTTTGCTCCCAGCGGTTTGCTGCTAATGCGTCAGACTCTCGAGACTCTACCCATCTAACTGAATCCGTAGTGCGTTCTTTTTTCCAAAATGGTGCTTTGGTTTTAAGGAAATCCATCACAAACTCACACGCATCAAACGCATCACCACGGTGAGCACTGGAAACACCAACCAACACAATTTGATCACCAATATCAAGATCCCCTACTCTGTGAATCACGGTCATCGCTTCTATATTCCAACGCTGCTTTGCCTGCTCACAGATATCAAGTAGGGATTTCTCAGTCATTCCAGGGTAGTGTTCGAGAGATAACCCAATCACATTGTCCCCTAAGTTCATGTCTCTCACTTTTCCAACAAACGTAACCACAGCGCCCGCCGAAGTGCCTATTGCCAATCGTTCATATTCATCAGAAAGAGAGAAATCATTAACCTGAACAGATACATTTGCCATTCGTTACCCCCCTGTAACAGGCGGAAAGAATGCGACCTCATCACCATGTTTCAGAGGTGAATCTAACGGGCAAAGCGTCTGATTAATAGCGACTAATAACTTATCAGCTTCCAGTGCCAATGCCCACTTATCACCTTTTTCCTCAAGGTAAGATCGCAATTCTTCAGCCGTTTCAAACGTCGAGTCTAGTTCGAGTTCATCTACGCCAATAAGCTCGCGAGTTTGAGCAAAAAATAGAACTTTAATCATTAGTTCACCTTGAAGTGACCAGACTTGCCACCCGTTTTTTCAAGTAATCTAACTTGGCTGATAACCATGTCTTTCTGAACCGCTTTACACATATCATAGATGGTTAAAGCTGCAATTGAAGCCGCAGTTAACGCCTCCATTTCAACGCCGGTTTTTCCAGCCAACTTACAAACAGATTCGATTCTAACTTTATTTTCCGATTCAATTGCTTCGAGCTGCACTTCAACTTTAGACAAGAGTAATGGATGACAAAGTGGAATCAGGTCCCATGTTTTCTTAGCTGCTTGAATACCAGCAATACGTGCCGTAGCGAACACATCACCTTTGTGGTGTGAACCAGAAACAATTAACTGAAGTGTTTCTGGTGACATGTGGACGAAAGCTTCTGCACGGGCTTCTCGAACTGTGTCATTTTTTGAAGACACATCAACCATGTTCGCCTCGCCAGAAGCATTAATATGGGTAAATTGATTCATGATGCTCCTCTTATTTACTGAGGTGAGGCATAAAATTGCATGGACGATGGCTGGCATCCATTTGCTGCTTAATGATCTTTGTCCATGCGGTACGGCATGCTCCAGTCGACCCTGGCATTGCGAAAATTACGGTGTGATTAGCAAACCCTGCAATTGCGCGAGATTGAATAGTTGACGTGCCAATTTCTTCATAAGAAACTGCACGGAACAATTCACCAAATCCTTCGACTTGCTTATCGAATAGTGGAACAAGCGCTTCAGGAGTACTATCGCGAGACGTAAACCCTGTACCACCAGTAATCATTACCGCTTGAATCGTATCGTCAGCAATCCACTTTGAGACAACAGCACGAATCTGATACATGTCATCAATAACGATTCTTTTATCTGCAAGCTTATGACCTGCTTCTCGCAAGTGCTCAGCTAAATAGCCACCAGAGGTATCATTCTCTTCCGTTCGGGTATCAGAAACCGTTAAAACAGCTATGTTTGCAGGTTCAAATTTACTTTCAGCGTGCCCCATTTGCTCACCTTACTTGTTATAGATTGAAATTATTGGCTGGCGGGAACCCACCAGCGTTAAAATTATTTAGCCGCCGATAGATGCGAGGTGTGGCGTCATACCTGAGTTTCCATCGTGTAAAAAATGGCTAACAGACTTAGTTTGTAATTGCTCAGAAATACGATTTATTAGCTCAACATCTTGATTATCGTGTTGCAGTAAATCTCTTAGCTCAACGCCATGATCACCAAACAAGCACAAATGCAGTTTACCTTTAGCCGATACTCTTAAACGGTTACAGCTTTCGCAGAAATCTTTTTCATATGGCATGATAAGTCCTATCTCCCCTTGATAGTCAGGGTGAATAAAGACTTGAGCTGGACCGTCGTTAAGCGCTTTTGGCTTGAGCAGCCAACCATTGGCAATGAGGTGATTACGAATACTTACGCCAGATTGATGATGATGTTTGAATAACTCATCCATCTCTCCTGTTTGCATAAGCTCGATAAACCTAAGTTGAATCGGTCTCTCTTTGATCCAATGCAAAAAAGCAGGTAACTCACTACTGTTCAAATCTTTGAGCAGTACTGCATTCACTTTTACTTGCTCGAAGCCGACTTCAAATGCTTTATCGATCCCAGCCATGACTTGAGCGAACTTGTTCTCACCAGTAATCTGATGGAACATTCTGGAGTCTAGGCTATCGACACTCACATTTATATTGGTAAGACCCGCCGCTCTCCATTCACCTACCTGTTTCTCCATACGATACCCGTTGGTTGTAGTGGCAACCTTGCGAATACCTTGTGTTGAAGCAATCTCGCGAATGATTTCGGTAAAATCCTTACGTAAACTCGGTTCGCCACCAGTGATGCGGACTTTATCTGTTCCACAACTAGCAAATGCGTGAACCACACGACGGATTTCAGGGAGACTTAAAAAGGATGAATTACGTTGCCCCGAAGGATGTTGGTATCCATCAGGTAAACAGTATGTGCATTTAAAGTTACAAACATCAGTAACTGATAAGCGCAAGTAGTAAAACTTGCGATTGAATTTATCTTCGAATTGTTGCGCCACGGAACACCTTTCCAAACACGGGAGGCTTGTTCATTTCCAAACAAACCCTTGTGACCAAATTGTCACTGGCTGACACCTCTTATTCGCTTATATGCGAACTTAGCAGTGAAAGCTCGGAGTTATGGCAGCCACGTAACTACGTGGCAGCGTCTTAATAAAATACTTAATATTAGTGTGGGATACCAGTCAAAATTGCAAAAACTCGGGTTTGTGCAGCTTATTTGGTAGAAATTTAGCGATTCTATAGGCAAAGTATCAAGCTATAAACACGGAATTTCTCTTATACCTCTTCGAGAGGTGTACACTTTAATCAATAAAATTAAATGCGATATAAGAACAACTATGACGCTATATAAAAACAAAAAAGTGGTCGCTATAGGCGGCGGACACGGTCTTGGAAGAATGTTGGCTGCACTGAAAGATTTCGGTAATAACGCAACAGGTATTGTCACAACAACCGATAACGGTGGTTCAACAGGTCGAATACGCGATTGCCAAGGTGGAATTGCGTGGGGTGATACACGAAATTGTATTAATCAGCTGATAACGGAACCCTCTATCGGTTCTATGATGTTTGAATACCGCTTCAAGGGTGTAGGCGAGTTAAATGACCACAACCTTGGTAACTTAATGCTCACCGCCTTAGATAATCTTTCAGTCCGACCTCTGGAAGCAATTAATTTAATTAGAGATATGCTCAAAGTCGATATCAACATCGTTCCAATGACTGAACACCCTTCGGATCTAACAGCGTTATCGATCTCTGGTGAATGGGTACGTGGAGAGACCAGTGTCGATGAAACTGAGCACGATCTACAACGTTTATACTTAGAGCCTCAAGTTCAAGCGACTAAGGAAGGAATAAAAGCCATTGAAGAAGCCAATTGCATCATATTAGGACCGGGCAGTTTTCTTACTAGTATAATGCCTCCGCTATTGCTTCCTGAGTTGGGTAAAGCGATAGCAAGAAACTCAAGCGCTAAACTCGTATTTGTCGAAAACTTATCGCCAGAATATGGTCCTGCTGGGCGCATGACTCTTCAAGAAAAACTCACTTGGTGCCAAAGAGCTTGTGATGGCCGTGAGATCGACGTCCTACTCGGCAATGACAATCATGGAGAGTTAACTGGCGTATGTGAAATAGTCACCATTGATTTAGCTTCAGCTAATCATCAATGGCGACACGATAGAACTAAACTTCAGAAAGCAATAGAAAACCTATTGGGTTAATTTGAGAAATTCTTCTCTAGTTAAGTGCAAACAGGTGATCATTGTTTCCCTATTTTCTGACGTATTAATGTCTTCACCTGTTTTGTATCGCGCATCTAACCTTGTTGCAAATTCGCATAATCTTTCAGCACCAAAACTCGCTGCACTGCTTTTCAGTGAATGACTGATCGATTTTAACTGTTCTTCGGCTTCGCTTTGCTCAGATGGACCATTTGCTAGCGCTTCAGCGTAATCTACTAACTCTCCAATAAAAATAGAAAAAAGCATGGGAAGGTTCTCTTCTCCGATATCTCGACTCAACTCGTCTATTTTGTCTGTATTGACGACTGCTTTCATTCTGCCCTCTTAAACTTATTGTGTTTCTCTTTATTGCTCTTTCCAAGTTTGCAGCTTGCGATATAACGTAGACGGACTGACATCTAGGTGACCGGCTGCCTTTGGAATATTACCCTCACAGGCTTCAATTGCTTGCTCTATCGCACTTTTTTCAGTAAGCCAAAGTGGTCGTATTTCTTCTATTGAGAGTTTAGTTGAAATTGAATCAGTTGCATTTACTTGTTTCAATTCTGATACCGAAGGCAAATTTAATGGTGGCGGCAGCATATTAAGTGTGATCTCACTCCCATGATTAAGTACCACAGCATTACGCAGCACATTCTGCAATTGGCGAACGTTACCGGGCCATTCGTAGTCGATAAATTTATCGAGTACTTGTTGGGAAAAACGTACAAAGCCTTTCCCTTCTTCATGAGACATATGCCCAAGCAATGAATAGGCGATCTCTACCACATCTTCCCCACGATTTCTCAATGGTGGCAAATGCAACGGAATCACATAAAGTCGGTAATATAGATCCTCACGGAAACGCCCTTCTTGCACTTCTTTCCATGGATCGCGGTTGGTTGCACAAACGAAACGTACATCCACACTTTTCATTTTGGAAGAGCCTACTTTTTGAAAAGTACCCGTTTGGATAAATCGAAGCAGCTTAGTTTGGAGATCCAAGTCCATCTCACACAACTCATCCAAGAACAGAGTTCCACCATCGGCTAATTCAGCGGCACCTTGCCTATCTGTGGATGCACCTGTAAAAGCACCTTTAACATGACCAAAAAGCTCACTTTCTATGAGATCTTTAGGAATAGCAGCACAATTGATTGCGATAAAAGGGCTATCACCACGTTTACTCGCAGCGTGTATAGCCTCCGCACACACTTCTTTACCAGTACCACTTTCCCCCGTAATGAATAAAGAAGCCTTACTAGGGGCTGCAGAATCAATTGTTCGATATACCGCCTGCATAGTCTGGCTACTGCCAATAAAGCCTTGATAGTTGTTATCTGGCTCGCTGGTTGGAGAACGTAATTTTCCAGCTTTACGGAGTGCATTATTGACCGTGACACGAAGCCTGTCTGCTTCGCATGGCTTAATAAGGAAATCCTGAGCCCCCTTTCTCATCGCCTCAACTGCGGTATCTATTGAACCATGAGCAGTCATGAAAATGACAGGGACATCAGGGTAATTGGATTTTACTGACGAAAGTACATCCATCCCTGTCATGTCAGGTAGGCGTAAGTCGAGTAAAATGAGATCTGGTGTTCGTGTTTCCAGACTTTTGATTGCGTCTATTCCCGTCCCTACAATAGTAATATCCAAGCCAAGTGGATTGAGATAGGATCGGTATAACGCTGCGACCGAAGCCGTATCTTCTACCATCAGAAGATATTTAGGGTTCGGGTTAGTTGTTGTGTCTTGCATAACCTAGCCGTTGCACTTTAGTAATGTAATTGCAATATGAATCGCATTTTGCGAAAAATAATAGCCTAAACGGAATAAAATGTAAAAGAAAGGGTGAAATAAACATGGCACGCTATGTGCAACTTCATGTATGACCCTAACAGGTCACCTAGCCAACTGACGTTGTTAGTGAACAAAGTTTTCACGAAATGAAGCCAATAGAACTATTTCTATTGGCTATTTTTTTGCTTTAAATTCAGTTCAATGAATTATCAGGCCTTAGCTATTTGCTATAAATTGCGCTTTCAACTTTTTTATTTCATCACGCTTTCCAGCCGCTAACTCAAACTCTAAGTTTTGGGCATGCTGATACATTTGACCTTCCAACTTCGAAATTTCTTTCTCCAACTGCTGCGGCGAAAGTACTTCATAACTGTTCGATGGTTCTGCAACCTTAGATAGGGGAACTTGCTTGTTATGACGTTTTCCTTTGGCTTTAGCGATATCGCCAAGCTCCATAATATCTTTTACGTTAGTTTGAAGCGCTTGAGGGGTAATGCCTTGCTCTTCATTGTACATTTGCTGCTTTTCACGACGACGATTCGTTTCATCCATCGCTTTTTTCATGGATTTAGTAATCCTATCCCCGTAAAGAATAGCCTTACCACGTAGGTTACGAGCCGCACGACCAATGGTCTGAATCAAGGAACGCTCCGAACGAAGGAAGCCCTCTTTGTCGGCATCCAGTATTGCAACCAAACTCACTTCAGGCATATCAAGCCCCTCTCGAAGTAAGTTAATCCCAACAAGCACATCAAATTCACCTAAGCGAAGATCCCGAATAATCTCTACCCGTTCAACCGTATCGATATCAGAATGCAGGTAACGTACTTTTACGCCATGCTCGTGCAGGTATTCCGTTAAATCTTCCGCCATTCGTTTAGTCAACGTCGTCACCAGAACGCGTTCACCTTTTTGACTGCGGATTCGAATTTCGGACAGTAAATCATCCACCTGCGTAGCAACGGGTCTGACTTCCAACTCAGGATCCAGTAACCCTGTTGGGCGCACTACTTGATCGGCGATGTCGTCAGCCGACTTTTCCAATTCGTAATTTCCAGGTGTCGCAGACACAAAAATAGTTTGAGGTGCGATGGACTCGAACTCTTCAAATTTCATTGGACGGTTATCCAATGCCGAAGGTAATCGAAAACCAAATTCAACTAAGGTTTCTTTTCGCGAACGGTCACCTTTATACATAGCGCCAATTTGAGGAACCGTAACGTGAGATTCATCGATAACTAAAAGACCATCTGCTGGTAAATAGTCAAACAACGTCGGTGGTGGCTCACCCTCATTTCTGCCACTTAAATAGCGCGAATAGTTTTCGATACCGGAGCAAAACCCAAGTTCGGTCATCATTTCAATATCAAATTGAGTACGTTGCGAAATTCGTTGCTCTTCAAGAAGCTTATTATTTTCAATAAGATGCTTTTTTCGTTGCTCAAGCTCAACTTTGATTTCTTCAATAGCATCCAAGATTTTCTCACGAGGCGTAACGTAGTGAGTTTTCGGATAAATGGTAAATCTTGGAAGATCTCGTTGCTTAACCACGCCAGTCAGCGGATCAAACACACTGATACAGTCAACTTCATCATCAAACATTTCGATGCGTACTGCATCTTGCTCAGATTCGGCAGGGAATACATCAATAACTTCGCCACGCACCCTAAATTGACCGCGCTCGAAAGCAACATCATTTCGAGAGTATTGAAGCTCTGCCAATCGCCTTAGAATATCTCTCTGACCTATTACATCCCCTCTGGTCACGTGGAGCATCATTTTTAGGTAGCTGTCTGGATCACCCAAACCGTAGATGGCAGAAACAGATGCAACAATGATGGCGTCTTTTCTTTCCAGCAGAGCCTTTGTTGCAGATAAACGCATTTGCTCAATATGCGCGTTCACAGAGGCATCTTTCTCTATAAACGTATCCGTTGTTGGTACATAAGCTTCTGGCTGATAGTAATCGTAGTAAGAGACAAAATATTCAACAGCGTTATTTGGGAAAAATGCTTTCATCTCCCCGTATAACTGCGCGGCAAGCGTTTTGTTTGGAGCAAGAAGAATCGCTGGTCGCTGAGACTCAGCAATAACATTCGCTAACGTAAATGTTTTACCCGATCCAGTCACACCTAACAGCGTTTGATGTGCTAGCCCAGAGTCTAGGCCATCAAGCAGCTTTTTGATCGCCGTAGGTTGATCGCCAGAAGGTACATATTTGGAGACGAGATCGTACGTCTTGCTCATTTTTATTCCCTAACCTAAGTTTAACGGTAATGTCTTCTGCTTAATTTGAACCGGAATATACCGCTCTGAATCCTGCATCTTGAGGTTACTTGGGTATGTAGGTCAATACATAGAGTGACTAAAAGTCCGATCTACGGCACATTTGCCGCTAGATACTGACAACGTTATCTGGTATCGTTTTCAGCCCTGTAGAAAAACGCCGCAATAAAACACCATTTTTCATCCACGACTTTTCCCCAAAATTTCTTTAGATATGTCGATACTGTCATCTAAGTGCATTTTTATTCACATTCACACTTCCAAACATCAAAATCAGCTAAAGCGTTTAAAATCATCTTGTTAGAGTATTTTTATCGCCATTTTTTTGGTGAGAAACTCTTTCATGAGAAGCCCAAAAAATATTTGTCAAAAATCAATTAACACAGTTATCCACAATTTTGGTGGATAAGTTCGATTAGGCTTTATCGTGCAAGGGTTAGGTGATTGTAAAGATTTTTTTTAAGATTTTTTTCTCAAATCTTTCTCGTTGAGTGTTGACAGAAAATTGCTGTCTCGATAGTATGCGCACCACACAATTGTTCCCCCTTAGTTCAGTTGGTAGAACGGCGGACTGTTAATCCGTATGTCGCAGGTTCGAGTCCCGCAGGGGGAGCCAAAATTCTAAAAGCCACGTCGAAAGACGTGGCTTTTTTCGTTTTTAGCGACTGGTTTGTTCCA
>NZ_BFAQ01000059.1:20205-23859 GCF_002933855.1 Vibrio penaeicida
TCAAAGGGAGCCAAAATTCCAAAAGCCATGTCGAAAGACGTGGCTTTTTCGTTTATAGCGACTGGTGTATTTCAAATCCAAGCAAAAAGATGTGATTCCCTCGCTCTAGTCAATTAAAAACACTCTAAGCTTATGTTTCTTAAGGGCGCTTGCTCAACTCCCCAATCAAGCTGAAATTTCAATCAATCGAACCTCACCGGCTATGCTTTTATCATCACCACCAGCAACCTAAATGATATTAATTCTCAACAACTTGGCGTTTTTCAAATTTAGAATCATAATTCTATAATTAACTGACTAATAAACAGTCAAATACCAAAAAACCTTGCTCTGTCTCGGTTGTTAAATACGTAACAAAGCAGGATAATATTAGGATCTGATTTATTTTTATTGAGATGCCATGACAGAGTACCTGTTGCTGCTTGTTGGCACCGTTTTGGTCAACAACTTTGTTCTTGTAAAATTTTTAGGCTTGTGCCCCTTCATGGGTGTTTCAAAAAAACTTGAAACAGCTATAGGCATGGGCTTAGCTACGACATTTGTCCTTACTTTGGCATCGGTGAGCGCATACCTCGTTGAAACCTACATCTTAACGCCGTTAGGTATTCAATATCTCCGCACCATGAGTTTTATTCTGGTTATCGCTGTTGTCGTTCAGTTCACCGAAATGGTTGTTCACAAAACCAGCCCGACTCTTTACCGCCTTCTTGGTATTTTTCTGCCGTTGATTACCACAAACTGTGCTGTTCTAGGTGTAGCGTTGCTCAACATTAATGAGAATCACAATTTCATTGAATCCATTGTTTATGGTTTTGGGGCCGCTGCTGGCTTCTCAATCGTTTTGATTTTGTTTGCGTCTATGCGTGAACGTATTGCCGCCGCTAACGTACCAATGCCGTTTCGCGGTGCATCCATTGCAATGATTACCGCCGGATTAATGTCGCTTGCATTCATGGGCTTTACAGGGCTGGTGAAACTGTAATGAGTGGAATTCTAATTGCTATCATTGCACTTGCAGCCTTAGCGGCTATTTTTGGTGCGATTCTTGGTTTTGCTTCAATTAAGTTCAAAGTTCAAGCTGATCCGATTGTGGATCAAATCGATGAAATTTTGCCTCAGACTCAATGTGGTCAATGTGGTTACCCTGGTTGTCGCCCTTATGCCGAAGCCATTGCAAATGGTGACTCCATCACTAAATGCCCTCCTGGCGGGCAAGCGGCTATCGAAAAGCTAGCAGATTTAATGGGGGTTGAAGCGGGAGAACCGGAACACGACCCAGAAAAAAGCATCAAAAAGGTCGCTTACATACACGAAGATATGTGTATAGGCTGCACTAAATGCATCCAAGCTTGCCCCGTAGATGCCATAGTAGGAGGCAACAAAGCGCTGCACACCGTTATCAAAGATGAATGTACTGGTTGTGACCTGTGTGTCGCACCTTGCCCGACGGACTGCATCGAAATGATTCCAATTGCGCAAACAACGGATACATGGAAGTGGCAATTAAACACAATACCGGTGGTTAACGTCACCGACTCTCAACCTCAAAAATTACAATAAGAAGGATTGGGCATGTTGTCACTCATTGAGAAAATTCGTTCTGGTTACCTCTGGGATTTCCCCGGCGGTATTCACCCACCAGAAAATAAGCGCCAATCTAACCAGTCAGGAATGCAGGTATTACCACTTCCGCAAGAGCTGGTTATTCCTGTAAAACAGCACATTGGGAAACCCGGTGATCTCGTGGTATCAATAGGTGATCACGTGGTCAAAGGTCAGCCACTGACTCGCTGTTCATTAAGCTTCATGCTTCCAATTCACGCCCCGACATCTGGGACCATTATCGCGATAGAGCCCCGAACGACCGCTCACCCGTCTGGTCTGACAGAATTGTCCGTCGTTATTGAACCCGACGGAAAAGATGAGTGGGGAAAAAAGAACCCCATTGCGAATTATCAACAAGAAACATCAGACGACTTAATTGAAGCTATTCGTCAGGCAGGCGTGTCTGGAATGGGCGGAGCCGGATTTCCAACAGCCAAAAAAATCCAGTCGGGATTAGCGAAAACAAAAATATTCATCGTCAACGCTGCGGAGTGCGAACCTTACATAACCGCTGATGATCGATTAATGCAAGAACATGCGGAAGAAATCATCAAAGGCATCGAAATTGTTGAGCACATACTTGAACCAGAGCTCACAATTATTGGCATCGAAGACAATAAACCAGAAGCCATCAAAGCACTGCAAGCTGCTGCTACGGCAAAGGATCTTGTTATTCGAGTCATCCCGACGAAGTATCCTTCTGGTGGCGAAAAGCAACTCATCAAAATACTGACCGATATGGAAGTTCCAGCAAATGGTATTCCAGCGGATATTGGCATATTGGTTCAAAATGTGGGTTCAATGCATGCCATCAAACGTGCGATCATCGACGGCGAGCCTCTTATACAGCGTGTAGTGACTCTGACAGGTAAAACCTTCAGACAACCTCGCAACGTTTGGGCTTTGATTGGTTCGCCTGTTTCACACTTATTGGAACACGCAGATTATAAAGCCGATAAAAAAGCACCTCGCCTTATCATGGGCGGACCAATGATGGGATTTGCGCTACCACATGCCAATGTCCCCATTACCAAAACAGCCAACTGTATTCTTGCACCCGCACGTCGGGAATTGCCTGTTGAGCGTTACGAGATGGAATGCATTCGTTGTGGCGAATGTGCGGACGTATGCCCCGCCTCTTTACTTCCTCAACAACTTCAGTGGTACGCAAAGGATCAAGACTACGATAAGTGCGAAGAACTCAACCTAAAGGATTGCATCGAATGTGGAGCTTGTGCGTTTGTCTGTCCAAGTGAAATTCCTTTAGTCCACTACTACCGTGAAGCTAAAGCGGAAATCCGTACTCGTAAAGAAGAAGCCATCGCTGCTGAGCGAGCTAAAAAACGCTTCGAAGAAAAGAATGCTCGAATGGAGCGCGATAAGCTCGCTCGTGAAAATAAATTCAAAAAAGCCGCGGAAGCGCGCCGTAAAGATTTGAAGACTGGTGACGGTGACGACGCCATTGCCGCAGCCATTGCTAGAGTTAAGTCCCAGAAAGCACAAACAACAGCAACAGATGAAGTTAAACCGGCTGTTGCAGCTGCTATTGCTCGCGCTAAAGCCAAGCAAGCTGAGGCAATAAAATCTGGACAATCTGAACCAGATAACAGTGAAATGGCAAAACTCAGAGAAGAGCGTAAGCGTCAAGCGAGAGAACGTAAAGCCTTAAAAGCAAACGAAACGGCTGATTCAGAATCAAAAGACAAGCAAGATGCCAGTAAAAAAGATGCAGTCGCTGCAGCTATTGCTCGTGCGAAGGCAAAAAAATCAGCTCAACCAGAACAAGCGGAAACAACAGGAAACGAGAAAAAAGACGCGGTAGCCGCTGCCATCGCAAGGGCGAAAGCGCGCAAGGCACAGCAATCTGAGTCGAAAGAACCTGAAACCTTGGATTCAAACGAATCTACGGCTAAAGCACCCACTGAAGAAGACCCGAAAAAAGCCGCGGTAGCCGCTGCCATTGCAAGGGCGAAAGCGCGTAAGGCAAAACAAGCTCAAGCAACTGAAAGTGACGACTCGGACTCAAACGAGCCTGCAACGGAAACACCT
>NZ_BFAQ01000060.1 GCF_002933855.1 Vibrio penaeicida
CCATCTCTGCGTTCGATAGCCAGTTTCCACGCTACCGCCGATTCTACTTGGTCACATGGACGCCATGTGCTCATGTTTGGCGTTAGGCGTAGAGATGCCACTTGCTCAACCGGTTGGTGAGTCGGACCGTCTTCACCCAGACCGATAGAGTCGTGCGTGTACACTTGAATGTTCTGCACTTTCATCAGTGCTGCCATGCGCATCGCGTTACGCGCGTATTCCATGAACATGAGGAAAGTCGCGCCGTATGGTACGAAGCCACCGTGCAGAGCAATACCGTTCATGATGGCCGTCATACCGAACTCACGCACACCGTAGTGAATGTAGTTGCCCGATGCATCTTCCGCCGTCAGTGATTTAGAACCAGACCACATGGTCAGGTTTGAAGGGGCAAGGTCAGCCGAGCCACCCATGAATTCAGGCAAGATAGCCCCGAACGCTTCCAGCGCGTTTTGCGACGCTTTACGTGACGCAATGTTAGCTGGGTTGGCTTGAAGGTCTGCGATGATTTGGCTTGCTTTCGCTTCCCACTCTGCTGGTAATTCGTTGTTTACTCGGCGTTTGAACTCGGCGGCAAGCTCTGGATATGCTGCTTCATAAGCTGCAAATTTCTCGTTCCACGCTGCTTCCTTAGCTGCGCCTGCTTCTTTCGCAGACCACTCTGCGTAAACTTCCTGCGGAATTTCAAAAGGACCGTGCTCCCAACCTAAAAACTCACGTGCTGCTGCAATTTCTTCATGACCTAATGGTGCGCCGTGACAGTCGTGAGAACCCGACTTGTTTGGCGAACCGAAACCGATGATGGTTTTGGTACAGATAAGCGTCGGACGAGGGTCCGCTTTGGCCGCTTCAATTGCTGAGTTGATGGCGTTGGAATCATGACCGTCTACGGCTGGAATAACATGCCAGCCGTATGCTTCAAAACGCTTAGGGGTGTCGTCGGAGAACCAACCTTCTACTTCACCGTCGATAGAAATGCCGTTGTCATCCCAGAACGCAATCAACTTGCCCAAGCCTAACGTACCTGCAAGAGAACATGCTTCGTGTGAGATACCTTCCATCAGACAGCCATCACCCATGAAGGCGTAAGTAAAGTGGTCCACGATATCGTGACCGTCTTTGTTGAACTGCGCAGCAAGCGATTTCTCTGCCAGTGCCATGCCCACGGCGTTAGTGATGCCCTGACCAAGCGGACCTGTCGTGGTCTCGATGCCCGGCGCGTAACCGTACTCAGGGTGACCCGGTGTTTTTGAATGCAGCTGACGGAAGTTCTTCAACTCTTCGATTGGTAAATCGTAACCTGCAAGGTGCAACAAAGAGTAAATCAGCATAGAGCCATGGCCGTTTGACAAAACGAAACGGTCGCGGTCTGCCCATTCAGGGTTAGTTGGGTTGTGGTTTAGGTGAGAACGCCACAGTACTTCGGCGATATCTGCCATACCCATTGGTGCACCTGGGTGACCAGAGTTTGCAGCTTGAACGCCATCCATGCTGAGGGCACGAATAGCGTTAGCTAGCTCTTTGTTTGAAAGAAGGTTACGAGAAGACATGTCTGCTCCTGAATGCATTAAGCGAATTGAAAGAGAAATTGTGAGGGCGTATTGTCGCAAAGCACAATAGGTGCTGCAATCGATTTACCTACCATTTCGTGACATTTGCTACCCTTTTCCTACATTCCACGCGAACATCTTCGAAAACACGTTTACTTGCGCAAACGGTTGGTTATGAGATATGTACAAAATTTGCTTGAATTCTATCAATTCGAAATTAGAATAGACGTCTAGATGTAGAAACACCTACATAAATTAATGTAATTAAGCGAGATGGATTTGAATAATCGGTCTCTCAAACTTTAAAAGTGGAGCTATCATGGCAAAGCACCTATTCACTTCTGAGTCAGTTTCAGAAGGTCATCCAGATAAAATTGCAGACCAAATCTCTGATGCCGTCCTTGACGCAATTCTTGAGCAAGATCCTAAAGCTCGCGTAGCGTGTGAAACCTATGTGAAAACTGGCATGGTAATGGTAGGTGGTGAAATTACCACTTCAGCTTGGGTTGATATCGAAGAGCTGACTCGCCAAACCGTTCGAGAAATCGGATACGTACACTCTGACATGGGCTTTGATGCCGATTCTTGTGCAGTACTGAACACCATCGGTAAACAATCCCCAGACATCAATCAAGGTGTCGATAAAACGGATCCTAAAGAGCAAGGCGCAGGCGACCAAGGCATTATGTTTGGTTACGCGACAAATGAAACTGATGTATTCATGCCCGCTCCAATTACGTACTCACATTTACTGGTTCAGAAGCAGGCTGAAGTCCGTAAAAACGGTAAGCTTCCATGGTTGCGTCCTGATGCAAAATCTCAGGTAACCTTCCAGTACGATCAAGGAAAAATTGTTGGTATCGATGCGGTCGTACTTTCAACTCAGCATTGTGACTCTATTTCTACGCCTGACCTGCGTGAAGCAGTTATGGAAGAAATCATTAAACCTGTTTTGCCTTCTGAATGGCTGAACAAAGAAACCAACTTCTTCATTAACCCAACTGGTCGTTTTGTAATTGGCGGTCCTATGGGAGATTGTGGTTTGACTGGTCGTAAGATCATTGTTGATACCTACGGTGGTGCTGCTCGTCACGGCGGCGGCGCATTCTCTGGTAAAGACCCATCAAAAGTAGACCGCAGTGCGGCATACGCGGCGCGTTATGTTGCAAAAAACATCGTGGCAGCAGGTTTAGCTGATCGCTGTGAAATTCAACTTTCATACGCTATCGGTGTTGCTGATCCAACGTCTATTATGGTGGAAACGTTCGGTACTGAAAAAGTGCCACACAACATCATCATTGAAGCGGTTCGTCAGAACTTCGACCTACGTCCATACGGTCTCCAAGAAATGCTGAACTTACTTCAGCCTATCTATAAGAAGACAGCGGCTTACGGTCACTTTGGTCGTGAAGAATTCCCATGGGAAGCAACAGACAAAGCAGTAGTACTGCGTGAGTTTGCTGGCCTGTAAAGTTCTTAACCTTCCTAGCACATAACTTATTCAAAAGCCTCTGATTTTCAGAGGCTTTCTTATATCCAACAACTATCCATTTCAGCTCTATATATCCGCTACGTCATAAATTTGAATTTGTGGGGATTTTACGTGCCTAGATCAAAGTCATGCAAACGTTAACCCGATAGATTGCAGAGACGCACTAAATAAATATCATTCTCTGCTGCTCATGCTCCATTGCCACTGCCGCTCTGTCCAGTTACAAAAAGCACTTGTGCTTCATACATCGGATCTTCAAATTCAAAGAAATAAATACTGGGCAATTATCGGGAGGTCAGAAGCAGCAGGCACATATCGCTAGAGCCTTATACCAACAAACCGTACTTATGGTTTTGGATGAACCGCTCAAACCACTGTGTTTGTTGTCTGTGCAATTGCGACTTCATGCTTTGTCTCGATCATCCGTGTCGTGGGTTTTATCGGTCTGATGGAGAGAAGCGAGATAGCGACTATCAAACGGAGAGACAGTATACCTAGGAGACCTCAAGGTACTTAGATATAAAACGTAGATTGTAATGTAAACAACCCTCAGGGAATCAGGTGAAACTCCTGAACTGTACCCGCAGCTGTAAGCGATGAGCGTTTTACGAGCCACTGAATCAAAGGATTTGGGAAGGAGTAAACCGCAGCGAGCACCTCGACACCGTAAGTCAGAATACCTGAACACACATGAATACCGAGCGGGATTACTCAAATACCTTTTACTTCCTTGTGAGATCAAGGGAGCGCTCTGTATTCAAAAAAGTTCGCTAGCTTAGATGAGAATACAGTGGTCACGAAAGTTAAACGCTCAAAAAACAAGTCAGAACTCCGAAGTGGATTTACCACAGGAACTTGCGCCGCAGCGGCTAGCAGAGCAGCGGTTCAGACTCTCTTGACAAGCCACCAGCCTGACTACATTTCCATCATCTTACCTAACGGTGAACCCGCTACGTTTAAAGTGGCTTTTATCCACACAACAAAACAAACAGTAACCGCCAGTGTTATTAAAGATGCGGGCGACGACCCTGACTGTACTCATGAAGCGCACATTCAGTGCATTGCTCGATGGCAACCTACTCCCGGGTTCACCATAGAAGGAGGGGTTGGTGTCGCGCGGGTGACACTACCCGGTCTGGAGCTTCCAGTTGGAGAAGCGGCCATCAACCCAGTTCCACGCAAAAACATTCTGGATATGGTGATGCTGGAGTGGAATCAGTCCACCTCATCGCAAAGGCAAGCTGCGGGCATATCTTTGGAAATTTGTGTTCCAGATGGTGAAGAGCGGGCTAAGGAAACGATTGGCCCAAGGCTGGGGCTCATCGGAGGTATCTCCATTCTGGGTACACGCGGCACGGTGAAGCCCTACTCAACATCCGCGTTCTCGGCATCTGTCCGTCAATCGGTTCAGATCGCTCGGCAGAATGGGCAGAACCATTTAGTGCTTACTACTGGGTCGCGAACGGAAAAATCAGCAATGACCATGCTCCCCGATTACCCTTCAATGTGTTTTATTCAGGCTGGGGACTTTGTCGGCGTAGGGCTTCGCTCTGCCAAACGCTATCAGGTAGATAAAGTGACCGTCGTTGCCATGATTGGCAAGCTCGGAAAAATGGTGGCAGGGCACATGATGACTCATGTTTCAGGCAAAGCGATCGATTTTTCACTGCTGGCTGATCTCGCCATTCAGGCAGGCGAATCGAGTGACTTTGCCAACGAGGTCAGGCAAGCCAATACGGGAAGGCATGTGCTTGAAATATGGAAAGAAGCGCAAAGCACTCGCTCAGCTCCTAACTCTCTGTTTTTATCCGTTCTGTGCCAACAAGCGGCTGAACATGCCGCCATCTACGTGAAACACGCTGTGAGTATCGAATTCAAACTGATCGACTTTAATGGCGATTTACTGGCGAAGCACGCTTGTCCGAAAGGGGATATACCGAAAACCCCAGACTCATCAAATACCCATGCCACTCAACAGGAGGCTCAATGACCAATGATATGCGTCAAATGACCAAGCAAGGGCAGCAAATAGAAAGTGACTCGTTCTCGATCATCGACCACGAAATAGAGACGCTTCACGGGGGGCATTCTTTTCAAAAGGGTGAATGGAATGTCGTTCGTCGCGCCATTCATACCACAGGCGATTTCGAATACGCACAGCTCTATCGATTCAGCGACAACGCCATTGATACAGCAATTTCCGCACTTAAATCTGGCGCCAATATCATCACGGATGTCAGCATGATCGTCACAGGTCTGAATCTGGCTCGGCTAAAAGTTTATGGTAATCAAGCACACTGCTTCATCAGCCATCCCGACGTAATCAAATCCGCAAAAGCGACTGGAGAGACACGTGCGATTCACGCCATGCGTTATGCACGAGATAGCGGACAACTTGACGGTGCCATTGTCGGGGTCGGGAACGCTCCAACTGCTTTACTGGAACTGCTTCGAATGATAGAAGCTGGCGAGGCAAAGCCCGCATTAATCATTGGTATCCCCGTGGGTTTCGTTAAAGCCGATGAATCCAAACAAGCACTGACAGAGCAAAATCAGGTGCCTTACATTGCGAGCCTGGGTCGCAAGGGGGGCAGCCCGCTGGTGGTGTCCACCATCCACGCTCTGCTCGCGGAGTCGATACAATGACTTGCGCGACGTTACCAAATGCCGCTGTCACGATAGTTGGCGTGCCCGAAGACGGGTGCCTGAGCTTAAGCAGCCGAGCAGTGAATGCCGTGGAATCGGCAAGAGTCATCGCAGGTAACGACCGTCTTCTGGAGTGGTTCCCACAATTCAAAGGGGAACGTTTGTCCATGAATCAGGGCTACCAACCTTGGTTTGCCCAGGTATTAGAAGAAAGTGAGGAAGGTGGTGTTGTTGTGCTTGCCTCTGGCGACCCGCTTTTCTTCGGTATCGGTCAGTCGATATTGAACAAGCTGCCTCATCACGAAGTGCGCTTTATTCCCTCCCCGTCATCCATGCAACTGGCCTGCAGTCGAGTCGGGCTCCCGTGGCAGGATATGAAAGCCATCTCGCTGCATGGCCGTAAACAGCATGACGACGTCATTCAGGGGCTCGCCAGCCAAATCCAGTGGGGAACGAGTTACTGCCTGTTAACCGATGCTCATAACCACCCCGCACGAATTGCGGCACATCTTATCAACTACACCCAGCAAGGCTGGCAGGTTTGGGTATGTGAGAATCTGGGATCAACCGAAGAAAAAGTTACGAAATGGTCGTTAGACGATCTTGCCAGATGTGCTTCAGAGGACTTTTCTTCGCTCAATATACTGATTCTACATAGATCGGAGCCTCATGCCTGGGGGATAGCTGGTCAGTACGCCAATGATGATGACTTTATGAAGCGAACCCCCAAACGTGGGCTAATCACTAAGCAGCCTGTTCGCCATTTAGCTCTTGCGTCAATGCGCATACAGCCCCAATCCGTGGTATGGGATATCGGTACGGGTTCTGGCTCTGTCGCTATCGAAGCGGCGAAACAATGTTATCTGGGGCAGGTGTTCACCATCGAGTCCAATCCGGAATGTTACGAGTCAATCGAAACCAACCTAAAAGCTCACGGCACAGACAATGTCAGATTGATTAAGGATAAAGCGCCTAACCAACTTGAACATCTCCCAGCACCCGACAGCATTTTTGTTGGAGGAAGCCGAGGCAATATGAAGTCAATTCTGGATACCTGCTGGGAGGTACTAAAACCCGGAGGTGTCATTGTTGGCTCTGCCGTCACGGTCGACTCTACCTGCGAGCTTCATCAGTGGAGCAAAGAGAACCAGGCACCGACTCACGTTCAGCTGATTGCTGTTTCTAACGGAGTTCCTCTGGCGCATTACACACGTTATCAGGCAGAGAACCCTATTCACTTATTCACATTCACCAAACCGCAGGCTGGATAAATACCGCGGTCAGGAAAACACAACATAAAAATACAATAATGAGAAAGTCAAAATGAAATTAGGAACTATGTATGCGGTTGGTGTGGGTACAGGCGACCCAGAGCTATTAACGCTAAAAGCACACCGTATTTTAAGCCAAGCTGACGTCGTTGCCTTCCCAGAAAAAGACGCCGGGAGTCAGCAGTCCTTTGCTCAACACATTGTCGATGGCAGCCTTAGAAGAAGCGACATGCAAGGTGAAGTGTTGTTTCTTCACTTCCCGATGACGCGAGATCCCAATATCAATATTCCCGCCTGGCAAAAAGCCGCTGAAACTATTGCGTACCTGCTAAGGCAAGGTAAATCCGTCGCGTTTGCGACCGAGGGCGACCCTTCCGTCTACAGCACTTGGGCTTATATTCAGGAAGAGCTTTCTGAGATTTTGCCCGAGCTCGATCCAGTGATCATTCCGGGCATTACCTCGGTTACGGCAATCCCATCTCAGACCAAAATCCCACTGGCAGACGGTCAGGAGCGTTTCTGTGTGGTTCCCGCCACTTGGGGGCTGGAATGTCTTGAGAGGCTAGTAATCGACTTCGACACCATCATGCTCATCAAGGCCGGTCGAGTTATTCCTAAGCTCACTCAACAGCTTCAGGCTATGAACATGCTGGATTGCGCAACCTATGTTTCTCACGCTACCACCGAGCAACAGGAGGTATACACCGATCTTAACGATGTGCCGAATGAGCACCGTTATTTTTCAATGGTTCAGCTCTCTGTCCGCTCACGTCGCGGAGTACTTCGAGGTACAACGCAGTCGCAACCCTGTGCCGTATTTGAAGGCAGGAGAGCCTGATGAAGATTGCGATTTATGCCATTACTTTGCACGGAGCAAGGCAGGCTCGACGGCTGGCACAAACCTATCCGTTTGCAGACGTGTTCGTCGCACCTGTGGGGAAAGAAGAATACCCAGATGCCAATATTCTTACCTTACCTTTATCTGGCTTCTTTACCGAAAAATTTGCCGATTACGACCACCATATCTGCTTTTTCGCAGCAGGGATCGTTAGCCGAATGATAGGCCCCCTTCTTCGGGACAAACGAACCGACCCGGGGGTTATTTGCATTGATGACCACGGGCAGTTTGTGATTCCAATGCTTTCAGGTCATCGAGGCGGAGCAAATGCCATTGCACTGCATATATCACAAGCGCTTAGTGCCACGCCTGTGATTACTACCGCATCGGATGTCGCTGGCAACCTGTCGGTTGATATGTTGGGAGCCCCTTTTGGCTGGACGCTCGCTCCTGAGTGTGAGCCAGCCATCACGGCAACCAGTGCTGCCGTCGTCAACGAGAAACGTGTATTGATTGTTCAGCATTCTGGTGAACAAAACTGGTGGCAGCACAAACGCTCTATGCCCCGACACATCATAACGCACCCGGATTTGTCTCATGCAGATCTCACGAAAGTGGATCCTACTGAATGGGATGGACTGGTGCTTATTTCAGATGAGGAGACCCCAAAGGGCCATGCGTTGTGGCAAAGCAAAACCGTACTGTGGCGACCTAAGTCATTAGTCCTTGGTATTGGATGCGATCGCAATATCCCGCTGCAGGTACTTCAGACGGGCATTCATCAATTTCTTGAAGAGCATAACCTGTCTAAATACAGCATTTCTGCACTGGCAAGTATCGCATTAAAAGCCAACGAACAAGGTATTTTGGCGCTCTCTGAACAGGAGCAGATTCCATTTCATACTTATTCTGCCAGTGAGTTAGATGGAGTGGCAGGGATTGAGAACCCTTCGGATTACGTAAAGAAAATTACGGGCGTTTCATCAGTGGCAGAAGCGTCTGCTCTCAAACATTCTGCCCGTACTCAACTCCTCGTCCCTAAATGGAAGTTCAAGCAGGATGGCTTCAACATGACTCTTGCTTGCTGTCGCATCACTTATGACGAACCTCTTGCCAAAAAGAAGTGGAAAAACTGGCTCGACAAAGACGTCAAAATCAATCTGCATGGCAACGAAGTGGTTGATGGATTTCAGTGCAAACCCAAGCACGTCGATCTCAACCGCCCCATGCTTTATCACCGCCACCACATTCTGCTCTGCGAGGGAGGACGCTGCGCAAAAGAAGGCAGTAAGAACCTCGCTCATGACCTCAGGCAAGTGCTCAAATCACTTGGTTTTGCCAGTGGAGAGCAGCGAATCAAAATCAGCCGTACACACTGCGCAGGCACCTGCCGAAACCGTGCGGCGATGGTGATCTACGAACGCCTTCAACCCAATGAAACGCCCATCAACAACGGCATATGGGTGAAAGGGATTGATCAGTTCACCGAGCAGGCCTGGAAAGAACTTTTCACACATCTGGTCGAGCGTAAGCCACTCAAACAATGGCTCGCTCCGCAATACATCGCACCTATCGAAAGTGCCGATGACCAAAACAAGCTATAAGACCAATACAAACAATAAGACCAACACAAAAATAAGGATAGTTAACCCATGAAACGACTTCGTCATTACAATCAAGGCACCGCCATTGTTCTTAGCTGCTTTGGCAGTGTGATTGAACAGCAGCGGTATGAAGACTTGGCTGAGCGTGTTCGCGAGACCTACCCCGACATTCATGTTCGTGTTGCCACCAGCTCGAAAATGGTGATCAAAAAGCTGGCGCGTAAAGACAATCAATGTTTTAGCCTTCCGCAAGTTCTGGCTGATCTCGATACGCAGGGTTATGAGCGAATTCTAGTGGTTTCTGTCTATCTGTTCCCGACCGATGAACATCGATACCTGACATCCATTGTCGACGGATTCAAGCAATTCTCCTTAGCTCGTATCGAGCAGACACCAGCCATCATGCACCACAGCCAGCTCGCCACCCGACTGATTTCTGCCCTGCACGAACGTTTCATGCCCAGAGAGCATTTTAATGTGTTCATTCATCACGGTGCCCCAATGCTCGACAACTCGGGGCATCAGGCGATTCACTACAGCGCTGACTTTCTGAGTAGCCTGTCTGAACGCAACTTCGCCTGTTCACTCGAAGGGGCGTGGCCTTTCCAATTGCTGAAAGATGAAATGCTCCGACGCATAAAAACGCTCCATACCGGCGGTGGCAAGCCAGTACTGAACTTAGTTCCGTTACTTTTGGTTTCAGGTAACCACTTTATTAATGATCTCAACGAGATCAAAAAAGCTTTGTCTCAGGATGCCGAAGTTAAAATTGCCGAACCTGTTCAAGGTGACAAATTCTGTATGCTGGACATGCCTGAGCTTCTGGACGTTCTCGACAGGCAAATTAAAGAAGGATTGATTCGTCTGAACGCTCCCGAAGGAGTGCTCTAGCCATGGCAAA
This sequence comes from Vibrio penaeicida, assembly GCF_002933855.1. Lineage (GTDB taxonomy): Bacteria > Pseudomonadota > Gammaproteobacteria > Enterobacterales > Vibrionaceae > Vibrio > Vibrio penaeicida_A. Next base: position 10,303 of record NZ_BFAQ01000060.1, read on the forward strand.
ATTAACCTTGGTTGGTCTTGGACCGGGCTCTATTGATCTTGTTACACCAGCTGCGCAGCACGCTATTAAAACCGCTGATGTGGTCGCAGGGTACAAGGCGTATGTTGAGCTTATCGACGCACTGATTGTAGAGCAGGAAGTCATCCAAAGTGGGATGACACGCGAGTGGGATCGGGCGCAGGCGGCGGTGGAAGAAGCCGCCAAAGGCAAGCAAGTGGTTCTGGTGTGCTCAGGAGATTCGGGCATGTACGCCATGGCGCCACTGGTGCTGGAGCTGCTTGAGCAAAACCCTCAATTAAATCAGCAAATTGAGTTAGATATTATCCCCGGAATTACCGCAGCCAACGCATGTGCATCATTGGTTGGTGCTCCGCTCGGTCACGACAGTTGCACCATCTCTTTGTCGGATCTGCTCACCCCTTGGGATGTGATCACCAAGCGCATTGAAGCCGCTGCTATCGCTGATTTTGCCATCACGTTTTATAACCCGAGATCCAAAAAGCGAACCCAACATATCGAAACTGCTCGTGAGATCTTGCTGAAACATAAAGATCCAAGTACACCCGTTGCCGTCGTCAATGCCGCCTACCGCGAAGATCAGCAAGTCACACTGACTACTCTGGCTGAATTTACTCAGGTGGAATTTGGTATGAATGCGGCAGTAGTAGTTGGCAATAGTAACAGCTATCGCTTTGGTGACTGGATCATCACCCCCAGAGGCTACACCAATAAATATCAGCTTAAAGACGGGTCGGTACTCGACGGGCAGAAACGTGGACACTCACTGAAAATCAAAGATGAGGTGAACTGACATGACGGTTTATTTTATTGGTGCTGGTCCGGGCGATCCAGATTTGATCACCGTGAAAGGAGCAAGGCTTGTCGAAGAGTGCCCCGTTGTGGTTTACGCAGGTAGCCTGGTGCCCAGAGCGGTCATTGATCGCGCTCGACCTGATGCGCAGGTTTACAACTCTGCGGACATGGATCTGGATGATCTGACTCGTGTTTACCAGATCGCTCACAAAAAAGGGGAACATGTTGCCCGAGTTCAAACTGGTGATCTTTCTATCTACTCATCGTTGGCTGAACAAACTCGCCGCTTAAATGAGCTAGGAATCGACTGGAAGGTCGTACCTGGGGTGAGTTCATTTCAGGCCAGCGCCGCTGCACTCGGGCAAGAGCTGACGCTTCCGGAAAAGTGTCAGACCATAATCCTCAGCCGAGCATCAGGTCGCACACCTGTTCCAGAGAAAGAGAACTTGCGCTCACTGGCGTCTCATGAGGCAACGTTATGTTTATTTCTCAGCGCCACACTCATTCGCAAAGTCGTGAGAGAACTGTCCGATGTCTACCCACCTGACTGGCCCGTCGCAGTGGTCGAGAAAGCCAGCCATCCTGAGCAACGCATTTTCCGTGGTACATTAAGCACCATTGCTCAAATCATGCATGATGAGGGGATTCGCTCAACCGCAATGATTATTGTCAGCAAAGTGCTGGGCGACAACAGTTTTGTCGATTCAAAACTTTATGACCCCACGTTCTCACACGCCTGTCGACAGGCGCGCATCGTCACGAATGAATCTGAGTAATTGGTAGCTGAAGATAAGGAAAAACAAATGGAAACCGCTTATTGCTCCGCTCTGGTTGTCGGGGCACCGTCATCTGGAAGTGGAAAAACCACTGTTGTTGCTGCGCTGGCGCGAGCACTGACACAACAGGGAAAAAAAGTTCGCGTCTTTAAAACGGGTCCGGACTTTATCGATCCTCAGTTTCTGTCTATCGCTTCAGGGGCTCCGGTCTATCAACTGGACTTATGGATGTGCGGAGAAGAAGAGTGTCAGCGTTTGCTCTACAAAGCGGCACAGGAAGCGGATGTTATTCTTATCGAAGGCGTAATGGGTATGTTTGATGGCAAGTGCTCAAGTGCTGATATTGCCGCCAAATTTCAGTTACCCATGCTAGCGGTGGTGGATGCTGGCGCAATGGCACAAACCTTTGGTGCTTTGGTGCATGGTTTGTCGACTTACCGGGATGATGTTGATGTCTTTGGGGTAGTAGCGAATCGTGTGGGATCAAAAAGGCATTCTGAAATGCTGAAAGAAAGCCTGAAACCAGAAACCGCTTTTTGCGGTTGGTTACCCAAAGATATGGATCTTTCACTACCCGAGCGTCACCTCGGACTGGTGCAGGCACAAGAATTGGATGACGTAGAGCAACGGCTGAATCGCGCTGCCCAATTGATTAACGAGTTTGGTGACATTCCCTTACCCCCTCCCCAATCATTTCATCTACCTGTCCAATCCAAACCAGAAATCACAGGCACACTAGAAAGCCAAACAATTGCTATCGCCAACGACGCCAGCTTTGCTTTTCTGTATCAGGCGAACATTGACCTGCTGGAATCATTAGGCGCAACGCTGAAATACTTTTCGCCCCTTGCGCAGGACGAGCTACCCCAATGTGATGCGCTATACCTACCAGGTGGCTACCCAGAACTATATATGGAGAAACTGGCGAGCAACGAGTCTCTGAATCAACAGATCCTTGAGCACATCAGGCAGGGAAAGCCTTGTCTTGCCGAGTGTGGTGGCATGCTTTATCTCAACAAAACACTGACAAATAAGAGCGATCAGACGAAAAATTTAGTGGGCGCTTTGAATGCCAACGCTTATATGCAAAATAAACTGGCTGCTCTAGGCATTTTGGAAGCCAGTATCCATGGTCAACCATTACGCGGACACACTTTTCACTATTCAAAAACCGTTAGCGAAGAAAAAGTACTGACCGAACCACTCTCTCAATACGGAACCCCAACCGATCCTGTATGGGTAAAACACGCCACAGTTGCTTCATATGTACACTGGTATTTTCCTTATAATCCTGATCTTATTGTAAAAATCTTTCGAGGCACTTTATTCTGAAGTCAACCCATCTCTCTTGCGATCAATAACAAATCCCAGAATTGAGCCGAAAGAAGTTTGATATTTATCTGCGGATAGTTAATAGTTAACATAATGTTAACAACCTTTCTTAAAGAAAGGATATTGTTAGCGTTGTAACGTCGATGTGCCGCATACAAAATTGATTGCCTGCGAGACATCGAGTACCTATGAATGAAGGGTGTGTGCCCCCGGTTGAGAAAGTTGAACCACTAAAGGTCGGCACGCCTTGGGGAAATTCAAACTCGGTTTTGTGAGTAAACTCCACTCCCGTTGAGTACTCCGGAGTTCAAACAGAATCGGTCATGGAGGGTCTATGCCTCGTACACTCAGTCCAAATGACGCATCTGATAAAAAAGAACACGTCATTCCAGATTCAGAATACGCCAAAACCATACCTTGTAACAAAGTCGGCATCACTGAGCCTTTTCAATGGCTTGCAATGGCCGTTCACGACCTAATGAGAACACCACTTATCAGCGCATTTTACGGTTTATGCTTTACCGCCGCTGCGATAGGAGTGGTTGGTTTAGTCTACTGGCAAGGCACTCATCTTGTTGTATTGCCAAGCCTTATCGTTTATATGCTCATCGGTCCTTTCCTCGCTCTTGGACTATATGATGCTGCTTGGGAGCTCGAGAAAGGTCATAAACCCCGGTTAATGCATTCAATACATGCTATTGGGAGAAACTCCGTCTCTCAGTGGGGGTTTGCCCTCATGCTCAGTATTGCCATGATTTTCTGGATGCGGATCGCAGCATTATTGCACGCTTTATACCCTTCTGTTGAAGGGGCACCTATTTCTGAGTTCTTACCGTTTCTTGTTATCGGATCTTTAATAGGGGTTGTACTTTCTACTATTATTTTCTGTATATCCGTCTTCTCTATTCCGATGATGATGGAACGCAGAGTCGATATTATGACTGCCATATTTACAAGCTTTAACGCGGTTAAATCAAACATCCCAGCGATGATTGTCTGGGCTGCTATTATTTGTGGTGGTTTGATTATAGGCTTTGCCACATTCGGACTTGGAATGATGGTCGTAATGCCAATATTGGGTTATGGAACATGGCACGGCTATGAAGCGACGATTCAACGCCGGCATCATTAACAAATAAGCAGATTTAAGTACAATAACAGCCTCAATCTAGAGGCTGTTATTTTATGCAAGATCCCACAACACACTACTTGATCGAACAAATCATCAAACAGTGCATCAGAAAAGCAGAACGTGTATTTCACAAACCCTTTGTGCAGCCTACCTGGAACTTTAATGTCAGGGGTAAAGCCGCTGGAAAAGCGTATCTTCAACAATGGGAAATTCGCCTTAACCTCGCTTTATTTAAAGAGAATAAGATAGCCTTTCTACAAGAAGTTATCCCGCACGAAGTCGCACATCTGATTACCTACCAATGCTTTGGTCGAGTCAAACCCCACGGTAAAGAATGGCAATATGTCATGGAATCTGTATTAGGTATCCCAGCAAAAACAACACATAGCTTTGACGTTACAGGGGTTCAAGGGAAAACGTTCGAATACCAATGTGGTTGCCAAGTCCATCCCTTATCTATCCGTCGACACAATAAGGTTCTGAGAGGAGAAACCAGTTATCGCTGTAAAGCCTGTCAGCACGACCTCAAATTTACAGGCACTCAATTGTCTTAAGTTTGTTAATTTCTTTTATATCTATAGATAAAAATATCACGTAGTTGCTAGACTCAGGTTATTAATAATCCTAATTATCAATAACTATGCGTCTACTATATTCTTTTCTTGCATTGGTTCTCTTCAGTGCCACCACCATTGCTGCCCCACCCTCATCATTTTCAAAAGCCAAAAGAGAAGCCGTTAAAATTTACGCTGATCATCCAATTAGCTTTTACTGCGGATGCGATATTCAATGGAAGGGGAAAAAAGGCGTACCTGATCTAAAAGGGTGCGGTTATGAAGTACGGAAACAACTAAAACGCGCTTCTCGAATTGAATGGGAGCACGTAGTACCTGCGTGGCAATTTGGTCATCAGCGACAATGCTGGCAAACTGGCGGAAGAAAGAACTGCACCAAAAAAGACAAAGTTTTTCGCTCAATGGAGGCTGACCTTCACAATTTGACTCCCACCATTGGCGAAGTTAATGGCGATCGTTCCAATTACAACTTCAGCCAATGGAATGGCGTCGATGGCGCGACTTATGGTCAATGCGAAGTACAGGTCAATTTCAAACAAAGAAAGGTTATGCCACCAGATAGAGCCAAAGGATCTATCGCACGTACATACCTTTACATGAGTAAAGAATATGGATTTCGCCTTTCTAAGCAACAAACCAATTTAATGAAAGTGTGGAACACGCAATTCCCTGTCGATGAATGGGAATGCACGCGTGATGAGCGCATATATAAGATACAAGGCAACCACAATCCTTTTGTTTACGAGAATTGTAAGAGCTGAGTAAAAAGCCCCGAAATTCGGGGCTTAATAAGTTGTTCTAGTGCTTTCGCCCTATATCATCTAAATAGTCATACGGATGTTTAGAAACATCAGATTTTGACAAACCCATAAAGGAGCTTGAACTATTCTGTGTACGTGACTCACACCAACCAAGACCTGGAGTCAAAGTACTGACATCAGCCACAGTGGATGGCATATTTGAAATCACTTCAGACTCTGTTTTCCCAGTTAAACGTTGAGCAACGAATATAGTCTTTGTCCGCACATTGTCATCTGCCAAACGGTGCCTTTCTCCCCACAAAACTTTCCAATCATTACAGGTATATTCTTTAGTTTTAGGGATAGATATGAACGCGACATCAGAAATCGCACCGTACTTTTTAAACATCATATATGACTCAAACAACGTTGCTACATCTTCTCGGTTAGTTGAATAGCCGTAAAAAGCCGCAGCACCATCGGGCTTAAACTCACTTCCCGCAATTTCTCCTGTTGAATTTCGAGCTTGATCAGTCATTGACTTGCCATGGAAAGCAATCTCCGCTGCTACCAATAACAATGATGAAGTTAATGGGTGGCTTGATTGCAGTTCAGTGTGGACTTTGTTGGCATTATCACGCATTGCACTGAAAACAGAACCGCTGTCACCAACCTGTGACAGGTAAGCAGGAGGAAGGTAGTCATTAGCATGAGCCAGTTCATGAGCTAATAGTCGGAACAGTCCTGGTGCAATATGATGGGATGCACGCCACGCATTATTCGCTGAATGGTAGGTATTGCTGTAGGTTACGTATTCTTTACTATTTGGATAAATAAAACGATTAGCACTATCGTAAGTGAACTCTGAACTAAAGTCAGAACGGAAGTCATCCTGCTTATAAATCGAATCCCACTCTGCTTTATTCTGCCACAAATATCTTGGATCGATATAAATAGCAGCGGTATACGTATGATAGAAAGAAGGTCTGATATCATAACTCAAAACGATAGCATTGAGAGGTTTAAACAGGTTTAGGAAATCCTGATCGTTGATACTTTTTAACGCATTAATAAAGTTATCACCCATCCAATTGTGAGAGACAACTAGTCTTTCTTGGATATCTGAAATTGAAAGGTCTCCAGGCTTCTCAACACCAATTGGACGAATTTTATCTAGCGAACAAGACTGACGCTTCTTGTAAAGTTTGACACACTCAAGCATATCATTCGATAAAGCCGAAGTTTGGTAAGTCGAAATTTTATCTAAACTTGGATCTCCCTTTATGTTTGGCGATGCCAGGCTACCTGGGTTTTCTGAAGAACTCCCACCACCACACCCAGAAAGTAATACCATCAAAGCACCGCCTACAGCTAACGCATTCTTTTTTTTCATCTTAACTCTATTTATATTTTTAAAATCAATGAGTAAGATAAAATAGAGCTCTCCGTAAATACAATTGGTAAATATAAAAAGTTCGAAGACAACCATATTTTTGCTGGCAAGCTTGTTTTTTTCCTTTCACGCATCCATGTTAATCACTAAATACGTGTCATGCAGGAAACAAAATACATGCGAATCCCTCGAATTTATCACCCCGAAACCATCAATGAACTCGGCTTGGTGAAATTAAGCGATGACGCAGCAGGTCATATAGGCAGAGCGCTGCGCATGAAAGAAGGGCAAAATGTATTGTTGTTTGATGGCAGCAATGCTGAATTTCCTGCAATCATTTCAGAAGTCAGTAAAAAAAATGTCACGGTAGACGTTCAAGAGCGTGTCGAAACCAGTATTGAATCACCGTTAAACATTCATCTAGGACAAGTTGTCTCTCGTGGTGAAAAAATGGAATTCACCATTCAGAAATCCGTTGAATTGGGTGTAAACACCATTACCCCTTTGATTTCTGAACGATGTGGCGTAAAACTGGATACCAAGCGATTCGAAAAAAAGCTGGCACAATGGCAGAAAATAGCCATCAGTGCATGTGAACAATGTGGGCGCAATACCATTCCAGAAATTCGTCCCATCATGCAGCTTGAGCAATGGTGCGCCGAGCAAAGCGACGCTCTGAAATTGAATTTACACCCAAGAGCCCAATACTCAATCAATACCTTACCAACACCTATTACAAGAGTAAGATTATTGATAGGTCCTGAAGGCGGATTGTCTGCAGAAGAAATCCGCATGACAGAAGAATACCAATTTGAAGAAACGTTGCTTGGTCCTAGAGTATTACGGACAGAAACCGCAGCGTTAACCGCTATTACTGCATTACAAGTTCGCTTTGGCGACCTTGGATAAACGGAGATATTCGAATGATAAAAGTCGGCATCGTAATGGATCCCATTGCATCGATTAACATCAAAAAAGATTCTAGCTTTGCAATGATGTTAGAAGCTCAGCGTCGTGGTTGGGAAATCCACTATATGGAGATGAACGACCTCCACTTGGATCAAGGCACCCCTGTTGCCGACACGAAAGTGGTTACTCTGAAAGAAGATCCTTCTGGTTGGTATGAATTCCAATCAGAACAAACGATCGAACTTTCAGAACTTGATGCCGTTTTGATGAGAAAAGATCCTCCGTTTGACACAGAATACATCTACGCGACGTACATTCTTGAGCGAGCGGAAGAAAAAGGAACTCTGATTGTCAACAAGCCACAAAGCCTACGTGATTGTAACGAAAAGCTGTTTACCGCATGGTTCCCAGAACTTACGCCAACCACAATCGTTACTCGCAAAGCGGAAAAAATTCGCGAGTTTCAAGCCAAACATGGTGATGTAATCCTTAAGCCATTAGATGGTATGGGTGGAGCCTCTATCTTTAGAGTGAAGCAAGGCGATCCTAATGTATCGGTCATCATCGAAACGTTGACCAATCACGGACAGAATTACGCAATGGCGCAAACCTTCGTACCAGATATCAGCAATGGTGATAAACGTATTTTGGTGGTGGATGGTGAACCAATGCCTTATTGCTTGGCGCGAATTCCTGCAGAAGGGGAAACTCGAGGTAATCTTGCAGCAGGTGGCACCGGAGTAGCAAGACCATTAAGTGAAACAGATTTACAGATAGCGAACGCTGTAGCTCCTACACTTAAGGAAAAGGGGCTTATCTTCGTGGGCTTAGACGTTATTGGTGACAAGCTAACTGAAATCAACGTAACCAGCCCAACTTGCATTCGCGAAATCGAAGCGGCATTCGATATTTCTATCACTGGTAAATTGATGGATGCGATAGAGCGAAGAGTCAAAAATAACTAAGGGCTGTGACCCTAAGCTCGACACTGGAGATATTATGAACTTAGCGAATCATTTTCTTGTCGCCATGCCCGGCATGCAAGACCCGTTTTTTAAACGCACCGTTGTTTACGTCTGTGAACACAGTGATGACGGCGCTATGGGCATTGTTATAAATGCTCCAATTGATATCTCCGTTGGCGGCATGCTTAAGCAAGTAGAGGTGCAACCTGTTCACCCACAGCTCAATACCGACAGTTTAGAAAAGCCGGTATTGAACGGTGGACCAGTTGCCGAAGATCGTGGTTTCATTCTCCACGAACCCAAAGATCACTATCAATCCAGTATTCAGATGACACAGTCTATTGCCGTTACGACATCAAAAGATATCTTGACCGTACTGGGCACAGAAGCAGAACCCGATCACTATGTAGTAGCATTGGGCTATTCTGGTTGGGAAGCAGGTCAGCTTGAAAGCGAATTGGCAGACAATTCGTGGTTAACAATTGAAGCCGATCCTAGCGTGATTTTTCAAACACCAATCCATGAACGATGGAAGAAAGCTGTTCAAATGCTTGGAATAGACGCAAGCCAGCTATCGTCGCAAATTGGGCATGCATAAGAGGTTGTTTACACCTCTCACAAAACGAAATACATTGAGATATTCATGACTTCACGCACCATCATGGCCTTTGATTTTGGTACCAAAAGCATTGGCAGCGCCATTGGACAAGAAATTACGGGTACAGCCAGCCCGCTAAAAGCATTTAAAGCCAATGATGGCATTCCAAACTGGGATGCCATAGAAAAGCAAATTAAAGAGTGGCAACCAAACCTACTGGTTGTCGGCTTACCTACCGACCTACATGGGCGTGATTTAGAAACCATCACACCTAGAGCTAAAAAATTTGCGAATCGATTATTTGGGCGCTTTGGGGTGCCTGTAGAGCTGCATGATGAAAGACTTTCCACCACAGAAGCCCGCTCAGAGCTTTTTTCCATGGGTGGCTACAAAGCCTTAAGCAAAGGAAACGTAGATTGCCAATCTGCTGTTGTTATTCTAGAAAGTTGGTTCGAGGCACAGTGGGCTAGTTAATTTAGGCATAGTCTAAATTTTGTGTAAGCAACAAATAAAAAGGGAAGACACCATCGTCTTCCCTTTATTCTTTTATTCTGTTTTTCAAAGGCATTAATTCATATCGATCTTCACACCATCCAATGCACCACCAGAGAAGTCGCCTCCTCGATTGGTTTTCAGCATTAGTCTTAAATCGTTTGCGGAATCGGCACTGTGCATGGCATCTTGCTCTGTAATCTTGTCGGCAACCACCAGCTCGTACAAACACTGATCGAAAGTTTTCATACCCGATTCATTCGATTTCGACATTGTCGCTTTCAGCTCATGCAACTCTCCGCGACGAATAAGATCAGATACCCTTGGCGTATTCAATAAGATCTCAAACACCCCATGACGCCCTTGACCGCTCTTATCACGAATCAATTGCTGTGCGATCACTCCTCGAAGGTTCATGGAGAGATCAAATAGGAATTGCTCCTTTTGCTCTTTAGGCACCAAATGAAGAATTCGCTCTAGCGCTTGGTTGGCATTATTGGCGTGTAGAGTCGCCATGCACAAGTGCCCTGTCTCAGCAAACGTCATGGCGTATTGCATGGTTTCTCGTGAACGAATTTCACCTATCAAGATCATATCTGGCGCTTGCCGAAGGGAGTTCTTCAACGCAATTTCATATGAATCGGTATCCAGCCCAACTTCACGCTGTGTGATGATGCATTTGTTGTGCTCGTGAACAAATTCAATAGGGTCCTCAACTGTCAAAATATGACCTGTGCGGTTCTGATTACGAAACCCTGTCATGGCTGCCATGGTGGTTGATTTACCTGACCCTGTAGCGCCGACCACCAGCACTAAACCACGTTTAGCAATAGACAAGTCTTGTAAGATATCGGGTAATCGAAGATCCTCAAAGGTAGGTATTTGAGTTTCAATTCGACGTATTACCGCTCCTGGTAATTCACGTTGGAAAAAAGCGCTGACCCTAAAGCGCCCCACATCGCGAACAATCGCAAAGTTGGACTCTTTATTTTTACGGTATTCGCCCCGTCGCTCTTCATCCATCATGCTATCGAGCATGGAAAAGGTTTGCGTTTCTGTAAGCGCTTCCCCCAATGGCTGTAACTCGCCATGGACTCGCAATAAAACAGGTGCGCCAACGGTAATGTAGATATCTGAGGCTTTCTGAGCCACCATTTCAGATAAGACTTGATTCAGTTCCATAGTGCCACCTAAAAACCGAAGGAGTCGGATTCAAGCTTGGCTCGGACTTCATCTGCATCCACCACCCCTTGAGCAATCAGCTGCTTAGCGTGCTGCTCTGTCGTTTGCATTCCCATCGCCCCGCCCGTTTGAATCACAGAGTACATTTGAGCAACTTTGTCTTCACGGATAAGGTTACGAATCGCAGGTGTCGCTAACATGATTTCGTGGCACGCAGCTCGTCCACCACCCAAGCGCTTCAGCAACTTCTGCGAAATCACCGCACGTAATGACTCCGAAAGCATAGAGCGCACCATGTCTTTATCCGTGCCGGGGAAAACATCAATGATTCGGTCGACAGTTTTCGCGGCGCTGCTAGTGTGTAGGGTGCCAAACACGAGGTGACCGGTTTCTGCCGCCGTCAATGCCAAGCTTATGGTTTCCTTATCGCGAAGCTCACCCACCAGAATCACATCGGGATCTTCGCGTAATGCGCTTCGAAGAGCCGCATTAAAGCTGTGTGTATCGCGATGCACTTCACGCTGGTTAATCAAACACTTATTGCTTTGGTGTACAAATTCGATCGGGTCTTCAATCGTCAATATGTGCTTATTTTGATTCCGATTAATATGGTCAACCATAGCTGCCAGAGTCGTTGACTTACCTGAACCTGTTGGCCCGGTTACCAGAACGAGCCCTTTCTCATAATTGGAAATTTGAGTAAAAATATCTGGGGCATCAAGTTGCTCTAGGCTAGGCACTTCGGTAGGGATCGTACGGAACACCGCAGAACTGCCACGGGATTGGTTAAACGCATTGACACGAAAACGCCCGACATTTGGCAGCTCGAAGGAAAAGTCGGTTTCCAGTTTTTCTTCAAACTCTGCTCGTTGCGCATCGTTCATGATTTCAAAGACCAGACGATGAACATCGGCGTGAGTGAAAGCAGGTACACCTAACTTACGTACGTCTCCATCTACGCGAACCATTGGAGGAACTCCAGCAGAAAGATGTAGATCTGACGCATTATGCTTTACACTAAAATCCAGTAACTCAGCGATATCCATAAAAATCCTTAATTAAGTCAATTATGTGTAGTATTCAACAAAACATTCAGCAGATCACCGCACAAATTCGCAGTCTCGAAGAAAAGTGTGGTAGAGCTTCAGGCTCGGTGCAACTTTTAGCCGTAAGTAAAACAAAGCCCAATGCAGCCATTGCCGATGCACTCAAAGCTGGTCAGGTGGCATTTGGAGAGAACTACGTTCAAGAAGGTGTTGATAAAGTTCAGTATTTTGCTGAACACTATAGCGACAAAGCCATTGAATGGCACTTTATTGGACCGATACAATCCAACAAAACTCGACCTATAGCAGAAAATTTTGCATGGGTGCATTCGGTCGACAGAGCGAAGATCGCACAGCGTCTCAATGATCAACGCCCAGCAGGCATGTCAGCATTAAACGTACTGATTCAAGTGAATACCAGCGGCGAAGCGTCAAAGTCTGGCATCAACGAAGCGGAGCTGTTTGAACTGGCTGCATTGATAAATGACTTACCCAACCTCACATTAAAAGGGTTGATGTCAATTCCTGCGAACGTAAGCAGTCATGAGTCTCAGATAACCGCGTTTAACCAACTTGCTGCTCTAAAAGACAAGCTGGCAGAGAAGTACCCAGAAGTTGAGATGCTTTCGATGGGCATGAGCGGCGATATGGAAGCGGCTGTAGAAGCAGGTAGCACCATGGTACGAATCGGTACTGCTATTTTCGGCGCCCGAGATTACAGTAACAAGCAATAACAGAGTTTAAGTGATCAGAAGATGACTTCTGCTCACGAAATTACATTTAGGATCTTTTGAACATGGAACACAAAAGCATTGCGTTCATTGGAGCGGGTAACATGGCTCGCTCCATTATTGCTGGCTTGGTTGCCAGTGGCTATCCTTCAACGCTCATCACAGCCACAGGTCGAACAGAGTCTAAACTTGTCGCGCTGGAAGACCAATACAAAGTCAATACCACGACCGACAACTTTGCCGCCACTGAAAATGCTGATGTCGTCGTTTTGGCAGTGAAACCTCAGATGATGGCTGATGTGTGCACAAAGCTTCAAAGCATCGATTATAGTGGCAAACTTGTCATCTCTATTGCTGCTGGTATTTCTGCGGTAAGACTTGAAGAAATGCTGGACGCAAAACTGAACTTAGTTCGGGTTATGCCCAACACGCCTTCTCTCGTCGGAAAAGGAATGAGTGGACTTTTTGCACTACCCTCAGTATCAGAAGAGAACAAGACATTCGCCTTTGATCTCATGGGGTCGGTTGGCGAAGCTTGCTGGGTTGAAACGGAATCTGGCATAAACAACATCATCGCTGCAGCTGGCAGTGCACCGGCGTACTTTTTCTTGTTTATGGAAGCCATGCAAGCTGAAGCAATGGCGCAAGGGTTTGATAAAGACACCGCGAGATTACTGGTACAGCAGTCTGCGATAGGTGCAGCAAAAATGGTGGTGACCAACCCGGATATTGAACTGGGTACATTGCGTGAACAAGTCACCTCAAAAGGTGGAACTACCGCTGAAGCCCTGCGCACATTTAACGAACACCAATTGACAGACATAGTCTCCAAAGCGATGAAAGCTGCTGTAGCTCGCGCAGAAGAGATGGAAAAACAACTCTAACAACTGATTTCTAAAATAAGGGTAAAGAATGAATTCTCTACATTTTCTGGTTTCAACCTTATTTGACCTCTACATAATGGTGGTCATTTTGCGCTTATGGCTACAAATGGCGCGTGCGGATTTCTACAATCCGTTTTCACAGTTTATCGTCAAAGCCACTCAACCTATCGTCGCTCCGTTACGTAGAGTAATTCCCTCTATAGGAAGCTTAGATATGGCAACGCTGCTTTTTGCCTACCTGCTCTGCGTTCTTAAGTACGTTACGATAGTTGCGATATCAACAAATGGTAACTTTGCGTTTGGCGTAGAGTTTCTCTACTTAGGTGCACTTTCTTTGGTGAAAGCCGCGGGTGGGCTGCTGTTCTGGGTTCTATTAATTCGCGCTATCCTGAGCTGGGTAAGCCAAGGTCGAAGCCCTATCGAGTATGTATTCCATCAATTAACAGAGCCAATGTTAGCGCCAATACGTCGTATTCTTCCAGAAATGGGCGGCTTCGATTTAAGCGTACTTGTCCTGTTTATTGTATTGCAGTTTGCCAATATCATGATGGGTGACGTAATCGGAGACATCTGGTTCCGCTTATAATGCCAAAGGCAGTCACGTACAAAAATGATGAGGTAGTGCTAAGGCTTTACATTCAGCCTAAAGCAAGCCGAGACAAAATCGTTGGGGAACATGGTGATGAACTTAAAATCGCTATCACGGCTCCACCGGTCGACGGCAAAGCCAACAGCCACCTCACTAAATATTTAGCGAAGCAATTTAATGTTCCCAAAGGGCAAATCAAAATAGAAAAAGGAGAGCTCGGACGGCATAAGCAAGTTCGAGTTTTCACTCCTAAACAAATGCCCAACGAAATACTAGCCCTCCTTTGAGGGCTTTTTTAGAGGAAGCAATCATGAGCAAATGGCTAACCGCCCTGTTGGCACTGTGCCTAGTCGCGCCAGTCACAGCAGGTCAATTCAAAACCATCAAAAATATCGAAGTTCACTACTCTGCATTTAACACGACATTTCTTACCCCTAAAGTGGCTAGGCAATACGATCTCACTCGAAATGGGTATTCCGCTTTACTGAACATCAGTGTTTTAGATGACTCCAAAATTGGCAAACCCGCCATCACTGCCAAACTGGAAGGTCATGCTAAAAATTTGTTGGGGCAAATACGAGAACTGACGTTTAGAGAAGTCAAAGAAGGTACTGCAATATATTACTTAGCTGAGATTCCGATTACCCATGAAGAGATCATTACTTTCACAGTAGATGTAGATTCAGGCTTATCTGGAAAAGGACAATTACGCTTTACCCAAAAATTCTACGTGGAAGAATAATTGAGCGACAAAAAGAAGAGTAATGGAGTCGCGTAGCTGAAAAGTGATATCCTTGCGCCGCTTCCAATCTTACTGACAGGAAACCTCATAATGAACAAATTGGTATTAGCGACAGGAAATCAGGGCAAAGTAAAAGAAATGGCGACCCTGCTGTCTGAATTCGGCTTCGATGTATTGGCACAAAGCGAATTCAATGTTTCCTCAGTGGCAGAAACTGGTACAACATTTATCGAAAATGCCATCATCAAAGCTCGACACGCTGCAAAAGAAACGGGCTTGCCCGCTATCGCAGACGATTCTGGTCTTGAGGTGGACTTTCTAAAAGGCGCGCCTGGCATCTACTCTGCACGCTACGCTGGCGAAGATGCTTCTGACCAAGATAACCTTGAAAAGCTCTTACAAGCGATGACAGACGTACCAGAAGCACAGAGAACAGCTCGCTTCCATTGTGTACTGGTATTGATGCGCCATGAAAACGATCCTACGCCCATTGTTTGCCATGGAAAATGGGAAGGGAAGATCCTAACTCAAGCGCACGGTGAAAATGGTTTCGGCTACGACCCTATTTTCTATGTACCGGAAGATAATTGCGCGTCTGCGGAATTAGATCCCATTCGCAAGAAGGAACTTTCTCATCGTGGAAAGGCCTTAAGCCAGCTATTTGACCAGCTTAAGCAGCAAGGCATCTAACGTCTTATGCTCACACCACCCGCGTTAAGCCTTTATGTACACATCCCTTGGTGCGTACAAAAGTGCCCCTATTGTGATTTCAATTCGCATGCGCTCAAAGCTGATATACCAGAAGCAGAGTACATTGCTGCACTGCTCGAAGATCTCGAAACAGACATTGAGCGATACAAACTCAATGACAACCCAAGACTGCTGCATTCGATCTTTATTGGAGGCGGCACACCGAGCTTAATTTCGGCAGAAGGTATCTCGGATCTACTCCAAGGTATTGAGCACCGGCTCCCTTTTAAACCGGATATCGAAATTACGATGGAAGCCAATCCAGGGAGTATTGAAGCAGAGCGTTTTGTTGGATATCGGAAAGCAGGCGTCACTCGAATATCTATTGGCGTACAAAGCTTCGAACAAGAAAAGTTAGAACGACTTGGTCGTATTCATGGCAAAGAAGAAGCCGTCAACGCTGCGAAGCTCGCGCATAAGATCGGGCTAAACAGCTTTAATCTTGATCTCATGCATGGTTTACCCGATCAAAGCATAGAGCAGGCTCTCAGCGACCTAGAAAAGGCGATAGAATTAGATCCTCCACACTTATCTTGGTATCAACTGACAATAGAACCCAATACCATGTTCTATTACAAACCGCCGACACTGCCAGATGATGATGACTTGTGGGATATCTTCGATCTCGGACACCAAAAGTTGACCGATGCAGGTTATGTTCAATATGAAATATCTGGCTACAGCAAACCAGAATACCAATGCCAACATAACTTAAACTATTGGCGTTTTGGTGACTACCTTGGCATTGGCTGTGGCTCACACGGAAAAGTCAGCTTTGCAGATGGGCGTATTGTTCGCACCACAAAAGTGAAACATCCACGTGGCTATTTGGCGGCGTATCAGAACATGGTCAAGCCTTACCTTGACAAAGAACAGCAAGTATCAGACGAAGACCGTCCATTTGAGTTCTTTATGAATCGCTTTCGCTTGCTTGAAGCGTGCCCCAAAAAAGATTTCAGCGAGATGACGGGGCTAGACTTCTCGGCGATTCAAGACACAATTAGCAATGCACTTGAGCTTGGCTACTTGTCGGAAACAGAAACCCATTGGCAAGTCACCGAAAAAGGAAAACTTTTCCTTAATGATTTGCTAGAGGCATTTATGCCAGAGGAAGATGAATAGGCAGGAGAACTCCTGCCTAACATTTAAGATCCGACTAGAAAATTGAACGTCCGATTCGCTCTGAAAATAGCTCTAAGGCTTGGGTGCCAGCCAAAGAATTACCAGATGCATCAAGTTCTGGAGACCATACTGCGATCGTCATTTCACCGGGCACAATGGCAACAATCCCTCCACCAACACCAGACTTACCCGGCATGCCAACCCGATACGCAAATTCCCCTGCGCCATCATACAAGCCACATGTCGCCAACAATGCGTTAAGCTGCTTTGTTTGTGTAGGTGTGATCACTTGCTTCCCTGTCTGTACCGATACCCCCTTGTTTGCCAAATAACTGAACGTTTTAGCTAAATCAACACAGCTCATTTTTAATGCGCAGGCATGGAAGTAGTTATTCAGCACAGGAATCACGTCATTTTGGAAATTACTAAATGATCGCATTAAGTAAGCAATTGCTGCATTGCGGTCGCTGTGCATCATTTCCGAGGCCGCCACCACTTTGTCGTACACAATATGAGTATCACCAGATAGCTGGCGAACAAACTCCAGCAATCGCTGTCTTGGTGCAGAAAGGCGGCTATGAAGTAAATCAGCAACCACAATGGCTCCAGCATTAATGAAGGGGTTACGAGGGATTCCCTGCTCCATTTCTAGCTGAATCATCGAGTTGAATGCCTGACCCGATGGCTCTTTTCCAACTCGGCTCCAGATTTCTTCCTGCTGATACAAAACCATGGCAAGCGTTAGGCTTAACGCTTTAGAGATAGACTGAATCGAAAAGGGTTCATCGGCATCGCCAGACTGGAATACTTTCCCGTCGTTGGTATAAACGGCCATCGCCAATTTTTCATTGTGCACTTTTGCTAATGCTGGAATGTAGTCAGCGACTTTGCCTTTCCCAATCAATGGTCGAACATCATCAAGTATGTCGGCAAGCAGTAAGTTTGTAGGTTTCATTAATTAGTGGACCTTAATTTTTATTCTTATCGTTTTTCTTTTTTCGCCCTTTAGAAGAGCAAAAAAGCCAACATAACGTTGGCTTTTTTGGGTCTCATCACCAAATGTATTAATTGGTGTGTGCCCAGAAATAAATTGCTTCTAACTTAAGGCAGTTAGCGCTTAAAAGTTAGCTTACACGCTTAAATTTAATATCCCAAACACCATGCCCCAAACGGTGACCTCGCGCCTCAAACTTAGTCAAAGGGCGATCGTCAGGTCTTGGCACAAAATCACCTTCTTCAGCAATATTTGTGTAGCCAGGCGCTTCATTCATAATTTCAATCATATGCTCTGAGTAATTCTCCCAGTCGGTTGCCATATGGAAGATACCCTCTTCCAATTTCAGTTTTTGGCGAACCATTTCAGCAAAATCAAGCTGAACAATGCGGCGCTTATGGTGACGCTTTTTATGCCACGGGTCTGGGAAGAAAAGTTGAAGTGTCGCCAAGCTGCTGTCTGGAATCATATTTGCAAACACTTCCACCGCATCGTGACACATTACACGCAAGTTAGTAATGCCCGCTTCGCGTGCTGCTGCAAGACAAGCACCAACACCAGGGCTATGTACTTCTATACCAATGAAATTTTTCTCTGGTGCATTTTTAGCCATTTCAACTAATGATGCACCCATTCCGAAACCAATTTCCAGAACCACAGGGTTGTCATTACCAAATACTTCTTTCCAATCAAGAAGCTGTGATTGATAGTCGATACCCATTGTCGGCCAGCACTCATTCATCGCACTTTCCTGACCTTTGGTAAGACGCCCTTCACGACGTACAAAACTGCGAACTTTACGTACCAGTTTGCCGTCTTCAGTGTATTCGTTAGTGGTCACTTCACTCATTGATTTTAGCCTGCGCATTAATTGATCAAAGCGGGGATTATCCAAAGAATTGGCGTTGGTGCAAGTGTTATTCGAAGAAAAAGCCCTTGGCAATTTCACACGCAATCTCCACACACTTTGTCGGTTTTACTTCCAGCCCTAAGTGTGGTGCAATTTTGCCCTTAATAAAAGCAAAAAGCAGAGCATGTCGTGACACCATTCGCAAAGGCAATTTTAACTTGGTATGACGCTTACGGGCGCAAAAGCCTACCGTGGCAACAGAACAAAACCGCGTATTCGGTTTGGCTATCTGAGATCATGCTTCAGCAGACTCAAGTCGCCACCGTCATCCCATACTACGAGCGTTTTCTTAACCGCTTTCCTACAGTAACGGATCTCGCTAATGCCGACCAAGATGAAGTCCTGCATCTATGGACGGGGCTTGGCTACTATGCCCGAGCGAGAAACCTACATAAAGCAGCAAAGGAGGTCGCCGAAAAATACCAAGGTGAATTTCCACAAGATCTGGAGAGCATGAATGCCCTACCAGGGATTGGGCGTTCTACCGCAGCTGCCGTACTTTCGTCTGTTTACAAGCTACCCCACGCCATTCTAGACGGGAACGTAAAGCGTACATTAGCTCGCAGCTTCGCAGTTTCAGGCTGGCCAGGGCAGAAAAAAGTGGAAAATAAACTTTGGGAGTACGCTGAACAGCACACTCCAAACACCAATGTCGATAAATACAATCAAGCGATGATGGATATGGGGGCAATGATTTGCACACGAAGCAAACCAAAATGCACGTTATGCCCTGTATCAACAATGTGTGAAAGCCACAAAAATGGGAATCAACTCGATTACCCTGGTAAAAAACCGAAAAAAGAAAAACCCGTAAAAGAGACTTGGTTTGCGTTGCTCTATCACGATAACCACATATGGCTGGAACAGAGACCACAAAGTGGAATTTGGGGTGGGCTATTTTGTTTCCCTCAAAAAGAAGACCATGAATTGGCGACAGAGTTAGATAAGCGGTCAATTACGGAATCAACCATAGACGAAGAAAAAACGCTTATTGCGTTTCGTCATACCTTCAGCCACTACCATTTAGATATCACTCCCGTTTTGTTCAAACTTTCTAAACAGCCGGACATGGTAATGGAAGGAACGAAGGGTCTCTGGTATAACTTGTCACAACCTGAAGAAATTGGCTTAGCTGCTCCTGTAAAGCAGTTAATTGAAAGCCTACCCTTTGAAATAAATTAAGGAGTCATTATGAGCCGCACTGTATTCTGTGCTCGATTGAAGAAAGACGGAGAGGGATTGGATTTTCAACTGTATCCCGGCGATCTGGGCAAGCGTATTTTTGATAACATCTCGAAAGAGGCATGGGGCATGTGGCAACACAAGCAAACTATGCTTATCAACGAGAAGAAGCTCAACATGATGGACCCTGAACATCGTAAAGAGCTAGAAAAAGAAATGGTCAACTTCTTGTTTGAAGGTAAAGACGTCGTCATCGATGGTTACACGCCACCGAGCGAATGATCACTTAAACGCATAACCTACCTTTACCTTTATCCCTTAAAAAGACATCATTACTTTCATTAACGGTGTCTTTTTCGGGAAAACAATGAAAAAAATAATCTACTTTTTTGCTGCCTTATTGCTCGTGGGATGCAGCCGTGAATTTATCGAAAACATTTACCAAGTAGATTACGAACCCACCAATCGATTTGCTAAGAACCTCGCTGAGCTCCCTGGCCAATTCCAAAAAGACATTGCTGCACTTGATGCGTTGATGAACAGTTTCTCCATTAATATTGAAAGAAAATGGGGCAAAGCAGAAATTCGAGTCGCGGGAAAAAGCAATTACGTAAAATACATAGATAACTATCAAAGCCGTGCAGAAGTCGATTTTGCAAAAGGTAAAGTGACCATTAGTACGGTTTCTTCTACTGAACCGAAAAAACACCTTAAAAATGCCATTGTCACCACATTGCTGACACCTGATGATCCAGCCAGCGTCGATTTGTATTCATCTTCCAATATAAAACTGGAAGGTAGACCTTTTCTTTATCAACAAGTCGTAGACCAAGACAAAAAAGCAATCCAATGGAGCTGGCGCGCAAATCGTTTTGCTGATTACCTCATCGCTAACCAGTTAAAGTCACGAACCATTGATTTCAAAAAATCCTTCTACGTTGAAATTCCGATGGTTAAAGACCATTTTGAGCGCCGCAGCTATAAATACGCTGACATCGTTCAAAGAGCGTCACGCAAGTATGACATCCCCGAAGATCTGATTTACGCCATTATCAAAACCGAGAGTAGCTTCAACCCTTATGCCGTTAGCTGGGCAAATGCTTATGGCTTGATGCAAGTTGTTCCTAAAACAGCAGGTCGCGACGTATTCAAACTCGTCAAAAAGAAGCCAGGGCAACCCTCTCCTGAATACTTATTCGATCCTGAAAAGAATATCGATACAGGTACCGCTTATTTCTACATTCTGAAGAACCGCTACCTAAAAAATGTGAAACACCCGACCTCTTTAGAATACAGTATGATTTCAGCCTACAACGGTGGAACCGGAGGCGTGTTAAATACATTCAATCGTAATGATAGAAAACGAGCCATGAGAGATTTAAATTCCCTTCAACCAAATCAAGTTTATTGGGCTCTGACCAAGAAACACCCGAACAGTGAAGCACGCCGTTATCTGGAAAAAGTGACTAAATTCAAGCGCGACTTCAATTCCGGTAAGAGTTAAGTGTTGAAACTTAGGCATATCGTTTACTTTCTCGACAAAAACGCACTTTTTTGATTTTTTTTGCAAAAAGAAGTTGACGGTAAGGCTGAAAATCCGTTTAATAGCGCTCCGTCGCCCGGATAGCTCAGTCGGTAGAGCAGAGGATTGAAAATCCTCGTGTCGGTGGTTCGATTCCGCCTCCGGGCACCACAATTTGATTGTTGGTGTCTAACTTAGACGTTAACAAAGTAGCAAAGAATTTAGTGTGCCGACTTAGCTCAGTAGGTAGAGCAACTGACTTGTAATCAGTAGGTCACCAGTTCGACTCCGGTAGTCGGCACCATTCTTTTGCCTCGATAGCTCAGTCGGTAGAGCAGAGGATTGAAAATCCTCGTGTCGGTGGTTCGATTCCGCCTCGAGGCACCATTATTTGGTGCTTGTCTTAATAAGATAACGCAAATAATTCCCCCTTAGTTCAGTTGGTAGAACGGCGGACTGTTAATCCGTATGTCGCAGGTTCGAGTCCCGCAGGGGGAGCCACTTTTAAGAAGCCAAGTCGAAAGACTTGGCTTTTTTCGTTTTAACTTTTCCTATAATCCGCATTCGGCTAATACCCCAGACTTCGGCGACTCCATAAACCCCGCGACAGAAGTCATCATCTAAACAGCCAATCTAAAATCATCACTTTTTCGATAAGCAGATACCATAAGAGTCTATGTGAGTATAATGACATTACTCGCCATACAATCGATAAAAGTAAGCCATCTAACAATTAAGATTTCACTTTCTCTTAATGATAATTTTATTGATCACCATCCAAATATTAAAAATTTATGAATTCCCATCGTTAGTTAGTCAAACAAAATAAGATAACGAATTCTATGATTAAAACTTAAACTAATAGAATATCTAGCTAATCATTTTATGCATTAAATATCATAATTTACCAAACAAGATCTCGATTAATTATTCGCCTAGATGTCAATTATTTCGAGCTAAAAATTTAATCTAACTCATACTTTGATATTTAAGCATTATAAAAATATTAAACTCTACCCTAATATGCCGATATAAAGCAGCAGGCAGAAATCGATACTTGGTTTCGGCTGACTTTAATTAGGCAAACTGCCGAGGGGACACCATGAAATTAAAAACTCAATCTTATTTGCTTTCGGCGATCATTCTGGTTTCGCTGCTAGCATTGACCGCCACAGGCTTATGGACACTGCGCGTTGCCAGTAACCTAGATAACAAATCTCGTGTAACCGAGCTATTCAAAAGTACGTATAGCATTTTGGGCGAGATGGAAAAGATGGCGCAAGATGGAACCCTTACTGAAGAGCAAGCAAAAACAATCGCTACTCGTATCCTTCGAAACAATATTTATAAAGATAATGAATATGTTTATGTTGCGGATGAAAACCTCAATTTTGTGGCGACACCTTTAGATCCCCAACTTCATGGAACCAGTTTTCATGATTTCAAAGATGGAAACGGCGGCAGCGTAGGCAGTATTCTTCAGCAAGCGGTAGCAAAAAATCCAAATGGTATTGCGGAATACGTTTGGACGCAAAAACAAGCAGACGATTCGATTGAAGAAAAGCTGTCCATTGCTGAAAAGTCCCAAGTTTGGGGTTGGTACGTAGGTACTGGTATCGGGTTTAATGAAGTGAATGAGCGATTCTGGTCTACCGCTAAATGGCAGCTCACTCTTTGTTTATTCATTGGTGGCGCTATTTTTATTATTCTTCTTCTCGCTATTCGCCGCATGATATCACTACTGGGTGGAGAGCCACAGGAAGTACGTAAAGCTGTTCAAGCTGTCGCTGCGGGTCAAATCCAAGCAAACTTTAACGAAGAGGCAGAGGAAGGCAGTATCTACCACGCTGTACAGCAGATGAGTCGTTCACTTGCGCAATTGGTCAACAACTTAGAAAAATCTATGGTTGCCCTAAGACAAGAGCTATCCGATGTCGAATCACGCGCAGGTGTTATTGCTGGGTTAACAGATACACAGCAACAGTCTACCGAAATGATTGCAACGGCAATGACGGAAATGGCCTCTTCCGCAAACAACGTAGCAGACTCAGCTCGAGACACAGCCTCCAACACCGATGAGGCCGATAGACAAAGCCAAGTCACGCAGCAGCTTATTCACAGTACCGTTGGTAACATTGAAGGTTTGGCAACCCAGCTAGGCACAGCAAGCCAAGCAGTTTCAGACCTAGATAATGACGTAAACAACATTGCAAAAGTATTGGATGTTATTGGTGATATCGCAGAGCAAACAAACCTACTGGCACTAAATGCTGCAATTGAAGCCGCTCGTGCCGGTGAGCAAGGTCGAGGTTTCGCAGTCGTTGCCGATGAAGTAAGAAACCTTGCGGGCAGAACTCAAGGTAGTACTAAAGAGATTCAGCAAATGATCTCTAATCTTCAAGAAGGATCACGCAACGCAATCAACACTATGGGTGTATGTGCTGAAACTAGCCAAAATACGGTTGTTGAGTCAAGAAACGCATCCGAAGCGTTGCAGCACATCGTAGAAGCTTTAGAGTCCATTACCTCAATGAGCCATCAAATTGCTACAGCGGCAGCAGAACAGACTCAAGTTGGCGATGATATATCACAGCGAATCAACATGATTGAAGAAAGTGGTAATCAGCTAAGCAGTGTCGTTTCTGAAAGTCATAACAGCACGCAAACACTGTCTTCACTTTCAAATGAACTGGAAACTTGGGTCAACAAGTTCACCGTGCAAAAATAATATATTAGGGTAATACACAAGGCTAAGAGCGTTCATGACATTCTTAGCCTTTTTTATCACCCAGACATATGTTGAGCTCATGCTTTTCGTCACGATATTCTGATTCCTGTAATGTAAACCGCCTTATAATTGATGGCATTTCCATCTCTAATGCTTAAAAACGTGCCACTAAGTACAGAAAAACATCAAACGATAGGTTTTTTACATTTTTGTATTGACCTCTAAGCCGAAAAGCCTTTTAATACACCCCGTCGCCCGGATAGCTCAGTCGGTAGAGCAGAGGATTGAAAATCCTCGTGTCGGTGGTTCGATTCCGCCTCCGGGCACCATAATTTATGTTGTTGGTGCTTGCACGAACAAACAATGAATAAAGTGTGCCGACTTAGCTCAGTAGGTAGAGCAACTGACTTGTAATCAGTAGGTCACCAGTTCGACTCCGGTAGTCGGCACCATTTATTGTTCCCCCTTAGTTCAGTTGGTAGAACGGCGGACTGTTAATCCGTATGTCGCAGGTTCGAGTCCCGCAGGGGGAGCCACTTTTAAGAATTTAGAATCTATTCTGAATTCATTAGAGCCGACTTAGCTCAGTAGGTAGAGCAACTGACTTGTAATCAGTAGGTCACCAGTTCGATTCCGGTAGTCGGCACCACTCTTGATAGAGTTTAAACAATCAATTCCCCCTTAGTTCAGTTGGTAGAACGGCGGACTGTTAATCCGTATGTCGCAGGTTCGAGTCCCGCAGGGGGAGCCACTTTTAAGAAGCCAAGTCGAAAGACTTGGCTTTTTTCGTTATCTACACCTCAGTAACTCACCCCAACACACGTATCAACTTCATTCGTCTACTGCATTTCTATTATGCTCACTTTCATTGCAATCTAATTCGTTATATATTCTCTCCTGCGCGCCACCTACGCCACCTGCTCGCGGAAAGAGTGATACTCAAGGTATTCAAGCATTACCCTTATGGAAACCACAATTCGGTTTACCTTCTCTTCTGAAAAGCGAGTACAGAAGCAATGAGATGGTGAATATATGAACCCTTTTTCTCTAAACCTTTCGTACTTAAAGAAACAAGCTAAAACACGCCTTAAAGCCATTAAATCGGGCTCTAAAAACGATCTTATTTGGCTCAATGAACACCATATTACCAATATCCAACAATCAGAAAACGTGAAGCTTTCAGATGTCCAACTTGCTATAGCACGTGAACTTAGACTTCCTAGCTGGGCTAAGCTCAAACATCACGTTGAGTTATTGGAAAGTAACAGAAACCAATCTGGCAAGGCTCTTACCCCGCTAGACGACGACCTCCATACACTGCATGTTCGTTGTGGTCATGATATTCAAGGAACACTCAAAAAGTCTGGATTCATTGGAGATTTTCTTCCTTACATCGACCCTTTTTGTATTGGACCCTTGGTAAAGGATGAGCAAAGTTTACTCACTCTACGTTCTGAATTTATCTACCATAACCTTATTTCAGAAATGGAAGGGGTCGATAAATCCATAGAGCACATCCTAGAGGACAGCGTAAGAGACTCCAACCAATTATTGGAAAGTAAGTATCAGAGAGTCGTCCTATGGGTAGAGCATGACAACTACGACCAACTCATGCTAGTTCGCACTCTTGCCCTGCTTTCTTATCAGAGCCTTGACCGTATAGAGTTGATAGAAATCGATAAGTTTCCTGGTGGAGAACGCTTCATTGGCTTAGGGCAGCTACCTTCCGAAGCGTTGAGGGTTCTTTGGGATACACGAAAGGAACTGACTATTGATCACATAACCGCCGCAAAAAGCCTATGGGCGGCATTCTGTTCTCCTACGCCAAAGAAACTCGTAAAGCAATACAATCATATTGATGAATCGTTATTTCCAAACATCAAGCAAGTCATCTTTAGACACTTACAAGAATTACCAAACTCAATATCGAAGCTAGGGTTCACTCAAGAGATCACCATTCAAATACTCAGAAACAGTGAAAAAGAATTGGATTTCAAAACGCTTTTCAAACGCTACCTAGAGGCTGAACCGCTGGTATACCTTGCCGATCTGATGTATTGGGCTGTAATTAAACCCTTAACTCTAGGTGAAAGCCCCATTATTCATGTAAAGGGTATCGATAAAAACGGATGGCAAAAGGCTACAGTCGAGTTGCACGACCGCGACTTTGAATCTGCAACGACCATTGAAAATAAATGGGTAGGAGGAATACAAATCAGCAACGACCAGTATTGGACATGGGATCATAAAGATCTCTCCACTATGAACGCGATCCCCCTTTCTTAGGACCATCTCTGGGTAAGGCTCCATGTGAGCTTTATCCAGAGCATCTTCCTTTTAGAGAGACAAGGCCATCACATTCACGAATAGCTATGAGAAATTTGATACCAACACCATTGAGTATTAAAGCATCTTTATCAAGAAAGGAATAACCATTATTGACTCATGTTGGTGGTCAGAATAGTAAAATAAAGAGCTAGGTAGAACTTGGATTCATTCAGCCGAAAGAGCAAATATATAGCCCTTAATGGTAAGTAAAGACCTCTGCATTACTTTACTACTGAGGTTTCTTAAATAAATGGCGGAGTGGCTGGGGTCGCACACGACCGGGACTCGTTCAACCGTAGGTCGAATATACATTCCCTAAACGCAAAAAAC
>NZ_BFAQ01000061.1:0-690 GCF_002933855.1 Vibrio penaeicida
TAAAGATTTTGTCCAAATTTCCCTCCTAGCACATAACGCCAGCTTAAACCGCAGACAACGCACAAAACAAGCCGCTGCATTGCGCCTTAAACACTAAAATCACCGCAAACCAAAAATGCCACGCGTTGTTTGTCGGTTTGAAGCTTTTGTTATATCCATTTCTCAAAATACCTAACAGGCGTCTTTTGATAAACCCCTTCACCGCATGCTTTAAACCCAAACTTACGAAGAATATGCTGAGAAGGTGCATTTTCTGGCTCTGTCAGAGCAAGGACTTTTGTATAACCCTGCTGCTTAGCAAAGGATAAAACGGCATCACTCGCCTCTTGTGCATACCCTTTACCTCTTGCGGAAAGCTTCAGTCGATATCCAAGCTCTATGACAGTTTCGCTTTTGTAATCAAATGACTCGATTCCACAGTATCCAATAAGCTCTCCACTCAAACGCTCGACAACACAAAATTTACCAATACCTTTATTTGGAAATGCGCTAACCAATTCTTCAAACCGCGATTCTGCTTGCTCAGATGTCATAGCACCAGTCGGAGAAAAAGCCATAAAATCCGCATTTTGAAGAAGCCTTATTGTTTCAATTCGATCTTGCCGAGTGAACTTTCTCAACTCTAGCCGTGTCGTTTTTATCATCGAAAGCCTCCATGGATATAACGCCAGCTTAAACCGCAGACAACGC
>NZ_BFAQ01000061.1:712-1353 GCF_002933855.1 Vibrio penaeicida
CGGTTTGAAGCGTTTGTTATGCGTTTTTTACAGCGTCAAAAAGACTTTTCTCACTCTCAGTCAAAGGAAGTTCAGACCATTTGGGTTCTATTGCAATTTTATACTCTTTAGGAAGTTCATTGATTAGACAATATAACCAGGCTAGCTTTAGTTCATCTCTATGCATTTCATTTACAAACTGATCTATTAAATTGAGTTCAATTTTCAGCAAACTACGTTTCCATTGAGCCATTTCATTTAAGCTCGTGTTTGTCAGAACATCATCAATTGTTGGTTTCCCACCTTTGGTTAGCTGCTTAACTGCATTCGGCCATAACCATTTTAAAAACTCATATCCTTTATTCGTATAAACACGGCTATATGCAGACTTGTAGGTTCTCATCAATTGGATATGATCTTCAATAGTATATTTAGGCTTAGCATGTCTATGCTGAAAGATCGTATATATAACTCCATAAAGAGCAATAAAGACAGCAGTAGTACCTCCAGAAAACGACCCTAAGTTTGCCCACGACGATGCGTCGGCAGGAATTCCAAATTTAAATACAAAAACACCAGATGTCAGAAAAACTATCAAAAGTAGTACAGCTATATGTTTAAACAATTTATTTTCCTCTGATACGCATAACGCCAGCTTAAAC
>NZ_BFAQ01000061.1:1373-3689 GCF_002933855.1 Vibrio penaeicida
TTTGAAGCTTTTGTTAGGTATTAGTTGCTGATACGAACCTTCAAAGGGCTCACAGTCCAATTATGCTTGTTACATTCAATACCACTTTCAAGAGGAAACACTAGCGTTAATTTTTTACCACTTGCCTGAGCTGATAAAGCCATAGACAAACGACTTTGAAAAGAAAGTTCATCGTACTTACCCAGCTGATGCCACCCTAGCCCAGAAATATTAACAATAACGTTAGTTCTTTCTGATTGAATGTCTTGAACTGTACCTGCGTTGCAGTAAATTCCATCTGACGCCAAGACACTAAAGGGACTTAGTAAAAATAAAAATGAGATAAATTTCTTTGCCATAAATATACCCTCTTACCTAAATCAATGGTTTCTACCTAACGCCGCAATAAGCGGTGAGTGAACGCGTGCTATGTTTGAGCGTAAGCGAGTCGGCACGCGTTCACGAATCCGACTTAATTGCTTTGTTAACTGGCTTTTCTAGCGATCACTAAACCATGATTACTTGACCCCAAAAGACTTGGTTCATCGCAATTTGCTAAATGATAATCTAACCATGTCTGATATTGAGATGGAGTAAAGTTATTAACACCACTAGATATATAGCGCCCAAACCCATCTGTTGCTGAGTGTCCAATTACGTTAAAACCGTTTTCTTTTGCTAGGTTTTCAATTTCACTAGGCGTCGCGAAATACCCGACTTTGAAAAAACTATCTGCTTTAGTGTTTGATACCGTGCCATGTTTATTTAACTCTGAAAGTACCTCGGGAGTTACTAACTCTGGAAACTGCTGTGCAAACATACCAGCAACAAAGAAACGTGAAATATAGGCTATAGCTAGTACGCCATTTGGCTTTAAAATTCTATGTGCTTCATTAACCGCAAGCTCTCTTTCATGCAGAGTTTTCAAATGGTACAAAGGGCCAAGAATTACACAAACGTCTTGAGAACTACTTTCGATAAATGGCACATCACAAGCATTGCCCTCAAACACTTTTAACTCAATACCTTCAGATTTCGCTTTAGCGTTTAATATGTTCACTTGGTCAGGTGCAAGCTCCACAGCTGTCACATTACAACCCAATTTCGAAAAGTTTAAAGAATATCTTCCCGTTGCCGCCCCTAACTCACATACAGCTCTACCTTTAAGTAAATAAGGCGTTAGTTTATGCATCGTAGTATCAAACTCTAACTGAGCGATATATTGTCGAGTGAGTCTTTCATCTTCGTTTGCACCCGTATATTGGGCTATCAGTTCTTCCATTGGTCAATATTCCCTTTGCCAGTTAACGCTCGGTTAAGTGGTGAGTAACGCACCACAGAACTACATTTAAACACCGTAATCACACAAACTAAAATTAACACCAAAAGCGCCAAGCGTTACGAATCTACTTGAACCGTTTGTTATGTGAATTTAAACCCATATGCTTTTATCGAAATATCCTTAATTTTACTTTCACCGATACTTCTTTTGAGATTAGAGTACACTTTTAGTGCTTCACCATAAAACTGCTCATGCTCAGGATCATCAGAAGCGCAATCGATAGCCTTTGCAAAACACTTGGCTGCAGAAAACAGTTTAGAAATACAGATAATCATCAACATATGTTTCAAAGCGAGACTTTCGTTACGAGTGTCCGGCAATGGAATAACTGCAAACTCACCTTTATGATTTAAGGCAGAACTTGTCTCATCTCCTACCTGTTGTAATGTAGGATGCTTCATTTTGCATAATAACTTGTAGTTGTGATAACACATTTTCCAAGCCGTATTAAACTCATCATCATTTGGAAATTTATCTGGAATATTTCCGTATAAATCTTTGTGTGCAGCCATTTTACTAAGTTTTTGAGCACCCCAAGGAACATCCCCATTCTTGTTAAGTAGAACTTCATCAGCCAAATCTTGACGTTCAACAAGACAATTAACAACAAGTGCATTTTCATAAAGCGAAGCAGCGACACACGCTGCTTGATAAGGGTAACCCCAATTAATCAATAACCACGCACCTCTAAAGTCACTCATAGAACGTTTCAAAAATGCAGCAGAAAGTTTGATGGATTTTGTACCTGAGTTCTTGCCTTTGAGAAATGGAGCTTTAATAGCTAAGTTCATACAATCTTCAGCTAAAGAATCCCAAGGCTTTAAGTCTTCAAAACTTCGGTCGATTGCACCAACTTCGAGGCGAGCCAAATAGTTCCAATAGTGATCTTGCCAGTTGTCTTCAGAAATCATATTTCAATCACTTACGTAGGATTCCAATAATTCACATAACGCCAGCTTAAACCGCAGGCAACGCACAAAACATGCTGCTGCATT
>NZ_BFAQ01000061.1:3743-4839 GCF_002933855.1 Vibrio penaeicida
ACTTAGCTTGCATTCAATGGACAACATCTTAGCCAACAAAGCTTCCTGCAACCAGACCACGATACCCAAAACACCGATCCAGTCGAAGAAACTAACAGAACGAACCGAAAATCAAGCTTCAAAATTTGATGAATCGAGATAATTTGGAAGAACTACAATGGTTTGGTTTGCGAGGATTTACCACCTTGATTCAGGCTAAGGAATCCAACTCAAAAACACAGAAGCCAGCAACGTTCGAGAACCTAACAACCCTTGAATTTTCAAAGCGATATAACGCCCAACTAAGGGGTGAATAACGCCTCCACCCAAACCTAAAGCATTGTGCCATAATCATTAAACTTGAAGTAGAAGCAAAAATGCCAAGCGTTGAGAATCCCTCTTAAATTGATTGTTAGCACTATTTCTTGCTTGGTTTTGCCAATGAGCTATACACCAAATCTACAAACGTTACCCCATGCCAATCCTCATCAAGTGATGGGTTAATCGTGTCAGGAGTTTTGTCGAGTAACTTCTTAACGTGCTTATATGCGTTAATACGCTCCGCCAACCTAAGCATTTCGTGCTGATGCTCAGGTGGCAACATTTTGTTTCGATACCAAGTATTGAAAATATGATCACATAGCTCTTGGTTACAAGAAAACCACTCACCTTGGCGTCGTAACCTTGCAAACTTTTTATGTAATTCAGTTTCTCGCTTGGAGCCACCAGGCTCAAGCGCACCAATTACCAACTGACCAAAAGTACCGGTTTGCAAGTTTCTCAATCGCGTCAATACATTTTTTGAGCGCCCGATTTTGACGAACAGTCCTTGGAATGGGTGGGCATTTTCATGTGGTCCAGCCCATGTATCAGGGACTTGAATTATGTAGTAAACACTATCAATCGTGCCAAGGCACACCTGATTAGCCCAATCTGACCAAGTTGAAATCCAGTTTTCGGCAAGTTCATAAGTCTCAAATTCTTGAGTCGTGAAATAGTATTCTCCACTGTCATAGTGAACATCAGCGACAAACTTACCATTCTGATTCTTTTTGATATTCTGAACGTTCAACGTTACTCCTAATAGTGCTAACGCCAGCTTAAACCGCAGACAACG
>NZ_BFAQ01000061.1:4966-5451 GCF_002933855.1 Vibrio penaeicida
TGTCGGTTTGAAGCTTTTGTTATGTACCTTACTTATTGGGACAAAAGCAATTTCAGCTCGTCCTCATCTTCACCGTATTCCACGGCTAAATAGTCAATTAAATCACTGATAGAGTTACCAATTTTTTTAGGAGAGTCGATTTCGTCAATATTATAAGTTATAAAAATTGGCTTTAACTCGTGTATATAGAACCCTGTTATCGACGACTCGCCTTCCCAAAGAGGAACTACATCTAAACCATTTGGAGAAAAGTCCTCAGTATCGAGAGAATACATTAAAGTATTACATCTAAACTCAAGATCATCATGCACAAACTCACCTTTTGATAGCTTCAATAAAGCTTTAGTTAAATTGAGCTTTTCAATCTCATGATCTCTAGTTGAGCCCGTAATTATCATAGAGTGCACCTGTTACATAACGCCAGCTTAAACCGCAGACAACGCACAAACCAAGCCGCTGCATGACGCCTTAAACACTAAATTCAC
>NZ_BFAQ01000062.1 GCF_002933855.1 Vibrio penaeicida
TGCCTTAAACGCTTTGTTAGGCATGTCTCAATTACAAGGTAAGTTCTTCAATATTTGGAATAGAACC
The DNA here is from genome assembly GCF_002933855.1 of Vibrio penaeicida. Lineage (GTDB taxonomy): Bacteria > Pseudomonadota > Gammaproteobacteria > Enterobacterales > Vibrionaceae > Vibrio > Vibrio penaeicida_A. The sequence continues at coordinate 68 of NZ_BFAQ01000062.1, forward strand.
AACTTCGATACATCTGCGTATTAGACGCTCTAGCAACTCAGAAGAATCCGAAACCAATTGGCTTCGGTCTCCCTTAATCTTTGAACCGTGGACAGCGGAACTGCGACTTTTGTATAGCTTTTTGACGCTCGATAAAATGCGTTTTGCCTGATCTTTATCATCAGGCTCCAAAAATTTAGCCACGAACAAACTTAGTTTAAAAACCGTTTCACCTTGAATATCGAATAACCCCTCAATACCCGACCATAATACAGCTAACTGCGCTCTTGGATTAGGGTGCCACCTGTAACTTGAACGAGCACTCACAGCATCACTGAATCTATCGACACCTAGAAGGTTTCGAGCATTTTGAAAATGCGTATTCAGCCATAGAACATCTTTTGGAGTAACAGTATAGAGAGAATTAATGCTTCCTCTCATATGATAATTCGTTACCGATAAACGACTGTTGTTAGATAGTAATTCGGCAGGCGTATCACTTTGAAGGTTTGCTACTGCATCGCAGTCGAACAAGGCACTAAGAATGACCACATCCCACTGAGCATTCCACGTTTTTGCAGCTAGTTCTTTCCCTGTGACTCCGGAAATTTTCACTTGAGCCCCAACCCTACGCAGAAAAATAGCCGTAATACCCAAGTCAATTTCACTACAACTTTGTTTAATGATTAAGTCTGTTGACGGGTCACAACAAGCGGGAATAATTTCAACATTTTCACATAGCTTAATGGTCTCTGTTACCGATAGACCGCTAACATACAGGAAACTTTCTTCCTGCTTATTGGACACTGATATTCCCATTTTTACTCCAAAATGCCTAACGCCAGCTTAAACCGCAGACAACGCACAAAACAAGCCGCCGCACTGCGCCTTAAACACTATATTCGCCGCATACTAAAAATGCCACGCGTTGTTTGTCGGTTTGAAGCTTTTGTTATGTGTTTGTTACCCCCAAGCTCAGAGAGTCATATAGCGAAATATACTGAGTGTATTTTTCTATATTTTCTGGTGTAGCTTCCATTATCGGAGAACTATCCTCGAAAGGTGAATAAAGTAGCCCCCTCGAATCTGTTTTTACCGATACAACGTACTTTTTATTTGTTTTTATAGGCTGATAAACAATCTCGTATTCTTCACTTTTTGCTATTCGTGAAAAACCAACCGTGCCTGAAGAAGTGATGCTTGGCATATTCAGATATTCATGAATATCGATCTCATGCATCTCATAAACGTCATCGCCAACTATCAGCTCGACAAATGACCGAGATGAGAAAACAATAATATCAACGCCATCGTTTCGATTCATATCCCACCATGCTACTAAAAACACATAACGCCCAATTAAGTTGTGAGCAACGCTGCCACTTTACTAAAACACTGCACCGTAATCACCAAACAAGTTGAAACCGAAAGTGCCGAGCGTTGCGAATCAGCTTGAATTGCTTGTTATAAGTTTTCTCGTTCGACTAATTTTATTGGATTTTTTATCAATTGGGCGGTATCAGCTACTGTAACTATGTCTTTTAAAGAACCAAGTTTGAGCATATGAGGTCCGAGAGCCAATGACTGCTTAAATGCGATTCGCCACTCACGTTGCCACGAATAATCACTAAACTTTCTAAAAACCCCCATCTCACCGTGATAACTCTCACGTTCAACATATTCTACTTGCTTGGTGACAATACCATCTTCACGAAAAGTAAATGTATGGGGGTCATTATGTATCGCTGCGCTTAAGCGCTCATTGAATGTATTGATGTTATCACCTGATATTATTACTGCTTTATTCCCAAAGGTCATAAATTGAGGTGAGAGATAGTAACCTTCATCTCCTGATTCCAAGATATCAAGGTCACTAATTCTAGTCATACTATAAAGATTAGTTTCATCTTCGTGATTCAAACGAACATCTACTTTCCCTACTAATCCATCAACTACTTGATTGTCAAAGGTTACGACTAAATCCTTTGCATTTAAGGATACCGTTAAGCCCTCATGCTTGTCGCCACGTACTGGAACACCACCCTCATCTGCTTCGTAGCGCCTGAAGAACTCAATGTTATTCATAAAAATAAGCCCCTCATTTACAAAGGAGTCTACATACTGCTCATCCATGAATTTAATAAGAATACGATAAATCTTGCTTGGATCTTCCATACCTACCTCAAACTTATAACGCCAGCTTAAACCGCA
>NZ_BFAQ01000063.1 GCF_002933855.1 Vibrio penaeicida
GGCGTTAGGTGCTAGGAGGTAAAATTTGAGTCCAATAGCAATTCTTATTCATGTCCCAGCTGTCGAGAAAGGGTTAGATTGGTATCAAAAGGCTTTTCCTTCGGCTACACCAACCTATCACTCTGATTCCGATTTTACAGTTCTTGAAATCGATGGCTTTTCTCTCGAAATAGTTCAAGCTGATGAAAAGGTTGGAGCAGGGAAATACGGTACAGTGTTGTATTGGTCGGTTGAAAATTTAGAGGGAACCCTCAAACATTTTGAATCGCTTGGGGCAAAGCTTTACCGAGGACCAATGGCAATAGAGAATGGGCTAGTAATGTGCCAAGTTGAAGACCCGTTTGGAAACTTGATCGGTCTGCGAGGCTCTGCAACCTAACAAACAGTTCAAGCAGACCAAAAACGCGTGGCATTTTTAGTTTGCGGTGAGTTTTGTGTTTAGGGTAGTTTGCAGAAACAGTATTTGTGCGTTTTTGGCTACTTAACTGGGCGTTACATTCAAGCGTGCTTTATTGATGCAATGAAATAGTAAAATGAATTATGGGGAAGAACTAGTGAAATTATTAAAAGTACTTTTTATGTCTCTGGCATTTATATCTGTGTCTGTTTCAGCAAATCCAGGTCACTGGATGCCTACCGCGAAAAAGGTCTCGAGTATCGTCGTAGAAGGTGATGAAAACGGTCGAGCGTTAATTCTTATAGAAGGTGGAGTCCCTAGTGATTATATTCCGCAAGAATGTCGTTCTGGGGCAAACGGCACGTACAACACGGTATTTCTAAATACTCATAAGGGAAGAGGTATATATTCCATGGCGCTAACTGCCTATACCTCAGGTAAACCTGTAAAGTTGGCATTATCTTGCACTGGGAATAGACCACTGATCACGCATATTTGGTTAATGTAACAAAAGCTTCAAACCGACAGCCAACGCGTGGCATTTTTGGTTTGCGGTGAATTTAGTGTTTAAGGCGCAGTGCAGCGGCTTGTTTTGTGCGTTGTCTGCGGTTTAAGCTGGCGTTAGCTGTGAAGAGGGATAAGTATCGAATGGGCACTCTGGACTCGAACCAGAAACTCTGCCTTCCTAATGCACATTAAAATGTTAAAATGCATTCAGAAGAAATCTCGGAGTGTGTTACCTGTTACACCAGCCCCCAAACGACGTAGGAAGTATGACATATGATTACAAATACGAAAGCATTTGAAGTGTTAAAAGGTCAAATTCAGTCCACACTAGACTTTTCAGTACTTTGTTGCCAAGCCGTACCAGCTTTGAATGCATATATGAAAGCAGTAGATAATGGTGCGGCTAAAAAACTGCCTGATGCTGATCACTTTCAAAAAGGTGAGCCAAACTTTGAACAACTAAAAGCTTACATCCCGGACTACCGAAAAAACCTAGGTAAATTGTTATTTATAAATACATTTAGCTATTTTGAAGCATACTTCAAATCTCTTATTAAAGAAGTCTTAGATTTTCATGGGGAGCAAGATAACTTTGTGAATATTTCATTAGAAAAACAAAGTCAGCACATGGAATATGCTAAGGATCAAGATGTTAGGAAATCAGCGAACAAGCTCAGAGAGTACAAAAAGAAAACTGAGAAACTTAAATATTCCAAGCACATTAAGCAGCTAGAGCATACTGACTTTCGTTTCCCATCAGAGTTGTTTGCAACATTCGGAATCATGGAATTAGGTAATAATTACCGGAAGTTAAAAGCATCTCAAATTCCACATGTAGCTCAGTGGTGCTTTGGCGTCAGTTTAACGGAAGAAGAAATTGAGACCTTTTCGGATTTGCGTGAGCTTAGAAATGATGTTGCTCATGGTGTTGTTACACAACTAGATTTTAATAGAGCAAATCAAGCTAATAGGTTTTTGCGCCAGTTGGCAATAAAGATAGATAAGCACGTAGTGGAACATTTCCTGCTAATCGAAGATCACAGCTAACAAAGCATTTAAGAGTGATTCGCAACGCTTGGCAGTTTCGCTTCGCTCAAGTATAGCCAAGCGCCGCTCACATATATGGTCTCC
>NZ_BFAQ01000064.1 GCF_002933855.1 Vibrio penaeicida
TTATAATATTTTAAAATTTTGAGTTATTGCAAATTAACGTGATATGCATCCAGAATATGTCATCACCCTATTTATTTACGGTAATAATCTGGATTCGTCGGGAAATGTGACTTTTTAACGGACTATTTTTTCTTAAGAAATTTACGTTTAGATAACATATAAACGAAATAATCTTCGTCGATGCCTACACCATTAATCTTTCGCATAAAAAAATGGACGCCTCAGCGTCCATTTTTTGCCAATATCTTACACAATTACTGTGCAATACCACCTTTCGTTAACTTCGCTGGGTCGAGCAGCTTTTGAAGTTCTTCACGTGTTAGATCCGTTTCTTCTTCCGCCACGTCGATAATAGCGCGTTGCTCTTTGTAGGCTTTCTTAGCGACTTCTGCAGCTTTCAAGTAACCGATAACTGGGTTTAGCGCTGTTACTAGAATCGGGTTCTTAGCGAGCGCCACTTGCAAGTTATCTTCACGTACATTGAAGGTCGAGATTGCTTTATCCGCTAATTGAGTAGATGCATTCGCCAATAGCTCGATACTTTGGATAATATTCAACGCGATAACAGGCAACATAACGTTCAATTGGAAGTTACCAGACTGGCCACCCACAGTGATGGTTGCATCGTTACCAATCACTTGTGCTGCTACCATTGCGGCTGCCTCAGGAATAACTGGGTTCACTTTACCCGGCATGATGGAAGAGCCAGGCTGAAGCGCTTGCAGTTCGATTTCCCCCAGGCCAGCTAATGGGCCAGAGTTCATCCAACGAAGATCGTTCGCAATTTTCATGATGGCAACAGCGCCTGTTTTTAGCTGGCCAGACAATCCGACAATCGCATCTTGGCTAGACATGTTGTAGAAGAAGTTTTCACTCGAAACGAACTCTACGCCTGTTGCTGCCGAAATATTCTTTGCAAACAAACCAGCAAATTCTGGAACCGCATTGATGCCAGTACCAACTGCTGTCCCACCCTGAGCTAATGCTTTAACGCGAGGTAATGTTTCTTCAATGCCACGCTGTGCTGAATCAATTTGGAATTTCCAACCACGCAGTTCTTGCGACAAAGTCACTGGCATTGCATCCATTAGGTGAGTACGACCCGTTTTAACGACATGTTCAACGGCGACGGCTTTCTCTTCCGTTTTATCGCTCAAATACTTAAGCGCGGGTAGAAGTTGCTTTTCTGCGGCTAGCGCAGCGCTAACAGCAATAGCGGTAGGAATAACGTCGTTGCTGCTTTGCCCCATGTTCACGTGATCATTTGGGTTTACGTCTTTGCCTACTTTTTGAGAAGCCAGCGTCGAGATCACCTCGTTGGCATTCATGTTTGAACTGGTGCCAGAACCCGTTTGGAACACGTCTACAGGAAACTGTTCCAAGTGCTGACCATCAATGATTTCCTGACAAGCGGATGAAATCGCGTCGGCTACGTCTTGCTCTAGCAGGTTAAGCTCGGCATTACTTTTTGCCGCAGCTTGTTTCACAAACGCTAAAGCCTGAATGAATTTGGCTGGCATGGTGATGCCACTAATTGGAAAGTTGTCTACCGCGCGTTGAGTTTGTGCTTGATACAATGCTGCTTCTGGCACTTGCACTTCGCCCATGCTGTCTTTTTCGATACGGTAAGTGGTCATTCTATTTCCTTTATAGATCGGTAGTGTATTGGATGTTTTGCAGGTCTTTTTGTAGCGAAAGAAAACGCTCGTAGCCCGCTGATGAATGGCAGTAATGCCGTTTTAGCGCAATAAGAGGACCGTGAATTTGATCTAAACAGATTTGCCGTAATGTCCGACAATTGGTGGCGTCATTGATGGTTTCTAGAAGGTTGTAATACACTCTGCGAAGAAACAGTTCTTCCAATAGTGGATTAGCAAAGTCTGTCCCCTTTCCATACCAAGAAGCCAAATTAAGGGTAGCTTGGATGTAGCTAAAAACCACTTCGTGCTCAAACCCGTTTTCTTCGGTATGAAACAGAAAGCGATCTTCAGCTTGATAGAACGTTTGATATAAAAAGGTAGACTCTTTCATGATCGACTCGATTAAACTAAACCTTATTGATAACCATTATCATTCTAATCGAGTCGATGTTTCAATGTTTTTGTCGTTAACTAATCAAATATTGCTGTATGAACGACATATCAGGCTCGATACACAAGCCATGCCCCTTGGGCAAACCGATCATGCCGTCTTTATTTTTAACCTGAGACAGCACATCTAGCGAATGAACAAGCAGGTCTTCTCTGAATCGGTTTGGGGTTGTGTCGTATTCCAACATCGGTTGAACGGGGTGTGCACCACCGGGTAAATCGGGCATGGAAGCAAGAAGGTGAATATTGGTGGCTACAGCAATGGCGGAGCCCCAAACATGGTTAACAACTGGAACAAAATGGCTATGAGCCATGGATAAGACTTTTTGGTACTCCGTTATACCGCCGAGCGCACAGGTTTCAGGTTGCAACAAATCCACGCATTTGTGCTCAATCAAATCACGGAATCCCCACCTCGAAAACTCCGCTTCACCGCCAGCAATACACATGTCCAAATGGGTACATAAGTCCCGATAGCCTTGTTTGTCCTCTGGCGCGACGGGTTCTTCAAACCAACTCACACCTAGCCTCTCTAGCTCTCGCCCTAAAGGCAATGCTTCACGTGTGGTATAGGCGTGGTTGGCATCCACCATGATTTCGATGTCCTTCCCGACGGAACTTCTCACCGCTTCAACTAATTCAACATCTTTTGCCACGCCCATGCCGATTTTCATCTTCATGGCTTTAAAGCCCATCGAAGCGATATTTGCGCTTTCTTTCTCGAACCTTTCTTTTAAGTCCGGTACACGTTGCAACATCATACCGTAGCCGTAAACCGGAATTTCATCTCGAAATGCACCACCGAGTAATTGATACAGCGGCTGCTCATAGAATTTACCTTTAATGTCCCAAAGTGCGATATCTACACCCGAAAGAGACTGCAAAGGCATGCCTTTTTGCCCATGGTCGCGTAGCAAGTTGTACACTTTATGCCAAATCACTTCGTTGTCTAATGGGTTCATCCCTATTATTAATGGCGCAATCACTTGTTCCACAATGGTTTGATTCGCTAGCGCCACTCCACCGCCACCAAACGCTTCGCCGTAGCCCACTAACCCGTTATCCGTTGTGATCTCGATAATATGAGCCGTTCTTTTGGCGTAGTATTGCTGCGAATAACCCAACTCTTCTTCTAGGTCATATTGCAGTACATAACTCTTCACCTTTGTTATTTTCATGGTGACCTCTTTACTTCCTTGTTGTACTGACTCAAATTGCGACAAACATCATCTCGATAGATCAGTCGTCCGAACCAAGCGATGCCACTCGGCGACAAATTCTTTTGCGTTCTTTGCAAATTCACTATGCGGTATACCTGCTCGATAAAGAGCACTGCCTAACCCAAAGCCACTCGCACCAGATTGTCGATATTCCGACATGTTTGAAGGGGTAATTCCACCGACTGGTAACACATTTACATGCTTTGGTAATATGGCTTTCCACGCCTTTAAACCTGTCGCTAAAACTTGTTCAGCGGGAAACAATTTGAGCGCAGTAGCACCAACCTTGAGTGCACCGAAGGCTTCACTTGGCGTCGCGACTCCGGGAATCACCACAAGGTTTTTATTCGCAGCGTACTCAATGAGCTCGGTGTCCATGTGCGGCATTACGATCAATCTGCCCCCTACACTCTCCACTTCGTCAATATCGGTTGTGGTTAACACCGTACCCGCGCCAATAAGGCATTCGTTTCCTAAATCGCTCACCAACATCGAAATGCTTTTAATCGCGTCTGGTGAATTTAGAGGCACTTCGATTATGGAGATGCCTTCATCAACTAATGTTTTTGCGTATTGCAAAACATCGGTTGGGGTGATGCCTCTTAAAATCGCCACCAAGCCGCATTGACTTAGGTACCGATTTAGCTCTGTTGCTTGTTGCTCTGAATCCATGAATGCATCTCCCAAATCCCTTGTGCAGCCGTGTTGCTGTATTGCTTGATGTTCATTTCCGATTTGAAAAACCGCAGCGCCATTCGGTATAGGTCGCACAAGTGCTCATCACCTATCAAAGAAATTTCAGCAGGCAAACCGCCCAATGCCGTTTTCGCTTCCTTGATTTCCGCACCTATCAACAAACCAGAGAGATAGGAGAACCGGTGGGCACTTTCGACTTCTCCGAATAAAACGGCACTTCGGCATGAAAACAGCTCGGACATGATCCCTGCGGCATTCAAACTTGCATTCACACCTTTTAAAAACGAGTCGATGTCGAGCGATTGTTTCTCTTCACTGTATCCAGCGGCAAGTATCGAGTGCTTTCTTAGGAGCGAGTACAACTCTCCCGTCATGTAGGTTTGAAATTCTGCAATCTGAAGGTTTTGAATCAACACCCACTTGCAATGTGTGCCGGGGAGAACGATCCATCCATCGTAAGTTCGTTCCCAACTATTCAGGAAAGGCAGTAACTGCGTTTCTTCCCCCCGCATTAAGTCAATTTGACGTCCTTGATAACTCACACCAGGAATCAAATTCACCAATTGGCAATCTTTGGTGAGGAGCGAATGACCTCCGGCGTGCAGGTCTTCAATGGCACAAGGCGCTTCAACATACGGTACTTCTACCCAACCTATTTTGCTGGTTACCATACCTGTCAGATAGACATGTAAGGCAGGAAAAGCCATCAACCAGTCGTCGACTGCGGCATAAAACACTTGCTCGTAGGTGAGTGTTTTCCCGCCACTTTCAGGTAGCTGAAGTACCCCCCATGGAAAGCTTTTCTCTGCCATAAGGTCGCCCTTATCACTTAGCAGGTAAGCTCGCAGCATGGTTGAACCCCAATCCATCGCTATAACACTGGCTGTGTGCGTTTTCATTCCGATCTGTCCTTAATCCAGTGCTCGCGTAATTCTTTTCACTGCTAAATAGTCGTGCAGAGCTAAGTGCGAGCAATCGCATCCGATACCCGACTGCTTGATCCCTCCATGGGGCAAGTCGATACCATATTTCACGCCATTGATTTGGATTTCGCCAAATCTAAGCTGCGTTGCACAACGCTGGGCTTTCGCTTGATCTTGCGTAAACACATAAGCGGTGAGCCCTGCATCTGTGTCATTAGCATGATCCAGTACTTCCGCTTCATTTTCAAACTCATAGATTGAGACAACGGGGCCAAAAATTTCTTCTTGGTACATTCGCATCTCACTATTCAAATTGGTTAACACGGTTGGCATGTAGAAGTGACCCGTGTTTATCGAATCCGGCTTATTTCCGCCATACAACAAAGCCGCGCCCTTAATGACGGCATCTTGCACCAGCTCATCCACCCTTTTTAGAGCTTGCGCATCTATAAGCGGTCCCATTTCATTGTCACTTTGAAGCCCGTAACCGACCTTAACCGCCTTCGCTCTTTCGACGACTTTAGATGCAAATTCACTCGCGACACTTTTTTGAACAAATACACGGTTTGGAGTAACGCAGATTTGCCCGCAATTACCAAACTTGACCGCACACACAATATCGGCAGCGAGATCCAAGTCGGAATCGGCAAACACCAGCACAGGCGCATTCCCTCCTAATTCCATTGAATACCGCTTAATAGAGGTAGAACCCGTTTTCATAATGTGTCGACCCGTTGCTATCGAGCCTATCAGCGTTAGCATGGACGGAATGGTTGAAGCTGAAAGCGCATCACCTACTTCTGCGTCATCGCCACACACAACGTTTACTACTCCAGCAGGAAGACCAATATCGTGGCACAGCTTTCCAACTAAATACGCAGACATGGGTGACTTTAACGAAGGCTTGATAACAATAGGGCAACCTGACGCCATAGCCGGACCAATCTTGAACGCAAGATTCAGTAGCGGGAAGTTCCATGCGAGAAACGCCGCTACAACACCAACAGGTTCATGGACCAATTCGTGGCTATGTGTTCCCTCTTTATCGAGAAGAGAATCGGGACGAAATCTTGATATTTCTTCTGCATAGAACGCGAGGCTGTTTACCAAAGATTCAAAATCCTCTTGCGTCCCTGCCCAGTTTTTCCCCATTTCTAATTGAATGGCTTCTCGAAGTGCCGTTTCATTTTCAATCACCGCATCTCGCAATTTGTTCATCCAATGAACACGCTCTGAAATGGGGGTGGTCGACCATGTAGCAAAAGCTTTTTCCGCTGCTTCAAGAGCGTGATTCGCATCGGATGCATTAGCCTTTGCTATCGAGCCCGTCACTTCTAGAGTCGCTGGGTTTACCACGTCGTAAACGGATTCGGTTGTGACCAGATCGCCACCAATGTACATAGGTAAAGTGTTCATGCTTTTCTCCTAAAACGGTTTGGTGTCTGAAGACAAATCTAGCCAGTCAACTTCAGCCTGAGACAGTGTAAGAGACGCGGCGTGCAAAGAGGTTTTTACTTGTTCGGGCGTTTCTGCACCATTAAGTGCAATCACAGGAAACGGTTGATTGAGCACATAGGCCAATGCCATTTCAAACATGTTGAGATCTTTAATTGAAGCAAGCTCTGTCGCGCGTTTTTTCCTTTCGAAATTGGCATCGGAATAGAAAACACGCACCAAATCTTCATCACTGGTATCGTTAACGTCGCCTTTAGCAAAGAACCCTCTCCCCAATGCAGACCAAGCAACGAGTGGGAAGTCATGTCGAGTAAACCACTGTTTGTCGCTTTCTGAAGTCACAACCGTATCTGGCCAAAATGGCTCGTTGGCTTTCGCTAGGGAGAAATGAGGGCTTGAACTCATCATTTCTGCTTTGCCATTGGCCCGTGCATAATCAATGGCTTCTTGGATCCGTTCTGTACTCCAATTCGATGCGCCATAAGCACGGATACGTCCTTTTTTTACTTCCGCGTCAAGTGCATCCACAAGCGGTCCAACGGGTTGAGTAAGGTCATCACGATGGAACATCCAAATATCGAGATAATCGGTTTTTAACCTTGCTAGAGATCCATCAATGGCACGGTGAACCGATTCTGGGTTCACTTTTGCCCCTCCCGGATGAAGAGGTGCACAGTAGCCAGTTATCAAACCCTTGGTCGCGAGCACAATCTTTTCACGCTTATCTGGGTTGGCTTCTAACCAATCTCCAATCACCATTTCTGAATAACCGTGTTCTTCGACTGCGCCGTATACTTCCGCGGTATCCACGTATGTACCGCCATTTTCAACAAATGCATCCAACAAACTGAAATCGCGATCCTTCGAATCAGGGTGGAAAATCATTGTCCCTAGCCCAATAGCCGAAACAGGCTTATTGATGGATTTTAATGAGTACGTTTTCATCGTCATTATTCCTTATGAACAGTTGAGATCTTTAAGAGAGCAAACACGTCTTAAGACCTATAAACGAATGAGAGAATTAGGTTTTTCCTGTCTTCCTTGAAAGAGCATCAATCGAGACAGCAATTAATAGGATTGCGCCGGAGAACATCAACTTATCCGCTGCGCTGGCACCTGAGAGGTCGAGTCCATTCCCTAAAGACCCAATCACAAGCGCACCTAAAATGGCATTCCACACACTGCCTCGACCACCGAAAAGCGAAGTACCACCAATAACAGCTGCGCCTATTGCATCCAACAAAAGTGGACCACCTGCGAAGGCATTAAACGACACAGACGCATAGCGAGAAGCACCGACAATTCCAGCCAGTGCCGCCATTAAACCCGTAATGGCAAATGCGGCGATTTTGATTTGGTTTAGCGATATGCCGACTCGTCTTGCCGATTCCGGATTACCACCAACCGCAAACAATGCTCGACCAAATGGGGTGGATGTTGTGATCCACGCGAATAGTAAGCTGATTCCAAATAAGATGAGCACCACCAACGGGACACCTTTGTAGCTATTGAGCGTCATAACCGCAGCTCCAGCTAGTACCGCAAAAAATAGGATTTTTCCGGCGATACCCGAGACAGCATCTTGCTCCAATCCCATTTTCTCTCGCTGCCGATATTCACGAGTGGCGAACAAGATAATTAGGAGAATGCCTGATGCAACAATCGCCCACCCAAGCCAATCTGGAAGGCTTGTTGTGGTAATACCGCGGATAAATGGGTCGCGTACGTTTATTGCCCCATGAATGCCCAAAATTTTAAGCATCAAGCCCTGAAAGCCTAGTAAACCGGCCAGTGTTACCACAAAGGAAGGGATTCCAATATAGGCGACCAAGCTGCCTTGAAACATACTTAAGACAACACCCGCTCCAATAGCTGCCAAGCATGCCAGCGGTGCAGGTATACCCAAATTGGTTGTCAATACCGCTAGAATGGCGGCGCAAACACCGGCGGTAGCTGCAACCGATAAATCAATATCACCCAATAGCAAAAGTATCGTGATACCCACCGCCAAAATGCCTACAACGGAACTTTGCATGAAGAGAAAATAAAAGTTTCGAGCACTTAAGAAAGCCGGCTCCGTGATGCCGAAATACGTCCAAATGGCGAATAAGGCAAATAATACGGGCACAAAATTGCCAAATTTGGAGCTTCTGAGTTTATTAAATAAGTTCATACTTTGAGAAGATTTAGCCGACATGCTTCACCTCCTCTTCATGACCGCGAGTCATCGCGACAACGATTTCGTCAGGATTGGTTTCATGAGTGTTGTAGACGCCAATATTCTCTCCGTGGCGCATGACCGTGATTCGATCGCACACTTCAAAAATGTCGGACAAGTTATGTGAGATGTACACAACAGCATGATTGGTTTCACGCAGTCTTTTCACTACATCGAGCACTTGTCGAGTTTGGGCGACGCCTAATGCGGCAGTGGGTTCATCCAATAGCACCACACTCGAATCCGCGCCGACTGCACGTGCAATTGCGATGGCCTGTCTTTGCCCGCCAGACAATACTTCCACTTTAGCCCGAACGGATTTTAGTGTTTTCACTTGAAGCTGACCTACCGCTTTAAGCGCTTTTTTCTCCATTTGGAGGTGATCCAATGGTTTTAACGCTCTTGGTAGCCAATTTAACCAACCGCTATCGATAACGGGTTCGCTACCGAGTGACAAGTTTGCGGCCACATCTAAATTTTCGCACAAAGCCAAATCTTGATAGACAATCTGAATCCCGAGTTTATTTGCACTTTGAGGCGAATCGACAGTGACATTTTTGCCATCGACAAAGAACTCGCCGTGGTCGGCAATATAAGCACCAGCAAGGGTTTTCATTAATGTCGATTTACCCGCACCGTTGTCGCCAACCAGTGCCATGACTTCCCCTCGCTGAACTTCAAAATGCACATCTTTAAGTGCTTCCACACTACCAAATGATTTCCAAATTCCGGAAACTTTCAAATGAGGGACAACTGAGTCTTGTTCCATTGGCACTCCTCGCCTTTCTTCGTCCATGTTTTTCATTCGCTGTGCCGACAGCAAGATAACGTCGGCACAGTATTTACACGTTGTAAATCTATCTACATGTCATAGACCTTTATTAGAAAAAGGTTTAATTGCAGAGATAGCTCTATTTACAGAAACGTGTTTTAGCGGCTTCACCCTGACACACATCCGATTTTTCAATCGAAGGGTCATTGTCGATAACGTATGCCACGCCGTTTTCACCCACTACGGAATAGTGCTCGACAGGAACGAAAGATACGTCCGCGTTTACGCCATTTTTTACGGTTCCTGATGTCAGAGACTCCACACTTTGACCATTGAGAAGCTTGTCGACAACTTGTGCCGTCACACCCGCCATTTTGTCGAAAGGTCGCCATACTGATTGTGTTTGTTGCTCAAGCAAAATCAACTGGAGCGCTTGCACTGTTGCGTCTAACCCACTAACAGGAACATTCCCAGACATGCCTTGCTCTTCCAATGAAGCGATGGCCGCCGCCGCATTGCCATCATTCGAAGACACAACACCCTGAACGTTGTTGTCCAACTTAGTCAGCGCTTGGTCCATTGAACGACGTGCAATCGCTGGGTCCCAACCTTGCGTCCAGTTTTCATACCCCAGCTTTCTTTCACCAGAATCGAACAAAGGTTGAAGCACATTCATTTGCCCTTTAAAGATCACCGCCGCATTCGGATCAGTCGGTGAACCTTTCAGCATCACTAAGGTGTCACCTTTATTGGTGTTATCTACAATATGTTGAGCTTGCGATTCACCTGTTTTTTCCATAGATGCTTGAATCCAAAAGCTGGTGTTTTCTGAATGAATCATTCGGTCGTACGCGATAGTAGGTACGGATGATTCCGCTGCAGAGTCGGCAATGATCGCCGCTGATTCTCCGTCAATTGGGATAACAACCAACACTTTCGCGCCACGCGTTAACGCTTGCTCTGCTTGACGCTGCTGGGTGGCTGTATCGTTGTTGGCGTTAAACACTTCTACTTTTGTCTCTGGCGATATGTTTTTCATCGCTTCTACAAAAAAGTGTGCATCTTGGCTTTCCCAGCGTGGGTTTACGTTTTCTGGTAGTAGCATTGCGACAAAATCTTCTGCCAGTACGGGTGTGCTGGTCATCGCTATGGCAGACGCGAAGGTCGCCATTGTTAGCATCGCTTTTGTTTTCACGTTCCTAATCATGTTTTACTCCTGCTGTTCATTTCCCTTTGTTACAGCCCAATCGCTCTATATTCGAAGAGCGAACCTTTTCTCTTTGCTAGTTTCTATTTCCTAGTCGTTCACTGAGATTTTCCATCTAACCTTTCTTTAAGCCGGTCACTGGCATCCACCAGCAAGTTCAGCATTCGGTTTTTCGCTTCTTCCCCTTCACCTTTCGCAATCAGTTCATAAACTTCACGGTGAAAGGGAATGGATGATTCGTTTTCTCTTGGGTCGGTATTGGTCATTCGAATACTGCTAAGGAGTGCAGAAAAAATAATGCCCTCTAAGGCACCTAAAAACTCATTGTGTGTGGCTCTTAATATTGAGCGATGAAATTGCGCGTCAGCAAAAACGAAATCTTCCGTAGAGCTGGTTTCTTTTTCCATCGCTTCTATGGCGTGTTTAATGTTTTGCAAATCTTCTTCTGTCGCGCGTTGGGCTGCCCAAAACGCGGCTTGAGGTTCGAATATCACTCGCACTTCCATTAACTGTGCGAGAAATTCGTCGGTCGGTGGTGTGGCTTGGTACCATGCCAGTACATCATCATCTAGCAGCCCCCAATCGTTTCTTGATCGTACTTTTGTCCCGATCCCTCTTCTTACCTCTAATAGCCCTTTGCCGACTAAAATCTTAATCGCGTCCCGCACACTTGAACGGCTAACTTGATACCTCTCAGCCAATGCGCCTTCTTCTTCTAATAGATCACCTGGCTTATATAGCCCTGAAACCACTCTTCGTCCTATCTCGCGCGCCACTTGACTGGCTAGACTTGGGGTTAAGCCCGCTATTTGTTTTAAATTGTAGTAAGAAAGCTCATTCATATGATGACCTTAAACATCTGATGTTTGCGTTGATGTTATTAATGCATTTGTTTATTTTTTGATCGAGTGAATTTTATACACGAAATGCTCACTTCTTAACCTTGAAACATCAGTCTCAATATTGAAGCAAAAAGAATAAGGGATTTGATGAGTAGCCAAGATCCGCATTATGGAGGCGATACAACGAGGGAATATTGAAAAAAAGAAGCGCAGCCAAGTTAAGCTGCGCAAAGGTTTGGAGAAATTTTAGAATACTTTGAGTACTTTGAATAAGAAGTGAGGTGAGGCGATCTCACCCATCAAAAAGCAATCTGTTACCTCGATTTCAGGAAACTTACTGCTCCCATTACAGACACCACAATCAGTCCAGCGATGAATCCAGCCAAGCCATTAAGTAAGGTTGGCAGAAAACCGTTTATAAACGGGATAGACGGGATAGACGAAATGATGGTTTCAATTAAGTGATGAATTACAGGAACACCATGAACCACAATGCCTCCGCCCACCAAAAACATCGCAAGTGTGCCAACTATCGTAAGCATATGCATGAGTTTTGGTGCAAACGCGACAAGGCCATCACCAATGGCAGTAACAACTCCATCACCCTGCCCTTTTTCTTGCAGATAGAAGCCAAGATCGTCAAGTTTGACAATACCAGCGACTAAACCATAAACGCCGATTGTCATCAATAAGGCAATCACACTCACGACCAATACCTGAGTAGTAAATACTTGGTTTTGTACGGTTCCTAGCGCAATCACGATGATTTCTGCGGACAAAATAAAATCGGTACGAATCGCACCTGTAATTTTCTTTTTCTCGTACTCTTCTATGTTTTCAACGTGCTCTGAGATTGAAGCGGGTTCGTCTTCTTCCTCTGGTACGTGAAACATTTTCTCTAACACCTTTTCTGTTCCTTCAAAGCACAGAAAAAGCCCACCTATTAATAAAAGAGGGGTAATTAGCCATGGAGCAACGGAACTGATCAGCAGTGCTGATGGTACTAAAATGAGCTTATTTTTGAACGAACCTTTAGCAACAGACCACACCACAGGGATTTCTCTGTCGGCACGAACGCCCGATACTTGCTGAGCATTCAGGGCGAGATCGTCCCCTAATACCCCAGCGGTTTTCTTTGCAGCGACTTTTGACATCACAGCGACATCATCTAAAACCGTAGCAATATCATCCAACAACGTTAAAAGACTTAATCCAGCCATATAATCCTTCTGAATAGCAACGACATCTAATAAAATACGCGGCGATCCAACTTTGAGCTTTCTCTACCACGTCAAAACAAAGTTCAAATTGAAACTTTAAGAAACACATTATAACACTTTGTTACACTTCAAAATATCAGTTTTTGAAGCTATTTTTCTATTGTGTTTTCTTAATTAACAAACAGTTACCGTACTATTACCGTTTTATTCTGGACCAATTTGGTGTTTTTTTCCGCGCTAGACATGGTGGAATCCCGAAATTGAAACATTTTCTCCTCATTCTCAAAATCGAAGTAAAATTCGACCTTTACATATTTATGGGACGATATACTATATATGCAATTTCTATTAGATAGGTAACGTCATGAAAAATATCGCTGTACTGCTCATCTCACTTACTTTATCCGCTACTGCCTATGCAGATGTAACGGTTCAGAAAAACAGAGTCGTGTGCGAAACGAACGCATCGATACAAAAATTCATGAAAAGAAAAGCAGTGAAAAAGAACGCGCAATTACCTAATGGTTGTCGTGTTCTTGAGCGGAAAAGAAAAGTAGAGGTTGTGAAAAACTTCCCAAATAAAGGCTATGTACTGGTAGAAACTAAGTTAGGCGACAAACTGTTTGTTAATAAAGAAGCGCTCTCTCGCTAGGGTCTGTTGATCCTAGATAGCAGGCTTGTACGGGAAGGTGATCTCAAAAGTTGTGCCTTCTCCAAGCTGACTTTTGCAGTTTATCTTCCCGTCGAGTAGATGCGTCACAAGGTTGTAAACGACGGCAAGACCTAAACCATTTCTTCCTTGCCCTCTTTGAGTAGTAAAGAAAGGATCAAAAATTTTGGTTAAGTTTTCTTCATCAATTCCTTTTCCTTTATCCTTAATCACAATACATATATCGGTACCAACGACTTGAGTTTCAATCTCAATGATTTGTTTTGTTGTTTCATCAGAGTGATAGACCGCGTTTTCGATTAGGTTATTCATGACATCAAGAAGTGCTTCTTTAAAAACAAACGCCGATATGCCAGCTTGCCCTTCTAATTCAATTTCTACGTTATCTTCAGACGTGAGATCGTGATTAGTGACAATATCTTCTATAAGCTCCGATACCATAACCGCATCTTCATGGACGCTTTCATGCTCAATTGCAATTTTTTTAAAGCACTGAATCAGCTCAGACGATTTTTCTAGATTGTCTTGCACCATATCCAAACAAGATTGGGAATCGGCAATAAATTGTTCGCAGCTTTTCTTCGACAATTTTCCACTTGAAAGTAACATTTCAAAGCTCATTACCTTCTCTTTCATATGGGAT
Source organism: Vibrio penaeicida (assembly GCF_002933855.1). GTDB lineage: Bacteria > Pseudomonadota > Gammaproteobacteria > Enterobacterales > Vibrionaceae > Vibrio > Vibrio penaeicida_A. The sequence continues at coordinate 13,957 of NZ_BFAQ01000064.1, forward strand.
GCAGAGGTAATACCGATGCCAATCGGTGTATTTAATTCGTGAGCAACACCTTTTACGAGCACGCCTAACGACGCCATTTTCTCTGATTCCACCAGCTTTGCTTGCGTTTGTTCCAGCGCGAATACATTTTCGGTTAGATCGTCAAACGACTCTTCCAATTGCTTGGTTCGCTGATCGACTTGCTCTTCCAGTTTCAAATTCAGACTATCTAACTTCTTAGACGCTTTTCGTAAGCGAGTAATGAGTGAAACAAGAATCGTTATGCTGGCAATAATCACCAATGCGGTAATCACTAAAGTCGTGTATTCGCGGTGCCGATATTCTCGCAGCAATGAGTTGATGTATTTCTGATCTTGTTGAATAAGCATCGCAAGTATTTCACTTACTTCGCTAATTTTTGGCGATAAGTAATTAATGAGTTCAAAAGCAATGGCATCTGAATTTCGTTTCGCAAGCGCTATAACTTCTTTTCTTTCAGGGACCATTTCTTCTACTAAGATGATTAACCACTTAACATCATCATTGTTCGGGAGTTGGTCTCTTAAGTTGTTAATCGACGCTTCTAAAAGTGTATTAGTTTCTATAGAAGACGACGCCCCGATGGCTATCAAACTAGGATCATTTTCTATTACTAAGCGCACTAGTTCAGTTTCTAATTTATTCGCTGCCGACGTGGCTGTGAGAATCGCGTTGGAGCGCTTTTCGGACAAGTCGATAGTTTGCTCTATTTTATTATTTAATTGTAAAAGTGAACTCGCCGCCCAGATGACAAGCCCGACAAGCATTGCTAGCACCAGTATTGATACCGCTAACATTCTGTCTTTACGATTACGTAACATACTCATTCCTGGTCTCAATCCACTCGTTAACTCAATTTCTTAACCCGTTAACGTAACGACCCATTCTTAATTTACGCATGTTCTCTTAGCAGCTCAGCACTATTCATTCATTTGAGTATAGGCTAGGGTCTGTTGATCTTTCGAGATGATTTTTGCAGCAATTTGTGGGGGATTTATACAAGGCAGAGCTCATTCGGTGTAGTCGCTCTACATCAATGGGCGATAACGCAGTAGAAATCAGCCACAAATACTGCCCAAAGGGTTCGACTAGGCGTCCCCGTTCCCATGCCTTTTACTCTTTGTTGCAAGGTATTTGCTTAGAATGCTAGGCATCACACCTTGCGTCGCGATTAAAAGGCATAGAACTCGAACAAAATTTAACCGCGAAAGATCAACAGACCCTACAATAGGCTTGAGCTAAATTTTAACCAATGTGATCGACTTCAAAGACAATCACTTTAAGTTACCGGTAACATTTACACCACAACGTTACCGGTAACATTACAACAATAAACCGGAGTTGATGTGAAACTTAACAGGGATAACCTTAATGAAAACTGTATCTAAAACACTTGTACCTTCGCTAATTGTTGCCATATTGTCGTCTTCTGCATTTGCTGCAGACTTCAAATTAAAAATACAATCTTCCGATCCTTCTGGAGACAAAAACTTTCAGGTTCAACAAGAATGGGTTGAACGTGTCGAAAAAATGTCTAACGGGCGGATCGACATTGATCTCCTGCCTGTTGGCGCGGTGGTAAAACACACCGAAACCCTGAATGCGATCAAAATCGGCATCCTAGATGGGCATATCACCGCGACGGGGTATTTCTCGGGTAAAGATCCTGCGTTTGGTTTGATTGGCAATATGGTTGGAGCTTGGTCTGATACCACTCAACTGCTCCAATACATGAACTACGGTGGCGGCAATGAATTGATGACTGACTTGTATGCCCCTTATGGCGTTCAGTTTGTTGGTGCATCTACGACTGGCGTTGAGGCGTTTGTATCTAAAATTCCGCTTGATGGTGTCGATGATTTGAAAGGGCTAAAGCTGCGCGCTCCTGAAGGGCTCGTTCAACAAGTGTTTGCTGCAGCGGGTGCAACACCGGTTAACCTACCTGGATCAGAAGTATTTACTGGTTTGAGCAAAGGCGTTATTGATGCTGCCGATTACACGGTATTTTCAACGAACCAAAAAGCAGGCATGAACGATGTGGCTACCCACCCTGTTCAACCTGGCTTCCATTCTCTACCTCTTATTGATATCTCCGTAAGCCAGAAAGTGTGGAAGAAAATGCCAGAAGACTTGCAAACGATTTTGAAAACATCCGTTCGTGATTTTTCTTATGACATGACAACACAGCTTAAAATTGCTGATCAAGCTGCACTGAAAGAAGCATCCGCTAATCCTAAAATCACAATTCACGACTGGTCTGCTGATGAACGTAAGAAATTCCGTGAAATTGCGAAAAGCCAATGGAAAGTGTTTGCCGAGCGCTCGCCTAACGCTCAAAAAGTCTATGACTCTGTTACTAGCTTCTTAGAAAACAACGGCCTACTTTAAGGCATCGATTTCTGGTAGTTGCACTGCATTATTACCAGCGCAGCTGCCAGAATCTAAAGGATAAATAGTTGTATGAAACATTCTTCTACCGACACTCAAAGTGACGACGCCCCTAAAAATGCGCTTGATCGCTTTATTGTGAAACTCGGTAATTTACTTAGCCTTTTGTTCATCTTTACCGTCGCTATTTCATTTTATGAAGTGTTGATGCGTTATGTATTTAACGCCCCGACAACATGGGTACACGAGACGGCATCTTTTATTGGTGGTTCACTATTTGTGATAGGTGGTTTGTACGCGTTCGCACTGGATAAACATGTTCGGGTTGTTCTTATTTATGATCATGTTTCGCCCAAAACCCGAAAGTATCTAAACCTTGTCCACCATATTGTTGGATTAACGTTTGCCTCGATGATGGCTTACGCAGCCTACATAATGGCAGCAGAAGCTTGGTTTACGCCATGGGGTGAATTTCGTTTGGAAACTTCAGGTTCGTCTTTGAATCCCCCTTATCCTGCCTTGCTGAAAGGAACAATTTTTGTTGCGCTAAGCGTACTGACTTTGCAATTTTTACTTCACTTGATTGCCGAAATTCGCAACCTAAGGAAGAAAACGGATGTTTGATTTATCTTCAATAGGCATTGGCTGGGGCAGCCTACTCATGCTTGCGTTAATGATCGGCTTGCTGCTCACTGGTATGCAGCTTGCGTTTGTTACCGGCTTTGTTGCGTTATTTTTCACCCTTGGTTGGTTTGGGGTAGATGCACTGCCTTTAGTTACGAGCAGAATGTACGGCTTCGTCGACGGCTACATCTTCCTTGCCGTCCCGATGTTTGTGTTAATGGCGGCATTACTTGATCGCTCGGGTATTGCTAGAGATCTCTTTGATGCCATGAAATCCGTTGGTCGCAGAGTTCGCGGTGGTGTTGCGGTTCAAACATTATTTGTAGCCGTACTATTGGCATCTATGTCGGGCGTTATTGGCGGTGAAACTGTCCTTCTTGGCATCCTCGCGCTACCTCAAATGCTGCGCCTAGGTTACGATCGGAAACTCGCAATCGGTACCACCTGTGCTGGTGGTGCACTTGGCACGATGCTGCCTCCGAGTATCGTACTTATCATCTACGGTTTAACCGCCAGCGTATCAATTGGCGACTTATTCAAAGCGTCGTTTTTACCAGCATTTATGCTCGCAACGTTTTACATTCTGTATGTTTTAATAAGGTGCAAACTTAACCCAAATCTCGCACCATTGCCGAGCAGTGAAGAACTCGCGCAAGATCAAGCCGACGCACCCAACTATTTCAAAGCGCTGTTCTTTCCATTGTTATCTGTTGCTACTGTACTGGGCAGTATTTATACGGGCGTAGCCTCGGTTACAGAAGCCTCTGCCCTTGGTGTAGTAGGCATCATGCTGAGCGCCGTTATTCGTAAAGAAATGAACGCTACCATGCTGAAAGAAAGTGCCATTGCAACAATGCGAACCTGTGGCATGATCATGTGGATCGGCATCGGTGCATCTGCCCTAGTGGGTGTTTATAACTTGATGGGTGGCATTGATTTCGTTGAAGAAACCATTTTATCCCTCAGTGGTGGTAGCCCAACGGCAACACTCATCATCATGATGGTCATTTTGTTGGTTCTTGGCATGTTTCTCGATTGGGTTGGCGTAGCGCTGCTTACCATGCCAATATTTGTTCCCATCATTATTAGCCTTGGTTACGATCCAATTTGGTTTGGCGTGGTCTTCTGCCTGAATATGCAAGTATCGTTTCTGTCTCCACCCTTTGGTCCTGCTGCGTTTTACCTTAAATCGGTGGCTCCAAAAGATATTAGCTTGGGAGAAATTTTCACCTCCCTACTGCCCTTTATTGCGCTGCAAATACTCGCGCTAATTCTAGTGATAGTATTTCCACAATTGGCGTTGTGGTGGCAGTAATATACCCAAGTGACCTCAAGATACTTGGGTATATATCTAGTTTAGGGAAGGTCGCCGTGTCGGCTGACCGAATAAAGACTTTACGTGCTGGCGACACCCGTCAGCACAAAGGAAATTGTGTTCCATGAATAACAAGAAAATTTTGGTAATGGGTGTTTCTGGTTGCGGTAAGAGCCTTATCGGGAGCAAGCTTGCCCTAGCGCTTAAGTACCCGTTTTTCGATGGCGACGATTACCATTCCGCCAAAAATATCGAAAAAATGCAGCAAGGTATTCCACTGTCTGATCAAGACCGATTGGGTTGGTTGCATAGGTTGAATTCGCTGTTTATAGATAACGACCACATAGTGATTGCATGCTCTGCTCTCAAGCCAGAGTATCGCGACATTCTGCGAGAGAATGCTCAAGACATCACCATTGTCTACCTAAAAGGTGATTTCAACACCATTTGGTCGCGGCACCGTTCTCGCCCTAATCACTACTTTAATGGCAAGCAAATGTTAGAAAGCCAGTTCGACACACTGGTTGAACCTTTGCCACCAGAAGCCATTACGGTCGATGTTTCTGCCGACGTTGAAGACGTACTCGCCTCTGCTCTGCGCAGTATACGAGCCATGGAGAATTAAGTGTGATGGGTGAAATTAAAACGGTATCCGTTGTCGGTTTAGGTGTTATGGGAAAAAGCCTTGCGCTAAATCTGTTAGAAAATGATTATTCGGTCATTGGTTTCGACCTCAATTCCAGTTTAGTTCAGCACGCTCATACCGAAGCAGAGAACCTAACTAGCGCTGCGCCGTTCATTCCAGCGCCGGCAATGTCAGCGATCATTTCAGGTTCACAGAGCCCTAGAGTCGTTATCTTATCGGTTCCTGCTGGTGAAGTGGTTGATCAGGTTATCGAAGATTTGTTAGAGGCTGGGCTATCCGAACACGACATAGTTATCGATACTGGAAACAGTTTGTGGACAGATTCAATTAGCCGAGAAGACAAATACAATGGGCGAGTTCGATTTTTCACAACGGCTGTCTCTGGTGGTGAAATGGGTGCTCGATTTGGTCCTTCATTAATGCCAAGCGGTAATGTTGCAGATTGGAAACAGGTACAACCAATACTTGAAGCTATTTCCGCCAAACATAGTGACAGCGTAACCGAAGGTAATGCAACGTCTACCCCTTGCTGTGCATATATTGGTCCCGCTGGCTCAGGGCACTACGTTAAAATGGTGCATAACGGCATCGAATACGCCGATATGCAGCTTATCTGCGAAGCGTACCATTTGCTGCGTGAAGGTTTACATTTAAGCGCTAGCGAAATCGGGGAAGTGTTTAAGCGTTGGAATCAAGGTGTTTTAGGCAGCTACCTTTTGGGGGTGAGTGCAGAGGTATTACAACACCAAGATGCAAGAAGCGCCAAGCCGTTTGTTGATATCGTTCTCGACAAAGCGGAGCAAAAGGGAACAGGATTGTGGACGGCGTTAAACAGCCTTCAAGTTGGATGCCCCGCCCCTTCTTTGACGGAAGCCGTTTATGCTCGCACACTTAGTGCCCAAAAAGCACTTCGTCAGTCCATCTGTACCCAGTCCACCCCTATAGTTCTTAGTCAACCTTTTGCTCGTGAAAGCTGTTCTGAAAAGAGTGAAACGTTCATTAATAATCTACACGACGCCATGTACTGCGCAAAAATCAGTATCTACGCACAGGGGTTTGACTTGATGCGCACGACGGCTTTAGAGCAAAACTGGGATCTCAATTTTACCGAGATTGCTCAAATTTGGCGTGCTGGCTGTATTATTCGAGCGGATCTGTTAAACCCCATCGCTACCGCGTTTGCGAAGGGAAATCATGATCAGACCAAACTCGATCACCTGTTCTTAAATCGCTCAATACACAAGATTTTGCAAGACAATCAAGAAGGTTGGCGTAAATCCGTGGTGAGTGCTGTTTCACTCGGAGTTCCTACTCCAGTGATCACTTCTTGTTTAAGCTACTTCGATTCTCTTCGATGCGATTCATTACCAGCAAACTTGCTGCAAGCTCAGCGTGACTACTTTGGCTCTCATGGTTATTCACGCACCGATGAAGTTGAGGACAAAAAATATCACACCACGTGGCACAGTCACTCTAAAGAAGAAGTCCGAGTCTCCTAAAACATTTCTTTCTATCACCGATATTTCTCACATAATTTGTGATTTTTCGCTGCTTTTTTAAGAAGCTTTCCATAGAATGTTACCAGTAACAATTCTATGGAAAGCCGTAAAGTGAAGAAAAAGCGCCCCACACTTCAAGATGTTGCCGACCTCGTTGGCGTGACTAAGATGACAGTAAGCCGTTGCCTTCGTGACCCTTCACAGGTCTCCGAAAAATTGAGTGTGAAAATTCAGAAAGCCGTTGAAGATTTGGGGTACATTCCTAACCGAGCTCCCGACATTCTGTCTAACGCAAAGAGTAAAGCCATTGGCGTACTCGTACCTTCATTAACCAACCAAGTCTTTGCAGAAGTTATTCGAGGTATAGAACAAGTCACTGCACCCGCTGGCTACCAAACCATGATTGCTCACTACGGCTACAGTTCCGATATCGAAGAGAAAAACATAGCGTCCCTTCTGTCGTACAACGTGGATGCTATGATTTTGTCGGAAAGTGTACACACTCCAAGGGCAAAAAAGATGCTTGAAGTGGCTGCTATTCCTGTCATCGAAATCATGGACAGCACATCTGAACCACTTCACCAAGCCGTTGGATTCGATAATCACGCCGCTGCAAAATCTATGACCGAAGCCATGATCCAATCTGGCAGAAAAAACATCGCTTACTTTGCTGCACGCATGGATTTACGTACTCGATTGAAAATGGCAGGCTATCGCGAAGCCATGACCAACGCAGGGCTTACCCCTCTCGAACTGCAAACAGAAAGTGCTTCTTCATTTACGTTAGGTGCAGAATTGCTCCAAAAAGCCATTGCGGATAATCCAGATATTGATGGCATTTTTTGTACTAACGATGACTTAGCCATTGGTGCATTTTATGAATGCCTTCGATTGGGTATACGAGTACCGGAACAAATGGGCATTGCAGGTTTTCATGGCCACGACATAAGCCAAGTTATGACCCCAAGGTTAGCCACTGTTATTACCCCTCGTGAAGAAATTGGCGTGACCGCCGCAACGGAACTGTTAAAACGACTTAATGGAGAACCCATTACTGATGAAGTTATTGATCTGAAATACTCGGTGGATATGGGGGAAAGCTTGTAGAGCGCATAAGCTGAGTAAAATACGTAATCTAGAAAACTTAAAATAAATGGAATGAGAAAAGGAGCCGGAGCTCCTTTTGTGCTTTATTGCTTTATTGCTTTATTGATATCCATTATCCCCAGTATCTAGAAAACGACACTGTTATCCGAAGCGACCACCAATGTAATCTTGCGTTAAAATATGCTCTGGCTGCTCAAAAACACGCGCTGTTGTGTTCACTTCTACTAAGTTTCCAAGATGGAAATACGCCGTTCTATCAGACACACGCGACGCTTGTTGCATCGAGTGAGTCACAATAACAATACTGAAGTTGGTTTTTAGCTCTTCGATAAGCTCTTCAATAATGCCTGTCGCGATAGGATCGAGTGCAGAACATGGCTCATCCATTAAAATCACTTCAGGCGCTATCGCAATAGTTCTCGCAATACACAGCCTTTGTTGCTGACCTCCCGAGAGCCCAGTGGCTGGCTGATCCAAACGATCTTTAATTTCTGTCCATAACCCTGCGCGTTCTAGCGACTGCTGAACCAATTCGTTCAATTGGTCTTTATCGTCGACTAACCCGTGAATTTTTAGCCCATAAGCAACATTGTCGTAGATGGATTTAGGAAATGGGTTAGGACGCTGAAACACCATCCCAACCTGAGAACGTAACTCTACCGTTTCGACACTTTTGTCGTAAATGTTGCTTCCATCAAGCGTTATCGACCCTTTTACCATGCAACCAGGAACCGTGTCATTCATACGGTTCAAACAACGCAGAAAGGTCGACTTACCGCAACCTGATGGTCCTATCATCGCCAATACTTCACGTTCAGCAATATCAATATTCACATCTCTGATCGCAGGCTTAGCACCAAATTCATAATCTACATGAACATCTCTTGCTGCCATTCTTGGATTATCTACCAGTGGAATACCTATTGTTTTGTCTGGCGCTGCGGCGTGTTCTGGTGGCATCGCCTTTTCCATTTGCGAACCATTCATCGTGCCTGATGCTGTATCTAGTGTTGTTGAAACCATCGTCTTTTCTCCTACCAACGACGCTCTAGGCGTTTACGCATGATAACTGCGCATGCATTCATGAATGCCAGAAACGCCAGTAGCACCATAATTGCGCCAGAGGTGTTTTCGACAAATCCTTTTTCGGGGTTTTCCGCCCATAAATATATTTGTACCGGTAAAGCGGTTGCCGCATCCAGCGGCCCTGATGGGACATCCACAATAAACGCGACCATACCAATCATCAGCAACGGCGCGGTTTCGCCGAGTGCTTGCGCCATGCCTATAATGGTTCCTGTTAACATCCCTGGCATCGCTAAGGGCAAAACGTGGTGCAATACCATTTGCATTTTTGATGCTCCTACACCTAACGCGGCGTCGCGAATAGAAGGAGGCACGGCTTTTATTGCGGCACGGCTAGAGATAATAATCGTGGGTAATGTCATCAGCGTGAGAACCAACCCTCCTACCAAAGGAGCAGACCGTGGTAAATCTGCAAAATTGAGGAAGATAGCCAATCCTAGTAAGCCAAACACAATCGAAGGCACCGCCGCTAAGTTATTGATGTTGACTTCAATCAGTTCAGTGATTCTATTTTTTGGAGCAAACTCCTCTAAGTAAATCGCCGCTGATATCCCTATAGGGAAACTCAGCGAAAGCGTAATAAGTAGAGTAAAGAACGAGCCAACTGTCGCCCCCCATATCCCAGCCAGTTCTGGATCGCGGCTATCGCCATTCGTGAAAAAATTGGTGTTAAACGTCGTGTTGATGCGACCTTGACCTTTAAGCTCACTAAACCATTCAATGTCTTTGTTCTTAAATTGGCGTTCGTCTTCTGGCAACCTTGCATCAATGTTGCCCTTGTTAAATTGGTTAACGTTGTCGCCAGCGAGTGCATAATATGTGATGGTTTGACCGACTAAAGAAGAATCCGCCAACACTTTGTCTCTCAAGTCGTATTCTGCGCCGTTAGAAAGAAATCGGTATAACTGCCTTCTCTCTTTTCTCGACTCAACGTCCGGCAGTGCGACTTTTATCGCATCTCGCAAAACATTCCGATAACTGGCGTTGAACAGCGCGTCTTCAGACAAGTCACCATCTTCAATACGCAGCCTCTCATGTGACAATGTCACTTCCAATTTGATTTCTGTGGTATAAAACGCGGTATACCCTTCGCCAACAATGGAAAATATCAGCACGAATAGAAAACTGAACGCTAACAGAATGGATGTAATGCCGTACGCTTTAAAACGGCGTTCTTTTCCCATTCGGCTAGCAAGCCCTGACTTAATTCGTTCTTTCTTTATGCTGGCGAGTCGTTGCAGTTGATCAGTCATATTGTTCCCTATACTTCTTAACGATCCTCAACGCCACAAAGTTCAGCGCCAGTGTGACCACAAATAAGGTTAAACCCAGTGCAAATGCAGCCAACGTTTTCGGGCTGTCGAATTCCTGATCGCCAACCAATAACGTAACAATTTGAACCGTAACGGTCGTGACAGAATCCAGTGGGTTCGCGGTTAAATTTGCAGATAATCCAGCAGCCATCACAACAATCATGGTTTCACCTATCGCCCGAGATACCGCCAAAAGTAATCCACCAACAACCCCTGGAAGAGCCGCCGGAACGACCACATGCCTAATGGTTTCAGATTTTGTGGCACCTAAACCCAGTGATCCATCACGAAGGGATTGCGGAACCGCAGTAATGACATCATCCGATAATGAAGACACAAATGGGATAATCATGACGCCCATAACAACACCAGCAGCCAGTGCACTTTCGGAAGACGCACTATCTATACCAATACCTTGTGCTATATCGCGAATAAAAGGAGCAGCCGTCAGCGCGGCAAAAAAGCCATAAACAACCGTCGGAATACCGGCCAAGATTTCTAATACAGGCTTCACAATGTTTCGGACGCGCGCATCGGCATATTCTGCTAGATATATCGCACTCATTAATCCAACCGGGGCAGCAATACACATCGCGATAAGCGATATCATTAGAGTGCCTGTAAATAGTGGAATGGCCCCAAATGCCCCACTCGCACCTTGTTGGTCTTCACGCAATGCTATTTGTGGTGACCACTCCAAACCAAACAGGAAATCGGTTGCAGGAATAATTTGGAAAAAGCGAATGGCTTCAAAAAGAACCGATAAAACGATGCCTGCTGTTGTTAAAATTGCCAGTGTTGAGCAAAACAGCAGAAACATCTGCAATATTTTTTCTACGTGATTCCGGGCTTTAAGCTTTGGTCTTACAGCTCGCCAGCCATATGCCAGCCCCAATAACGTGACCGATAACACCGCCACAACACGCAACGTATTCCCTATTGAATTTAACCGTTGGTAATGTTCCGCAGCGCTCAGTAACACACTATCTTCAGTGGATGTTATTCCTATGGCGATATTCACAACTTGGCTAAATGCCAAGTTCTCAGAACCTATTTTGGCCACCAATTCAGATGGAACTTGTGCCATAACTAAGGTGGAGATAAGCGTCGGTTCAAGTGTTTGCCACAGAACCAAAAGAATAAGTGCAGGTACGGCAGCCAAAGTTGCTGCGTAGGACCCATAATAAGCAGGTCTTGAGTGAAGGCTATTCAGCCCACCAGATTGAGATGCTACCGCCAAAGAACGATGTCTGGCTAAGTAAAACGCGACTGCGGTCAGTGCGAGTAGCACAATAACCAGTGTCGATGTGTCCATACTACGACTCCCAGAAAAAGGAGGAAGGAATCGCTCCTTCCTCATGCATGGGGTTACTACAAGTTAGGAGTCAATTCCATGGCTCCGTTGCGTACCACTTTCCAATCTCTTGCAGACAAAGGAATCAAACCACGATCCGCTAGGTAACCTTCGTCACCAATGGCATCTTCTGAAGTAAACGCGCGAACATATTCTTTTAGCCCAGGAATAACATTCTGGTGTGCTTTCTTAACGTAGAAGAAAAGAGAGCGAGACACAGGGTAAGAACCGTCACCGATGGCGTTAAACGTTGGCGATACGCCAGCAATCTTCGACCCTTGAACCTTATCTGAGTTTTGATCTAGAAAGCTGAAACCGAAAATACCAAACGCTGCTGGATTTGCTTCCAGCTTTTGAACGATCAAGTTGTCGTTCTCACCCGCTTCAATGAATACACCATCTTCACGAATACCGTGACAAATCGCTTTATACTTGCTCTTGTCTGATTTTTTAAGCGCTTTAATATCGGCAAATTTCTTACAGCCACCTTCCATTGCTAGTTCAACAAAAGCGTCACGCGTACCCGATGTTGGCGGAGGACCAAGCACTTCAATTTTCTTATTCGGAAGCGCTGGGTTAACTTGGCTCCACGTTGTATAAGGGTTATCGATGTAGTTGCCTTTGCCATCTGGAACAACTTTCGCCAGCGCTAGGAAAATATCTTTTAGCGTGAGATCCAATTGCTGAGATTTCTTCGAGTTCGCAAATGCGATGCCATCGTAGCCAATTTTGATCTCAACAATCTCACTCACACCATTTTTTGAACATAGCTTGATTTCTGAGCTCTTGATCTTACGTGAAGCATTCGTAATGTCTGGCGTATTCTCTCCCACACCAGCACAAAACAACTTCAAACCACCACCTGAACCAGTTGATTCAATTTTTGGCACAGAGAATTTACTGGTGCGTCCAAAACGTTCAGCAACTACCGTTGCAAACGGGTATACAGTGGACGAACCAACGATGCTGATGTAGTCGCGCGATGCTGCAGCTGCGTGACTTGCACCAAATACTGCTGCTGCGGCACAGCTCGCCGCGATCAAAGCTTTCAATTTCACAATCAACCTCCAAGTCGATTTAAACATTGCGATCCAAATCTGGATTTAAAGTGTTTTGCTCTAACGAGCACATTTAACGTATACCCACTTATCCCGCCCTGCGTTACTTCCTGTGCAGCTGCAAAATTCGCGGTCATGCCTAAGACGTTAGGATTGCTATATGACAACTTATTGACACTTTAATTAAATAGATTTGACAGAAAAAAGAAGTGAATGGTCGGTCAAGAATTAGTCATTATTTTTTAGGGAGCTCGATGTTTTACGTCTAGGGTTGTGAGATTCAAAAAGGGAATGACTTAGAGAAATAAGATGGAGATTTGCTATGGAAAGGCCAAGCCGTCGGTTAGAACTTGATGTTATGAACCCACAAAAAGACGGGACGTCGGTCGTTAACAAAAATGGGCGTAAACCTCGCATTCTATTTCTATGCGACGGTAAAAACGCTTGGTCTGGATTAGCGGCTTCTATCCTTCATGAAAAAGCGGGCAGCTTTTTTGACGTGCATGCGGCGTTATGCTGTGAACCAAAACATTCCACCAAAGCCATTCTTAATAAATTAGATATGGAGAGTCTCACTCGAATAGAAACCCGCAAACTTGAGCAGTGTAACCACTTAGACTACGAGTATCTGATCGCTCTTTCGCCCAGCGCGCTGGTTAATACCAAAGCGTTACCGAAACATCGAAAATTCATACCTTGGAACATTGAGGATGAAGCGTATCCAGAGAACCAAATTAACGAGCAACTGAACTATTTACTCTCTCTGTACCTTTATCAGTAAGTAGCGAATCATGCCCTACTACTTACTGCATTTTTTCGATACTAGCCAACATTTAAACAAAGCATCATCAATCATTAACTAGACTGTCATTTACTCCCCCTAGGTTATTACGTAGAACGTTGTAATGACTTCAAGCAGGTTAATATGAAGCAAAAACTCGATGTAAGAAGTATGTTTATCTCGGACCTTCATTTAGGGTTTAAAGATTGCAAAGCGGATTACCTCCTCGACCTCCTGAGAAATTGCCAAGCTGATACCCTCTATCTTGTTGGTGACATCATCGACCTTCAATCCCTTCGCAAACGCATGTTCTGGCCATCTAGCCATCATAAAGTGATCCACCGGATTATTAAGCTCCAACAAAGTGGGACTCGTGTTATTTACATTCCGGGTAATCATGATGCGGCGATGAGGCGTTACTTAAAGCAGTTTTTCGCAGGTGTCGAGATTCTGCCTTACGCTGAATACGTGGCATTAACTGGGAAGCGTTACTTGGTTTGTCATGGCGATCAATTTGATTCAGAGGTGTGTCTTGGCAAATGGCAAGTGACTTTAGGCGATGCACTTTATGATCTGTTGCTGTTTATCAATCGCTGGTACAACACATTTCGAACCATGGGCGGCATGGAGTATTTCTCGCTTTCCAATTACATAAAAAAGAAGATACCAAAAGCCAGCCAGGCCATTGCACGTTATCAGCAAGCGGGTTTGAACTTCGCAGAAAAAAACGGGTACAACGGCATAATATGTGGCCATATCCACTACCCTGAAATCGCCTATCGAGGCGACATGACATACATTAACGACGGCGATTGGATTGAGAACTGCACGGTATTTGTAGAACATCACGATGCAAGCATGGAGCTTATCTACTGGACAAAGCAACAAGCCAGTGTTTCCAAAATACCAAAAGCAGCGTAGAACCGGTCTCATTCATGGCACTAAGGCTCTGATAAACTAGACTAATAATTATCTGCTCTACCTGAGTCTAGAGAATGAATGTTGAAAATACCCTATCTACGCTTTATCGCGCTGAATCGCCCAAGATACTGGCTTCGTTGATCCGCATCTTCGGTAATCACAACATAGATCTTGCGGAAGATATGATGCACGAAGCGTTCAATACGGCACTTCTTAAATGGCGCGAAAAAGGGTTGCCAGACAACCCGAAAGCCTGGCTCATTCAAACCGCTCGGAATCGAGCAATAGACGTTATTCGATCTCAGAAGAATAAGCTTAAGCTTTCAGAACAGCTTTCTGATTTACTTGAAAGCGAGTGGACCATGAGCCATTCCGTTGATGAGTCATTTCACGAGCCATACATTCGTGATGAACAACTGCGAATGATTTTTCTCTGCTGCACTACTGACATTAAGCCACAAAATCAAATTCCATTTATATTAAAAGCGCTCTGTGGTTTTAATAACCGCTCTATTGCCAGCGCTTTGTTGCTGCCTGAAGAAACGGTTAAGAAACGCTTACTCAGAACTAAGCAGCAGCTAAAAGCCTTACCGGATCAACTGCCCAATGAAGAAGACTACCAACGGGTTATTGAACGCGTTCATACCGTTCTTTATTTGTTGTTTAACGAAGGCTTCCATTGCTCCGACCATAAGTCAGCGATTCGCAAAGAACTGTGTCAGGATGCTATCGCACTGATGAAGTTGGTGATAGAACACCCCACACTTCCCAATAAAGAAACCCTTTCACTGTTTGCGCTGATGCACTTTCACATTGCTCGGATAGATACGCGGTTAGACGAGCACAATGCGTTGATTCCCCTCAACCTACAAAATCGTCAACTATGGAACGCTAAGTACATAGATGCGGGCTGCAAAATGCTATCCATTGCAAAAGCAACCCAAACCTCTTTGGAGGGGCGCTTTTTTCTGGAAGCAGCCATAGCCGAGAAACATTGCACCAGTCAGACTTTCGAGGATACGTGCTGGAAGGATATTGTTGGTCTTTACAAGTCCTTAGTCGAACAAACTGATTCCGATGTGGCGAGGCTCAATTTAGCCGTTGCCCTTGGCTACGCGGGGTTTTCTGAGCAAGCCATTGCAGTAGTGACAAAACTTGGGAGTTCACCCCTCCTATCCAAAACACACATGTTAGACGCCACCATGGCGCACTTACATGCAATGACAGGTGATAAGGAAAAAGCCTTCGCTTACGCAAAAGTATCGGGGGAAAAAGGGGGAACACCTCATGAGCAGCAATTGATGCTACAGCAATTATCTAACTTACTCAGTCGCGAATAACATTGTATTTACCCAAGAGTGAATTTGCTTGGGCACTTCAATATTGGACTTTTAATATAACGATACACTTAGGCTTCCCGTTTCTAAAATTACTCTTTCCGTCATTATTATCACATTTAAAACAGATCAAAATTCAATCAGACTTTATTGTATTTCTAAGGTATATCTCTTTGTTAACCTTACATTAGAAATATCGATTTAGTTTCAACTTCAAGACATTAAGCTCAATTTAGTATTTGAACTTTTTTAATATTTCATTTTAAAGGTCACTACTAATTAAAAGTAATCAAGCGATATTCAATAC
>NZ_BFAQ01000065.1 GCF_002933855.1 Vibrio penaeicida
TTGAGAGATTTTGGGGAAACTTACAGCAACTTGGCTTGCGAGGATTTACCACCTTGATTCAGGCTAAGGAATCGAACTCAAAAACACTGAAGCCAGCAACTTTCGAGAACCTTACAACCCTTGAATTATCAAAGCGCTATAACGCCCGCTTAAGCGGCTGCCAACGCAATACAACGGCTACCGCATTGCGCCTTAAACACAATTATTACTGCAAACCAAAAATGCCACGCGTTGGCAGTCCGCTTGAAGCGTTTGTTAGCATTCTTCGCCCCAAAATGCCAACTAGCAACAGTAATAACGAGATTAAAAATGAGCAGCTCATTACCAAATATAGCTCCAAATCAGCAATTTCTTCACCATTCTTGGCGTTAAATAGGTTTACAAGCCTAATAGCCTGCTCCTCAGATAAACTAGGAAAAAAGTGAGGATACCTCAACCATATGAATGACATAATTAGGGTAGATATTATTACAAGAAATGACCTAATAGAGATAGCCTTCATTTCACTATCACCCTTCCATAAGTTTCTAACCCAACACTTGGAATCTTGAAAGTGGAAGTATTTTTTAGTCGTGACCTAATCGTTGAGAAATCACTTTGATGCTCAACTACGATACACCCCTTGCTTACACCTAGAGGGCCTTTAGGGTGCAATCGAAACTGTCCGCGCTTTATATTTAAGCAAATTGTTTCATCATCCATTTTGCTATCAGCAGCATAAAGTGCAAACCATTGGTCTTTTCCAGAAAAGTAGTCGCGCAGTGGACCAAGCATACCGCCAGACTGACGATCAAAAATATAGTACGTCCCTACGGGTATTGGTCCACTACCAGCTATACATTGTGCCGTTTTATTGTTTTTGTTTGCACCTTCCCCTGAAAAAGCAGGATAAGATGCAGCACCGCATTTCAATTCGGAGAGCTCTTCCCCATTAAGTTCAAATGTAAATTCAAGCATAGTTGGGCTCGCAAACTTATAAAAGAAGCAAGTTTACTGCTTTTCTTATCTACCTTAAGTCTAACTTCGAATATATGCGACAAGATGCAAATAAATTAAAATGTTCGCTTGAATGCTAACGCCCA
This sequence comes from Vibrio penaeicida, assembly GCF_002933855.1. Lineage (GTDB taxonomy): Bacteria > Pseudomonadota > Gammaproteobacteria > Enterobacterales > Vibrionaceae > Vibrio > Vibrio penaeicida_A. The sequence continues at coordinate 1,083 of NZ_BFAQ01000065.1, forward strand.
GTTAAGTAGCCAAAAACGCACAAATGCGGTTTCTGCAAACTACCCTA
>NZ_BFAQ01000066.1 GCF_002933855.1 Vibrio penaeicida
AAATAATGTTAATGATATAAAAATTAATTAAATTTATTATAAAAATGCGACGCAGTGCTAATTCTTTTTATCATTAATAAAAGGAAGGATTCCCCACACTTTAAAATAACCACTTTAAATTATTGTTTTACAAGGCTTTTTTATTCATGCTAGAGTTTTAAAAGATATCCAGACACACAGTAAAAAGGAAATGAGATGTTATTTAATGAAGTAAGTGAAATTCTTGTGGAAGTATTAGGTGTTGAACCTGAAGAAGTAACAGAACAGGCAAATCTGGTTGATGACCTCGCAGCAGAGTCAATAGATTTTGTCGATATCATTTATTCAATCGAACAAAAGTATCAACTTAAAATATCGGCTGGAGATATATTCCCAGCATTTTTGCAAGAAGAGAGTTTTTTAAACTCAGAAGGAAAGGTTTCTGAAGAAGTAATTTCTAGGCTGAAAACTGACTATCCTCATTATTCCGACTCTGTTATTAATGAGTTTATAGATAGCCAGTCGGCAGATGTATTTTTCAAAGTTGACAGTTTAGTCAATTTCGTTTCTCACAAGCAGGCAGCATAATATGAAACCTTCAGATGTCGTCATTACTGGAATGGGTTTATATACATCATTAGGATATACAGTTCCAGACGTATGGAATCGAGTTTTAGATAACCAATCTGGAATTAAACTAATCAGCCACCAAGACTGGCTGTCTGGTCATGGTGTTCATCTGTTGGCTTCTTGCAAAGACTCGTTTGATTTTTCTAACTTCTTTAGAAGCTGGAATATCAACAAAAAAAACTTGAGAAACATGGGCAGAATAAGTTCGATGTTCTGCCATTCTGTATTGAGCGCACTTGAAGACGCGGGCTTCGATTCTCATCAATCACTACCTAGGCGTTCATCAGGAATGATCGTCGGAACAGGAGTGTCACTGTGCGATGAGCATCAGCCTACCCCTCCCGCTTCTCGAAATCCAAAATGGTTTCTCGATACCTACCCAAACATTGTACTTGCTCAATCTTCGGTTGCGACTGGGATCACTGGCTATGGAAACACTATCGTCAATGCATGTACTAGTGCCAGTCTCGCTATCGGGCAAGCTTACAATATGATTCGCTCGGGCGAGGCGACTGTAATGGTTGCAGGCGGTGCCGACAGCCGGCTTTCTCCTTCGTTTCTCTCTGGATTTAGCCAGCTCAATATGCACTCAAAAAGCGATGATGCGATTCGCGCCATGCGACCATTCGACAAACTCCGAAGTGGGTTTGTACTTGGAGAAGGTGCCGGAGCATTGGTGCTTGAGAAGCGAGAGCACGCAATTCAAAGAGGGGCGAAAATACTGGCCAGCGTCGCGGGTTTTTCATCATCAATGGACGCCTATAGAATGACAGATCCCTGCCCAAAGGGTAAAGCGAAAGCAATGCGCGGTGCACTTGCTGATGCAAACCTACAACCACATCAAATTGATTACATCAACGCGCACGGCACTTCAACGCTTTCTAACGACAAAGAAGAATCGAAAGCGATTAACGATGTTTTTCAAGGCCACTGCCCATTAGTGAATAGCAGTAAAGCAATGTTAGGGCATACATTAGCCGCGAGCGGCGCAATTGAGTCCATCATGTGTGTCCAAAGCCTAATCTCCCAAACACTGCACGCCAACCCAAACCTCGATCATCTCGATCCGTCGTGCGATATCAATTTGGTTGGGAAATCCCCTATGTCTCATCGTCTTCGTTACTGCATGAACAATTCAAGTGGTATAGGGGGATCAAACACCACTTTAATATTTGAACGCAATTCGATACCCGAGATAAATACAGAACACGCTAATACGTTTCAAATTTAGCATCGAAGCTGCTTAGGCTCAGATAAATTTAACCTCGGAACATATTAGCCTTAAAAATAAGGAAATACTCATGCCAACACCTGTTGCGGTTATTGCCGGACTGGGCGGGTTTACTTCGCTCGGAATAACCCTAGAAGAACATTTAGCAGGCCATCAGCAAGCCGAAACTGGGATTCGATTTAATGACAACTATCCCTATCCGCTTGGTGCTGTGCCCAATTTCAATCCTCGTGATTTTATTAAAGATAAAAAATCCATTCGCATGATGACTCCACAAGTTAAGCTTGGTGTATCAAGCGCAGCGTTAGCTTTTACCGATGCACAATTGGATTCCAACCAGCTTACTCAATACGAAGAAACCAGTGGTGTTATCTACGGCTCCTTTTTCTGCCAAGGATTTCAAAACAGTACATCCCCTTATCTTGCTTGCCTAAACGATGATCTATCCATCAACTATGAATCGTTAGGTTTAGAACATTATCGGCAATTCCCACCCCTGTGGATTTTACCCCGCTTGCCCAATACGACTGGCGGGCAAGTGTCTATTCAATATGGGCTGCGCGGAATGAGTTACAGCATCGTGAATGGTCCGGCTGGGGCCGTTATGGCAGTAGGTGAAGCGATGGAAGCCATTCAAGATGAGCGTGCCAGTCGTATTCTTGCTGGCGCTTCAGAATCAGAAGCTTCGGTTGATCATGCCTTTCGGCTAGAACAAAAACATCCCGTTGCTAAAACGTTAGAAGATGAAGGCATTGTATCGGCTGAAGCAGGGGTTAGCTTTGTTATTGAAAGCAGTGAGATAGCAACTCGGCGTGGTCTCGATCATTATGGTGAAATTGCCGCTTATCAAAACAATTACTTGCCCAAGCTTTTTAAACAATCGAAACAAAACACCATTTCTGCCATTGAAGCGCACTTAAAAAAGCTGCTGCACAAGGCTAACACCCATTCATCGAAGATCGATGCAATCCAACTGACTCTTTCTGGGATTCCTGAGTTAGACGAATGTGAAGCACAAGCCGTATTCAACGTTTTTGGCGGCGACATTCCAATTGTTTGCTCAAATGACTACACCGGATTTGCGTACGGTGCAGCCGGTGGGTGCTCGCTACTTTATGCTTGTCTGCAGTTAAAACACCAATACCTTGCTCCCGTTTTAAACATCGACCGCAAGCCACTGAACAAAAGCCTGAATTATGTAAAACACTTACACAAGAACGCATCACTAAAGCAGGTCATTTGTCACCACATTGACTATCTCGGCAATGAAGTCAGCTTATTGATAAACAAGGAGTCAAAATCATGAAACGCGTGGTCGTAACTGGTATGGGAGCCGTTAGCGCCTTTGGTGCAGGGTCGGAAACTTTATGGCAATCATTATTGGCAGGTGAGAATGGTATCAGCCCTATCAACCATCTGCCTGTTAGCGGTGACATTGTCTCTATTGCTGCCACTATGCCCTCAATGGAAGAGCACATTCTCGCTAACACAAAATTAGCATCAATATCCACGGCAGATCCATCCATCAAAAAATTCTTCCTTGCCATTGAAGAAGCGGTCGAGCAATCGGGGATTGATTTCTCGGATCCTAACTATCAAGACACAGCATGCATGATTGCTGACCGTCCCTACAGCCCGACAATGGATGTCGATGCCTATTTGCCTACTTTTGCAAAAGCCATCACTAGCGGTGATGTTGATCTTGAAGCTTGGCTTAACGAGCTCAGACGATGCCCTACCCTTGCGGCTCGATCACAAGTCGATGATACCGATAGTATTAATCACTTTACCTCGCGCTATTACGATCTTACTGGTCCAAGCTTGAGTGTAGGAACAGCCTGCGCATCAGGTAACAACGCGATTGGCGAAGCTTTTGAGAAAATTCGCCGTGGTCGAATGACGTCTGCCATTGTTGGCGGAGCGTACGATTTCGACCTAAATGCCATGATCGGGTTTACTCGTATTGGCGCACTCACAACCAATCCGAATACGGATACCGCATGTCGACCTTTCGATGCCGAGCGAAGCGGTTTTGTTATGGGAAGTGGGTGTGGCGTGCTCATCCTAGAAGAACTAGAGTCAGCACAAAAACGAGGCGCGAACATTTTAGCGGAAGTAACGGGATATGGTTCTTATACAGACGGATATCGAGCTACGGATCCAGACCCGGAAGGAAGAGCAGCGTGCCGGACTCTAGCAGGCGCATTGGATACTGCTGGGCTAAAACCTGAGCAAATTGACTATATCAACGCTCACGGCACTTCTACCAAAATGAACGACAAAACAGAAACCAATGCGATTAAAAAGGTGTTTGGTGAGCACGCTTATAATGTTCCTGTCTCTTCAACTAAATCTATGATTGGACACGGAATAATGGCAGCAGGTGCATTAGAGGCCATTGCGTGCATTAACGCCATGCGCGATGGTGTGATACATGGCACACGCAACTACCAAACGCCCGATCCAGAACTCGATCTGGATTATGTCGCAGATGGCAAAAGAGAGTTGGAAGTTTGCCACGCGATGTCGAATAACTTTGGCTTCGGTGGTCAAAATGCCACGGTCATATTTTCTAAGTTTGGAGAATCATAGTGACCTCTAGCCTGATACAAAATAACCTTGAATCTCAAGATTTTGAGAATCAAACACTGCGCAGCATTCTGAACATCAATTTAACCGAACATCGCTATTTGTATTCACATAAAATCAACGGTGAGGTAGTTATCCCAACGGTTTTCTTGCTGGAGTACGCCGTTGCGCTGTTACAACAAAGCCCGTTTATTGAAGAATTTGAAAACGGGAAACTCGACATTCAAAGCTTCTCACTGTGCAACATCAAATCTAGGCGCTTTATCCAAGTTCAAGAGAACATCGATAACAAACTGTACATCGAATGGAGCAAGCAAGAAGACGTTTACAATTTATCGATTGGGTGCGACAAACTCTCTAAAGGCGGAAGTGTTATTCGAGCAAACGTACTCGCCCTAACTGCAACACTAGAATTCAAGCGAGATAACGTTCCTACTCACAATAAACCGACTGATGTAGAGCCCATCGAGATATCGGTATTACATAACTTCCGTAAGAAGTCCGCCGCCATTATGGGTTCGCTGTTTGCCACAACGAATTTTTGCTACGAATGGTCCCCAGCTGAATATTGCTTAGACGGCTACTCCGACCTTAAAGACAGCCTGCATTACTACCTTGGCAGCAGCGCCGATATCACCTTTGCAACGCCTGCTCATGGTGCCATTTCCGGCGTGCAGTACCTCGTCTTTTATTCTTACCTGACCAATCGACCTGCCTGGCCAGCTGGTATTGAATCGATGAGATTTTATGGTCCTGTAAAAGAATCACTCCTCATTACACAAGTCTCCCGAGGAAAGGATGACGGTCACGTTAACGTTACCGTCTGGAATAGCTCAGACATGAGCCTAATTGTGGAATTCAAGAACTACCAATTGCAGGAGAAACGCAACTAATGTCGACTTCAACGCCTTTTTTCATTCATTGGGCTGATTCCATCCAAAAGACGGAAGATCGAGTACAACTCAACATCACCATCGATCCCAACAAAATGGTGGCTTTAAAACACCATGTGTTTAATCGCCTTTGCCTATTTCCATTTGCGTATACAACAGAGCTGCTGGTACAAACAGCCGCGCATTGCGCCGGTGTAGACAACCCTTTTCCGCTCTATATCGAAAAGGTTGAACAACTTCGCGGTATCGCCATTCCTTTTGGCAAGACTCAATCACTCACCGTAGATTGCTTCAGAAATAATGTAGGAAAATTCGAACTCAGTTTAACGATGGACTTAACCAACAAAAACGGAAAAGTGATTCGTAAAGACTGTGTCGTCGCAACCGCTATCATTGACGTTCAAAGCCGGCATGAGAATGCTAATCATGATAATAAGCCGAAAGCGCTAAACCCACTGAAATTACCACAATCGCTTTACTACCAAACGTTCCATCCAACTCATGGACCATTATTTCAAACGATTACAGGCGATATTTATCTGGACAATGAACTGGAAGGCATTGCCGGAAAGTTCAATTTAGCGCAATTGGAAAACTGGCAATCAATCCAGCCCGGTCTGCGTTTCTGGTTATCGCCTTTGGCTTTCGATTCCGTTTTGCAACTTTCTGTTCTTAATTGCATTCAAATTGAAAGCACAACCAAACCTCAGTTTCACGCCAAACTGCCTGTTCAAATGGAAGGGGCTTATTTCCCAACCTCTTTCTCTGCCGACACTGAATACACCATGCGCGGCTTTGTTGATAAGGTCGATGACAAAGACCAACAATCGCGCTTTTGCGTAACAAAAGAAAATGGCGAACAAGTTGCTTGGCTCTCTAGTGTGACACTTCGTCGCGCACCTCATAAGCATTTTGAAGCTCGCGACCTCCTTGAAGATTTCGAACAATATCGACATGAAGAGGTAGTCTTGTGAAGTACACCATCCCCGAATTTGAGCTTAGTTACGCAGTCAAAGGCAACCAGAATGCAGAGAGAACACTGGTTTTCCTGAATGGTATTTTTCATGGGGAACCATCTTGGATCAAACAAAGCCGTTTTGCTTTCTTTAAGAAAGAGCACAAGCAAGTGTTTATTGATTACCCTGGATGCGGCGATTCACGCGTATTTTCGGAGTTCTCATACGATCAATTGTGCGTTGCTATTGCTGGTTTACTTGAAGAGTTACGACTGCCTAATATTACGTTAGTCGGATATTCATTTGGCGGAATATTGTCACTGGAACTGGCGAAAAGATATCCGCACCTTATTAGCCAGCTTGTGATGGTGAACTCTGCAATCGATATATCGATGAAAGGTAAAAAAATGATGGCGAACGTTAAGCACATGCTAGAAACCGATGTGCCGCTCGCCACCATATTCCAAGGGACATACTCTTGGTTTTTTAGCGACGATTACTTGGAACAATTAGAGGATTTTCAAACGCTAGTTGTCCAGCGATATGTCGAATATAACCACAACAGGCATTCGGTGATCTCTTTTTTAAACGCTATCGGCGATCGCGAAAATGTCGAACCACTGCCATTAACAATACCTGCATTGTTGGTTGGTACTGAAGGCGATTTTATTTGCCCCCCCAAGCTACAAAAAGCGCTCATCGATTCGAACACTACATTCGAGTGGACATGCCTACCACTAAACACACATGCCGCCAACATTGAAGCACACGCACTCGTGAATCAAAGCATTCGCACGTTTCTGGAGTCCCAATATGATTAGTCCATTTAATTTGTACGTCACCAATGCTGATCAGCAGTTACAGAGGTTTTCTATCTCAACCAAACAAGACTTGCCTGATGAAATCAGTAAAACACTGGCGGAATCAAAACAGCAGATTGTGTTGAGCCATCAAGGAAAAAGCGATGCGCGTGCGTTGGATGAGTTATTCCAAATTTTCCACCAGCTTTATCGACCTTTAATGCGAAAGCGTGGTTGCCAAGTTTGGGTCCATTGGCAACAGAGCGATAACGCCGTCATTCAGAAAGGTGCTCAAACGCTTTGTCAAATTGCAGCGATGGAACTCTCGGGGAAAAAAGCTCGAATCAACTTCATCAGCAGTAATAAAGCAATGGACAGAAACACCTATTTTCAACTACTTGAGCTGAAAGGCTGTGAGTATCTCACTGCGCAATCAGTGCAATGGAGCATGGCAAGTAACTGTCTACCGTAGGCAAGCACCTGTTGTAAATAGACATCTGTTGTAAGTAACCATTTATTGAAGGATTAAGGGCATAAAATGAAAGCGGTATTAATTACAGGCGCAGGGCAAGGAATCGGAATGGCCATCGCGCAGCAGTTTTCTCAATGTGATTACGCGGTATACCTAAATGTCAGAACGCTGACACCAGAAATAGAATCGCAAATTGCTTCACTGCAAGCCAGTGGCGCTGTCGTTCTTCCAATTATTTTTGATATCAATAACGAAGCACAAACACTAAAGGCTCTGGAATCAATCGATAAACTAGATGTGCTGGTGAATAACGCTGGAATACTTCGAGATAACCTGATTCCACAAACATCCATAGAAGACTGGCAATCGGTACTTAAAACCAATTTCTATTCTGCTCAAGATTTGTTTATGCGATGCATCCCATTACTTAAAAAATCGGATGCGCCTTGTGTTATCAATATGGCAAGTATCTCTGGTGTACGGCCAAGGGCTGGGCAAGGTGCTTACGCTGTTGCCAAGGCGATGTTAATTGAATGGACAAAGGAACTTGCCAGTGCTCCGCCCATCGAGCTCGAAGCCTTAACCACTTATGCTATCTCCCCTGGACCAGTCGCCACTGAGATGATAAAAAAGGCACCTTGGTACAAACAACCGGGCGCGTTTGATCGCATTCCTCTAAAGCGGTTTGCACAACCATATGAGGTGGCTGAATTGGCAGTGAGCCTTGCAAAATATCAGTTGTTGGGTAATGGTCAAAATATCGTCTTAGATGGTGGATTTACTCAGACAACCAAAACCGCATAGCCATGGGTTCAAGCACTCCCCATATGGCACCACCACAGCCAAACTCTGTCGAGGTTTGGTTGTGGATTCCTTGCAAGAATTGGACACTCTCAAAGCTTAATGGTCTGTCCAAGTCTGAGCGCACACAATTTCAGTTGAAGCCAGAAACAACCCGGTGGCAATTCGCCGCCAGTAAATTGTTTCAACGTCATGTATTAAGCATGTATATCAATGGAGAACCTAACCAACATGTTGTCTTGAAGAAAACGTTCGGAAAGCCCTACTTGGATAAGGGATCGCTGAAATTTAATGCGTCACACAGCCAAGGCGTAATGGTGGTCGCCGTTACTTCCAAAACTGAAATAGGTCTTGATATTGCTGTTCACAACCATGCATCTAAATGGAAACGAAGAGCCAACAGTGTTTTGCACGAAAACGAATTTGTTGAGAATGCCACGCAGTTTTACCATTTGTGGGCACTAAAAGAGTCGCTGCTAAAAGCGACTGGCGAAGGGCTAATTCATGGCTGTCGTCACTTGTGCCTAAACTCTGACGACTTGAATACAGATGGTTTAAGTACAGATGGCTTAAGTACAGACGGTTTAAATACAGATAGTATCAGCAACGACTCACTCATTAGCTATACCAAGCAGACTCAGCAATGGTGGAGTTATTTACTCCAATCTCCTATTCGCCATGCGAGCTTGGCACTGTCTAGCAACGCTCCGATAAATGATGTCAGAATCATGAGTTTCATCCCTCAAAAGTAAAATTGATTCACCACAAGGTTAAACATTCTATTCCTATCGAGCTCTCCATTCATTTGTATGAGCTCTTTTTCTTGCTCACCTGAGGGCATATTTGATAATGTTCATTTTAATTTGAATGGAAGAAGTAAGAAGAAACAAGAAGATATGGAAATCAAAATCGATAAATTGGACGGTAAAGAAATCGTCGCACTTCTCAATGAACACTTGGATGATATGTACGCAACGTCTCCTCCAGAAAGTGTCCACGCATTGGATCTTAATGCGCTTCAAAAACCCGACATCACATTTTGGTCTGCATGGGACAAAGGAGAGCTTCTTGGCTGCGCAGCCTTAAAAGAACTTGACTCGTCCCATGCCGAATTAAAATCCATGCGTACCGCCAGAACTGCTCGAAATCGCGGAGTGGCTTCAAACTTATTGCAACATTTGCTTTCCGTAGCAGAAGATCGAAAATACGAAAAGATCAGTTTAGAAACGGGCTCTATGGATTTCTTTAAACCCGCCCGCACCCTGTATGAGAAAAATGGATTTGTTTACTGTGCACCTTTCGCTGATTACCAACCGGATCCAAACAGCGAATTCATGACGAAAGATTTGCTTCAAAAACCCTCTTGAGAGCTTACCCCCTAAGGAATACTTATGAACAAGGTTGTGATCGTTACGGGTGGAAGCCGTGGTATCGGTAGAGCCACCTCTATTCTATTGGCTTCAAAAGGCTATCGAGTGTGTGTCAATTATCGAACACGCCAAGATGAAGCAATCGAAACCGTTAAGCTGATTGAAAATGAGGGAGGCAAAGCCATTGCGTGCGCCGCCGATGTATCCGTTGAAACCGATGTTATTCGTTTGTTTGATACAGCAGAAAAAGAGCTTGGAACGCTCACTCACTTAGTAAACAACGCCGGAATTCTATTTACCCAATCTCGTCTAGTGGATATGGATGTTGAACGCTTTAACAAAGTAATGGCAGCCAACGCCACCAGCTGCTTCTTATGCTGTAGAGAAGCGGTGAAACGCATGATTGGAGGCGGTGCTATTGTTAATGTGTCTTCCGCTGCATCAAGGTTGGGAGCACCGTTTGAATATGTGGATTACGCCGCTTCTAAGGGCGCGGTAGATTCATTAACCAAAGGTCTTTCTTTAGAGGTAGCAGCTCAGAATATCCGCGTTAATGCCGTTCGTCCTGGTCTCATTCACACAGACATCCATGCTGACGGTGGCGAGCCTGGTCGCGTTGATCGTCTCGCTTCTTCTTTACCTTTACAAAGAGGCGGCACGCCAGAAGAAGTGGCCAATGCAATTGCATGGTTACTGTCTGATGAAGCTTCTTATGTTACTGGCTCATTTACAGAAATTGCTGGTGGGCGATGACCCAATATACGGCAGTACGACATTTCATTTAGTTCTAACTGCAAAAGCCCCTAAATAAATCACGCATTCTGTAAATAAAATGAGTGCGATTTCTGCTGCATTTTGTAATCTTAACGTGATAGGATTGCACGCTTTTATGATCAACCTCACAGTAATTTTCACTGTGAGGGAAACTCACAATCTGATATCAACCACTTATCTAGACCCGTCAAATACAAATGTGGGCGGATTTCTAGAGCATCTATTGGCGAATGAATCTAAGTTTATCGCGGTAATATTGCTTGGTTTATCGGTTTCAAAAGCGAAAATTTATATGTCTAAAACTATCCTGAGTCCTGAACAGCCCAGTATTGCAGAGGCTGACAGCTCAGCGATTCAATCTGCTCAACATGCCAGTACAACCCTCCAGAAACTTGGATTCAACAACCCTGTATTTTGGCTGAGCGGAAGTTTCCTTTTAATGTTTGTCTTGCTTGCACTCGTTAACACTCCATTACTGTCGTCCTTAATCAATTCTGGATTCAGCTATGCCACTCAGTGGTTTGGCGCGTTCTGGCAAATCTTATTGCTCGTGAATTTTGTGATTGGAATAGTTCTAGCGCTAGGTCAAACAGGTTATGTACGATTAGGTGGGCTGGCGCTACCTGAAATTGACACATTCAAGTGGCTTTCCATTGTACTTTGTACGTTACTTGCTGGCGGTGGCGTATTCTGGGCTGCTGCCGAGCCGATTGCACACTTCGTTTCAGCCCCACCTATTTTTGATGAGTCTTCAGCAAGAGATATGGCGATAAACGCCCTTTCCCAATCTTTCATGCATTGGGGTTTTCTTGCTTGGGCAATATTAGGCTGCCTATCGTCGGTTGTGTTGATGTACCTTCACTACGAGAAAGGATTACCACTTAAGCCGCGTACGCTGCTTTACCCTATTTTTGGCAACAAAGCGATTCACGGTAAACTAGGAAACGCTATCGATGCAGTATGTATTATCGCTGTAGCCGCTGGTACGATTGGGCCAATTGGGTTCCTTGGCTTACAAGTAAGCTACGCGCTGAACGCGTTGTTTGGCATTCCAGACAGCTTTGCTACGCAAAGTGCGGTTATTCTCTTCGCAATGGCTATGTACACCCTTTCAGCATTGAGTGGGCTCAGCAGAGGCATTCAATTAGTTAGCCGTTACAACATCATTCTTTCTGTTGCGTTAGTCTTCTTCATTCTAATTGCAGGTCCAACAAGCTTTATCATCGATGGTTACATGCAAGGCATGGCAACCATGATCGATAACTTTGTGCCTATGGCTTTATTCCGAGGTGACACAGGCTGGTTGAGTTGGTGGACCGTTTTCTTCTGGGGATGGTTTATTGGTTATGGGCCAATGATGGCGATCTTTATTGCTCGTATTTCCAGAGGTCGCACTATTCGACAACTGATCCTTGCGGTAAGCGTCGCTGCGCCGCTAATCACTTGTTTCTGGTTCAGTATTGTTGGCGGCAGCGGTTTGGCGTTTGAGTTAGCAAACCCTGGTGTGATTAAAGCGGGCTTTGAAGGGTTCAACTTACCTGGTGCACTACTTGCCATTACTGAGCAGCTACCTTACTCAACATTGATCGCCATTTTATTCTTAGTGTTAACAACAACATTCATTATCACAACAGGTGATTCCATGACTTACACAATCAGTGTTGTTATCACTGGCGACACCGAACCAAATGCAATGATGCGCGCATTTTGGGGTGTTGTGATGGGTTCAATGGCAATTGTCTTGATCTCTCTCGGTCAAGGTGGAATATCTGCATTGCAGTCTTTCATCGTGATCACTGCAGTTCCGGCATCGTTCATCTTGGTGCCTTGTTTATGGCAAGCGCCTAAAATCGCTCATACGATGGCGAAAAACCAAGGCATTCTGTGATTCTTCACAAACGGGTCTAAAACATACTAAAAACCCCTGAATTCAGTTCAGGGGTTTTCTCTTTTCAATGCATTTAATTCAACACTCAAATATCTGAAATTTAGTCTTGTTCCAACACGATTAGAAATTCATCTTCATTCAGATCCGTGATCACCGAGTGACTCTTCTTACCTATATTGGCTTTCTGATCTTGTTCTAGTTCATAAGGCATAATGAGAGTAATTTTCTCGACCCCTTCGGCTCTTGCCAGCTTCACTAACCTAACAAGGTTTGTTTCATCACTATTTTGAGCGGACAAAGCTGATAAAGCCTGATCCCAGATTCTATCTTGCGGAGTTTGCATTTGATTCAAGCTGTCTTTCCAAACCACACCAAAGATCGGCGCGAAAGACTGAATCGCCTCCAAAAATGTCCATTTCCTGCGGCAAACTACACCTAAAAAAGTGGTGTAATCGAAAACAATGTCCGCCGTTTTAGTTTTATCCATAATGCCCCCCGACATTGAGAATAGCGAAATATCCGAAGACTATTTCTTAAAACACAACGCCTTTGCATCGTTGCTTATCACCTTTTGGTATGTACAATACCAATCGTAGTAAGTAATTACTCATTCTAGCTTGTTAAAACACTCGATAACTGCGTTAAAAAATTTGATTGTAGAATAACTACTTATCGAAATTTTTTGCCTTGTTCTCAAGCGTTTTTCCTTCGCTATTTATGAACACTTACTTACTGTGATTGGTATAACGAAAAGGTTTTGGCAAGGTCAAGCGAACCCTAACGCCATACATGCAATACCACCTGTACTGATGTGGGATTACATATAAACTCACTATTAACCACAATTTGCTATATAGCAATATGATATAAAACAATCGTCTGTTATGACCTTATTTCACAAGAAAAGGCTATAAAAAAGTAGGGTTATTTACACAATATGAACATAGTTGAAATGAATCAGGCGGTAAGGTTTGGAATCTCGCACTTCGACCTCGCTACCGCTTTTACTTGGCCGGATCTTTTACTTGGTGGGCTGATTTGCTTAGCTATTTACTTATTTAACTAAGAAGATTTATTGCCAATTAACCAGTTTAAGACCAATCCCAACTCGAGTATGGCTGTGGTTGTATTCAATCAGCGTTTCTCCGTACCCATGGTAAACTTGGGTATATAAGCCGACAAAGTCATTTATATAGAACGTATACCCAGCTTCAACACCACTTCGGTCTGTATCAAAGTTATAAAATCCGCTTAAATCGAAGACACCAAATGTCGAGTGAATCTTCATCCACGCATTCCATGGCGCGTAGTACTCTGCGATATCTGGGTTTTCCCCAGTCCGACCGAACACAGACCAAGCGTGAATACCATATTCAAAAGGGCCATCAAGCCGCTCAAGAGCGAGGTAAGCTCTATCCCAACTACGAGATAGCGACGCGGTTTGCCCATTAGATTGGTGTTTATATCCCAACTCAATGTTGTTTATGATGAACAGGTCAGGACGATACATCACAAAAATTTGCGGCTTGTAGTTTGTTTCGCGAAAAGGAGAGGAGATTTTATTGTTTGTTGCTTGCCATAATGACGTTTGAGAATAAGCGGCTACCAAGGATGAATTTGATGTAAATTGCAGTAAAGGGAATGAAAAGGAAAATTTAAACTTCGCCTCAAGTGATTGTAGCTCTCCAGCGCCTTCAAACCCACCCGCTATGTAGTCTGCTTTATTAATGTCATTGGTATAACTTCCAATAACATACGTATCCTCATAGGAAGAAATACTGCTTAGGCTTTTAGCCATCAACGGATAAGAAAAAGCGATTGATATTGAAATTCCAACAATGGCGAATAATGGTTTTTGCACCGGCGGCAACCTTTGTCTTTTTATTAGTGTTTTCAAATAGACAAGCAAAGATTACGCCAAAACCTCAGATCAAATAGCTCTTAGTTTTTAATATCAACAATCCGGCTGGCTTTGCGGTATTGCACACGCCATCCGCTCCAACGCGGTAATTCCCATCGTTTCGGGTCACCTTTTCTTAGACCGCGAAGGTATAAAACATGGACAAGCTTTTTACTTGGAAAATACTCTACAGTCAGTTGCAAATCGCCGATATTGAGCAGAGTTGGGAATTTTTCATCAAAATCCTCTCTTTCCCAATATGGAATACCTTCAAATTGAATATCTTCCGGATCAAGTAATTCAAGATCCGCAAGTGTTTCAACGCCGAGGTCTCGTAACTGTTGCTCTAGCCAGCACGCTGCACTTTCTACTCTGTCTTCGGAATTGTTTTTTTCCAGTGCTTTGTACAAGTTCCAAGCCGCGATATCCGCTTTGAGTTTTTCTGCAAACCCTTTCCACGCTTTGCCTTGAATAAGGGCATTGGCAACCGATTCCACACCTTGTGGTTCACTCAAACGTTCGGCAATTACCCGACCTGCGTAGAGATATTGAGAGCGTGTAACCCACTCTTCTTCAATTTTTATCATGTCGCCATTTGCCCACTCTCCGATATCCAGTGCTTCTATTTGCTTCATCGCCATGGGCAACATTATGGTCGCGAGGTTTAGCGTTTGTTTGACCCCTCTTCCCGGTAAACTATGTTGATCCAGTACGACTGCCGCTTCTGCTGTATCGGGAAATCGAGAATCCCTTCCGGCCGTCAACTCACTGTACCCATTGCCCAGAGCTTGCCTACGTTTCTCTCTGCGAACAAAAACAAGCTCGGGATGAAGCCGCGCGATTTCATTTACAAATAGGTTTGAATCGAACCGAGACGCAACCTCTAAATCGGGTAGCGATAGCGCATCCCGCATTTGTCTCGCTAGTGCTTGTGCTTCGCTCAGTACTTGCGCATCAACAAAAATGGCATCACATGACTCTCCGCGAATAAGTTTGATTAGGGTGAGTGCGTCGCAGCCTTTGGGTTCCCATTGGTTGAGTTTTTCTAACTTGTCTTCACTTTCTGGCAGCTTGAAGAGGCGCGCAGGTGTACATAAGACAGCACTTAGATCCACCATTGCTTCGCGCAATGGTTTGGTAGGTAAACGAGTCAGTAAGTCTGCGTACAATGCATCAATAGGAAGTGGATAGAGAATTTCGCCATGAGTGGTAATTGCACCTTGATCATCAATTGCACCCATTTGCGTGAGTCGTTCAATGGCTTGTGCTACCGATTTTTCTGGTAGTGGATCAAGAAAGATTAATGTGTCTAAAGGATACCCACAACTGGCACTGGTTAACATCGCCTCGGTGAGCTCTTCGCGGTGCAATTCTGGTGGTGTTACGGCATCCAGTGGCGCGTGCTCCCCGAACAACCGTACACAAATACCATCTTGAACGCGCCCCGCCCGCCCCGCTCGCTGCTTCGCACTTGCCTTTGAAATGTGCTTTAAGCTCAGAACCGTTCGACCATTTCTTTGCAAAGTACGCCTTTCCAACCCGCTATCTATCACCACCGAAATATTGGGAATGGTCAGTGAGGTTTCCGCTACGTTGGTTGCCAATACTACTTTCTGCTGGTCCTGTTGCTTCAGAGCCAGTTCGCGTTGAGTATCCGATACAGAAGCATGGAGAGGCGTAACAAGCACATCATCTAGGTTAGACAGAGCTTGTTGGCATTGTGTGATTTCTTTTCTACCCGGCAAAAAAACAAGAATGTCACCTTTGGTCTCCTGTAAACAGTGCTCGACCTCGGTTCGCACTTTCTGCTCAATTCCCCTGATATCGGGTAAGTGCCTTGTATCCTTTGCGCGATAACCGACGCTCACAGAATACACCCGCCCCTCTGCGTATATTCGTTTTCCGCCAATGTAATCAACCAATCTTTGGGACTCTAGTGTTGCGGAGGTAACAATCAGGCGGTGCTGCTCTTCACGGCGTAATATAGAAACAAGAAGATCCGTATCCCAACGTCTTTCGTGAAATTCATCCACCATCACCGTATCAAAGTTACTCAGTTTGTTTTCAGAGTACCAGCGCAGCGCCACACCAGGTGTGACAAACACTACTTGAGTGTTTTCGGAATAGAAGCTTTGCAGTTTGATCGCATAGCCGATCTTGTCGCCAAGTTTTGTTCCGTCTTCCTTCGCCAAATATTCAGCCAGTGAGGTACACGCTATTCGCCTTGGTTCAACAACCAATACTCGCCCAAATTTTGTAGCCCATAGCGGCAAGCGAGTCGATTTACCTGATCCGGTTTCAGCCTCCACAACTAAATGGTGCTGATCTATCAAAGAATCAAATTCAGGTTTTATCGCGTCGATTGGAAGCATGAGAAAAGGTCATCTAGAGAAATTTGAAAATGTGGCGCAGAGTATATACCCAAACCTAAGCGATATGCATCGAGAAAGCTCGTTGCGCTGAAACAGAAGATAAAGCTATGAATCCTGCTTCTTGCGGTAGTTTGAGTATAAATAGCAGTTTGAGGCACACAAACCTCAAACTATTGCTAGGGTCTGTTGATCTTTCGAGATGATTTTTGCAGCAATTTGTGGGTGATTTATACAAGGCAGAGCTTATTCGGTGTAGTCACTCTACATCAATGAGCGATAACGCAGTAGAAATAAGCCACAAATGCTGCCCAAAGGGTTCGTTTCTATGCCTTTTACTCATTGTTGCAAGGTATTTGCTTAGAATGACTAGGCTACACACCTTGCGCCGCGATTAAAAGGCATAGAACTCGAACAAAATTTAACCACGAAAGATCAGCAGACCCTAAATAATTAGCGAATTAGAGAAGTTCGGTTTACAAGAATGTAACCAAACCGCTATCATTTCAATCTACGCCCGATACATGTCTTACCGAGTCACTAATGAATAACGATAAACGCCCTTTATATATCCAATACGCGGGTCCAGCTCTTCTGAGTACGCCTCTTTTAAACAAAGGCAGTGCTTTTTCCGCAGAAGAACGCATTTCTTTTAACCTTGAAGGTTTGCTTCCGGAATCGACCGAAACAATACAAGAACAAGTTGATCGCGCATATCAACAGTATAAAAACTTCGAAAGTGATATGGATAAGCACATCTACCTGCGCAATATCCAAGACACGAATGAAACCCTTTTCTATCGCTTAGTTCAAAATCACATCAGCGAGATGATGCCAATCATCTATACGCCGACAGTTGGTGCGGCTTGTGAGAACTTTTCGAACATTTACCGCCGCGGTCGAGGTATTTTTATCTCCTACCCAAACCGTGATCGAATTGATGATTTGATCAACAATGCCACTAACCACAACGTAAAAGTGATTGTAGTGACGGATGGCGAGCGAATCCTTGGTCTGGGTGATCAGGGTATCGGTGGCATGGGGATTCCTATCGGTAAGTTAGCGCTTTATACAGCGTGTGGCGGTATCAGCCCAGCCTATACGTTACCAATCGTATTGGATGTTGGTACTAACAACCCTCAACGCCTTGCCGATCCAATGTACATGGGCTGGCGTCACCCTCGCATCACAGGTGCTGAGTACAACGCATTTGTTGAAGAATTTATGCAAGCCGTCCAGCGCCGCTGGCCGGATGCACTAATTCAATTTGAAGATTTCGCACAAAAGAATGCGATGCCTCTTCTAGAGCGCTATAAAGATCGCGTTTGCTGCTTTAACGACGATATTCAAGGCACGGCTGCCGTTACAGTAGGTTCTTTGATAGCGGCTTGCCATGCGGCTGGAAGCAAACTTTCTGAGCAACGAATTACGTTCTTGGGGGCGGGCTCTGCCGGTTGCGGGATTGCTGAAGCCATCATTGCTCAAATGGTCTCTGAAGGACTGTCTGATGAACAAGCGAGATCACAAGTTTACATGGTCGATCGTTGGGGCTTACTCCAAGAAGGCATGCAAAACTTGCTGGACTTCCAAAAACGTTTGGTTCAGAAAGATGCCAACACCAAAGATTGGGAGTCTGATGACGCAGGATTCTCACTGCTGGAAGTGGTTAAAAATGCCAAGCCAACAGTACTGATCGGTGTTTCTGGTGCACCTGGCTTGTTCAGCAAAGAAGTCATTCAAGCCATGCATGAAGGTTGTGATCGCCCTATCGTGTTCCCACTTTCGAACCCAACAAGCCGTGTTGAAGCGACACCAAACGATATCATTCGCTGGACGGACGGCGCAGCGCTCGTTGCAACCGGTAGCCCATTTGATCCTGTGATCCATGATGGCAAAACGTTTGAAATCGCCCAGTGCAACAACAGCTATATATTCCCTGGAATTGGCTTAGGCGTTCTTGCGGTTTCTGCTTCACGCGTGACGGATGAAATGCTAATGGAGTCAAGCCGAGCTCTGGCAGAGTGTTCCCCCCTAGCCCAACAAGGCACGGGTGCCCTGCTTCCGCCGCTGGAAGAAATCCATATGGTTTCCAAAAAGATTGCGTTCGCTGTTGGGAAGAAAGCTATCGAGCAAGGTGTAGCACTAGAAATTACCGATGATGCACTGGAAAAAGCAATCAACCAGCATTTTTGGCAACCAGTGTACCGCAAGTACAAACGCACAGCGTTCTAAAATGACCTGATGAGTTTCTAATCAATTTACACAAATTGTCGGAAGAAATGCACGTTTCATTCAGAAAAGCCCTTTATGGGCTTTTCTTTTTAGCATGAAACCGTAAGATTAGTGGTTATGTTAGAGATACTTACCACTCTAGGAACGAAACTGGTTCCCTATCTATCTGAAATTTCCACAGCCGTTATCGCCTGCGGATTGGTGGTGTTTGGCTCGGATATTAATCGGGTTATGCGCCGGGTACTTTCTGGTCATCACTTTATCGTACGAACTTTTGCTTTCATTGCCATCAATGCATTTGGGTTTGGTTTTTTCATTGTGAAAATGTCGCCTCTTCTTTCACAATGGCTAATTCACCTTGATCGTGACTGGCTAGTGATAGCCTTGCTATTATGGTTTACTCTTGTGGGTATCTGGGCACAGCGAAATCGGCAGGTTTGATATTGGAACTAGCATGCTGAAACTCTCTCTACCATCTTCATTTATCTTGTGGCTTCGCAGAGCAGCGTTGGCAATTCTGCTATCTGGAATTACCTTACTCGGCGCTCTCCTTTTCATCGATCGTTGGATAAGTTGGCAAACCGAATCACAAGTGTATTTCGAACCTGAAACGCTTCCCGATCACGATGTCGCATTGGTTCTAGGCACCAGTAAATACATCGGCAGAACCCTAAACGACTTTTACACCCACCGCATCAATACTGCTATTCAATTATTTTTGGATAAAAAGGTATCGTCTTATTTATTGAGTGGCGACAATGCGCATCGCTCTTACAATGAGCCATGGACCATGAAACGGGATCTTTTAAAAGCTGGCATACCTGAAGATGCCATCTACCTCGACTACGCTGGTTTTAGAACCCTCGACTCTGTAGTAAGAGCAAAAGCCATTTTTGATGCTGATGATTTTATAATTGTGACGCAAGCATTCCACTGCGAGCGTGCTTTGTATATTGCCAATTATCATGGAATAAAAGCGGTATGCTTGGCAGTACCGGGGCCCACTGGATCGGGTGGTTGGTTTGTTCGTGTAAGAGAAGTGCTTGCGAGAGCAAACGCGCTAATCGATCTCTATATCATTGATAAGCAGCCTAAATTCATGGGACCTAAAGTTCCAATAGAAAGTATCGAAGGTCCGCATTTACCTATCTCACCTTTCGACAATCACTCTTCAGAGCAAGTAGATAACGCACAAGCAACAGAAGAGAGTTTGGAAATAGAAAACGAAAACAAAACAAAAAACGAGGACTCGCCTGAGCCCTCAAATTTCTAAAACACAATATTTCCAATATGGATCTGAGACAGTGTGAACCTGTGCTAACAGTTCTGCTCTAGCTGATCTGCTCTGATGCTTTCTCACAGCGCCGAAAATGAACTTCGACTCGATCTCGTCCTAAGTGTTTGGCTTGATACAACGCTTCATCGGCTCTCGCCATAGTTTCTGTCATTCTTTCATCTTCCATCTCTGCCACACCAGCGCTGCATGTTAATGGCTCACTATGAAGCCATGTATGTTCTCTCACATTGCATAGGATACGCTCGGCAATTTCTTGAGCATGTTCCAAGCTGCTATCTCGACAGAATATAATGAACTCTTCTCCACCCCATCTCACTAAGTGATCGCTAGGACGGATAACAGCACTGACCACAAGAACGAATTCCTTCAGTATGTCGTCACCAATCTGATGACCAAAGGTATCGTTGATTTGTTTAAAATGGTCAATATCCAAATAAATCATCGATAACTTGTCTAAGCCAGTTTCCGTCTGCTTGGCGGCGTTATCCAACCAATTCCTGACCGAGTGGCGATTCCTTGCCCCGGTAAGAGCATCAACTTGTGCCATTTCTGCAAAGCGCGTGTTTTGTTGGCGCAATCGGTCATTAACCGCCTTCAAGTGAAGATGTCGCGCATTCGCTTGGCTGATGGCTGTTAAGTTTCTGCTGTGATCGAACCAAAAGAGTGCTACACCAAGTACTGTCCAAATCAGCACCAAGGTAAGCATCAGCTTTTCTCCATCAACAAAATGCCCTTCAAATTCTATGCTGTTTATTTTGATGTCATGATCACCAAGCTCTGTATGTGAGCCCGTGGCTATCTCAAATAAAACCACATTGCTGAATTCTGGAGCAGCGTGCTCGATATCAGTATCAAAATCCGCTAACCACCAAGTCATTACTTGGAAGTTTTCCATTGGAATGACAAGTGCGCCTTTCCCGACGCCTGGAGCGAACTCTAAACCATTATATTTAACGGAATACTCGTTATCTGCCGTTGAATAGGCAGAGTTATAGTTCCGTAAATACACTCTTAATCGGGCTTCTGGGTCGTTAGAATGGTAGTCGATATTCAGCCTAACCGTATGATAGTTAGATAAATCGATTCCCTTCGTTATATCATTAGAAAGCTGTATAGAAACCGAGCAATATGGCCATGCATATTCGCTCCGGTTTAACTGACATTGAAGACGCGCTTGATCTCCTTCCACCTGCAATTCAGACTCCGTCGAACCACCCGATTGCCTATCATCTGTCGACAAAAAGGTAAAATGCTCAGGCGAAATTGCTAGGCGCTGCGTATCTCCAAATTGGTAATAAAGTGTTATTACCGACAATGTACCAAACAACAACACCAAAAAAACCTTATGTATAAAGCTCAAATGATGTTTTCTATTCATGCTACACCTCATTTAAATGTGTAATACTCCATAAAAAAATGGAACTGGAGTCACACAACAATGCATATGTGCAAGATACCATAACTGTGCTTATAAGCACGAAATTTATGACAGAGATGAAGTCAAAATTTAGTAAATAAAGATGTACATCAATAAAAATCAATGACAAAGACTACCATTCTATATTTAGCTCAAATTACTTGGCATCCCTAATACCTGTAAATCCCATTCGGGGATAATTGATAACTTTGCTAAAATCTACAAACAAAACAAACACACCTATTAAAGGTGTGAACAAATAAGAGTAATGTCATGTCAATCAATACAAAAGGTACTCTGAAAAAGCTGAGTTCTCAGCTTTCAGAAGGTGTCGAATATTCCCTACCCGTCGGTGAAGAGCGGGTTGGACTAAATGCGTTTATCGGAAAACCAATTAAACTCACTCACACTGGTAACATTTTCTGCAGTTCTTGCGGTAAGAAAACCAAAAAAAGCTACTCACAAGGCCACTGCTTTGTTTGCATGAGAAAGCTTGCAAGCTGCGATATGTGCATAATGAAGCCGGAAACTTGCCATTACGAGCAAGGGACTTGCCGAGAGCCTCAATGGGGGGAAGAGAATTGCATGGTTGACCATTACGTCTATCTATCAAACACCTCAAGTTTGAAGGTCGGAATTACGCGTCATACACAGATTCCGACTCGATGGATTGATCAAGGTGCCACGCAAGGGTTGCCTATCTACAAAGTAAAGAATCGTCATATCTCTGGTCTAATCGAAGTAGAACTCGCCAAACACGTCGCAGACAAAACGAACTGGCGGACACTTCTAAAAGGCGACGCTAAACCACTGCCATTAGAAGAACTTGCCAAAGAACTGATGCCTCATGCGAATGAAGTCATCAAGCAAGTTAAAGAGAAATATGGTGAAGGCTCCGTGATACCTCTTGTTGATACTCCCACCGAGATTGCTTACCCAGTACTTGAGCACCCGACCAAGATCGTATCTCATAATTTCGACAAGAATCCAGAAGTGACAGGGGTTCTCAAAGGTATTAAAGGTCAATACCTCATTATGGATACGGGCGTGATAAACGTTCGTAAATTCACATCATACGAAGTTACGTTTGAAGCCTAGAAAAACAAACAAGCTGGAGTGCCACGCTCTCCAGCTTTCTCGATTACATAGCCAGCTTGCCATCCGTCGCCGTTAGAACAAAGACGTCCATATGACCTTCGTTATCACGAATGATTGACCGAATGGGCTGCGCGTTATGCCATAACTTGTGATCATCAAGAATCGCAATTTCTCCATTCTCTAGAACTTTTCTAAAAAATGGGGCTTCGTGGTTATCTTGATAAAGCATGATCTCACCACCTACGATGTTGTGCCTGTCTATACCTACAATCGCAATATGGTCAAACCCGTCTTGGTGGACCCCCTCTGGGGCAACGGGCGTTTCATCAAATACAGTCGCAATGCGTATTTGGTGAATTTCGATTTCTTGCCCAACAGGCAAGGCATTGGCTTCAGCAAACAGCTGACACATTTCGTGCATAGCGTCCCCACTTAAGATATCAGCCTCAATACCTTCAAACTGACGAATCACATCTCCTTGAAAGTGATTGATGTTTTCCGACTGCACGAAATTGTGCCGATTCACTTCTTGCAAGCTATTCAGCAGAAATTTAACAACAGAATATCGCCGAAGCCTATATTGCCCATCAGCGTGTTTTGTATGAGGCAGAGAGTCAAATGAAGGGGACAACTGAGCGATAGCGTTATGGCTAAGTTGAGTGATTTGCAATGTACTTTCATGCGAAAACATAGTGGCGCTCCTAGAAGCTTTTTAGCTACACATCATTCACAAACTAGTTACATCAAGAATCGACCACTTATTCTGCTGGATCAATTTTTTATTATAATATATATCGATCAAGAACCAAATATGGAATATAAAACCACACATAGCGAGATTTAAAGACATATAAACCAGTAATTCACTTGGTAATTTATCAATAACGAAACTCTCCACTAAACACAGCTGTAACACCATGATTTAAATGAATATTAAGTCGCCATTGTGATTCAGATCTTATCTATTTGACCTCTCTCTACTTTATTCGCACAACAGATTGTTATTTAGATCAATAAGTTCTATTCTCGGACGCTATATTTATAAAAGGAGTAGGCTAGTGAATAAGTTAGTCATCGCTGCAGGTATTGCTGCAGTGGGAGCTGGTGGATATCTTTACACCCAGCAGCAGGCATCTCAGTCCGTATCTGTTTTAGATCAAATCCCGTCAGATTCTGCATTTGTTTCAGCGCAATTGACGCCACTGGAACTGGACAAATTTTTGGGTTCTATGGGTAGCGTCCCTTCAATGGACGACATTCTGGAACTAACAGAAACCGATCCACAGCAGATGACGAATCGTGAGACTTTCTTTATCACGCTTGGCGATACTTACTTTAAAGCTATCCAAAGTGGCGAAGCATACAAAGCAGCTTTTGGTGCACCTGATACGCTTACAAGCTACGTATACCTTGTTGGTTTAGCGCCTGTCTTCAAGTTTGATGTTGCTGACGAACAAGCCTTTTGGGCAACGTTCGATAAAGTAGAAACCGACAGTAATTTCAAGCATGTTGCTAAAAAAGTAGGCGATGTGGCTTATCGCTCATACAGCATGGCTGAAGAAAACAATGAAACAAAACTTGAGTTTGTTGTCGCTGTTCATCAAGGCATTGCAACCATTACCCTAGACTCAGCAGACTTTGGGGCAACAAGCCCTCTCAAGATTGCTTTGGGTGTCGAAGCACCAATACAGTCAGTGGCACAAGCAGACACTATTAACAAAATGCTAGCGGCGCATCCTGAACTGGGTAAAGACTCTGTTGGTTACCTCGATCATCAACAGTTCGCAACGGGCTTCACCACAACTGATGGCAACTTGCTTGCTAAGCACATCGCTAAAATTAGTGAGCTAATCAAAACAGAGAATCCGTCTTCGGAAAACCCATTGGCCGTTGTTCAAACGGAGCAATGTAAGACAGAAATCGCTGGTATTGCTGCAAACTGGCCAAGAACGGTATTCGGCGCAACCGTCAATGAAAATATGACGATGGACATGGATATCTTAGTTGAGAGCAAAAACTCAGTGATCCTAGATGCACTTAAGTCTATCCGTGGCTTTATCCCAGCATTGAATGACACTCAAAACAGTGCGCTATCATTTGGGTTGGGTGTGGATGTAAACAAATTGGCACCCGCTCTGAATGCGATATGGCAAGACGGCCTAGCAACTCAATACAGCTGTGCTCCTCTAGTCGAAATGCAAGCAGGTCTTCGTCAGGCGAACCCTGCGATGGTTGGTATGGCAACAGGCTTTGTAAATGGTCTGAAAGGTGTAAGCTTCAACTTGTTTGATTACGGTTTTGGTGAAGGCGAATACGGTGAAGAGCTGAACATGCTGGATGCGTCGCTATCGATTTCAGCCGATAACCCTGTCGCACTATTCCAAGCGGCTCAAATGATGGATCCTTCCCTAGCACAAATCCAAATTCCAGCAGACGGTACACCTGTTGAAGTTCCGCCACAATTGGCTGAGCAATTCGCAGACATTGGTACAGTCTATGTCGCATCGAAAGGCAACCACCTGACGTTTTATACTGGCGAATCGGCAACAAAAGCAGCGACGAACCTGTTCGGTCAAGCTCTAGAATCCAATGGCTTATACAACACTTACATCAGCTACAGCAAACTATTTGGTCCGTTTGTAGAGATGATGGAACGCAGTGGTGAACCAGTTCCTGCGGAACTAGAGCCGTTCATTCAAGATGATATCGAAGCGAACATGACGTTTGATGTGACTGACAAAGGCTTAGCTTTTGAAATGAGCAACATTCGCTACTAAGCCATTTTCTAAAAAGCAGTTCGCTATAGAGCAGCTCGCTATAAAGAAAATGACGCTTTTCTATTTAAGAAGCTTCGTTAATTGAAAAAAGTATCCACCGGCATAGCCGGTGGTTTTTCATATGCGCCTATAAGGCTCTCCTACTGGCTGCGCCCTAGCAGGCGCGTAGTGATCTGACATTTGCATATGACTATTTCCTGCGGCCCGTAAACGGGCTACCCGAATATGGGATCGACAACTGTTCTCCCATTTTATCTTGCTCTAGCTGATGCTTTATATAGCTTTGTATTTTGCCAGTGTTTTTA
>NZ_BFAQ01000067.1 GCF_002933855.1 Vibrio penaeicida
GAGGTAAGTCCCGAGAAAACAAGTAAAAATATAAGGAAAGAGAAATTTTTAAGTCTTAACCGCATATTCCCTCCACGAAAATTTTAAAACCAATAGTATTAACTAATTTATTATTTTAAGGTCAAATTCCGTTTGATTGTATGAATTTTGAGATTTGTCTTGTAATCAAGAATAGCATGCGGTTCTCCGGTATTCCTGAACTATACAGATATTTAGTAAATTTTTAATATTGTTTGGAGAACATAAAAATTGAGAGGGTTTCACTGGATTTTAACAATCAGCTCAATATTTGTTTTTGCAACAATAGCTTTGATCCAAAAGAAAATATGTGCAACACAGAAAATAAGGTTTTTATTATGGGGATGAGAACGAAAATTAATATATATGCACATTATTTTATGTGAATTTCTGCGCTATTCACTAAGTTAAACTATATTAAAAGGTTAGAATTGCAGTTTTTAGTAATTACTTTTGAAGTTGATCACACATGGGTATTAAGTATTAACGAATTGGAATCGATATCACTGGTGACTGAGTTAAAATTGGCAGCCGTTATATTGTGACACTCAATCCATATCATTCTTGGATTTTAACTTTCAGCTCAAATTGAAGAGGATACTCTCCCCTAGATGTATAAATTTTCACATATTCTACGTTGGATTTTTCCATTAGTAGTGACGTTGATATTGGTGGCTAAAGCTCAGGGAGAGGAAGCACTAACAGCTAATGAGAAGTTGTTTCTGGAACGACATCCAGTATGGAAGGTACATTCCGAGGACTATTGGCCTCCATTCAATTATCGCGAATTTGGTGAGAGGAAAGGCTACTCTACAGAATTGGTACTTTTACTTGCCCAACAAGTGGGTGCAAAAGTTGAGTTTGTCGATGTGACGGATTGGACTGAGGCGTTAGACAAACTTAAGGCGAAAGAGCTCGACATCATTTCTAACATGACGCCTACCCAAGAAGGTAAGCAATTTGCCAAGTTCACCGATTCTAGAATCATTACCGTTACAAATGCTCTCGCATCGAGTGACGCCATCAGCTCGATTACCAAACTTTCTGATCTGATAGGAAAGTCGCTTGCGGTTGTTCAAGGGGCGGCAGAAATTCCTGTTATCCGCGAAAACTACCCTGAAATTCGTTTAGTAGAAACCCAAGATACCCTTCACTCGATTGAAAAAGTAGTGAGCGGGAGAGTCTCTGCGGCACTTGATAGTGAACACGTTTTGCGTTTTTATCTCGAAAATTACATCGATTCCCCCCTTCGGGTCACATCGCTAGCTGAGAACGTCAACCTTGGTGTCTATTATCAAACACTGGCGGTTCGAAATGATCGACCAGAACTCGCGTCTATTCTTGATAAAGCTTATTTGTCGCTGTCGCCTGAAACCATCCAGTCGCTGAAACGCAAATGGCTGACTAATAACCAGACAAATAAAGTCAATGTGCTCAATCTAAACCGAGATGAGCGCATGTACCTGAATGAGAAACAGATCATACGGTATTGTACTCACCCAGATTTCTTACCCGTTGAGGGAAATTTAGATGGAAAAGCGCAGGGAATGACAGGGGAGTACGTTCGGTATTTTGAGAAAAGTCTAGCTATAAAATTCGAACACGTATTAAGCACAAGTTGGAAAGAGTCACTCCAAAACATCGAAGCGGGAAAATGTGATGTTCTAACCTTGAGTCGCCCAAACAAATCTCGTTTGGATTACATGACCTATACCCAACCTTATCTTTCTCTGCCCGTTGCTGTCGCTATACATCAAAATACGCCTTATGCCGCTGAAATCAGTGCGCTGGTAGGGAGGTATGTTGGCTTTAACCGAAATCACGGCCTTGCGGATGAATTTCGTGAGCGCTACCCCGATGTCAACTTTGTCCCTGTAGACTCGGCATTTACAGGGCTTCAAATGGTGGAGAATAAAGAACTCTTCGGGTTTATTGGTGCACTCCCGGTTGTGACCTATCACTTACAAAATTATTTCCCTAATCTTATGGTGGGAAGCCGAATGAATCAGGCATTCCCATTGAGTGTTGGTGTGAATAAAGCAGAAGAAGAATTAGCCGAGATCCTCAATAAAGCCATAGATAAAATGGACATTCGTTTGCATTCCTCCATTTTAAATTCGTGGACACCAGTAAACTACAAACCCGTAAGCGATAACCGGCTGGTTTGGGCTGTGTTGGTCATTGGTTTTATCGTGGTATGCGCGATAGGGTACAGCTATTATGTTTTGCAAATGAAGTATCGCAAACTAGAAGAGCTCTCAACAAAAGATCAGCTCACGGGGCTGTATAACCGCTACACCATCGATACCGTTTTGGCAGAACAAGTCGCGCAATTTGGCTTTAGCCGCAAACCCTTCAGTGTGATTCTCGGGGATATCGACCATTTTAAAATTTTAAACGACCGCTACGGTCACTTAATCGGAGATCAAGCACTGGTGACCATGTCCAGAGTGTTTGAAGAAAACATATCAGATTCCGATTTAGTTGGGCGATGGGGCGGAGAAGAACTGATTGTTATCTGCCCAGGTAAAACTGAAGAACAAGCGAAGTACCTAGCTGAAACGTTAAGGCTTGCGATTAATGCAGAACATTTTGATGAAGTTGGCACCATGAGTTGCAGTTTTGGTGTTGCTCAATACTTTGCTAAGCACTCCATAACCGATTTAATGCAAAGAGCGGATAGAGCCTTATATCACTCCAAGCGAATGGGGCGAAACACCGTCACCAGTTACACCGACTTTCACCTTCAATACAAAGGTGATTCGACATGATTTTTGATGAAAACTTTAGCCTCCGCCCCGTTCCTTACTATGCAAGAAAGCGGACACTGGCATTAGGGCTCTTGCTGGTTGGGCTTACGTTCTTCTCTGCTAGTATGCAAGCAGGTGGTGTGGTTTGGGGGGGATTATCAACGTCAGACTTTATCTGGGTAGTATTAGCTGGCAATGTTATGTTGGCTTTGTACGCAGGGTTACTAGGTTATATAGGCTCAACAACAGGGCTCTCAACTCATCTTCTGACCCACTTTTCATTTGGGCATAAAGGTTCGTGGCTTCCCTCATTAATACTGGGTGGTACGCAAGTTGGTTGGTTTGGCGTTGGGGTCGCTATGTTCGCGATTCCCGTAAGTAAAGTTATCGGGGTGGATGTCCGCATTCTGATTGCGGTAAGTGGCTTGCTGATGGTTAGCACAGCTTATTTTGGTATGTCAGCGCTTATATTCCTGTCGGCTATTGCGGTTCCAGCCATCTTATTGTTTGGCGGTTATTCCGTTATGTGTGCGCTTGAAACATTTACCGTAGGCGCGCTTTACGGTGAATTGAATTCTATTCCAAATAAACTGAGTACAGCGGAAGCGCTAACCTTGGTGGTGGGCACTTTTATTAGCGCCGCAACCTTAACAGCTGACTTTGCAAGATTTGCCAAAAATCATAAAAAAGCCTTGTTCATTACAGTATTGGCTTTCTTATTTGGTAACTCGATAATGTTTGTGTTTGGTGCGCTAAGTAGCTCTAGCATTGGTTATGCAGACTTATTTGATGCAATGCTGGCGCAGGGGCTTTTGATTCCAGCCATTGTTGTTTTGGGTTTGAATATATGGACGACCAACGATAATGCCTTGTACGTATCTGGGTTGGCATTTTCGAATATCACGCGGTTACCGAGCCATCGTTTGTCGGTGCTTAACGGGTTGCTTGGCACTCTATTTGCGCTTTGGCTTTACGATCATTTTATCGAATGGTTACATTTTCTTTCTCTTGCTATTCCTCCCGTTGGTGGAGTGATCATTGCTGACTTTTTAATGCGTCGCCATCAGTATCAAGATTACGCCAGTTTTGAATTTCAAGAAGTGAATTGGTTAGGTATTTATGCGTTTATTGTTGGCATCGTCGGTGGCGCTATTCTACCAGGGGTTGTCCCCGTGAATGCCGTAATCATAGCTATGTTGTCCTACTGGGTGTTACATTTAAAGCCTGTGAAAGCGGCAATTTCCAGAGCGTCGTAATCACAGGACCTAACTCCAGACATTAAAAGGCAGTATTCAGAATGGATTCTCAAATCGTACTGATTGAAGATGATGACATCGTTCGCCAAGCAACCAGCCAATGGCTACAACTTGCAGGATTTTCCGTTACCGAATATGCCGATGGAACATCGGCATTAGAAGGGGTTTCGCCCTCATTTTCAGGTGTTATTGTTAGTGATGTAAGGCTTCCTGATTACGATGGCTTGGCATTAATGAATGCTTTGTTAAATCGAATTCCTACCGTACCTATTGTGCTAGTTACAGGGCACGGTGATGTAGACATGGCGGTAAAAGCCCTTCGTGATGGAGCGTTCGACTTTCTTGAGAAGCCGTTTGATCCTGATCGCTTAGTCGATACTGTGAGTAATGCATTCTCTTCCTTACAAGCCAATCAAGAAAGCCAGCAAAGGCTTGAATATTTGGATCAGTTAGACGGGTTAGAGCAAGTTCTGATTGGGCAAAGTGACGTTATGGTGAATTTGCGTCAGCAACTGGCGAAAATAGCGATGATGGACACGAACGTCATTATTTATGGCGAAACAGGGTGTGGGAAAGAATTGGTGGCGAATTGCCTCCATAATCTCAGTACACGAACTGGTCACCGATTTGTGCCTATTAACTGTTCGGCGATTCCTGAGAACTTGTTTGAAAGTGAGTTATTTGGTCATGAAGCTGGGGCTTTTACGGGTGCAGGTAAACAACGAATCGGTAAGTTAGAGTATGCCGACAAAGGGACTCTGTTTCTCGATGAAATTGAAAGTATGCCTTTGTCTATGCAAGTGAAAGTGCTCAGAACCTTGCAAGAACATACTGTCGAAAGGGTAGGCGCAAATAACCCGATTCAAATTAACCTACGAGTGGTTGCGGCAGCGAAAGACAACCTGTTTGGTCACTCTAATTTTCGTCAGGACCTCTACTATCGGCTTAACGTTGCGCAGCTTACGCTTCCTCCTCTTCGGGAACGCGATAAAGACGTGGTTATTTTGTTCGAACATTATACTCGTCAAGCTAACCCAGGATGCCGCCCAGCGACGCTGAGTGATAAACAGACGATGCTGAGTTATCGTTGGCCGGGCAATGTTCGAGAATTACGAAATGTGGCGACCCGTTTTGCTCATGATGACCTTTCGGTGGCTGATATTCTGTCGGAGTCGGCATCGTTGTCATCAGAACCTGTCATCAATACCTTATCTCTTGCTACCCAAGTGCATAACTTTGAACGCAAAGTGATCGATAAATCATTACGTGAGCACAAGGGAAACATCACCCAAGTAATGGCTGAATTGGATCTTCCAAGGCGAACACTTAATCAGAAGATGCAAAAATACGGTTTAAGCCGGCAAGATTATCTCTCTAAATAACGGTTTGTTCGCACTGAAAATACACCCCATTAGTCAATCTGAAATGAGCGAAATTTTGCCGATAGCCTGGTGGAATTGTGTTCAAAGGTAAGATAATTCACCTCAAGCCATATTTAACAAAGAATTTACTTAAAAAACTGATGAGCAAAATCTTGCTCATCAGTTTTAGCTCGTATAAGCGTAATTTTGCTCATTTAGAGATGCTTTCCATATTAAATGATTATAAAACAAATAGTTAACTTTTGGCTCGCATGTTGCTATAGAGAATGGAAACAACAAAAGCTCACAGGATTCAATTAAGCGACTGCGTTTGAAAGAAAGGTGAGCCAATAACCCTACATGGAGCGTAACATGTTAAAAAACAAACTCGTAAAATCTCTTATTATCGCCACCACACTTGCGGCTTCGGTTTCTGGTGTCGCATCGGCAGCAGAAAATCGCAGTTACATTTTAGCAACAGCATCGACTGGCGGTACTTATTACCCAGTTGGGGTTGCATTGGCAACACTAAGTAAAATTAAGTTGGAGCCTAAGCATAAGTTCGCTTTGTCTGCCATCAGCTCTGCTGGGTCGGGTGAAAACGTTAAACTGCTTAGAGAAAACGAAGCGCAGTTTGCCATTCTTCAAGGTTTATACGGTGCTTGGGCATGGAATGGCGAAGGTAAAGTGAAACAATCAGGGCCTCAGAAGAATTTACGCTCTGTCACCATGCTTTGGCAAAACGTCGAGCATTTTGTTGTGCGTTCTAAGTTTGCAAAAACGGGAACAGTGAGCGATTTGGCTCAGATGAATGACAAGAAATTCTCTATTGGTAAAAAGAATTCTGGCACGGAAGGATCTGGCCGTCAGATTATGTCTGGCTTAAATGTTGACCCAGATAAATTTAACCTCGCCTATCTGGGCTATGGTGCCAGTGCTGATGCACTACAAAATGGCGCTATTGATGGTATGAATACCCCTGCCGGTGTACCAGTTAGTGCCGTTACACGCGCTTACGCCGCGCTTGGTAACCAGATTCAAGTATTGAACTTTACTGACGCTCAAATCAAAGAAGCCAACAATGGATACGAATTGTGGACGCGCTTTGTGATCCCTGCAAACACTTACCCAGGTCAAGATAAAGACATCAATACAATTGCGCAGCCTAACTTCTTAGCCGTTCGCGACGACATTAGCGACGATGATGTTTACATGCTGACTAAAACCATTTACGAGAACCTAACTTTCCTAAATGGTATTCACAAAGCAACGAAAGCGATGGCGATTGAAAAAGCGATTTCTGGTTTACCTGTACCATTGCACCCAGGTGCGGCTCGTTACTACAAAGAGCAAGGCATCACGATTCCATCACACCTTGTTGTTCAGTAACCGATAGCTCAATAACCCTCACTGCACCCGAGCCGAATTCCCCCCAGCTCGGCTCGGGTACAGTTTTTCTGCCGTACCTGAGGAAAAGATTCATGGAAGAAAAACAAGACGTCGATCTGGCGCAATTTGAGCTGCCTATAAGAACGGACTTTCCGTGGTTAACGACGTTTATCACGGCTGTAGGCATTGTTCTGGCTGGGTTGCATATTTGGTTTAACACGTTAGCAACACTGCCAGAACTGTGGGTTTCCGCCACTCACTTTGCTGGGTTTTCCTTGGTGTGTGCCCTGCTTTACCCAGCAAGAAAAAGTTGGAAGAAGAGCCGATTTGCTCTCGCCATTGATATGATTATTGCCGCTGCTGCGGTGTCCTGTTTGATTTACATCCCTCTCGCTGAAGACGCTTTGTATGATCGTGGAGTGAAATTCGTTACGTTGGATTGGGTGTTTTCACTGATGAGCATTGTGATTGTGCTTGAAGTCATTCGACGCACGATCGGCTGGTTCATCCCCGTACTAATTGTTATCTCACTGACTTATGTGGTTTGGTGGGGGCAATGGGTTCCCGGTGTCTTTCACTTTCCAGGTTTAAGCGCAGAAACCTTACTTTATCGCAGCTTCTACAGTTCAGAGGGCATGTTCGGGACGATCTCCAGAATCAGCTGGAGCTACGTATTCATGTTCATTCTCTTTGGCGCATTTCTAGTCCGATCTGGTGCTGGCGATTTCATTATTGATGTTTCCCGTGCGGCAGCCAACAAAGTTATTGGTGGTCCGGGGTTTGTTGCTGTTATGGGCTCTGGCTTAATGGGATCGGTTTCTGGGTCCAGCGTGGCCAATACCGTTTCAACGGGCGTCATTACCATCCCGCTTATGCAGAGAGCTGGCTTTCCTTCAAGGTTTGCTGCAGGTGTCGAAGCGGCTGCTTCAACGGGCGGGCAGTTGATGCCACCAGTAATGGGAGCCGGTGCTTTTATCATGGCATCTTATACGCAGATTCCTTATGTTGATATCGTGGCAGTCTCCATCGTTCCAGCAATGATCTACTTTCTCTCTGTCGCGTTCTTTGTTCGGATCGAGGCAAAAAGAAGTGGCGTGCATCAAGTGGAAGCGAACAGCGTGCCCGTAATTAAAGTGTTGGCTTCCGGTTGGCATTACCTTATCCCTCTGGCGGTACTGGTTTACTTACTTGTTTCTGGCTTTACACCAACGTATGCCGCGGGTATCTCTATCATATCGGTCGTGGTTTCGTCTTGGCTGTCGCCGAACAAAATGGGCATTAAGGCTATTTTTGAAGCACTGGCTCAAGGCTCGCGAAACATGGCCACCACTGCTGTGCTTTTAACGGGCATCGGGCTTGTTATCAATGTGATCAGCACAACGGGTGTCGGTAATACGTTTTCGCTCATGATCAATGAATGGGCGAGTGGTTCTCTAATGATCATGTTAGTGCTCATTGCCTTAGCTTCATTGATTTTGGGAATGGGTTTACCAGTAACAGCGGCATATATTGTGCTCGGAACCTTGTCGGCTCCTGCTCTTTATAACTTGATTGCCCAAGACCAACTGCTAGAAATGCTGACGTTAGGGCAACTACCAGAACAAGCAAAAGCCATATTTATGCTGGCTGCGCCTGATCAACTTGCACTGTTGAATGCACCAATGGCGATTGAGAAAGCGCAAAGCTTGATTGCCTTGGTTCCAGCGGAGTTTTTACCTACCTTATTGGAACAAGCGATAGGGATAGAGAAAGTTGGCCTTGCCTTGCTTGCAGCCCACTTGATTATCTTCTGGTTGTCGCAAGACAGTAATGTTACACCGCCAGTTTGCTTAACCGCGTTTGCAGCAGCAACCATTGCACGAACACCTCCGATGCGAACGGGTCTCACTGCATGGAAAATTGCGAAAGGGCTGTATATCGTGCCTGTTTTAATGGCTTACACCGCATTGGTCAGCTGGGATCTTATTTCGGTGATATCGATTGGTGTATTTTCTGTATTCGGAGTCTACGCGTTGATCGCGGCGCTTGAGGGGTACTTAGAATCTCCTTTGAGCTGGTGGTTACGAGTTGTCATAGCGATTCTTGGCGTTGTTATGATGTGGCCAGGTGTACCGTTGGCGATGCGCGTTGCTGCTGTCGCGGTATTTATCGGGCTATTTTATTACAGTTACCAAAATGACAAAGTGGCAGGAGAAATTAGGGCCAGCTAACCGGCTTTCTTCAAGCTTAGTGTAAACGTCATCCCTGATTCGAATACGGGGGTGGCGTTTTTTATTGGCTTTATTGGGCTACTGCTGTTGTTTTTTGCCCATACCTTTCCTTGCATTTCCTTCATGCTGTTTGCGGATATTGCCAAGCCTAATCCTAGCCCTTGTCCCACCTTTTTACTGGTATAAAAAGGTTCGAATAGGTGCTGCAATGCTTCGTCCGTTGAGCCCGTACCGTTATCTCGAATGTGAAGCTCTATGGTTTCCTCTAAAACCGTGCTCTCTATCTTCAGCATTGGCGCTGTCGATTGGTTCATTGCGTCAACCGCATTTGAAATAAGGTTCCCAATAACCAGAGCAAGACGGTGTGGCTCCCCTAATGCATCTGGCATGGGGCCCGGCCAACTCACGGATACCTGAATGGGTTTGAGTGTGTCAGCGTGCAATCTAAGAACCTCTTCTGTAATAGCCGAAATGGAAAGTGGAACAAGTTCTTGTGAGCGGCTGTAAGAGAACGTTTTAAGTTCGCTGGTCATCGTCGCCATTCGGTCAATTAGGCTATCTACTAATTTCATGTTTGCCTTGAGTAAATCGGTTTGCTGGCGTTCTATCAACACACCACTGCTCGATAGCAAGGTTCTAATACCCGTTAAAGGTTGATTGAGTTCATGTGTGATGGCACTCGACATTCGACCTAGTGCCGCCATTTTGCTGTTTTGAACCAGTTCATCTTGTGCCGCTTCGAGCGCTAAGGTTCTGGCTTTTACGCGTTCTTCCAATTCTAGATTCGCCTTTTGAAGGGCATTTTCTGCTTTTTTACGTTTGCTGATGTCAATAAGGGTGGCAAGGTAACCGGATTGCGCACCAAACGTCATGTACGTCAGCGAGAATAGGGTGGGGAAGCGCGAGCCGTCACTTCGTTGTGCCATCACCTCTACTGCGCTGAGCTCGGTTATGTCTTTATTTTTTTGCCTCTGAAAACCTGTGTGTTTAGAAGGGCTAGTGTTATTTGAGGAATCCGCGCGTGTCGATAAATTTTTGAGCATCGACATAACCGTGGTATTGCCCATCATGGTTTCAAATAACTGCCATGCTTCCATATTGGTTGCCAACGGTTCAGATAACCCGAAGTAGCGCAATGCCATAGGGTTGATATAGGCAACACGACCTTGTTCTGTCAGCATCATCAAGCCAACATCGGTCTTCGATATGATAGTGCGTAGTTGCCTTTCAGAATCGGAAATCGCCTGTTGCAGAGCCTCTCTTGAGCGGATTTTTTGCCGTCTTTCAATCGTTAACAAAATAACGACCAGTACCAAAAGCATTAAAATCGCCGCTATCAACATGATGGTGTTAGCCGTGTCATCAAGTTCTTTAATGGGGGTCAGGTAATGAATATTCCATTTCAGGTCATCTAAACTTACGCTTTGAACCAAATAAGGTTGGTCTTCAATAGAAACGAGGCTAACTTCTGTCCCGTCTGGCAGTGAAAACGGGCTTAGCGGTGGCATTGTGTCTTTGCCTATTTGGCGATTCAATATAGATTGAGAGCTCGTGAGGAAGAAGCGTTTTTGTCGATCACTGATCAAAACAAACTCATTGTTAGCCAGCCAAGATTCGGACAAAGTTTGAAGGTTTATTCTAGCGACTGCGATCCCTATCAATCCTTGAGATCCGTAAATAGGAGCGGCGCGGTAGTAGCGCGCTTGCCCTTGAGAAAGGTAGCTCAGAGTAACAACCTCACCCCCTAACTGCTGCATTAACGACGTAATTGCCGTACCGTCGGATTCACGCCATTTGTAAACTGGGCTGCTACTGGCAACGAAATCGCCACTGGAGTCGAGCAAATACCAGCCACGGGTTTGAGATGCTTTATCCAATTGAGCGAGGTAGGTTTCGACGGCTTCTTTTTGAGAGACACCGCCTTCCAATAGTGAGCGGCTGGGTTGGTGCTCTGCAATTAAATAAGGCAAAAAATCGTAGCGAGCTAAGGTACGGCGGATGTCGCCAACATAGATGAGTAATCTGTCCTGACCGCTTAGATGTGTGCTGTCTAACAGCCAGCCTTTCGTGGTGTCTCGGATAAACAGTAAAGTTAGGCTCATTGCCAGAATGATCAAGAGGATAACGGGCAGTTTTCGAAAGGGGTGTGACGGTTTCTTGTACTCCATTATTTATTGTTCTCGGTCACTATATGTTCTCTACCACTTTATTTTGTTAACCACGTTATCTTTTCAGTCAGTTATCGCGCTAAGGCGTATTTTGCCCTTAGTCACTAATTGACACTGAGTTTAGCAAAAGAACTGTCTATAGCGGTCCATATGTAACAAAATTGTGAGATATAGCTGTGAGTTAGGCATATCCGAGTGTTAGATCGTGCAAAAGGGGTTTTCTGTGCAATATGATTATGTTGTATTAGGTGGGGGAATTGTTGGGGTGTCGACAGCTTGGCAGCTTCAGCAAAACGAACCCAACGCGCGAATTTTGCTTATCGAAAAGGAAAAGCAACTCGCCATGCACCAGACTGGACACAACAGCGGTGTTATTCATGCTGGGGTGTATTACGCACCGGGCAGTTTAAAGGCCCAGTTTTGTCGTGAGGGCGTGGATGCAACCAAGGCTTTTTGCCGGAAACATGATATTCCTGTTGAAAACTGCGGCAAACTATTAGTCGCCACAAACTCGATAGAAGTTAAGCGGATGGAAGCGTTGTTCGAGCGGTGCCAAGACAATGGCATTGATGTCGAGATGTTATCTAAAGAACAGCTAAAAGAGCGTGAGCCGAACATTACTGGGTTAGGGGCAATCTACGTGTCAACCACCAGTATCGTCAACTACACCAAAGTCTGCATGGCTATGGCAGCTGAGTTTATCGAGATGGGTGGAGAGGTTCGATTTAATGCCAACGTAACGCGTCTAATTGAGAATACTGAAAGCGTTGAGGTCTGGTTGGATGGCGGCGCAGTAGAAACCCAATTTCTCGTCGCGTGCTGTGGCTTAATGGCTGATCGTGTCGCGAAGCTCATGGGTTTACCTACCGATTTCCAGATTATCCCGTTTCGCGGTGAGTATTATCGATTAGCAGAAAAACACAACGGCGTTGTTAACCATCTAATTTACCCCATTCCTGATCCGGATCTCCCTTTTCTCGGTGTACATTTGACTCGGATGATCGATGGCTCCGTCACTGTAGGACCTAACGCAGTTCAAGGCTGGAAACGGGAAGGGTATGGAGTACTCAATTTTAGCTTGAAAGACACCGCTGAAATGGTGCGTTTTGAAGGGTTTTGGAAAGTATTAGTAAAGCACCTGAAAACAGGGCTAGAAGAAACCAAAAACTCGTGGTGGAAGCCGGGGTACTTGAAGCTGGTTAACAAATACTGTCCTACAATCGGGCTTAATGATTTAGAGCCTTATCCGGCAGGCATCCGTGCTCAAGCGGTTATGAAAGACGGGACATTAGTTCATGACTTTTTGTTTGTGGAATCCAAACGCAGTCTTCATGTGTGCAATGCTCCTTCTCCCGCAGCCACATCTGCTATCCCTATAGGGAACTACATCTGTGAAAAGGTCGCGGAGCTGAAAGCCAAGAAATAAGAGTTAAGAAGCTAATTAACCAATTAACTCATTAACTAGGAAGCTAAGAAGCTAAGAAGCCAAGAAATTAAGGACAAAAAAATGCCTGACTGTTGAGTCAGGCATTTTTATTTATCAGCGGTGTGTTAGACGATGAATTTGCTCATCACTTCGTCTTGGTCACGAACGTGTTGAGTTTGCAACGCCATCGCCTCGTTTGCGCCTTCAGCAGCAACCGCTACTTGCGAAGACAAATCACGAATGTTGATGGTGTTGTTATTGATCTCTTCGGCAACTAAACTTTGCTCCTCTGCTGCAGAAGCGATTTGAATGTTCATATCACTGATGCGTTGAATAGCACTTCGAATGCGATCAAGCGACTCGTTTGCCTCTTGTGCTTTGGTTACCGTGTCGTCGGCCGTTTCTTTACTCTGTCCCATTGCACTTGCCACGGCTGTCGCACCAGATTGAAGCTGCTCAATCATGTTACGAATCTCAGTCGTTGATTCTTGAGTACGTTGTGCCAGTGTTCGAACTTCGTCTGCAACCACGGCAAAACCACGACCAGACTCACCAGCACGGGCTGCTTCAATCGCAGCGTTCAGTGCCAGCAAATTGGTTTGGTCAGCAATGTCGTTTATCACTTCCAAAATGGTTTCGATGTTTGCGGTGGCAGATTCAAGCTGCTTCACTTGCTCAACTGCTTCATCGATTCGGGATGACAAGTTACTAATGGCTTGTGTGGTGTACCCGACGACTTTTGTCCCATCTTCTGTTGCGCCGTCTGCATCTTTCGCAGCAGAAGCTGCACCTTGTGCATTACTTGCTACGTCGGAAGAGGTTGTCGCCATTTCGTTCATTGCCGTTGCGAGCTGTTCTAGCTCTTGCATCTGAGTTGCCATGGCAGAAGCCGATTCTTGCGCGCCGACTGCTGTCGTCTCAGTCACGTTACGAATCTCGACACTCAGCGCTTTCGTACGTTGAATGCGTTGCTGAAGGGTTTCTGCAAATTTATTGAAACCAGAAGCTAATGCCGCAAATTCTGAATCGGTGTTTGTATCAAGACGTTTGGTAAGGTCACCCTGACCAGAAGCCATATCCTGAATGGCATCGTTCAAAGAGTCGAGTGGGCGCATCAAAACTTTAATCAAGAACAGCAGAGCAAAAATACTGATGATAAGCGCGATAGCAGTATAGATGATTGAGCGATTTTTCAGCTCAGTCACTGCGGAGTATGCAATGCTTTCGTCTACCATGACACCCACATACCAATTCTCGCCAGGAATCTTTGAAAAGTCCGTCGCGTATAGTTGACCATTCAATTCAATTTCTTGAGTTTGTTCTTGAATAGAAACATTAGGCAAGAAAGTATTCATCTGCTTACCGTTTTTATCTACATCTGGGTGCGCGATAATCGTGCCATCACCCGCGACAATAAAGAGGAAACCAGCGTTAAAAAGCTCAACTTTGTTTACGATATCAGCAAGACCAGCAAGACTAACATCGTAGAATATCGCGCCTGCAAACCGACCATTTTCTTTCACAGGTACAGCAATGGAGACTAGGATTTCTCCGGTTGCGGAGTCGGCATAGGGAGCGGTGATGATCAGTTTTCCAGAATTCTTCGCGTCAATATACCAAGGGCGACGTCTTGGATCCCAATCTGAACCAGGACTCCAACTAGGATCATTATTCACATTTGAACCGTCTGCTTCATAGCCTAAACCAGCAAGAAGGAAGTTTTGTTTAATACTTGATTGGCTGATAACACTTTCTACATAGGCTCGATTTTGCAAATCAGTCTGTAACATATCTGTTGCGTACTGTGACAGCTCTTTTTTACCCTTAATGTCTGCTGCAACCGTATTTCTTACCCCATCTACGATCTCACTGACACTTTGAGTCACTTGATGTTCAAGCTCAGACTTCATAGAGAAGTATTGTTGAACGGTCAGCAAGCTCAAAATTATTAACAGCAATATCGACGAAGCAGCGACGACTTTATGGCTAAATTTCATAGTTATCCCTCTACCACGCATAAACAAACAAAGAGCGTGTCTTTGTGTTTAGCTAAAGTGTTTTTTATTTCCGAGCCCCTCAGAGGTAACGGAAAGAATATTATTATTAGTGAAGGCGACTGAATTACATTTATATCAGCAGCAATTAGAGTATGACGTAAAAATGTAAAGATTTCTTACATAAAATTGACTTTATTTTGTGACTTTAAGTCGATAGTTTAATTAATTCGTGCTTAAAAATTTGATTATTTCTTTTCTAGCTCTCGTAATTCCCCCTGAAGTTCACTAACTCGTTTGATTTTAGAATGTTTTAGGAAGCCTTTTACCCGCGACACACAAGAGGGTGGTGTATTTTATGATGCCAATTCACTGTGAAATTAAATGCTATGAAGTCATGACGAACGAAAGGTGTGGATAGGTTAAAAGCAGAGCATTATTCATAAAATAA
The DNA here is from genome assembly GCF_002933855.1 of Vibrio penaeicida. GTDB lineage: Bacteria > Pseudomonadota > Gammaproteobacteria > Enterobacterales > Vibrionaceae > Vibrio > Vibrio penaeicida_A. The sequence goes on from NZ_BFAQ01000067.1 coordinate 15,024, forward strand.
TGCTCTGTAGATTAGCGATATTCATTAATGGTTGACGGGTTATAAATATTACTCATTTGGATGTACACAAGGGCTTAACTAAATACTGGGGGCTCTTTGCGTTTTCTTGCGTTAGGTATTTGTAGCAAGGCAAATACGACAATGGCATAGAGCATCGCCCATCCTAAGCAAGCAAATACCAGCACACATAACACCAAAGATAGCCACGCCAAACCTCTCGACACACCAGTAAGTAACTTCACTGCTGATAGCATTGCAAGAAGATAGATCAAGACGAAAATTCCATTTGCCAGCTTGACAAACATTTCCAAATCCAGCCCAACTAATCGACCAAAAAGCAGTGATAGCAGCAAGGTAACACTGATAACGTATGTCGCGTTGGCAGGTACTCCTCTGGCAGAAACTTTGGCTAGTTTTCCTTCTGGCTTGTACTGGCGAGCTTGGCTCCAAAGCATGCGAGATAAGCTTTGAAGGTAAAGGTTAACACTGGCAAAACAAGCTAGAAACGCCACGATGCTAATAACAATACGGCTGCTTTCGCCAAACAGGTGAGCTGTAATCCACGGTATTGCGCCCGTTTCCATTTCTACAGTGCCGTAGGCATGGAATTTCAGCACAACAACAGAACATGCCCAATAGGTTAGTCCTGCAACAAAGCATCCTAAAATGATGGCGATAGGAAAATCTCTTTCTGGGTTCTTAAATTCTTCCCCCATGTGTGCAAAAGCTTCAATACCCACAAAGCACCAAAACATAACAGCGAGTGCAGAACCAACAGAAACCCATTCAACTGAAGAGAAAGAAGGCATGGTGAGGTCGGAAGGTTGAACCTCACCTTGCCAAAAAAACAGGATGATCAAAGTGAACAGGCAAAGCGCAATCAGTGTTTGGAGTTGAGAAGAAGATTTGCTGCCCATTAGGTTTACGCCAAGCAGCAGTGCTACGGTAAAGCACTCTGCAACAAATTGAGATTGCACCACTTCTGGTAGCCAAGGCTTTGCAAAACTGGCTGCGAGGGCGACGGCTGCGGGAACACCAACGGGGATGACCGACAAAAATAACCAGGCGACACTTCGTTCTAGCTTCGCATTGAATGCCAGCTTAACAAAGTGTGCGGTTCCTCCCGCATTTGGGTGGCGGCGACCCAGCAGGGCAAAAGTTAACGCTATAGGGCAGATAGCTGCAAACAATATAACCCACGACCAAAGTGATGACTTTTCTGCAATGCCTGCCGTAATGGCTGGGATCATAAACAGACCAGTGCCAAGCAGAGTAGTCGATAGCTGTCCTATACCAGAGATAAGGGTGATTTCTTTTTTGAGTTCTTGCACTGTTTCGTCCATGAAGATGAATTGGTTTATACTCAAACGCTTGAGACCGTTCGGGTATGTAGACCTGACTTAATTCCAGACTATATTCTTTAAGCTCAATATACATCTGGCAAAATGACGAAACACTCCGTTAAAATGACACTTTTAACAGACACTTTGTATCGGTAGTTCAATTCCTAACCGTTTAAAGCAATCAAATAATAATAAAGGGAATACCATTGGATAAATTTGATAAGGAAATCCTGTCGATTTTGGCGCAAGACGGTAGGCGCTCAGTCAGCGATATTGCACGCGAGGTGAACCTGTCTCGTAGTGCCGTAACCTCCAGAATGAAGAAGTTAGAAGACGATGGTGTCATCTTAGGATACCAAGTAAAAATCGCCGCGCCAGATGCCTCTCTTAACGCGTATATTGCACTTTACTTCGATACATCAAGAGCTGAGCACAGTTGCGATACATATGGCGCTAAAGTGGCTGATATTCCTGAAGTTAAATGGGCACACGCCATTAGTGGTGAAACCGATATGATGGTTTTTATTGAAGCGCCAAGCATGAAACGATTGAATGAAATTCGTGATGAACTTCAGGCATTACCCCACTTGAAGCACTTAATCACGCATACTGTATTAACGGAATTTTTCAACCGCCGCTTTTAATACGATGGGTAATTCCCACGCCGGTATATGCCCAATTAAAAACATCCAAATTAAACGGCGTGGAACCACTAGGTATTGAGGAGTTTTGCGGTCAAATTGGCGAACTCTGTTAATCCATCTTGCCAGCTTTTATTGGGTTTAAATCTTGCAAAACTTAACCTAATGCAATGGTCATATTGTTTAGTAGCCGTGAACAGTGAGCCAGGAAATAGGCTTATCTTGCGTTCTAAACAGGTTTGATAAAGTAAATCGCAATTCAAACGCTTTGGAAATTCAATCCAAACAATATAGCTGCCATTAGAGACGTTCATGGAATACTGATTTTTAAGGCAATCATGAGAGTCCAATGCTTGCGTTAACCAAGGAATAAATAGCTTTTGTTTTTTGGCGTAATGCCGACGAATTTTCATCAAGTGCTGGCGGTATTTTCCTGTCGACAAAAACTCACCAATGGCTGCCTGCATTAAATTCAGCGATCCCATGTTGTCGCTAAGTAAGCGCTTTTCGATAACGGCTCTGTGTTTACCTGCGACAATCCACCCCAACCTTAAACGTGAATCCAACGTCTTAGATAAAGAACTGCAATACACGACCCGATCTTTGGTATCCAATGCCATAAGAGATGGCAAGTGCGTATCGAAGTACAGTTCGCCAAAGACATCATCTTCAACAATAGGAAGCTCTCCTGTGACGTCAAGAAGCCGCTTTCTTGCTTCCAAAGGCATCACTGAGTTGGTGGGGTTGTTAAAGCTTGGAGTGACGAGCAAAGTCTTAATGTCCCACTCCTTTTGAGCGGTGACCACCGCGTCAATATCAATACCAGTCACTGGATGGCTTGGGATCTCGATGACTTTTAGTCCCAGAGATTCCATTAAAAGTAAATTACCAAAATAACAGGGAGACTCTACGGCGACGATATCCCCCCTAGAAGTTAAGGCTTGCAGGCATAAGCTAATGGCTTGCTGCGCCCCGTGAGTGACCAAGATATCCGTTTGTGAGCAGTTGATTTCGTTGTCTAAACAAAGCTTTCTGAGCTGATCAACGAGCTTGTCATTGCCTGGGGGAAGTTGATAGTGACAAGGAATATGAGCTTGGTAGCGACTTTGGCGACCTATCTCGGCGTAAAGCGAACGAATGGCAGGGAAGTCGATGTCGGGGTGCGCACAACCCGCTGGCATTAGATGATCACCAAGCGGCGTTTTTAAAATGGACTTGGTTTTAGACAGTAAATCGACATAACCGGGCGCTTCAATGTGGGCATTTAATGACGGTTCAGACTCACCTCGAACTCGGTATCCAGAACGCGCTTCGGCGTACAAAGTTCTGGCCGCTTCTAATTCTTGATAGGCACGAATTACAGTATTTCGCGATACTGAAAGTTCCAGACTTAGGGTTCTAATGGACGGGACTTTTTCCCCCGTTATCCATCTATTTTTAGCGATTTTAGTATGCACATACTCAATAACGTCTTGATACTTTTTACTGCCCATTTATAGTTTTACCCAATCTGTACCCATTAAGTTAGGTTTAACTGTACCTTTTTTGAATATCTGTATCCAATAAAGTAAGAAAAAAAGGAGAAAGTCATGCCGTTAAGTCTTATACCGTGGATATTTGTTGTGTTGTGGGCATCAGGTTTTGTTGGATCTAAATTGGGTTTACAGTTTACCGACCCAGCCACTTTGTTAACCATTAGAACAGCATTGAACGTTTTAGTTTTGGGCGTGTTAGTGGTGGTGCTTAAGCGCAAGGCTCTTAGCCCAAGTAAAACATTTCACGCCTGTATTTCAGGGCTTATGATTCATGGTATGTACCTCGGTGGCACCTATTCGGCGATTAAGCTAGGAATGCCAGCCAGCTTGAGTGCTTTATTGGTGGGGCTACAGCCCATTCTTACAGCGGTTACTTTGGTCGCGGTCGGAACCACCTATTTGCGCTGGCGTCAGTGGCTTGGCTTAGCGTTAGGCTTGGTCGGTATCTTTTTGGTATTACATGGAAAAATGGAATGGGTAGATGCGACCAATAAAGGATGGGCGTTTTTCTCCATTACCATCGCTTTGATTGGAATAACTTTCGGGACACTCTATCAAAAGAAATTCTGTAACGGGACAGACTTAGTAACCTGTGTTACTTGGCAATATCTTGCTGCGTTGGTTGTGTTCGCATTCACTGCCTACGCCTTTGAACCGCTCGTTATTCATTGGACACCGACATTTGTCGCAACACTTGCGTGGTTAGTCATTGTGCTTTCTGTATTGGCGGTATTGTTGCTGCTCTATATGGTAGAGCATGGCGAGTCTGAAAAAGTGGCGTCCGTATTTTATTTGGTTCCTCCTGTTACCGCTGTGCAAGCTTGGCTTCTGTTTGATGAGCGCTTTGATTTCATCGGTGCTCTCGGGTTTGGCTTTGCTGCGTTAGCTGTTTACTTGGTGGGCTTGAAAAGAAAACAGTCAACCGCTCCCTTAGATAAAAGTAGTGCACCCAAATTGGCTTCCTAAACGATGCATAATTTAGTAACGTCAGACCATCTAGTAGAACAGGTGGCTAAGGATCAGGGCTCGTATCGTAACTAAGACCTTGGAATGTCACCAGTCTCAACATATAGGGGTCTAGTGTTTCTTGTATAACTTGATCGACGTCGTTTTTTAGCTGTTCCAAATCACTCTTATTTTGGCTGATGTTTTGCTCAAGCAATGACTTTTCATTTTCCAATTTAAGTCCAGCATCTATTGTATTGATTAGATTTGACCAATTTGCTAATCGGCTGCCGTCTCCTTGCGAAAACAACGCAGGGTCGGCTTCTAATTGGTTTTTCCAGTAGTTTCTCATGTCTGATAGCTTACCAATATTTCCACTTTGGTGAGGTTTACATAGACCGTTGCCATCTCTAATTTTTTCATTTTCAGAGGAACTTACTAGTGATTTGCAAAGGTCAGTCCGTGATTTGTCCACTTTATCTTTCTGGTTTGCTAATTTGTTGTTCAATTCTTCACTATTATCTAAAGGCTTTCTTTCTTCTATTTCACCTTTTTTCTTGGCGTAATTCTGCTTAATGTTTTCAAGGGTAGAAATAATTTCTTGCCTTAGGGATGCAACTTGCTTTTCTGATATATTGTTCGATGTGCTGGCTGAATCACCGAAAGCAATACTTTCTGCGTACGCTGCAAACCGCTTAGATTTTTCAATGCTGTCTAACGAAATGGATGACACATTCCCAGCCGCGAGTTTGGTGGCCGTAGAGAGTGCTTGAAAGGAAAGGTCTTGGTATGCGTTTAACAAATCTTCGGGGTTGGAGTCAAAACTCTTTAGCGACCAGTTGCCTATTTCATCTTTCACAAACGCGGTAGCGACGTTCCCCATACCTGAACTATGGACATGGTTGATCCGCTGCCAGTATTGTTCATTTAACAAACCATCAGCCATGTTAGGTTTCGCAAAACCCGTTCTTCTCCCGTAGTCACATTGCCAATTATTGGTTTTTGGATCGGTTGAGTGGTAGCAGTACTCGATAAATAGAGAGGGTGAAGCTTCAGCCAAGTATGCGCTCAAGGGTAGCAAATGACGATCTTCTCCTTTCATTTGTTGTAATAGCAATTCACTACGAGCAAGCAAACTTCGAGCTATTAAAGCCATGTGTTCAGCGTTTTCTATCTCTGTAGATGATGTTGTGGTTTTTATGGGATGAGGTTTTTTATTGTCTTCTTTCTTTATTCCCTTTTCAGTAGTCGTTTTCGTAGCTTTTATCGATGTTCCAGTAATGGTTTGGGCAACCGTGTTAGTGGTAACCTTTTTACCATCATCGACTGTGTTTGTGACCATCCTATTTGAGCTTACGCCTGGCCACAATGCTCTAGAATAGATGTCCTGAAGCACTTTGCTAGCGCAATTTGCATAGTTTTCTAGTTCTGCTTTTGAAGCTGTAGTGAAAGCTTGAGGCGTAAAAGACGACGCACACAATCCTTCCAATGAGCTACGTAGAACCTGTATTTCTTGCCACTGCACTTCTTCTGATTTGGATAGGGGACCTTGGTAAACGTCTACTTCCACTTCCATAGAGCTTCCTTTGTACGGGTTAACGAAGGTTTTTACAGCTACACAGCCCGAAAGTGCTGTGATTACAGAGAGTAAAGTAATTAGCTTCATCATTTTCAATCTCCCTATCCCTTAATTCTCTGAACTAGTGTTGGCATCTTTAAAAGACTCAATAAGTGCATCCAGTTTGTTTTCCCATTCCTCTTTTGATTTGAGGTAGGTATTTTGCGACTCAAGTGCTCGCTGCACTTCTTGCTGAAACGGTTTTTCATTGAGTCGAGTTTGATTGTGAGCCTGTGTCATTTTTTGAGATAGCTTTGTCATTGTCGATATTAGGGGGGCTTCCGACGTATACATGGCGAGCAGTAATCTTTCTTCTGGATCGAAATGTTTCCAACCTTCTGGACCGAGAATTAAAAAGCCATGATTTCGGGAAAAACCAGGAGGGCAATCGGTGCGCGTATACATTAGACGCTCTAGTTTTTGTCGATGTGCATCCCTAGTCTCTTGGGTCAGTTTTGGAATAAATTGGTCGTTGAAAGGGGTGAAGCTGTTGAGAAGCATATTGTTTTGTAGACTATTTTTAATATCTTGATCCAAACTTTTGAATTCGTTTAAATCTTTTATATTGTTCAAATCGTCATTGGTTAACTCGTAGGGGACTTCAATTACATGACCATATAGGAATTTGAATATTTCATTTCGTGCGTTTTCAAGCAACCTAAGTTGGCTGGTGTATGAATCAATGAGCGTTTGATTGCTTTTCGTTTTCTGCTGCTCTTTATCTCGTTTTTCTGCGATCGTTTCTATTTCTTTATTAATAGTGGATAGCTTAGTTTGCTGCTCATTTGTGGTATTAATATTGGCAGTGTTACCAACTGAAGCTGTTTTTATTTCTTTGCTGGTTTTATCGTATATGACGTTGGTGGAGAAAGGGTCAATTTGGCTAGCTAGCAAGGTTCCTGCTTCAAATTTAACCTGATTCCAAGGGTGCGCTTTACCAGTAAGTGTAAACCGATACAGGGTGTCGCTAAGCATGTAACCTTCATTGGGAGTGAGTACTGTATGCTTTACATTATTTAGTATTTTGGGCTTTGGAGGTTCACAAGAGTTTATGACTCGAAAAAAGTAGTTAGTTTTAAATCGAACCCATTCGTCTTTATTGTTTGGCTGATTCCCCTCGCGCCACTTCACATTAGACGACATGCATCCTGTTAAGAAGATCGCACTAAGAACAATTGAAAATCTCATTTTGTTGAACATCTCTGCCTCCATGCAATTCGTTCAAGTGCTTTGAGTTCCATCTAAATTGATTGAATATTATAAATTCTTGCTTATGTAGATTTGTGAACAATATCTAATAAATCATCAGAGTGTTAAATTTGTGTAAATTTATTGTGATTTCGTAAGCGAGGGTTTTTGTAAAGAGTAAAGAAGACTTGCAAGTGAACAGTGCTAAGTGAGAGAGTGACGCTGTAATTCAGACAACACAAAAGGATGAACAATGACATTAAGCGTTTGGCTCTCTTTATTCGCTATTTGTTTACTGGGTGCCATGTCTCCAGGGCCAAGTTTGGTCACGGTATCTAAACATACATTAGCGGGTGGGCGTAAGAATGGTCTTGCGGCGGCATGGGCTCACGCGTTTGGTATTGGCATTTATGCGCTGGTCACGATCATTGGTTTGGCGGTTGTTTTGCAACAGTCCCCCATCTTATTCAAAACCATCAGTTATTTAGGGGCGGCGTATCTCGCTTACCTCGGGTTTAATGCTTTGCGATCTAAAGGTGGGGTCGCCGCTCGTTTAGAAGCTGGCGATCGTGTTTCTGTTTTCTCTTCTGCACGGGAAGGCTTTTTGATTTCGATTCTTAGCCCCAAAATAGCTCTTTTCTTTATCGCTCTGTTTAGCCAGTTTGTTGCGTTGGGGAACGAGTTGATGAATCAAGTGGTGATTGTAGCGACTCCACTTATTGTGGATGGCTTATGGTATACACTCATTACTTTGTTGCTTTCCATGCCGCTTGTTATCGATAAAATTCGCCAGAAAGCGGTACTCATCGATCGTATCTCTGGAGTTATCCTGATTGGATTAGCTATACGGGTTGTGTGGGTCGTTTAGGCTCACACTTTTTCATCTACCCGTCGGCAGATAATTCTTTCAGCTGCGCTAAATCCCTCCTCTTAATTTTCTCAAATCTCGGCACTATCGAGCTTTCAGCCTTATGTCAAATTTTAACCATTTTTTCCTGATTTGGTCATATAACCTTAGTTTTATATATCTTTTAGCCTATCAAACTAGACATATATAATTTTAATTTCTGTAAATGTAGTCATTTTGGGTAAAAAAAGTGAATAATTCGGTTTGTTTTGCTTTACTGTAGTAGAAACTAAAAAAGCAGTAGAAAACTGCGCTGAATTTAAAGTTAATTGAGCTCTCTACCCAAGAGAGTCCAAATGGAATTAACTGATATTACACTTAGGTATTCTTAGACCAAGCTTTTCGGCCGAAGTTATGAATACCGTTGGTGTAGCATGGAGTAATGGCACTCAAGGAGGAAAGAGTGGAATTAAGGCAAGCGAATTACCAAGATTTCGAGCGAATTGCGCAGTTACATGCGAAAAGCTGGCAACAACATTATCGTGGTCTGGTTACCGATGCTTATTTAGAGCAATACGCAGAAGACGATAGAGTTATTGTTTGGCAAACACGCTTGACCAACCCGTCGTTTAATCAAAATGTCCTCGTTCTAGAAAATGAAGGCGACCTTTGTGGGTTCATTTGTATTTATGGCAACCACAATTTCGAATACGGAACCATTATTGATAACCTGCACGTCGACTCTGCCTATCAAGGGCATGGTCTTGGCACTAAACTAATGTTAGAAGCGGCTAAATGGGCGGAAAAATATTTCCCAGATTCAGGCGTTTATTTGGAAGTGCTCGAACAAAATGTTGCAGCGAAACATTTCTATTTGGCACTTGGCGCGACTCAATCTCACCTAAGTGACTGGAGTGCACCTTGTGGCAGCAAAGTGAAAGAAGCCGTATTTACTTGGTCTTCACCTTCTGTGTTGTTAAAAAAAGCCGAAACGTTTGTATAACGCTTTTTTAAGCTTGCACTAGAATAGGTGGCCTCAGAGCGTTTTGGTTTGAAGTGTTCTAGAACTGTTGAATTAGCCCGCTAGTGAATCGATATCGAACCGATAAAAGTCTGTATCATCTGAATTTGACTCGGTTCGATAAAACCCTAGCTTTAGGAGAAAAGAAGACGACGCAACGTTGTTTTTCTCGACCCCACCAATTAAAGCTCGCACTTGTTTGTTTTGTTTGCACCAACCAAGCAACCCCCCAAGCATCTCTTTTGCCAAGCCCTTACCTTGATGCGTTTCACCAAGAAGATACCCCAAATGAAGTTCGTCGTTATCGGACTGATATAAAAATATGAAACCACATAAAGTGTCTTCCGGTGTTAGGTAGATCGCGAGTGCTTGACCGTCTTCGGTGATTTTCTTCACCCACGACTCTGCCTTTGCGGTGTCATCGATTCCTTGAAAATAAGGGGGAAGTGCAGCCGTTACGTTTGGTGTAAGTATGTCGATTACATCACGAATGAATTCGCTATCGTGCCCAAATGAAGCCACGACAGTTTTAGTCACAAGACGCTTGGTAGAAAATACAGAGCTATCGTGGGTATATGTTGACATGAGGTTCTCGATTTCAATTGGGTGTATTTGAAGAATAAACGTTTTTACCCATAATGTATGTCTCACATACGGTTCTGTCGTCGCCTAGGCTCATCAATACAAACAACTTTTCTTCCAGCGTTTTGGTTTGGTTCATGCGAAATTTCATAAGTTGCGTTGCGTGCAGATCCAACACCACAAAATCCGCTTCTTTGCCTACTTCTAGGTTTCCGATTTTGCCCTCTAGGTGCAAGGCTTTTGCACCACCAAGTGTGGCCAAATAAAGTGATTTTATCGGATGGAGCTTTTCCTGCTGTAATTGCATGACTTTATAGGCTTCACTCATGGTTTGCAGAATGGAAAAGCTCGTTCCTGCGCCTACATCGGTGCCCATGCCTACTCGAATGCCAAATTGCTCAAGCTTTGGGAGCCGAAACAACCCCGACCCTAAAAACAGGTTGGATGTGGGGCAAAAGGCAATGGCAGATTGAGTGTCTGCCAACCGCTGGCATTCGCAATCCGACAAATGAATACCGTGGGCAAACACGGAACGTTTGTGCAGTAACCCATAGTGATCGTAGACATCTAGGTAACTTTCTCTTTCAGGGAAAAGCTCCAACACCCAATCGATTTCCTTTTTGTTTTCGGAAAGGTGAGTGTGCATATAAACGTCTGGGTATTCTTTTAGGAGTTTCCCAACCGTTGCGAGTTGTTCGGCTGTGCTGGTGGGGGCAAACCTTGGTGTAACAGCGTAGTGCAAACGAGAACGTTTATGCCACTTTTCGATAAGTGCTTTGGAATCGGCGTAACCCGACTCCGGTGTGTCTGTTAGGGAATCGGGCGCGTTTCTGTCCATTAACACTTTGCCCGCGATCATTCTAAGGTTGCGTCGTTCTGCCTCTTCAAAGAAGACATCAACCGACTGTTTGTGCACGGTGCCGAATACCAACGCCGTGGTTGTGCCATTGCTTGCCAGTTCATCCAAGAATAGTTTGGCAACTTGCCGCGCGTATTCTGGGTCTTTGAACCTCAGCTCCTCTGGGAATGTATAGTTTTCGAGCCAATCCAAAAGCTGTTCACCGTAGGAGGCAATCATCCCTGTTTGTGGATAGTGAATATGAGTATCAATAAACCCCGAGGTGATCAGCTTGTTTTCAAACAGCGTGATTTTTATTGCAGGTGACAGCGTAGGTAAGATGGTTTTCGCATCGCCGATTTGATCGATAATGCCATCTTTAACGACGATTATGCTGTCTTCAAAATACTGATATGAGTTTTCCAAACCCACTTCCTGTGGATCTGCCACACTGTGCAGCACGGCGCTACGAAAAGCGTGCGTTGTGGTCGTCATGTTGCTTCCTTTAGATCATGCCCAGTGGCTCTATGCCTGTTTTGGCTGTGTAATGCGCTGGAGGTCGTCATCTTGTGTGCAACTCTCCTTTGTTTTTGTATCGGCTAATTCTACTTGGTGGTAATGAGCTATCAGCTCTCCTGCAACCGATATTGCGATTTCCTCGGGTCGTTTCCCTGGAATATCACTGATGCCAATTGGGCTGGTCATACTGGCGAGCTGATTATCGCTGTAACCGCGTTGTCTTAGCCGCATATCGAACTTTTTACGCTTGGTCGATGAACCTATTACGCCAAAATAAGCGCTGTCTCCTCTATCAAGGATAGCCCTTGTGAGGTCAAAATCGAGTTGATGATTATGAGTCATCACCAGAAAGTAGCTGTTTTCATGGGCAAAGTTCACTTCTCCAACTGGGTCGTCACTCACAAGTTGCTTTATATTTTTAGGCAGTAGGGCAGGGAATTCATTCTCTCGTTGATCGATCCACGTGATCTCAAAATCTAGGGTGGCGATCACGTGAACCAAGGCTTTAGCAACGTGACCTGCACCGAATAGGTAAAGGTGGCGTTTGCGGGTGCCTATCGGCTCAAAGCACAAGGTCGCCATACCGCCGCAGCATTGCCCTAAGCGAGCGCCTAGGTTAAACGTGTCGATTTTGACTTCGGTGGCTTTCTCTTCAAGCATCGTTCTGCTTAATTGAGTAGCAATGTGCTCAAGATGTCCACCGCCGATAGTGGCAATCAGCCGGTCGGCGGTGATCAGCATTTTTGTTCCAGCCCCTCTAGGCACCGACCCACGTTCATTTAGCACGGTTACCATCACACAAGGTTCATTTGCGCTTTCGAGTTTCGCCAGTTCCTGAATCCAGTTATCGCAGTACATAACTTGTCCCTCTTAGTAACGCGGTGACTATGCAGTTTTCTTGCTTGAGCTTTTCGCGCTTTCACGCACCTTTTCGATTGCCATAAGGACTCGTTCGGGTGTGGCTGGCGTGTCTAAATGAGGGCGAACGTTTTCGCTTACGCCATTTTCTACAATCACATATCGAATGGCATCTTTCAGTGCGCTCCATACCGACATAGCAAGCATAAACGGAGGTTCGCCCACGGCTTTTGAGTGAAAAACGGTGTCTTCTGGATTTTGTCTGTTTTGCAGTAAATGTGTTCTAAAATCGATAGGCATATCCGCCACCGCTGGAATCTTATAGCTGGCAGGACCGTTCGTCGTCAGCCTACCTTCATCATTCCAAACCAGTTCTTCTGTTGTAAGCCAGCCCGCGCCCTGAACAAATGCGCCTTCAACCTGACCAATATCAATTGCGGGGTTCAGTGATGCACCGACATCGTGTAGAAGATCGGCGCGCAAAATCTTGTATTCACCTGTTAGTGTATCGACGATGACTTCCGAGCAAGACGCGCCATAAGCGAAGTAATAAAACGGTCTGCCTTTGGCTTTTTCGTGATCGTAGTAAATTTTGGGGGTTCGGTAGAAACCCGTGCTAGAAAGCGACACTTGGTTGAAGTACGCCAGTTGAATGAACTCATCAAATTCGATAAGGGTTTTGCCCGCCTGAATGATGCCGTTCTTGAATCGGACGTCTTCCGGTGCAACCTTGAAGTGCTCGCTGGCGAAGTTCACCAAACGTACTTTGATGTGTCGCGCTGCGTTTTGTGCTGCTTTGCCGTTCAAATCGGTGCCCGAAGATGCTGCCGTTGGTGATGTGTTTGGGACTTTTTCAGTATTGGTGGCGGTGATCTGAATACGGCTGATATCAACCTGAAATTCCTCTGCGACAATTTGCGCCACTTTGGTATTCAAACCTTGTCCCATTTCCGTGCCACCGTGGTTTAGGTGAATACTGCCATCGGTGTAGATGTGGATAAGCGCGCCAGCTTGATTCAAAAAAGAGGCGGTGAAGGAGATTCCAAACTTAACCGGTGTGATGGCTAAGCCTTTCTTTAGAATAGGGCTTTGTTTGTTGAATTCGTTGATCTCCTCGCGACGCTGGTAGTAGTCGCTACTTTCAATCAACTGTTCAGTGATCTCTGGCATAAAATCACTGTCTTCAACCGTTTGGAAATAATGAGTAACGTTACGTTCGTTTTTTCCGTAGTAGTTCGCTTGGCGCACTTCCAAGGCGTCTTTGTTCAGATAAGCTGCTATGTCGTCCATGATGTGTTCAATGGTCATCATGCCTTGAGGTCCACCAAACCCACGAAATGCGGTGTTGGATGCGGTGTTGGTTTTGCAGCGATAACCCGTAACCGTTGCCTCACCCAAGTAGTAAGCGTTGTCTGAGTGGAACATGGCGCGATCGACTATAGAGCTTGATAAATCAGGTGAGTAACCACAGTTACCTGCCACGTCGATCTCGATACCCGTTATCGTTCCTTGATCGTCAAACCCTACTTTGTACTGGTTGTAGAACGGGTGACGTTTCCCCGTCATCATCATATCTTCGGTTCGGAACAATCGCATTTTGGTGGGGCGATTGGTCAATTTAGCAATCACCGACGCCATGCATGCTGGATAGGACGATTGGGTTTCTTTCCCACCAAATCCACCGCCCATGCGGCGTACATCAATGAGCACTTTGTGCATGGGAGTACCCAATACGCCAGCAACCAGTTTTTGAATTTCGGTTGGGTTTTGGGTGGAAGAGTGGACGATCATGCCACCGTCTTCTGTTGGCATAACGGTGGCGATTTGAGTTTCTAGATAGAAATGTTCTTGCCCGCCCACATGCAAGCTGCCTTCAAGCACATGTTTTGAATGAGCAATGGCTGCTTTAGAATTCCCTCGCTTTTGCTGGTGGGTATCGGTGACAAACAGTTTTTTCTCTAACGCTTCTTCTACGTCTAAAACGGCGGGCAGTATTTCATACTCGATAACTGCTGCATGTGCCGCTTTTCTTGCAACTTCAAGATCGTTGGCTGCAACGGTAATAACAGGTTGCCCAACGTATTCCACTTTGCCATCAGCGAGTAGAGGATCCCCTGGCAATATTGCGCCAATATCTAAGTTGCCAGGAATGTCTTGGCTGGTAATTGCGATGGCAACGCCTTCAAATTCGTAGCATGGAGAAAGGTCGATACTAAGAATGTTGGCGTGCGCGTGGGGGCTGAGTAACGCGTAGGCGTGCAGTTGATTTGGGAATTCTAGTTTATCGTCGATGTATTTGGCTTCGCCTGTCACCTGAAGGGCAGCGCTGTCGTGTTTCACGCTTTTGCCTACGCCTGTTTTTAGATCTTGTTTGAATAACGCCACCATTTCTTTGTGGCTCATGGTTGTTTTTGGCGCGTTAGACATAAGACGTTACCCTAGTTTCGATCGTATTATTTTGGTGGACTGATTCTATATAAAAGCGTCGGAGCAGGTTTGCTGCACTTAAAGCGCGGTATTCCTTGGTCGCACGGAAATCGCTCAACGGCTCAAAGTCGTCCACAATGGTTTTCATCGCAGCAAGTATTGTTTCTTCTGTCCAAGCTTTATCCACTAGTGCTTGCTCGCAGTGGGTTGCGCGTTTGGGGGTTGCTGCCATACCACCAAATGCGATCAGCGCCTGTTTCACTACGCCATTCTCTATGGTTAAGTTAAACGCACCACAGACTGCTGAGATGTCATCGTCTAAACGTTTTGAAATTTTGTACGCCTTAAACGTTTGTTCTGCCGCCAGAAGCGGAATATGGATGGATTCAATAAACTCACTTGGCTGCTGCGCCGTCACTTTGTAACTCACGAAATAATCTTCTAACAACATAAGCCGAGAAGACTCTCCACGGCGCAGTGACAGTTGAGCACCTAAAGCGATGAGTAAAGGGGGTGTATCGCCAATCGGAGAGGCATTAGCAATGTTGCCGCCTAGGGTGCCTTGGTTACGTACTTGAAGTGATGCAAATCGATGAAGCAGTTCACCGAAATCTGGAAAGTGTTGGGCGAGTGACTGGTATGCTTCATTCAGCGTGACGTTAGCCCCTAGTATGAATTGATTGTCTTTAATTTTGCAGCGCTTCATGTCTGCAACTGCTGCGATGCTAATTAGGGTTTCAATAGGGCGTCTAAACTGAGTCACTTCCAAAGCGAGATCGGTTCCCCCTGCAACCAACTTAGCGCTGGGATGACGCATATACAGTTCCGCCAATTCGTCTGTGTTTGTTGGGAGGAAGGCATGGTAATCACCGCATTGCAATTCCCCTTTTTCGATGGAAAGGGCGCTGAGTTTGATGATGGTCTCTTGTTCTAATATTGAAAATAGATCTTTGAGTTGTTGGTTACTGTTGAGTGACAGTGCCGCTTCAATAATTGGACGATAGCCTGTACATCGGCATAAGTTGCCTGCAAGTGCTTCCAATACATCGTGCTTGGATGCTATTGGTTTGTTCTTGATGAGTGCAAACATAGACATGATAAAGCCAGGCGTGCAAAAACCGCATTGTGAGCCGTGATAGTCCACCATTGCCTGTTGTACTGGATGCAAGCACCCATTTGGATTTTTTAGATCTTCAACGGTGATCAACTGTTTTCCGTGTAGAGACGAAACGAAAGTCAGGCACGAGTTAATAGATTGATAGACCAATTTTCCATCGATCACTTCACCTAGCACAACGGTACATGCGCCACAATCACCAGAACCGCATCCTTCTTTTGTTCCGGTTTTATTCAGTTGTGTACGCACGTATTGTAAGACAGTTGTGTTCGGCGACACATCTTCAATGTGTTTTACGGATTGGTTAAGCAAAAACGAAATCACGGCTTCTCCTAGCACTGTATCGATCAATAAAAACTGACCCATTGGTCAAGTTTTGAATAAACTGACTCAATGGTCAACAATTTGTTAACGTTTTTTGTACATTTATTAGATTTGAGGCGTTGCTTTTGGTTCGTGTTTACGCCAAGTAACTTCAAGATTCTTGGCTTTGTGGTAACGAATTGGTGTTCCAGAAAGGTACTTATAAAAGCCGATAAACAATAATTGGCAATCAAGCATGGAAATATTTTTCATACTTTAAGTGATGTTATTTTTCTGATGAAATTGGCATAAGGATAAATTATTATAAAAAACTTTAGAATGAGATTTAATTTAGATTTTAATAATAAATTTATTATATTTTTTACCTTAAATATTAGACGGTATCAGTCGCTCTTTTTTCCTTGGTGATAATGTAACTCATTGTTATTAAGCACTATAAATTTCTAAGATTAACTAATCTATGTATATTCTAAATGAAAGTAATAGAGCTTTATCTATTTCTTTGTGAAATATATTTATTCTTTTTATTTTTAAAATTCATTCACAAAAGCAATAAATACACATAATGTTACATTTATTTTGTTTGTATTGAAGGCTAACATGTTTCTCTATATATATTTGGACTTAAGGTTAGTTAATAATATCGAACAAATTAAATGACAACTTGGAAGCGAAAAATGAAGAAGTACCTTGTAGCAGTAATGACGGCAGCCTTATCTCTGCCCGCCGCAGCAAACCATTCAGAAATTGGAGGGATGGATTTTGGTCCATTGGCATCACTTGTTGGTACATGGAAATCGGCAGAAACAGGTGGTGTAGATATTGCGCCTGCTCAAAAAGGGACTCCACAAGGTGAAGGTGCCCCCGCTGTTACGCCATTTTATGAAGTGATTACATTTGAAGTTGCAGCCGATGCAGTTAATGCAAGTTCGCAAAGCCTTGTTGCTCTGTATTATAAGCAAGAAGTTTTCAGAAAAGCGGACGACACGAAGTTTCACGACCAGCGCGGCTATTTTATCTACGATGCTGATAATCAAATTGTTTACAACTCCTTCTGTGTTCCTCGCACAACGTGTGTAACGGCAGAGGGGCAAGCGGGTAAACAGATGACGCTTACAGCGTCTAAGCGCGGGATTGCAGAGTCAAATTTCATGACAGATAACGCAACGACTACCGGGTTCTCCATGACCATCTCAATTGAAGATGAAAAACTGACTTATTCACAAAATACCGTTTTGAATATTTATGGGAAAGCGATGGCGCATACAGATTCCAGTACTTTGTATAAAGTGAAGTAAAAGCTTACTCAA
Source organism: Vibrio penaeicida (assembly GCF_002933855.1). Classification (GTDB taxonomy): domain Bacteria; phylum Pseudomonadota; class Gammaproteobacteria; order Enterobacterales; family Vibrionaceae; genus Vibrio; species Vibrio penaeicida_A. Next base: position 32,137 of record NZ_BFAQ01000067.1, read on the forward strand.
CATTCTAAGTTTTTATCATAGAAAGCATCCATAGGGTGCTTTTTGCATCTTGGGACTTGCCAGAATGTAGACAATTGGGTTTGTTGCTAAAGTAATGTTAGAAGTCATAAAACCTGAATCACTGTTTAACTTTTATCATTAAAAGTTACAGTATAAAAGGTCGTAAATCTCACTATTAGCTTAATAATAAATAAGGAAATACTATAATAATCGTAATGCGAGACAATTCCGTTCACAAATTTAATATCTACTTAACTGTTAATTACAATGTATATATGAGCCTTTCCAAAAATATGGTATTTATTTTATTTCTAGATAATCTCTAATTTATGTTATGCTATAACATAATAATACTGTTGGTTTTTGCTGCTATTTTATCACGTGTTATTTTCAAGTGAGCTTTTTGTTATATTAAAAGCATGCTGATCTTAAGTTGCTGTTTTTATTTGATTAAATTGATTTCACTTGTTCTTCCTTACAAGTTTTTTAGTAAAGATTAATACTCGATTTTAAGAAATATCTTATTCAATTAAATCACATTCGT
>NZ_BFAQ01000068.1:0-229 GCF_002933855.1 Vibrio penaeicida
TTCTGCAACCAGACCACAGTACTTAAAACACCAACCCTGTCGAGGATTTAGGGAAACGAGCCTAGGGCAAAGCTTCAAAATCCAGCGAACTCAATTGGTTTTGAAAACTTGCAGCAACTTGGTTTGCTGATAATTCTCCATCTTGATTCTGGTTGAGGAATCGAACTCAAAAACACTGAAGCCAGCAACTTTCGAATACCTTACAAACCCCGAATTATCAAAGCGCTAT
>NZ_BFAQ01000068.1:336-2134 GCF_002933855.1 Vibrio penaeicida
TTGTTTGTCGGTTTGAAGCGTTTGTTAGCCCTTAAACCCTTTTGAGAGGGTGGAATGGCTCATCAGGCAACTCAATCGCCATGCTATCACCTGCCGACACTCTACCACCAACTTTGACGATCCCCATTACCCCTGCCTTACGGACTAACTTTCCTGAGCTATCTTTACCCAAAACAGCAGACAATAACCCAGTCTGGTATCCCTCGATTTGCGGGCAAGGGTTGCGGAGACCTGTAATCAGAACTTCTGCCCCACTGCTAAACCTAATTACGGTATCCCTTGGCAAACCAAGTAAATCAATGCCTGATGTTGTGATGTTTTCCCCAAGTGATGCTGGCTCAACTTTGAACCCTTTAGCCTCAAGCTCAGAGAATAACTCATTGTGAAGAAGGTGAACTTGTCTAAGGTTTGGTTGACTGGGATCGACTTTGACTCTCGAACGATGCTTTACAGTTTTTCCCCGATGAGCATCTCCGTCAACTCCTTCCCCCTCAATTAGCAATATTGAATCAACAATTGATTTAGAAAAAGTGTGCTCGGCACATTTACTGACTGAAACTACCTTTGGCATCCTTTCCTCCTGAGGGCTAACGCCGCATTAAGTGGTGAACAACGCAACCACTCAACCTTAAACCTTGCCACATTTAGCACTTAAGCTGACCTGAACTGAAATTGCCAAGCGTTGAGAATCCGTCTTAAATGCTTTGTTAGCTTTTTCTCAACCACGCTGCAATTTTCGATGTAAAATCCGATTACTACTTTTCAGTGCTGTGAATTTAAACAAAACAAATAAGCAAAACATTCCAGCTAACTTAAGCTTCATATCTAGTGGTAATAGCCAAAATTCAGGCTTAGTAGACAAATAAATGATGAACAGTTCATACATCAAGCAAACCAACACAACAGTATAGCCCCACGTCATTTCAAAAGTATCAAACCAACGCTGAGCTCTTGCTGGCATCATTTCATACAGTGATGGAGGCATATTGGTTTGATGTTGACTGAACTTCCTAGATAGAAAATCCCAAGCATCGCGCATAAATCGTTGCATGTGCTCGGTATATAGCGTCTTTATGATGAAAGATAGTAGTACGACGGATGCACCAATGCTTACATGAGATTCAAAGCCCAGTTCATTTAATAAACTCAATTCTTCCACGCTTCCTCCTGAAAGCTAACGCTGCGCTAAGCTGCCGCAAACATGTGGCTATACTTTTGCGAAGCAAAAATGCCACGTGTTGGAGGTCAGTTTGAGCGCTTTGTTATGTGCATTATTTTACGACAATCACTTTTTTCATGTTATGGCTAACCACTTGATAGCCTATACTAGAATACAGTGCCTGAGCAGCCGAATTGTGATTAAAAACATGGAGCCCTAAACTTGTGGCACCTAGTTCAGCAGCTACCTTTTCAATACAATGAAGTGCAGATTTAGCATAGCCTTTTCGGCGATATTCCTTATATATTCCCACGTCATATATAAATGCAGATTTTGTATGAATATGAGTTTCTACTTTCACCCATATATAGCCAACATCTGTTCCGTTTGTATTCTCTACGACGTTAAACAGGAAGTTATTTTCACTATTTAACCCCTCAGGTAAAAGGAGAGCATAGTCCTCCTTTGAACGTTCTAATGCCTCAGATTGTTCCCACCTACCAGATTTCACATTATCACTGGCATACGAAGGAATGACTATTTTCAAATACTCTGAAAATGATGCTGAATCCATAGCTTTCAATGAAACTTGCATACGATCCACTTTCTCCAATTTGCACATAACACCCGCTTAAGTGG
>NZ_BFAQ01000069.1:0-130 GCF_002933855.1 Vibrio penaeicida
ATCGCGGTAGTGGTCCCTCTTTGTTGTATAAGGTGATCTTTATCTACGGGTTAATACTAGTGATATTAATCTCGATGGGGCGGTATTTTGCATTGGAGAAGGAGCATGATCTCCAAGATTCGTTGCCCAT
>NZ_BFAQ01000069.1:267-4628 GCF_002933855.1 Vibrio penaeicida
ATGTCGATAGACAAAACGGCGAAAAAAAACATTTGCATCCAAATAAAGATGAATCCATTTATTATCACTAGCGCCATGTTACTTGGAATGTCTGTCTCTAGCTTTCATAAAGAACGAAAGTTGGAGGTACTCAATGCAGCTTCTAATTAGTGACGCTAACATCCTCATTGACATGGAAGAAGGCGGTCTGTTGGAAGCAATGTTTCGGTGGTCCTACGACTACGCAACACCTGATAGTCTATTTTTTTGAAGAGCTCGAATAGGAGCATGCATACATATCGGGTTTAGGGTTGGCGAGTTAATAAAAATAGACTGAGGGCTATCAAGGTAGGCGCGAAAATTAGATGGACGAAAAGGAGTATAAGTTAGGACTGCCTTATGTATTAATGATGTTATTAATGTCTGATAAGAGCACATCTCTTTTAATAAGGCGTTGTTTAATTTTAAAAAGAACTTCGAATGCATCTTCTTTTTCCTCCCATGCTCTTGTGAAAACATCCTCTTTAACTCTTCCTTCAAGGAACCCTTCCAATGCTTGAGCGTAGACCTGACTGCATAGCTGGTAGTGATTACTGGCTTCAATCAGAACGTCAATCAATGCTTTTTGATCTGCATCCATCTATAGACACCTATATGGTTTACATTCATTTCAAATATAGCTCAAGAAGCTCAAACTTACAGTTTGTTTTAATCTGAATTTTCTACTTAAGTCACTTAACTTACTTATACAAAGAGGCTATTAGTTCAAAAGCAATATTGTCCCGTCTTTTGATGGTTGTTTGCGCCACAGGACTACACGGTTTCCATCAAATAAGAGACCAGCGTCTTTAAACTCGTCTAGATCAGTGTTGGCATCTTAATCAGTTTGGGATTGAACTCATATATAACTGAGAATCGATTTTCGGTACATGTTGGGCGTCACTGACGTAAATTGCTTGAAGCATCGAGTGAAATGGCTTTGGTCTGAGAACCCACATTTGAATGCGATATGTGAAAGCTTTTGGTCTTTTCTCAATAGCTGTTTTGCTTTGTTAACTCTTACTTGAATCAGGTACTGATGAGGTGTGGTTTGGATCAGTCGTTTAAACTCTTTAATCAACGTATTTTTATCTAAGTTGGAAACGAACGATAGTTCGTCTAGGCTAATATTCTTATCGTAGAAGGACTGAATGTAATCGATTGCCTTTTTGATATTGGGCGATGCTTTAGGAATTCTTTTGAATACACCAATTCCCGACTGATTGACCAGCAAAGAAAGAACGAATCCGTACAGTAAAGTCTCCAAACACAGCCGAGACGTTGGCTGATTGATTTCTTGGAGGGACATCCGAAAAAAATGGCTTGTTCGACTATCAGTGACAATCGGGTCGCTGATAAAAGGGCAACCATGTTTAGCATGCGGTGTATCTTTTAAAATAGACTGAATCTGCTCTGGGGTAGGATAAATGGCTTTATAAGAACAAAGTGTGTGTCCTACGGCCTCCCCCGTGTGGCTAGTATCAGCGTTGATAATCACCAGTTGGTCTGAACTCGACTTATAATTATTCCCGTTCATTCCAAAGCGCTGAACACCTTGATCTAGCATGCCTATAGCGTACCCCTCGTGGTGATGCAACGGGAAAGGCTGTCTTCCATAAACAGTACTAACAAATTCAATACCGTCGTAAGCATCAATCAATGAGTATTCGGACCTATTCAGTTCCATACGCTGACTTCCTTGTGCATATTTCGATTAATTGAATAATTATTTTTTACAACGCAGTTCTAGGTGGATAAACCAATCAAATACAATGTATTGCTATAAGACCCCATCCATAGTAAATGCGAACCGTGTTACATAAAGGACCAGTTATTGCGAATACAAACGGATTTATTTTCAATATTTGTACAGGTGGATTTCGGATATTAATAATAGATCATAGTAAAAAGAGAACCTAGTATGGAAACTGTCGAGTTCAACGCTGTTAGATCTAAGTCTTATAAAATGGCTATCAGCAACTTTGAAGGAGTATGGAAAGAAGACCTACAAGTCATGATTGATTATTTATCGCCAGCGATAGGAAACAAAATTCTTGAGATTGGTGCAGGTAGTGGCTTCTTTAGCTTTGAAATCGCTAAGCTTATCGGTAAGAGTGGGACCCTTCATGTTGTCGACCCATCTCTGGAGCAACTACAGCCATTATACGACAACGCCCTTACGAACATAAAAATTCATTGTGAAGCTGCTGAATCAATGAAAATCGATTTAAATTCCGAGTTAGATTTGATTTGGACCCGTGGCGCGTTCCATCACATAAGTAGTAAGACAGATACGATGAAGACATTAAATCGAATGTCCAAAGCGGGCGCGAGATGCCTCATCTTTGACATCTTTTCTGGATCGCCAGTGGCGGAATACTTTGACGACTTTGTCGCAAGAGCATGTAAAACCGGTCATGAAGTTAGTTTTTTAAGCAAATCATTTGCCCGTAGTATGTGCAAACTGTCGGGGTGGGGTGAGCCTCACTTTATTGATATTCCTTTGCGATGGCACTTTAAGGAAAAGGAACACATCGGTGAATTTTTAAATCAACTGCTTTCTAATAAGCCTGAGTACACACCAGATACGACCATGGCTACGGCTGAACAAATTCTGGGTGTGTTCAAAATGGACAGCGGCTGGTGCCTAAACTGGCCTATGACATTGATGGAAACACAGAAAGAAAGACACTATGACTAATATTGACTTCGTTGGGTATTTAGCGGTGTGTCTTGTCGCTGCAGGCACACCGGGTCCAGGCACAATCGCGGTAATTAACCAAAGTCTGACCAACGGGGTGAAGCGGACTGTGCCACTCATTATAGGTATTGGCTTGGGTTTAGCATGTGCGTCTGTGGTAGCCATAGTTAGCTTACTTTATTCCTACAGCATAGCTCCTTGGACATATCAGCTTATAGGGCTGTGTGGCACCTGCTACCTTGGCTACTTAGGGTTAAAGTTAATAGTCAGCGCAAACAACGCAGTGGATGTTACCTCAGAAGAAGAGGGGGGTACTCTAGACTCCAACCTTGCACTTCAAGGTTTTTACATCTCGCTGTTAAACCCGAAAACAATCTTGTTCTTCTTGGCTATTTATCCCGTTTACCTCAACTCGGCATCAACGTTTAGTACGAACTTCATTAACCTCACGGTTTCGCTGGTAACGGTCACAGCATCTATTCATATCGTGTATTCCATACTGTGCGCGAAGATAGCAAAGATTATAAACATCAACAATGGATTGATAATGCGAGTAACGGGCGTGATATTTATCGCCTTTGCACTGATGCTTTTCTATGAAACCATCCGGACGTTCGCAACACATGGACAGTAAACCTATGACCAATCGTATTGCTGGTGGCGACATGCGTAGAAAACAACACAATTGAATATGATCTGCACGGACTCGATTTTGCCCCATTTAAATTGGGACATTTTTCCATCAAACTTCGCGGAAGGTCGTTTGACCTACATTTTCTAATCAGTGTGGTGTCTACTATTCTGGGTTTCTGTCAGTTTATCTATCTAATGAAGCTTTCTTGCCATTAGTGGAATTGACGAAATTACGATCTTTGTTTATGTTAATATGACACTGACCGATTCACTCACGTTACGTGAACTCTAGTATTAATAGTCAAGGTAACCAAACAGGTAGAAGACTAGGGGCAGCTCCCATTACTAGCTGATGAGATCTCAATAGAGCCATTGTGAATCCTAATTGAAGTTTTCCCACAAGGGATGCTTCGCTGTATGTCTTGTGCTAAAAAGACACTCAGCATGTAATTAGGATATTACTATGCCTGTAAAAACACTCCACACTTCTTCTGAAGCTAAAAAGCACTACAAAAGCATCTCTTACGAAACCCTATTGGCAAGCTGGCTATTACAAGATGGTTGGGAAGTATTTATGCCTATGATCGATCATGGTATGAAGACCGATGTGCTTACTTCTGACGGGAACAAATTCTACCGGATTCAAGTAAAGTCGGTAGGATGCTTTGATGGAAACACAGTTGTTACTGACCAGTGGCAAAATGCACAGATTGATTATGTAATATATTTCTCAAGATGTTCAAATTGGGGATACATTGCGCCGCCTTTTAAGGGAAAGAGGAGGGTTAATCACCCCGATCATGTAAGGTTTCACCAACATCCCAAGAACTTTCTCAAAGCTTTTGGTCGGGTTTAATAATCTCTACTCAGGATGAAAAATCGTTAACAGTTGCTCTGTAACATAGGACTGACTAACTTTGATTGCGCATCGACAGAATTGCTTGGTGATCGCAAGTGGGAATGCGGACTTTGTGACTCGGAAATGTCCCCAAGTTTGTTAGATTAAATT
>NZ_BFAQ01000070.1 GCF_002933855.1 Vibrio penaeicida
GTCCACTCCGCCATTTATTAAAAAGCCTCGCCTTACGCGAGGTTTTTTTGAATCTGATAGCTAAAGGTTCAATACAGTTTAGGGGTGTAGCTCCAATTGGCAGAGCAGCGGATTCCAAATCCGCGTGTTGGGAGTTCGAATCTCTCCACCCCTGCCACACTTGAAAGCCTCGTCGAAAGACGAGGCTTTTTTGTATCTATCGAATATTCAAAGCGAATATTGAGTGTTGAATTGGTTGAGCAGAACTTTGTATATCAGTCTCGTACCCCTGTCATATACAAAGAAAGTTATCACGGGGTCGCTACTCTTTCCCCAACCAATTTCTGTTATGGCTGAGGAAAGAAGAGTTGTAGTACTTGTATAGTAAGTATCTGAATGCTAAAGCACATCTTTGGGAATGAAGCGGCGCAGTTTTACACCGATTTGTTTGGAAATACTGACTTCACTATCAGGGTTGAAGTCAGGTGTAATTCTCCAAGCGTTCTCCGGTTCCATTTCGATATGCATTGATTTCGATACGTGCTGAGTGATCTCGGGAGAGTGAATAATGGAAAAGCTCTCCGTGTTTAAATTGGCACTTCGTGGATCGAAGTTATACGTACCAATCACCGTGATGCTTTCGTCTACTACCATGGTTTTGGCGTGAAGACCAAAAATCGGTGTGGAAGGGAGTTTTTTATACATATGCTCCGTCATCACCCGCTGCCTTATCTTAGCATCAGGCTTGAACTCGTAAATCTCCACCCCTGTATCGAGCAGTTGCTTGCGGTTGCGTTGGTAACCACTAAATGCAGCAAGGTTATCATTAGATGCAAGGCTATTCGTTAAGATCTTGATGGTTATACCTTTATCAACTAATTCACGTAAAAAAGCCCGATCCTTTTTCGTCGTGACAAGATAAGGCGTCTGAATCAGAATCGACTTCTGAGCACTTTCGGCCAGTTGCACTAATCTATCTTGGGTTACACTCCCACCACCGAGAAAAGATTGTCTATCATTTTTTCCTGGCTGGTCTGAGATGTATTCGACATTATCAACGAACTTAAATTTGCCTTCTTTGGCCAACCGTTGAAATGTAGTTGGTACTTTTTCAATATCAGACCGTATTTGAGGGTGGAAGTGCTCTGGGTTACAAGCGTATGAATGAAGCCTCGAAAAATCAGGGTTGGCATCGTAGGAGGGGGTGTTGAACAAATCTTCAACAGGCACACTGAGTTTATTGTTCCAGTATTCTTCAAACGATGTATCAATGTGTTTTACTGCTTGACCCGCTAAAAATACATCTCTGTCTCGGAAATTGTATTCGTGATCAAATCCAAAGTACTCATCTGCGATGTTCCGGCCGCCAGTAATGGCGATCTGATTATCAACCAAAAAGACTTTGTTGTGCATACGCTGATTAATGCCGTGGAAATCGGTGACGACGGTAGAGATTTTCTGAGCAATGTTTTTGCCGATATTGGCATTTGGGTTGTATATCTTGATTTCAAAGTTTTCATGTGCAGCAAGCATTAATAGTTCATCGCCTCTTGCATCCAGCATGATGTCATCGACTAAGACTCTTACTTTCACCCCACGCTCAGCGGCTCTCACAAGATAATCCGTTGCTATCAAGCCCACGTTATCAACCGAGAATATAAAGTACTGAACGTCTATCGTCTTTTCGGCTCGCTCTGTTAGCCATGCCCTAGACATCATGGCTTCAGTGCCTTGTTCGAGTACATATACCCCAGTTTTGGTTTCCATCTGAGAACGATACGGTTCTATAAAGTGGGAGATTGGCAAAGGCGTTTTCTCTGTAAGAGAGCGGCAATGATTTTTTTCAGAGATTGGTACGCTATCTGGTGCTGGGCTACAGCCAAGCAATGGTACAGAGAGCAAAGCAGAAGTGGTGATTCTAAAGATGGACATTATCGTAAGCGCCTTTTTCTCTATTGAGCCATGGGGAAACATTGCCAATGTATACTAATAAAGACTCTTAGCAATGTCAGTATTCAAGGTTACCACTATGGTTGGATATAGACCTTTTCAGCAACTTTCCAGAAAGCGGAAAGTAGAGGATTGTCTAAATTTGAGCGTTTACATACGACGCCTAATTTAAAAGGTTTAATGGATTCCAGTTTGAGACGCTGAATCTTATCCCTTACAGGGCTATTTACGATAACGACTTCTGGGGCGATACCCACACCACATCCGAGAGCGACCATGCTGACAATGGCTTCGTGCCCCGATACTTGGGCATAAATGTTAGGTTTTATGCGCATTTTTTTAAACCAGGCGTTCGCTCTCTCTCGTGCTGTACCCGCTTCCGGGACGATAAAAGGAATTTTATTCCAATCAGGCGCGCTTTCCGCCAGTTCCGAACCGAAGCTGCTTACCCCAGCAGGTGCAATTACCGAAAGCGGAATATCACTGATAGATTCAAACTCTAGCCTAGCTGGCAATAACTCGGGCAGCGCAGAGATCGCAATATCGGTTTCGTCGTTCATGACCTTATCGATTGCTTGTGCGGGGTCACCTGTAGAGAGCTCAAATTCAATATAAGGGTAGAGCAGCCTAAATTCAGCAAGCAACTCAGGTAGGTGGCTGTAACTAGCCGTCACCGAGCAGAACAAACGCAATTTCCCTCTAAGTTCGTTCTCTCCATGCTGAGTATCGGACTGAAACTGATGCCATTCACTGACGATATTTACGGCAATGGGCAGCAACTTCTTACCAGCAGGTGTCAGTTCTACTGAACGATTGTCTCGAAGAAACAGATTCTGCTGTGTGTCCTGTTCGAGCTTTTGGATCTGCCGGCTTAATGCTGATGCGCTCACGTGCATGGCGGTTGCCGTTTTACTGAAGCTTTTACTCTCACATAGGTGAATAAAGGCTTGAAGACTTTTGATATTCATAATGGTGTCACTTTGAGCAATATAAAATAGCTAATGTTGCGTTTATTGCAATTACTGGTTGTGAATATATCACTTTGAGCAACTTAATGTCTGAATTAGTATAAGGTTATTCGACGCTATACCGTCGACCTTATGGATAAATTAAACAGGAGTTCCAGAAAATGGCTAACTACTTCAACACTTTAAACTTGCGTGAGCAGCTAGACCAGTTGGGTCGTTGCCGTTTTATGGACCGCAGCGAATTTGCAACAGAAGCGGATTACCTGAAAGGTAAGAAAGTGGTCATCGTTGGTTGTGGTGCACAAGGTCTTAACCAAGGTCTGAACATGCGTGATTCTGGTTTGGACGTCTCTTATGCACTTCGCCAAGCAGCAATTGATGAGCAGCGTCAATCGTTTAAAAATGCAAAAGACAATGGTTTTGAAGTTGGCAGCTACGAAACTCTTATCCCACAGGCAGATTTAGTTGTTAACCTGACTCCAGATAAGCAACACAGCAATGTTGTTGAGACAGTAATGCCTCTAATGAAAGAAGGTGCTGCACTGGGTTACTCTCATGGTTTCAATGTTGTTGAAGAGGGTATGCAGGTACGTAAAGATTTGACCGTTGTGATGGTTGCACCTAAATGCCCTGGTACCGAAGTTCGTGAAGAATACAAGCGTGGCTTTGGTGTACCGACTCTGATTGCTGTTCACCCTGAAAACGATCCGAAGGGTGAAGGCTGGGATATCGCCAAAGCTTGGGCTGCAGCAACAGGTGGTCACCGTGCTGGTTGTCTTGAATCTTCATTTGTAGCGGAAGTGAAATCCGATCTAATGGGCGAGCAGACTATCCTTTGCGGCATGCTTCAAGCAGGTTCTATCGTATGTTACGAGAAAATGATTGCGGACGGTGTAGACGCAGGTTACGCAGGTAAGCTTCTACAGTACGGTTGGGAAACGGTGACGGAAGCGCTTAAGTTTGGTGGCATCACTCATATGATGGATCGCCTATCTAACCCTGCGAAAGTGAAAGCGTTTGAGTTGTCTGAAGAATTGAAAGATCTGATGCGTCCGCTTTACAACAAGCACATGGATGACATCATCACAGGTCACTTCTCTGGCACTATGATGGCAGACTGGGCAAATGATGACGCGAACCTTCTTGGCTGGCGTGAAGAGACAGGTGAAACTGCCTTTGAAAACTACCCAGAATCTGACGTTGAAATTTCTGAGCAAGAGTACTTCGACAACGGCATCCTAATGATTGCTATGGTACGTGCGGGTGTTGAGCTAGCTTTTGAAGCGATGACTGCGTCTGGCATCATTGATGAATCTGCTTACTACGAGTCTCTGCACGAGCTTCCATTGATTGCGAACACAATTGCACGTAAGCGCCTGTACGAAATGAACGTCGTAATTTCAGATACAGCAGAATACGGTAACTACCTATTTGCTAACGTAGCGACTCCACTTTTACGCGAGAAATTCATGCCTTCTGTAAGCACAGATGTTATCGGTAAAGGTTTGGGTGAAACTTCTAACCAAGTTGATAACGCTCGTTTGATTGAAGTGAATGAAGCGATTCGTAACCACCCTGTTGAATACATCGGTGAAGAGCTACGCGGCTACATGACCGACATGAAGCGCATTGCCGTTGGTGGTTAATACGTGAAATAAACGTCTCAGTTAGTGTGAAGGTCGTATTGGTTTGAAACTGTGCACCTTCATCTAGAATGACGAAGCTATTTCTGCGTTATCTACTACGCTTATATTGCAAAAGAACTCCAGCAGGCTGGGGTCGATAATACAAAAAGTAAACACAACACATAAATAAAAGGCTTGCTCTGTCGTTAGAGCAAGCCTTTCTTTTTGTTTGAAGGAAGCGTTTTCTATTTTTCGCTCAGTTTTTCTTCTAAATCTGCCAGCTTTTGTTCCATCTCTGTTAGCTTTTGGCGAGTGCGCAGCAATACTTGAGTTTGTACATCAAACTCTTCTCTGCTGACAACATCCAACTTGTTGAGTTGGCCTTGGATAACTTGACGAACCTTTTGTTCTACATCAGTACCGAGCTCTTTGACAGGCTGAGGCATTGACTCATGAATTTGTTTGGCAATTTGTTCGAGTTTCTTGGGATCAAACATGGGTAACTCCTTTCAATTTAACCTCATTTTATGTAATTCGCTGGTCGTTGTCGTTAGTCTTTAGCAAGAAAAAAGGCTACCGAAGTAGCCTTTTTACGTTTTGTTTATCTGTTGCGATTACACGGACTCTTCTCGAATATCTCGTTGAGCGGCTTTCGCTTCATCAACTCGTGCGAGCTTTTCCAGATCTTTATCTTCAACAAATACTGGCAGTGGTTTGTGGTCTTCCGCTAAGTAGCTGTAAATAACCGGAAGAACGAACAAGGTGAAAAGCGTTCCTATCGCCAATCCGGCAACGATAACAATACCGATACTGAAACGTTGAGCGGCACCCGCGCCTGTTGCATACATCAGCGGTATCAAACCTGCGATCATAGCTGCTGTTGTCATCAGAATAGGACGAAGGCGCACCTTCGCCGCTTCCATTACAGCCTGCATCTTGTTCTTTCTATTATGAAGTTGCTCTTCTTTAGCAACCTCACAAATCAAAATGCCGTGCTTGGTAATGAGACCGACGAGCGTAATCAACCCGACTTGCGAGTAGATGTTCATGGAAGCGGCGCCCCATGCCAGTGCAATTAACGCTCCACAAATAGCGAGTGGTACGGAAACCATAATGACCAGTGGATCTTTCACCGACTCGAATTGAATAGCCAAAACAAGGAAGATGATTGCCAAAGCCAAGCCAAATGTAGCGTACAGTGCACTGCCTTCAGTCACGAACTGACGAGATGCACCCATGTAATCATGGTTGTATCCTGCTGGCAGTTTAGTTTCAGCTATATTTTCAAACCAGTTGATAGCTTCACCCATAGCAATACCTGGTGTTGGTACTGCACCCACAGTTGCCGAATTTAACTGGTTGAAGTGTGGTAGAGAACGAGGCTCCGCAACCACATCAATGGAAATCAGGCTTCCTAGTGGTATGGAATTACCATCTGCCGCTCGCACGTAATAGTTGTTCATGGATTCGGGGTTCAAGCGATATTTACGCTCTACTTGAGGAATCACTTCGTAAGAACGACCATTTAGGTCAATACGGTTCACATAGCCATCCGCCATCATTGTGCTGAGCGTGATACCAATGTCTTGCATGGTAACGCCATAAACACCGGCTTTATCTTTGTCTATGTTGATCTTCATGGTGGCTGAATCGTAGTTCAAGTCGAGATCAGAGTAGACAAACAATGGGCTCGTATTGACTTCCGTTAACACATCCGTTGCTACTTGGAATAAGCTCTCAAAGCTATTCGGTGTTGTCATAACAAACTGAATAGGAAGACCAGAACCCGCGCCCGGTAGTTCAGGCATTTCAAACGCCGTTACCGACATGCCAGGAACATCTTGCACTAACTTACTTACGCGATCTTTTACTTCCGCTTGGCTTGCTTCACGCTCGCTCCATGGCACCATGGATGCAATACCGAAAGCTTGGTTTGAGTTCGGCACCCCAGTGAACACCTGAGCAAACGCCACTTCTGGCTGGTCTGACAGGATTTTGTTCACATCATTCATGGTGTTTTGCATGTAGTCGAGGTTCGCGTTTGATGGCGCAGTACCCAACAACATCACTACACCTTTATCTTCAGATGGTGCAAGTTCACTCGGTATGAACTTGAACAACATTGGAAGACTGGCAAACACGATGACAGCGAAAGCGATGATGACAGGTCGACGCTGCATCACTGCACCCAACATACCTTCGTAGCGATCCGACATTCTGTCTAGGAAGTGATGAACGGTTTTCTCGAATTTGCTTGGCTGTTCGTTGGCTTTCAGCATCTTCGAACACATCATCGGAGAAAGTGTTAATGCGACGATACCAGAAACAAATACCGCCCCTGCAAGAGTAAGAGCGAACTCCTTAAACAGAGATCCCGTAATACCACCCATCATTGCAATTGGTGCGTATACCGCCCCTAAGGTCAGTGTCATGGCGATAACAGGGACCGCAATTTCTCGCGTACCAATAATCGCAGCACGGAATGGTGATTCGCCCAGTTTGATATGACGATCGACGTTTTCCAAAACAACGATGGCGTCATCGACCACCAAGCCGATAGCCAGAACCATAGCCAGCAGTGTCATTAGGTTCCAAGAGAAACCCATCGCTTGCATGACCATAGCCACACCAATGAGTGACAATGGAATAGTAACGATAGGGATCAAGACCGCTCGGAACGAACCTAGGAAGATGGTGATGACCACTAATACAATCAGTGCCGCTTCCAAAATGGTCTTGATGACCTCTTGGATGGACTCATTAATGGCAATCGTGGAGTCGTACATGACTTCCATCTTGATGTTACTTGGAAGGTTTTTTTCAAGTGTTGGTAACAACTCTAGGACGTCTGCCGCAATGTTGATCGGGTTAGCACTTGGCGCGGCATTGATTGCAGCAACAACCGCTTCTTGTCCGTTCGCACTTGCACGGTAAACATCGTGGCTTTTCTCTAGTGACACTTTGGCGATATCACCTAAGCGAATGACGAGACCTTCACCGTTTTTCACCACCAAACGACTCAGTTCTTCAACGCTTGATATTTGTGTATCTGCGCTGCCGTTGTACAGAACAAATTCGCCAATGGCTTGACCGGTTGCCGACTGATAGTTGTTGGCATTCAGAACCGTCATTACATCGGTTGCTGTTAGGTTAAGCGCACCCATTTTAGTTGGGTCTAACCAAACACGAAGTGCGTATTTCAAGCCGCCGTAAAGGTCGATTTTAGACACGCCGTTAACCGTAAATAGCTGAGGGTTGATCACTCGCTCAAGATAGTCTGTTAACTGGCTCGACACCAACTCGTCACTGGTGAAACCAATGTAGAGAACCGCGGTGGTTGAGCCTGTCGACATGGTTACCGTTGGATCTTCTGCTTCTTTTGGAAGCTGAGATCTCACCGAGTTGGTTTTGGCGAGAATATCCGCCAGCGCCGCATTCGGATCGGTATTCAACTTCATTGTCACCGTAATGGTGGACTTACCTAACACCGATTGCGACGTCATAAAGTCGATATTATCGGCTTGTGCGACAGCTTGTTCCAGCGGCTGAGTAATAAAGCCCTGAATCAAATCGGCACTGGCACCGTAATAGCCCGTTGATACCGTAACAACGGTATTCGTCATTTCAGGGTATTCACGCACCTGCATTTTGAAGATGGCTTGTAAACCAAGCAAAGCAATCAAAAAGCTGATGGATACCGCTAAAACAGGACGTTTAATAAAAACATCAGTAAAGCGCATGCTTCCTCCAGTTACAGCATTGGTGTTTCAGCTGGCGGATTCGTTGCATCGCTTTCCACGATACGAACCTTAGCGCCATTGCTTAAACGAACCTGACCAGAAGTCACCACTACATCTCCAGGTTTTACCCCTTCTAATATATGAGCGATGTGCTCGGTACGTTCACCCACTTTTACAACGTGTTGCTTCACTCGCTGTACACCATCTTCGTCAGACAGAATGTACACATTGTCACCGTATAAGGTGAAAGTGATTGCGGTTTGAGGCAAGGAAACCTGATCGGTTAGCTTTGGTAAAATGATGTCGGCACGAGCGAACATACCACTACGAAGTTGACCATCGTTATTCGGAATGTCCGCCTGAACTTGTACCAAGCCACTTTGTACGCTGACGGCAGGCTCTATTGCACTGATGGAACCTTGGAAGGAATTTTCTGGGTAGGCGTCGACTTTGATATCAACGGTTTGACCCATATAAATACGCGAAATATCCGTTTGTGGAACGGTAAAGCGAAGGCGCATAACACTGGTGTCTTCAAGGCGTACAATATCCGTTCCTGGTTGCAGGTACTGACCTAGGTAGACATTTCGAATACCGACGACACCCGCAAACGGCGCTTTGATTTCACGGCGATTGATAGACGCTTTTAAGCTCTCAATATCGGCAGAAAGAGAGAAATACGCAGCTTGCGCATCATCATAAGCTTCTTTCGATACAGAGCCTTTCTTATACAAACCAGCATAACGTTTGTATTTTGCTTGAGCAGCTGGCAATTTTGCCTTCGCACTTTTTAGGTTGGCTTGCTCAACTTCAGAATCCAAAGTAAGAAGAACTTGGTTATCTTTAACAGTAGTGCCAGATTCAAATTGAATCTTATTTATCACACCATTGGTTTCTGTTGTTAGTGTTACGCCTTGGTTTGGTTCAATGAAGCCGATTGCTTCAATGGTTGGAACCCAATCAACAGCCGCAACTTCAGTGACGGTAACAGGGAATTCTGGCTCTGGTCTATTTGCCAGATACTCAGCAATCTTCTGTTGTTTAAACATATTGAAACCTATCACACTGCCGAACAGCAGGATTGAGATAAGTAACATAAAGAAAGTCCACTTTTTCATTCTATTCAGAACTCCAAGTTAATGTTGAACAATGGCATCCCAGCTGGCTTCAATCGCCGCTTCTAATGCATCATCATCGAGTTGAAAGATCCCTAAGGCATGTTTGCGAGCAAGCGTGACACCTACTTCCAAACTAAGACCAGATAAAATGGGGTTATCCAAAGGCTTGAGCACCCCTTGTTGTTTACCTTCCGTGAACATTTGATCCACTTTGGCAAACATTTTTCGTTCAAGTTCCCTAATATTCACATGAGCTGGCGTAGGAAGGGATTCGTATTGAGTCCGATTACAAAGCGTGCTTCCTTCCGTGCAGGCCAAGTGCCAGATGTTGAGCCACATGATGCGAAAACGTTGTTTCAAAGGCATGTCATTATCTACGTTGGCTTGCACAACATCAGCGATACGCTGAGAAACCATTTTTCTCAATTCAATCAATAAATGGTCTTTATCATCGAAATGGCGATAAATGGTTCCAGCGGCAACACCAGCTGATTGTGCAATCTTTTGCATTGATATGCCATGAAAGCCTTCTTCTGCGAGCAAATTTTCTGCGGCCCGCAATATTTTCAATCGCTTATCGTTACCAATCTGCTTTTCACTGGGCATTATATACATTACTCAAATGTGAATGAACGTTCATTCATTATAATTCCAACCCTATATATGTATGCAACAACTAATTTGCAATCCTATGTATTTTTTGCCGAGTAATTTCTTATTGGTATAAATATGAGGAGAGAATTACACTATGCTCCCGAGATCGCATTCGAAAGAGACCCCGCAATGAAGCTGAACCCCAGACAAGATGAAGCCGTGAAATACGTATCAGGTCCCTGCTTGGTACTGGCAGGCGCTGGCTCTGGTAAAACTCGAGTTATTACCAACAAAATTGCTTACTTGGTTCAGCAGTGTGACTACAAAGCGCGGAATATTGCAGCGGTTACTTTTACCAATAAAGCCGCCCGTGAAATGAAAGAGCGTGTTGGTCAAACTTTGGGTAAGCATGAGTCAAAAGGGTTAATGGTTTCAACGTTCCATACGCTGGGTTTAAATATCATTCGTCGAGAATACAAAGCGTTGGGGTTAAAAGCGGGCTTTTCTCTGTTTGACGATCAAGACCAGTTAGCGTTATTAAAAGAGCTCACTGAAAAACAGATCGATGGTGATAAAGATTTACTCCGTTCCTTACTGAGCCATATTTCTAACTGGAAGAACGACATGCTTTCGCCTGCTCAAGCTATTGAACGAGCTAGAGGGGAGCAAGAGCAATTGTTTGGGCGCTGCTTTGATATGTATCAGAAGCAAATGAAAGCCTACAACGCATTGGACTTTGACGATCTTATTGCGCTGCCTGTATTTTTGCTGAAATCGAACGAAGACGTTCGTCAACGCTGGCAAAGTCGCATTCGTTATTTGTTGGTTGATGAATACCAAGACACCAACACCAGTCAGTATGAACTGGTTCGTTTAATCGTCGGTGAGCGCGGTCGATTGACCGTGGTAGGCGACGATGATCAGTCGATCTATTCATGGCGCGGGGCAAAGCCTCAGAACCTCGTGTTATTAGGGGAAGATTACCCCAACCTTCGCCTAATCAAACTAGAGCAAAATTATCGTTCAACCAGTCGAATTTTACGTAGTGCGAATATTTTGATTGCCAATAACCCGCACGTTTATGAAAAAAAGCTGTTCTCTGAAATTCCAGATGGCGAAATGCTCAAGGTTCTGACCGCAAAGAATGAAGAGCATGAAGCGGAAAAAATCACGGGTGAACTGATTGCGCATAAATTCCTGAATAGGACAGATTACAAAGACTACGCAATTTTGTACCGCGGCAATCATCAATCTAGGTTGATTGAAAAGTCGCTGATGCAAAACCGAGTGCCTTATAAGATCTCTGGTGGTACTTCCTTTTTTGCTCGCTCAGAAATCAAAGACATTATGGCTTACCTTCGTGTCCTCGTGAATCCAGATGATGATAATGCTTTCTTGCGAATCGTAAACACCCCAAGGCGAGAGATTGGACCGGTCACATTGGAGAAATTGGGTAGCTACGCCAACATGCGAGGAAAAAGCCTGTTTGAAGCCAGCTTTGAACTTGGACTAGAGCAGCATCTCACTGGGCGTGGTTTAGAAAATCTGCGCAAGTTTGTGCAATGGGTGGTCGCTATATCCGACAATGCGGAGCGAGGCAATACGGTTGAGGCGGTGCGTTCTCTGGTGAGAGACATTCATTATGAAGACTGGTTGTACGAAACGTCACCCAGCCCGAAAGCCGCTGAAATGCGGATGAAGAATGTGTCGGATTTATACAGCTGGATAGTGGCGGATCTCGAAGGAGACAACTACGACAATGAAGAAAAAACGTTAAAAGAAGTGGTTCAGCGGCTTACGCTTCGCGACATGATGGAGCGAGGTGAAGACGACGATGATGCCGACCAAGTTCAATTGATGACTTTACATGCTTCTAAAGGGTTGGAGTTTCCGTATGTCTATTTACTTGGTGCAGAAGAAGGCATCTTACCGCACCAAACCAGTATCGATGAAGAGAACGTAGAAGAAGAAAGGCGGCTAATGTACGTAGGGATAACACGTGCACAGAAAGAGCTCACGTTTACCATGTGCCGTGAACGCCGACAATATGGGGAGCTGATCAAACCTCAACACAGCCGCTTTCTCGATGAACTGCCATTTGATGATGTGGAGTGGGAACAAGCTAAAAAGAAAGTCTCACAAGAAGAAAGAATGGAAAAAGGTCAGGCGCATATTGCCAATTTGAAAGCGATGTTCAAAAAGTAGGTTTATTAAGAACTTTGCACCTGAGGTTACTTGGGTGTACGCCAAGATCGAGCCAATACAAAAAAGAGCAACTGCCTTTCGCGCGTTGCTCTTTTGGTTGAGGTTCTTTCGGTCGTTACAAACCTTCGATCATATGGTTAATTGCAGCGACGATTTCTTCATCGGAACAATCCATACACGCGCCTTTTGCTGGCATTGCGTTGAAACCATTGAT
This sequence comes from Vibrio penaeicida, assembly GCF_002933855.1. Classification (GTDB taxonomy): domain Bacteria; phylum Pseudomonadota; class Gammaproteobacteria; order Enterobacterales; family Vibrionaceae; genus Vibrio; species Vibrio penaeicida_A. The sequence continues at coordinate 12,394 of NZ_BFAQ01000070.1, forward strand.
GGCGTGATCTGTCATCACATCCATACCTTGGGCAATACGCGCAGCCCATTGTCCTGCATCTCCTTTAATCGGTGCTCCACTGACACCAGTACCGTGGCATGCTGTACAGAATACATTGTAAACTGAAGCGCCATCTCTGGGACCTTTAGGTTCTGCTGAAACAGGCTCGCTTCCAGCAAGGTACACCTGACCAACAGGCTTAATACGATCTGAAATCGCATCGTATTCTTCTTGGCTGACTTTGGCTGCAAAAGAGAAACTTGAGAAGGTGATTGTAGCAGCCAATAGGCCAATAATTCGACGTGACATATCCATTACTCGCTATACATTTCCAGGCATTGATAAATACGATGTTTATCTTTATTTGGTTTGTTATTCACCTAAGCTGTTGTCAGAGAGTGTTCACAGACACACGGTTTATCAAAAAATACCGTAAACGATGCCTTTCCCTGTCGAAACTTAAGTATTTTGATTGTCTAGGTGTGAAACACCTGTTAAATCATTATAAATAATAGGTGATTATAGCGACTCAAGTTGTTGCAATAAACAACAACTTGTTCGCGACATGGGTTTAATCACATCTCAATTGCCGAAAAAGGCAACAATCAATAAAAAAACTGCAAAAAACACTAGACGACACTTTGTGATATACGTATTATTCCACTCCGCCGATAGGGCATGCGCCCGTAGCTCAGCTGGATAGAGCGTTGGCCTCCGGAGCCAAAGGTCGAAGGTTCGAATCCTTTCGGGCGCGCCATCCGGATGCTTATGTAAATAGGTAATATTGGCAAAATAGTGGTGGCTATAGCTCAGTTGGTAGAGCCCTGGATTGTGATTCCGGTGGTCGCGAGTTCGAATCTCGTTAGCCACCCCATTATTTCGGTAACCAAACCTAGTAATAGATGAAGGTTTCCAGTTTTGATTAAGTTCGAAACAAAACGCTCCTTTGGAGTATCGTCGGTGAATAGCGCAGCTTGGTAGCGCATCTGGTTTGGGACCAGAGGGTCGGGGGTTCGAATCCCTCTTCACCGACCACTATTTCAATAGTTGTTGTTAACAGCTATGTAAAAAATTAGTGGTGGCTATAGCTCAGTTGGTAGAGCCCTGGATTGTGATTCCGGTGGTCGCGAGTTCGAATCTCGTTAGCCACCCCATTGATTTGGTAGCCTTTAGGGTTCCCAGTTTTGAAATCAAAACGAAATTTGTCGGTGAATAGCGCAGCTTGGTAGCGCATCTGGTTTGGGACCAGAGGGTCGGGGGTTCGAATCCCTCTTCACCGACCATTATTAGAAGCCTCGTCAGAAATGACGAGGCTTTCTTCGTTTTAATGGTTCCAAGCTGTATAGCACAAGGTCGTGGGCTGGAATGCCAGTCCAATCGTATCCCTCTTCACCGACCACTATTAGAAAGCCTCGTTAGAAATAACGAGGCTTTTTTGCATTTCAGCGAAATCAAATCTGAGCGTATTGGGTTAAAGGATGAGATATTAGCCCGCAGGAAGCTCTGTCGCCTTGGTCTCTCTTTATCCTTCATTATGATCAGAAATGATGAAATAAAGGTATAGGAGTGCCATCACTTCAAAATAGACCATACTTATTTTTCATTAAACATCAATGTACTACTGAAATGAACCTAGGTTCTTACTGAAAAATGGGTTCTCTAACTTAAATTATGAGTACAAACGCTTTCTAACTAGTTTTATTTGCTGAAAATAAGTTCTCAAGCAATGATAAATACTTTTTATTTTTAAAGCTTAAAAACTGATTAGGATTATAATCCTAACACTTGCTTTCATTGCAATATTATATTCGTGATATTTGGCTTTTGTATGGTATTTAATTCCATACAATCTTAATTATATAGGTTTTGTTTTTTATTTGTTAAAACTGTAGGCGAATAAAAATTCTTAAATGTGAATTGAGAATATCTTGTTAATTCGCATGTTTATTGTCGATGTATTAGCATACTCCCATGAAATACAAATGATAATTCTATTTTTTACGGCTCCTTGTTTGGAATTGTTAGTTTATTTTTTTGCATTATTATGCATTAATTCTGCTTTCCAAGCGGTGCTTAACGCACATTTATGCTTTGTTTGTTGCTTTTGTGTGAATTATTTGCCAAATTATTCGCCTGTTAAAAGCCGGATATAAAGCCGGATGAAGAATGGAATCAACTTACAGACAGGGCAGAAAACTGCCATAGCAGTAGAGGTCTGGTGATGTCACTATTAGAAGTTAAAAACCTTCGAATCGAATACCCGTCACGACATGGGGTTCATGCCGCCGTCAAATCGCTTTCTTTTAATATAGAGAGAGGCGAAATTGTGGGCGTTGTGGGCGAATCTGGTGCAGGTAAGTCTACTGTAGGTAATGCCGTTATTGACCTACTTAGCCCTCCTGGTTTGATTGCCAGTGGTGATGTATTCCTTGATGGGGAAAAAGTCTCGGGGCTAAGCCCTGAGCAAATGCGCAGCGTGCGCGGATCTAAAATTGGATTTATTTTCCAAGATCCTATGACCTCACTTAATCCTTTATTTACGGTTGAACAACAACTGAAGGAAACCATTCATGCCAACATGAATGTGTCAGATGCAGAAGCGTATGAGCGCTCGTTGTCTCTGATGAAACAAGTCGGTATCCCTCAACCTGAAAACCGCTTAAAGCAATACCCTCACCAATTCTCAGGCGGTATGCGTCAACGTGTTGTTATCGCAATTGCTTTGGCTGGTGAACCTGATTTGATCATTGCTGATGAACCAACCACCGCGTTAGACGTTTCTATCCAAGACCAAATACTTAGCCTTATCCGCGATCTTTGCGTTGAGAAAAATGTAGGCTGTATGTTGGTTACACACGATATGGGTGTGGTGTCTAACGTGACGGATCGAGTTGCGGTTATGTACCGTGGTGATTTGGTCGAGTTTGGGAAGACATCGAAAGTCCTTGGTGACCCTGACCATTCTTACACACGCAGTTTGATTTCTGCGGTTCCCCGCTCTGATGTGAAGCTGGATCGCTTTCCTTTGGTGAGCTACATCGAAGAAGCGCACGAGATGGAACCATTGGATGTAAAAAATCACTGGTTAGGTCAAAGCCAAGACCACCGTGACTATACAGGTCCGCTACTGAATGTTGAGAACGTTAACCTACGATTTGTTACCAAAGACTCTTTCTTTGAAAGTCGCCGCGAATACGTGCAAGCATCTAACAATGTTAGCTTTGAAGTATTTGAAGGGGAAACGTTTGGTCTTGTGGGCGAATCGGGTTCTGGTAAATCGACTATTGCACGTGTTATCGCGGGCTTGTATGCGCCGAACTCTGGTAAGGTCACATTTGAAGGCATTGACTTAACCTCTCTGAAATCTGAAAACGAGCGCCGCCCGCTGCGTCGTCAGATGCAAATGGTCTTCCAAAATCCATACACTTCAATGAACCCAAGGATGAAAATCTTCGACATCATTGCAGAGCCAATTCGTTTCCATAAGTTGACACGAAATGAGCAAGAAACGAAGCAAATTGTAGAAGACCTCCTTGAACATGTTGGCCTTGGTAAAATGGCTGGCGTGAAATACCCACATGAATTTTCTGGTGGGCAAAGACAACGAATTTCCATCGCTCGAGCATTGGCGACACGCCCTCGATTGCTTATTTGTGATGAACCCACTTCTGCACTGGATGTATCGGTACAGGCACAGATTCTCAACCTCCTCAAAGATCTTCAAGATGAACTAAATTTGACTATGCTATTTATCAGTCATGATTTGCCGGTAATCCGTCAAATGTGTGATCGAATTGGTGTAATGCAAATGGGTACTTTGCTCGAAGTCGCTCCAACGGAACAGCTCTTTAATGATCCGCAGCATGAGTACAGTAAGCAATTGATATCTTTGATGCCTGAGTTCACAGGCTTACGAGAAGACATTAAATCCGCTTAGCGGGTTAATGAAAATGCAAAACACAACACAGACAACAACAAATAGGGATTTGGATTCCCGCATAAGGAGTTATGCAATGAAAACCATAAAGACTAAGTTAGCAATGGCCCTAATGGCTGCAGGCTTAAGTTTCAGTGTTGCTGCGGCAGACATTACCGTTGCTTATGATGCCGACCCAGTATCACTGGATCCGCATGAGCAGCTGTCTGGTGGTACGATGCAATTGTCTCACATGGTGTTCGATCCTTTGGTGCGTTTTTCACAAAAGATGGAATTTGAGCCGCGTCTAGCTGAGTCTTGGGATCGTGTTGATAACGAAACCATGCGCTTCAACCTTCGTAAAGGTGTGAAGTTCCACTCTGGCAACGAATTGACTGCGGACGATGTGGTATGGACGTTTGACCGTTTGAAGTCTTCTCCTGACTTTAAAGGTATTTTTGCACCGCTTGTGTCTTTGACAAAAGTGGATGACTACACAGTTGAAATCAAAACCGATGGTACTTACCCACTAGTCGAAAACGTAGCGACTTACATTTTCCCAATGGACAGCAAGTTCTACTCAGGCAAAACCTCTGAAGGTAAAGACAAAGCGGAACTGGTTAAGCACGGTAACTCTTATGCGTCAGCCAACCTTTCTGGTACTGGTCCGTTCGTTATCACTTCACGCGAACAAGGTGTGAAGGTTGAGTTTGAACGTTTTGACGGCTACTGGGATAAGTCTTCTCCAGGTAACGTTGATAAGCTGACTCTTGTTCCAATCAAAGAAGACGCGACGCGTGTTGCAGCTCTTCTTTCTGGCGATGTAGACATGATTGCGCCTGTTGCACCAAATGACTACAAGCGTATTCAGAAAGCAAAAGAAGTTGATCTGTACACAATGCCGGGTACACGTATCATCACTTTCCAAATGAACCAAAACAGCAACCCTGCGCTTAAGGATGCTCGTGTTCGTCAGGCGATTGTGTATGCAATCAACAACGAAGGTATCACTAAGAAAGTTATGAAAGGTGCAGCAACGGCTGCTGCTCAGCAAAGCCCAGTAGGCTACGCGGGCTTCAATGACGATCTTAAGCCTCGTTATGACCTGAAAAAAGCAAAACAGCTAATGAAAGAAGCAGGCTACGAAAAAGGCTTCAATCTTTCTATGATGGCACCGAACAACCGTTACGTGAACGATGACAAAATCGCTCAAGCAACGGCTGCGATGCTTTCTAAAATCGGTATCAAAGTTGACCTGAAAACCATGCCTAAAGCGCAGTACTGGCCTGAGTTTGATAAGTGTGCAGCGGACATGCTAATGATTGGCTGGCACCCAGATACGGAAGATTCCGCGAACTTTACAGAGTTCCTAGCGATGACGCGTAATGCTGATACGGGTAAAGGTCAGTACAACTGTGGTCACTACGGTAATGCTGAAGTTGATAAGCTGGTTAACGAAGCGAACAAAGAAACCGATTTGACTAAGCGTAACGCGATGCTGAAGCAAGTAGAGGAAATCCTTTACAACGACGCAGCGTTCGTTCCTCTACATTGGCAGGACCCTTCATGGGCTGCGAAAGGCAATGTGGAAATTGGTCCTATCGTTAATGGTATGAACTTCCCTTACTTTGGCGACTTGGTTGTTAAATAAGCGGAATCTTCACCACTTACGCCAGATAAGCGCTTGCTTGTCTGGCGTATCATTAGAACAACCAACAGTCGGTGAATTTTAAATAGATTCGTCTATTTTGGTGCTTGGCTTTTTCTTTCAGCCGAGCCTAGTGCCACTTTTGAGGCTGAAGGGTATTACATGAAAGTCATGGAAAGTTAAGGGGCAAGGAATGTTTACGTTTCTCGTCAAGCGCCTGTTTCAGGCACTGATAGTGATGTTTGTGATCAGTTTGGTGGCGTTTGCCATTCAGGATAACCTTGGCGACCCGTTACGGGAACTGGTCGGTCAATCCGTTTCGGAATCAGAGCGACAAGCCTTGCGTGATGAGTTAGGGTTAAACGATCCCTTCATTACAAAATATTCACGCTTCGTCGGCAATGCGCTACAAGGCGATTTAGGCACGTCTTATTTCTTTAAGCGCCCTGCGGTCGAGGTCATTTTAGATAAATTGGTCGCGACGCTAGAGCTGGTGTTCGGCGCTACGCTGATCATTATCTTCTGTTCGATCCCGTTAGGGGTTTATTCAGCAATACATCCAAAGAGTTTTTTCACTAAAGTCGTGATGGCTGGAAGTAGTATTGGTATTTCGGTACCCGTTTTCCTAACCGCGATCATGCTGATGTATGTCTTCTCAATCGAATTGGGGTGGCTACCGTCTTATGGGCGGGGCGAGACAGCAAACTGGTTAGGCTGGGATTCCGGTTACTTTACCCTCGATGGATTGGCGCACTTGATTCTGCCATGTGTGGCTTTGTCTTCTATTATGTTGCCACTCTTTATCCGCTTAGTTCGCTCAGAAATGTTAGAAGTACTGAGTTCTGAGTACATTAAGTTTGGTAAAGCAAAAGGGCTAGCGCTGAACAAAATTTATTATCAGCACGCATTGAAAAACACTATGTTACCGGTACTGACGGTAGGTGGTGTTCAAATCGGTACTATGGTGGCCTATACCATTCTTACCGAAACGGTTTTCCAATGGCCAGGTACTGGCTTCCTTTTCCTAGAAGCGATTAACCGCGTAGATACGCCACTTATCACGGCATACGTGATTTTTGTTGGGCTGATTTTCGTGGTAACGAACACCATTGTTGATTTGCTGTACGGCATCATCAACCCAACGGTAGACCTAACTGGAAAGGGAGCATAATCATGACTACTTCTACTGCTGTTCCTTCTCGTTGGGAGCGATTTAAAAACTCGGACTTTTTGTACTACTTCCGTAGAGACAAAGTCGCGATGTTCAGTTTTGCCGTATTTATGTTGTTTTTGGTCATGGCTTTAGCTGCACCATTGATTGCGCCATCGGATCCCTATGATTTGTCATCGATTGATATCATGGATTCAGAGCTGCCTCCATCGTGGATGGAAGACGGCGATGAACGCTTTGTTTTAGGCACCGATGAGCAAGGTCGTGATATTTTTTCGACTATTTTGTATGGCTCGCGCCTTTCATTGACTATCGGTTTCCTTGCGGTTGGCTTACAGCTTTTCTTGGGCATCATTATTGGTCTATCTGCGGGTTATTTTGGTGGACGCGTTGATAGCTTCTTAATGCGTTTTGCTGATGTGCAGTTGTCGTTCTCAACCATGATGGTGGCAATCATTGTTTCCGCCATCTTCAAAGCCAGCTTTGGTAGCGATTTTTACGCCCAATATGCTGTGGTGATGTTGGTGGTCATTATCGGTGTGGCTGAATGGCCGCAGTATGCGCGTACGATTCGTGCATCGGTACTGGCGGAAAAGAAGAAAGAATATGTTGAAGCAGCACGAGTCATGGGTTTTAAGTCCCCAAGAATCATGTTCCGTCACATTCTTCCAAACTGCTTGTCACCTATTTTGGTTATCTCAACGGTACAGGTGGCAAACGCCATCATGTCAGAGGCGGCACTTTCTTTCCTAGGATTGGGCCTACCTGTCGATCAGCCATCATTAGGAGCGCTGATTAGTATCGGATTTGACTACATATTCTCAGGTGCTTGGTGGATTACTGCATTCCCAGGATTGGTACTGGTTACATTGGTTCTGGTTATCAACTTGCTTGGTGATTGGTTACGAGATGTATTTAACCCGAAAATCTATAAAGGGTGATCCAATACCATTGATTTCCAATCGGAAATATTCATAAACTTAAGAGCCGGCGTAAAGCGGGCTCTTTTTTTGCATTCACCTTTCTTTGCATTACATGGTTATTGGGGGCAATGTGTGGAGTAAGTTTATGGACACAAAACCGACAGTAAAAACGGTAACAGTATTGGCTGGCTTACTGCTTGTAATGGTAAGTGCGACTAAACCTGCTCAGGCCGACGAATACTTGTGTGATGCCACTCAGGCTTCTACAAACGAGTTACCCATCCTTAAGGCTGAATGCCCAATCGGGGAGGGGCTTTGGGGAAAACGTGGTCCTTCGCGAAGTGCTGAGTTGTTCTGGATCCAGTGCGGAATCTTAGACAAGCCTTTGCCACTAAGGCATGCCAAAAAACTCTATCAATCAATATCCACAGACGTTTGGATGATGCGTTATGGTAAGGAGTACCGCTGTTTGATCGGTCCATACGACGATTACGCCATGGCGTTAAAAGAATGGCGACAAGTGCGTAAAATCCCAAAATACAGTGATGCGTTCATCCGAGAAATTAGAAATGAGTCGACGGTTGTACCTGCAAAACCAACACCTATAAAACCGGCGCCCGTTAAACCAGAACCGGTTCCGCCTTCGAAACCTGTTGCTCAGGTATCGACACCTGCACCTGTTTCTACACCAGCTCCAGTTCCTGAAGCAGTCGTTCTCGCAACGCCTCCACAGTCAACGGCTGCTAAAGCGTCGGAAATGGACATCATTGTAAGAAGACAGGCGAAGCTAGGCGACAAAACTTACGCCATTCCATTTATTCGTGATTACGAACATTTCTATATGGAAAGCGATAAGCCATGGAACCGCATGGATTATGACTCAGCAACCGAGGTTTGTGGATTACTGGGCATGCGTTTAGCCACGCAAAAAGAGTGGAAAGGCATATTGGATTCTAATGAACTATCTCGCTCGAAATGGCCATTGCATTTGCCTTATTGGGGGATTAGCCAACAAGGGTTCTTTACCAGTGGTAAAGTCACCCAGTTGAAAGGTTCGTCATTGTTGAATGTGTTGTGCATCCAGCCTTAAAAGCGCACTTGCGCCGTAAAACCGCTTTCCTCTTCCGTGAAGTAAGGTAGAACCGTGATGGAGTATCCTAGCTCTGTCACGGCATACTGAACACCTGTCGCCAATGCCATACCCGCAATAACATCTCGCCAATAGTGATGATTGGCATCGACTCTTGAGTACCCAACTAACGCCGCCGCGCCGTATGCTGGAATGCCATAAGCGGAGCCATATCGGAATTGTAAATACGCGGCACCTTGGGTGGCAGCAGAGGTGTGCCCAGAAGGAAAAGAGTGACCACCGCCATTGGGGCGCTCAGCATTGACAGCAAATTTAATAGAATGGGTTGCAAGTGCATTGTACAGTGCACCTTCAGTAAGCTGAATGAGCCCTTCCGTGTCCTCTTTGTACCAAGAAATCATAGCCGCAGTAAGCGGTATTCCGATTTGCGCGATGTCACCATACGTTTCTAACGCTTCATTTTTTGCTTGGGCTTGAAAGGTAACCAAAGAAGAGGCCATCACAGCCAAAGGTAAAGATATTTTCATGGGTATATACAGCGTAAAGGAAATTGGCGATAGTCTACCGGAAATCGCTAGCCTAAGGCGCTGATTTGATGAAATGAAACATTTTTCCTTGGGTAGAGTGAAGAGTTTATTTTCCAATATTGAAAGGGAGGAAAGCCATGACCGACTTTCCTTTTTTACCGTAGGGGCTAAAGCTCTAGTTGGTTGCGCAAGTTGGCAAAGTACTCTTCATTCAATTCAATTTTCAGTGCCACTGAACGTGAACCCCCTAAGTCGACTGATTTACCCAGACCAAAGCGAGATGTCTTTACGTTCATTTTCCGAAGGTAGCGCTCAATAGATGCTGTCGTTACAAAAACAAACTGTGTTGCCCCGCCTTTTATCGCGAGCTCTCCCGCCTGCAGTAACAAATCAAACGTGACTTTACTGATGCCTTGAGAGTTATGGTTTCTATCTGAAGTATCTACACCAAAACGGCTGATCTCCCAAACTTTATCATTTGTCGGTGCCGCTTCACCTTGAAGCAACTGCGGGAAGGTATCGCGCAGCATGTAGAAACCTGAACAAGGCAATAAACGCAAGCAACCATTGATGTTGTCTTGGGCATCTTTCGAGTTAACGTAGATTGGGTTCAACTGGTCATACTCATCCATCTCCTGACCTGTTTTATCCACTTTCACATCCCATTTCAGTCTCGCAGAAAAGACAGACGTTCTAAAACGAAACAGCTCACTACGGTTTGCTGTTGGCATATTAGCGGCTTGCGTGCTCGAACATGATGTTTGGTAGTGTGAAAGTAGCGCAGTCATTGTATTCGTCCCTGATTAACCGTTGTGCATTTATCGTACTGCGCATCGCGTATTTGCACAGCTACCTAATCTGTTAGTTGGTACCTATCATTTTCGATAGTTACCAATGTCGAAAAAATAGACGAAGATGTAACAAATTGAACATCTGGGCTGCGTATGCAAGACATTTACATCCTAAACCACACCAAGGTTTTAGAAGGCTTACCTTTAAACAAACCCAACCCCATGGCGGTTGTGTTAACAGAGAATGGACGCTACGCCGGTGAGTTTTGGGGGCAATATGCATGGAAAAACACAGTCGCCCATTTGAATGTGGTGCAGTTGGATTCTTTTTCGGTATACGTCAATCGTTATCCTTCGGATGATGAGTGGGAAGAGTTCATCAAAGTTTTGGATCTGAACCCGACAAAGCTGGTGGTGTGCGATCAAGCGAGCAATCCAAAATGCATTTCTGCCATTAAAGAAAAAGGCATCACTTTTGAAAATATGGCCATCAACTTAAGCAAGATGAGACCTAGTCTCTTGTCTTCATCGCGATACTTTCAACGGTTAATTTAATTGAGATAAATATAACCAAGTATCTAAAAATTATTTTAGGAAAATAAAAACAAATACACTTTTAATTATTTTTCTCGGATTAGAGAAATAATTAAAGCGTAATTTCAGGAAGTAATATAAAGGAATAATAAAATGATTTATGACGTTATTGGTATAGGTTTTGGCCCGGCTAACTTGGCAATTGCCGCAACGATTGAAGAGCAAGGGCTTGATGATCAGTCAACCCATTTATTTATTGAAAGTAAGTCCGAATTTGATTGGCATCCAGGCATGTTAATTGAGGGTGCAAGAATGCAAATTTCTTATCACAAAGACTTAGCGACAATGCGTTCACCAACCAGCAAGTTTACTTTCTTAAATTACCTTGATGAATGTGGAAGACTGGAAAGCTTTGTTAACTTGCAAGAGTTCTATCCGACACGTCATGAATATCGCGATTACTTAAAATGGGCAGCAAATCAGCTTAAAGGTTACGTGAATTACGGTGAGAAGGTGGTGGATATCACCCCTGTGGTGAATGGTAATGACGAAGTGAGTTATATCAACGTTCACACGGTTAATGCTGAAGGAAAGAAAGCACGATACCAAGCGAAAAATATCATTACTTCATCGGGTTTAGTGCCAAAATTGCCAGAAGGTATTCATGCTAGCGCCAGTCAAAATGCCTATCATTCCTCGCAATTCTTACCAAGTTTGGAGAACAAATTCTCAGACACATCGTTTCCATGGGAGTTTCTTGTTGTAGGTTCCGGTCAAAGCGCGGCAGAGATTACCAAGCACCTACTCAATCATTACCCAAATGCGACCGTTAATTCGACGATCCGAGAATATGCGTATAAGCCAGCCGATAGCAGTGAATTTGTAAATGAAATCTTTGCCTACAGCACGATTGATGATTTTTACAAACTGGAAGCGAATGACAAACAGCGCATCATCAATAAATACAAAGACACCAATTATTCTTGTATCGATCCACCATTAATTCGAGAGCTGTATCAAATGAAATACGATATGAGTGTTTCGGGTGACGAGCGATTTAAATTAAATAACTTCCAAGAGTTAAAAGAAATTAAACACACGCCAAATATGTACCATGTTGGCACGGCTTATTTTGAAGATACCAACACCAAAGAGCAAACTGAGGTGCCTTATCACGGGGTATTTTTGGCAACAGGCTACCACGATAGAAATAACCTAGATCTCACTCAAAAGTTGTTTGATTGGTTTGAAAAAGATGAATTAGGTCGACCAAAGCTCACTCGCCAATACCAAGTGAAAACGTCGGATAAATGCCATGCTGGCATCTTTATGATTGGCAACAATGAACACAGCCACGGTCTTAGTGACACCTTGCTCTCGATTCTGCCAGAAAGAGCAATGGACATTATGAACGAAATAAATAGCGCCAAACCGAATTACAACATTAAAGCGGCGTAATGATTGTCTGTCTGTTCATTGGAGATCTGTGAGTATTATGAAAAAAGTAAAATTAACGGAAGAATTCCGAGCCTACGGGTTGAGCTGTACGAAGCTGTTTCCCGTGGATTCCTTTCCTGCAAAAACGCCTTTTGGTTCGATGGTTTGCCGATTAAGTGCGGGTGAATCGTCTACGCCCCATAACCATCATGAGTTTGAAGTTTTTCGAATTTTAGAAGGCAAAGGTACGGTCACATCTGGCTCACATACTGTTGAAGTAGAAGCCGGTGAAATTGTGTATTTGGATGCGTTTGACTCACATTACGTCACCAATACGTCTCGTTTGTCGGAGTTGGTATTTGAGGCGACGTGGTGGGAAGACTTAACGAAATTACCAAAGACTCAAAGAAGGCTGCCTGCAAAGCACTTGGTTACAGCAACGCCACCGACACCTAATGGTGATTTGCATGTCGGGCACCTATCGGGACCATTTTTAGCCGCCGATATTTATAAGCGATTCTTAACCATGAATGATGCCGAAGGGCATTACCTAACAGGTGTTGATACCAATCAAACCTATGTTGAGCTCAAAGCCGTGAAGTCGGACATTTCACCTCAACAAGTGGATAAGAGTTTTGGTGAACAAATTCATCAAACCTTGGGTAAAGCAGGTGTAACGCCAGACGCTTACTACCACCCTGCCAATATTGAGAACTACAACCAACAGGTTCAGACCTTTTTCCAAACGCTGCTCGATAGGGATCAGCTGGTTTTAAAAGAGTCGGATGCGCTCTTTTGTGCAGATTACGGCAATTACCTGCACGAGGCGTGGGTGAGTGGGCAATGTTCTTACTGTGGTTCGGGCTCTGATGGCAATGCTTGTGAGCAGTGTGGAAGACCAAATAATGTCACCGATCTTAAAAACCCAAAAACGAAACTAACGGGGCAAGATCCTAAACAAGGCACCGTTAAACAATTTGTATTCCCGCTATCTCGATTTGAAAGTCGACTTAAGGAATATTACTCGCGTGTTGAGATGACGCCACATATTTCCATGTTGGTTCATCAAATGCTCGAAGATGGGTTGCCGGATATTCCCATCACTCACCAATCAAGCTGGGGCGTCCCGGTTCCGGTGATAGGGTTTGAAGACCAGATTATTTATGTATGGGCTGAAATGGTCGTGGGCTACTTGATTGGCTCGGCTCAAGTGTTTGATGGTTCTGATCAAGCACGTCCGTATCATCAGTGGGTTGATGACGGAACATCGTTAGCGCAGTTCTTTGGTTTTGATAACAGCTGGTACCACGCTGTCCTTTTCCCAGCGTTACTCATGGCACTAAACGATACACCTAAATTGGCAGACAAGTTCGTAACGAATGAGTTTTTGCTACTTGATGGTTCCAAGTTTTCGACCAGCCGAAATCACCTTATTTGGGCAAAAGACCTACTTGAAAGCCATGACAAAGAAGCGGTGAGATTGTATTTGGCTCTGGTTCGCCCAGAGACCAGCCAAACCAACTTTGAGAGCAAAGGCTTCGAGCGCTGGTATGAACAGACTTTACTTGGGTCATGGCAAAGTACGATTAACGACATTTTAAGCGAAGTTTCGGTTCAGTTTGACGGGAATATTCCAAATCCAGGTGGCTGGAGCTCAGATCACCAGTTGTTCTTCAATCAAATGAGCCATGAGCTCGATGCCGCTTACAACCATTTCAACAGTGCGAGCTTTTCGACCAGTAGTGTCATGCAAGGCGCGGATAATATGTTCCGCAGTTTGGCTCGTTTGATGACACTGGATACGCACTTAAAAGAAAGTGACGTGTTTTACGACACGCTTCGTACATCGGTAGCGATAAAAGTCGCAGGGCTAAAAACCATAGCGACAGTGCTTTCACCGATTGCTCCAGAATTTGCTCAAAAACTGTGGTGTGCCATTGGTTTATCGGGTTCACCTGTTTGGGCAGATAACCCTTCGTTTGCGGATGAAGGTGCAAAAATCCAACCTGTTAAACGTGAATGGTTTCCTAGCTTGGAGGGCGCGCGCGATGGCGGATAAGAAAATTGCAATTGTAGGACCATTAACCGGACCACGCTCCGCGTATGGTGACTTGTTGACGTCGGCGGCGAACGCGGCACTGTCTGCTCATCCTATATCTACAAAAGCTACATCCACACAATCGATATCGGAAGGGATAGAGTTTGTTTATATGGATGACCAAGCTTTACCGTATGTTGCGGATGCGGTTGCAAAAGCGCTGATTGAAGAAGGGGTGACTGCGGTCATCGGGCATTTCAACAGCGCATGTGCAGCAACCGTGAAAGATCAATATGAGAACGCTGGCATTGTGTTTGTGCTGCCTGCTTCAACCGGTGATGACCTCACCAAGCAGCCGAGCCGCTACCGTTTTCGACTGTGCGCCAGCAACACCAAACAATGCGAAGTGGTTGCAGAATTATTGGATGCCCAAAGTGGTTCGCACATGGTGGTATCGGATGGTTCTCCTTATGCCGAAGGGTTGGCGACGGTGCTCGCGAGTACTTATGGATATCGAGTGATTCATCAAGAAAACTTGTATGAACAAACCGCTTTTGATTTCGATAACGTGTTTCTAGCCGGCACGCATTTCTCATGTGCGAATATGTTGAACCATTTAAACCGACATGCCTTTACCGGACGGGTTGTGGGCTGCGACGATTGCGATATTGAAGAGTTTGAGACCTTATTAACTCCACCCTATTCCATAGAAGTGATGAAGCTGGATAACGGCTTTGAGTTCTATATTCGTCATGGGGTGGAAGCCGTTTTAGACATTCTGTATGACGATTCCGATGTCAGCAATTTGGACATGGCTGATCGCTTACGGTGTTCTGCATCCTCGTTTCGCTTTAATGAATATGGGGATAACACGTTGTCGACTTGGCATCACTTGACCATTAAGGAGCAGTGATGAGCACCAACCAACGACAATTTGATTGGGTCATTATTGGGGCGGGTGTGATCGGCTGTGCCATTGCGCGTGAATTGTCACTGCAATCGAATTTCAGTGTTGCTCTGATTGAACAAAACCGAGTGGGCAGTGGCGCGACGCTTTATTCCGGTGGTTTTGTTCGTGTGATTCACAGTGAAGATCACATCACAGAGATGGCCAAGGAAAGCCTGCCATTTTTTCTTCAACACAAAGAAGAGACAGGGTTTGACGAAATTGGCACGCTCTTTGTGCCAACGACTGAGAGCCTTGCGACCATTTCAGAATGGGTGCGAACGACGAGTACGCGTGAGCACCCTATCTATTTGAAACAAGTAAAGTCATTGCCAGAAGAACTTCGGAAGATTCTCCCTAAGCGGTTGGATGCGGATTACGTTGTCTGGGAGCCAGTAAGTGGCTATGCCGATCCCCTCAAATCAACCTTATGGCTTTCCAATGAAGCACAAAAAAATGGCGTCGAGCTCTTTGAGTCAACTCAAGTACAGTCGATTGATACCCATGGTTTTGATGGGTTTCAACTGACGACAAGCGATCAGGTCATACTGACTAATGGGCTGATTGTTTGCACGGGAGCATGGAATTCCTTGGCAGGAGATGCGTTCGACTTAACCGACGTTCAGCGCCCTAAAGCCATTCAAGCGGAATTCATGCGCTCACAACCTTTGCCCTCCGAGCATCCTGCGCTCATTGTGGGGGATCCAGATGTCTACATGCGCCCTATTGGTGGTGATACCTGGTTAGTCGGTACAGCGACCAGCGAGTGGGATATTGATGTGGAATCGCCAAGGCGTAAAGACATCACCCACACCAATCTAACCAAAGAAACCGTCTCGCAAGCGTTGAATATTCAAAAAGACGCTCTTAACGCTTTAGGCGCGAGAGTCGGATTTGATGGTTATACCTACGGAAAAACAGGGTACTTAGGGGCGAAATCCAAGTACAAAAATGTCCTTTTTGCCACCGGTTGGAGCGGCATGGGATTTAAGCTTTTTCCATCCATTGCCAAACGTATATCTCACCTCGCGACTCAATCAAGGAATGATGTGTATGAGTGATTACTCTGCGACAAAAAACACCGAAAATCAGGGTATTTTGCTGATCTTCTCTTTCAATATTCTGTCGGGTGTTCAGGCGGTTTATTTATCGGGCATGCTGCAAAAAGCCGATGTCTTTTCAACGCTGATCCTGACTTTTCTCCTCGTCAGCTTGTATTTTTACGTGGCTCAATCGATCAGTAAGAAGCCATTGGTTGAAACTCGATGGAAAGATTGGATAGGGGTGAACCTCACCACAGCGGGTAGCTGGCTTGGCTTCTTTATAGCGCTTAAATACATTGAGCCTGCCATTTCCAGTGCGTTAGCCAACTCAATTGGACCATTAGTTACGATTCTAATTACGGTCTTTATTCTTAAGACCGATAAGCTGAGTGCACCGCAAATGGTCACTGCATTAGGCGTAATGGCGAGCATGATATTCATGATTAATTCGACCTTCAGTGGTAACTCTGCGATGGGACACATTGATCGTGATGATGCGATATTGGGTGTGGTGATGTCCTTTGTGTGTGGTGTTTCCATGGCGCTTAACACGTTGGCATCCAAATCTTTAAATCAGAAAGGGGTGACACCTGGCCAAATCATGTCGAAGCGATTTCTTTTGCTTATCGGCATAGCTTTTGTGTTGAGTGATAAACCCGTTTTGGTCTATACCGCCACTACCTTTTATTGGGAAATCTTGATGATAGCGGTGATCGGAAACATTATTCCGTTGTATTGCTTACAACTGGGTATCAAGAAGTCGGATCCGTTAATCGTGAGTTTCTCGTTAGTCGCTGCGCCGATTATTTACCTCTTCATTCAGATGTTTAATTCAAGACTTACCTTTTCGATGGAATCGCTGATAGGCACCAGCTCCGCCATTATTTTTGTGGTGATTGGCATCTATTTAAAGCAGAAAAGAGCCGTGAATCAGCCAAAAGAAGAGCCGCTGCAAAGCGCCAAGTAGTGAGGGATACCATATGCAGATTTCGATATGCGAAGCGAAAGAAGAGTCGTTAAGGCTCGGACGATTGGATGCGGACGCCATCAATACTTTGGTGGAAAAAGAAAGGAAAGGAGTTCACCATGAATAAAGATTACGTCGTAATTGTCGACCCATACTCTAGCGCTTGTTTACTGCCACGAGATTTCAACGCTGCTGGTTTTGATTGTATTGCGGTGCACAGCCAAGAGACGATCCCATCAAACTATGCAGGCTCGTTTCACGCACAGGATTTTGTGGCTGAAACCGTATTTAACGATGTGGAGTCGTGCGCCCATTTCCTAAAAGAGTACGCTCCCGTGGCTGTACTTGCTGGAGCTGAAAGTGGGGTGCAAAAAGCGGATCTACTCACGCATCATTTAGCTCTTTCCAGTAACGATTTTGCGCTTTCCTTGGCTCGCCGAGACAAATTTGAGATGCAGGAAGCCATTGCGAAGCAAGGCATTCGAGCGATCAAACAGCTAAAAACGTCTCAGTTTGATGAAATAGAGCCTTGGCTTAAATCGAACAATATTCAAGAGTTTATTATTAAGCCTTTGGCTTCGGCAGGTTCTGAAGGTGTCAGTAAGTGCTCGAATTTGGATGAGGCTAGAAAGGCATTCGACAGTATTCTTCACTCTGAAGACATGTTCATGCAGCTCAATCAAGCGGTATTGGTGCAAGAATTTATCCATGGGTCGGAATACGTTGTCGATACGGTATCGTGTGATGGAAAAAGTTTTGTCACCAACCTGTGCCGTTATCATAAATGCCAAGCGAATGGTTCGGATGTGGTGTATCGAGAAATGGAGTTTCTACATCCAGAAGACGAGTCATTGCAAGAAATCATCGAATACAATCAAGGTGTATTGGATGCATTAGGTATTACGGTTGGTCCTGCTCACAGTGAGATTATGCTTTCTCCTGATGGTCCTGTTCTGATAGAAGTGGGGGCGCGGATTCATGGTGGGTACACCCCGAGAACCGTGCAGAATTTCTCTTCAGTGTCACAGTTAGATCTCACGGTAGATGCGTTTACCAATCGCTCTCGCTTTAAGGAAAGAACGTCCCAACCACCGACATTCCATAAGAAAGCTTTGGTTCAGTTCTTTATTAGTACTGAAGAGGGAAAAGTAGAAGATGTGAATGGCAAGGAGCAGCTGTCTAAGCTGGATTCTTACTTTGATTCGGTATGGGGGATTGCCCCGCAATCTAAGGTGTCGAAAACAGTCGACTTATTTACATCGCCTGGTTGGGTTGTCCTTATGAACGAGAGCGCTAACGCACTGAATAGGGACAAACAGGCTGCTATTGACTTAGAAGAGAACCACGAGCTTTATCGGTTGTCCTCTGTGTGATAGTGGCAATCTAACTTGTTAAAAGAGGCTGGTGTTCCCAGCCTCTCTTTTTATGCCTGAAATCCAGTTCTCTATTCCTAGGTAGAGAAGTCACTGAACCAAATATTTAGGTATATACCCAAATGACCTCAAGGTGCAGGATTCAGAGCCTCATATTCTGTTTCAATTCAAGGAAAAGAACGCAGCGGAATGACGAGTCCTTTCCAAGTTCTTAGACGATGAAGTGAAGCAGAATATGGGCTCCCAAGGGCGAGTTTAACTGGCTTTCATACTGCGTTATCGATTCTTGATTTAGAACCACTAGATCTTCAAATCGGTGCCTTGTCTAAAAGCCAGTTAAAGCTCGCTGAACTAAGTACCTTGAGGTCACTTGGGTATATATACCTACCAAATATAATAGCTACTAGAAATAGGACTATAAGATTTGAGAGTTTTTATTTTTTCTGATTTTTATAGAATGAAAACACTTAAGGAAAACAAGTAAAGAAGGAATTCAAATGAAAGAAATTAATTTAAAAGAATTAAATGAAGTAACAGGCGCATATATGATTGGTGGCTGTTTTCCATTCCCAACTAAAAAGCCAAAACTGTTTTAATAAGGAAATAAAATGAAAGTAATTAAAAAAGAAACAACGAAAAAAGTAAATGGCGCCATTGTTGAAGGTGGCTGTGTTATGAACCCTTGGGAGAGAAAATAATGAAAGTCCTTGATCTAAAAATGTTGAACGCCGTTTCTGGTGGTAGCCAATGGGTTGTGTGTGATTTTGGTGAAACCACAGAGTAAAGGTGAAGCTATGGACAATGCGAATTGCATTAAGTCAGCCAGTCACTACCCAGGTAAGAACAGTCGATCGGACTCGCGTCTGTTCTTAAAAAACCGCGTAGTGGAATAGCCAAACGTTGAGCCGGAGGGAGTATGTCTGAAGAATCGTTATTCAGAAAAAAAGCCAAAGACGCCTATTTTAAAAGGCTGGATGGCAAAGTCATTATAAATACGCATTTGTCACATTGGTGGGTTACGTTGCTCATCGCCTTAATTGTTACCTTTGTGGTGCTATTTATTAGTTTTGGTTCTTACTCTCCAAAGGCTCAGGCGACGGGGTATTTACTCCCTGAAAATGGGCTAAGTGAGGTGTACTCAACATCGAACGGGTACTTGAGTGAGGTGTACATAGAGGAGGGGCAGTTAGTCAAAAAAGGGCAGCCGCTGGCAACGATTAGCTATGAGCGCTATGTCGAAACAGGTGAGGCGAGTAGCCACCAATTAAGAGCCCTGACAAAACAAATGATAACGACACTGAATCACCAGATTCAGACAACCAATGATATTTACCAATCTAAAATGTCGTTGATTGATAATAAAAAGAAAATGCAGAATTCAACGATATCCCGCAATGGAAATCGGCTTAAAAATATAAATAACAAAATAAGAATAGAAAGTAAGAAATACAATAAATTAAATACACTATATAAAGATAAATATATATCTGAAGACGTATTACTTCAACAAGAAGTCTTACTCTCAACACTCAATATAGAGAGAGATGATCAGCTATCGCAATTGGATATTGCCAAGCAAGAATTATTAGCGCTGAACGTAGAACACGAACTATTGGAGCGTCAGCGTAAAACTGAAATAGCGAACTTAGAACAAAAAATCGATCAGCTAGAGCATTCGGAAATAGAAAACCTGAGCAGTAAAGGTGAAACGTTAATTGCCAAAGTGTCTGGCAGGGTACGCTCTGTCGCCGTCAGACCCGGTGAACGTATTGAACTCGACACACTGGCGATGACCATTGTGCCAGAAGAGAGTGAACTGCACGTCGAAATGCAAGTGTCTTCAAACAGCTTAAAAATGGTGGAAGTCGGGCAAGAAGTACAAGTGAAGTTATCGGCTTTCCCTTACCAAAAATACGGAACATTAACCGGTGTAGTCAGCTACATCGCGGATACGGCAAGTGTCGATAAAGATTCGGCAAAAGCAGCAAGCTACAGGCTATTAGTGAGTTTGCCGCAGCAAAGCATTGTGGATGGATCGATTCGTCATGACCTAACAGTAGGCATGCAAGCAATCATCGATATCAAAGGGAAGTCCATGCCTATCATGACATGGTTATTGGAACCAATTCGGTACGCAAAGGAGCAATTTGAGATATGAGTTTTTTAAGTAATCTGAATTTTTCATTCAAAAACAAATTGCCCGTCTATTACCAAAGTGAAGTAGCGGAGTGTGGATTAACCTGTATCGCGATGATTGCCACGTATCACGGATACAAAACAGACATCGATACATTGCGACAGCGCTTCCCTCTGTCGCAGAAAGGAACGGGTCTCAATGTACTGATAGATATCGCCTCAACATTGAAATTGAGTACAAGACCTCTCCAATTGGACATGGAGCATCTAACCGAACTGAAGCTGCCTGCGCTGCTGCACTGGAACTTCGATCACTATGTGGTGTTGAAATCTGTAGGTAAAAAACACTGCATCATTCATGACCCTGCGCTTGGTGAGCAAAAGGTGTCGCTGGAGCAGGTATCAGAACAATTTACCGGTGTTGCGCTGGAGTTTATGCCAGCAGAAGAATTCGAAGAAGTTAATGAAACAACGGAATTAGGCATCCGCCACTTGTGGTCAAGAATTCAAGGGTTGCTGCCATCCATTACACAAATTTTAGCGCTAACGGCCTTTATTCAGATATTTGCTTTGTTAACCCCTTATTTTATCCAGCTAACGATAGATGAGGTTATTACCACCGGAGATAGCGACTTATTGATGGTACTTGGTATTGCGTTTGTGAGCTTACACCTATTTAGGGCAATCACATTTGCACTACGAAGCTGGGTGGTCACGTTTGTCGCGACGCAACTGAATTACCAGCTCAGCAATAACTTGTTTACGCACCTTATTCGATTACCAGCAGACTTTTTTGCGAAGCGACACATTGGAGACATTACAAGCCGATTCTCATCGTTAGATGAAGTCAATCGAATGCTCTCTACCGGGTTTGTGGAAGCCTTTATTGATGGCGTGATGATGCTGACTGCCATAGGGATCATGTACTACTACAACGCATCATTAGCCAATGTGGTCATGATTATGCTGGTGGCTTACGTTGCACTGAGAACCTTGCTCTTCAGACCGATACGACGTGCAGTACGCAACAAGCTGATAAACCAAGCAAAAGAGGATTCATACTTTTTAGAAAGTATTCGAGCGATACAGACTGTTAAATGTTTTGGTCATGAAGCGGAGCGAGTATCAGGGTGGCAAAACCGATACGCAGACCAAATGAATGCTTCGGTAAGAAGCGAGCGACTGGGCATTATCCATAAATCGGCAGACCTATTTATCACAGGTGTAGAGCATGTACTGATTATATGGATAGGCAGCATGTTAGTGATGGACCATGCAATGACCATCGGTATGTTGTATGCCTTCTTAAACTACCGACAAATGTTTTCAGACCAGTCACGTTCACTAGTAGAAAAGTGGTTCGAATTCAGAATGTTAAAACTTCACTTGTCACGAGTTACCGACATTGTGATAGCGAAAAAAGAAGAACATGTACACAGCGAACGTGCCAAATTAGAACCGATTAAAGGTGGTATTAAGCTAGAGAATATCGCATTCAGATACAGCCCTAACGATGACGATGTGATTGATGGCTTTGACTTAGAAATACAACCAGGTGAATCCGTGGTGCTCACCGGAAACTCAGGATGCGGTAAGTCCACACTAATGAGAATACTTACAGGATTGGATCAGCCGACAAAAGGCAAAGTATTGGTCGATGATATTCCTTTGCAGCACATGGGGTTAGCCGCTTATCGAGACGACATCGCAACAGTGATGCAGGACGACCAATTACTCAGTGGCACGATACTGGACAACATTACTATGTTTGATAAGTCACCAAATCTAGAGCAAGTAGGAAGAGCAGCAAGTTTAGCCGCCATTGGGCAAGAGATCATGAAGATGCCCTTAGGATTTCAAACCTTGATAGGGGATTTAGGTAGCACGCTTTCAGGTGGGCAAAAGCAACGAATCCTATTAGCGAGAGCCTTATACAAGCAACCAAAAATACTGTTTTTAGATGAAGCAACAAGCAGTCTGGATGCAGAAAACGAAAAACACATTAACAACGTCATCAAAGAAATGGGTATCACTCGAATTTCGATAGCTCACCGCAAAGAGACCATCGAGATGCACGATAGGGTCATAAAATTGAGTGAAAAAGGTCAGATCCTCAGTGATATCACGCAGGAAAAACCAAGATTAGAAGCTTTGGCATAGGGAAATAACAATGAAACAACTGACTCACGTACAAGTGAAAAAAGTTAACGGTGGCTCAAACCGAGTTAATTTCGATAGAACGATTTGTATTTAATTTGATGTGATTTCAATATCCAGCCAAATATTATTAATTCAATAATAATATCAACGCGCTGATTAGTAATAAGAAATTTATTTAATTATTAGTTCCACTCTTGATTTTTATAGTACGGAATAGATTCAATTTACATAAGGGATTGTTATGAAAGATTTAGATTTAAAAGATATTTTAAAAGTAAATGGTGGGTGTTTTAAGTCTGACCCAGAATTTAAATGTTTAATTCGATAGATGAAGTGATGATGATGAAAAAAATGAATCATGATGATGTGTTGAAAGTATCTGGTGGCGTTGGAATTCTAGATGACTTTTTGATAATTAAACAACCACAATAAGGAATTAAATATGAAGAAGCTAAACAAGAAAGATGTAAAAAAAGTGTCAGGTGGAATGGTTCGTAACCCATTTGAGACAATTTGCCTTTAATTTATTACTTATCAAGGTAATAGGTTGGTTGGGTTGAATGTGACCTAGGGGTGAGAAAAGCCCTCCAAGGGAAAATCAGGAAGAATAGTAAACATGAAAGAACTAACAAAAAAAGAATTAGACGCCGTGTCTGGTGGTGTTATATGGCTAATTAAAATCGAAGTTCGATTCTAATTGTTGAAAGTTTATTTAATTAAAATATAGAAATATTGAGGGTTTAAAATGAAAGAGCTAAATACAAACCAAGTTGAGTCAGTATCGGGCGCTGATGGTGTTATCTGGATCATCAAAATCGAAATTCGATTTTAATTGTTGAAAGTTTATTTAATCAAAAGATAAAAATATTAAGGGTTTAAAATGAAAGAGCTAAATACAAACCAAGTTGAGTCAGTATCGGGTGCGGATGGTGTTATCTGGATCATCAAACTTGAAATCAGATTCTAACCTCTGACCTATTTAAAAAACTAACAAACCAATAAAGGGCAAAAAATGAAAGCACTAACACAA
>NZ_BFAQ01000071.1 GCF_002933855.1 Vibrio penaeicida
ACGTGTGCGTAGTGACGAGTTGGAGTGTCGTACTCAACGTGAGAAGTTGCGATTGTGATACCGCGCTCACGCTCTTCTGGAGCGTTATCGATTGATGCGAAGTCTTTCGCTTCACCGCCGTACACTTTAGATAGAGTAGTACAGATTGCAGCAGTTAGAGTTGTTTTACCGTGGTCAACGTGGCCGATAGTACCAACGTTTACGTGCGGTTTCGTACGTTCAAATTTTTCTTTAGACATGGGGTGTCCCTCAAGGTACGGATTTAGGTGGCTTTTAAGACCACGCAACCAAAATAATGGTGATTGTATTACAAAAAGGAAGGTCACTAAGAGCTGGTGCTGATAGGCGGATTTGAACCGCCGACCTCACCCTTACCAAGGGTGCGCTCTACCGACTGAGCTATATCAGCACTTAAAATGAGTTGGAGCGGGCAGCGGGAGTCGAACCCGCATCATCAGCTTGGAAGGCTGAGGTAATAGCCATTATACGATGCCCGCAACACGTAACTCTGTGAGCTATTTCCTTTAGGAATATGGTGGAGGGGGACGGATTCGAACCATCGAAGGCAGTGCCGGCAGATTTACAGTCTGCTCCCTTTGGCCACTCGGGAACCCCTCCAAATTTTTAAAACTTTTTCTCGCTCTCTATTACACAGAGGGAAAAAGTGGTGCCGACTACCGGAGTCGAACTGGTGACCTACTGATTACAAGTCAGTTGCTCTACCTACTGAGCTAAGTCGGCACACGAGTGGGGCGAATTCTATTGAATGATTTTGTACCTTGCAATAGAAAATTGAAAAAAAATACAAATTTCCTTTAACTTCGGGTTATTTGCGCACAAATCCATCAAGATTTCATGATTCACACTCAACAATTGGCGTCCAAATCGTTTGCAAGTGACGTAGCATAGTGTATTGTCACTCTCCCTGATTTATATGGATATCTGAGTACTTTATGAGCCCTTACATGTCTTTTAACCGTCAACAATGGTCAGAGTTACGTGACTCTGTGCCTATGATGTTGTCAGAAGAGGATCTGAAAGAACTTCAGGGCATTAATGAGAGTCTCACGATGAAAGAAGCCGTAGATATCTACCTTCCTCTATCACGATTGTTGAACTTGTATGTGGAAGCAAGGCAAAGTCGAAATTCTGTATTACATCGCTTCTTAAATCAAAAAGAGCACGCACCACCCTTTGTTATTGGAATTGCAGGTAGTGTTGCAGTAGGGAAAAGCACGACAGCTCGATTGCTAAAAGCGCTGCTCTCTCGTTGGGAAAATCACCCAAAAGTAGAACTCATTACTACCGATGGATTCTTATACCCTAACAAGGTGTTAAACGAAAACGGGCTGATGCAGAAGAAGGGATTCCCAGAATCCTACGACATGAAAAAATTGGTGCAATTCGTCTCAGATGTAAAAGCATGCAAGAGAAATGTGAAAGCCCCTGTCTATTCACATCTTACATACGACATTACATCAAATAAAAAAGTCGTTGATTTACCAGATGTTTTGATTATAGAAGGTCTGAACGTACTCCAAAGCGGGATGGATTACCCACACGATCCACATAGAGTGTTCATTTCAGACTTTTTAGACTTCTCTCTCTTTGTGGATGCGCAACCAGAAATGATTCAAACGTGGTATGTCGAACGATTTATGAAATTTCGACAGGGGGCGTTTACGAAGCCAGGTTCTTATTTTGGTCATTACACTAAACTAACCAAAAATGAAGCTCTCGAAAAGGCTCAAAGCATCTGGCAAACCATAAATGGAAAAAATCTACAGCAGAACATTTTGCCAACTCGTGAGCGCGCACAGCTCATTTTGCAAAAAGGGCAAAACCATATGGTAGAAAAAGTTCTGCTGAGAAAGTAGCGTAACGATTAGATTCCTCTCAAGGAAATTTCTCCCCCTATGTAAGTCTCAATGCCTTTGTCTGTTTCAATTAGTATACCGCCCTGTCCATCAATGCCTCTCGCTATTCCATATAACTCTTTCGGACCCAGTATTAATTTGATAGGTCTTCCAAGATAATTATCTAAGCGATTCCATCGTTCAACAAAGCCTTCCATACCAAGGAGTTCATAGCTTTCTAGGGAGCGCTCCCAAGCGTTAATAATAGATAAAGCTAATATATTTCTGTCAATATTTTCATTAGGTAAAATCTGCTCTAATGAAGTCCAAGGCTGCGTAATGTTTTCTGTTTTGTCTGGCATGGCTATATTTAACCCCATACCAATTACTAGATGTGCAGCCGCACCGGCCTGTCCAGACATTTCAACAAGAATACCTGCCAGCTTTTTATCTTCATAATAAAGGTCATTGGGCCATTTTAGCTTTACACCTTGAATACCAAGAGATTCAAAAGCCTCGACTACCGCAACGCCAACAACTAAGCTGAGCCCCATTGCTGCAGCAATTCCTGCATCTAATCGCCAATACATCGACAAATACAGATTACTACCAAAAGGAGATACCCACTCTCTCCCACGTCGACCTCGACCTTGGCTCTGGTATTCTGCCAAGCACACGTCACCACGATTCAGTTCTCCGGCACAATCAAGTAAGAATTGATTTGTTGAATTGATGACAGGAAATACTTTTAACATTCGAGTAGAGCTACTAGTCAATTTGTCTTTATCGAGCAAAGAAAGTGGTCTAGGTAAACGATAGCCTTTTCTTTGGACACTGAATACATCAAGCCCTAGATCTTGTATGCTTTTAATATGCTTGCTTATTGCTGCCCTAGACACGCCAAACTGCTCACCAAGGGCTTCACCAGAATGGAACTCACCATCAGCGAGTTGTTTAACAATGCCGTATTTTACGGAATCTACTTTCATTATTTATCCTTAAGGCATTCCGAAAGACACGTTTCACCTAAACTTCCTATAAAACGCACTTCATGCTCCAGCTCAACCTGATATTTTTTATACACCGTTTGCTTTACAAAAGCTGCAAGGCTGACAACGTCGTTTGATGTTGCATCGCCAGTATTTACCAACACCAACGCTTGTTTTGGATGCACCATAACACCACCAATTTTTTTACCTTTTAAGTTAGCTTTATCAATCAACCATCCTGCAGCTAACTTAACGCCTTCTTTATTGGGGTAACCGACGATATCTGGATACTGGCTCTCTAGTCGATCGAATTGATCTTGAGAGATCACTGGGTTCTTGAAAAAGCTACCTGCATTTCCTTGTTTACAAGGATCTGGAAGTTTAGAACGACGAATGTCGCAAACTCGCTCGTAAATATTAAATGCGGTTTGATCTTCTTTCGGCAAATCAGCTAAAGCGCCATATATTGTTTTGGGCGTCCAGTTTTTGACTAGTTTAAAACCAACAGAAACCACAATAGCTTTGCTTTTCAACTCGCGCTTAAAAATAGAATCCCGATATCCAAATTGACACTCAGTATTAGTCAAACGCTTGGTCTGCCCGCTTTCAAGACAATAGATTTCAACGTATTCACATACATCTTTTAGCTCAACACCATACGCTCCGATATTTTGAATAGGGGCAGAACCTACACAGCCAGGTATAAGGGCAAGATTCTCTAACCCAAAATAGCCATTTTCAAGTGTCCACTTAACAAACTCAGGCCAATCCTCTCCTCCTTGAGCATGCACATGAAAATGAGTATCTGACTCAATGACAGACTTTCCTTTTAACCTGTTGAGCAACACTACACCGAGGAAGTCTTGAGTGAATAATACGTTACTGCCTTTACCTAGCATCAACTTAGGTAACTCACTCCATTCCAGGTTATCGTAGACCTCTCTGAGGTCTTCAATTGATTCGACGGCAGCCATATGACGACATTGGACATCGATACCAAAGGTATGAAAGGGCTTCAAACTATTGTTTTTGTATATCTGCATAATATTTGGAGTTAGAATTTCACTAACGATCATATTACCTCAACTAGTTAGAGAGCGCAGTGACGAATGAGTGAGCTTGAAGTCAAAAAACTCGACCCTATTCTATTACCTTTAGTTAAGCGCTTTTATAAACAATATTACCCTTCCGCAAAACCAAAATCGGACGAGCTAATTTTGGGTGGATATCTTAACGAGACCTTGGTATCTACTGTGCGATTTCGAACCATTGAAGGCAGTCGGCTCTTAACGGGTATGCTGGTTGCACAAGAACATCAAAATCAAGGTTTAGGTCACAAGTTATTAGTTTTCTGCGAAGATGTCGTATTACAAGAAGGTGATTTTTGCTTTGCTTATGAGCATTTGAACAACTTTTATCAATCACATGGATTTAAATCTATTGAAACAGAAGATTTACCCAATGGATTAAAGAATCTGTTTATCCGATATCTCCGTAGTGGGAAAAAATTAAACGCGATGAAATACTTTGTATAAGATTATTCCGCTTATGTTTGAGTTATCTAGTCAATGTGGTCCGACTTTTGGTAAAATGAACGATTAGCCGTCAATCGTATAAAGAAGGTAAAGCCTCTAACATGATCGCAACCAGGAATCTCATTAAGACACTTCCAACAATTGCGCAAGATCCAGATTCTTTTAAGGTTCTGCATTCGGCAAAATCGTTTCGTGAACACCTGCTTAGTGCGATTAAGCAAGCAACTCATCGAATCTACATTGTTGCACTTTATCTAGAAGATGATGACGCCGGTAGGGAAGTGTTGACTGCTCTTTACGAGGCAAAGCAAAAGAACCCAGATTTAGACATTAAGATCTGTGTCGACTGGCATCGAGCTCAAAGAGGGTTAATTGGTGCAGAAGCGTCCGAAGGTAACGCCGCCCTATATAAGAAATTTGCAGAGCAACATGTAAAGCCTATTCCTGTATATGGCGTTCCAGTTCGAGGACGAGAAGTATTCGGAGTTCTTCATCTAAAAGGCTTTGTTATCGATAATTCCGTGATATATAGCGGAGCTAGTCTAAACAATATCTATCTCAATTTTAACGATAAGTACCGCTTTGATCGCTACCATGTATTTCACAATGAATGCTTAGCCAACTGTATGACGGAATACATCGAACAATCGATGATCCAGCATCCAGCGGTCAACAATCTGGCATGTAATAGCAAACCAAATACAAAATCGATTAAGCCCGCGATTCGACAACTACGATCATCTTTGGCACAGAGCCAATATAAATTTGATCATCAGAATGTGGGTTCTGAGCAGGTAGCTGTTACACCACTTGTTGGCGTAGGAAAGCGACGAAATAGACTTAATCAGAGCATCAACCATTTAGTAGCTCTCGCAAAAGATGAAGTTTTTATTTGTACACCATATTTTAATTTCCCCAAAAGCCTAGCAAGGCAGATAAAGAAAGCATTAAAGCGCGGTGTTAAAGTCACTATTGTTGTTGGTGATAAAACTGCCAATGATTTCTATATCCCACCTGAAGAAGAATTCAAAACTATTGCCGGACTGCCATATTTATACGAAATGAACTTAAGGCGCTTTGCGAAAGTCAATGAAGCCAATATTGCTAGTCGCATGCTCAATATCAGAGTATGGAAGCATGATTCAAATAGCTACCACCTCAAGGGTATATGGGTCGACAAGAGATATATGCTGATAACAGGCAACAATCTTAACCCTAGGGCTTGGAAGTTAGATTTGGAAAATGCGATCCTTATACAAGATCACTATAACCATCTAACTGAGAAGTTTGAAAAGGAAGTCGAAAATATCCTGCAGCACACTGAACTTATTTGTACTTACAGGCAACTAGATAAGGTAGAAAATTACCCACTAGAAGTTCAAAAACTCATTCGCAAAATAACCCGAGTCAGCGTAGA
This sequence comes from Vibrio penaeicida, assembly GCF_002933855.1. Taxonomy (GTDB): domain Bacteria; phylum Pseudomonadota; class Gammaproteobacteria; order Enterobacterales; family Vibrionaceae; genus Vibrio; species Vibrio penaeicida_A. Next base: position 5,798 of record NZ_BFAQ01000071.1, read on the forward strand.
TAAAATTCTTAAACAAATCCTTTAAAATAGAATAAGAGAGAGCCCAGTAATCGCTGAGCTCTCTTTTTTTGCGAAAAAATGCGTCGTTCCCAGCTAGAGTTGTCATCCAATCAAGGTAACTCCCTCTACTAATACAGCGCTATATTTACCGTCTAAGCAAGTGTAGTGTGTGAAAATAGAAGTCATCCAGTAGCTTTTTAAGTAACCCGAATACTCTAGAAACAGGATAGATCTAACTAGCTAATTTTTAATAGATATAAGCTTGGAATAGAATTTGGTAGGTAAAATGCAAAAAACCCGCTGAGGTATCAGCGGGTTTTTTAATAGTGGCGGAGAGATAGGGATTTGAACCCTAGATACGCTATTAACGTATGCCGGTTTTCAAGACCGGTGCTTTCAACCACTCAGCCATCTCTCCACAAATTGTTACTAAAATTTAGTCTTACAATAAAATGCTAATTTTTAACTTTGCTTTCAGACTTTTCAACATCTGAAAACATA
>NZ_BFAQ01000072.1:0-1239 GCF_002933855.1 Vibrio penaeicida
TTTAAGCTGGCGTTATGTACTTGGAGGTAAACGATGATAAATCTGAAAGCGAAAGATCAATGCCCCAAATATGTGTATAAATACTGTAAGCAAGAAGACTACGAAAAATACATATTGCAAGGAGGGTTCAAACTCGGTTCTCTGGCTTACTATCGTAGGGCTTATGAGTTAGATGGTGCTGGTTTTAGCGATCCAAGAGAGGGTAACCATTCACTGTTCGCAAAGGGACCGATTCAGCTTCCAAATCTAAATACGTCAGTTAACGAGCAAGGGGGCGTTGTCATTGATAGATTTGATAATGCGTTTATTCTGAGTGTTTCTTCTGAGTATAGCGAAGAAGCCCATTTAAAGTGGTTTCAGCGTCAGGGCTGCGGATATGATGTTTGCATTAAATATCGAGCCGAGGAACTGTTTTTAGAAATAGCTGATAGGTTGCGGTTTCGAATACCATGGCAACGAGAGTACTTCAGTGGGAAGCCAATTTACAATAATGGCAATGTAGACCTAAAAAGGGATTCATATCATCCTTGCCACAAATATTTTTTCAAAAGTAAAGAACTAGCTTGGGAAAAAGAGTTTAGGCTTGTATGTAGCACACCATACCTTGCTGGTCATCAGTCAAAATCAGTATTTCCAGTAGCGTTGAAAACAAAAGACATGATTGAGGACGTCATACATCTTCAAGCTCGTACATAACAAAAGCTTCAAACCGACAAACAACGCGTGGGACTTTTAGTTTGCGGTGAGTTTTAGTGTTTACGGTAGTTTGCAGAAGCAGCATTTGTGCGTTTTTGGCTACTTAACTGGGCGTTATGTGTGTCACGAAATTTGAGGGTGAGGCATGAAAAATTTATCAATGGCTGTAGTAGTAAAACGCGGTAAGGTGCTTATTCAACGAAGATTTCGTCACAATAAAGGAATGGTTTTTGAGTTTCCAGGTGGCGCAGTAGATAGTGGCGAATCAGGTGAGCAAGCTGCTATTCGAGAGTTGTGGGAAGAGACGGGTCTTAAGAACCTAAAAATCATGGGGTGTCATCAAGCTCGAAATGAGTTTGGCGGTGGCATTCACTACGTATTACTCTTGGCCGATGAGAGTTCGACCCCAATAGCTGTTGATAAAGAAAGGCAACAAACATTCTATTGGTTTGATTTAGAAGAAATTCCTTTAGTTGATTTCTACAAATCAGATCTTGATTTTATAGAGATGCACTTGGCAAATTACACATAACAAAAGCTTCA
>NZ_BFAQ01000072.1:1295-2326 GCF_002933855.1 Vibrio penaeicida
GGTTTAAGCTGGCGTTAGCACTAACCATAAATACTAAGTTTCGAGGTATAAACATGATTTTCCAAAGTAAGTCTGGCGAAATTGAGCATGGCTCCCATCTTTGCCAAGAATTGAAGGCTTTCCTCATGGAGCATGAAGAATCGTTTGGTTCATCTCTTGTACCTGATTTGTCGCATATTAACTCTCGTGCAGAAAACCACACTGGAATTGATATCTTCGATGTTACTTTTCTCAGTGGCAACGAATACCAACTCGATTACCAGTACCAGTGGTCAGTTTACAATGGTTGTGCTGACATGGATCTTGATGGAGAAGAAGAGTCTTCAGTTACTTTCACCCTTGAAGATGATGGTGAGGTAGAGTTCGATATTCTAGAAGTCGAAGAACGCAGCACAATCGAAGAATTTTAGTGCTAACAAACAATTCAAACAGACCAAAAACGTGTGGCATTTTGAGTTTGCTTTGAGTTTGGTGTTTAAGGTGTCATGCAGAAACGGCATTTGTACGTTTTTGGCAGTTTAATTGGGCGTTATGTCAATCTCGCTCACTACATAGGGAAATATAAATGAAAAAGTTAGTTTTGCTTCTAAGTCTGATATTTTCGTACCAATCAATAGCCGCTGTTGTCGCTGTACCGAACCAAAAAATTTCAAATCTCCGCATAGAGGGTGTAGCAGGCTTTATTGGTCTGAATACTGCGTTTGAACCAAGTAGCAATTGTGGAGGAAGGGTTTGGATTAACCTCAATGAAGAAATAGGTCGATTAAAGTATAGTACTGCGATGATGGCATTTGCTTCTGGAAAGATTGTTTCTATCAGAGCCAATAATGAAGGTGCCCGGATTTTCAATGAATGCCAGCTGTACGATATCGTAGTGCACGAATAGGTAAAATACATAACAAAAGCTTCAAACCGACAGCCAACGCGTGGCACTTTTGGTTTGCGGTAATTTTAGTGTTTAAGGCGTAATGCAGCGGCTTGTTTTGTGCGTTGTCTGCGGTTTAAGCTGGCGTTATGTGTGTCACGAAATT
>NZ_BFAQ01000073.1 GCF_002933855.1 Vibrio penaeicida
TAATTCAAGGGTTGTAAGGATTTCGAAAGTTGCTAGCTTCAGTGTTTTTGAGTTTGATTCCTCAACCAGCATCAAGGTGGAAAGTCGTCGTCATCCAAGTTGCTGCAAGCTTTCAAAATCAATCCGGTTCGCTGAATGTTGAAGCTTTGCTCTAGGCTCGTTTCCCTAAATTCTCGACTGATTAGGTGTTCTGGGTGTTGTGGACTGGTTGCAGAAAATTTTATTGGTTAAGATGCCTTTCATTGAATGCAAGCTANNNTTAAGCTGGCGTTATGAAACTTAATTGAAATCGGAGTAGGTCATCAAGTAATGAAGATTGAATCAAATAAAGTTTTGAAAATGGTGTCTGCTTTCGTCTTACTCGGGGTTTCTATTTACTTTGGCTACAATAGTAAGCCTACAGAAATGGGATTAACCATTGCAGCTGGATTTCTCGGTTTAGTATTCGCGAATCTGGATAAATTCAAAAGCTTTAAAGCAGCTGGTGTTGAAGCACAACTTAGAGAAGAGCAGATCAAAGCGGTATTAGAAAAGGAAATAGAAGCTCCTACTGATTTTTTTGACGAAACCGAATCTCAGGTACCTAATGTTAGTCTAGTCCCTGACAATGCTAAATCTGTTTTAGAGTCTTTACAAAGCCACGAATATACGTGGCGCTATGTTTCAGGAATATCAAAAGAAACTAGTTTGACTCGAGTTCAAGTTAAAGAGTCACTTCAGTGGCTTTCAGAACATGGTTATACAAAAAAATCTCTTGGGAAAAACGGCGAAATTTGGGCGTCTACTCAAGAAGGTCGTTATCTTTATGCAGTAATCTGTTTTGATGGAGTTCCAGTTGCATAACAAACAATTTAAGCAGACTGTCAACGCTTGTCATTTTCAACTCGGTTTAGCTTCTGTGATTTAGGTGGTAAATTTGAGTGTATTGGTAGCGTTGTCAGCTACTTAATTGGGCGTTATGAAGCATCTAGAAAAATCCAGTAAAATTAGGGGTTAATGTTCTTTATTCGTGTTTGATTCTGTCGTCGTTTTGAAATGATCTCAGCCTGAAAATCCGTTGAGTCTCTTTTGTGAAATACCGCTTTGGGGTCATCAAAAGGCAAATCGGCTGTATGGTTATTTTTGCCAAATTGGTTTTTTCTAGCAGCCATTTGCTGCGCCGTTACTTTTGTGGGGTGGCAGGGCGTCGATAAACTCAAAACTTGGTGGGTGTTTTAAGTAAATCCGTGGTGGGTCTATCGAGTAGCTGCCAACATTTTGTGAAATGGCTCTGTGTCTTAGGCTTCTGTAATTGCTGGAAGTTCAAGGTTGCCATAAAGTCCGTTCATAACAAACAATTCAAACAGACCAAAAACGCGTGGCATTTTTAGTTTGCGTTGAAATTGGTGTTTAAGGTGATATGCGGAAACGGTATTTGTACGTTTTTGGCAGTTTAATTGGGCGTTAGGTGCTAGGAGGCATT
>NZ_BFAQ01000074.1 GCF_002933855.1 Vibrio penaeicida
GGCGTTATGAAGCATCTAGAAAAATGCAGTAAAATTAGGGGCTAAAGTTTAATATTTGCTTATATTTTTATCATGATTTGAATCTTTCCCAATGGAAAATCCGTTATGTTTCTTTGGTGAAATGCCGCTTGGGTTTCATCAAAAGGCAAATCGGCTGTTTGGGTATTTTTACCAAGTGATTCTATCTATCAGCCATTTGCTGCGCCGTGATTTTTGTGGGGCGGCAGGGCTTTGAAAAGCTCCAAACTTGGTGAGTGTTTTAAGTCAACTCGTTGTGAGTTTATCGTGTAGCTGCCGGCATTTTGTGAATTGGCTCTGTGTCTTAACCTTATGTATTTGCTGAAAATCTGAGGTTGCCTTAAAGTCCGTTCATAACAAACAATTCAAACAGACCAAAAACGTGTGGCACTTTTAGTTTGCGTTGAGTTTGGTGTTTAAGGTGGTTTGCAGAAACGGCATTTGTACGTTTTTGGCAGTTTAATAGGGCGTTATGAAGCATCTAGAAAAATTCAGTAAAATTAGGGGCTAAGGTCCAATATTTGCTTATATTTTTGTCAAGATTTGAATCTTTCCCAATTGAAAATCCGTTATGTTTCTTTGGTGAAATGCCGCTTGGGTTTCATCAAAAGGCAAATTGGCTGTTTGGGTATTTTTGCCAAGTGATTCTTTGTATCAGCCATTTGCTGCACCGTGATTTTTACGGGGCGGCAGTACTTTGAAAAGCTCCAAACTTGGTGGGTGTTTTAAGTCAACTCGTTGTGGGTTTATCGTGTAGCTGCCAACATTTTGTGAATTGGCTCTGCGTCTCAACCATTTGTATTTGCTGGAATTCTGAGGTTGCCGTAAAGTCCGTTCATAACAAACAGTTCAAGCAGACCAAAAACGCGTGGCATTTTTAGTTTGCGGTGAGTTTTGTGATTAGGGTAGTTTGCAGAAACAGCATTTGTGCGTTTTTGGCTACTTAACTGGGCGTTATAGCGCTTTGATAATTCAAGGGTTGTAAGGTTCTCGAAAATTGCTGGCTTCAGTGTTTCAAAGTTCGATTCCTCAGCCAGAATCAAGGTGGAAAATTCTCCGCAAGCCAAGTCGTTGTAGGTTTCAAAATTATTCAGCTTCATCAGATTTTGAAG
>NZ_BFAQ01000075.1:0-2052 GCF_002933855.1 Vibrio penaeicida
TTTAAGCTGGCGTTAGGTGTCATAACAAGGAGAAATTCATGGAACACGTAGATTTATTTCCACTGTTACACAATCGGATGAATAAAGAAGAGCAATCAGTTCCAGAATATATTGGTGAATTTGATGGAGTATCATCGTTGCCCAAAGGAGATTATCCAGCCATTTATTTTTGGGTTGATCGCGACAATTCAAATAGTGTCAGAATCTCCTTTAACACGCCAAAGCTTGAACGTTGGTGCATGGAAGAGGCAGTAGCCAATGGCTACAACGCAGATTCGATCGAACCAAATGTAAAGCAAGCTTTGGTTACATTGCAACAAGTTAGTACACCAGCTTTTGAAGCCATGATTGCAGAGATGTTAAATTCTGAACCTGACTCGCCAAACCCTGAAAATTCACAAGTAACAGAGTCTTCTCAACCAAAAAAATGGTGGCAGTTTTGGTGAAAAACACCTAACAAATTGTTCAAGCAGACAGCTAACAGTCGGCGATTTTGGTTTGGTTGAGTTTAGTGATTACGGTGGTTTTGTTTGAGTGCAGTGGTGGTTAGCTGCTACTTAACAAGGCGTTATATTTTAGAAGGAGGCGTCGTGAAGCCAATAGTAGTAACTCTTTGTGGGAGTATGAAATTTAAGCAAGCATTTTGGGATGCCAACTTCAATGAAACCATGGCGGGTAATATTGTACTAAGTGTTGGTGGTCTAGAGTACGATGACCATATCGATCTAACAGAAGAAGATAAACGAATGCTAGGCGACTTACATAAACGCAAAATAGATATGTCTGATGAAATTCTTGTTTTAAATGTGGGTGGCTATATCGGAAAAAGTACCGAAGGTGAAATTGAATATGCTCGACAACACGGTAAGGGCGTACGGTTTTTAGAAGAATAATCAAGTTCAAACTAAGTTTCTGGACTTACAACTCGCGGTAACCAAAATATAACAAACAATTCAAACAGACCAAAAACGCGTGGCATTTTTAGTTTGCGTTGAGTTTGGTGTTTAAGGTGGTATGCAGAAACGGCATTTGTACGTTTTTGGCAGTTTAATTGGGCGTTAAGTTTATTGGAGATTTAATGGAATATTTTAAGTATCTTAGTCCCCAACGGCTAGATGTACTGAGTAATCTGAAAATCAGGTATACACAAGCAATTGCCCTAAATGATCCTTTTGAGGTTTTTCCAGCGATCATCGATAAAGATAAGGAATGGTATTTCAAGAATTTTTTGACGAAAATTGAATCTGAAGCAGATCAGATAGACTTTAAAAGTGCCGTCAAAAGAAAACAGTTTATTCGTGCTCGTAAGAAGGATTTTCCCAACTTTTATAGATGCTACACAGATGAACAATGGCTTCTAGAGCAAGCTTTTTCTATTGTAATGCGGGATGCTCTTATTCAAGGCTACCTGAGTTTAAGCAAAACGAATCAAAATATCCTTATGTGGTCTCATTATGCTCAAAATCATGAAGGTTTCGTCCTTGGCTTCGACTCAGATCATGAATACTTTAAAATTGGTGTGTCAGATATTGAGTATAGCGATCAAAGACCATACTTGAATCCTTTGCAAAGTCGCCAAGATGCCTCTCTTTTCACGACAAAGAGCTTGGATTGGGCATATGAGCAAGAAGTAAGAAAGAGCATGTCATTTGTAGAACATATTCAGCTTCCAAATGGCAATACATTGCTCCCATATCCCGACGAGTTACCGGATAGTTCTGATGAAATCTATCAACGTGTTAGGTTATTCGAATATCCTAAGTGTTCAATTAGTTCTGTTACATTCGGATGGAAGTCGACACCTGAATTTCGTAAGTCTGTTATTGAAGCCTTAGAGCATCATGGACTTTCGAAGATAAAGGTAATGATTGCCGTTCCTCACCCGAGAAAATATGAAATGAAGCTTCATCAAATATAAACTTAACAAAGCGTTTAAGACGGATTCCCAACGCTTGGCATTTACGGCTTACTTTGGTTTAAGTGTTTATGTCACAATGGTTTAGGTAGGGTGGTAGCGTTGCTCACCACTTAACGCGGCGTTATAGCGCCTTG
>NZ_BFAQ01000075.1:2178-3271 GCF_002933855.1 Vibrio penaeicida
TTAAGCTGGCGTTATGAAATTCGCAAGAAAAGCTAAGTCACAGTGACTTAGCTTAAACTCAAATGTCTAAATTTTAGAATAAAGCTTTGAGTAGCTTAGCTCCGTATTTTATTCCATTTTTGATTACGCTTTTAGCTGCTTTTGTAGCGGTTTCAACTACGACGTCGATAACGTTGTCCTTAACTGCATCATATGCGTCGCCGCAAAAATCTTTGATGTAATCCAAAATACCACGTTCCGCTTCCAGCGCTGCATCTTGGGATACGTATTCCTCGTTCGCTTCTCTCGTGAACGCAAACTTTTTTTCGTTTGGAAGTACCTCAACCACTTTGTCCATCAATTCAATGAGATTGTACTTTTGGTTTGCAGATACCACGGCAATGTTCTGTGCTGAAACATCGAATGCCGTCGATACTTCGATGATTTTTTTATCAATATTTGCAGCTTTTTGAGAGCCTGGCTGGTTGGTACTCATATCCCAGTCAAATAGTGGCTCGATTTTATCTACCTGCGTAACTACGAAAATAGTTGGGCACTTCTCTTGAGCAGGAAGAAGAATTTCGTTGTAAGCCTTTAAAGCTACACTATAGGCACGGTCATCAGACTTTATTGCCCAAATTACCAAGTCTAATTCAGAAACTAGACTCTTGTAGAGAGCAAAATACTCTTCATCACGCTCTGGTGTTTCACCAACACCGGGAACATCTACGATTGTAATGCCGGTTTTTTCATCTCCAATAAGAACCTCTTTAGGTTCACGAGTACATGCAGCTACATCGCTGATAGGTGCAATGTCCTTTCCAAACAGAGCATTACATAGGCTTGATTTTCCGACTCCTGTCACACCAAAAATACCAACTTTAGGTCGGTAGTTTCGAATCCCTTTTACTTTTTCTTTGATTTCGTTAATAAGCTTTTCGTTTTGGGCTTGGGTCATTTCTGCGTACCATGTCTAATAATGGAACGTCATTCTATAATTTCATAACAAAGCATTCAAGAGTGATTCTCAACGCTTGGGATTTTACATTCTATCTTTCAGTGCTGTGTTTACGGTGGTAAGGTTGGGTTCGTGGCAGCGTTGCTCACATATATG
>NZ_BFAQ01000076.1 GCF_002933855.1 Vibrio penaeicida
CCACCCATTTCGCGGAAGACGCCACGTGGAAAGCGCACTTCGATTACACCAATGCCAATCGGGCCAGATACATGCAGCCGCCATTCATGAAGGTACTGACCCAATTTAAGCAGTACAGCCAGAGCATGACGTACTATTTGATGCGCAACGCGTACTTGTCTATGCGCGGGATGAACAAGGAGATGCGGACAGAAGCTCGACGACAATTGGTGGGTACCCTTGCCATGACCTCGTTGTTAGGGGGCGTTTCGGCCTTGCCCCTTTCCCTAGTGTATGGGATGGCGAATGCATTGAATGCAGCTTTGGGAGACGACGATGTGCCTTGGGATGCGGAAACGGAATTTAAACGATATCTCTATAACGCGCTCGGCAATAAAACTCTGGTTGATGGGATACTTTACGGTGTTGGGGGGGCTGGGTTATCCCCCCGTATTTCGCTTGACCAATTGTGGATCAGAGATCCGACTCGCGACCTTGACGGCGAACAAATATGGAGCTTTTACGCTCGGCAGGTAGCGGGACCGGTATTAGGGGGCATTGTACTTTCGGGGATCCGGGGCAGTGAGAAAATGGCGCAAGGGGAGTACTGGCGTGGCGTCGAAATGGTGATGCCAAAGTTTGTCCGTGATCCGATGAAAGCGTACCGATATCACGAAGAAGGGGCGCTCAACAACAAAGGGCTGGCGTACAAGGAGGCGTCAGCGTTCACGTGGGTCGAACTGGCTCTACAGGCAAGCGGTCTGTCGGACAGCGATTTGATGAAACAGTACGACACCAATCGAGCGCTCAAGTCTTACGAACGGCACGTACTGGATAGGCGACAACAGTTGATGACGGCGTACTGGTTGGCGTGGAAGGGGCGGGATGCGCAATTGATGGTCATGGTCAAAAAAGCGGTACGCCGCTTTAACCAACGTTATCCTTCTTTGTTGCTGGATCCCAGTGCCCTAAGGCGATCGATTCGACAGCGTTTACGTTACGGCAAGGAAAGCGTTCACGGTCTTCACCTCAACCAAAACCTGGCCGCTTCACTTCTCTCACGCGCGCCCTTGCACCATTCGTTACCGTAAACAAGATTGCGGTTTAAGAAATACGCGACTATGATTTTTTAAGTAAAGTCGTGTTATAAACTTTGAGTCACTTCTCCTACCCGTCTTACCGACGGGTTTTTTTTTACTTTCTTCCATACGCACAATCACACTTTTTAAGGTGGTAGGCTCGATGAGTATCCTGTTTTCTAATAGCCGTTGGAAACCTTGAGTGAGATCCAACAATGGTACGTCCAAACAATTGCTTACACGATTATCAATTTATGGACAAAGGAATGGCGTATGTAGAATATTAGCCTATTCTTAAATTTGGATTAGAGTTGTAATTGATAGCAAGTGTGAGAAAGGAAGACTTTAATGAAAACAAAATCAATAATGGCATACGTATTTGGCTCCATGGCGATGATTGCAATAATAACCATAGCATTGGGGTGGACGATTTTGGGCTCTGCTGACAAACTTAAATCAACGTCAGAAACTCGTTACCAGTCGTATCAGGTTGCCGATGAACTAAGACAAAGTTCGGATGATCTGACGCGTTTGGCGAGAACGTATGCGCTAACGGGTAACGATGATTACGAAAGCATGTACATGGACATCCTTGCCATTCGTAACGGTGAAAAGCCCCTGCCTGAAAAATACCATCAAATCTATTGGGATTTGGTGATCAATTATGGTGAAAAACCCAAGCCGGATGGCCGGACAGTGTCTATACAACAACGCATGCAAGATCTTGGTTTTTCTGACAAAGAGTTTTCGCTGTTAAAAGAGGCTCAAAACAATTCTGATGCGCTGGTTAATCTGGAAGTGAAAGCCATGAATGCGGTGAAAGGTCTTTTTCAAAATCCTAACACGGGACAGTACAGTGTTCGATCAGAACCAGACACAGGTATGGCCGCTAAATTACTTCACAGTAAACAGTACCATGTAGAGAAAGCTAAAATCATGAAACCCATTGACGGTTTTTTTTCTGAGTTGGAAAGTCGGACTTATCAGCATTTGCTCCAAGATTTTAATTCGTTGCACAAATCGGTAATGATCACATTGCTCTTGATGGTATTGATGTTAGTGGCGGCACTAATCGGTTTTTGGATGATTACTCGCGCGGTATCTCGCCCCGTGACCCTAATGAGTAATCAGCTCAGAGACATTGAAGCCAGCGGGAATATAAACCTTCGAATAACTAACGTAGATCAAGGGGAGCTTGGAGAGATCGCATCTCAAATAAACAACATGCTTGATTCTTTGAGTCAAAACAAAGAAATGACATACCGAGTCTCTTCACGTGTTCAAGATTTAGCGACTCAAACCCATCAAGTGGTATTAGAAAGTCGGAAAAACTCAGACAATCTAACACAAGAAACGAATTCCGTTTTAGTGGCGGTCGAAGAAATGTCTACAGCGCTGACGCGAGTCACTGATGTAACGGTTCACGCCGAAAATGAAGCGTCGCAAAATGATAAGAATGTCAGTGAAGGACAATCTTCGATGCAAACGGCAGTAGACTCCATGACGACGCTGCAGACCGAATTCTCGCAAACTCAAAAGGCGATGGAAGGGTTGATTTCTGAGAGTGCTCAGGTTTCAGGCGTGCTGGATGTGATCAAATCGATTGCTGAACAGACCAACCTGTTAGCATTGAATGCTGCGATAGAAGCAGCGCGAGCGGGTGAACAAGGTCGTGGTTTTGCGGTTGTGGCCGATGAGGTACGTTCACTTGCTCAGAGAACGCAGGAGTCAACCAACGAAATTGAGGAAATCATTGCGAGCCTGCAAGAAAAAACAAGCACAATGGGGGGGACGATAAACCAAGCAGCAGGGTTAATGTCAACTGCGCAATCGGGCATCGATAAAATTGGAGACGTTTTTGATAAAATCAAAGAAACGACAGGGGTGATCTATAAATTGAATTCGGAAATTGCGCAGTCCACGGATGAACAGTCTAAAGTGTCGAATATGATTAATGAAAGCCTCTCTCAAATCAATGACATGTCAAGTAGCATGGCAGATTCCATTGGGCAAATCGAGATGTCTGCCTCTGATTTAGATAACACGGCTAAAGAGCTTTCTAACACGTGATTTTTTATGGTTACAAGAGAAAGCTGGTTGTCACCAGCTTTCTTTATGGCGGTCATAGTTAAGGTGTTCACGTATAGTCGTTGTTGACGCTGCTGTCGTTCCCCCTACCTAGTTTATCCCTCCAATATAAGAGCAAGGCATTAGCATTGCATTTTTATAAAAATATTTTATAAAATTTCTGTTGATCATTTTTTGTTCAACACTTATAAAAAGACTAAAGGGCGTCAGTACCGCTGTGTAAGTTTTGCATGTCTAGGATAGATGTTTGTTGTTAACCGAGTGACATAATCTTCTTTTTGTTATTCACTTTAAAAGGTTGGCATATGGATATTGAATTGGAAAAACTAGAGACCGCTGCTGTTGAGAGCGCCAATAACCGCTATCTGATGTCTGTCTCAGACAACTTGAAAAACTTCTCCCCAGAGGCTTACCAAACCTTTTACTCCAATGTGGCGACATGGCTTGAGCCTACAAAAATTCGCCTTCAGGTGGGGTTGGAGCGTTTGAAGAGTGAAAAGAGCCCGAAACTGGATCCCGTTATATCAGCGTTGGAGCACAATATCCTCGACGAATCAGGAGAAGGCGGAGAGGTAAAAAGTGATCCGCACGCTAACCTATTTAACACGTCCTGCCATACCTATTTTAAGCACGTTTACGGGGTTCCCCTTGGTTTCTATACCCCTAGCGTTGAGACGCTTCACCTGAAAGACGCATCATTGCTGCTGTTCTCCAACAATAGCTATGAAATGTTGGGAGCTTGCTTTGCTCAGGAAGTGCATGCTCTACCTCAACTGCAGCGAATGTATCGTGGTCACTTAGCAAACCGAGAAAAATGCAAAGACGATTGGGGGCTGGTCAGTCGATTTTACGATGTTCACTTTGATGGGACCGAAGCCAGACACGCAGAGGATTTACGTCAGACCTTTATCGATTTACTCAAGACGCCTGCTCAGCTGACGGTGTTCAAGTCTGGGTTCATTTCCATGATTTGCTTACTCACCCAATTCTGGAAATCACTGGAACTTCGAACTGCATGAGTAGCCCGCTTCTCCCGTATTTTTTGTTTGCATTTTTGGGAGGGTGCATCATTCCGATCCAAGCTATCATGACGGATGCGCTAAAAAGCAAATTGGCGATTGATCAAGTTGATGCCACATTCATTCTGTATTTTGGAGGGGCAATCATATCGCTCTTTTTTTCCTTGATCATTAATAAACACAATGTCTTGCTGAAGTTTCAGGTTTCAGACTGGTGGATGTGGGCATCAGGTTGTATTGGTTTCTTTTACATTTTTCTTATGTTCATTGCCTTCCCGAGGTTGGGGGTGTCGGTATCGATTCTTTTTGTCTTCCTAGGGCAGGTTGTACTGTCAGTTGCCATAGACCACTTTGGGTTGTTCGGTATGCCCCATCACCCCATTTCGGTAACCAAACTGATTGGGTTGATCTTTATTCTTATGGGGGCGGCACTGATTATGTACGACAGTCACCATAGTGGATAGTATTTGGCGGATCGTTGAGTATTTCGAGAAGCAGTCCGTTTGTTTAAATCGATAAGACTGAGTGTGGTGAGGCAACCAAAGTATTGTTGTGGTGCTGAGCTTTTTTATCTCAAGTTGTTTTTAATCTATCTTGCTTCTTAAGGGGGGTATTTTATGAACATTGATACATTCAAGTCATCGAATGCGTCTAAGTATGAAGACGAACCCTTAGATCAAATTCCCGTTTCAAAAAGCCAAACTTCTGCGGAAACAAGACTTCGCGGGTTCGAATGTCGTTTAGCGCATCTTGGACTTCTCTTGAGTTCATACAGGGAGGCATGCCTCCCTTCCATCTTCATCGTCATCCGACAGGTTTCTTGTTTAGCCAATAGAATTTTTTTTCATATAAGTACTATTTATATCTCTTAAGACTATTAAAAGTCAGATTTTAAGTCTTTAAATGCATAAAAAACATTGTACCAATTACCTTGGGTTATATGTATCTTTTATATAATCATGGGTTTTTATAAATCATTTTATATGTTACTAAGTTATTGGCACAACCTGTTGCAGTGAATTAGGATCTGACCCGTTTCTGAATGCTCGTTTAGTAAACCAGCGATAGGCAACGGGAGGTTGTCATGAACACTTTTACCAAGCTCAGTTTTGCTCTCCCTTTCATGGTGGCAAGTAGTTTCGTCACATCGGCACCCAGTGCTCCCCCCCAAGCGTTAGTCCCCCCAGAAGTATTCTTAGAACAGCACAAGATAAAAATTGGCTTAAACAATGGTTGTTTGATTCCGAGTGCAATATTAGTCGACTATGCCGCCATATCGGATTGTGGTCGACCAGACACCCTTTGGACTTACACGGAATATGGTCAGCTTGTTACAAGAAGGCCGTTGGGGTACGAATGCCTGACCGTGCCTGAAGGAGGCGGGTTGTTATACATGGATATCTGTGACATCAACAATACACGGCAAAATTGGTATACCGACTTTTCTCGACTTGGGGCACGTCTAAAAACGGGGAATGTGACTTTAAGAAATCAAGCGGTGTCGGTTACCCCAGACAACTTGGTTGTGATCGACTCGATCTACCCGTTGGTCACCGTTCAAAATTTACAAGAGATGATCGTCAGACAGTCCCCAGGGTATACCCAGTTTTCTTTAGACGTTTATGCCAATAAACCCATTCCTCAAAATCACAGCCTTTATCCAACGGCTGCCAGCAACGTCTATTTTGGTAAAGACAGTGAATTGAGGGCGTATAAGAATTTCTATAACGTCCATAAAAATACGTTCTTTTCCAATTGGGGTGAGCCCAAAGGTTACAAAGTTTGTTACCGTAATCCGGTGACGGATACCACATCTTGGGATTGGGCAAAGGTCGTGAATTGTCCGTTTGATGACTCAATCGACGACAGTTTACGTTGGGCATTTCGCCCAGACCCAAAAACAAGTGGCTCAACACATATTTTCAATATTGAGCCATCTCGTTTTTCGGGTAGGCTAGTAATGCAGTCAAGTGGTGCCCAAGCAAACTTCGGTTATGTTTCAGGTTCAAGCTATTCCAACCCATATAAAGTGGAAGAGTTTTTTATTAGCTCGCCTGGAGAGCTCGTTGCCAAACATTATGACAAAGTGAGTGTCAGTGATATAGCCGCTCAAGAAACGGCAAACGCTAAGATAAT
>NZ_BFAQ01000077.1:0-976 GCF_002933855.1 Vibrio penaeicida
TTATTACTGCAAACTAAAAATGCCACGCGTTGGCTGTCGGCTTGAAGCTTTTGTTAGAGCGATACAAACAAACAAACTCACTTGGCAATGAAGCACTTAGCTTGCATTCAATGAACAGCATCTTAGCCAACAAAACCTTCTGCAACCAGACCACAAAACCCAAAACACCGATTCAGTCGAGAATTTAGAAGAACAAACCGAAAACCAAGCTTCAAAATTTGATGAATTGGGAGACTTTGGGGAAACCTACAACAGCTTGGTTTGTGAGGATATTCCACCTTGATTCAGGTTAAGGAATCGAACTCAAAAACACGGAAGCCAGCAACTTTCGATAACCTTACAAACCTTGAATTATCAAAGCGCTATAACGCCCAATTAAACTGCCAAAAACGTACAAATGCCACTTCTGCAAGCCACTGTAAACACATTATTCAACGTAAACTAAAAGTGCCACACGTTTTTGGTCTGTTTGAATTGTTTGTTATGTGCGTATTTGATACAAGTGCCCTGACTCAAATTCGTTCTCAGCGGTGCACTTTATTTGCCAGCCGAGTTTATGCGCCACTTTTTGGCTACCCACATTATCTGAAGCGATAAAGACTTTAACTTGGATTAAATCAATGGATTGAGCCAGTTTGAATATTGCGGACTTACACATTAGAGACGCTAACCCTTGCCCCCAAAACTTCTGACGAATGAAATACCCAAAGTCTAACTCGCCATCAAGTTGAGTAACTCCGCAAAAACCAACAATTTCGTTAGTTTCAATAGACCTGAAAGCAAACCTAGTTTCTGCCTGTTGCTCGTTAGCAAACCAAATCTCAGCTTCTGTATCAGTCAAAGGTCTTCTAGGTCCCAAAAACCTCATAGTTTGCTCGTTTTGAAGCAAGTCAAAGACAGAGCTTCGATCACTATCAACTAATTGTGAAATAAAGATTTTGTCCAAATTTCCCTCCTAGCACATAACGCCAGCTTA
>NZ_BFAQ01000077.1:1032-1503 GCF_002933855.1 Vibrio penaeicida
TGTCGGTTTGAAGCTTTTGTTATGTGCGTCTTACCATTACATGAACTGGCAGTTTTTCAAAACCGCGTTTAGACCAATATTCTGCTGTACTCTCTAAATTGACCACTGAAACTGTTGTAGCACCTTTCGCCTTCAGTCCTCCGATCACAGCGTCAACTAGCTTCGAGCCCACACCTTTTTTCTTAAATCGATTGGCAACAGAAACTAATTGAATTTGTGCTCGCGAGCCATCGTAAAAGCCTTTAGCAAACCCGCCAATGATACCTTCAATTTCAGCGACTATAAAAACTGCCCCATCACATTGAGAGACTCTTTTCATTGATTTTTTATCTTCAACTTCTGGGTAATCAAACTGACCATTTTCAGCCAAAATCCCCTCCAAGATCTCTCCATCAGAGTCAATAAAGCCTCTAAATTTAACTTCCACTATCAATCATTCCCTCAAAGCACATAACGCCAGCTTAAACCGCA
>NZ_BFAQ01000078.1 GCF_002933855.1 Vibrio penaeicida
ATTATCTTAGCGTTTGCCGCTTCTTGAGCGGCTATATCACTGACACTCACTTTGTCATAATGTTTGGCAACGAGCTCTCCGGGCGAGCTAATAAAAAACTCTTCCACTTTATATGGGTTGGAATAGCTTGAACCTGAAACATAACCGAAGTTTGCTTGGGCACCACTTGACTGCATTACTAGCCTACCCGAAAAACGAGATGGCTCAATATTGAAAAGATGTGTTGAGCCACTTGTTTTTGGGTCTGGGCGAAATGCCCAACGTAAACTGTCGTCGATTGAGTCATCAAACGGACAATTCACGACCTTTGCCCAATCCCAAGATGTGGTATCCGTCACCGGATTACGGTAACAAACTTTGTAACCTTTGGGCTCACCCCAATTGGAAAAGAACGTATTTTTATGGACGTTATAGAAATTCTTATACGCCCTCAATTCGCTGTCCTTACCAAAATAGACGTTGCTGGCAGCCGTTGGATAAAGGCTGTGATTTTGAGGAATGGGTTTATTGGCATAAACGTCTAAAGAAAACTGGGTATACCCTGGGGACTGTCTGACGATCATCTCTTGTAAATTTTGAACTGTGACCAACGGGTAGCTCGAGTCGACCACAACCAAGTTGTCTGGGGTAACCGACACCGCTTGATTTCTTAAAGTCACATTCCCCGTTTTTAGACGTGCCCCAAGTCGAGAAAAGTCGGTATACCAATTTTGCCGTGTATTGTTGATGTCACAGATATCCATGTATAACAACCCGCCTCCTTCAGGCACGGTCAGGCATTCGTACCCCAACGACCTTCTTGTAACAAGCTGACCATATTCCGTGTAAGTCCAAAGGGTGTCTGGTCGACCACAATCCGATATGGCGGCATAGTCGACTAATATTGCACTCGGAATTAAACAACCATTGTTTAAGCCAATTTTTATCTTGTGCTGTTCTAAGAATACTTCTGGGGGGACTAATGCTTGGGGGGGAGCACTGGGTGCCGATGTGACGAAACTACTTGCCACAATGAAAGGAAGAGCAAAACTGAGCTTGGTAAAAGTGTTCATGACAACCTCCCGTTGTCTATCGCTGGTTTACTAAACGAGCATTCAGAAACGAGTCAGATCCTAATTCACTGCAACAGGTTGTGCCAATAACTTAGCAATATATAAAATGATTTATAAAAACCCATGATTATATAAATAATACATATAACCCTTGGTAATGAATACAGTGTTTTCTATGCTTTTTAAGACTTAAAATCTAACTTTTAATAGTCTTAAGAGATATGAATAGTGTTTATATGAAAAAATATTCTATTGGCTAAACGACAAACCTGTCGGATGACGATAAAGATGGAAGGGAGACATGCCTCCCTGTATGAATTCAAGAGAAGCCCAAGATGCGCTAAACGTCATTCGAACCCGCAAAGTCTCGTTTCCGCAGAAGCTTAGCGTTTTGAAACGGGAATTTGATTTAAGGGTTCGTCTTCATACTTAGATTCATTCGATGGCTTGAGTCTGCCAATGTTCATAAAATACCCTCCTTAAGAAGCAACATAGATTAAAAACAACTTGAGATAAAAAAGTTCAGCACCACAACAATGCTTTGGTTGCCTCACCACACTCGGTCTTATCGATTTAAACAAACGGACTGTTTCTCGAAACACTCAACAACCCTCCAAATACTATCCACTATGGTGACTGTCGTACATAATCAGTGCCGCCCCCATAAGAATAAAGATCAACCCAATCAGTTTGGTTACCGAAATGGGGTGATGGGGCATACCGAACAACCCAAAGTGGTCTATAGCAACTGACAGTACAACCTGCCCCAGGAAGACAAAAAGAATCGATACCGACACCCCCAACTTCGGGAAGGCAATGAACATAAGAAATATGTAAAAGAAACCAATACAACCTGATGCCCACATCCACCAGTCTGAAACCTGAAACTTCAGCAAGACATTGTGTTTATTAATGATCAAGGAAAAAAAGAGCGATGTGATTGCCCCTCCGAAATACAGAATGAATGTGGCATCAACTTGATCAATCGCCAATTTGCTTTTTAGCGCATCCGTCATGATAGCTTGGATCGGAATGATGCACCCTCCCAAAAATGCAAACAAAAAATAAGGGAGAAGCGGGCTACTCATGCGGTTCGAAGTTCCAGTGATTTCCAGAATTGGGTGAGTAAGCAAATCATGGAAATGAACCCGGACTTGAACACCGTCAGCTGAGCAGGCGTCTTGAGTAAATCGATAAAGGTCCGACGTAAATCCTCTGCGTGTCTGGCTTCGGTCCCATCAAAGTGAACATCGTAAAACCGACTGACCAGCCCCCAATCGTCTTTGCATTTTTCTCGGTTTGCTAAGTGACCACGATACATTCGCTGCAGTTGAGGTAGAGCATGCACTTCCTGAGCAAAGCAAGCTCCCAACATCTCATAGGTATTGTTGGAAAACAGCAGCAGTGATGCGTCTTTCAGGTGAAGCGTCTCAACGCTAGGGGTATAGAAACCAAGGGGCACCCCGTAAACGTGCTTAAAATAGGTATGGCAGGACGTGTTAAATAGGTCAGCGTGTGGATCACTTTTCACCTCCCCGCCTTCTCCCGATTCGTCGAGGATATTGTGCTCCAACGCCGATATGACAGGATCCAAGCTTGGGCTCTTTTCACTCTTCAATCGCTCCACCCCCACCTGAAGGCGAGTTTTTGTAGGCTCAAGCCATGTCGCCACATTGGAATAAAAGGTTTGGTAAGCCTCTGGGGAGAAGTTTTTCAAGTTGTCTGAGACAGACATCAGATAGCGGTTATTGGCGCTCTCAACAGCAGCGGTCTCTAGTTTTTCCAATTCAATATCCATATGCCAACCTTTTGAAGTGAATAACAAAAAGAAGATTATGTCACTCGGTTAACAACAAACATCTATCCTAGACATACAAAACTTACACAACGGTACTGACGCCTTTTAGTCTTTTTATAAACACCAAACAAAAAACGATCAATAGAATTTTTATAAAATATCTTTATAAAAATGCGATGCTAATGCCTTGCTCTTATATTGGATACACGCGTAACCGTCATCGTATTTACGATAGCGGTTGGTGCAAGGGCGAGCGTGAGAGAAGTGAAGCGGCCAGTTTTTGGTTGAGGTGAAGACCGTGAACGCTTTCCTTGCCGTAACGTAAACGCTGTCGAATCGATCGCCTTAGGGCACTGGGATCCAGCAACAGAGAAGGATAACGTTGGTTAAAGCGGCGTACCGCTTTTTTGACCATGACCATCAATTGCGTATCCCGCCCCTTCCACGCCAACCAGTACGCCGTCATCAACTGTTGTCGCCTATCCAGTACGTGCCGTTCGTAAGACTTGAGCGCTCGATTGGTGTCGTACTGTTTCATCAAATCGCTGTCCGACAAACCGCCCGCCTGTAGAGCCAGTTCGACCCATGTGAATGCTGACGTCTCCTTGTACGCCAGCCCTTTACTGCTGAGCGCCCCTTCTTCGTAATATCGGTATGCTTTCATCGGATCACGGACAAACTTCGGCATCACCATTTCGACGCCACGCCAGTACTCCCCTTGCGCCATTTTCTCGCTGCCCCGGATCCCCGAAAGTACAATGCCCCCTAATACCGGTCCCGCTACCTGCCGAGCGTAAAAACTCCATATTTGTTCGCCGTCAAGGTCGCGAGTCGGATCTCTGATCCACAATTGGTCAAGCGAAATACGGGGGGATAACCCAGCCCCCCCAACACCGTAAAGTATCCCATCAACTAGGGTTTTATTGCCGAGCGCGTTGTAAAGATATCGTTTAAATTCCGTTTCCGCATCCCAAGGCACATCGTCGTCTCCCATAGCTGCATTCAATGCATTCGCCATCCCATACACTAGGGAGAGGGGCAAGGCAGAAACGCCCCCTAACAACGAGGTCATGGCAAGGGTACCCACCAATTGTCGTCGAGCTTCTGTTCGCGTCTCTTTGTTCATCCCGCGCATAGACAAGTACGCGTTGCGCATCAAATAGTACGTCATGCTCTGGCTGTACTGCTTAAATTGGGTCAGTACCTTCATGAATGGCGGCTGCATGTACCTTGCCCGATTGGCATTGGTGTAATCGAAGTGTGCTTTCCACGTGGCTTCTTCCGCGAAATGGGTGG
>NZ_BFAQ01000079.1 GCF_002933855.1 Vibrio penaeicida
GTCATCCAGCCAGCGAGCCATAATGAGATCGCTCCCTAAGGGATGTTGTCTTTGCATCAACCCCAATATGCCGATGATCACATCCCCAGTCAGGACGGCTTTCCCCCGCTCAACGGTGGGTGTTTTTTCCAGATGCATTCGCATCAAAAGTTCAAGCGCTCTGCTCATGGTGCCTCCTATCCGCGTTTATTCAGACAAGGCACTGCCGCATACCAAGAACGCGTTTCGATGAAAAGCGACCTTTGATAGCCCATGCATCTCGTCATGACAAATTCACGTTAGAACACCATTATACACTGTATATAAAAACAGTCCCAGTCAGCTTGGCGCTTTTGTTTCTTCAAGTTGAAAAAACTGCACTCCAAACTCATTCGTATGTATAGAAAGACCAAATGGTGGTGCGTACGAGTTAGAAACAATAAATGAAACCACTCAGTAAGCCTGATGAACAACACGTTACAAAGTCGTCAGCTGAGATCCGATTTGATAGTTCGCCACATGTCCGACTCCGTAGCGAACATTCTCTTAAATTCCTGCTTATTATCAATCTTTTATAAAATAAAGCGTAAATTATTAATCGTATGAATAAACTCTCATTTTGAGTTCAACATCGTTTCAATTCATTGAAATGACACGAAAAACCTAATCCCTACTATTGGTGCGACTAATGAATTATGTCATTGATATTAGGCAACTTATGGTTTTCTCAATAGAGTGAGCATTCCTACCTTGGGCGTCACAGACATGCTTTTTTTACTGTACGCAAACGTTCTATTGTGAGATTCAGCGAGCTGCATTTACCCAAATATCACTGTGTTTACGTATGTCCGAAAGGATATGTCACTCTTGGAGCCCGACATGAAAAAAAATATGAATCGATGGATTAATGTCTGTTTTGCTTTATCTGCAACAGCCCTTGGTGTGAGTCAAGCAATAGCGGCTAATGACGTCCACTCAGCAATGTTAGAAAAAGAACACATAAATCAGCCATCAAGCACCCAGTTTTGGCAAGAAACGGTGGAACACTCTTCTACTTCCGAAGTTGACCGCCAACGTTATATCAAGCCAGCTAAATTCCGCTTAATCCAGTTAGAGCTTGACCACCTTAAACATCATCTGAATCAGACCGTAACGGCTTCTACAGATCTAGCGAATGAAAGGGTGGCAAGCGTCGATCTTTCTATACCATTGCCGAATGGGGGTTACGAAACCTTTGTTGTTGCGCCAAACCAAGTGCTGCCGGCAGAACTGGCTGCGCGCTATCCCGAGATTAAAACGTTTAGCGGAACCAGTGCGGAAACTAAGAATACTCGGATCGTACTGGACTACACGTCGCAAGGGTTTCATGCGATGGTGACATCAGAGAAATACGGTACGTTCTATATCGACCCTTATGAGTCAGGAAATACCAGAACATACATCAGCTATTTCAAAAAAGATTATCACAAAACAAAGGATCTGCGTCTTCTCGAAGAAACACTGACTCGCAGTGAATCGCAGCTTAACAGAGGCACTTCATTCCGTTCTGGTCGCTCAGGTTTTGGAACTTCAGATATGTACCCGTTAAGAACATATCGTTTAGCAATAGCAACGACTTATGAATACTCTCGCTTTCATGGTGGGACAAAACAGAGCGTGATGTCAGCCGTTGCAACCACAATCAACCGGGTGAATGAGATCTATGAGCGTGATTTGGCCATACGCCTGCAATTGATCCCGACCACTGATCAGCTATTTTCCCTCGATGTAAACGATTACTACACAAACAATCGCTCAGATTTAATGCAAGGAGAAAGTCAGGTCGTCATTGATAAGGTGATTGGTCAACAAGGTTACGATGTTGGTCATCTGTTCAGTGCAACGGGCGGCGGAAGTGCACTTATCGGATCCGTTTGTACCCGAGGCAAGGGAAGCGGCGTTTCTGGGTTAGGTATGCCGATGGGCGATGCATTTGATATCGACATCGTCGCGCATGAGATTGGTCACCAATTTGGTGCCGAACATACTCACAATACAGGGTGTAATCGCGTCTCTTACAATGCGGTGGAGCCGGGAAGCGGTTCCACAATCATGGGATACGCAGGTGTCTGTGGACCGAATGTTCAAGTGAACTCCGATGCTATGTTCCATAGTTACAGCATCGGGAATGTTCGTCATTTTATGGATCGTGGGTATGGCAGTGGATGCGGTACGTCTGAGATGTCGTTAAACACACCTCCAGTCGTCAGTGCTGGACCAGACGTGACGATCCCAAAAGAAACGCCATTTGTGTTGACGGGGTCGGCAGTAGATACAGAAGACCAAGCTGAATTAACTTACAGTTGGGAACAAATTGATCGAGGTGATTTAGTCGCACGTCCAACAGCGAATCAAGTAACCGGTCCCACATTCAGAGCAAAACTGCCAACAGTATCACCCACTCGTTACCTGCCGAACCTAGACGCAATTGTCAACAACCAGACGCCAACCTGGGAGGTACTTTCTTCCGTGGCACGCAGCTACAAATTTCGGTTAGTGGCTCGGGATAATAACGTAGAATCGCCTCAAGTGTCTTGGGATGAGCGTGTGATTACTGTCGATGGAACCGCGGGACCATTTGTGGTCAGTAAACCGAATACAAAAGTAAACTGGCTGCCCGGTTCAACGCAGACAGTGCGTTGGCAAGTTGCTGGGACCGATTTACCCCCAGTGAATGTAAGTTTGGTGAATGTTCAACTTTCCTTAGATGGTGGTAAAACGTACCCACATACACTAGCTGCAAACGTGCCGAATACAGGGACAACGGACGTCGTGCTCCCAGATCTGATAAGCAAAACGGCTCGAATAAAAGTTGAAGCCGTTGATAATATCTTCTTCGATATTTCAAACGTAGACTTTTCAATCTCAGCAGGGTTGGACGTGAATCAAGCTCCGAAATTCACATCGGTAGCACCGGTTAATGCGACCAGTGGTACCGCGTATCTTTATCAGGTGAGCGCCAAAGACGTAGATAGCCCAGAGATACGATTCAGAGCCAAAACCAAACCTGTGTGGCTATCGTTTGATGCCAACACATTGCGACTAAGTGGCACACCATCGGACGCAGATATTGGTAGCCACCAAGTGGTATTGCAAGTATCAGACAGTCAGATTGTTACGAGTCAAACATTCCAGATCACAGTAACAGGTGGGGTAACACAGACCTGTGGCGCTGTTGAACCGTGGGATGCCAAGAGCGCATATGTTTCAGGTGATCAAGTGATGTTTGGAAATAATACCTTCGAAGCGAAATGGTGGACAAAAGGGCAACAGCCAGATACCACAAAAACGGATGGTGACTGGAACCTGATTGACCCGTGCCAACCGTAGTAAAATGATTTATTGCTTAATATTTAAGATGCCATGAAATCAGGCGAGTCTAGGCTCGCCTGATGCTTTTTAAACAGTAGGCAATCTTCAAGCCCATTAACTGTTAACGCTCACCGCCTTTTGAAAAAAGGGACATCACATAAACTCAGCTCTTCCCCAAAAAGTACCTTTAAATTCCACGACATCGGCAGAATTAGCATAAAACTTTATGACACTCTGCCTACCTTCGATATCAAAATTGCTCAGTGTTGGTTTACCATTGACGGCGCTAAATTTGATATAGGTCTCAGGGTAGGTTCGCTCTATTGTGATTTTTGGATGACTATCACTTCGAATAGAAAAAACAGCGTTAGCATTACACACAGGCGTGGTTGAACTGGTCGTCAGTAATACACACCAATCTTGTGTCACTTCGCTGTTTTGGGGCAATCCAACAAAATGTAAGTACATCGCTTTGTTTTGAGTCACCGCTTCATTACGAGACATATTAAAAACATCCCCTAATTCACTTTGAATTTTAGTTTCTCGATTGGACTCAATAATGCTGGAAAAACTGGGGGCAAAGGCACTCATGAGGATCGCCATCACCGCCAGTGTGATAATAAGCTCTATCAGTGTAAATCCACTCATCAAGTGTCTTGTTTTGCAGCGATGTTCCATATCAAAATCGGGGGTATGAGTTGAAATATTTGAATGGAATGTTGCCACATATGTAAATCAACGCTCACATAGATTGGAAATAATGAGACGCACCACTCGCAAAAAGGCAGCAGAAATATAAGACTCTGCTAACATAATAAATGAAACCTTTGTTTTTTGAGCCGTTAACCATCCAACTATTTGCTCGATCCCAATATTTTCGGATGGTCGTAGGCTCTTTTTTTTACCATAACCTTTCCATTCCCCCTCTTAATCACATGCTTTTTCAAATAAAAACATAACCGAGCCAACTTGGGAGTCCAAATACCAAGCTCCAGAGCCCCAGAACAGCGGCAAAAGGTAGGGTAAGAGGAAAGAAGGCAAATACCATCATATGAAAACCACCGATATTGATTGCTAGCCAGAACCAAAACATCCATCCAAACAATAGGATAGCGTAAGAGCTGATTGCTACCCATCGGACAACATTTGCTTGTAGCTTCTTCTCCATTCACAGTGTCTCAAACTTGATAAATAGCAATTATAAATGCACAAAGAAAATATAAAATAATACATTTTCTTAAATGTGATATATGCGCTCATATTTGCATATTATAATGCTGGGCTCGATTAAGTCAGTGCCCAGAACGTTACTCTTTACACACCATAAAACTCCCCCCTTCTCCCTAAAGGTTCAAAATATTGTTTAAAACCAACCGATAATGTAGTTTTGAGGGTTTAACTAGTGATGTGAATGTTTTGTTGCACGAGTCGGTAAAATGTTAGAAGCATTACGCTGCTTTTGAATGGGCGGGCACGGCACACTACCATACGAACAAAAAACACAACAATCATTCGCTTTTGGTTTAAGCAGTACACCGCACTCTTTACACTCGTAGAAATACTGACAGTAATCCTTAGGCATTGCCTCTAGGCTTTTGTGACCACAACTTGGGCAAACGAGTTCGGATTCAAGTTTTATTTCCATAATTTAGCCCTATGCAAATAGCCTTATATAAGCATAGTCAAATAAAGGAGATACGACACCTATTGGGTATTCAATAAGTTGTAAACTCGCTCCCCCACGCATCGAAAGCTAGCTCTATCAGTGTAAATCCACTCTTCAAGTATCTTGTTTTTCAGCGATGTTCCATATAAAAATCGTGGTCATGATTTGATATATTTGGATTGAATTTTCCACAAAATTAAATAAAATCTCATATAAATTAAACTTTATGATACGTACCAATTGTAATTAAAAAGATACATAATAAAAATAGAATAAAGTACAACAA
>NZ_BFAQ01000080.1 GCF_002933855.1 Vibrio penaeicida
TGCCACGCGTTGGCGGTCGACTTGAAGCGTTTGTTATACGAATTCTGGGTTTGTATCTTGGCTTAAGTAGCCCCAAACACGAAAATGTGTTTCATGCAGTGAATACCTAATTCCATATTTCTCAAAGACTGCGAGAATTTCATTGCGCCTATCAGTTTCTTTAGCCGCCACCAAGCGTCCTTGATGCTCATAAACTATTGGATTGAAATCTAGCCACTCTATAAAAGGGCTTTCTTCAAATACTTCATCCCACCAAACTGTGCTAAAACCATAGATTTCATCTGATGAAATTAGTTTGTATCTAACACTAATATTTAAAGATTGAAGCGCTTCGAAGCCAACACAAAGTTCACGCCATTTAGTTTTATTCATCGCTGAAACTAGTTGACGGTCATTTATGATTTTACGATATTTTTCGGACATCCCTTCTCCGTATAACGCCAGCTTAAACCGCAGACAACGCACAAAACAAGCCACTGCATTACGCCTTAAACACTGAATTCACCGCAAACCAAAAGTGCCACGCGTTGTTTGTCGGTTTGAAGCTTTTGTTATGTTTATGGGTAAATGATTACATAGCTTATTTTTCTATAGTGGGGTAAATCTGGACATGTACTAATACGTGAATCATCGATATATACCGCTGTTTCTTTCCCTGCAGTTAAGGCTGTTAATACAATAGAACCCGCTTCATTGGACTTTGTACACATCCATTTCGTATTACTCGCCTCTGTTTTAAATGCCATATGACCTCCACAAGCTGAGTGATCTCCCATAACAAGAGTGATCTTTCCTCCACAATTCTTATCTGCAGCAAATACCACTGATGATAGAATACTTAAACCCAAAAATAATAATCTCAATGTAATCTCCTTTAAAATAACGCCGCGTTAAGTAGTGAGCAACGCCGACCACCAAACCTAAACCATTGTGCCGTAAACACTAAATTCAAAGCAAACCGAAAATGCCGCGCGTTGGGAATCTGCCTTAAACGCTTTGTTATGCGTATTCTCCCACACGTACCAGACTGAGTTTTTCACTCGCTGTCGGAGCTTCAAAGTACTGAGTAACATGATGAAATACAGCTTCTGTGTCAAACATAGCTCTTTCAGGTTGTTCAACTCGGCGCTTAGCAATTTGGGATAAACATTGCTCATCTGTTAGGTCTAAATACCAAAGCTCATGCTCACTACCTACTTCGACGCACAGTGATACGAATCAAGCTCTTTGCTTAACAGTATTAGCAGGAAAGTCCATAACAACGTTAACCCCAACATTCAACAGACTTTGAACATGCCTTTTAACGAAAGGCTTAATGAGATTTGAATACTTAATGTAGTCGTCAAATGTTTGAATTTGTGAAGGATAATGAACTGACAACCAGTCGTCTTCTGAAATTAGGACTGCATTGTTTTCAGCAGCCACAACCTTAGATTTAGTCGACTTGCCTGCCCCCATCTTGCCACAGAAGAAGAACAGCTTTCCCTGATTTTCCATGTTTCCTCCATTTACGCATAACACCCGCTTAAGTGGCTGCCAACGCAATACAACGGCTACCGCATTGCGCCTTAAACACAATAATTACTGCAAACTAAAAGTGCCACGCGTTGGCAGTCCGCTTGAAGCGTTTGTTATAACACAATTGCTATACGTCACTTTCCGTCAGCATTTGACGACAATTTCGCACCGTTAGAATGCGAATTTCATGGCTAAGGCTATATATGATGCGATAGTGCCCGAAAATAATTTCACGAAAATTGGTATGAGGTAATTCCGGCACCATACGTCCCATTTCCGGCATACTTGAGAGAAGCTCCGTTTTATCGAAAACCTCATTAACCCAATCTTCTGCTGCTACTGGATTGTCCAACGAAATAAATTCAGCTGCATCACCTAACTTTTGCAATGCTAGTGGTGACCAGACTACTTTCATTTCTTAATACGCCCTAACACTTGAGCACGAGCGTCCTCATTAGAAACACCTAAGCCCGAAGCTAGTTGTGCTTCAGCAGTACGCATCTCTTCAAGTAACTCGATCTTCTCTTGCATTGCTTCATATTCTGCGACATCAAGAACAACAGCTACACCTTTACCACGCTGTGTTATTACTAGTGGTCTGCGAGTTTCGTTGATCTGCTTGATAAATGACGTTACGCCAGCTCGAAATTCAGACAAAGGCTGAATATCTTGGTCGAAATGGATACGGCTCATGCTGAACTCCCAATGGTACAATTTAATGTACAAATAATAGTTCAACTAGTCATTTTGAGCAATAGGCTGATTTTGTGTTATAACGCCAGCTTAAAC
>NZ_BFAQ01000081.1 GCF_002933855.1 Vibrio penaeicida
GTAGTTAACCTGCGCTTTTAATCATACTACTGACTTGCAAAACCGGGGGAGACCATATATGTGAGCGGCGCTTGGCTACACTTGAGCGAAGCGAAAATGCCAAGCGTTGCGAATCACTCTTAAATGCTTTGTTAGGATTTTGGTTTCGCCCTTGTAACAGGAAAAACTGAAAGCAGAATAGATACCACACCAGCAACTAAACCCGCTATTCCAAAAATAAGCGACCACCGAGCTTCAATCTTACTTTGCTCAAGCTCTTCAAAACGAACCTGGAATATACTGGATAGTTGACGAAGCTTTCTTTCTATTTCTTCATCATCGGTTAGCGCTGATATATCTTGGAAAATACTTGCTTCAATCGGAGCAAGTTCCTGATAAGGTCTAACCTCCTCTAAATTGCTAATAATAGCTTGGATTTTTTCAGTAAAGCTAACCAAGTTCGCTTGGTCTACACTCGGCTCTGTTTTATTAAGCATAAGTTGATAGTTCAGGCGAACAAGGTAATTTCTCAGAGTAAGCTGATGATTGACTATTTCACCTGCAGGGTGAACTGCTTCAAACAATAGTGTCGCTTGCCCTAAGTTTAAAGTACTTGAGTTATTCAGAGATTGAATGACAGCCGTTTCAAATGCTGGATATTTATCAACTGTCTTAGATAGCTCCTTTTCAACAAGTAGCCCACTGAAAGAAGCCAAAACAGCCGTCAAAATCCCTGCAAGTAACGGCATAAACACCCTAGAAGCTTTGGGCGCGACAATATCAATAATAATACTCATTAAATCCTCATAAATTGAATAAAAATCCTAACGCCCAATTAAACTGCCAAAAACGTACAAATGACGTTTCTGCATTACACCTTAAACACCAAAACCGCCGCAAACTAAAAGTGCCACACGTTTTTGGTCTGTTTGAATTGTTTGTTATGAACGGACTTTATGGCAACCTCGGAATTACAGCAAATACAAATAGTTTAGACACAGAGCCAATTCACAAAATGTCGGCAGCTACACGATAAACCCACAACGAGTTGACTTAAAACACCCACCAATTCTTGAGTTTATCGATGCCCCTGCCGCCCCACAAAAATCACGGTGCAGCAAATGGCTGCTGGAAAAAATCACTTGGCAAAAGCAGCCAAACAGCCGATTTGCCTTTCGATGAAACCAAAGCGGCATTTCACCAAAGAAACACAACAGATTTTCAGGCTGAGATAATTTCAAAACATCGAAAACATCAAGTACGAATAAGGAACATTAACCCTTAATTTTAATGGATTTTTCTAGATGCTTCATAACGCCCAGTTAAGTAGCCAAAAACGTACAAATGCTGTTTCTGCAAACTACCCTAAACACAAAACTCACCGCAAACTAAAAATGCCACGCGTTTTTGGTCTGCTTGAACTGTTTGTTGTAGCGCAACAAATAACAAACTCACTTGGCAATGAAGCACTTAGCTTGCATTCAATGAACAGCATCTTAGCCAACAAAACCTTCTGCAACCAGACCACAAAACCCAAAACACCGATTCAGTCGAGAATTTAGGGAAACGAGCCGAGAGCAAAGCTTCAAAATTCAGCAAACCTAATTGGTTTTGAAAGCTTGCAGCAACTTGGTTTGCGACGACTTTTCCACCTTGATGCTGGTTGAGGAATCAAACTCAAAAACACTGAAGCCAGCAATTTTCGAGAACCTTACA
>NZ_BFAQ01000082.1:0-604 GCF_002933855.1 Vibrio penaeicida
TATCAAATAAAGGTCAAAAACAGAAAATAAATAGAATTATTTAAATTTGTTACAGTAAGTTAATAAGGCATATTTTAGCTCCTTCACAATGAAAAAGGTTATCATTTACATAACAATAAGTTATAAGAACATCTAGCCATCCAAACTTCCAAACGTCTCATATTTAAGAAAGTTTACATTGAAATATCCATCAGTAATTTTCTCTTTTTACCTCTAAATAAATATCGAAAATTCATGACATTCACTTAAAATTGAAAGCCATATATAGACAATAAAAATTAGTAATTAGGATATAAAATCCGCATTAGTGATGATAAAACCCCCTATTTAAATATTGGTCAATTATAATAATCACTTAGTTAAGATAATATATCCTCACTTCAAACCACCCTAGCTTTAACACCCTTAATTGCATATACCTTTGATAATTGACCTTAAAAGTAATTAGCTTTGAATAGAGCGAGCCACTCTGTTATTTTTCTCGAATTTCCCGTACTCCCCTCTTTAAATGGAGAGGCTTAAACTAAAACAAATCGTTTATACCCAAATAATCTCAATATGCTGGGTTCAGCAAGACTTAGCTGGTTTCAGGCAAGGCACCGAT
>NZ_BFAQ01000082.1:703-22627 GCF_002933855.1 Vibrio penaeicida
AGTATGAAAGCCAGTTAAACTCTCCCTTGGGATCGTTTGAGTACGGAGGTAGGTTGGAGCAAGCAATGAGGTTAAGGTGAAATGTTAGGAAAAGCGACACAAACACCAAACTGCTGTCACAAACTGTCACGCATCGAATCCACCCTCTCCTTATAATATACCCAAATGACCTCAAGGTGCTTGGGTATACAGACATAGTAAACGTCTCAAAACGTAGATGTCGTCAATTGTGCGAACTCTTGCTACGACTCAGGCGAATTAATCTTGTGTTAACGACTGCCTGACATGATATCGGTTATCAGAATGACTTGGTTACGTATGTTGTATTGGACCCTGTGAATATTCTTCCATATGGTTTTTTTTACTAACACTTAGCTAATAAAACCAATTACGGAGAATGATAGATATATCACCTTGTCATAACTACCTGTTATTATACAAGTTTATTATTGGCACTTAGTTTGCAGAAATCTCGCAAAACGTTGTACCTATCGTTGGGTTGATTGAACGCTCTAAAGTGCACCAGTTTTTAAATCATTCAATCAAACCACACGAAACCGGATCTCATTCTTATCCGTATTAGAAATGAATTTAAAGAAGAAAAGGGAAGCAAATGTCTAAAAAATTATTACGTTGGTTGGCTCCAGTAGTAATTCTTGGCGGTGCCTACGGCGCTTTCAATGTAATCGCAGCAAACGGACCAGAAGCTGAGGAAAAGAAAGAGGTTATCACCGTACCTTTGGTTCAGGCTGAAAACATATTCCCAAGTGATCACCAAGTTATCATTTCAAGCTTTGGCGAAATTTCTCCCGTAGAAAAAACACGACTTTCCGCTCAAGTATCTGGGGAAGTGACAAGCTGGCACCCAAATTTTGTCGCTGGTGGAATCGTGAAACGCGGGGAAGTTTTATTTCAATTAGAGCGAGACAACTACGAAGCAGCGGTTTTACAAGCAGAAGCGTCACTTGCTAGCGCAAAAGCCTCTCTCATAGAAGAACAAGCCAAAGCAAAGGTCGCTCAAAAACAAGCGAGAACGCTAAACAAAAAGCAAGTGACAGACTTGTACTTAAGAAAGCCTCAAGTATTGAGTGCTCAAGCACAAGTAAAATCAGCCCAAGCCGGCTTAAAGCGCGCAAGACGCGACCTAGAGAACTGTACAGTACTTGCACCGTATGATGCACTCGTTGTATCACGAAATATAGGTGTGGGTCAGTATGTTTCAGCGGGATCCGAAGTTGCACAACTCAACAACATTGAAGCCGCGGAAGTCAGCATCCCTATTGCTGGGTTCGACAGTTCATTCCTTCCCGATACGCTCAGAGGTATCAAAGCAACCATTATTGAAAAAGGTGTTCGCTCTATAGAACGTGAAGGCTTTATTTCTCGTGATCTCGGCATTGTTGATAGCAGCACACGAATGGTTAATCTTGTCGTTCAAATTGAAGATCCTTATGGCGTGAACTCGAAAAAACGCGCACTAAAATTCGGTTCATACGTGCAGGTTAGATTTGCCGGTAAAGAGCTCAAACACATCTATCGTCTCCCTCAGGAACTTGTTAATAATCAAACGGTTTGGATCGTAAATGAAGAAAATCAACTTGAGCCAAGAACCGTTAACGTTTTACGCGAAGAAGGCGAGTTTTTCTTGATTGGTAGTGGCATTGAAGAGAAAGACCAAGTGGTACTTACGCTACCTGAATACCCACAAAAAGGCATGAATGTCGAAATCGCCCAATCAGGCTCTGAATCCGCTAGTGTTGCGAAATAAGGATTGATTCATGGACATGGATACTAACAAACCGACTCAACCTACAGAAAAAGGGTTGATTGCTTATTTCGCCAATAACTCCGTCGCGGCAAACTTAATGATGATCTTTATCATCATAATGGGCGCGGTGAGCTATTTCTTCATTCAAAGACAGATGTTCCCAAACATCGAGGTTAACTACGTTAACATCAGTGCTTCCTATCCTGGTGCTTCTCCTCAAGAGATTGAAGAAAGCATTTTGATAAAAATTGAAGAATCGCTAAAAGATGTAACAGACATTAAAAAGGCCGTTTCTACGGCTTCACGTGGCAGTGCGCACCTGTCACTTGAAATTGACGTCGATGCTGAACTCACTGATGTATTGAATAAAGTGAAGCAAAAAGTCGATTCCATTGCCTCCTTCCCTGCATCAATGGAGCCCGTCAACGTATACCAAGTCGAATGGCAGCAAGATGTCATCGAAATGGCTCTGGTTGGCGACAAACCGCTAACAGAGCTAAAACCTTTAGCGAAAGTCATTGAAGACGAACTGCTTCAACTCAGTAATGTTGCCCTCGTCGATTTAAGCGCACCAGAAGATGAAATCGCCATCGAGGTTCACCCTGATACGCTAAGAAAGTACGATCTAACATTGAACGACATCACCAATGCCATTCAGCGTTATTCAGCGAATTACTCAGCAGGAGAAGTCAGCACCAATACGGGTATGATTTCCGTTCGAATTGAAAATCAATATTACCGCGGGGAAGAATTCCGCCACATTCCTGTAAAAATTGGCGCCAATGGTGCAAAAGTTCATCTTCAGGATATTGCCACTATTAAAGATGGATTTGTTGAAGGTGAACGCCACTTCAAGTACACGGGACAAAACGCAATTTACCTTTCCGTGCAAGCAACCAAAGATCAGAATATGATTCCCGTCGCGGAGTCCGTAAAAGCGTATATAGAACATAAGAATAAGACGTTACCTGAAGGATTGAAAATCAAAACTTTAGTCGACATGACTTATTATTTGAATGCGCGCTTGGATATGATGCTTAAAAACCTACTCCAAGGTGCGGTGCTTGTTGCCATCATGCTCAGTATTTTCCTGCGTGTAAAACTGGCGTTTTGGGTAATGGTTGGTCTTCCTGTCTGTTTCTTGGGCGCGATGATGCTCATGCCGGTTGTCGGCGTCAGCATTAACATTATTTCTCTATTTGCCTTCATTATGGTGCTGGGTATTGTTGTCGATGACGCCATTGTTATGGGTGAAAGTGCCTACTCAGAAATAGAGAAACATGGGGGTGGCGTTAACAATGTTGTCCGAGGCGTAAAAAAGGTGGCAACCCCTGCCACATTTGGTGTTCTAACGACGATTGCGGTATTTGCCCCGTTTATTATGTCGACAGGGCCGGAGCGAGCGTTCTTTTTCGGAATTGCGTCGGTCGTTATCCTTTGTCTTATCTTTAGCTTAATCGAGTCGAAGCTCATTCTGCCTGCTCACTTGGCCCATACCAATTTTACGCCAATTAAAGAAGGCAGTTGGCGAGATCGATTTAACAAACGCTTCTTTGGATTTGTTAATGGTCCATACCGCAATTTTGTTACTCGCTGTACGCAATGGCGCTGGACGGTCTTTGCTACCTTTATCGCTATATTAGCCGTTAGTTACGCAATGATAGATTCTAATCATGTACGTGTCGTTCCCTCCCCTAAAGTGCCTCATGATTTCCCAGGTGTACGGATAACAATGAACGACAATGTGTCCGACGAGCAAACCATTGAAGCATTGCGTGTTATTGAAAATGTTATTTGGGATGTTGAAAAAGAGACCATTGACACCCACGGTCAAGGCATGATTAAAGACCTATTGTCGATGAATCGCGGTCGAACAAGCGGACGTATTGTGATTCCATTGGTTGACGAGGATCTTCGTCCATTCAACACGTTCGAGCTTTCTCGTCGCTGGCGAGACAGGCTTCCCGTCATTCCTGGTCTTAAGTCCATCACAATCATTGATGATGTTAACGGTGGAGACGGCGGTGATGAGTTCGGTTATTTGCTGTTTGGTCCAGACATCGAAACATTGAACAATGCGGGTCGCGAATTGATCGCTAAGCTGCAAGAGCAAAATGGTCTTTATGACATTTCATCTTCCATCGACACGGGCAGTAAAGAAGTCTTACTTTCTCTCGCCCCAGTGGCCTACGACTTAGGTTTGGATCTCTCCGACATTGCTAAGCAAGTTGGCGGCAGTTTCTATGGAGGGGAAGCCCAACGAATCATACGCGATGGTGAAGAAGTGAAAGTAATGGTTCGCTACCCTAAGCTTACGCGTGAAGCATTTTCTTCATTACGATATGCGGTTATCACAACACCGTCTGGCAATAAAGTCATGCTGGGTGATGTGGTTGAAATTGACCAGAAACCGGGGATCAGCAGTATCCGTCGGGAAGAAGGCTATCGCACCGTCTATGTTTATGGGTCGATAGATGAAGAGGTGGTCGAGCCAAACGAAGTTGTAGAATTGGTTGACTCTACGTTGCTCCCTGAAATAACGGCAAAATATCCCGGAGTTAAAACTCAGCTGGGCGGATCAATCGAAGAACAACAAGCACAACAAAATGAACAAATCGCTTTTTTCATTGCAGGCATGATCATTGTTTATATTCTTCTCGCTGTACCTTTGAAGAGTTACGCTCAACCACTGATTATCATGTCGGTTATTCCGTTTAGTTTAACGGGTTCGATATGGGGACATTATTGGTTTGGTCTGGATATGAGTATGATGTCCTTGTTTGGTTTAATAGCTGCTGCGGGTGTTGTGATAAATGATTCGCTAGTGATGACCGACTACGTGAACCAAGCCAGAGCAAAAGGTCTATCGGTGAAAGATGCCGTTATTGAAGCGGGTTGTGCTCGCTTTAGGGCGATATTACTGACCTCCATTACGACATTTGCTGGTGTTCTTCCTATTATGTTCGAAACCAGCCTTCAAGCGCGATTTGTTATCCCAATGGCGGTAGCGCTTGGCTTTGCCGTATTGTTTGCTACCTTACTCACGTTGGTTTTGGTCCCATGTCTCTATCTCATACTGCAAGACATTGGAAACCTATTTATCCGCATGAAGGATTTCTTCTTAACCTTCGTGACCAGATCGGAAAAAAAAGAAAGATCCATTAGCTAAAACGAATCAAAACGCAGCGCACCGACGCTGCGTTTTTTCTCTCTTTCGATACTAATCCCCCTGCTATAGATACTTCTCCTTGTGCATAAAGCCAAAAATGCCTTAGGGATAAGACCCTAACGAAATAAGAATCTATCAGTTCACATTCAAGTAAAACGCTTCTTTCAAAATTCCAATATTGCTGCTAGAAATTTATATAGGACGACGGTTTTTTAATCAAAACAAAGACTAAAGCAACACAAAAAATCAGATTCACACGGAGCGTGTACATGGTAAGAAAGACGGTAATAGCTTTAGGGTTAGTACTTCAGTGCAGCACAGTATTTGCTGCCGATGTTATCGAATCAGATAGGCTTGTTGGCTTTGGGGAAGCAAAGTACCCCGTAGGATTTAAACACTTTGACTTCGTTAACCCTAACGCCCCCAAAGGCGGGAAAGTCACCTACGCACAAATTGGCACTTACGACAGTTTTAACCGATATGCCTCAAGGGGGGATTCAGCGGCAGCAAGCGGCGAACTCTACGACTCCTTATTTCATTTATCAAAAGATGAGCTGGACACCTCCTACGCCTTAATAGCAGAAAAAGTTCGCTATACCGAAGACTACAATTGGATGGAAGTCGACATTCGACCTTCGGCAAAATTTCATGACGGAAAACCTATTACTGCTCATGATGTAGAATTTACCTTTCAAAAGTTCATGACACAGGGTGTTGTTCAATACAGAACGTATTACAAAGACGTCAAATCTGTGAAAGCAATCAGCGACACTACTGCGCGAGTAGAGCTGAATACTGGAAACAAAGAAGTGTTGTTCTCGCTGATCCGCAATATGTCTGTCTTACCTTCTCATTACTGGAAGGATAAGGACTTTTCAGAACCTTTAGATACACCGCCTGTAGGCAGCGGCCCATACAAAATAACCAGCTATAAGTCTGGGCAAAGTGTTACCTACAGCCGCGTGAAAGATTATTGGGGAGAATCACTACCTGTCAACATAGGCAGAAACAACTTTGATACGGTGGTTTACGACTATTATCGTGATGACACCGTAATGCTAGAAGCGTTTAAAGCGGGTGAATACGACTATCGAAGTGAGAACATATCCAAAAACTGGGCGACCGCTTACACAGGCACTAACTTCGACAAGGGCTACATTAAAAAGGAAGAAATTCCTCACTCCATTCCTCAATCTATGCAAGGTTTTGTGTTTAACGTCCAGCGCCCTGTTTTTCAAGACATACGAGTCCGAGAAGCATTAACTTATGCCATGGATTTCGAATGGATGAATAAGAACTTGTTCTACAATCAGTATTCTCGAACAAGCAGCTATTTTCAAAATACCGATTATCAAGCGAAGTCACTTCCCGATGAGCAAGAACTGAAAATTTTAACGCCCTTTAAAGGCAAAGTACCAGATAGAGTCTTCACCGATGTGTATGTGCCCCCCTCAACCGATGGTAGTGGTCGAATCCGCGCGCAAATGCGAACTGCCTTTAAATTACTTAAATCAGCGGGTTGGGAGTTAAAAAATAAAGTCATGACGAACGTAGAAACTGGCAAAGCCATGACGTTCGAACTTCTGATCTATAGCCCCAGTACAGAGCGCCTTTCCATTCCTATTCAGAAGAATCTGAAGCAAATGGGGATTGAAATGAAAATTCGTACTATCGACACCACGCAATATTTGAAGCGTTACCGCGACAGAGATTACGACATGGTGTTCGCACAAATCTCTTCTGGAAACTATCCTAGTCCTAATACCCAATTGGTTTGGCACAGTAAATTCCTAGACAGCACCTATAACCGCCCCGGCTTGATTGATTCCACTATTGATAGCCTGACTGAAGCTATTGCAGATAATCAAGACAACCCTAACAAGCTCATTTATTTGGGTCGAGCACTCGATCGGGTTTTGCAATGGAACTTTCTTGCCATTCCGACTTGGCACATTGGAATTTTCCGCGTGGCTTCTTGGGACAAATTTGACCGACCAGCAACGCGACCCGCGTATGACTTAGGGCTGGACACTTGGTGGATCAATACCGATAAGGCTCAAAAGCTGCCAGAGAAACGCCGGTAACATTCTTGATGCCACCTCTCACGGGGTGGTGCTTTACTTATCTAGCGATATTCAACTCTGGTTCAACGCAAATAGCGAGAGCAAGAGAACGGCATAGAAAATAACAAGCTTAAAAGGATTTATGACAGCCTATATATTTCGAAGGTTATTGCTGGTAATCCCAACATTGTGGGCCATCATTACGATCAACTTTTTTGTAATTCAGATTGCACCTGGTGGGCCTGTTGAACAAGCTCTGGCTCAAATCGAGGGGCTGGAATCTGGGGTAATGGAGCGCTTTACTGGCGGCGGTCAAGAAATCGCACAAAGAGTCCCGACCGATGATCCGTCTGGGGATTACCGCGGTTCACGTGGATTAGATCCTGAAGTAGTTGAAGAAATCCGAAAGCAGTTTGGCTTCGATAAACCACTTCACGAACGCTATTTCACTATGCTTTACAACTACGCCACATTTAACTTTGGTGAGAGCCTCTTCAAAGGCGGTAATGTCATCGACCTCATTGTAGAACGGCTTCCCGTCTCCATTTCCCTTGGGTTATGGAGCACCATCATCATTTACTTTATCTCCATTCCGTTGGGTATTCTAAAAGCCATTCATCATGGTTCACGTTTTGATATTTGGAGTAGTGCCCTAGTCATTATTGGTTACGCCATCCCCGGCTTTTTGTTTGCCATCATGCTCATCATTCTGTTCGCCAGCGGTAATTATTTCAGCTGGTTTCCTCTCAGAGGGTTGGTTTCTGCCAATTTTGATCAACTGACGTGGTATCAACAAATCATTGATTATTTCTGGCATCTTGCCCTTCCAACACTTGCTATGGTGATTGGTGGATTCGCGACGCTCAGTATGCTCACCAAAAATTCGTTCTTAGACGAAATCAACAAACAATATGTGGTTACCGCTCGGGCAAAAGGGCTGGATGAGCAAAGCATTTTGTATAAGCACGTATTTCGCAATGCCATGCTGATCATTATCGCTGGTTTTCCTAGCGCCTTCATCAGCATCTTTTTTACAGGCTCAATGCTGATTGAAGTGATGTTTTCATTGGAAGGGGTTGGGCTGCTTGGCTTTGAATCGACCATTCAACGTGACTACCCAGTGGTATTCAGTACCTTGTACATTATGACGTTGTTAGGGCTGATCTTAGCGATTATCTCAGACCTTACCTACTCTTGGGTCGATCCAAGAATCGATTTTGAAGGGAGGTAAGCATGAGCCCATTATTCGAAATACGGTGGCAGCGATTCAAGGCAAACAAACGAGGGTTCGTATCGTTATGGCTATTTAGTTTATTGTTTTTCGTTAGTTTGTTTGCCGAACTTATCGCCAATGACAAACCGCTATTCATCAGTTTTGATAATCAATGGTACTACCCTGTCGCCATTCAATACGCAGAAACTGACTTTGGCGGTGAATTTGAAGCCGAAGCCGACTATACCGACCCATATGTGACCGATCTCATCGAAGAAAAGGGTTACATCATTTGGCCATTGATTCGCTTTCACTACGACACAATAAATTTCGATTTAGCCCACCCCGCACCTTCCCCACCAGACGATGTAAATTGGCTCGGCACTGATGATAAAGGCAGAGATGTCCTCTCTAGAATTATTTATGGTTTTCGGATATCCATTTTATTCGGGTTTGCCTTAACCATTGTCTCCAGTGTTATAGGTGTGGTGATTGGCGCATCGCAGGGGTATTACGGCGGGAAATTAGACTTGTTTGGTCAACGATTCATTGAAGTTTGGTCTAACATGCCAACACTTTTTCTACTCATCATACTTTCAAGCTTTGTTGAACCAAACTTCTGGTGGCTACTCGGTATTATGGTGTTA
Source organism: Vibrio penaeicida (assembly GCF_002933855.1). GTDB lineage: Bacteria > Pseudomonadota > Gammaproteobacteria > Enterobacterales > Vibrionaceae > Vibrio > Vibrio penaeicida_A. Next base: position 9,564 of record NZ_BFAQ01000082.1, read on the forward strand.
TTCAGTTGGATGGGCTTGGTGGGCGTGGTACGTGCCGAATTCCTTCGGGGTCGGAACTTTGATTACGTTAAAGCGGCACACGCTCTTGGGGTCAGCGACCGCAGAATCATTCTTCGGCATATGTTGCCTAACGCCATGGTTGCAACATTAACCATGATGCCATTCATTCTATCTGGTTCTGTTACCACCCTTACCTCGCTAGATTTCTTGGGCTTTGGGTTACCCGTTGGCTCCCCTTCCCTTGGTGAATTACTGGCGCAAGGAAAAGCAAACCTCCAAGCACCTTGGCTTGGTTTTTCTGCGTTTGCCATATTGTCCATTATGTTGAGCTTACTCGTGTTTGTTGGCGAAGCCGTACGTGATGCATTCGATCCACATCAACAGAGGTAAACATGTCTGAGAGCGTATTGAAGATTCGTAATCTATCCGTTGGGTTCGGACGCAAAAACGATGTAGATGTCATCACACACGGGGTGAACCTCTCTATTCGAGCAGGCGAAACGCTCGCTTTAGTTGGCGAAAGTGGTTCTGGGAAATCGGTCACAGCTAACGCCATTTTGAGATTGCTACCAAAAGGAAGCACGCAATACCTATCTGGCAGTATCTTATTTGACGACAAAGATCTCCTTACCTGCAGCGAAAGGCACCTTCGCGGTGTGCGTGGCGGAAGAATTGGAATGATTTTTCAAGAGCCCATGGTATCGCTCAACCCTCTTCACAAAGTCGGACGCCAATTGGTCGAGACGGTAGAAATTCATAGAGGGCTTAGAACAAATCAAGCGCGAGAACTCGCACTTAAATGGCTAAACAAAGTCGGCATACGTAACCCAGAAATTAAGATAGATGCCTATCCTCACGAGCTATCTGGGGGGGAACGTCAGCGTGTAATGATTGCATTAGCACTCATCAATGAACCCGAATTGCTAATAGCAGACGAGCCGACTACGGCACTGGACGTGTCTGTTCAAGCCCAAATACTTGAATTGCTCAAATCTTTGCAAGACGAGCTAGGAATGGCAATGCTGTTCATCACTCACGATTTAAGTATCGTAAGGCAAATCGCCGATAACGTCGCGGTGATGCAACATGGCAACCTTGTAGAGGTGGGGGCAACCAAAGAGCTATTTGTTCATCCTGAACATGTCTATACACAGCAGCTAATCGAGTCCGATCCCAAAGGCTCTCCGGTAAATACTGATGTCAATTCCAAGGTATTAGTCCACGCTGAAAATTTAAGAGTCTGGTTCCCCATTACGGGAGGAATTCTCAAACGTGTCGTATCCCATATCAAAGCTGTCACTGACGTCAATTTCAGTTTGCGAAAAGGGCAAACGATAGGGCTAGTCGGTGAAAGTGGCTCGGGAAAGTCCACCACAGGCATGGCGATTCTTAGGCTCTTAAACAGCGAAGGGATAATCCAATATAATGGCGAATCAATAGAAAGCTTCGGGCGAAAACAAATGCTTCCACTGCGAAAAAAAATGCAGGTGGTATTTCAAGATCCGTTTTCTGCACTAAATCCGAGAATGTCCGTCGCTCAAATCATTGGTGAAGGGCTCAAAGTTCATCAAGACCTATCTGAATCTGATATGGATAGGCAAATCTGCGAAACGATGGAGGAAGTCGGGCTGGATTCGAACACTCGCCACCGTTACCCAAACGAGTTTTCAGGCGGGCAAAGGCAACGTATCGCTATTGCGAGGGCGATTATTCTTAAGCCTGAGTTTATCCTTTTAGATGAACCGACTTCATCGCTAGACAGAACCGTTCAAGCACAAGTACTTGATCTCTTAAAGTCACTTCAACAAAAGTACGAACTGACTTATCTTTTTATCAGTCACGACTTAAATGTGGTCAAATCACTTTGTCACTACACTTTGGTGCTTAAGGATGGTCAAGTGGTAGAGCAAGGCGTTACAGAAGACTTGTTCCATTCACCGCAGCAAGACTATACTCGCCAATTGGTAAACCTTTCAAGCCTTTGATTCAATGCGTTATGCTGTGCCTTATCTTGAGCTGAAGTTATTCATACTTAATGCATGTGCTTCTACGCAGAATGAAGCAGGTATAAAAAAGGCAAACCTATTTGGTTTGCCTGTTTGATTCATTCTGAGCTTTTATTGAGTCGAAAAAGCCTGGGAATTTTTTGCGGATTCTAATTTGCTCTGCTGCCATATGTTTTAAGCTGGGTCCTTCGTTCAGTTTAATCACGAGCTCGGCCCCATCTAAACGCAACACTTCTCCAACGACGTCAAATGATTCGCCGCCACTCAATATAATGGTCCCCTTTATTTCCATCCTCTTTTTCACATCAACTTCGGATGAAAATAGTAACCGCAGCCCCTTTTCAGATATCTCGGTCACTAAGAACTGTTTATTCCAAGCTTTGATTCTTGGTCGTTCCGACTTCGGATACCTTAAGCGGTAATATTGTCTGGATTGTTTAGAAATGCTGTGTTCCATCTATGTTTTTTCTGTATTTTAAACACTGACTGTAATTTAAACTCTGGCAGTAATTTAAACTCTGGCAGTAAGTAGCTTAACAGATTCCAAAATTGAGTTCTTCTTTATCGGTCAGCTCATCATTTTTGAGCTACGCCCATCAAGACTGGTAAAGAGCCTTTGTTAGAATCAATATGGAAAGGTGTGTCGATAGTAACGCTACTGAACTTCGCTTTTGTCAATGCTTTCTTAGCTTTACTCTGCGTTAAGCCATAGCTTTCATTATCGCTTTCAACTAGCCAGTCCCAATGAACAAATAGGCCACCGTCATTGAGCAATGAATGGATTATCTTTGCAGACTCTTCAAAGTTGTCCAAAAAGCCGCATACGGAAGAAGCCACAACGATATCAAACTGACCACGGAAAGCCGGATGATAAGCCACCAAACCACGTGTAAGCTCATCGACGACAGGCTCTACGTTTATCAATTCTTTCGCATCCAATTGCTCAATCATCTTCTCAGACGAATCCAAAGCGACAATTTCTTTTACTAAAGGGGAAAGCTTTTGAGTGAGCAACCCTGTGCCACATCCAAAATCCAGTACTTTCAATCCCTCAAGGCTTACTCTTTCTTCGAGCTGTTCGAATGCTTTTTGCGCATAAATCGCAGTTGCCGCATCTTGCTCCCAGTTCTCTGCGTATTCATCCCATTCGTTGGACATGGTATTTTCCCCAAAATGTTTACAAGCTTATACCCAAAGATCCTGTGTAAAGACGTAACTGCATACATTTTTAGCAAGATACTTGGGTATAAGAGACGTATAGACTAAACCAAAGCTAGCCTAGATACACACTCACCGATACAAAAGTTCACCAAATCGGGCGTTAAGTCTAATTTGTATCAACAAGCAGTTGAGATTATTTTTCGACTCCGTTTCGAATTCGGTTAAAAAGAAGACTTCATTGAAACATTTTAACCGAAATGTCATCTAAAATTGCGTCAATCAATATCGTTCTCTTGATCTTAAGGATAAGGTTTTGAGCATGATGAAGTTTGTTGATGGTCATAAGTACGCATATAACAACAGATGGAACGATAAAAAATACCGTAATTTTCAGAACAAATAACGGTAACTCAAATATCAAATGACGGACTTTATTGGAATCAGCACGTGATACCCAAGCTACATCACTTTTCTCAGACTTTAAGTTGTATAAAATATCCGCAATTGTCCATTGTTTAAATCCTTAATTGATTGTCGGAGTTACCTAACTTTTTCTTTCCTTTCCTGAATTCGACCAATTGTTTCTCGATTTAAACACCTGTGACAAAAACGACATAAAATAACCATAAGATGTGTTTTATCATACCAATCTAATGCCGTCGGCCTAGGGTTGGTTGTAAACAAGCCATCTTTGAGTCTCAAGGAGTCGAGTAAGTGATGAGTGTTTTTTTACGCCTGCTGATTGTGTGTTTTACTTTATTTTCTTTTCCTAGTTTTGCCGCCGAATCTTCCACCAGCTATACCTCTTCTGGTGTGGGATATGCTGCGTTGATTATTTTTGGGCTCGCTTATTGCCTTGTAATGGCAGAAGAGTACCTGCAGCTTCGTAAGTCTAAGCCTGTGCTTCTCGCGGCAGGTTTAATATGGATTATTATTGGGTTTGCGTTTCAAGCAGACGGTCAGATAGAAACAGCTAAACATGCCCTCGAACATAACTTGCTGGAATACGCGCAGTTGCTGCTTTTCCTACTTGTTGCGATGACCTACATCAGTGCGATGGAAGAACGCAGACTGTTTGATGCGCTGCAAGCATGGATGGTGAACAAAGGGTTCAACTTGCGAACGCTTTTCTGGATCACCGGCATACTCTCGTTCTTTATCTCCCCTATTGCAGATAACTTAACCACTGCGCTTCTAATGTGTGCTGTTGTCATGAAAGTGGGCGGGAACAATACGCGCTTTATCAATCTCGCTTGTATTAACATCGTTGTTGCCGCAAATGCGGGGGGCGCATTCAGCCCATTTGGCGACATCACAACCTTGATGGTTTGGCAGGCTGGGCTCGTTTCTTTCAGCCAATTCCTCACCTTATTTATTCCTTCGGTCGCTAATTATGTTGTTCCAGCCGTCATTATGGCTTTCTTTATTCCAAAAGAGCAGCCAGACGCAATTAAAGAAGTGGTTGAACTAAAACGCGGAGCAAGACGTATTGTAGTTTTGTTTTTACTGACCATTGCCACTGCCGTCGCATTCCACGGCTTATTACACTTCCCACCCGTCATTGGGATGATGATGGGTTTAGCCTATTTGCAGTTCTTTGGATTTTTCCTTCGCAAAACATTGCCTATGTCCTTGGCGAAAAAGCGTGCCAAAGCGCAAGCCTCACACGATGAAGAAGCACTGCGTAGATTAGGCTCTGTTGTACCGTTTGACGTATTCCGTCGTGTGTCGCATGCCGAGTGGGATACACTACTGTTCTTCTACGGCGTTGTTATGTGTGTGGGTGGTTTAAGCCTAATCGGTTACCTAGGCATGGTTTCTGAAATTATGTACACGCAATGGGATCCAGTATGGGCAAACGTTATGGTAGGGATACTTTCTGCCATTGTAGATAACATTCCTGTCATGTTCGCTGTACTCACCATGCAACCAGAAATGACACTCGGCAACTGGCTGCTTGTTACATTAACTGCGGGGGTCGGCGGAAGCTTGCTTTCTATTGGCAGCGCCGCTGGTGTAGCACTAATGGGCGCAGCACACGGAAAATATACCTTCTTCGGGCATCTAAAATGGGCGCCCGTGATCAGTTTGGGCTACATGGTGAGCATTGTGTTGCATCTTATGATCAACGGTTCGCTGTTCTAGTTCTGCTAAGCGTTTTGGTATGACTGAGCGAAATCATTCTGCTGAAAACGCGCATGGATAGGTGGCAGTTTCTTTGCCACCTTTTTTATCCAAAAATAATGTAAACGATTTACATTATTTTTTTGTTTTTATTTTAATGAATTACATTTTCAACGATGAAAAACGGTGTTAAAAAATGTCTTTTGTTTCCATGATTCGTTACATTACCCATTCTTTTTCTATTCGAGCTCATTAAATGGCAACCATCAAAGACGTCGCGAAAACCGCCGGTGTATCCGTCGCTACCGTATCACGAGTGATCAATCGTTCGCCCAAGGCGAGCACCAAAGCTATTGAATCGGTAAACGCAGCAATGGCTCAGTTGGGGTATCGACCAAATGCAAACGCCCGCGCATTGGTTAGCCAGTCCACCAATACCATGGGTGTATTAGTGAGTGACGTCTCCGACCCGTTCTTTGGTACGCTCATTAAAGCAGTAGATGATGTCGCCCATACACAAGGAAAGCATTTGCTCATTGGGAATGGTTACCATAATGCTGATGAAGAACGGGAAGCCATCGAATTGCTCGTAAACAGCCGTTGCGAAAGCCTTGTGATTCACTCGAAAGGCTTGTCTGACAAAGAGTTGCTTAGCTATACCCAAGAAGTTCGTGGAATGGTTTTGATTAACCGACAGATTCCTGAAATATCGCACCGATGCATTGCCTTAGACAATTACAAAGGTGCTTATCTTGCCACTGAGTATTTGATTCGCCACGGTCACACCAACATTGCTTGTATTTCATCTTCTCATCACATTGAAGATGTCGATGCACGAATTGCGGGCTATCTTGCCGCTTTAAACGATCACAATATCGAACTTTCCGACAAGTACATTGTGCATCGTAACCCAGACAGTGAAGGCGGTGAAGAAGCGATGACACACCTGCTGACTCAATCCTTACCCATTTCAGCCGTGTTTGCCTACAACGATTATATGGCTGCTGGGGCTATGTCTATTTTGGATGAAAATGGACTCGATGTTCCCGAAAATGTATCGGTGATAGGGTTTGATGACGGCCCCATTGCTCGTTACTTAACACCTAAGTTAACCACTATCCGTTACCCAATCCAGATGATGGCAGAACAAGCAGCACGATTGTCGCTTGATTTGGCTAACGGGGAAACCGTACATACCGAACCGGTCATGTTATCCCCCACTCTTGTGAGAAGAAACTCTGTTGACAAAGCTCGTAGTTGACTAAGCGCCTAGTTGACATAGTTCGAAGTTGACACTGTTCTTAGTTGATCACTTCACTCACCCCCAAAAATCAATGCATTTCATCGCAATCTAACGCATTGAGCTAACAGAAAAACGTCTGCTCCATTTACGCTTTTACGCCTGCATCTCGTCCATACTCACATTTCTATCTATAAAATGGCACTCGTCGCCTCACTTATTTGATTAAATCTTAATCACCACATACGCTTAAAAGTGATGTTTTTTCCAGATTGAGAGTAAGGTTAATCTAAATAGGGAGATTGTATGACCAAGCAATCAAAGAGCTCAAATGTAGAAGTTGAGCCTAAGAAAAATGATTCCGAGCAGTTAGCGCAAATTCAACACCTTTTATTTGGTGAACGAGCCGAATCCATTGAAACCGCCATTGAGGATCTTTCTGAGCGAACAAATCAAACCTTTATACAGATAGAGAAAAAATTGGATGCCATTAATCTGCAAATCTCCAAATTGGCAGACTCTTTAGAAGGGCTCGCTCAAACAAGCCAGCAAAGTAACAGCAGCCTAGAGATGCACTTTACTCAGGAAGTGGGAGAATTATCTCAACAGCTTCATGACAAACACGAAGAAGCTCTCAATAAAATTGACAGCGTTTCGGAAGACCTGAAAAACAACAAAGCGGATAGAAAAACATTAGCGACATTGCTTTCGACCATGGCCGAAGATCTCGATGGGAATTAAATGATCAATCGGGACAATTCAAAAATTGAGGAACTCCGTTCCTTAGTGCTTGGAGAGCAATACGAAAACGCTCTTAATGACTACATAGATAAAAATGACGAAACCAGCCGAGTGGCAGACGTCATCGTAGAAGCTATTAAACAAAGAAATCAAAAAGACAACAAAGTTACCGAAGAACTTTCTCCCATTATTGACAGCGCCATCGAAGTTTCCATCAATAACAGTACACAACGCTTTGCCGACATTCTTTACCCAGTCATCGGGGCCGCTGTACGGAAATCTGTTAGTGCCACATTTAACCAGCTGGTCAACTCTCTCAATCAAGTTCTAACCCAAAACTTCAGCTTAAAATCCATCAAATGGCGCTATCAAGCATGGCGACAAGGCATCAGTTACGCTCAATTCCTCTTGATGAAAACGTCTGTCTTTCAGGTGGAACAGGTACTTCTGATCCACAGGGAAACGGGGCTTCTGCTGAATTCCGTCGCAAATGAAGGGACAGAAACCAGCGATCCGGAACTCGTTTCCAGTATGCTCACGGCCATTACTGATTTTGTATCCGACTCCTTTAGTAGCGACAGTAACGACACACTTGAAGGCGTTAGGCTTGGCGATTTATTGCTCAAGATTGAAGTCGCACCGCATGTCATATTGGCTGCTGCCGTTAGAGGGATCCCAAATCAACTGGTCGACACCACTATTTCCACTACTGTCGAAAAAATTGAGCAAGATTTCTCCGACAAGTTGGTTCATTTCAGCGGAGATAATGACGAATTTGCCTCTTCGGCTCCTCTATTAGAAAGCTGCTTACTTAAAAACACACTCGAAGATAACGCAAAAGAACGCTTTCCATGGCGGTTATTTGCGGTGCTGCTGGTTTTTATTGTGGTCGGGTTATACAAGTTATTTGTTCATATTAACGTCAGTAACGAACATGAAATTACTCGTCAAGTCTTTGAGTATGAACCTAATTATTTAATTGTGGAATCCATCATACAGGACGACAACATCACCCTTTCTGTCCTTCGCAAACCGGGGTCACGAGCGCCTAGCGACATCTTAGAAAACATTAACTACCTTCACACAACTCAATCGGTTGACGACAAAGTCGTTGATTTCAGTGAATCGGGTGAACTGCCTCAATACAACCTCACCGTTATAGATGTGGTTCGGCATAACCTCATTTCATCTTTAAGTGAGGGTGAATCAGCTCGTATTTGGCTATCTGATCGCACGGTTAACGTTTCTGGTGAATTGAAACCAAGCACATTGGAACAGCTTAAGCGCTACATAACAAAAATAGACAGCAGCCTTACGCTGTCTGTGCAAGGCATAACTGTACTTCCCTCAGAGCCTACCGCTTCAGAGCAATTGGAAAGAGGATTTCTTAAGCAGCAACTCACCAGTTTGATTGGTGATGGCGAAACAATCTCTTTAATTTTTGAGCAAGAGAAGGTATCGCTGTCTGGTGAAGTGTACCCTGAGACACTAGCGAGCATTCATCGTTACCTAAGCAGTAAGGAGTTAAGCCTTGATGTAGAAATGGCAGCTTTAACTACGCTTAAAAAATCACCCGATTTCCAAAAACAATATGACCAACTCTCTCAATCACTGAATCAAGTGCGGTTTCAATACGAGCTCAATGTGGTTACACCTAAAAATGACAAATCAGAGATTGCTCGGTTTGTGAGCCAAGCGAAATCACTGATGCAGCTCGGGGAAACACTTAATCCACCACTTACGCCTATATTTATAGTGACGGGGTACTCCGACGATATTGGTTCCAAAGAAAGGAACATCCAGCTCAGTAAACAAAGAGCATCCAACGTTAAGCAAGTCATGATGGATAATGGCATTAATGAAAATCACATCATTACCCTAAATATCAGCAATATAGAATCAACAGAAAGTATCTCGTCTGCATTAAGAAGAGTCACCATAGATGTGATAAACAAGGATTTGTGAGCATAAGAGGCCACGCATGAAAGCAAAGAAAATCTGCATGATTGGAGCGTTTGCGGTAGGGAAAACCAGTTTGGTGAGGCGTTTTGTCGAAAGTATTTTCACCGAAAAATACCACACAACAATAGGCGTGAAAATTTCGAAGAAGTTTATCGATTCAACGCTAGAACCAGTACAACTTCTGGTATGGGATATCGAAGGCAAAGATGTGTATACCAACATCAATGTCTCCTATTTGAGAGGTGCATCTGGCGCTATGTTGGTTGTTGATGGAACCCGCCCAGATAGCCTAGAAGTGGCCAACGAGCTAAGAACCCTGATCAGCGACAACTGTAATGATATTCCCGTCGTATTGATGCTAAACAAATGCGACTTGGAAGATCAGTGGGTTATCGGACCAGACAAAATAACCAAACTAGAACAAAAGGTATCTACCGTGTTTAAATCCAGCGCAAAAGATGGAAAAAACGTCGATGAAGCGTTCCAAAAATTAGCCGAACTAATGCTGGAACGTGATTAAGCCGAGGACAACACCATGAACCACTTAGAAGCAGTATTGACGTCTTTAAATTACGTTGTCCTACTGCGAAATCAAGATAAAAGCTTTACGTTATTGAACCCTTGCGCTAACTGGTTTAGTGAACTCTACTTTGATCAAACTGCGACTACGTTTGATGCCAATCTTATCGACCTGTGCCTTGCATTTCCCTTCATCGAAAATTTCATCATTGATGCCGACTCCGTTTGGTGCAAACCCAAATCAAAAGAATCCATCAGCTCTGGAGTCTGGACGGAATCAAACGCTGATGGAGAGGAAGTTCAACTGACCGCGATTGCTTCCAATAACAACGGTTGTAATTTACTCATTATCGAGAATCGAACCGAGCATTTCAAAGTAGAGCAAGACATGATGCAGAAGGCTCGGGATATTGCATTACTTAATGAAAAGCTGGTCACGGAACTCAATCATAGGCAGCGAAACCTTCAATCGGACATTGCTCAGTTATTTGATGAAAATGCCAGTATGAAAATCATCGGAGATGCAATCAAATCTGAACCCGCCGCGGTGATCATTTTCAATTCGAAAAGTAAAGTACTCAACATCAACAACGAATTCAAAAAGCTCTTTCAAATAGAGGATATCGCCAGCTCGCAACCTTTGGCATTGCTTGAAAGATGGTGCTCCGAAGCCGAACCGATTTACCCAGAAATGAACCGTGTTTTAACCGCGGGTTCTTATTGGGAAGGCGAGTTTTCCACGCGAACTATACAAGAACAAAAACACTTTGTTCGGCTGAACATTGCACCGATTAAAAATGAACGCCAACAAGTCACTCACTTTGTTTGTATCATCCACGATATTTCAAATCTTCGCCTAGATGAAAAGCACGACAGTTCAAATTACACTGGGTTTGAATACACCACCCAACTTCCCAATCGGCGCTATTTTTGGCGTAAGATCCAAGAAAGGGACAAAGCATCTCGGAAAAACAAAACAACCTATTCCGTTTTGTACATCGACTTAGATTACTTTAAACGCATCAACGACAAATTTGGGTTTGAACAAGGAGATAATGTTCTAAAGCTCATTGGTTCGCGTATTTCGAGATGTGTAAAACAAAAAGACTTTGTTTCTCACCTTGGTGGCGATGAGTTTACCATCATCGCGTTTGGTGCAGCAGAGCAGCTAAAACCCATGTCGGACAGGCTCCGAAGGTCGATCAGCGAACCTGTTTTGCTCGACGAAACGTCCGTTAGTATTACTGCCAGTATCGGTATTGCAACCATTGAGGATTCAATCAGCCTTGTTGAAGTGGTTAAGCATTCTGATTTGGCCATGTCGTCGGCGAAAGAGCTGGGAAGAAACCAATGCCGTATTTACACCGAGCAATTGGATCTCACGTTTTCTCTAAGGCTACAACGTGAACATGATATTCATGATGCGATTAAGAATGATGATTTTCATTTGCTATATCAGCCCAAAACGAATGTTAATGCCAGCGATGAGTTTAACGTTGAGGCACTCGTGCGCTGGGAACACAATACCGAAGGAACAATTTACCCTAACGATTTTATACCCATTGCCGAAGATTCCGGTCAAATCATTCCTTTAGGTCGTTGGGTTCTAGAACAAGCCTGCAATGATGCCAAAACGCTGCTTGATAAAGGCATAAACATTCGAATGGCGGTGAATGTTTCAACCAAACAGCTCAAGCACCCCGACTTCTTTAATCACGTAGTCAAGGCACTGGAGAAGAGTGGATTACCATCAGAAAACCTAGAGCTAGAAATAACAGAGAGTGGTTTGCTCGCGGATATAGACTCCATCCTTGACGTGCTGCATCAAATCCGACAACTCGGAGTCACCGTCGCGCTTGATGATTTCGGCACAGGCTTTTCTTCACTTAACTACTTACGCCAAATGCCCGTTGATTTTATTAAGATCGACAAAGAATTTGTTGACGAATTACCAGCAAATAATCAAAGCATGCTTATCACCACATCTCTTATTGAGCTAGCGCACAGCTTAAACCTTAAAGTGATTGCAGAAGGTGTGGAAACACTAAAACAACTCAAATGCCTCACCAGTGTGAATTGCGACTACATTCAGGGCTATTACTTCTACAAGCCTCTTCCTTTTAAGCAACTGGAACTGGCTTATAAAACCGAAACGGAAGAGAAGCGGATTGTAAAATCAAGCCCTTAAATTCTTTGAGGGCTTAACTTCTACCATTAATTAATAAAAATATCAGCGAATGCGCGGCTTGTTCTACGTCTCTTTATTTGATGGTTCGTCGCACTTTTTCTCTCTAGTACGTAAATCATCAAGACAAACGCTTATATACCCAAATAATCTCATATGATTTATCGATAATTTCTATCGATACTCCTTCTAACTAAAAGGCGTGAATATGAATAAGTGGGTAAGTTTTCTTCTATTGTTTTGGGTATCGGCCGCACAGTCATCAGACATGCTGCAATGGCCAGAGATAAAACCTTTTACGTTGACGTCGTCAGTGTTGGGTGAAGAGCGAAATGTGTGGGTTTCACTTCCAAATAGCTATCACGAAAATCCAAACAAACACTACCCTGTGATCTACACGACCGACGGCAAATACTTACTAAAAAATCTACAAGGTGCTATGTGGGCGCTAACAACTCGTGCAGATGTACCCGACGCAATTTTAGTTGGTATTGAAAACCCAGGGCAGATCCGCGCGCGCGACTTAACGCCGACGGTAATGACTGGGGGCAACGTGCCTCCTGGCGTCGTTACTGGTCAGAGTAAACAATTTGAAAAGTTTGTTACCGATGAACTGGTACCTTGGGTTAATCGTGAATATCGCACCGATGGGTTTGAGGTGTTGGCTGGTCATTCTTTTGGTGGTCTATTTACACTTTCAAGCCTACTTTCTCCTGATGCACGAGCGATTTTTGAAGGCTACGTAGCAATAGATCCATCTTTATGGTGGGATGACCAAGTCATGGTAGAGCAGTTTACAGATGCCGCTGCAAATTTCCCTTCTAACCAACATATGGTCTACATTTCTGCTGCTTGGGAAGAAGACATTCCATCCGACATTATGGAGCTGTACATAGAACATATTGGTGGTATCGACTTGGTTTCTAAGATTATTTCTAATCAATTCACTATCAATTCCACCTACCAAATCGAAACCACTGAAACTCATCCGTCGGTAGTATACGACAGCTTGTTCCATGGTATTCGAGCGGTGTATCAATGTTACCCTTCTGTGTGTAAAAAAGGGAAATAAGCCAATAATATCAGAAAGCTAGAGTATTATAAGCCAAAAAAGTATCCACCGGCA
>NZ_BFAQ01000083.1 GCF_002933855.1 Vibrio penaeicida
AAGGCTGGGCGATGTTTGCTCAAGTCGCTTCTTTCAATGGTGCTGATCTTACAGGGGCGAACCTTGAGTTTGCCCGTGTTTCCAAAGCAACATTTCATGGCGCTATTTTAGAAGCCGCAAATTTGGAAATGGTGTGGGCGACGAAAACGGACTTTTTTAAGTCAAACATGAGGAATTCGAATCTTCAAGAAGCGAAATTTTATGGTGCCAATTTAGAGGATGTCGATATGGCAGGTTCCCGAAAGCATTATGCCATTTTTCAAGATGCAAACATGAGAGATTGCAATTATTGTCCGCATAATTGGTAATGTACATAACCAGTTCTGTCTCACTAAGAACTGGTTATTTTTTAAATAGTAAAAAAACATATAAGTCACTGAGCCGCAAATTTACATTATTGACATTTCATAAAAACCTTACCTTAACAGCTCAACATCAATAATAAAAAGCTCTAAATCTTAAGACCAAAAAATACTTAACACACATTTAAAACGCAATTTCAATATAAAAAATGAATTATTCCAATCATTATAGCCACAGAATAAGCCTCAAAAACCTTCACTTCATACACAATGGAAAATAAGTTTAAAAAATTCATATATTATTGTTTTTAAAGACAATACTAACAATGCCATTAAAGTGAAACAATACCAAAAACAGCTAACCTCTTATTTTATAAGGCTTTATAAAAACACCATTCAACACGCTTTATCGGCTCATTTTTTGACATATTTATAAATCAAATGTTAGCATTTTACAAAATAAACAACTTTTACAAATTAACACATCTATTTACACAAAAATTATAATAGGAGAATAAATCATCAATCCAAAATTAGTTATTAAAATTTCAAACACCTGTTTATATTTCACTTATTTTTCTACCTGTAGATTATGTAACTCCAAATTGACTGATTTCTTATTCAAATAAAATGAATAATTAATTTTCATTACTCATATAACAGTCAAAAATAGATTTACGAGGAATTTTTATAGGCATGCTTAAACTATTCATACCCCTAACAATGATCATCCTAGCCGGTTGTAATGCAGAATCTGAAACGAATACAGTTCCCGCAAACAACGCTATTACATTGGATCAAAGTAATAACTCAACACAATCAAAAGAAACTGCAACTGTTCTTCCGGAGGAAAATACAACGCCTGTGATAGATGGTGGCGAAACGTCTATCGACAATGATAAAAACACCATAAACAACCAAAGCACTTTCGTCTCTGATAATTCGAGCACCTCTAACGAAAACGAATCTGAATCCACCACTGAAGTAGACGAACCCGATGTCGATCAGTCAACTGACGACACTAACACTGACAGTGACTCTGATACTGACTCCAGTACTTCGAACGAAAGCGAATCCGAGCCCACCACTGAAATTGACGAGCCAGACATCGATCACTCAACTGACGGCACCAACACCGACAGTGATTCTGATACTAACTCCAACACTTCTAACGAAAGTGAATCCGAACCCACCACTGAAATTGACGAACCCGATGTCGATCAGTCAACTGACGGTACCAGCACGGACAGTGACTCTGATACTAACTCCAGCACTTCTAACGAAAGTGAATCCGAGTCCACCGCTGAAATTGACGAGCCAGACATCGATCACTCAACTGACAGCACCAACACTAATCAAAAATCTACAACCACTGATAGCACTAACACCACATCAGAATCCACCGACTCTGAAACGACCATTGAGAAAGTAACGACTGAGTCTGC
>NZ_BFAQ01000084.1:0-636 GCF_002933855.1 Vibrio penaeicida
GACACGTTGCTAGCTTTTGTATGTACCGCTGGTATGTACTTAGGTACGATGAGCGGAAGTATAATATCTGGAGTCGTATTTGGGACAACAAGTTTTTTAGATTATAGTAATGATTTCTATAAGCTAACAAATGTATTGGCTATAAAATTTTTTATTGAATCGTTTGTGGCTTTGCTCTGGACAAATGTTGTTTTTATGAAATTTAAAGATAGCAGTAAGTTACAGCAAGTTGGCCTTTCGTGGATAGGCTTATTTCTTTTGTTTACTGTATTCAATTCTGTATTCTATATTTACGATCTGCTTGCCGCTGGAAAAATCCAGTATAGTTTGATTTCAATTGGCTTAGATTTCTTAAAAATATCCGCATATGGTGTAGTAAATAGCGTGTATGGTGCAATATATATGCTAATGAACCCTATTGATTATTTAGTTACTTTGTTTAAATTGACGGAAGGCAATCAGTTTGTGATGGTTAAAGAGTTTCCTAAATGGTCTGTTTTACTCGCAGCAGCAATGTTGGTGTACATTCCTACGTTGGGGGATGGTTTTTCCTCGTTAGTCCAAACGCCACAGGATAGGTAATGGGCTGTGAATGTGAAAACTGATGTGATATTCATAGGCATAACAAACGCTTCA
>NZ_BFAQ01000084.1:727-1161 GCF_002933855.1 Vibrio penaeicida
GGCTTAAGCGGGCGTTATATTATTTTTTGACTTTTGAGGTTTCCAATAAATGAACAGAGTTATAATCGGGCTGTTTACAGTACTACTTAGCTTTTCTGCATTTAGTTCTGTAAAAACAACAAACAAAGGAACAATTACGAGGTTATTTGCTTATGATGACTACGGAGCGGTAGCTGGTCGTGATGGTGCAGATATTGCTGTTTGGATGAAAACAGGTATAGCAGACTGTGAAGATGGAGTTTGGCTTTCTCCATCTGCCCCTGGGTATAAAATGATCGGGTCTTTTTTACTTACAGCATATACAACAAAGCAGCAGGTTAGCTTTCAAATATATTCCGATAGGATTTGGAAGGGTTCTGGTACAAAGCTTTGTCAAATAGATGCAATTAGATTTGAGTAATTAATATAACAAAAACTTCAAACCGACAAACAAC
>NZ_BFAQ01000084.1:1248-4390 GCF_002933855.1 Vibrio penaeicida
GTTTAAGCTGGCGTTAGCCGTCAAGGAGCTTGCTATACTCAAAGTGATAGAATAGTATCACTTTAGTATTCCTTTGGAGCAGCTCTCATGAAAGTAGAACTAGTGACATCACTCAAACGTCAAGCAACTAAGATCCTTGCCGATCTCCACGATACTAAAGAACCAGTGTTGATTACCGAACATGGTAAGCCATCGGCATATCTGGTTGATGTTGATGATTACGAGTTTATGCAAAATCGTTTAGCGATTCTGGAAGGTATTGCACGAGGCGAACGCGCATTAGCTGACGGTAAAGTGGTAAGTCACGATGAAGCCAAGGACAAAATGTCAAAATGGCTGAAATAATCTGGACGGAACCAGCGTTGTCCAGCCTTAATGATATCGCTGAATATATCGAACTCGAAAATGTCGTAGCTGCAAAGCAATTAGTTCAAACGATCTTCTCTAAAGTTGGACGTCTAGAGGTTTTTCCTGAGTCTGGGCGTATTCCTCCTGAGCTAGAGCATCTCAGTTATCGCGAAGTTGTAGTTAACCCATGCCGTGTTTTCTATAAACAAGACGGTGATAAAGTATTTATCCTGTTTGTTATGCGCGCCGAAAGAGATTTTCGTAAGTTCTTGTTGAATAAGCAATAACATTTGAATTTGAGCGGCTAACAAAAGCTTCAAACCGACAAACAACGCGTGGCATTTTTAGTTTGCGGTGAATTTAGTGTTTAAGGCGTAATGCAGCGGCTTGTTTTGTGCGTTGTCTGCGGTTTAAGCTGGCGTTAGGTTGTTTCTCTGTTGCGGTAAGGATTTATTGAACTTAAGCGGTTTCTGGTTCGTATCAATTGGATGTTATTTCAAATACAAACAGACACTTGTGAAGTTACTATGAATCGAATTAATCCCGCCAAATTGCGCAATAGCAAGTGGACAGCAGTCAAACCGTCAAAAAGAGAAATGCACTTTTTGGTGTCTGCAATTGAGTTTGAAGAGGATGGTTCGGTGCTCTCGTGCACACTTGAGGCGGTACTGTCGAAGAAAGAGTATTCCATTGATTGGACTGACTTGAAGGACAGTGAAAAATGGCTCCAAGGCTGGAAGTGAGGCGCCCTTTCAAAGTCACACCTAACAAAGCGTTCAAGACGGACTCCCAACGCATGGCGTTTTCGGCTTACTTTGAGTTTAGTGTTTATGTCACAATGGTTTAGGTAGAGTGGTAGCGTTGCTCACCACTTAACGCGGCGTTAGCTGCCCTAGTCAATCTAGAGCGTTCTATAGGTATAATTTAAGAGGATCAATAATGCTTAGTGAAGAAAAATTGGCAGAAATAGAAAAACAAATATTAGACGAAAAGAAGACTGTAGATTTTGATACTAGAGAGTTCACCATTGAATTTTTAGTTCAAAAATATCTCAAGGACATTGATACTGGAGAAAATGATATTTTTGTTCCTGAATATCAACGTGATTTCGTGTGGGATGAAGTACGACAATCTCGATTGATAGAATCGATAACTTTAGGATTACCAATCCCAATTGTATTTATGGCTGAAGATAAAAATGGGCGACTTGAAATCGTAGATGGCTCGCAGCGAATTAGAACATTAGCCTCCTATATATCTGATGAATTAAAATTAACGCGTCTTGAAAAACTTACTGAGTTAAATAATCTTAAATTTAGTGATTTACCAAAGTCTAGACAGAAAAAGATACAAAATACTCCAATCAGAATGATTGTTCTTTCAGAATCCGCAACCGAAGAAGTAAGAAACGATCTTTTTGAGCGTATAAATAGAGGTAGTGATTTACTACGTAATATGGAAAAAAGAAAGGGAATTTATCCAGGCACTTTTAACGACTTTATTTACAAAGAATGTGCTAAAAACGAGCTTTTAGTAAAGTTAGCGCCATTGTCAAAAAGTGTTGTCAATAGGCAAGAGCATGAAGAGTTAATTTTACGATTTTTCGCAATGATGGATTTTTATCCTAAATTTCCGACGTTTGGTCGTGGTATCGGTGTTGTTCTTGATGAATACATGGAAGAAAAGAATAAGACATTTACCCCTGATGAGAAAGAAATCAAACAGAAACAGTTTAACGAAATGCTTGAATTTGTTAATAATGTTTTTGAGCATGGTTTTCGCAAGAAAAATGGTAACGCTATAACAAGAATATTTTTTGAGGCGGTATCTGTCGGTGTACATTTAGCTCTACAAGAAAAAAATGACCTTAATAGCAATAAATTAGATGCAAGCGAATGGTTTAAAGATTACCAATTTAAACGGTTGATTTCAGGTACACATAGAACGCACAGTCCAGACAAAATAAGCAAACGAATAAATTTTGTAAAAAATCAACTTTTAGACAGGTAGTTTTCTAGTGTATACAGTAAAAGACGATTTTGATGAAAAGCGTATAGAGGCTTCGATATTACTTGACCATATCAAGGAACTTTCAGAGAAAGCTGGTAACGTTAATAAAGTTGCAATTATTAAATCGGCTTTTATGGTGCTTCTGTACAACGCTATTGAGTCTACAACAGTTTTAGTTTTGGAAAGGGTGCACGAAAAAGTCTCTCGTCACAAGTATGATGAATTATCAGACCCTTTGAAAAAGATGTTTGTTGAATGTTATCTATTTAATGAGGGAAAAAGGAAACAACAATTGAATTTGAATTCAATTGTTGATAATTCACTGAATTTTCCAACCTTTGAAGAGCTGACTAAAAAAGTAAATCTTTTTTCAGGCAATTTAGATGCTAGGGAGCTAACCAAAATATTATCTCGTTATGGTATTGGTAAAATCACTAGTGTAAATAAAGAAAAATTACTTATTGTCAAAAACAAAAGAAACCAGATTGCACATGGAGAGGTAATGTTTAAAGAATGCTGCCGTAATTCAACGCACGATGAGTTGACAATAATACAAAATGCAGTCTTTGACTCACTAGACCAAATGATATCGCTTACAGAAAGGTATTTTGATAATTGTAAGTATTTGGCTAATTAGGATACTGGCAGCTAACAAAGCGTTTAAGAGTGATTCCGCACGCTTGGCATTTTCGCTTCGCTCAAGTGTAGCCAAGTGTGTGTCACACCTTAACGCAGCGTTATAGCGCTTTGATAATTTAAAGGTTTTAAGGTTCTCGAAAATTGC
>NZ_BFAQ01000085.1:0-1060 GCF_002933855.1 Vibrio penaeicida
CACGAAAATCACCGCAAACCAAAAGTGCCACGCGTTGGCTGTCGGTTTGAAGCTTTTGTTAGCCTTTAATCTTCCACCCAAAGATCATCATCTGAGCTTTGGTGACTAGGAGTAGGCAGGCAAACTTCCACATCTTCCGGCCAATTTGGTGATAGAACCCTTTTTATCTCATCGGCATCGACATACGCAATAACCTCAACCTTTTGATCGGTTTCCCATACATCACCACTCCATAGTAAAAAATCATAACGTCCAAGACCTTCACCTAACTTTATCGCAGTAAAGTATATTCCTGGTGTGCTAGGCTTTTCTTTGTTCCATTTAAGTGTAATTGACATAGGTACTCCTAGAAATTTCGATTGCTAAATTTATCAGCAATATCTGACATTTCAAGTAAATATAATAAGTCATCTTTATATACTTGGTGAGCATTTTCAATGAGCCCAATGAGCAAATAGCAATTCGGATGAAAGTAGTTGCTACAATAAATTAGAGCTGTATTGCTAGTTTTATCGAATGCATACTTCTTTAGGTTCCATCGCTTTGATGTCCTGTCTTTTATATGAATATGCTTTAGACCTGACTGACGAAGTTGTTCAGGGAAATCAAATGTGGTATCTCGCCCAAAATTACTTGGAGCCTCTCCTGTGCTTTTATAAATTTTAAATTTATTTTTAATGGATTCATATACATCAGGAGAAAGTGAATCTTTAAACGCCTTATATGCGAATATTCTGACCTCTTTTGCCATCACCTATTCCTCCTCTACAATAACTATGTTTTTTGTGATGGAGGCTCTAGACAAAATTTGCTTTTTGGCATTTCTCGCCGCGAGAGCTATTCTGGTCTTTTCAATTTCATTCACATCTAAGTTGAGGTTTGTTGCAGGCTTACTTTTTTGAATAACAATAGGTCTTGATGACTTTTTCACGCTCGATCTCTCTGACAATTTGAATCAGAACGAACATATTCTCTATGAAACTATTCACCTATTTATCAAGACAAGATTTGCGAGGGAAGTAAAATTCATCCCTGAAGGCTAACGCCAGCTTAAACCGCA
>NZ_BFAQ01000085.1:1251-1421 GCF_002933855.1 Vibrio penaeicida
AACCAGACCACAAAACCCAAAACACCGATTCAGTCGAGAATTTATCAGAGCAAACCGAAAACCAAGTTTCAAAATGCAGTAAACCGAAATTATTTAGAAAAACCACTGCAACTTGGCTTGCGACGACTTTCCCACGTTGGTTCTGGTTGAGAAATCGCATTCAAAAACAC
>NZ_BFAQ01000086.1 GCF_002933855.1 Vibrio penaeicida
AACGTACAAATACCGTTTCTGCATACCATATTAAACAGCGAACTCAACGCAAACTAAAAATGCCATACGTTTTTGGTCAGTTTGAATTGTTTGTTAGCTATGTTGAACTAGTTTCACCAAGCCGCTTGAGCCCTTTAACGACCTTAAATAAAGGCACCATAAAACCAGCAGTTCTAAGTATTTGACTCATCAATACTAATATCCCCATCACTTTCAAATTTTCTATATCGATGGCGGTTAAGGCTAGAACAACGCTTAGCAACTGCAAAACAGCTAAGAACCCAATAGCTCTTAAAATAAGATTAATGTGATTCTTGTTTTCATCCGTAAAATCTTTCCCTCTTACAAATAAGCATAAGCCTGCTGTCAAGACTAAGATCCCATATCCCACTAGCGATAAAAAATAGCTAAGTACAATTCCAGCAATCACCGAAAAATATGCAGCTATTACAATGTTTTGCTCTTTTTTCATCATATTTCTATTAATTCTATAATTTATATTGTTTAAAGCATTACCATTAGCATATATAACAAAAATATCAATAGTTTTTACGAACTGTAGTATGTACCGATTTCTAGCTAACGCCCAATTAAGGTGTGAAGCACGCGACCACGACACTCAATTTGACCACCGTAATCACTAAACTCAACCCAAACTAAAAATGCCAAGCGTGCTAAATCGCTCTTAAATTGTTTGTTAGCCATCCTTTTTAGGCATACGCATTCCAGACCCACCACCTGCCATCATTATACTTGCTGTGACCTCGTCATCAGCTGTTCGTCTTAGGTTAGGCTCATAATCACCGTTTTGGTACATTGCCCATTCAGCATCGATTAACTTCTCTTCAAAGTAATTTAGATTTAAATTGAGCCAGTTTTGAAGCTGCTGAAAGTTGTGTGCTATAGGGGTTCCTTGCTGCTCTTTAAGGTGAGTCTCTAAATCAATTGGATAGTTCATCTTTTGTGCTTCTATGATTGCTTTCCTAGCCGCCGACAGCAAAAGTTGACCTACGAATTTGAAAGAAAAATCAAACAGGTCTTGTCTCAAACCATATTTAATACGAACTTTCTTAGAGTGAGACCAATATCGGTCTTCTATTAAGTGCAGCCTCTTGCTATACATTTTCAATATTTCAGCTTCAACCATGTCTTTGGTTTCAGACTTAAGTTCATCAAATGTTTTTAACTTAACATTTGTATTTAGAGCTGCTTCCATCGCCCCCTTCTGAAAGCCCACTCTTGATACAATGAACCCTCTATCTGCACCAAGATCGTCTACTATCGTTCTCAATGCGAGAACATGATTCTTACTTACACGCTTTTTCCAACACTTGGCTTCAATTACCCAAGTAATATTCTCACCCAAAAATTTAGTTTTAACTAGGACATCAACATCGTGATTCGTTCTAACACCGGCCACTGTAACATTTGTTTCAGCTTCGGCTCCTAGTGAAAGAAAATGGTCACATATTTCTTCTTGAAACTGATACCAGTCATAATTTTGTTGTTTCATTAACTCTCCGGATGGCTAACGCCCGCTTAAGCCGCTGCCAACGCAATACNNAATTATTACTGCAAACCAAAAATGCCACGCGTTGGTGGTCGGCTTGAAGCGTTTGTTAGGTGCGTTTTCCACGATGCTATAGGTCGCTGTACGCAATTGTTTCTATTTGCTCTCGATTAACACCGCACTCAATGAGGCTTTGTTTGAAAATATCTTCTTGGTCCTCAGAGTAACAACAAACTTTCCAAGTCGCTTCTGGAACACTTTGAGTAATATGCGCGAAATATGGCTGATCAATAGTATTCAAAGAATGCCCAATTATGACAACCTCTTCGATATTACTGAGTTGTTCAAAATACCATTCATGTTGCTCAATGATGTCAGCTACTGGCTTTTTTAATGCATGTAAAGGATAACGAGCACCGCTTTGAGCGTCTGAGAACATATCTCTAGTGCTTTCACCGTCTTCGTCAAACTCAGCAGGCTCAACTATAGTTTCACCATGTCCAAAAATTAGTTCATCATGTGTTTCAGCACGACCATGAATATGGAATACATGATTATCTTCAATACCGTACACAGCTTGGAGAGTTGATGTATAGTTGAAGGTTATGAACTGAGAATCTTCAGGAAAAGCCATTTTCTGTTCAGCAACACTCACATCCAGTTGGTTAACCCAACCAGTAAAAGTTTCTCTTACTGATGAAACGTGTATGTCTGTTTGTTCCGTAATTTCATCTTCCAAACCATATATGAAACTAGGTCTGAAATCATCCGAAGTAATATCAACTTCGTTGTGAAAATCGAAAAAAACATCCGCATCAAAAGCACCTAGAGCATTTTCAAAATCATGCCAAGGCTCGTGAACACTTAAATCAAAGAGGTAATAGTTTCCCAATTCATCAAGTGTATCCTGAGCAAATTCATAAAACTCGCGATAACTCGTTGGCAAGTCATGCCACAAGTCAAATCCATTACCGATAATGTATAAATTAGTCAACGTTTATACCTCCTAGCACCTAACGCCAGCTTAAACCGCAGACAACGCGCAAAACATGCTGCTGCATTACGCCTTAAAC
>NZ_BFAQ01000087.1 GCF_002933855.1 Vibrio penaeicida
CCATAGTTACTATGCATGGGGTAGTCATGGATACACTCCTTAGACAAAGTCCAAAAGCGAATGTGTTCCCATTACTGCTATAAAGTAGAGGTATTCGAGGAGTTGCTTATGTATTGCATACAATATGAGCGTCCACGAAAATAAGGTTCTCTATAAATGCGAACTAATAAATGAGTTTAGAGGGCTAAACTAAAGGTGTCAATAAAAAGTTTAAAAAACAAAACTAGTGTTAAATTCTCTAAACTGTGACAAAAGAAAACCCGCGGATGGCGGGCTTATGGGAAATTATTTTGAATGATTTAGAAGGTGCGACCACCAAAAATTATCACTCCAAGGATAAAACTCTCTTCTATAGGGACCAATTGCTCAGGCCAATTAGGGTTATTAGGCTTTAGGAATAGGCGTTTGCCCTCAATTATAAGCTGCCGAAAGGTTACTTCTTCTTCGCCTTCTATGATTGCAATGACATACTTTCCATTAGTTTTGTCTGCTTCTGGGTCAACAAAAATTAAGTCTCCATCATTAAAGATAGGCTGCATGCTAACGCCCTGAACTTTTAGTACAAATGTACTGTCACTACAGGAAACAGGGCATCTAAATCTGGTATTGTCTTCTAAGTTAAAGTCGAAGTTTCCTCCAACCTGTCTAGCTTGAGTCCAACTCAGCAGCGGGTAACTGCCTACCAAGTCAGATTCGCTCCTAACATTTGATATAGCAAAGTTATTGGGAGCTCCCTTTCCTGAAAGTAACCAATCTGCCTGACAATCAAGTGCTTTGGATAATGCGAGAATATAACCGCCACCGGGTTTAGCAATTCCATTAAGCCACTGACTCACAGTGCCCTTTGATGCCCCTGTTAATTTTGCTACGTCGACTGCACGTAGACCAGAAGCATTCATTCTTTGTTTTATACGATCTGATGTGTCCATAGTTAAGAAGTCTAAACCCTTTTCGGTTTGTTTTTATAGACTGATATGTTTAATGTGCTAAACTTTTTCAGGTGGTATAGATCTCTCACGGGAGGAATCCATGAAGAAACAAGACACAATTAAGTATTTTGGCAGCGCTACCAATTTAGCTAGGGCACTCGATATTACTCTACCTTCTGTATCTCAATGGAAGAACGTAATTCCTGAGAAACAAGCACTTAGGTTAGAGAAGATCACCAATGGTGCTTTGAGGTACGACGCTACTTTATATGTGAAGACAGCTTAGCTGCTTCGGGAGAAGGCGCCATGAAACAGCAATCACGCCTTAGATTGTTGAACTCGGCAATCAACAATTGGCTAGAGTTACCTAAAACCAGCCGCGCGACTATTACCGCTGAAATCATTGAGGTCGTTGAACGAATAGGGCTAACTTCCGTCTTGGAAGAGCAGGGCATTACGTTTAACCAAAGCGATGACATTTACAATGATATGAGGGTGAATGCTCAAAAGCTTTTTCGGTGGCTTGGACACTATGATGGTATCCATGATTTCAAAGATCGTATCTGGGATATTGAACAAGCCATAGTGGCAGCACTGCCATGTGACATCCGTATCCAATATCTCAATGACGTCTATGCGTTACCCGATTTATACATAGGGACGACATCTCAGCAAAAAGATCATCTCAATTGTGACCGGATAGCGGCGTCACTCACGAAAGAAAATATGGAGGCTCAGCTTTCCGTCATTGAACTACGAGACAACCCTGAGTCATCCCCCTCCATATATAAAGCTCATCGAGAACTGAAAGAGTCCGTTGCCACTACTTTGGCTGCCATCGACGTTCTTGAACACCATTACCCTGAATTGTCCAACTTACACGATAACCACGGAAGGAGGAGACTATGAATGCTCAAATCGAAAATATCGTTGTATTCCCCCAAAGTGAACAGGAAACCGTGCACAAAGCATCGCTAAAAGAGGGCTATTATCAGGTCGCGAATCAAATAGGGTTGGCCTTGTGCAAAGTTTCATTAAGCAGTCGGGAAAGCCGATTGGTTCAGGCGATCTTGTTTAAGACCTTTGGATACCATAAATCTTCAGATTGGATTTGTTATGAACAACTGAGCGAGCTGACAGGGATCGATGGAAGCAATATTGGTAAGGTGAAAGCCTCGTTGATTAACCGCCGGATCTTACTGCGTGATGGTAAGAAAATTGGCATCAATCCAGTGACATCGCAGTGGGTAATGAATATCAGAAATGGCTCAACTCGGTCAGCTCAAAGAGAAACCCAACCTTTAAGCGGGATGTGTGAGGAAGAAAAAAGAGTCAGAACCGACTCATATCAGAGTCAAAAACGACTCAAAAAGTCTCCCTCGGACAGCGCACAAAAAGAGTCAAAATTGACTTTCGAAAAAGTCGAAATTGACTCACAGAAGAGTCAGTTTCGACCCCCACAAAAGAAAAACACTCTACAAAAAACAAATATAAAAGATCTGTCTACAAACTCTTCTCATCGGAAGAAACCCAAATTGTTTAAAGCGTTCTTTGATGCTTATCCGGCTCATCGAAAAGGAGGATCCGATGCCCATGTTTGGAAGGTTTGGAAAGCCGAAAGGCTAACGGAAATCGATGCCAAGCTCGCGTTGGAATGGTTGCAGATGGCCGCTCGTCAAAGTCGGGATTGGGAGCGCCAATCTGGATGCCCGTTTGTGGTCGGTATTACTCGGTTTGTCCGAGAGAGGCGCTGGTTGACCCCCCTGCCCATCACGCAAAAACGCTATTCGCCACCGGATTTCCACAGTGGGGATACAAGTTGGGCGGATGATCTAGGCTGGTAGGTAGAGGCTTGTCATGAAGAGCATTTCGACGTTGGGTGGCAAGTTTGGTAACACCGCTTCGACAAGGAGCAACCATAAGCATGCTGCGGTGTGTCGTGAGCCGAGTACAGCACGGCAAACTGAGGCAGCGAACGTCGTCAATGCGTTGTTCATTGAGCTGCAAGCCATTTTTCCAGCATGGCGACATTCATTGCCTGACGAAGACACGCTCAATCAAGTCAAGCGCACATGGACCAAAGGTTTTTTGGAAAATAACATCGTGACGCAGGTGATGGTGCAGCAAGGTTTAAGACGGGCGAGGCAAAGTGGCTGTGCGCACTTCCCAAGCGTTGGACAGTTCATTGAATGGTGCGTGGATTGCCATGAACGTTTTGGTATCCCAGCTCAGCGTAATGCGTATCTCGAAACTTGCAGCCATGCCAGTGATCCACTCAGTCACCGTTGGTCACATCCTGGCGTGTATGTCGCAGGTATGAATACAGGGTGGTTTGTACTGAGGATACAGCCTGAATCGTATACATATCCGATCTTTGTGCAGTGCTATGGGCAAGTTCTGCAACGGGTGATAGCAGGGGAGTCGTTTGAAGGTGCGATACCCAAAGCGCTGCCTGAAAGACCCGTCGGCTCACCCACTAGCCGAG
>NZ_BFAQ01000088.1 GCF_002933855.1 Vibrio penaeicida
CTCGATGAGCTTTATATATGGAGGGGGATGACTCAGGGTTGTCTCGTAGTTCAATGACGGAAAGCTGAGCCTCCATATTTTCTTTCGTGAGTGACGCCGCTATCCGGTCACAATTGAGATGATCTTTTTGCTGAGATGTCGTCCCTATGTATAAATCGGGTAACGCATAGACGTCATTGAGATATTGGATACGGATGTCACATGGCAGTGCTGCCACTATGGCTTGTTCAATATCCCAAATACGATCTTTGAAATCATGGATACCATCATAGTGTCCAAGCCACCGAAAAAGCTTTTGAGCATTCACCCTCATATCATTGTAAATGTCATCGCTTTGGTTAAACGTAATGCCCTGCTCTTCCAAGACGGAAGTTAGCCCTATTCGTTCAACGACCTCAATGATTTCAGCGGTAATGGTCGCGCGGCTGGTTTTAGGTAACTCTAGCCAATTGTTGATTGCCGAGTTCAACAATCTAAGGCGTGATTGCTGTTTCATGGTTAGTTGCCCTCAAATTGCTACGCTGACACTTGTTTGCTTCCCTGAGTCAACATATTGAAGAGATCACCAACAGAGATTGAATAATACCTTGAAAGCTTTGAAGCAGTAGTGCGATTTGGTAATTGGATGCCGCGCTCTATCCTAGAAAGTGTAGAAAGGTCTATTTCTAATGAAGTAGCAACGGATTCCAAAGTCATGTTTTTGTCCGTTCTTAGTTTACGTAGTTCAGTCATCTCATACTCTCCGACTTAGAGTAATACAACTTAAATATTGCGCATGGCGCAATTGATTGTCAACAAATATTGCGTTCAACGCCTTGCGTTACTCGCAAATTGCATCAAGATAGAAGTCATGACAAAAGAAAAAAAACCAAGCGGTGTCGGAAATATAGTCCGTCAATTACGCATGTCTCAAAATATGACACTTCCCGAACTCGCTGATAACATTGAAGGCTATGATGGTGGGAATCTTTCTAGATTTGAGCGTGGGCTACAAGGGATAAGTGAAGACAAGCTCAAATCTATTGCAGATTATTTTGGGTTAACAATCTCACGTTTGTACAACATGGCAGAGATAGACAGCGTTTCGAATCAAAATGATAGTAGATCAGATACTGTTAATTCTAGAAATATTG
The DNA here is from genome assembly GCF_002933855.1 of Vibrio penaeicida. GTDB lineage: Bacteria > Pseudomonadota > Gammaproteobacteria > Enterobacterales > Vibrionaceae > Vibrio > Vibrio penaeicida_A. Next base: position 1,134 of record NZ_BFAQ01000088.1, read on the forward strand.
GAAACAAAGGAATTTTACTAAGTGCCAATGAAGTAGAAGTCCCTTTCATTGATATCCAAGAAATCTCACCTCAATGTGACAGCTTGTATTTAGATGATGCTGAAGGCTGCAAAATTAAGCTGAGCAAACCTACATTAAACAACTTAGGTATAGAGCCTAGCCATATAGCTTGCATTAAAATTCATGGCAATAGCATGGAGCCTGCTCTACCCGAAGATTCTATTATTGGCATAGATACATCTTCCAAAATGATACAAGATGGGAAAATGTACGCTATCAATCATAACGGAATGATTAGAGTTAAGTTACTTTATCGGTTGCCGGGAAATGGAGTGAGACTCAGAAGTTACAACTTTAGCGAATATCCAGATGAGAACTATGATAACCAGCAAAGCGAGTGTATTCGCGTAATTGGGAGAGTATTCTGGTCCTCAGCGTATTTCTGATTAGAGCATTTCAAATAATTATTGATCCTTAAGCCCACGAATTTTGTGGGCTTTTTGTCGTCTGCGCATCACAGGAATAAAAAAAACTTGCAATTTGCGCATTACGCAATTTATATTTAAATGCGTAAAACGCATTTTTTTGGAGGTTGCAATGACTTCACCATGCATAGTAACTATGG
>NZ_BFAQ01000089.1 GCF_002933855.1 Vibrio penaeicida
CGTGTTCACGGCATTGTCCGTGCCTTTTCAAAAGGCGACACCGGGCATCAACACACTTTTTATTCGCTGACGTTAGTGCCCGCCATTGAACGGTTGTCTTTGCGTCAGAACAGTCGCATCTTTCAAGATTTAACGGTGCCTGAGATTCTGTCTGTGCTGTTTCAGGAAATGGGCATCAACGATTATGCCTTTTCCCTGAAACGGTCCTGCTTGCCCCGAGAGTTTTGTGTTCAGTATCGGGAAACCGATTTGGACTTTATGCACCGCCTCGCCGCCGAAGAGGGCTTGGTCTATCGCTTTGTTCATCAGACGAGCAAACACACGATTGTGTTTTGTGATGACACCCAAGCTTACGACACCTACCCGTTTCCGGTGCCTTATAACGCGCTAGCCGGCGGCACCATGGATACCCCTTATGTTTTTGGGCTTACCGAGCGAGTGCGCTCCGATGTGTCCAGCGTTCAGTTTCAAGAATACAGCTTTAAGAAGCCCACCTACGCCTTTAAACAAGAGCAGCTTGGCGAGGAGATGAGCCATCAACGCGATGGCTATGAGCATTACGATGCCCCTGCTCGCTACAAAGACGACGACAGTGGCGGGGCGTTCAGTCAATATCGATTGGATTACCTTCGCCGCACTGCCCACATTGCCACAGGGCAAAGCAACCACCCTGCTCTGCAAGCGGGCACCAAGTTTACCTTATCTGACCATTTAGATGAGAGTTGTAACCGCACTTGGCTGGTGGTGAGTGCAACCCACACTGGCAAGCAGCCTCAAGCCTTGGAAGAGGAAGGCGGCAGCGGGGCCACCACTTATGGCAACACGTTTACAGTCATTCCCGCTCAGCACCAGTGGCGCGCAACGCCAACCCCGAAGCCGCAAGTCGATGGTCCGATGATGGCGACGGTGGTGGGACCGGAAGGGGAAGAAATCTTCTGTGATGAGCATGGGCGCGTGAAAGTCCATTTCCCGTGGGATAGGTATTCCAACAGCGATGAGCTGAGTTCGTGCTGGGTTCGTGTCTCTCAGGGATGGGCGGGCAGCCAATACGGCATGATGGCGATACCGCGTATTGGGCATGAGGTGATTGTGTCGTTCTTAAATGGTGACCCTGACCAGCCGATTATTACTGGGCGCACCTATCACGCCACCAATATTCCGCCTTATACCTTGCCGGATAACAAAACCAAAACCGTTATCCGCAGTGAAACCCATCAAGGCGACGGCTTCAATGAATTGAGTTTTGAGGACCAAGCCGAGAACGAGAAAGTCTACCTGCATGCTCAGAAGGATTTAGAGCGGGATGTGCAAAACGACAGCACCACTCACATTCACAACGATGAACATCATACGGTGGACAACGACCAGTTTACCCATGTGAAAAA
>NZ_BFAQ01000090.1 GCF_002933855.1 Vibrio penaeicida
TCACCTTAATGCGGCGTTAGTTGTTTTACCCAACTTCAGAGTAATAGGAAGCAATTGTGATCATTAATAAGAACTGGGACTTAGATGTTGCGTTTGACGTAATCAACGATAGGTATTATCCCGGCGGTTTGCAAAGTGGTCCTCAACGGAATAGACAAATTGAAACTTGGGGTCAACTTGTTGGTAAAACTAGAGCACTTGATCAACTCGATTCGTTGATCGCGAGTTGTGGTTCTATAAATAAAATGTCTCAGTCTGTCCGCATGAGTTCGGGGAGCATTAAAAAACTTAGAAAGTTTTTTGAGTCTCTGCCTGATGAATTGGAAATAGTTGAACAGAACGTTCAACATAGATTTGTTGAGGGTGAGGTTTGTTCTCTAGAAGAAGATTTGACCCATGAGTTTAAAGAAGTAAAAGGACGTAATCCTGCAAAATCTATCCAGAACTTGGTTGACGAATATGTGGTTGCTTTCCTCAACGGCTCGGGTGGTAGTATTTTCTGGGGTATTTGCGACGACGGTAAAGTAAAAAGTTTACATCTATCAACGGCGCAAAAGGATGAAATAAACAAAGTTGTTAACGCTAAAATTGGTACGATTCAGCCAGCGATAGACCCAACAAAAATTACTGTTAGATTTCACTCAGTAATTAATGCAGAGAATGGATATGTTTTTGAAGTAAATGTTCCCAAATCAAACACCATTGGTTTGTTTTTCAATTCTTCTGGTGATACTTGGGTTCGAGTAAATGGCTGTAAACAAAAATTGAAAGGTTTAGCTCTGCAAGACTACATTCTGGAGCGCATGCAAAAAAACAACTAACAAAGCATTTAAGACGGATTCTCAACGCTTGGCAACTTCAGCTTAGGTCGGCTTTAGTGCTGAATGTGGCAAGGTTTAAGGCGGGGTGGTCGCGTTGTTCACCACTTAATGCGGCGTTATAGCGCTTTGAAAACTCAAGGGTTAATAGCCAACTTCCGTACTTTTGAATTCGATTTCTCAACCAGAATCAAGGTGGTGAAATCGGTGCAAACCAAGTTGCTGCGAGTTTCCAAACCAGTCATGCTCACAGAATTTTGAAGCTTGGTTTTCGGTTCGCTCCCCTAAATTCTCGACTGAATCTGCGTTTTGGGTTTTGTGGTCTGGTTACAGTAGGTTTTGTTGGATAAGATGTTGTTCATCAAATGCAAGCTAAGTGCTTCATT
>NZ_BFAQ01000091.1 GCF_002933855.1 Vibrio penaeicida
GCAATATAGGCATAGGAAATATCAGAAAACTCTCGCTGAGCGGGGATTAACTCAAAGTATGTCACGAAAAGGAAACTGCTTGGATAACGCAGTAGCAGAGAACTTCTTTGCCGTGTTGAAAACAGAAATGTACCATAACCAGCACTTTGAAGATGCCGATGACTTAATCGCACATATTGAAGAATACATAGAGTACTACAATACGAAACGCATCAAGGTGAAACTAGAAGGCCTGACTCCGACGGAATATCGAAATCAGGCCTTACAAGCCGCTTAACAGAAATGTCCAACTTTATGGGGTCACTTCATTATGCTGGCTTTCTCTTAATTTGAATTTGCGCGAAGTCGACTCACTCTATGCTTCCGACTCTATCACCCAAACCTCTTCTGCAAATCGAGTCAATCCCTTTTGAATTCTTGGGTGACTTTCGTCAGCGTCGTCACGGGATACGTGGGTAATTTTAAACCCAGAAAACAATTCATGTATCTCGGTAGCAGAAACGCTAAATGGAGGACCCGTCATTTCTTTTTGATCATAATCCAACGACACCAAAAGAATTTTGCCCCCCGGAAGCAGTAGCGATTTCAGTCTTTCTACATAGTCACGTCGCATTTCTTTAGGCAAAGCGATCAATGCAGCGCGATCATAAACTAAATCAACAGGTTGTATCGGCGCTGTAAAATAATCGCCCGCGTAAATACTTAGCTCATCAAATTGATAAAGTTCATGCTGACCAGAAACTGTCGTGACCGTGGGTGTATAAAACTGCTCAGCAAAAAAGGCTCTAACAGCAATATCACTGAGCTCTACACCTTGAACATCTTCGTGGAATTTGGCTAACCAAACAAGATCTTCAGACTTTCCACATAAGGGGACAAACACCTTCTTTTCACGGCTAGGTTCGAGTAATTTCCAATGTTCAATTAAAACGGGGTTTACATCGGTTAAGTGAAACCCTATCTGGTTAGACGCCCATTTCTGATGCCAAATTTCTTGGTCTTGCATTACCATTCCTCAAGCTAATACACTTTTGTAGAGAATATAGGATCGTCTCTTAAACGGAAAGAGATGATGCTGATTGGCAAAGAAAGTGATACTAGATAATTGGAACTAAAGTGCTAATTATTTGTTTCACTCCCCACCAACGCTAGCCACTCAAATTGGGTGAATATCACACTTTCATGAAGTTTTGCATTAAACCTTAGTATCTGTCATGGATTTAATGCATGAATCGCCGTAATTTGTGCCGCATAAAACTACAAATACAATCGTCAGGTTTAAACATGGCTAATCGCACACTTATATTTGGCAATATAGGCGCGGGAAAGTCTGCATTGGCAATAAAAATTTCGTCTATCACCGGTCAAAAGCACATAGAGCTTGATGAATTGGCATGGCATGACGAACAGCATTCTATTACCGAAAAATTGCAGTTTCTTTCTAATGAGCTTCAACATCTAAACACTTCAGGTAACTGGGTCGCAGAAGGAGTATTCGGGCAATCGCTTTCAAAGCTTATGGTAAAGAGCACACAAGTCATATTTCTTGATATGCCTTTGCTAACCTGTCTGAATCAATTGGATAAACGTTATAGAAATGAGCTACACATTTCCGATCTTGAACGTCAAAAGCTTTGGGCAAGCTCATATTACCAGAGGGAAACGGCTAACTCTTATGCTTACCATAGCGAACTTTTTGATCGTTTTTCTGGGCATAAAGTAAGAATATCAGATACGAAATCGTTGACGGATTTCTGCGCTCAGCTAGATCGCACAAAAAATGCGCACAACCTCACATTAATCGACTAAATATACCACTAGGGGTTGGAACTTAACCTTTTCATCCCTATCTAATCTATATCTGCCAAATGCAGACGTTTCAACTTCTTAACGCGTTCAGTACCCTTTTTGTACACAATTTACTGCGCTTAAACTAGGAGTATGAATGAACCTGTTTCTGAAAACTACGGCTTTGATGCTATTGCTTCTGAGTAAAGCACCTTTTGCTGCCGTAAGCTCTCCAACGTATAACTCCGACTCTGCACGCTCTTCTGGCACTTCTCAAAACCAGCCAAATGCCAACGTATTTCGACGTAGCTTGAGCGGTCTGTATAGCATTCCATCGACTAACGCTAAACCCATTCAACCTTATTCAGACTTTGATGTGTTGTATTCCAAAGCTCATCAAGCGCAATTTGAATTGGAGAATCTTTGTAAAACAGCCGGCATGTTGAGCGGAACGACCCCCTACTTCGCAGGTGTTAAGAGTGAATCTAGAGCAAAAGACAAAATTGAAAAAGAGTTAGAGGGAAACGTATCAAGGATTACCGATTTAGCGCGAGCAACCTTAGTTGCTAAAGACATCCCAAGTTTGGTTGCTGCCTACGAAATGCTTCATAAAAACGCAAAAATTCTGAAAGTGAAGAATCGCTTCAAGTCCCCTACACCATCTGGTTATAGAGATCTTAATGTCTTGCTGGAATTGCCCGGTACTAAGCTCATAGCGGAGGTACAGTTGCATTTAAGTGATATTGCCGAAGTAAAGAGTGGTGCAGAGCATAAAATCTATCAGAAGATTCAGTTTATTGAACGTACAGCTGCGATTGAATCAAGGGAAATGAATGATATTGAAATTCAAAACATAAAACAGTTAAGATCAAAAGCCAAAACCTTGTATCAAAACGCTTGGCAACCTTATATTGCGCCTCAGGCTGCTTAAGGTCCGTTAATTGGAGTATTAGAAGAGCTTAGCGGCGAAAAATTAACAAATCGTTAAGTTAGAAACCAAGAAGCTGCCAGACTTAAGATTTATACCTTAAGTCAAGCAGCTTCAAGCAGTTGAGTTTCCCACGCAGCAAAACGAATACGTTTAAAACCACCATAAATCAAAATGACCACAAGCGAATGTGGTCAATTTGCTTAGGCTACTTTTCAACCTTGATGTTTTCGACCCGGGCTTTTAATTTTTGACCTGGTCGGAACGTAACAACACGTCGAGCAGTAATTGGAATGTCTTCGCCCGTTTTAGGGTTACGACCTGGTCTCTGATTTTTATCGCGAAGATCGAAATTCCCGAAGCCTGACAGTTTTACCTGTTCGCCACTTTCTAGGGCTTTTCGAACTTCCTCGAAAAACACTTCAACCGTTTCCTTGGCATCCCGTTTACTGTATCCGAGCTTTTCAAACAGGTTCTCAGCCAAATCGGCCTTTGTGAGCGCCATAAAACTTCCCTCAAAGCTGTGTTAAACAATAGCTACAAAAACTGTAGCGCCAAAGCACTTTGTGGGACCTTTAAGGTAGTTGAAGACCCCACAAACAAAAGTGTATGCCAAGCTTATGATTTTCGCCAATTTTTTTCTAATGCCATATTAAGCGCAAACTGTAAGTAGCTGATAATTTACTCAACAGAAGTAATGTTTTAAAG
>NZ_BFAQ01000092.1:0-706 GCF_002933855.1 Vibrio penaeicida
AGCTGGCGTTAGGCGTCAGTTCAGTTAATCAAATAACATTAGGAAAGATAAAAAAGTATGTTATCGGGTGTAAAGAAGGAAATTACGACCACTCCAATATCCTCACTATCGGCATTGTTTGGTGCAATCATTGCTGGTTTAGCTTTATATATGGCATGGTTGCAATACCCAGATAGCCGTACAATAAATAGAGAAACAGATTTCGGTACTCTAGAGACTGTTTTGGGAGTCAACATTAGCAACACACTAGTCATCATTTCTTTCTATGTATCTTTGACGGTTTGTTTTGCGATATTGACTAGATACCTTAGTAGCCGTCATAGCCTTGGTGCCACTTTTTTATCAATCGTTTTAGCGGCTGTGACAAACTTTCTAACAATGGTTGTGATTTACTTAAGCCCACCAAGAGAGTTAGATCATGAGCTATTTGTTAGTGCTAATGACTTAGTCCTATATAGTTCTCTGATTTTCTATCTTATGTTTTGTGGGCGCGCTGTGTTAATCGATCTATTGTCGCCTGAAAAAGCTGATGATGATGACAAATTTACCTCGAATATCGTGGGAGGGCTTTGGTTTGCTCTAATCATGGTCGTAATATGGTGTAAGTGTGTATTTGTTGGGCAAGAGCTGTTATCAGAAACTTTTTTACCGCCTATAACTCATCCTTCAATAGAGGAAGTAGCAGAAAATGCCTAACAAAAGCTTC
>NZ_BFAQ01000092.1:817-1288 GCF_002933855.1 Vibrio penaeicida
TTAAGCTGGCGTTAGGCATAAGTTCACAATTTCCGATGGAAGGTAGAGGTTACACATGAGCAACCACTCTGTTGATGAAATTTTAAAAAATGTCCCAGGTGATGGTAGCCCAGACTGGGAGCATACATTTTATGGACGCCTATCTGAGTATGGTGAGTGGGACGTTCAAAAATTTTGGACTCTTCATAGAGCACTTATAGAAGTAGGAGTACTTGTTAAAGAAAGCACCAGTGTAGATAGAAATCTAGTATATGCACTGCTTTATATTCAGAATGGAGTCTTGGTTCATGTCAGTTCCCACTTTGATTCTCGTGTCAGTTGGAAAGTGGAGTCAATTGATGATGAAGAGTTACAGGAGTATGCCGAAAGGTTTCAGTTAGCTATACTTGGTGCGATTTCGGGAGATATTATTCCTGAATCGTCTTTTGAGCTGGTGAACCCGCTACTTAAGTAATGCCTAACAAAAGCTTC
>NZ_BFAQ01000093.1:0-573 GCF_002933855.1 Vibrio penaeicida
TTAATTGGGCGTTATGTGTCAAAGATTGAATGGAATCCCTTCATGTCATCTAAAAAAGAAAAGGTAATTTTCGCTAGTGATGTCAATCCAAGAGATGGGATAGGTGTCGAGCTATACGAAGGTGATAAACTCTTAGTTGAAATTTTTCGAGATGATACGGAAAGAACTAGAACCGTAACCATCTTTCAAGAAAATGTTCCACTTGAACGTATGGAGCGAGCAATAGAGTTATTCAAGAAAGAAATCCCTTGGGACTTCATAGAATATGACAAAGAATAGTTTCGATGCATATAACAAGCGTATGTTGTGCGTGAGTTTTTGCGTCATAAGGGTTCAGTCCTAAATCGTTTATTTTCATGCAATATGTCTTTGGTCTAGGTTTGCCTTTGAGCTTAAGTGTTGCCATTTCGCCAATATCAAGAAGGTCTGGCAGTTAGATTGTGAGCATTTTCCGATGTTGTTCTTTAGCAACTTAAATCTGAGCAGATGGGTTTAAGTCCTCACTTTTTATGAGCACCTCAATTCTTTGGTATGGGTGAGCTTGGAAAAAATGGTAAACATAACAAAAGCTTC
>NZ_BFAQ01000093.1:606-2500 GCF_002933855.1 Vibrio penaeicida
TGCGGTTTAAGCTGGCGTTAGGGCTACTTGTCAGCATGTGACTATAGCGTCTAAGTGTTTGGTCCCGTATAATTGCGAAATTCTAGTTTTTAAGGAAAGTTCAGTGGCACAAGTTCCGTTACCAACACCGATTTATCATTTTACGCACATTTCCAATCTCTCAAGTTTGATTAGTTCAGGAGGGATAATTTGTAAGAATGGTGTTGATTCGAGTTCGATTGCTTACCAAAGCTCAGCATATGAGAGTGTCCAAGGGCATAGGGAGAGCTTTGAAGTCCCAGTTGATCCTGGTGGTGTGATCCATGACTATGTGCCTTTTTACTTTAATAGTCTTTCCCCAATGCTTTATGCGGTGCATAGAGGAAACATCCCTGGTGTCGATATGCGCGAAGTTGTTTTCTTTAAAACAACTGCTCAAACGGTTGATGGGGCTGGAAAGTTGTTTGTATTTACTGATGGTCATGGAATTATGGCGCTGACAGATTACTATAACGACCTCACTGAACTTTCAGAAGTGCCTTGGAATGTTGTCAATGCGAAATACTGGAACAACTTCGTAGATGGTAGTCGCTTAAGGCAGTCCGAGTTCCTTGTTCACTCCAGACTAGATTGGGAACTCATAGAAACCATTGGGGTCTATAATCAGACTATGAAAGATCGTGTTGAAAGCTTGATTCAACATCTTGCACACAAACCAAATGTAGAAATTAAGCTTGGTTGGTATTTTTAGCGGAGGGGTTATGATTAGTTACAGAACTGGAAATATAATAATTGATGACTCTGAAGCAATAGTGAATACCGTAAATTGTGTTGGTGTTATGGGGAAAGGTCTTGCTTTACAGTTTAAAAAGGCATTTTTGGATAACTTTAAACAGTATAAATCAGCTTGTGACCGTAAAGAGGTTAAAATAGGAAAGATGTTTGTCACTGAGCAAGGTGACATGTTTAACCGTAAAATTATTATTAACTTTCCTACTAAAGATCATTGGAAAGGTAAGTCAAAGTATGAGTATATTGAATCCGGCTTAGATGATTTAGCAATTAAAATACAAGAATATGGTATTAAGTCTATTGCAATTCCACCATTAGGCGCAGGTCTGGGTGGATTGGAGTGGTCAACGGTAAAATCGATGATTATTGATAAGCTCGGTAGTATTCAAGATGTTTCTATTAATATCTATGAGCCACTTGGTAGTCCGGATGCTAAAGATATTGTAATTAATACTAAAGTACCGAATATGACCAAAGGTCGAGCATTATTACTTAAGCTATTGGGTATTTATTCTTCTAAAGGTTATGAGTGTACTAAATTGGAAGCTCAGAAATTAGCATACTTCCTCCAGGAAGCGGGGGTTGACCTTAAACTGAAGTATGAAGCTCACAATTTTGGACCGTATGCCGATAATTTGAACCATGTGTTGAGCCATATAGATGGACATTTTATTAGTGGTTTTGGAGACCGTGTTGCCAAATCAAGGATCTCTATCATTAATAACTCACTCGATGCAGCGGAAGAATATTTATCTAACCATCCAGAAAGTGATGAGGCTATTTGTAAAGTTGAGAAACTGATACGCGGATATGAAACACCACTAAGTATGGAAGTGTTATCTACGGTTCACTGGGTTGTTAAACATGAGGGTTATAGTCCAAATGACTTCGACTCAATCAAGTTATTCATCTATCAATGGAATGACCATAAAGCTTCAATTAAAGAAAAGTATCTCAAGAAAGCTTTATCACGACTAGAAAGTAATTGCTGGGTATCGTAGCCCTAACAAAGCATTTAAGAGTGATTCCCAACGCTTGGCATTTTCGGTGCTAATCGTTGGGTTTTGTGTTTACGGTGGTATGGTTAAGTATCGAGGTAGCGTTGCTCACATATATGGTCTCC
>NZ_BFAQ01000094.1 GCF_002933855.1 Vibrio penaeicida
GAGAGTATATCCATAACCGTCACCACTGGTCTTCTTCCATGCGGAGGACAGGTGAATGATACCGATATGTACAACGCAGCAGGCTATTGCCTTAAAGTCATCGAAGGCGATTCAGGTGAAGCCAATAACAAGTTATTCACGGCGACACCCAGTATTGAGGTGATGAAGCAACTTGGTTACAAACTGGAGGATTCCGCCAGTAATTTCGGCAGAACTTATGGGGCAACTTACCAAGAAACTCGTATTGATGGCGAATATGCTCGCTTTCGTTACGATGGATGGGGTTGGGAAAATGATCCACAAAGCTCAAACTATGGCAAAGATGGTCAACTTGACCGATACTGTGACGAACTTGGATATTTAAAATTCATGGGACGCACCAATTGGAAAAGACCCAACCGATATGAGCTTTACAGCTTGGTTTATCACTTAGGCGACCTAACAGCAAACTACGGCTGGCCTGGATATTACGAATATTGGACGGACCACTCTGCTAAAGACAGCAAGTTTTACTCTGTGGATTTGGTGAACAACCTTACCATATCCCACTCAGTAAGAATGAAAAGCTACGCGTCCTGTGTTTCCTACAATGACTAGTGCGAGTGATAACTAAACAAAGCACCTCCTTTAAAGCCAGCAGAGTCTCTGCTGGCTTTTTTATATGCCTGTCTCAGAGTTCTTCAATATGTTAAGAACTTATGGTTTGCACACATTGCTCTTTACTCACAAAAGTTCTTTGTGAGTTAGCGATTAATGGAGACCAGTAATTCCGGTAGTATTTCTCAGCCTCAGCTTCACTGGCGATGACATACATCATTTCGATCAACGAAGCCGGTCTTTGTTCATAAACATTATGCGACCCGATTGAAAAGAGTTTTTTATCAATCATTATCGCCTTGGAGTGGTTCGCAAACGAATAGTTTGTGTTTGGATACGTTTCGCTTTGACTGTCGATCCTGAGGTTTCCTAGCTTGAAGTGGGAGCAAAATTTTTGTCGACTGTCAGCATCGTTTGTAACGCCTGAATCTGTTGCCGCTGACCAAAGGGCCTTTATAATGTCAGTATTGGAGGCATTAGATGTAGTGTCAAAGGGGGCAACGGGATTCGATAGAATCACATTGACCGCTACGCCCTCTATCGACTTCTTAGCTAACACATAGGCCAGTTCTTCATCGATATCTCTTAACAATGCGCCAAACGCGCTTTGACTGAATGGGTTAATGAGAGATTGCTGCGATAGGAAAACTTCTTGCTGAGCCGCAGATATCATGGCTCGCACACCCGTTTTCATATCGAATCGATCCGCACTGTCAACCGTCACCGGGTTTCCTTGGTCCAAAATCAACACATCAATGTCACCAGAAATGACGGGAGGCAGAGGAAGCAACTGCTCAACGAATGGTACCGTCTCGGCTTGGGCAATAGTCCCATGCTGCCATTTCAACATGTGTCTGAAGTCCCCTGTACGCCACATTTTGTCAACCACTTTGTGCGTAAAATACGCAGCCGTACCCTGGATCTTAACAGAGGTATCGATGACTGGTGTTTCCGCGAAATACTCCTCCCATAAATTATGCCCTCCGGTAATGGCTTCTATCCCATCAACGGCCACAATTTTGCTGTGGTTCCAAGTGAGATCAAAGAGCCCTTCCTGCGGTACAAAAAAGCTTTTCCTTCCCCCACTAATGTATACCTGCATGTTGGTATTACCTGTCAAACGAGACACCAATTTAGCCAAGATCCCTTGAAAGTGAGTATTCCACTGTGTTTCAGGGATCCCCGATTCAGAAATAAAACCTTGACCGAGGAGCTTGCGTTTTACAATGTCGATAACGTAATCAGGCCATCCCGTCGCCAAACCACCCAATCCAACATAGATCCGAACAATAGGTGAGGTGCCATTTCGTTGTGCATTTTCTTCGATCGTCTTCAATGCTCCTTGTAACTGCCCAACCCAAGAGTCATCAATTTTGGCTAATACTGTTAGATCAATAATATGCTGACCATTTTTAATGGTGTTGATCACTTTGCTCCGAAAGGCTTCGTTGTTTCGGTGAACATCCGCGACGCTGTTCTCTCTGCCTGAAAGAGAAGACAGTACTTCAATCGACGTCACAGGGAAGAGGTGCCATGTATGAGAATAGCCCACACGACTTAATTGTTTTGATACCTGCCTAAGCAAGCATTGTGCATTGCAGTCACCGATAACGTCGTCAAGAAAATAGTGTTTAACATCGTGGATTATCTTAGCGTTTGCCG
>NZ_BFAQ01000095.1 GCF_002933855.1 Vibrio penaeicida
AAGGCTGGGCGATGTTTGCACAAGTTGCTTCTTTCAACGGTGCGGATCTTACAGGGGCCAACCTAGAGTTTGCCCGTGTTTCCAAGGCAACATTTCATGGTGCTATTTTGGAAGCCGCAAATTTAGAAATGGTATGGGCGACAAAAACGGACTTTTTAAAGTCAAACATGAGGAATACAAATCTTCAAGAGACAAAATTTTATGGTGCAAACTTAAAGGATGTCGATATGGCAGGTTCTCGAAAGCATTATGCCATCTTTCAAGATGCGAATATGCAAAATTGCCTTTATTGCCCACATAATTGGTAATACACATAACCGGTTCTGTCTCACTCAGGGCTGGTTATTTCTTAGTTATTTAAGAATATATAAAACAATAAACTGTAAATTCACACTTACAGCACTTTCTTAATATTACTTAACTTTAAAGCTCATAAATAATAAAAATTAGCTCTAAAAATTGAAGCATAAACGGTCATTAAACATATATAAAACATAATTTCAATATAATCACAAGATAACCACAATCGCTGAAAACACTAAATAAACCTCAATACCACCCACTTCATACATGATATAAAATAAGTTAAAAAAATTTATATACTATTGTTTTAAAAGCAATAAATAACTTACCTATTAAAAATACGGCAAATAAAGAAATATCTAACCACTTATTTTATAAGGTTTTTTATAAATACTAAACGGTATGTTTTATAAACACATCTTTGACATATTTATAAATCAAATGATAGCATTTCACAAACCTTACAAATTTACACACTTACTTACACAACTTTTAACAAGAGGGAATGAAGCATCAAATCAAAACCCGTTATTAAAACTTCAAACATCTGTTTATATTTTACTTATTTTTCACCTGTAGATTATGTAACTCCGAATTGACTGACTTGTTATTCAATTAACTTGAATAATTAATTTCCATAATTCATATAACAGTCAAAAATAGATTTACGAGGAATTTTTATAGGCATGCTTAAACTATTCATACCTTTAGCAATGATCATCTTAGTCGGTTGTAATGCAGAATCTGATACGAATACAATTCCTGCAAACAGCACTATTACATTGGATCAAAGTAATAACTCAACACAATCCGAAGAAACTGCAACTGTTCTGCCTGAGGCAAACACAACAACAGTTATTGATGGTGGCGAAACATCCAACACCAAT
>NZ_BFAQ01000096.1 GCF_002933855.1 Vibrio penaeicida
GTAAGGGCTAGTTAATCCTGCTAGTAGCATTAAAAATGCCTCGAAATGAGCTAAAACTAAAAACGGTTTTCATAGGAGGATATAAACCAGTAAAACCAAAATGCTTAGCAATTGGTCCTATGTCGTAACTAAGAACGCCTCCTCACGGGAGACGTTTTATCTACATTTCGCGTTAAGCTGGATCATGCAAATACGGCTTATCTGCTGCAACAAAGGGCTTAAACTCGGAGTGTGTAATGCGTGTTTTGTCTAACTTGTTCTTTGCTGTCCGTTGAGTGTTATCTCTTAGGTATTTTCTGTTGTATTCAGATTTCGATTTACCAACTAGCCCTAAATGATAATTCATTTCATGATCTTCGCTAAAATTCACGTAATCCCAATCGTTCATTGAAAATTCCCTTTTTAAAAATATGCAACATTGCGCATAACCATTATGTAGACACTAAGAAAGACTTTCAAGAGGAAAGAATGATAATTTTAGTGGGTTATTTGTCATATCGGATATTGGAAATTAAACCAAAGGAACAGAAAATAAGTGTTGGAGTTTCCTATACTTGGGAGAGCTAACCAAATATCACTAAACTAACAAGATTGCTAACACAGAAATGCCCCTTTGTGTGTTTCGACCAACTGATTTCTCATTGAATCGCGACATAAAAGATGATTGTAATCAAATATTTTAGATGTAACGTAATGCTTCGTGCGTAATAATTTATGTTAGTGAGAACTAAACTGGTTTCCTTGAACAAAGTTCTTCTTCATGAACACTTAGTTACGGTACTATTCGCCTCAGTTTGAATTTTATAGGCTCAGGTATGTCGATTAAAAATGTGATTCTTCATGAAGTTACACGTGAAAATGATGGTGAAATGGTAGTTAAGAACTTGCGTGATGTTGAGAACTCGACTGCTGGATTAGGCGAGAAACTGACAGAACAGTTAATCGAGCTATTTTCTCAATCTACGTTGAATATTGGTGAGTTTGGCGTTAATGGTGATGCAACAATAGAGCCTGCATTCGAACAACATCTTAAAAAACTGCATGAAAAGAAAGCAACATTTGTTGAGGCAACCAAAGCGATGGCGACTAGCTTCGCTGCCATAATAGAGGATCCGAAACTACAAACGGTAAAAGGCGGAATTCTTGCTTTTTACGTGTATGAATATAAAGGTAGTACGTTGCTAGCTGTTACTGTTCTCAATCGTATAGACGGCATTAATGCTAGTGAAAAACTAGATTTAAGTTCTTCAACTATTATCGATCTTAATCGGTTACATTTGGGCGCTTCGATCAATATCTCTGATTGGCAGAATGGCTTTAGCACTCGTTATATTAAGTTTAAAACTGGTCGCTCAGTTGAAATGCGTGACTACTTTGAATCGTTCATCGGCTGTCAACGAGATAAACAAGCTGCGTTGCGTGAAACGACAGCATTGAAGAATGCGATTAAGTCTTACTCCACAGGTTTAAAACTAGATAATGATGCCATGCAGTCAAAACTAGATACAGCTCATAGCTTTATTCAAGAGCAGCAAAAATTGGGTAAAGAAGTGTTGCTAACTCATGTAGCAAATGCTGTATTCCCAGGTTCTACTAAAGAATTTTTAGATGTTGCTAGAGGTGATGAGTATCAATTGAGTGAGCAGTTAGCCATTAGTCCAACTGAGTTGAAACGATATGTTCGTTTGAGTGGTAGAGGTAAAGGTGTTGCTATCAGCTTTGATAATGAATTATTAGGAAAGACAGTTACTTACAATAACGGGCAATTGACCTTTGATGAGATTCCACATTCTCTGAAGCAGAGTATTCTTGAGCTTCAGCGTGAAGAACAAAATGATTAACTATGAATATTAATACGTTAAAACTTTACAAGTCGATACGAGAGACAATGACAGAAGTCACTGTTGACCATAATGAAGTACATGGCTTCGTAGAGTTTAACGAAGATGTTGTTACTAAGCTCAAGGAGTTAAACTCCGAGGGCTTATGTTCGGCTGCGTTCAAACTATATCAAGATGGTCAGCACGAGCTAAGTATTACCATTCATGATGACTTTGAAAAGAAGCACTTTGATTTCTTTAATGAAGCAAAAATTGAACTATCGAAGCAGTCAGAGCAACACAGTAAGTTTTTCATTTGTTCAACTTTGAATGACTTAACCTCGTATACTGATTATCTACTGAATCCTGTAGAAGCTGTATATGTCACGGATAACAACGAGATACTAGATAAAAATAGTTCAAATAGAGAATTTAAAACCTATTTGAATATATCTCGTGTTTGCAATCTTGTAAAAGATGCTTCTCATACAAGTAAAGGGAACACATATACGATTTTGTGTGGTCAGCCACTTGATATGCATCTGAGCATTAAACCAGATGCGTTAAGTGTGGAAATCGATACTACTTATCTTGATGAGCTTTTAGGAAAAGATCAGCATAAAGAGGCAATGAATAGTCTAGTTCGTGAGTCTTTGTTTAACTTGCTGAGTGATTTAGAAATAAAATCACGCCTTAATCATCTAGTAACGCACTTCAACGCATTTACCAGTAAGCTACTTGTAAGCTATGAGCGATATGTTCGTAATTACTCTTTTGATAAAGTAAGAAAAGAATATCGGGAGAAAGCTACTGAATATACAGATCGACTTAATAAGGTTTTTGACGAAGTTGCGACTAAGACTTTCGCTATACCATTAGGTGTCTGGTTTGCTACGTCTCAAATGCAGGCTACGACAGAGATAGCTAGTCTTCAATTCGTGAAGAATATCTCTTACTTGGTAATGGTCGCTTTTCTAGTTGTGGTTGTTTGCTTCAATCTACTTGGACAGTTTTCAACCCTTAGTGCGACAATAAAAGAATACACCGACCTATTCAAAAGGCTTCGTGAAGAGCTTGATACTCCAAAAAAGAATGAATCGATTTCTTCTCAGCTAAAGGAAATTGATAAACTCAAACAAGGCTTAGATACTAGAAATGCTGTTATCTTTGCTAAGTTACTAGCAACTCTTGTATTTTCAGTCGTGATGTTAGCCTTTACGATCTTCGTTGCTTATATGGCTTTAAGTGAGCCAGCTTAATCACGTTGACCACGTTAAAAATTATCTATTGAAAAATAGGGATTCTGCGTTTAAAAACACGGGTATTGG
Organism: Vibrio penaeicida; assembly: GCF_002933855.1. Taxonomy (GTDB): domain Bacteria; phylum Pseudomonadota; class Gammaproteobacteria; order Enterobacterales; family Vibrionaceae; genus Vibrio; species Vibrio penaeicida_A. Next base: position 3,149 of record NZ_BFAQ01000096.1, read on the forward strand.
ATTTAAATTTATCACGTGTTTAGGTTGTGTGAATAGCCTATAGCATTTGGGTTACTAGACCTCAATGAATCATGAGTCTCAGGGAAAACTGAGCTAATTCAGTTGTAGCTAAATTATTAACACCACTAACTCATTTGTGTGCAAAAACGTGTTAAAAATCCCCATGAAATAGAGTGTAAAAAACGAGGGAAAAGCTTCAAAAATTCTTTCCCCAAAACAAATTT
>NZ_BFAQ01000097.1 GCF_002933855.1 Vibrio penaeicida
GTAAGGGCTAGTTAATCCTCTAGCTTAAACATGCCGCTTTTCGCGTTAGACTTTTTATTCATACACACCCTGTTAATGTGCATTTGCCCTACCAAAAATTATCCGAACTCAGCACATCCAGAAATTATGCCTCACAATGCATTCTAATTTTTTCCTCGCTCACTAAGCTATTGATTTTCAGTTGAAGACTTAAACGAAAGACCGCATTATATCTATGTGAAAAGCGGTTTAGCGCCGTATAGAAAGCATAATATTTTTAGGAAAATTGGGTGTTACTAAAACATGTTGATAGATAGAGAGTTTAATGTAAAGGAAGCTTTATTACTTCATAAGGAACTTCCAGAGTTGGAATCTAGGCAACAAGAAGAACTAGCTCGAATAGAAAAACTCGATGTTGAAAATTATACTGAGGCAGATATCAGAGCTGAGGTGATCGACCCGATCGTTAGAATTTTAGGTTACCAGAAAGGTCAATTTAGTTCGGTTGATCGAGAGAAACATATTCGATTTCTAGGAAAAACACACAAATACATAGATTACAGTTTTACTCTATGGCAAGAGAATTTCTGGATAATTGAAGCGAAGAGACCCCTAAAGGGAGACCACTTTGGTTATTCTGAGCTTAGTCAAGCTACTGAATATGCGATTCATCCAGAAATTAATGCATCAATAATCGTATTGTGTGATGGCATTAAGCTAGAGATCTTCGATCGAGAGGAAGATCTTGAAAACCCAATAGTGACAATGAAAATTAAAAATCTCTCACGTGATTTTCATTTGCTCAGAAAAATACTCTCTCCTGTGAATATCTGGTTTTTTTATAAAAGGCGAGTATTACGTTCAATTGACAAAGCATTTGAAGTTGAGTTCAACCAGTCTAGAGCCAATGAGTTTCTAGAAATTATAGAACGAAGATTCACTGAGAAAACAAATCAGATCAGGCAGAATTTCCAAAAAATGCAATTTGATCATGATGTATATGATCGGGAACTAGCAGCAGCCTCACTTGATGAGATCATTGATGTTCATTACTTCATGCCACAAAGTGTTAAATCAGTGAAAGTATTGAATTCTGTTATAGCTAGTAACCTAGAACAGATGGGCGCATATAAAGTGTTTAGTAAACTGATGCCTGATTACTATAGGGAATTTAACGCTAACTACTATATGTATCTACTTGAATTTCTGATTGAACTAGACAAAAATCAGGTAGCTCTACCTTACATACCATGCTGGTTGTTTGAACGAGAAAGTAGTACACCAGAATCATTAATTGAAAAATTAATTAAGCAGATGCTTACGTATTTTGAAGAAGATGAGCCGAGAAAAATTATTCTATTAGCTTCATCTGCATACCGCAGAATTTATAAGATGATGTCGGTAATACAACCTCATATTCGCGATGCTGCCGAAGCCAAGCATTTATCGACAAGGCTGCGCCATTCTGAGTTTTCATGGGGGCAAATTTTATCTTCCTCAGAAGGGAACATTGTGCGAGATTTAGATTTTCTCCCATTACATGCTACAACTCGGTTTGTTAAACAGTTTAGCAAGGAGAAAAATGTCTTTAAAAGTGCGCTAGCTAAACACCACTTGAATGAACTTTGGTCGTTTGAAGGCGCAATTTTCAAGAAATATCCAAATTACTTAGAGTTAATGAAAGAACGAGATTATGGTGAACTTCATCCAACTGAAGTTATTGATATCGTTTATGATGATTTAGCTCATGGTTGTTTGTGTATAGTCGAAAAGTATCCAAAGTGGAAAAAGTATGTTCGAGAACATCACTATGACTTAGTTGCAGACAGCTCTGCTCTTGGTTCATGGAGTGCCGGGAAGATTGTAGGTAATGTCACAAAAGAAAAAGACTACTTAGATTCAATCCGAGTACAACGCTTCTTCTTTGGTGATGCTACGAATTATAGAGAGCTATCTAAGCAATATGGCTACGGAGATAGTTGAGCACAAAAATATAACAAGAGACTATGGCGT
>NZ_BFAQ01000098.1 GCF_002933855.1 Vibrio penaeicida
CACATACTGATAACATAACTTGAGTATGATGAACGATACAATGTGATCAATTAGCCATTTTGAGTATTTTTTAATCATTAATATTTACAAAGTAAATAGTAATTATCTAACTGAAAATAAAAGTTTATTTTGATGTATTAAACAAATGAAGAATTAGTATTCTTATATTTGAGTCAAAAAAGGGGATGTAAAAAATATGTAAATAGCTATTCTGTTTGTAACTTTCTAAGTAAAAAAATTTTCAAAAGTAATGCAAACGTTTGCAATGTCGGTTAAGAAAATAAATTTGAAGGTTTGTGTGAAGTAAGAAGCCAGAGCTTTTGGTATGACTAAGATTAAAGTTGAGTTGACACAGAAAGGAGATGAATTGTGGATATAAACAGACTCAAAGGAAAGCATGTTTTGATCACAGGTGCTGCCAGAGGCATGGGCGCGGCTATTGCTGAAAATTATGCAGCGCAAGGTGCCAAAATCTGTGTTGCTGACCTAAACATCGATGGTTGCGAAGAAGTAGTGACAAGAATAAAAGCCGCTGGTGGAGAGGCGATTGCAGTAAAGATGGATGTCACGAAAAGAGAAGATATCGCTGCTGGTGTAGAAGCGACGGTTAAGGCTTTTGGTTCGATAAACGTGATGCTTAACAATGCAGGCATCAACAAGCCGCTTATGTTCATGGATATTACAGAAGAAAACTGGCATCAAATCATGACTGTTAACGGGCTTGGCTGTCTGATGGGAATGCAGGAAGCAGCTCGCCAAATGATTAAGCAAGGACCACAGAAAGAACCCTACAAAATTATTAATGTCGGCTCAATTGTGTCTCGTATGGCTTTTGATGATGTTGTTCCATATTCGTGCAGTAAGCACGCAGTTCTTGCCATGATTAATGGTGGCGCTAAAGCACTCGTTCAGCACAACATTACCGTAAATGGCTATGGTCCGGGTGTAGTGAGAACCGAATTATGGGAGCAGTTAGACAAGGATCTGGTGGCGATAGGTAAATTCGAAAAACCTGGTGAATCAATGGATAAGCTTGCTGAAGACATGATCTTACTGGGCAGATATTCCTATCCAGAAGATGTGCTGGGTACTGCTGCATTTTTAGCAAGTCCGGATTCAGATTACATGACTGGACAGCTGATCATGATTGATGGCGGTATGGTGATGCAATAAAACGAAAAGATGAAGAAAGTGCCTGAGGACCGAGTTAAAGGGTTGTATACGGTAGAGGGCACTCAATAACGTGAACAAGGAGTAGTTAACAATGAAAACGGTAAAAATAACGCTATTAGCCTCAATGGCTGCATCAGCAGCTTTTGGTGTTACTGCAAAAGATCTTGTTATTGGTATTACCCAAAATAATGTTGGGGTCGATTCTTACCAAACCACTTATGAAAAAGCGTTTAAAGAAGCCGCCGCGAATACGAGCAATGTAAAGACGGTCGTACTGGATGCGGGTGGTGATGTCGCTCGTCAAATCGCCCAAATGCAGGATCTCATACAGCAAAAAGTGGACGTGATCATCATATGGCCGACCAATGGTAAAGCCGTTGTTCCTGTCATCCGAAAAGCAAAAAAAGCCGGTATTCCCGTTGTTGTGACTAACTCAAATGTCGCTGAAGAAGGTCAGCAATTTATTGCTTCATTTTCTGGTCCAAACAATATTGTTCAAGGTGCTTATTCTGCGGAAATGATGTGTGATGCATTAGATGGTAAAGGCAAAATCGTGCAGATTTCAGGGCAACCCGGTTATACCACTGCAATCGAGAGACAATCAGGTTTTGAGGATCGATTGGCTGAGGCGTGCCCTGGAGTTGTGATTATGGAAACTCAACCTGGTGATTGGAATAGAGAAAAATCCCAGCGTGTTATGGAAAACTTCTTAACCAAATACGACAATATCGACGGCGTTTATTCTGGCGACGATAACATGGGAGTCGGTGCGCTAAATGCTGCTAAGGCCGCTAACCGCAAAGGGATTGCATTTATTGGTGCCACCAACTTTGCTGTCGGTTATGAGGCTATGGGACGCGGCGAATATTGGGGGTCGGTATATCAATCTCCTGTCGATGACGCAAAAAACGCACTAGCGACGGCTATTTCGGTAGCAAATGGTGAAGAGGTGCCTAAGCAGAACTACTTTGATACGCCAAAAATCACCCAAGACAACATGTCTCAATTTACCAAACCAGTTTTCTAATTGTGAAAATAGAAGCTATATAACAAATAGAAACTATAAAAGGTAGATGGTAATGGATGTGGCTTATTGATCGCGAAAGGTGATGCGTTTCGATAAGCCACAGATTTTCCACGGTCTCATTTTGAAAACTTATGTAGGTAAATCAAGATAGTGTTAAGCGAATCTTGAGGACTACACTTTAAGAACTTAATGGTTAATGTGTTTGTATTTTAGTTCTTAAAGTATCTATTAGGACCGTATCAATTTCATTTCTAAGGTAGCGGTATGACAATGGACTCTCCACCAGCACAAACCTATAAGAAAAATAACGAAAGTAAAAAACAGGCATCCGTTGGTGAGCCCTTATCGCAACATTCGTTGAGTAAGCTGATGGCTAAGCACGGAATCAGTGTGGCTTTCCTTCTATCCATCGTGGTTTTCTCTGTATTTTCTGAACGTTTTTTAAGTACCGATAATTTTATGACGGTGATTCGCCAAGCGTCCATCATAGGAACGATTGCTCTGGGCGTCACTATTGTTGTCATTGGTGGAAACCTCGATCTTTCAGTGGGTTCACTTCTGTCTTTTTCTACGGTTCTCGTCGTCGATTTACATGACAAGGTTGGCCCATCGCAAGCCATTCTATTCATGTTTGTTTTTACGTTACTTATTGGTGCAATAAACGGTTTTCTCATTGGATATCTCAGGCTTAATTCTCTTATCGTAACGCTAGGTATGCTTTCGGCAATTCAAGGCATTATTTTGGTGTATACCGGCGGGCAAAATGTCGATATAGCTAACCAAGAAGATACGTGGTTTGCATTTTTTGGGAGAGGGTTCATAGGACCAATTGCGGTTCCAATCATCATCTTTGCGGTTTTAGCGATTGTGTATGAGCTCCTGTTAAAGAAAACGTCTTACGGAAGAAAAGTATTTTCGTTGGGTGGAAATCCCCTCGCGACAACCTACTCAGGAATTCGCCGAAGCAAATTAGTTTTTACCACTTACATTCTTTCAGCGCTTTCTACTGGCGTTGCTGCGCTCATCTTAGGGTCAAGAGTGATGGGCTCGCAGAACAACGTTGGTCAAGGGTATGAGTTGCTTGTTTTAGCGGGCATCATATTGGGTGGTACGAGCTTGCTCGGCGGGTCTGGAAGTATTGTGAAAACGGTTATTGGGGTATTGATGCTGGGCTTCATCCAAAATGGTTTACTGTTGATGGGTTATCCATATTACGCTCAGTGGCTCGTGACTTGGGCTGTGATCATTTTAGCGGTTTGGCTCGACGTGGGCTCTAAGCGCGGAAGCTTGTTTACCAAATACTAAGTGAAAAGAGGGAAGCATGAATCAGCTAAAAACATTCTTAACCGCACAGCCTATTTGGATTTTTGTACTTGTTTCGATATTCGTATTCAGCTTTGCGTCTGAACACTTCTTTGATGTGACTAACTTTCAAAACATTCTGATCCAAACCTCGACGATCGGTTTCATTGCGTTAGGTATGACTTACGTGATGATCAACGGAAATATTGACCTTTCTGTTGGTGCGGTGGTTGCACTTTCGGCGAGTTTAGCCGTCGATTTACAAGGAAGCATTGGAATTCCATTTGCTGTAATTGCTGCTCTATGTGCTGGTGCTTTGTTAGGTTTTTTAAATGGTGTTTTGGTGTGGAAAACCGGCGTCGATGCTTTCATTGTGACTTTAGGGGCAATGATTGGTGTACGTGGGCTTGTGTTTGTATACACGCAAGAGCAGTCTTTTTATGCACTCGACTTTGCGTATTCTGATTTTGGCAGTAGTGATGTTTTCGGGTTCCCCACGTTGGCTCTGTTGTTTTTAGTCGCCACTCTAATTATGCATATCGTACTTAAATATACTGTTCATGGTCGCAATGTATACGCCGTTGGAGGGAATAGAAAGTCTTCAATTGATTCGGGGATTAGAGTCGGCCCTCACATGGTTACTAATTTTGTGTTGGTTGGCTTCTTTGCTGCATTTGCAGGTGTGACGTTATCCACTCAAATGGGGGCTGCTACCCCAAACCTTGGGCGAGATTTTGAATTATGGACAATCACTGCTGTTGTTTTAGGGGGCACAAGGTTAACAGGCGGTGCAGGGAGTATTATTGGGACACTCGGCGGTGTACTTGCAATCGGTATATTACGTAATGGATTGAACTTACTCCAAGTACCTGCATTTTATGTGTTAGTCATTATGGGCTCAATTTTGATTTTGGTTTTGTTTATTGACAAGAAGGTGAATCAATCTGGCAGTAAAGGGGTAACGGCATGAGTACGTTAATAGAAGAAGACGCAACAACATCGGCCGCATTAGCATCTGAAAAAACGCAACCTAATACACCGACCTTAGAGCTAAAGGGAGTACGTAAAGAGTTTCCGAGTGTCGTGGCATTAAATGATGTTAGCTTTGATATTCGCTCGGGAGAAGTGCATGCGTTACTCGGGGAAAATGGTGCAGGTAAATCGACGTTGATGAAAGTCCTTTCTGGGATTTATCAGGCAGAACACGGGGAAGTATTGATTGATGGAAACCCTGTTCTCCTTAAAACCCCAATGGATGCGAGAAATCAGGGCATTTTAATGATTCACCAAGAGCTTTCGCTTGTCGAAGATCTTACTGTGGCGGAAAACATTTTCTTAGGAATGTTACCGCGCTTCGGGCTTGGTTTTGTCGACAGTAAAACGCTGAATCGAAGAAGTTCAGAAATATTGTCTCGACTAAATTGTGATTTTAAAGCGAGCGACAAAGTAGCGGATCTTACCATTGCAAAGAAGTACATGGTTGAGATTGCAAGGGCGTTGGTGTTCACCCCCAAAATAGTCATTTTTGATGAACCTACAGCGTCGTTAACGGACTACGAAAAAGTCGTGTTGTTCGACATGATCAACGAACTTAAAAAATCAGGAGTAGGGATCGCGTACATATCGCATCGGATGGATGAGATTTTTACACTGTCCGATAGGCTCACCGTACTTCGGGATGGTGAATACCGTGGAACGCTAGAAACGGCCAAAACAAACGAGCAAGACGTAACGGCGTTGATGATTGGTCGGGAGCTAGATAAAAGTGGTTGTATTGACCCTCAATTAGGTGGAGAGACCGTTCTTGAAGTGAATGAGTTAACCCTGAAACCTTATTACGAAAACATCAGTTTCGAGTTAAAAAAGGGAACGGTTGTGGGTATGTACGGTTTGGTTGGAGCGGGACGAACTGAAATCGCAGAAACGTTGTTTGGATTAAGAAATCCAGAAAGTGGCTACATTACATTCAATGGCGAGCGAACCATTATTTCTGATAGTAAAGTAGCCGTTGATACGGGGATCGCTCTGGTTCCTGAAAATAGGAAAGAACAAGGGCTTGTTCTTGAAATGAGTTGTCGCGATAACATGACGATCGCTCAAGTAGATAGGCTTTCTGTGCTTGGATGGTTACTTCAGGGAAAGGAAGGGAAAATATACGATGATTACGCACAGCAGTTATCGATAAAATCACCTGATGGTTCTTATCCCGTAGGCAATCTGAGTGGCGGTAATCAACAAAAAGTAGTTATAGGGAAATGGCTTTCTATTCAGCCGAAGGTACTCATTTTAGATGAACCTACACGCGGTATTGATGTAGGTTCAAAATCAGAAATTCATAGCCTTATTAGAGAGTTAGCACGTTCAGGCTTGGCCGTGCTTGTGATCTCATCTGAAATGCCTGAAGTACTTGGCGTTAGTGACCAAATACTCGCAATGTATGAAGGAAAATTGGTCAAAACATTTACTTCAGAGGAAGTCTCGGAAAACGCACTAGTCACTGCGATTACCGGTCAATAACTCTACTCATATCTTTGGATCGCTCGCTAGCGCTCTAAGCTAATTATGTCTTAAAAATAGCTAGTCACACTTCGAAAACGGTGTGCATGGCTTATTGTGCCAAATTAAAGGAATACTCACATGAGGGTTGGATTTATTGGGTTAGGCAAAATGGGGCGGATTATGGCTTCAAATCTTGCTGCCAATGGTATTTCGTTGATGGTTTATAACCGAACTGTTCAAACTTGTTTGGATTTACGAGCGCGTTTTGGTTCTGTCCAAATAGCTAAGAGTCCGGCGGAAATCGGTCGCCACTGTGACATGGTTTTCTCCATACTTTCGGATGATAAAGCAGTAGAAAGTGTGTACTTAACAAATAAAGACAGCGTCCTTTCTAGCTCCATGCGTTCTCGTTATTGGATTGAAATGAGTACCATCGGCAAACCCACCTCAAAACGATTACACCTTTTAGCGTCTGAAAATGGAGTGCAATACATTGATGCGCCAGTGTCAGGCAGTTTAGATGCCGCTGAGAATGGTGATTTGGTTTTCATGTTAGGTGCGAACGAGTTAAGAAACAGTACGCTACAAGCTTGTTTTGATTTGATGGGGAAGCAAACTTTGCTTATGGGAGGTCCTACACTTGGACACATTGCCAAATTGCTGATCAACAGTGTTATTCACAGCCAAAACCAAATCATTGCGGAAATACTTTCACTCGCTGAACCGTTAAACGTCAAGCATGAAGCGTTGCTTGAACTTCTTAATCTTAGCGCAGCTGGCTCACCTATGATGCGCTTCCGTACACCTCTTTATTTAGGAACGGACGATGTTGTGACGTTTGCTCTCGATCTTGCAAAGAAAGACATGAGGCTGGCTATCGAATTAGCCAATGAAGCCGATTTGGACGTTCCTCAAATGTCGATCAACCATCAACAATTATGTTTGGCAAGCCAAGCTGGCTATGGTGAGCAAGACATGGCAGGAATGGCGAAGTATCGCAAACAACGAAACAAAAAGGAGACAAAATAATGAAGAAAGCAGCATTGTTTGTAGGTGGATGGGAGGGGCATACTCCCGAAGCATTTTGTACTTGGGCAACGAACCTTTTGAAAGAAGAAGGGTTTGAAGTGGTTGTGTATGATTCGTTCTCTCCGTTACTGGATCGTGAATTGACCTCGGATATCGACTTAATCATTCCTATCTGGTCGAGCGCTAGAAGCAGCCACCAAGAAGAATTCGGAAATATTTCAAGAGAGGAAGAGCAAGGTTTATTAGCTGCGATTGCCGGAGGGTGCGGAATCGCTGGATGGCACGGTCACATGGGAGACGCATTTAGAGATCATCCAACCTATCACTTCCTCATTGGTGGGCAGTTTGTTGCTCATCCACCCGGTTGGCCCGACAATCCAATTCCTTCTGATGATTTCATCCACTATCCAATCCGCTTTCACGACTCAAAAGATGGAATTACGCACAATCTCTCAGACTTTACGATGTATGGCGAGCAATATTACATGTTGGTAGATCCAAGTAATGATGTATTGGCTTCTACTGAATTTAGTGGGGAGCACCTTCATTGGATAGAGGGTACTAAAATGCCCATTGCTTGGCGTAGGTTTTGGGACCAAGGCAAAGTATTTTATTGCTCTGTAGGTCACACAATAAGAGAGCTAGAATACCCGCAAATCGACGAGTTGATGAGGCGCGGTTTTCACTGGGCAGCAAGAGATAGATGATAGTCGACCCTTTTTTTTATTTAGTCGCCGTCCCTGCAATTTTGATTTATGGAATAGGGAAAGGTGGGTTTGGTGGTGCCATTGGAAGCATTTCAGTTCCTATGATGTCACTAACGATTTCCCCCATTCAAGCTGCCGCCATTTTACTGCCCATTCTGATCGTTATGGATATCTTTGCTGTAAAGCATCATTACCGAACTGCAAATTACTCCGTGATCCGCTCTATGCTGGCTTGGGCAATAATAGGTATTGTAGTTGCTGGCCTGCTTTTGGATCTGTTATCTATACATTTGATCAAAGCGTTGATAGGAGGGATATCCGTTCTATTTTGCTGTTTATATTGGTTTGGCATCAGTGACCATGCGTTTTTTAAGCATTCAAAATGGCGGATAATCTGGAGTTGTTTGTGCGGGTTCTCTAGTACCGCTATCCATTCGGGTGGTGGACCTGCGACCATTTACTTACTGCCGTTAAAGCTAGATAAGGTTGTTCTTGTAAGTACTATGGCGGTCTTGTTCGCAATTCTGAACGGATTAAAACTTGTGCCTTACGGAATGCTGGGAAGTTTCTCAAAGGAAAACTTAATGACGGCATTTGTTTTAGCGCCGTTATCCCCGATAGGTGTCTATACGGGTGTTTGGTTGCTCAACAGAGTATCAGAAAAGTTTATATATCAAGTATGCTATGTCTGCTTATTTGTATTTGGCACAAAACTGCTTCTTGAGGGGATTTTGCTTTAACTCAGTTAACGGAATACAAAGGCTCTGGATGGGCTAAATGATAACCTTGGAACATGTCGATGTTCAAAGAGACCATGTTTTCGAATTGTTCCTTCGATTCAATACCTTCAATAACGGTCTTTGCACCTACTTCTGTGGCAACTCGTAGCGCAGAAAGTAACGGTGAAGCGATACCACCCATAAAGTCATTCATTAGGCTTTTATCAATCTTTACTATTGAAGGGTTGATGAGCTTCACTCTATCTTTTGTAGACGCTTGCTGTCCGTAATCGTCTACCGCAATGCCAAATCCATTTTGAGTCAGCAGCGAAGTAACTCGAGATAACATTTGATTGTCGTTAACTTGAAGTTCAACAAATTCAATAACAATTTGTCTGGTTCGGATCTTAAGTTCGTCGAGTCTGTTGACTAATACAGAGCGGCTCAAATCGTGGAAAAGATTATGCTCAGGGTCCGGCAGGGCATTTAAAAAGAGTTGTTTATTTCGGTGTTTGGATTGAGCAAAATTAAGTATGTGTATTGCTCTGCTTAGTGCTTCTACATCAATGCGGGTTTCGATACAAAATGTGTTGGTATGAAAGAATAAATCAGGTCGAATGGTTTCACCTTTCTGATCAGAAATCCTAACAAGAGCTTCCACTCCCATCACTTCTTTGCCAGCATTGAAAATTGGCTGGAAAACACTTCTCAATACGAAATTGTCGTATTCTGCGTAATGCTCACCAGATTTGTCTTGCTTAAGGCACAGCGTAAAATTTTCTGAATTAGATAAGATCATACTTTCATACAAGCTCAAGGCAATACTAAGATCGATATATTAAAATTTCGAAATACTTAAAAACATCACTCTATTTTGGGCAGAATATGGATATTGTCAAGACTATTTATTTGGTATGCTAAGTCTAATTGAATCGTAAAGATATTTATTGAAAATATAAAAATAACCTGTTGTTTTATAATGAGATTATAACCGATTCTTATGGCAGCTATAAATATAAATAATAGGTGGGCAGTAGAAGATATTTTTGCAAAATATAGAATTCGTCACAATATTTATAAAAGGCACAACTGTATAAATATCAAG
>NZ_BFAQ01000099.1:0-179 GCF_002933855.1 Vibrio penaeicida
GTTGCCGGCTTCAGTGTTTTTGAGCTCATTTCTCAACCAGTATCAATGTAGAAAATCCTCGCAAACCAAGCCGCTTTGAGAGCTCCGAGCTAATAGAGGTTATCGTACTTTGAAGCTTGGTCTTCGGCTCGATTTCCTGAATTCTCGACTGAATTGGCGTTTTAGGTTTTGTGGTCTGG
>NZ_BFAQ01000099.1:440-710 GCF_002933855.1 Vibrio penaeicida
AATGCGGTAGCCGTTGTATGGCGTTGGCAGCAGCTTAAGCGGGTGTTATAGCGCTTTGATAATTCAAGGTTTGTAAGGTTTTCGAAAGTTGCTGGCTTCAGTGCTTTACATGTTCGATTCCTTAACCTGAATCAAGGTGGAAAATCCTCACAAGCCAAGCTGCTGTAGGTTTCCTAAAGTCTCCCAATTCATCAAATTTTGAAATTTGGTTTTCGGTTTGCTCTTCTAAATTCTCGACTGATTCGGTGTTTTGGGTTTTGTGGTCTGGTT
>NZ_BFAQ01000099.1:797-1309 GCF_002933855.1 Vibrio penaeicida
CTTAAGCGGGTGTTATGTGTAACCAGAGGAAAATGCATGGAAGTACAGCTAAAAGTAGGTAGTGACTCCTTATTCGCAGAATCTTTAACCAAGTCAAATATGGCAAGTTACTATCAAACTCGCGGGATAATCTGGGATCACAAGCAGTTTCTAACTAGTTGGGAAGAATTAGATAATTACGAAGTCCATCTAGACCAAGCTCGTGTTGGTGTTCTTCGTTTTAGCTATAGTGGCGATACTACCTTCTTGAGGGACTTTCAAATTTTGCCTGAGTTTCAGGGCAGAGGAATTGGGGCAAAGTGTCTCGAACTAGTTGTTAGACATGCGCTTAAAAGACAATCCACTAAGTTAGTTTTGCGTGTGTTTAGTGAAAACCCAGCAATCAGCCTATATGAGTCTAAGGGCTTCGTTAGAACATCTGAAGTCAAAGGGTTGGTTGAAATGGAGATCCCTTTAAGTTCAAACACATAACAAGCAATTTAAGAGGGATTCACAACGCTTGGCATTTTTGC
>NZ_BFAQ01000100.1 GCF_002933855.1 Vibrio penaeicida
TCAACAGACCCTAGCAATAATGAGTTAGTTCAAACAACAAGTTTTTTAACAAGGAGAAATAGAATGAGCAATTACATGTTGATTTACGTAGGTGGGGATCCGGAGTGGGCACAAAATACAACACCAGCAGAAATGGAAACCGCTATGCAGGCATGGACTGATTGGATGGAAAACCTCGGTGCAAAAGGTCAGTTAGTCGAAGGGGGAGACCCGCTTAACTATGGCGGAAAACGCGTTGATTCTGCAGGCCTTGTAACCGACATCGCTGCGAGTGAGTTTAAAGAACTGGTTTCTGGTTACTCTATTGTGAAAGCGGAAAACTTTGATGAAGCGGTTGAAATCACCAAGACGTGTCCGATTTTTAATCACCCTGGTTGCTCGGTCGAAGTGCGAGAAATCATGGAAATGGGTGGATAAGCTGTATAGTTCGGACAAGTATGGTTTGTAAAAATTCACCAAGTGCCAGCGAGTAAGTTGGCACTTGGTGCATAGTCTTAACTGCATTCAAACCCTAACTCAGTCGTTACTCATCATTCGGGCCCAATTGTTATTACTTACACAAATGTAGGTCGCAATAGAGTATTCAATTTGAACAATACCTGAATTGGCTGCGTTGCCGTTTATTTTATCGCTTGATCTTCCATATACCTTAACTGGTTTGCTACTGGTGTTAGCCACTGTTTGTTGCCTACCAATGACACATTTAGCCAATTTAACCGAGGCATTGTTCGCACTTGCGGTGCTAATGGTATTGACAGTCGATGTTAAAGGTGTGGCATTTGAACGTCCACCACCAGCGTATGCAGTAATACCGCCGATGGTAGGTTTTGTATCTGGGATATCGTTCACGCCCACCACACTGTATCCCTCTGTAGGTTCCTGCCCTTTGGTAGGAGCAACGGTATAAGAACCGTTTGGATTGGAGTTACTGAACTTTCCAGATGTAGCCATTCCTGCAATGGAGATGTTCTTGTTATTACCGCCATAAGCGATGATGTACTTAGGCGTAAATACACCGGTTCCGCCATCATCTTGCCCAACGGAACTGGTGCTACCTGTGAAACTGATATTGCTGGAATTGTACAGATCAATTTGAGCATCACTTCCTGCGTAATTGTTACTACCATTTCGATTGAATGAACTATTTGAGATGGTCATGCTTTCCACATCAATTAGTTCGATTCCTGCTCCTTGGTTACGATCAAAGAAGCTGTTCGAAATGGAATTTTGTTCCGTACCGCCATAGCTACTTATACCGGGACCTTCGTTCCATTCAAACCGAGAATTTACAATGGTATTCGCATTTGCGCCTGCCCCAAGGTACAACCCGATATTCAAGTTGTTGGCGAAATCGGCGTTTACCACAAATGAATCCACAATGTTTGCAACCCCAATCTCGTTACCCCCGAAGGTACTGTTGGTTATATGTGCGCTGCTTGTGTAATCGTCTATGCTCGTGTTTTGACCTGATCCACCAACCCCACTTTTACATCCCACGATGGTGACGTCTTGAATGGTTAACTGGTTGCTGCCCCCTGATATCCCATTCATCTGGTGGCTGCCACAATCAATGGTTATACCTTCAATGCCTGCACCTACGCTGATGTAGCTTGCGTCAATAACCGAGGGTTCTGTTCTGTTACCATTGCCGCCAACTAATACTGGTCTTAATGCATCATCATAGGGAGAGGTACCTTGATATTTAACCATTCCATATTGAACGCTGCCAAAACCGATTAGCCTGTTACCCTCGTTCATTTTTACATCAGCGACCTTAAAAGCTTTCCCAGGTTCTACCCAGCAAACTTGGTTGTTACTTAGGCAGTTATTAAATGCGGAAGTGTCGTCCGCAATTCCATTGCCTATCGCACCATAATCCATAACATTGGCGCTTGTAGGACCGGAGGCTTGTATTGACGAGCTAAATAGAAGTAAAGCGGACACCTTGCTGAAAAAATGAATGTTCATATTTGGCTCCTAAATCTACGATCTGAATTTGTCAAACAATCACGTAGTGAAATTAAGTATAAGCTCATTACGAAAGCCATATCAGTGCGTAATATATAAAGAATAAGACCGTATTGAATA